>NZ_VLIY01000022.1 GCF_007489285.1 Skermania sp. ID1734
TACCCGTCGTCGCCTTGGTAGGCCATTACCCCACCAACAAGCTGATAGGCCGCGGGCCCATCCCACACCGATAAATCTTTCCACCACAGAACATGCATCCCATGGTCCTATCCGGTATTAGACCCAGTTTCCCAGGCTTATCCCGAAGTGCAGGGCAGATCACCCACGTGTTACTCACCCGTTCGCCACTCGTGTACCCCGAAAGGCCTTACCGTTCGACTTGCATGTGTTAAGCACGCCGCCAGCGTTCGTCCTGAGCCAGGATCAAACTCTCCGTTGAAAACTCACAACCACACCCCCACACCAAAGCAGGAGCGCAATCAGAACAAACGAGAGAAACAATCCACTCGAAAAAACGCTGACCAAAAAAAATTCAGCCAGCAAAAACCCGCCCCCCAAAGACAGGGAAAAAAAGGAGGGCAGGCACAAAAACAAATTTGGCACTGACATTCATCGACACACTATCGAGTTCTCAAACAACACACACCACCAACACCACCAGGCATCAACAGTGCAACCCCACCAGAGTAGCCGATCAGCCACACCCTGTAAAGGGTTGTGATCGAGGTCACTCCACAGTGGACCGCTCGAAGCGATCTACCTTCTGGGAAATTCCAGCGTACTACAGCGTCCTACCTCGTTTCCCAGCCACCTGGCTGGGTCGGTGTCCGCTCTCGCTGACCTGAAGAAAGTTACGCGATGATCGTTTGCGGAGTCAAATCGCCACTCCCGCCTCTGAAGTTTCACAATTCGCACTGGTAGAACGCTTGCCGCTGCCCCTCCGAGACCCGCCCAGCGCCACACTCGTGGATGTGACCTGGACCACACGTCAGGGTTGTGCAGGCTCCGAGGTAGCGCCGACCCTGACGATGTCGCCGCCGAGGTCGGTCAGGATCTCCACGAACCGTGGATAGCCGCGGTCGATGTGGAAAACGTCGTGCACCTCGGTGGTGCCGTCGGCGACCAGGCCGGCCAGCACCAGCCCTGCACCGGCCCGAATGTCCGATGACCACACCGGAGCACTCGACAACTGCGGAATACCGCGGATCACCGCGTGATGACCGTCGGTACGCGCGTCGGCGCCGAGCCGGATCATCTCCTCGACAAACCGGAACCGCGCTTCGAAGACGTTCTCGGTGATCATCGACGTGCCATCGGCAATGGAAGCCAGGCCGATAGCCAGCGGTTGCAGATCCGTCGGAAATCCGGGAAACGGAAGCGTCGAGAAGTTCACCGCGCGGGGACGGTCGGGCTGCACAATACGAAACCCGTTCGGGTCGTAGGTGACTCGCGCGCCGGCTGCGCGCAGCTTGTCCAGCACCAACGACAGATGCTTCGGATTGACGCCGGTCACCCGCACATCGCCAGTCGTCATGGCCGCGGCTATCCCCCACGTCGCAGCGACAATCCGGTCCCCGATCACCCGGTGCGTAATGGGGACCAACTTCTTCACACCCTCGATCGTCAACGTGCTCGTCCCGGCGCCCCGAATCTGCGCGCCCATCTGCACGAGCATGTTGCACAGGTCGACGATTTCCGGCTCGCGTGCCGCATTGTCGATAACGGTCTCGCCGTCGGCGAGCACCGCGGCCATCAGGATGTTCTCGGTGGCCCCAACCGACGGAAAGTCCAACCGGATGGTGGCACCCTCCAGCACGTCGGCCCGCGCGACCACGCACCCGTGCTCGATCTCGGTATGCGCTCCGAGCAGGCGCAGTCCGGATTGATGCATGTCCAGCGGCCGCGAGCCGATGGCATCACCGCCGGGCAACGCCACGACCGCCCGTCGGCACCGCGCCACCAGTGGTCCGAGCACGCACACCGACGCCCGAAACTGCCGGACCGCGCCGAAGTCAGCGTGATACTTGGGCTCGGCGGGTGTGGTGATCTGGGCAATGGAACCATCAAGTTCCACCTCGCAACCGAGACCGCGCAAGACATCGGCCATGAGCGGCACATCGAGAATGTCCGGGCAGTTGGTGATCGTTGTCGTGCCCTCGGCAAGCAAGGCCGCCGCCATCAACTTGAGCACGCTGTTCTTGGCACCACCTACCGCCACCTCACCCTCGAGGCGGTTGCCACCAGTGACCAGAAAGCGTTCGCTCACAGTGTGACAGCGTAGCCAGCATTCGAGGCAGGCAGGAATCGAAGGAGCACCGGACGTGACGGTACCGTTGCCGTATGGCTGTCCACCTCACCCGCATCTACACCCGCACCGGCGACGATGGGACGACGGGACTCAGCGATTTCAGCAGGGTATCGAAGAATGATCCGCGGTTGGCCGCCTACGCGGATTGCGATGAAGCCAACGCGGCAATTGGTGTGGCGATCGCTCTCGGACAGCCCTCGGCCGCCGTCGCGGCGGTGCTGCAGCACGTCCAGAACGACCTCTTCGACGCGGGAGCGGACCTCTCCACGCCGGTTGTGGACAATCCGAAAGTACCGCCGCTGCGTATCGATGCCGGCTATATCGAGCGGCTCGAGAGCTGGTGCGACGAGTTCAACGCGGACCTGCCACCGCTGAATTCGTTTGTTCTCCCCGGTGGTACGGCACTCGCCGCGCTGCTGCACACGGCGCGAACTGTCGCGCGACGCGCGGAACGCTCGGCCTGGGCCGCCGTTGCCGCGTATCCGGACACCACCAGCGCATTGCCGGCGAAATACCTCAACCGGTTGTCCGACCTGCTGTTCATCCTGAGCCGAGCGGCGAATCCAGACGGCGACGTGTTGTGGAAGCCGGGCGGGGAACCGTAGGTGTCTGGTACCGCGCTAGTCCATGCGGCCACGCATCGAACGATCCGACGGCCGTGATTCCACCCAGGACAGAAAAGCCGTGAGAGCGCCTCTGTCCAGCGCTATTTCGTAGCGTTGGCCGCGGTCGGTAACCGTAAGAACGACGATCTCGTCGGACATTATGTCGATCTCGCTGTCGCGGGGGGCGCGTCGCGACACCACCGCGATGCCCTGCCTGGCGATCCGTGAATCCGGGCCGAACCGCAGGCTGGACAGCTTGTAGAACACGAGCGTGTTCTCGCCGTAGCGAATGAGACCGTGCCGCCAACCATGTGCGCCAGCGGCGTCTCCCACCCGCATGATCGCGGCGGTGCCACCCCGACGCAGCACCACAAGGCGATACGCGAGCGCGGCGGTCACCGCCACGACAAGAACTGTCAATACCCCGACCAGAACGATGAGCAGCACCATTCCGGTTTCCAACGGCCGTCCAATCAGTTGCTAGACAGGTAGATTGTTCAAACGCGCTTTAACCCTCAGCCAGCTGCGTTATGGCGCTAAACATTCCGGCCGACGGCACGCAACCGGGCGCGACCGCGAGCACGCACGCGCTCATCGTCCGACTCGGCATCTTGCTCGGCTTGCTGTTCGTCGATTTCGTCGGACACCTGCGCGTCCTCGGCAAGAATCGTCACGCCCTCGTCGGTGACGGTGAGGAACCCGCCATCGACAGCGAAGGTGAGCGACTCGGAGTCCACCGGGTCGATGCGCACCGCGGCGTCGTCGACGAGCTGCGCCACCAATGGGATGTGGTGCGGCAAGATACCGATCTCACCGCTGGTGGTACGCGCAAACACGAATGTCGCCTTGCCCGACCAGATCCGGCGCTCCACGGCGACCAGCTCAACAGCCATGTCAGTCATTCGCCGGCGTCCTTTCGGCTAGCCGGCCGGCGCTGCAGCACGAAGCTGCAACGCCGGTCAGCATCGTCAGAGTCATCAACAACGACTTACACCTTGGCGCCGAGCGATTCCGCCTTCTTGGCGAGATCCTCGAGGCCACCGATCATGAAGAACGCCTGCTCGGGCAGGTGGTCGAACTCGCCCTTGGTGAGCTTGTCGAACGCCTCCACCGTCTCCTTGACCGGCACGTTCGAGCCCGGCTCACCAGTGAACTGCTCGGCCGCGAACATGTTCTGCGACAGGAAGCGCTCGATCCGGCGAGCCCGGCCGACGAGCTGCTTGTCCTCTTCGGAAAGCTCGTCAATACCGAGAATGGCGATGATGTCCTGCAGATCCTGGTAGCGCTGCAGGATACGGATCACTTCCTGCGAAACGCGGTAGTGATCCTCACCGACAACCGCGGGCTCGAGAATCGTCGACGACGAGGCCAACGGGTCCACGGCCGGGAAGATGCCCTTCGAGAACACCGTACGAGAAAGCTCGGTGGTGGCGTCGAGGTGCGCGAACGTGGTGGCCGGCGCCGGGTCGGTGTAGTCGTCGGCAGGCACGTAGATGGCCTGCATCGAGGTGATCGAGCGGCCCTTGGTCGAGGTGATCCGCTCCTGCAGCTCACCCATCTCGTCGGCCAGCGTCGGCTGGTAACCCACGGCCGATGGCATGCGGCCCAGCAGGGTCGACACCTCGGAACCGGCCTGGGTGAACCGGAAGATGTTGTCGATGAACAGCAGCACGTCCTGGTTCTGCTCGTCGCGGAAGAACTCCGCCATGGTGAGCGCGGACAGTGCGACGCGCATACGGGTGCCTGGCGGCTCGTCCATCTGACCGAACACCAGCGCGGTGTCCTTGAGCACGTTCGCCTCGGCGAGCTCGACCCACAGGTCGTTGCCCTCACGGGTGCGCTCGCCGACGCCGGCGAACACCGAAGTACCACCGAAGTTACGAGCAATACGGTTGATCATCTCCTGGATGAGCACCGTCTTGCCGACGCCGGCACCACCGAACAGGCCGATCTTGCCACCGCGCACGTACGGCGTGAGCAAGTCGACGACCTTGAGGCCGGTCTCGAGCATCTCGGTGCGACCTTCGAGCTGGTCGAACGCCGGCGGGTTGCGGTGGATCGACCACTTCTCGAAGTCGTCGCCGTAGCCCGGCTCATCGAGGCAGTGACCGAGCGCGTTGAACACGTGCCCCTTGACACCGTCGCCGACCGGCACCGAGATCGGCTTGCCGGTATCGATGACCTCCACCCCGCGGACCAGGCCGTCGGTCGGCTGCATGGAAATCGTGCGCACCAAGTTGTCGCCGAGGTGATGCGCCACCTCGAGCGTCAGGGTCTTGGCGAGCTGCTCGAAATCGATCTTGGCGTGCAGCGCGTTGAAGAGATCGGGGATTTCACCTCGCGGGAACTCCACGTCCACGACCGGGCCGGTCACGCGGACCACGCGGCCGGCCGTGCCAGCTTTGTTTTCGGTTGCGGCAGTCATCTAGTCGTCACTTCCTGTTGCGGCAAGCGCGTCAACGCCACCGACGATTTCACTGATTTCTTGAGTAATTTGCGCCTGGCGGGCCCGGTTGGCTTCCAGGGTGAGACCCTTGATGAGGTCATCGGCGTTGTCGGACGCCGACTTCATTGCGCGTCGGCGCGCCGCCGACTCCGATGCCGCAGCCTCGAGCAGCGCGGCGTAGACCCGGGTGGCCAAGTAGCGCGGCAGCAGCGCGCCGAAGAGCGTCTCGGCATCCGGCTCGAACTCGAACAGCGTCTTCTCTTCGTTGGTGTCCTCCGCGAATTCGACAGCCATCGGCGCAATGCGGTGCGCACCCGCTGTCTGCGACAGCATCGACTTGAACTCGGTGTAGACGATGTGCAGTTCGTCCACACCGGCAGGAGCCGAGTCCGCTGAGCGATCAGACGACGCAGTGTTGCCGTCGCCTTCGCCTTCGGTACCGGCCATGAACGCCTCGACCAACTCGTGCGCAATCTCCGAGGCCGCGGCGTACGTCGGCTGCTCCGAAATGCCCGTCCACGAGTTCGCCAGATCCCGGTCGCGGAAGGTGTAGTAGTTCAACGCCTTTCGGCCGACTGTGTAGACCACCGGCTCCTTGCCCTCGTCGCGCAGCAACGAGAAGAGCTCTTCGCCGACGCGGAACACATTGGCGTTGTATCCGCCGCACAGCCCGCGATCTGACGTGACGATCAGTACGCCGGCACGACGCGGATTCTCCCGCGGCACGAGCAGCGGGTGGTCGAGCGCAGATTCGTCGGCCAAGTTGGTCAGCATCGAAGTGATCTGCTCGGCATAGGGGCGAGCGGCCTCGACCCTCGCCTGTGCCTTGGAAATGCGCGACGTAGCGATCAGTTCCTGGGCCTTGGTGATCTTCTTGATCGACCCAGCCGAGCGGATCCGTCGCCGGAGTACGCGTAACTGTGCTGGCATGTGCGGTGGCTTCCTAGTTCTTCTTCGGAGCCGGCCGGCGAACCTTCACGGATTCGGTTTCGACCTCGTCCGGGTTGAGCGCCGCGGCACCAGCTTCCTCGACCATCACCGAGCTGCCGTCGGAGGCCGAGAAGCCCTTCTTGAACTCGGCAACGATCTCGTTGAGCTCCTCGATGGAGTCCTCCGAGAGCTTCTTGGTCTCGCGAATCTCGCTGAGGATCTTGTCGTACCGCGCGTGGACCGTCTCCAGGAACTCCTTTTCGAACCGGCTGACGTCGGCGACCGGCACCGTGTCGAGGTGGCCCTTGGTGCCCAGGAAGATCGCGACCACCTGGTCCTCGACCGGGTACGGGGTGTACTGCGGCTGCTTGAGCAGTTCGACGAGGCGGGCGCCGCGCTCGAGCTGCGCCTTCGACGACGCGTCGAGGTCCGAGGCGAAGGCCGCGAACGCCTCCAGTTCGCGGTACTGCGAAAGCTCCAGGCGGAGACTTCCAGCCACCTCCTTCATCGCCTTGATCTGGGCGGCACCACCGACACGGGAAACCGACACACCGACGTTGATGGCCGGACGAACACCCTGGTTGAACAGGTCGGTCTCCAGGAAGCACTGGCCGTCGGTGATCGAAATGACGTTGGTCGGGATGTAGGCGGAGATGTCGTTCGCCTTGGTCTCGATGATCGGCAGGCCCGTCATGGAGCCAGCGCCGAGCTCGTCGGACAGCTTCGCGCACCGCTCGAGCAGACGCGAGTGCAGATAAAAGACGTCACCCGGGTAAGCCTCGCGGCCCGGCGGGCGGCGCAGCAGCAGCGAAATGGCGCGGTAGGCCTCGGCCTGCTTGGTCAGGTCGTCGAAGACGATCAGCACGTGCTTACCGTCGTACATCCAGTGCTGGCCGATGGCCGAGCCGGTGTACGGCGCGAGCCACTTGAAGCCGGCCGAGTCCGAGGCCGGAGCCGCGACGATCGTGGTGTACTCGAGCGCACCGGCGTCATCGAGCGCCTGGCGCACGCTGGCGATGGTCGAACCCTTCTGGCCGATGGCGACGTAGACGCACCGGACCTGCTGATTCGGGTCGCCGGTCTCCCAGGCCTGCTTTTGATTCATGATCGTGTCGATGCAGACGGTGGTCTTGCCGGTCTTGCGGTCACCGATGATCAACTGACGCTGGCCGCGCCCGATTGGGGTCTGCGAGTCGATTGCCTTGATGCCGGTCTGCAGCGGCTCGCTCACGCCCTGACGCTGAACCACCGAGGGGGCCTGCAGTTCGAGGGCGCGACGGGTCTCCGCCTCGATCTCGCCCAGACCGTCGATCGGCTCACCGAGCGGGTTGATCACACGGCCGAGGAACTTGTCACCAACCGGCACCGAGAGCACCTCGCCAGTGCGCTTGACCTGCTGGCCCTCTTCGATCGTTTCGAAGTCACCGAGGATAACCGCACCGATGCTGGCCTCGTCCAGGTTCAGCGCGACGCCGAGCACGCCACCGGGGAACTCGAGCAGCTCCTGGGTCATCGCAGACGGCAGGCCCTCGACGTGCGCGATGCCGTCACCGGTGTCGGAGACGATGCCAACCTCCTCACGGGAGGTCTCTGGTGAGAACGTGGCGACGTACTTCTCAATCGCGCCCTGAATCTCGTCGGATGAGATTGTCAGTTCCGCCATGGCTTTCGGTTCCTTGCTTTCGAATCGGGTTAAGGGCTTTGGGGAGTCGGGTCACGCCCGGCGGTCGGCCTAGCGTTGAAGCTCGTGGGCGGCCTCGGCGAGCCGCGAAGCTACGGTGCCGTCAACGACTTCGTCGCCGATGGCGATGGACAGTCCGCCGATGACCGACGGGTCGACCTCTTGGTGGATTGAAATTTTGCGGCCGTAGATGCGGGACAGCACCTCGCGCAACCGGTCGAGTTGCTCGTTGGAGAGCTCGCTCGCTGCCGTCACCTGTGCGATGGACTCACCTCGGCGCGCGGCCGCCAAATCCGCCAACTCCGCGACCACCGTGTCCAGGTCCTCGCCCCTGGCCGAGCGGACCGACTGCTCGAGCAGCCGAGCCGTGTATTCGGTCGTCTTCCCACCGAGCACGTTGTTGAGCAACTCCACGCGGCCGTCGGCCGGCGCTGTTTCGTCGCTGAGCAGTGTCGACAGCCTCGGATTCGCTTCGAGGGTGCGACCGAACCGGAACAGCTCGTCCTCGACGTCGTCGATCTTTCCGTCGCGCTCAGCCGCGATTAGCGTCGCGAGCCGGGCCAGGCGCTGCAGCGCTTCGGCGAGATCGCGGGACACCGACCAGCGCTGCGCCACCGCGGCCTTGGCGATTTCCAGGCTTGGGTCGCCCACCTTGCCACGCAGCAGACTGGTGATAGCCGCTACCTTCGGCTCCGGATCGTCGCTACGGCCTGCGAGGTGCTTGCGCAGAACGACGTGGTTGAGCAGGAAGCGCTCGATCGCACCGAGGTCGTCGGCGATCTTGGCCAGTCCGGCGCCGTCCTGGTCCTTGACAATCTCGTCGAATCGTTCCTGGACTGCGTTCAACGAGACTCGACTTGCCGCATGCATCAGGCCGCTCCCTTTCCACCAGAGGTGCGGGTGTCCTTGTTGGCCATCGATTCGAGCTCTTCGAGGAATCGATCGACGCTGCTCGACTGAGCGGAAGAATTCGACAGCTCATCGCGGACAATCTTCTCGGCACGGGTGACCGCCGTGGCACCGAGATCGCTCTGCAGCGAGCGAATCAGCTGCGCGCGCTGGAGCGCGACCTGTTCTTGGCCGTGCTGCTTGATCCGGGCAACCTCGGCATCAGCCTGTTCCCGCAGCTGCTCGCTGATGCGCTGCGCGTCCGCCCGGGCGTCCTCGCGGATCTTCGCCGCCTCGAGACGCGCCTCCTTCACCGCTTCCTCGTGCGCGCGTTCGGCCCGCTCGAGCTTCTCCGCCGCCTTACGGCTTTCGCGAATCTCGTTGGCAACCCTGGCCTGCTGCTTGGCCATGAGCTCGCGAACAGGAGGTACGACCCAGCGGACCACCACGTAGACGATGACCGCGAAACCGACGAGCTGTCCGATGAATGTTCCCAACCGACTAACCCCTGCCTGAATCTGACGCCGATGTGGCCTGTTGCACGCCCAGGACGCGCCCGGCCAGCTGGTCCGCCAGCGGGCCGACGCTCTCGCGCAGCTCGCCACTGATCCGGTCGGCTTGCCTGGCGAGTTCCTCGCTCGCCTCGCGCTGGACGTTGTTCGACTCGTCGCGCGCCTGCGACCGCATCTCGTCGAGAATCCGCTGACCCTCGCCGCGAGCCTCGTCGCGAATCTTGGCGGCCTCGGTACGCGCCTCGGCCAGTTCGGCCCGATGCGTTTCCTCCGCATCAGAGAAGGCCCGAGCAGCCTTGTTGTTGTCGTCGATCGTCTTCGCCACCATGTCGGCCCGCTGCTGCAACGCGTCGCGGATCGGCGGCACGACGAACTTCCAGATCACGGCAAGCACGATGAGGAAGATGATCAGCACGGCAAAGAAGGTGCCGTTCGGGAGGAGGAAGTTATTGGTCTGTCCTCCACCCTCGGCGGCCAACACTGTGGTGTTCATTTCGTCGAGCTACTTACTTGACCGGCGTCGCGAAGACGAACAGCGCCATGAACGCGAGGTTGATGAAGTACGCCGCTTCGACCAGACCGACGGTGATGAAGAACGGCGTGAAAAGTCGTCCCTGCGCTTCCGGCTGGCGAGCAACGCCGGAGATCAGGGCGTTACCGGCCAGGCCATCACCGATTCCGGCGCCGATGGCACCGCCCGCCATGATCAATCCGCCGCCGATGAGTGCGCCAGCTGCAATCGTGGGATTCATACCTTGGTTTCCTTATCTCTCTGGGGAGCTATCTCTCTGAGGGAGTTCAGTGCTGGGGCCGCGGCCGGAGCCGAACCCCGTCCGGTCAGTGGTGTTCGTCCTCCAACTCCATCGACTGTCCGAAGTACAGGATGGTCAGCAGCGCGAAGATGAACGCCTGGATGAATCCGACGAAGAGGTCGAACAGCTTCCAGATGGCGTTCGGCGCCCACATGATGTAGGCCGGGAACATGGCGATGAGCGCCACCATGATGCCGCCGGCGAAGATGTTGCCGAAAAGCCGCAGCGACAGCGAGATTGGCTTGGCGATCTCTTCGATGAGGTTGATCGGCGCGAGGAGGGCGACGTGACCCTTCATCAACTGCTTCAGGTGCTTGAGCGGCCCACGACGGCGGGCGCCGGCAAAGTGGTAGAAGAAGAACACGAACAACGCCAAGGCAAGAACAAAGTTGATGTCCGAGGCCGGCGGTTTGATCAGCTCCGCCACACCGCTTCCGGTGGCGTACTGCACTGGCAACACCGACAGCCAGTTCGAGATCAGAATGAACACGAACAGTGTCACGGCGAGCGGCAGCACGAACGGCGCGATCTTCATACCGATCGCGGCCTCGATCTGATCGCGCATCTGCACGGTGATCGCTTCCCAGAACAACTGGACACCGTTCGGCACACCCTTACCCGTGACTCGAGACCGCAGGTAGAAGGCCAAGGCCAGGACAATCACGGCGGCGATCGCCGTGGCAATGATCGTATCGATGTTGAAGGTCATGCCGAGGGCGTGAACCTCGGTATGGTGACCGACTTCGATCTTCGCTTCCGCGAGAACGGCGTTGTTCGCGAGTACCTGCTGGATCATGACTGCTGACGAAGTCCCTTCAATACAGGCACAGTGGTGTTGAGCACCAAAATGACTTGAAATACGGCTAGACCGGCGAAAATGCCGATACCGTCTGGCCGCAGCAGGAAACCTATCACGAGGGCAATTGCGGTGATGATGAACAATCGGGAGGCCGACGAGACCGCCATCTTGCGCTTGCTCGGGTGAGTGTCGGCGGTAACCCTACCGACGGCCTGCTGCACCATTTTGATGTTCAGCAAGCCCAGGCCCATGCCGACGATGAAGAGCGCACCGCCGAGGATGTGGCCGAGCAATCCGCCGACGACGAGGCCGAGCACGCCGAAGATGGCAACCATGATGAGCGGCCGACGCAGGCTCAAGGGCACGTCCGGCATCAACGATTCGCCGCCGCCTCGCTCCCCTGGCCGCGATGCCGGGGTCGGCGCTGACGCTGCCATCGCCCTACCTCAATTCCTCATGAACTTTCGAAACTGTACGACCGACGAGCCCACCGCGCAGAGGATCCCTACCGCGAGACCGACCATTATGAACAATGGCGTGGTTCCCAGTACGGCGTCCAGCACCCACCCGACGATGAGTCCGAACACAACAGAACCCACCAGGGTGGCGCCCAACCCGATCAGTTGTCGGGGACTGGGTTGTCCCGGCCCTGGCGGGCGAGACGTTGGCGGAACGCTGGCCATGGTGGTAGACGACCCCTTCAGTGGAAGCCGCGAAAACCGTATCACAGCCTTTCGTAAGCCTTTACCCTGTCCACGACACAGTGTAGTAGACAACCCTCAGCAAAGTCCATTCAGCGTAAACCGAGCAAAGGGGACGGTGCGCCGAGATTGTGACCTGGGCACAAACAAGGACCTCACTGCTCGTGGCCGCGTAACGACGGCACGGCGGTGACAATCAGCGCAAAGACCAAACCACCAGCTACCAACAACACGACGACCCGGCGGTCGATGAGCGCCGTGCCCACCGCCCCGAACGCCAAGACGCCGACCCAGAGGTAGATCAGCAGGACAACACGCCGGTGCGAGTGTCCGATCTGCAGCAACCGGTGGTGCAGGTGCATCTTGTCGGGACTGAAGGGACTCACCCCCGCCCGGGTGCGCCGAACGATGGCCAACAACAGGTCGAGGATGGGAATGAACATCACTGCTCCGACAAGCAGCAGCGGTGACAGCAGGCCGAGGATGTCGCGGGTGCCGTAGGCATTGAGCGGAATGCGGCCCGAGGCACTGGTGGAAATAGTGGCCAACATCAACCCGATGAGCATCGAACCGGAATCACCCATGAAGATCCGGGCCGGCTGGAAATTGTGCGGCAGAAATCCCAAGCAGGCCCCGGCCAGCGCGGAGGCCAGCAGCGCGGGTGGATATGCGCTGACATCGCCGCCCTGTTCGTGCAGCAAACCCACCGAGAAGATGCATATGGCGATCGAAGCGATCAGGCCCAGCCCGGCCGCCAACCCGTCGAGGCCGTCGACGAAGTTCATGGCGTTGATCATCACGACCGTGACGGCCACAGTGACGAGCCCGGCCTGCAACTGGTCGAGCACCACGGTGTCCGCGTTGCCGATCGGCAGATAGATGACGTACCAACTGACGCCCATGACCACCAGCACGCCGGCGGACGTGACCTGACCGACGAACTTGGTGAGCGCGTCCAGGCCCCACCGGTCATCGACGATGCCGACCAGGACGATGATCACCCCAGAGACCAGCGCCGCCGGCACGTCGGTCGTGAACTCGAATCCTCGCGCGAGCGCAGGGAGCTGCTGGGCGAACAGCAGCGCGGCCAGAATGCCTAGGTACATGCCGACGCCGCCGAGGCGCGGGATGGGCGCGGTGTGCACATCGCGGTCGCGCGGGATCGCCACGGCGCCGAATCTGATAGCGGCCAGCCGCACAGCGCCAGTCGCCAGGAAGGTGACGACCGCGGCGGTGAACAAGATCAGCAACAACTCGCGAATCGGTACGCCCGCTCCCCGACTTGTCTGAGCAAGTGCCAACACCGACGCGGATCCAGTCACCTGGGATAGGCCCTACGGTGACCGAGGAGGGCGTGGACGTCTGCGGCGACCGCGGCGAGTTCGCGCGCCCCCGCGTCGGACGTCGGCTCCGCCCGCGCCGCGCGCGAAATCAGCGCACCGACCTGCGCCATGTCGTGCTCGTCGAAACCCTGCGTGGTGAGCGCCGCTGAGCCGACGCGGATTCCGGACGCCAACATGGGCGGTGCCGGGTCATAGGGAATCGCGTTCTTGTTCAGCGTGATCCGGGCGAGATCGCAGCGCCGCTCGGCGTCGGCACCCGTGATGCCGAGGCCGCGGATATCGATGAGCGCCAAATGGGTGTCGGTGCCGCCGGAAACCGCGCGCATCCCGGCCGACTCCAGTGCTTTCGCCAGGGCGGCGGCGTTCGCTGTCACCTGGGCGGCGTACGACTGGTACTCGGCCGTGCCCGCTTCTTTGAACGCGACCGCCTTCGCGGCGATCGAGTGCATGAGCGGACCGCCCTGGGTGAAGGGGAACACCGCCTTGTCGACAGCCTTCGCGTGTTCCGCCCGGCACAGCAACATTCCGCCTCGCGGTCCGCGCAGGACCTTGTGCGTGGTGGCGGACACAACGTCGGCGTACGGGATTGGCGACGGTATCGCCTTGCCCGCCACCAAACCGATGAAATGGGCGGCGTCGACCCACAAGATCGCGCCAACCTCGTCAGCGATCTGCCGGAACGCGGCGAAATCGATCAATCGCGGATAGGCAGTCGCACCGGCGACGATGATCCGCGGACGGTGCGCCAGCGCGAGATCGCGCACCTCGTCGTAGTCGATGAGTTCGGTGCGCTTGTCCACGTGATACGGGATCGGATTGAACCAGCGCCCAGAGAAGCTCACTTTCGAGCCGTGGGTGAGGTGGCCGCCGTGCGGCAGGCTCATCGCGAGAATGGGGTCGCCCGGCTCGGCGAAGGCAGCGTAAACCGCCAGGTTCGCACTCGCGCCCGAGTGTGGTTGGACATTGGCATGGTCGGCGCCGAAGAGTTCGCGGGCCCGCTCGATGGCCAAATTCTCCGCGCGATCGACCTCAGCACACCCGCCGTAGTAGCGGTGACCCGGATATCCCTCGGCGTACTTGTTGCTCAGGGTCGATCCCAGCGCGGCGAGTACCGCGGGACTGGTGAGGTTCTCGCTGGCGATCAGCTGCAGGCCGCCGCGCAACCGGTCGAGTTCGCCGAGCAAGACGTCGGCGATCTCCGGATCGGTGCGCTCGAGCTCGCCGAAGTCGGGGCCCCAGAACACCAGTACATCGCCGGTGGGGTCCGTCATTGCGCCGCTCCGATGGACAAACTCTCCACGCTCACGCCCAGCACCTCCGCAATGTCCTCGGTCGAGACCGCGCCGGAGCGAAGTATGCGCGGGCTCTCGGCGGTGAGGTCCACGATCGTCGACGCGATCGCGTGCTCGCTGGGACCGCCATCGAGGTAGACATTGACCGATTCGCCGAGCTGCTCGCGGGCCGCGGAGACGGTATCCGCTGGTGGCTGGCCCGATACATTCGCGCTCGACACCGCAAGCGGACCCACTTCGCGCAGTAGTTCCAGCGCCACTGGATGCAACGGCATGCGCAACATCACCGTCCCGCGGGTATTACCCAGATCCCACGCCAGCGACGGCGCCTGCTGCACGACGAGGCTCAGGCCGCCCGGCCAGAACGCCCGAATAAGTTCTCGCGCCTGTGGTTTCACCGAGAACACGAGGCCGTCGATGGTGTTCCAGGAACCGACCAGAACCGGCACCGGCATGTCCCGGCCGCGTCGTTTGGCTTGTAAGAGCGCGCTTACCGCGTCCCCGTCGAAGGCGTCGGCGGCAATTCCGTACAACGTGTCAGTAGGTATGACGACGAGCCGGCCAGCCTTCAGGGAGCCGGCCGCGGCGGACATACCGGCGGCGCGCGAGCTGAGGTCAGCGCAGTCGTAGACGGTACTCACACGATCTATCCTCGCACTGCGTCGAACCGAACCTTCGCCAGGTGTTCACCAGCGCGTCTGAGAGTTCTCACGGGCGACGTCCGACAACAAAGCGCGGCTTGCCGGCGAGGTCGATGTGTTCGCGGACATCGACAAAGCCGCAGCGGACGAACCCTTCGGCCACGAGCGCACCGTTGCTGTCGTCGTGCTCCACACCGGCCGCTCCCCCGGGCCGCAGCAACCGCGCGACGGTCGATGTCATTGGTGCGATTACATCGAGGCCGCGGGGTCCCGCAAAAACGGCCCAGTGCGGATCGTGATCTGCCACCTCCGGTTCCAGCGCCGCGTTCGTGGGAACGTACGGCGGATTCGACACCACGACATCGACGGACGAGTCAAGGTCCGTCAGCAACGCGGCATCGGTGACATCTCCCGCGTGCAGCACCGTCGGCGTGTCGCCCATGGCAGCGCGCATGCCGATGTTGCGCTGGGCCCATTCGCACGCCGCGGGGTCGATTTCGACCGCATGCACTGTCGCGTCCGGGCGGGCGTGCGCGATCGCCAGGGCCAGCGCACCCGAACCCGTACACAGATCCACCACCACGGGAGCATGGCGACCTTCCAGAAACGCCAGCGCCCAGGCCAGCAGCAACTCGGTTTCCGGGCGCGGCACAAAGACGCCGGGACCGACCTCTACGTCGATTGCTCCCATCGCAGCCACACCGGTGATGTGTTGCAGCGGAATTCTTTTGGCGCGCCGGGCCACCATGTCTCGGTAGCTCGCCAATACGTCCGGCTCGATGAGCGGAACGAGCGCAAGCCGCGTCCGCTCGATGCCGAGCAGGTGTGCGGCCAGCATCTCCGCATCATTTCGGGCATGCGTGATCCCGGCCGCAGCAAGCACGGCGGATGCTTCGTTTATCGCGGGACGCAGTGGAATCCGACTCATGTCAGCGGCGTTTCTCACTCCGCCGCGAGGCGTGCCTCTCGGTCCGCCTTGCCCAGGGCATCGAGCAGCGCATCGAGGTCGCCATCGAGCACTGCATCCAGATTGTGCGCTTTGAAGCCGATTCGGTGATCGGTGATCCGGTTCTCCGGAAAGTTGTAGGTGCGGATTCGTTCCGAACGATCCACCGTGCGCACCTGGCTGGCGCGACCGGCCGCCGCTTCGGCGTCGGCCTGTTCTTCGGCCAGCGCTTGCAGTCGCGCCGCGAGAACCTGCAGCGCGCGCGTCTTGTTCTGCAGTTGTGAACGCTCGTTTTGGCAGGTCACCACGATGCCCGAGGGCAGGTGCGTGATGCGCACTGCCGAGTCGGTGGTGTTGACGCCCTGTCCGCCCTTACCGGACGAGCGATACACATCGATACGCAGGTCCGACTCGTCGATCTGGACGGCCTCGACCTCGTCGGGTTCGGGGTAGATCAGCACTCCGGCCGCCGAGGTGTGCACTCGGCCCTGCGATTCGGTGACCGGTACGCGCTGCACCCGGTGTACACCGCCCTCGAATTTCAGACGCGACCACACGCCGTCACGGGCGGCGTCGCGACTCTTGATCGACAGCGTCGCTTCCTTGTAGCCGCCCAGGTCGGAGATCGTGGCATCGAGGATCTCGACTCGCCAGCCGTGCCGCTCGGCGTAGCGGACGTACATGCGCGCAAGGTCCGCCGCGAACAGCGCCGATTCTTCGCCGCCCTCGCCGGATTTCACTTCCAGAACGACGTCGTCGCCGTCGTGCGGGTCGCGCGGGGCCAGCAGATCGGTGAGCGTCTGGTCGAGTTCGGCGACCCGACTCTCTAATTCAGGCACCTCGTCGGCAAACGACGGGTCATCCGCAGCGAGTTCGCGCGCGGCCTCCAGGTCTTCGCGCGCTACCTGAAGTTTGGCGTAGGTCGCCATGACGGGCGCCAGCTCGGCAAACCGCTTTCCGACTCGCCGAGCGGCGGCGGGGTCGTTGTGCAGGGCGGGGTCGGAGAGCTGGATCTCCAGACCGGCATGTTCGGCGAGGACGTCATCAAGCGCCGAAGGCTGAGTCATGATCCATCTTTCTTGGGCACGAAAAAAGGCGACGCCCGGCCTGCGCAGGCAGGACGGGCGTCGGCGCGGAAGCTACTTTGCGTCGGACTTCTTGGCACGCTTGCCGTAGCGCGCCTCGAACCGCGCAACCCGGCCACCGGTGTCGAGAATCTTCTGCTTGCCCGTGTAGAACGGGTGGCACTGCGAGCAAACCTCGACGGTGATCCGTCCCGACTCCTTGGTGCTGCGGGTTTCGAACGTGTTGCCGCAACCGCATACCACGGTGGTGGGCACGTAGTTCGGGTGAATTCCTGCCTTCATGGTGTCCTCTCACGTTGGTCGCCGGGTCGCCTTCGCCTATCGAAGACGTGAACCGGAACCGGACTTCGGCCGTTCAGTATGCCAGAGCTGGCCCTGACGCTGCGAATCGCCGCCAATGCGGTGACGCATCAGCCAAAACGCGTCACCGCCTGCGGTTATTCCGGAGCTCAGTCGTCGAGGGTTCCCGGCGCGTTCTTGGAGACCTGCATCAAGAACTCGACGTTGTTGCGGCTCTTCTTCAACCGGTCGATCACCAGGTCGATCGCCTGGTGGGAATCCAGTCCGGAGAGCACCCTGCGCAGCTTGTGCAGCACCGCGGCCTCATCCGGACTCATCAAGAGCTCGTCCTTGCGGGTGCCCGACGGGTTGATGTCGACGGCCGGGAAGACCCGCCGCTCGGCAATCTTGCGGTCGAGCTTCAGCTCGGCGTTACCCGTACCCTTGAACTCCTCGAAGATGACGGTGTCACCGGTCGATCCGGTCTCGACCATCGCCGTGGCAATGATCGTCAGCGAACCGCCGTTTTCGATGTTGCGCGCGGCGCCGAGGAAGCGCTTGGGCGGGTACAGGGCCGTGGAATCGACACCACCGGACAGAATTCGGCCCGATGCCGGCGAGGAGTTGTTGTACGCGCGGCCCAGGCGGGTGATCGAGTCGAGCAGCACCACGACGTCCTTGCCCATCTCCACCAGCCGCTTGGCCCGCTCGATCGCAAGTTCGGCCACCGAGGTGTGGTCTGACGGTGGGCGGTCGAACGTCGAAGCGATGACCTCGCCGCGCACCGACCGCTGCATGTCGGTGACCTCTTCCGGACGCTCGTCCACCAGCACCACCATCAGGTAGCACTCCGGGTTGTTCGTCGCTATCGCGTTGGCGATGTCCTGCAGAATCGTCGTCTTACCTGCCTTGGGCGGCGACACGATCAACGCGCGCTGGCCCTTACCGATCGGCATGATCAGGTCGATGACGCGGGTGGTCAGCTTGTTCTGCGCGGTCTCGAGCCGCAGCCGCTGGTTCGGATACAGCGGTGTCAGCTTGTTGAACTCCGGCCGCCGCTTTGCCGCCTCGACGTCGCCGCCGTTGACGGTGTCCAGCCGCACCAATGGGTCGAACTTCTGCCGCTGGTTGCTCTGCTCGCCCTCGCGCGGTGCGCGGACCGCGCCGGTGATCGCGTCGCCGCGGCGCAGGCCGTTCTTGCGCACCATGTTCATCGACACGTAGACGTCGTTCGGGCCCGCGAGGTAGCCGGAGGTACGCACGAAGGCGTAGTTGTCGAGGACATCGAGGATGCCCGCGACCGGCTGGAGCACGTCGTCTTCGCGGATCTCGGGCTCGGCACCGCCGCCTTCGGCGCCGCGGTCGCGGCCACGGCGACGCTCCCGGAAGCGGCGACCACGCCGGCCCCGCCCGCTCTCGTCGTCGTCGCTACGGTTGTCGCCGCCCCGGTTGTCGCCGCCCCGGTTGTCGGGCCCGCGATTGTCCGAGCGCTGGCCCTGGCTGGTGCGCTCGCCATCAGCAGTGCGCGTGTCGCCGCCCCGGTTGTTGTTGTCACCGCGGTTGTTCTCACCGCCGCGGTTGTTCTCACCGCGGTTGTTGTCGCCACCCCGGTTGCTGTCGCCGCGGCCGTCGGCGTTGCGGCCGCCCTGCTGGCGCTCCCGCCGCGGCCGCTCGCTCTGTTGATCCTGGCGCGCCTGCTCGCCCTGGTCTGCCCCGCGCTCGGCTGCCGGTTGTTCACCGCGGTCTGCTTTGCGCTCAGTCGTCTTCGGTTCGGCGGTCTTGGCGTCAGCCGAACCGTCGCGCCCGTCGGTGCCAGCTTGCTCGGTCGCGCCCTGGGGCCGGGCGGAACGGCGACGGGTGCGCGCGCCGCCCTGATCCGGCGTGCGCTCATCACCAGAGTTGCCTACCGCGTCGCCGCGTCCGGCGGACTTGTCGTTCTGCTCGGCCGGCGGGGCGGACTGTGTCTGCGCTGCTGCGGCCGGAGCCGACGAGCCGCCGGTCTGCTTGTCCTTGATCGCGGCGATCAGATCACCCTTGCGCAGTCCCGAGGTTCCCTTGATTCCCAGTTCGGAGGCGAGGGCACGCAATTGTGGCAGCAGCATGGAAGACAGTCCCGATCCGCGCACATCTGCCGGCGCCGACGCGGCCCGCGCGTCTGGCGCTGTGGTCATTGAGTTCTGGCTCACTGAATTCTCTTCTGAACTCGAAAAGTTCTGTTGTGGGCTCGTCCGGTCGACCACGACGTTCGAGGTCACATGGTCGGGCTTGGCGAGCAGGTCCGTATCGATCACGGATTTCCTTTCCCTTCCCCCGTGCGCTGTCATTGCGATCGGAGGCTCGTCCCGAAGCCCAGCTCGTCTACTGGGCCCGGTGTATGCCGTACGTACCCGGCGTCAGCGGAATCAAGACTTTCCACCCCGCTTCATGTCTCAATCTTGCTCCGAGCACATCCAACGCGAAGGTTTGGTGCGAGTGAATCATTCCCGACGGCTGATGCTGCCTGTCACGCGTCCAAACTTCTGGATTGATTGCCCGGGTGAAGCACCGACGACTGACGCGCACGATGTACGGACAAGGCTCAGGATAGCGGGCGAGGACACCTGCGGCAAGGATTTGCGACACGCGCGTTATTCCGCGGTCACTCCGGCAGCAATTCCCAAGTCGAGCACCCGCAGTCCGTCCGCCTCGGCCTCCAGGCGCAATTCGCTCGGCAACGACTCGGTGGTCAGCGCCAGCACAGTTGGACCTGCTCCGGACACGGTCGCTGCGATACCGACCGCCCGCAGCTTGCCGATCCAGCGCGTGGTCAGCGGCAATGCGGGGGCGCGGTGCGGCTGATGCAGCAGGTCGGCGGTCGCCGGAAGCAGCAGGTCCGGGCGTTGGGTGAGCGCAACCACGGCCAGCGCGGCCCGGCTGACGTTGAACGACGCGTCGCGGTGCGAAACCAATTCGGGCAGCAGACCACGCGTGTGTGCCGTCGAGGATCGCTCGTCGGGCACCAGCACCACCGCACGAATATCGGGATGCACGTCTAGGCGCGCCGCACGATAGATCCGCTCGCCCGAGTGGGCGCCGTCCTCCGTCCAAGACACAACGGCACCGCCCAGCACACTTGCCGATGCGTTGTCGGGATGGCCCTCGAATTCTGAGGCAAGCTGCACCAACTGGTCATCGCGCAAGGCAAGGGTGGGGTCGAGCTTGGCCGCCAACGCATTGGCGGCGGCCAATCCCCCGACGGCGGCCGACGCCGACGAACCCAACCCCCGAGAGTGCGGAATGACGTTGCGGCACACAACCTTCAAGCCGTTCGCCCACACCCCGGCAGACTCGAGACCGCGCTCCACCGCACGCACCACCAGATGCGACGGCCCCCACGGCACATCGTCGGCACCTTCTCCTTCGACATGGATGTCGAGCCCAGAGTCGGTGGTGGTCACGGAAATCTCGTCGAACAGATCGAGCGCGATGCCCAGCGAATCGAAACCCGGACCCAGGTTCGCGCTGGAAGCGGGGACGCGGGCGGTGACCGTGAGACCGGTCGGCAGGGTCTGTGTCATAAGCGCTGGCCCGGAAGTGTGCACTTAGGCCAGCTCGAGCGCGGACGCGACCGCCACCGGGTCGACCGGAATCGGTTCGACGTGCGGCATACCCGACAGTGCCGTGTCGGGATCCTTCAGTCCGTTTCCGGTCACCGTGCACACGACCGTCAAGCCGGCATCGAGCCAGCCCTCGGCGCGTGCCGCGAGCAGGCCGGCAACACTGGCCGCCGACGCGGGCTCGACGAACACCCCTTCGTGCGCCGCGATCAGCCGGTACGCCTCTAGGATCTTCTCGTCGGTCGCTGCCCGGAAGGCGCCGCCGGATTCCTCCTTTGCGGCGACCGCGCCGTGCCAGGACGCTGGCGAGCCGATACGGATTGCCGTGGCGATGGTTTCCGGGTCCTTCACCGGCGCGCCATGAACCAACGGCGCAGCGCCCGCGGCCTGAACCCCGAGCATGCGCGGCTTGACCGAGGTGATGCCGTCATCGAAGTACTCGCGGTATCCGCGCCAATAGGCGGTGATGTTTCCGGCGTTGCCGACGGGCAGCGCGTGCACGTCGGGCGCCTTGCCGAGTGCGTCGCAGATCTCGAAGGCCGCGGTCTTCTGGCCCTCGATCCGGGCCGGGTTCACCGAATTCACCAATCCGATCGTGGGAAACTCGGCAGTTGTCTTGCGCGCCAGCTCCAAACAGTCATCGAAGTTGCCCTCGACCTGAATGATCTTGGCTCCGTGCATGACTGCCTGCGCCAGCTTGCCCATTGCGATCTTGCCCTGCGGAATCAGCACGGCACAGGTCATTTTCGCCTTTGCCGCATACGCCGCGGCCGACGCGGACGTGTTTCCGGTCGAGGCACACAACACCGCTTGCTGGCCGCGAGCGCGTGCATCGGTGATGGCCATGGTCATGCCGCGGTCCTTGAACGAACCGGTCGGGTTGAGTCCTTCAACCTTCAAATGCACGTCACAGCCGGTGATTTCGGACAGATATGCCGCCGGCAACAGCGGCGTGCCGCCTTCGCGCAGGGTGACGGGTTCCCAATCCGGTCCGATGGCCAACCGGTCCCGATAAGCCTCGATCAACCCCGGCCACGGTGTGTGCACCGGCTTTGCGGACCGCTGCGCCGGTACTGGCTGCGTACTCATTCCTTGGTGCCTTCCAATCTCAGAACACTCGTGACCGACACGCCGTACTCGGAATCCGCCAGTGCGGCAACAGTTTCAGCCAGCGCAGCTTCGGTGGCCAGGTGGGTCACCACCACCAGCCGCGCCCCCTCACCGGCGCCTTCCTGTCGAACGGTCGAAATACTGACATCCCGCTTGGCGAACTCGGCCGCCACGCCGGCCAGCACGCCCGGACGGTCCGGTACCTGCATGTTGACGTGGTAGCGGGTCGGGGTGTCCCCCATTGGCGCTATCGGCAGCGACGCGTAGGTGGATTCTCCCGGCCCGCGGCCACCGTAGTACTTGTTGCGCGCCGCCATGACCAGATCGCCCATCACGGCCGACGCCGTGGGCGCGCCGCCGGCGCCCTGACCGTAGAACATCAGCCGGCCCGCGTTGTCCGCTTCGACCACGACTGCGTTGAAAGCGCCGTTCACCGCCGCCAGCGGATGGTCGCGCGGGACGAGCGCGGGGTAGACGCGGATCGAGATCCGTTCCCGCGGGCTGCCGTCGTCGGCGACGTCTTCCACCCGCTCACAGATGGCCAGCAGCTTCACGGTGCAGTTGACGGCCGCAGCCGTGGCAAGATCCTCGGCCGTGACCTTGGAGATGCCTTCCCGGTAGACATCGGCCGCGGTGACCCGCGTGTGGAAGGCCAGCGACGCGAGAATGGCGGCCTTCGCCGCGGCGTCATAGCCCTCGACGTCCGCGGTGGGATCTGCCTCCGCGTAGCCGAGACGGGTTGCCTCCGCGAGCATCTCCGAATAATCGGCGCCGGTCTCATCCATCGCGGACAAGATGAAGTTGGTGGTGCCGTTGACGATTCCGGCGACCCGGTTGACCCGGTCCCCCGCCAGCGACTGCATCAGCGGGCGCACCACCGGGATCGCGCCGGCGACCGCGGCCTCGAAGTACAGATCGGCACGGTTGCGCTCGGCTGCCTCGGCGAGCTCACCGGTGTAGTCGGCCAGCAGCGCCTTGTTCGCGGTGACCACGGACTTTCCGGCGTTGAGCGCGGCCAGGATCAACGACCTCGGCGGCTCGATGCCGCCGATCACCTCGACGACGATGTCCACGTCGTCGCGCGCGACCAGAGCATGCGCGTCGGTGGTCAGCAGGTCCTCGGGCACACCACGGTCGACGTCGGTTCGGCGCACGGCAATTCCGCGCAGCACCACCGGAGCACCGACCCGCGCCCGCAGGTCCGCCGCGTGCTCGCGCAGGACCCGCACCACCTCCGTGCCGACATTGCCCAGTCCTAGAACGGCAACGCCGATCGGCGCATCACCATACGGTTCAAAGGTCCTGCGCGGCCGTGTCCTTCCAGCTCTTTCGGAGCTTTCGACAGCTGCTGCCGCTGCGGGTGTCTCGCTCACTCCGTCACCTCCAAGCCGAGCAGATCCTCGACAGTCTCTCTGCGAAGTATCAACCTGGCGTTTCCATCCCGGACTGCAACCACCGCCGGCCGTGGCAGCAGGTTGTACCGGCTCGACATCGAATAGCAGTACGCCCCCGTCGCCGCGACCGCGAGCAGGTCTCCGGGGCCGACATCGGCCGGAATCCACAGATCCCGGACGACCACATCGCCACTCTCACAATGCTTGCCGACCACCCGCGCTACGACCGGTTCGGCGGTGCTGTCCCGGGAGACCAAGCGGGAATCGTAATCGGCCTGGTACAGCGAGGTGCGAATATTGTCGCTCATGCCGCCGTCGATGCTCACGTAGCGCCGGTGGGCACCCGACCCGAGGTCGACATCCTTGATCGTGCCGACCTCATACAGCGTCACAGTGCCGGGCCCGGCAATGGCACGGCCCGGCTCCACCGCCAGGATCGGCACCGGTAGACCGGCCAACGCCGACTCGGTCGCGACAATATCGCGCAGTTTGTGCGCCAGCTCCGCCATCGGCGGCGGGTCGTCGCTCGGCACATACGAAATGCCGAGCCCGCCACCGAGGTCCACGATTCGAACCTGCGAAGCCTTCGCCACGCCGAATTCTCCGACGATGTCGCGCAGCAGCCCGATCACCCGGCGCGCGGCCAGCTCGAAGCCGTCGACTTCGAAGATCTGTGAGCCGATGTGGCTGTGCAGGCCCACCAAGCGCAGGTTCGGCGACGCAAACACGCGGCGGACAGCTTGCATCGCAACGCTTTCACCAGCGCCGCCGGCCGAGGCCGTCAGGGAGAATCCGAACTTCTGATCCTCGTGCGCTGTGGAAATGAACTCGTGCGTGTGGGCCTCGACGCCGACGGTGACCCGCACCAGGACCTTTTGGACAACGCCGGCGCGGGCGGCGATCTCGTCGAGCCGGTCGATTTCGGTCATCGAATCCAGCACGACGTGACCGACCCCGGCGGCGACCGCGGCCTCCAGCTCGGGGACCGACTTGTTGTTGCCGTGCACCGCGATACGTTCGGGCGGAAAACCCGCATGCAGCGCGATCGCCAACTCACCGCCGGAACAGACGTCGAGGTGCAGCCCCTCGTCTGCCACCCAGCGCGCGATCTCCGTGCACAGGAAGGCCTTGGACGCGTAGTGAATTCGCGCCCCGGGACCGAATGCCTTCACGATCTCCCGGCAGCGAAACCGGAAATCGTCCTCGTCGACGACGAACAGCGGAGTCCCGTACGTGCGGGCAAGCTCGGTGACCGAGACGCCAGCCAGCCGAACCACGCCGTCACTGCCGCGAACAGCGTTGCGCGGGTAAACATGTGGCGGCAGCGCCGTCATCTCCCCGGGTTCGCGAGGCCGCTCGGGCAGGTTCGGTGCGTGCGGGACCTCCGCGTGCCGCGGTCCGGCAGGGTGGGCGCTCACATCTGCTCCGGAGCCGAAACGCCGAGCAGGCCAAGGCCGTTGGCAAGAACCTGACGCGTCGCGTCACACAGCGCCAAGCGCGCAGTGTGCAAGTCGGTGGGTTCTTCGTCCCCTTGGGGCAGCACCCGATTGGCGCCGTAGAACCGGTGATACGCGCCCGCCAGCTCCTCCAGATACCGCGCAATACGGTGTGGCTCACGCAGACTCGCCGCGCTCGCGACCACCCGCGGGTACTCACCGATGGTCCGGATCAACTCGCCCTCGTGCTCGGTGACGAGCAGCGACAGGTCCGGGTTCTGCGACGTCACCCCGAGATCGGCCGCGTTGCGGGCCAACGAGGACAGCCGAGCGTGCGCGTATTGCACGTAGTAGACCGGGTTTTCGTTGCTCTGACTGGCCCACAACTGCAGGTCGATGTCGATGCTCGAGTTCACCGAACTGCGCACCAGAACGTAGCGCGCCGCGTCTACGCCGATCGCCTCGACCAGGTCCTCCAACGTGATGACCGTGCCGGCGCGCTTGCTCATCCGGACCGGGGCGCCGTCGCGAACCAGGTTCACCATCTGCCCGATCAGGACCTCGACGGTGTCCGGATTGTCGCCGAACGCGGCTGCGGCAGCCTTCAACCGTCCGATATAACCGTGATGGTCCGCGCCCAGCATGTAGATGCACAGATCGAAGCCGCGCGCACGCTTGTCCTGGAAGTAGGCGATATCGCCCGCGATATAGGCGGAATTGCCGTCGCTCTTGATGACGACGCGGTCCTGATCGTCACCGTAAGCGGTGCTCTTGATCCACCAGGCGCCGTCGGATTGGTACAGGTTGCCCGACGCCTTGAGTTGCTCCACGGCGCGGTCCACCGCGCCGGAGGTGAAAAGCGAGCTTTCGTTGAAGTAGACGTCGAAATCGGTGCCGAAGTTGTGCAGCGACTCCTTGATGTGGGCGAACATCAACTCGACGCCGGCCGCGCGGAACGTCTCGAGACGCTCCTGCTCGGGTGCGTCGAGAACCGCCGGGTGCGCCGCGATCACGTCGGCGGCAATTTCGTGGATGTATGCCCCGGCGTAGCCGTCCTCCGGCGTGGGTTCG
This sequence comes from Skermania sp. ID1734, assembly GCF_007489285.1. Taxonomy (GTDB): domain Bacteria; phylum Actinomycetota; class Actinomycetes; order Mycobacteriales; family Mycobacteriaceae; genus ID1734. Next base: position 25,717 of record NZ_VLIY01000022.1, read on the forward strand.
TCGAGCGCGGCGGCCACCAACGACCGCGCGAACCGATCGATCTGCGCGCCATGGTCATTGAAGTAGTACTCGCGCGTCACGTCGGCACCCTGGGTCGACAGGATCCGTCCGAGCGCATCACCGACCGCGGCCCAGCGGGTGCCGCCGAGGTGGATTGGGCCCGTCGGGTTGGCCGAAACGAACTCGAGATTGATCTTGGTCTTGGCGAGCGTGTTGTTGGTTCCGTACCGCTCGCCCTCGGTCAGTACCTTGTCCAGGATCGCGCCCTGCGCCGAGGCAGCCAGCCTGATGTTGATGAATCCCGGCCCGGCGACCTCTGCAGATTCGATTCCTTCCGTGGCCGCAAGCGCGGCGGCCAGCCACGCCGCCAGCTCGCGCGGATTGACGCCGGCCGGCTTGGCGATCTGCATGGCGACGTTCGACGCGTAATCCCCGTGCCCGGGGTTGCGCGGACGCTCGACCTTGAGTTCCGCAGGCAGCACGGCGGCGTCGAGGCCGTGCTCGGCGAGCACCTTCGCGGCGCTGGCGCGCAACACTTCGGCAAGGTCAGCTGGAGTCACGGGTGTTTATCCTATGGGCTGCGCTTTACGGCCCGCACCGCGCATTATGTCCGCGACGCCCGCCGAGCTGCCCATGGTCAATAAAGCGTTCTCTCAGGAAGTGCGCAGTACAGTGGGGGTCGCTCTCGGGCGGGCAGGCATCGAGCGCTGCGCACGCCCAAGCGCGACAAACGTCCACGAAGCGAAAGAGCAGACCTGTAATGCCCAGCGGTTCTCTAGGCAAACGCGACAAATCCGCCACGGGGGCCAAGTCGGCCAAGGCGATTCGCGCCGCCAGCAAGAAGCGGCGTCCAACCGGCAAGGGCCTCAAGGGCCGGCAGATCCCGTGGCTCACCATCGCGGCCGCTGTGGTGATCGTCGCGCTCATCGCCGTCCTGGCCTACAACATGGTTCCGAAGTTCCAGACCAAGGCCGAGCAGCAGAAATACACCCCTAGTGAGACGGACAAGGATCCGTCCAGCCAGATTTCCGGCATTGTCACCAAGACCTATCCCGCCGGCCTGCACGTCAGCCCAGCCCAGCGGGTTGCCTATGACCAGTCGCCACCGTTCGGCGGTCCGCACGACGCCAACTGGGCGACCTGTATGGGCAACGTCTACCCGAAGGCGATCCGTACCGAGAACGCCGTGCACTCCCTCGAGCACGGAGCGATCTGGATCACCTACAACCCCGACAAGCTCGATGCCGCCGGCGTCAGCGAACTGGCGTCGAAGGTCAAGGGGCAGCAGTACATGCTGATGTCGCCGTATCCGGGACTCAGCACACCGATCTCCCTGCAAGCGTGGGGCCATCAACTCAAGCTCAGCGATCCCAACGACAAGCGCATCGACGAATTCATCACAGCGCTGCGGCTGAACAAGTACACCTATCCCGAGGTGGGCGCGAGCTGCACGACTATTCCGGGGCAGGGATCCTTCGACCCCGACAACCCGCCGCCCTTCGACCCAACCCCGCCCGGTCCCAACGCCGTTCAGATGGACGGCAAGGGCCTGCAGGTCGACCCCAACGAGGTCAGCGGCGCGGGCATGCCGCCAGGACTGCCGGGCGCACCTGCTCCCGCGCCAGCCCCGGCACCGGCGCCCGCACCCGCGCCAGCTCCGGCCCCGGCGCCCGCTCCCGCTCCGGCCCCTGCGCAGTGATGACCGACGAAACGGCGACGCAGCAGTCCCAGACGGCAGATTCAGCGCCGGCGGCCAGGCGGAGTCAGCGCGGCGCACTGCTCGTGCTCGGCGTTATCGCCGTCGCGCTGGTCGGCTTTGCGGTCGGGTTTTTTGTGCGACCGGCCACTCAGGACAGCACCCCCCAGCCTGGCGCAGTGGACATCGGCTTTTCCCAAGACATGACCGTGCACCACAACCAAGCCATCGAAATGGCGTCGTTGGCCCTGACCAACACCACCGACGGCGCGGTGCGCAACCTTGCCTACGACATCCTGACCAGTCAGCAGAACCAGGTCGGCCAGATGCAGGGCTGGCTGGCCATGTGGGGCGAACCGAGCCTGCCGACCGGCGGGTACATGGGCTGGATGACGGGCGATTCCGGCCACGGTGGCATGACGATGGCGCACTCCGGTCCGGTCTCGACCATGCCTGGCATGGCCAGCCAAGCCGAGATCGCGCAGCTACGCCAGGCTCGCGGTCAGCAGCTCGACGTGCTCTTCTTGCAGCTGATGCTTCGGCATCACGAGGGCGGCCTGCCGATGATGCAGTACGCCGCGCAGCATGCCGATGTGGAAGTGGTTCGCCAGCTGGCGCAGACGATGGTGAACACCCAGCAGAACGAGGCGAAGACCATGACAGAAATGCTCGCCGCGCGCGGCGCGCAGCCACTGCCGATGAACTGACCGCAAACGCCGCGAAGGCCCCTGTGCGTGAGTTTTCACCGCCCGCGGTGAAAACTCACGCACAGCCACAGCCCGACTTTGGTCAGCCACCACGGATGAGTTAGGGTTACACCGCCCAATTGGCGAGCTGATCTCCAGCCCGCCCCCGTAGCTCAGGGGATAGAGCGTTCGCCTCCGGAGCGAAAGGCCGCAGGTTCGAATCCTGCCGGGGGCACAGAGTTTTCGCAGGTAAGCGCATCCTTCATCGATACCCCGCAGATGTCCGTAACACTGCGCACGCATCGTCGCTAGGTCGGACTTGCCACCTAAGCGGACACAGCGTGATCTAGGCAACACCGCGTTCAACAGTTTGCCGCTCGGGTATCCGTCTGGAACAGGACAAACACACCCAGCATCAGAGGGACGCGATGCTCTACACCTTGAAATGGCCCGACGGCCAGTCCGTTGCGGATTCGATCGTGGAAAGCATGTCCGACGGCGACGAACAACTGCGGACGCTCGCCGCGCTCGGCCTCGAGGCCACCGAAGCTTGGCAGGTCGAGTGCGCTCGCAAGGAAAGCCTGCACCGACTCAGTAGAGCGTCGCTGCACAACTGCGAGGAACTGAGCGCCGCGTTCTTCAGCTTCGCCAATTCGGTACGCACCACCATCGACGGGCTCGACGCCATTGTGGAGAGCGGACGCTTGGACTCGGTGGCGGTCGCTCATCTCAGAGACGACCTGCTGCGCGCCCTCGGCCACTCGCTGTCTCAGGCGAAGGCGTCCACGCTCGAGTTCGAGCGCGAGGCGTCCGCGATCGAACAAGAGGTGCGCAGCCGCTGCGAGTTCGACTGACATCAGCGCCGCTCGCTCAGTTGTGGCGCCGCGCGCCAAACGCCTGCAGCAACTCAGCAATTCCGCGCGCGGCGGCGCTCAGGCGACCACGCGCAGAATGGTCTCGGCAACGCGCGGATCGCAGATGATCAAATCTGGCAGATACGGATGATCGGCGTTGTAGCGCAGTGGTGAACCGTCGATCCGCGAGCAATGCAACCCGGCACTGAGCGCCACCCCGACCGGCGCCGCCGAGTCCCACTCCCACTGGCCGCCCGCGTGCACATAGGCATCGGCGTCCCCGCGCAGCACCGCCATGGCCTTCGCCCCGGCGGATCCCATCGGAATGATCTGCGCTCCCAATCTTTTTCGCAGCTTCTTGACGAATGCGGGCGGCCGACTGTCACTGACAACGACCCGCAGCGGCGCGGCGGGAACGCTACGCGCAGGTCGGGAATCCGCGCTCGAATACACCTCCCCGCGCGCCGGTTGCGCGACCGCGGCCGCGCCGATCCCCACGCCCGACGTCCACAACGCCACGTGCACCGCCCAGTCGGTCCGGCCGGACATCCCGTACTCCCGGGTGCCGTCGAGCGGGTCGATGATCCACACGCGTTCGCTGCGCAGCCGCGACTTGTCGTCGACAGCCTCCTCGGACAGCACCGCATCGCCGGGACGTTCGGCACCCAGCCGGTCGAGCAGCAGATCGTTGGATCGGCGGTCACCTTCGCGGCCGAGTTCCTTACCGGTCGGACCGTTCGGCGCATCGCGGAGTCCGAGCAGCAACTGACCGGCGTCCCGGGCCAAGCTGGCGGCCAATTCGACGTCGGACAGCTGCGACCCGTTCACAGGCCGAGCCGATCGATGATCTTCGCGGCCTGTCGCGCCGGATCTCCATCGGCGGGATGCAGGACCACCTCGGCATGCAAGGGCTCCTCGTAGGGGTCGTCGATGCCCGTGAAGCCAGTGATCTCACCCGCTCGCGCCTTGGCGTACATGCCTTTCGGATCCCGGCGCTCGCATTCGGCCAGTGGCGTCGCGACGAACACCTCGACGAATGGCAGGCCGGCGGCCTCGTGCAGATCCCGCACCCGCGACCGATCGGTCCGGAAGGGACTGATCAGCGACGCGATAGCGATGACCCCCGCATCGGCGAGCAGCTTCGCCACTTCCCCAGTCCGCCTGACATTTTCGGCACGATCAGCCTCGCTGAAGCCGAGATCGGCGTTCAGGCCGTGTCGCAGATTGTCGCCGTCGAGCCGGTACGCGGGATGCCCGGCCGCAACCAGTCGCCGCTCCAATTCTACCGCGACACTGGACTTTCCGCTTGCCGACAGCCCGGTCAGCCACACGGTCATGCCGCGTGTTCCGCGTTGCTCTCGACTGATCGCGGATTGATGCCATACCACCCGCGACGCGGTCAGCGCCGGACCGGTGATGACGCCGGCAGCGACCGTGTTGTTGGTCGACTCGTCGACGAGAATGAAGCTGCCGGTGGTGCGATTGCGGCGGTAGGCGTCGAACAGCAACGGTTGCTGACAGCTCAGCTGCACCCGGCCGATCTCGTTGAGCTGCAACGACTGTGCTGATTGGTCGCGGTGCAGTGTGTTGACGTCCAGGCGGTAGTCGAGCTCGGTCACAGTAGCGCGCGTCGACGACGCCTGCTGCTGCAGCAGATACCGGTTTCCCGCTCGCAAGGTGGCAGTCTCGGAAAACCAGCACACCATGGCATCAACAGCGGCCGCCACGAGCGGTCGGTTGTTCGGTCGACACAGCATGTCGCCACGGCTGATGTCCAATTCGTCGCTGAGTTCGATCGTCACCGCGGCGCCGTTCGGCGCGGCGTCGAGTGGGACGCCGCCCGGCCCCCAGATCGCTCGAATGCTCGTGGTGAATCCGGACGGTAGGGCGACTACCTCGTCACCCGATGCGAACACCCCGCCCGCGACGGTGCCGGCGTAACCGCGGAAGTCGTGTAGTTCAGGGCTGCGGAGTTGCGGGCGGATGACGAACTGAACCGGGAAACGGGCGTCGATCAAGTTGCGGTCGGACGCCACATGGACGTTTTCGAGGTGGTGCAGCAGCGACTGTCCCTCATACCAAGCCATATTCGTGGTGCGGTCGACGATGTTGTCGCCGAGCAGGGCGGAAATGGGAATGAAGGTCAGGTCGGCGACTTCGAGTTTGGCCGCGAATCGCCGAAAGTCCTCGTGGATTTCGTTGAACCGTTCCTGCGACCAGCCGACCAGATCCATCTTGTTGACGCAGACGACGATGTGCCGGATGCCGAGCAGGCTGGCGATGAACGCGTGCCTGCGCGTCTGCTCGACGATGCCTTTGCGGGCGTCGACGAGGATGAGCGCCAGGTCGGCCGTGGACGCACCTGTCACCATGTTGCGGGTGTACTGCTCGTGACCGGGCGTGTCCGCGAAAATGAACTTGCGGTGCGGCGTAGCGAAATAGCGGTGTGCGACGTCGATGGTGATGCCCTGCTCGCGTTCGGCGCGTAAGCCGTCGGTCAGCAGGGCCAGATTCGCGTAGTCGTCGCCGCGCTCACGACTGGTCCGCTCGACCGCAGCCAGTTGATCCTCGAAGATCGCCTTGCTGTCATAGAGCAATCGGCCGATCAGCGTCGACTTGCCGTCATCGACGCTGCCCGCGGTGGCTACCCGAAGCAACTGCGTCATCAGAAGTAGCCTTCCTTCTTGCGGTCCTCCATGCCGGATTCGGAGATTCGATCATCCGCGCGCGTCGCACCCCGTTCCGTCAAGCGGGTGGCCGCCACCTCCGCTGCCACTGCCGCCGCGGTAGTCGCGGTGCTCTCGACGCACCCGGTGCAAGTGGCGTCCCCGACGGTTCGGAACCGGACAGTCGCCTCGAACGGCACCTCGCCGGGCAACAATTGCAGAAACCGGGTGCGCGCCAACAGCATCGAATCGCGGGCGACGACCTGGCGTGGGTGCGCGTAATAGAGATGGGGTAGTTCGACGTCTTCGGCATCGATGTACTGCCAGATGTCCAGTTCGGTCCAGTTGGACAACGGGAACACCCGAATGTGTTCGCCCTGTCGATGCCGGCCGTTGTAGAGATTCCATAGCTCTGGGCGTTGCGCGCGCGGATTCCACTGACCGAACGAGTCGCGGAAACTGAAGATGCGCTCCTTGGCGCGCGCCTTCTCCTCGTCGCGGCGGGCGCCGCCGAACACCGCATCGAAGCGGTTCTCGTCGATCGCGCGCAGCAACGCGGTCGTCTGCAATCGGTTTCGCGTACCACGCGGACCGGTGTCCTCGACGACGCGGCCGGCGTCGATGTCGTCTTGCACGCTCGCCACCACCAAGCGCAGGTTGAGCCGCTGCACGGTGCGGTCGCGGAAATCGATGACCTCGTCGAAGTTGTGGCCGGTATCGACGTGCATGACCGCGAAGGGCACCATGGCCGGCCAAAAGGCCTTTGCGGCGATGTGCAGCATCACCGCAGAGTCTTTTCCGCCGGAGAACAGCAGCACCGGTCGCTCGAACTGAGCGGCGACTTCACGGAAGATATGCACGGCCTCGGCTTCGAGGAGGTCGAGATGGGACAACTCATAAGCGGGTGCAGTTGGGGAATTCACCGGCGGAGCCTCCTTGGTTCGCGTCCACCCATCTCGGCGGTAACAGCATCGGCCACCATCCGTAGCGCCTTGCCGCGAAGTTCGATCTCTGCCAATGTCTTCGCGCCTCCCACGTGCAAGGTCAGCACCATCGCCTGCCGACCGTCCGGAGAAAATACCGGCGCGGCAATCAAATTCACGTCCCCCGGCTCCTCCCCTGAGATGCGCACGCGCTCGCCGACGTTCGAGACCATCTCCCCCAACAACTCCCGCAGTTCGCGCGGCAGGTTGTGCGCGACAACCCCGGCCATCGCGGCGTGCAGGCGCCGGCCCACCGCGGTCAGCGACTCGACCAGATAGCCGGTCTCGCGACAGTACTCGACGACCCGGCGCAACCGCTGGTCGTCGAAGCGCACCGGCAACGTCGGCTCGCGGCGCAGCCAGGCGTCGAAGTCGTCATCCGTCGACCAGAGCACGTACATCAGGCCGATCGGCGGCGCAAAGGGATAGACCTGCCCCACCATCGCGTTGGCTGCGTCCTGACCCTCGGGACAGGTGACGTCGAGAACGGTGATCCGCTCTCCCACCACCGCCGATGCCGCGCAGACCGCGTCGAAGCGGTCGGACAATTCGGCTAGATGACGGCGCGCGATGGCCCCGACGGCATGACCCTCCTGGGCCGCGCGCCCGGCCGCGATCAGCGCCGGGCCCAGGCCGTAGGTCTTGTCGACCGGATGGCGACCGAGGTATCCCCCGTCGACGAGCGCATTGAGGATCCCAAGACAGGTCGGCTTGCTCAGGTCGAGTTCGCGGGCGAGTTCCGACAGCCCGAAGCGCTGGTCCTTGCGTAACACCAGATAGTCCAGCACCTGCACCACGCGCTCCGTGGGCGGCGAACGGCGCGCCTGCACCGAAGAAGGTTCAGTCATTGACCACCGCCTAGAACACGTTCTATTCTGCGAAGAAGGTTACCGCATAGGTTCATATTTGTACCAGCGCAAACCTCCGGCCGGGCCAGATCGAGCGAAAGCGGTGCGTAACACGTGGACACCCGAACCGAAGTCACCGATTCTCTGCAGTCTGCGATCGCGGAGGCAGAGCGACTCATCGCTGCCGCGCCGCACGTGCGCACGGCGCAGGACCTCGCCGAGGGCTACCGCTACCTGGCCGGCGGAATCATGGCCACCGTCCATGCCGCATGGGCCGGTGAGCGCGACCATCCGACGTTCATCCAGGGCACCGGGCCGTACATGAAGATGGGCCTGGACAATCCCGACACTCTCTACTTCGGCACGCGTATCGACGACAAACACGAATACGTCGTGTACGGCAAACGCGGCGGCACCATTGATCTCAGCTTCCAGGTGCTCAGCGGCAATTACACCGACACGGGCGTGCCGGAGAGTGTCGTGGCGTTCGACGACCGGGGGATCGACGTGGCCGCCGACGGCAGCTTCCGGATCACCTTCGGGCCCAACAGTTCTACGGATTTCCAGCTGGCGCCTGGTTCGAGCCAACTAGTGGTGCGCGAAGTCTACGGCGACTGGTCAGCGCCGCGCGGCACGATTCGCATCGAACGTACCGACACGCTGGGCACCGCGCCGCCACCGGACACCGTGGAGTCGGCGCAGCGTCGATTCGACCGTGCCGCACGAGGTTTGGTCTCGCGGGTGCACACCTGGTTGAAGTTTCCGGAGTGGTTCTACCTCAATCTGCCGGCCAACACGATGACGGGGCCGCGGCACACTCCCGGTGGGCTGGCAACGCAATATTCGTCGGCCGGGCATTACGAGCTGAACGATGATCAGGCGATGATTCTGACCGTCCCGCGGATCGACGTGCCGTACTTGGGTTTTCAGCTCGGCAGCATGTGGTACACGTCGCTGGACTACGTCAACCACCAGACCTCGCTCAATGCACACCAGGCGCAGGTGGATCCCGACGGAAAGATCCGCCTGATCATCAGCGAGCGCAATCCCGGCGTCACCAATTGGCTCGAAACCACCGGGCACCGCCGCGGGTTCTTGCAGTTCCGCTGGCAACGGACCAGCCGCCCGCTCACGCCCGAAGACGGACCGGAAGTGGCCGTCGTCGGCATCGACGAGGTACCTCAGCACTTGCCTTTCTACGAGTCGAACGTGATCAGCCCAGCAGACTTTCGCGCCCGCATCGCCGCCCGCCAAGCGGCCTTCGCAGATCGGCTGCTCGGATGAACGAGACTCCCACGGTCGGTAGCGTCGAGAGCCTGCACGCCTCCGCCACCAAAATCACCGGTCTGCGCGACTTCGGCGGCGACGACTACCTGGCCGGACTCCGCCTGCTCGTCGAATCCATGAACTCCGAGGCCGAGCTGACTCCCCTGGGCGCGAAGGTGTTTCGAGCGTTCTTGCGTGGCGCGCTAGTCGCTCGACTGCTCAGCGAAGCGGGATTCGCGGCGCATCCGGGCCACGCCGAGGTCGCGATCGAGCGGCCCATCTTTGTGACCGGCTTGCCCCGCACTGGGACCACGGCGCTACACCGCCTGCTCACTGCCGACCCGAACAATCAGGGTCTCGAGATGTGGCTCACCGAGTTTCCCCAACCTCGACCGCCGCGGGATACCTGGGTGCAGAACCCGGCCTATACGCGGATAGACGAGGGAATTCGTCAGCACCAGATCGACAATCCGGAATTCATGGGCGTGCACTTCATGTCGGCGTCCGAGGTCGAGGAGTGCTGGCAGTTGCTGCGCCAGTCGGCGATGTCGGTCTCGTACGAGACACTCGCCTATATTCCGACGTACTCGAAGTGGCTTGCGGCCCAAGACTGGACCGGCGCCTACGCCCGGCACCGGCGCAACCTGCAGTTGATCGGCATGCCCGATCAAGAGCGTCGGTGGGTGCTGAAAAACCCGAGCCATCTCTTCGCGCTCGACGCCTTGATGCACGTGTATCCCGATGCACTGGTGATTCAGACGCACCGTAATGCGCGCACGGCGATGGCCTCGGCGTGCAGCCTCGCGGAGCACGCCACCCGCGGCTGGTCATCGAAGTTCTGCGGAGACGTCATCGGCCAGACGCAGGCCGATCTGTGGCAGCGCGGCCTGTCCGCGTTTACCGACGCCCGGAAGCGCTATCCGGCAGCGCAGTTCCTCGATGTCGACTACGGCGACTTCGTGGCGGATCCAATGGGTACCGTCGAAGGCATCTACCTGTACTTCGACATTCCGATGACTACGTCGGCACACGACGCGATGGCGAGCATGCACTCCGAAAGCACCTCCGGACAACGTAAGCCGGTGCACCGGTACACACTCGCGGACTTCGGCTTGACCGAGGCCGACATCGATGCCCGGTTCGGCTCTCTGGTTTCAACCCGGCCATCATGAACCCATGACGGCCAGCGCCTCGTCGGGGTCGACACCGTTGAGCCGGTAGCAGTGCTCGAAGGCGTCTCGGCGCTGGCTGCGCGGCCATTCGTTGAGCACCTGCGGCCCGTAGTGGCGGGTGTTGCGTAGCTGCCATACGTCACCGATATGGCGGACGGTGAATCCGCGCCGCGGCACGAAAGCCAATACAGGTGGTTGCGACATCCTGAGCCTCCTCGATTCGCTCGTTGATCGCGACTCTGGCACAGGGCACCGACAAGTTTTCCGCGGCGGCTTTGGGTCGGCGGGCGTGCTGCCGGGCGTCACCTAGTCGAATTCGACGTCCGAAGCGCCGAATTGGGTCGAATTCGACTAGGTCGTCGTGCCGACCCAACCGCCGCGTCGCAATCCGACGTCAACGCGTGCGATCAACTCGTGCGGATGGCGAGTGACCAGTTCTTTCGTCGCTGTGATGACGTCCCAACCCGACCGCGCGAGACGGTTCTCGCGCCGCACATCTCGGGCATACTGCGCTCGCTCGCGGTGATGGTCACCCTGATACTCGACGGCGACTCGATATGCAGGCCAAGCCATGTCGACCTTCGCCAAAATTTCACCGTTGGGACCATGGAACATGTACTGCGTAGCGGGCCGCGGAAAACCTGCGCGAACGAGCAGCAGCCGGGTTTTCGTCTCCCACGGCGAATCGGCTCCGGCGTCAGCGAACTCGACCACTGTGTGGACTTGCGCGCTTCCACGCGCCCGAGGTCGCAAACACTCGAGAATGCGTTTCGGGTCGCAGAGAGCTAGGTTGCACAGGCCGTCAACTGCAGCAATCGCGTCATCGAGTTCTAGCGTGCGGGCCAAGTCGTATGCGGTCCGGGCGTGCGTGGTCAATTCGTAGCCAAAAACATCGACATACTCGTCCGGACGCAGAAAGTCGTAGCGAAATCGCACGCCCGCTCGCCGGCGAGCGACGGCAGGCAAGATGACCTCTGGAATAGCGTTGTCGGGTATGTAGCGGTACCCATGCAACGCAGCGGCCGACCAACCGCTGAGGACGCCCGTCGGATGTGCGACGCCGAGCGCTTTGCTTTGCATGGCGAAATCAATCTGCTGATCGGCACGGACATATATCCCCGGCAGCACTCTGCGGTAGTCGCGTGCAATTGCTCGCTCACTCATCAGAGTGAGTAGTTTTGCGCGCCGGATCGGCCCAACCGGAAGCTTCACGAAAGTCCCCCACTTTCGAGCTAGTCGAATTCGACGCCCCCGCATCGAACTGTGTCGAAAAAGACTAGGCCATGAACTGGCACTTCCGATATTCGGTCTACAAATAATCTACGGCGACGGATTAAGGTAGGGAGACGAAGATTTCACGCTGACCAGGAGCACGATGCCATGACCGCCACCAATGAGCAGACCTACCAAACCATCGCCGTCGAGCGCCGCGATCGCGTGGCGGTCCTGCGCCTGAACCGCCCGGAGGCCTTGAACGCACTCAACAGCCAACTCATGGCGGAGGTTATCGAGGCGACGAAGGCATTCGACCGCGACCCCGAGGTCGGCGCGATCGTCGTGACCGGGTCCGAAAAGGCCTTTGCCGCGGGCGCGGACATCAAGGAAATGTCCTCGAAGGCCTACATGGACGCCTACCTCGATGACTGGTTCGCCGCCTGGGATTCCTTTGCCCAACTTCGCAAACCGACGATTGCCGCGGTGTCCGGGTATGCGCTGGGTGGCGGCTGCGAGCTGGCCATGATGTGCGACATCCTCATCGCCGCCGATAACGCCAAGTTCGGCCAGCCGGAGATCAAGCTCGGGGTCATCCCGGGCATCGGCGGATCGCAGCGCCTGACGCGCGCCGTCGGCAAGGCCAAGGCGATGGATCTCTGCCTCACCGGCCGGATGATGGACGCCGAGGAAGCCGAACGCGCCGGCCTGGTGGCGCGCATTGTGCCGGCTGCCGAATTGATGGACGTCGCACTTGATGTCGCGACCCAAATCGCCGGCATGTCGCTGCCGATCGTCATGATGGCCAAGGAAGCGGTGAGCCGCTCTTTCGAGACGACATTGACCGAGGGAGTTCGCTTCGAGCGCAGGCTCTTTCATTCCACATTCGCCACCGAGGACCAGAAGGAAGGCATGGCCGCGTTCATCGAGAAGCGCAAGCCGACCTTCAGCAACCGGTGATTGGCGAGCTACTTCTCGTGGGATGATCAGACCATGACGACGCCGTCGGAGAAGCGCAAACCCGCTGCGCTACCACTGGATCCGATCGCCGAGGCGCATCGGCAGTGGGTAACGCACGGGTGGGGCGATGTCGCCGACGGCATGGCGGCGGTCACCTCGATCATGCGTGCGCAACAGATCATGCTCGCGCGGGTCGACGAGGTGCTCAAACCGACGGGACTGACCTTCGCCCGCTACGAGTTGCTGGCGCTGTTGAACTTCACTCGCACCGGTGCGCTGCCGATGGCGAAAGCGAGTGCGCGCCTACAGGTTCACCCGACAAGCGTGACCAATGCGGTGGACCGCTTGGAGACGGCCGGTCTGGTCAAGCGGGTTCCGCATCCGAGCGACCGCCGCGCCACGCTCATCGAAATCACCGACGACGGCAGGCAACTGGTGCAGTCGGCCACCGAGAAGCTGAATGAGCACGTGTTCGCGAGCCCCGGTATCGATGCGGGCCAAATCCGCAGCCTCATCCAGGTGCTCGCCGAACTGCGTCATGCCGCAGGAGACTTCGAGCATCCCGCCGCCGAAGCCCCCTGGCGCTAACTCTTGGAACGCTCGCGGATGTCGTTGATGATCGCCGAAAAGTCCAGCCCGCCACCGCTGTCCTCGCGGAAGCGGTGATAAATCTCCTTGGCGAGCAGGCCTAGCTGGCCGTCGACCCCGTTGGCCTGCAATGCATTCGCGGCCAGTCCCAGGTCCTTGTCCATCAACGCCGTGGCGAAACCAGGCTGGTAATCGTTGTTGGCCGGACTGGTCGGCACCGGCCCCGGCACCGGGCAGTACGACGTGAGCGACCAGCACTGCGCCGACGCAGTGGATGCGACATCGTAAAAGGCCTGGTGCGTCAGCCCGAGCTTCTCCCCCAGCACGAATGCCTCGCTGATCCCGATCATGGAGATGGCAAGCACCATGTTGTTGCAGATCTTCGCGGCCTGGCCGACACCGGCACCGCCACAGTGAACCACCTTCTTGCCCATCACTTCCAGCAGTGGCAGCGCCGCCGTAAAGTCCTCCTCGGCACCGCCGACCATGAACGTCAGTGTTCCAGCAGCAGCCCCGGCGACCCCACCGGAAACCGGGGCGTCCAACGCGCGATGGCCGGCCGCAACGGCAAGTTCGGCCGCGGCGCGCGCGTCGGCCACGTCGATGGTGGAGCAATCGACGAACAGCGTTCCCGGTGCGGCCGCCGACAGCAGGCCGCCGTTGTAGAGATCGAGCACGTGTTTGCCGCTGGGCAGCATGGTGATCACGACGCTGGCCGCCGCTGCCTCGGTCGCCGAGCCGACCACCTCAACGCCGTCGCGCTGCGCCTGCTCGAGCGCGGCCGGCACGAGGTCGAACCCGAGAACCTGGTATCCGGCGCGAGCAAGGTTCGCCGCCATCGGCCCACCCATGTGACCGAGGCCGAGGAAACCCACTTGCTTGAGCTTGTCGCCTGACCTAATCATTCGGCTCCTCCTCGCTCCGCTCCTCGCGCGTCCCGCGCTGCGATGCTCACTCGTCGTCGCCTCATCGCTGCCCCTCCCGAACTGTTGGTACCAAACCTAATTCGTTGTCGTCACGCTCGGCGAAGTAGTGCGCGACCATGTCGTCGCCGACTTCCTCCAATGTCGGCGGCGACCACCGCGGGTTGCGGTCCTTGTCGATCACCTGCGCCCGGATGCCCTCGAAGAAATCCGAAGAGGCCAAGCAGGCCAACGAGACCCGGTACTCGTCGTTGAGCACGGTCTCCAGATCGGCGGCTTCCCGCGCCCGCCGCAGCGACCGCAGCGCCACCTTCACCGCAGTCGGTGATTTGGACAGGATTGCGTCGGCGGTGTCGGGCTGACCGTTGCGGCGCAGTCGCGCGACGATTATCTCGACGGTATCGGCGCTGTAGCACTCGTCGATCCAGTCGCGGTCATCGGACAACGCCGACTCCGGCGGATCCTGCGCGAAGCGGCCGATCGCGTCGTCCGCCGGCTGGTCTTCCAACGCCCGCAACAACTCCGGTATGTCGGCGACGGGTACGAAGTGATCGGCGAAGCCGGCGACGATCGCGTCGCCCGGGCCGAGGCGGGTCGTGGTCAGCGCCATGTGAGTACCGAGTTCGCCGGGTCCATGCGCCATCAGGTAGGTGCCGCCCACATCGGGCACGAACCCGATACCGACCTCTGGCATCGCCAAGGCCGACCGTTCGGTGACGATCCGGTGGCTGCCATGGGCGGATACTCCGATTCCACCGCCCATGACCAGGCCGTCCATGACCGCAACGTACGGCTTCGGATAGCTCGCGATCATGGCGTTGAGGATGTACTCGTCACGCCAGAACTCCCGCGACGCCGCGCCGCCGGATTTGGCGTCGTGATAGATCGACACGATGTCACCACCGGCGCACAGGCCGCGCTCGCCCGCACCAGTGATGACGATCGTCTCAACGTCGGAGTCTTGTCCCCACTCCGTTAACGCCTCGGTAATGCGGTGCACCATCGAGTGATTGAGTGCGTTGATCGCCTTGGGCCGGTTCAGCGTAAGGTGGCCGACGCGTCCTCGACGCTCGATGAGTACCTCGGCCGCACCATTGTCCGTAGCAGTCATTACCGCCCTAGTCCATCGTCGGGATGACGAAGTGATCGGTCCCGCTCTGCTCCACGGCGCTCTCGCGGATGCCGACCGGCCAGCGCTGCGTCACGGTCTTGGTCTTGGTGTAGAACCGGATCGAGTCGGGTCCGTGCTGATTCAGATCGCCGAAGCCGGAGGCCTTCCAGCCGCCGAAGGTGTGGTAGGCGATCGGCACCGGGATGGGCACATTGATACCGACCATGCCCACCTGGACCCGGCTGGCAAAGTCACGCGCCGCGTCACCGTCGCGGGTGAAAATCGCTACCCCGTTGCCGAATTCGTGATCGCTCGGCAGGGCGAGCGCTTCCTCGTAACTGTGTGCGCGCACCACCGACAGCACCGGCCCGAAGATTTCTTCCTGGTAGATCCGCATGTCCGGCGTCACGCGGTCGAAAAGGGTAGCGCCAGTGAAGAAGCCGCCCTCCGCGCCATCGACCTTGAAGCCCCTGCCGTCGACGACGAGTTCCGCGCCCTCGTCCACGCCGATCTGCACGTACTTGTTGACCCGTTCGACCGCGTCGGCGCTGACCAACGGCCCGAAGTCCACGCCCTTTTCATCTGAGCGTCCGACGTTGAGCTTGTGCACCCGCTCGGTCAGCTTGGCCACCAGCTTGTTTGCGGTGTCCTCGCCGACCGGGACGGCGACCGAGATGGCCATGCAGCGCTCGCCGGCGGAACCGTACCCCGCGCCGACCAACTGATCCGCAACGTCATCCAAATCGGCGTCGGGCATGACTACCGCGTGATTCTTTGCCCCGCCGAAGCATTGGGCCCGCTTGCCGTGCGCATTGGCAGTCTCGTAGATGTACTTGGCGATCGGTGTCGAACCGACGAATCCGACGGCCTTGACACGCTCGTCGGTGAGCAGCGCGTCGACGGCTTCCTTGTCGCCGTTGACCACATTGAACACGCCGGCGGGCAGGCCGGCCTCGAGGAAGAGCTCGGCGAGCCGCAGCGGCACCGAGGGGTCGCGTTCCGACGGCTTAAGAACGAATGCGTTTCCGCATGCCAGCGCGGGGCCCGCCTTCCACAGCGGGATCATGGCGGGGAAGTTGAACGGGGTGATACCGGCGACCACGCCGAGCGGTTGCCGCATCGAGTAGACATCGATACCGCTGCCGGCGCTCTCGGTGTATTCGCCCTTGATCAAATGCGGGATGCCGGTGGCGAACTCGATGACGTCGAGCCCGCGGACGATGTCACCGCGCGCATCGGGCAGCGTCTTGCCGTGCTCGGAGGAGAGCAATGCGGCCAGCGAGTCCATCTCGTCCTGGACAAGCGTGATGAACTTCATCAGCACCCGGGCACGCCGCTGCGGGTTGTACGACGCCCATTCGCGCTGCGCCTCAGCGGCGTTCGCGACCACCGCAGCGACTTCGTCGGTGCTGGCGAGCGCCACCCGGGCCTGCACCTGACCGGCGTTCGGGTCATACACGTCGCCGAAGCGGCCGGATGTGCCAGCGACCCGTTGCCCGCCGATGAAGTGCGGAATCTCGCGAATATTGTCAGTCATTGGTCGAACCCCTTTATGCCGATTTCACTATTGAGCGAGCGATGACCACCCGCATGATTTCGTTTGTGCCTTCCAAGATTTGGTGTACCCGCAAATCCCGGACGATCTTTTCCACGCCGTACTCCGACAGATAGCCGTAGCCGCCGTGCATCTGTAGCGCCTTGTTGGCCACCTCGAATCCGGTGTCGGTGGCAAACCGCTTGGCCATGGCGCACAACTGGACCTTGTCTGCGGCGCCACCATCCAGCGCCGACGCTGCGCGCCACAAGAGTGTGCGCGCGGCCTCGAGGTCGGTTCGCATATCGGCGAGCTGGAACTGCAGCGCCTGCGAATCGAGCAGCCGGTTGCCGAACGCCTTGCGCTCGGCGAGATAGGCCACAGCCTTGTCGAAGGCTGCCTCGGCGCCGCCGATCGAGCATGCCGCGATGTTGAGCCGGCCGCCGTTGAGCCCGGCCATGGCAATCCGGAACCCGTCACCCTCGGCGCCGACCCTGTTGGCGGCCGGCACCCGGACTCCGTCCATGATCACCTGTCGCGTGGGCTGGGCATTCCAGCCCATCTTCTTCTCGTTGGCGCCGAAGCTCAGGCCCGCGGAGTCCTTTGGCACGACGAACGTCGAGATCCCCGAAGGTCCCGGATCGCCGGTGCGGGCCATCACGACGTAGACATCGGAAACCCCCGCGCCGGAAATGAATTGCTTGACCCCGGTCAGCACGTAGTCATCACCATTGCGAACAGCCTTGGTGCTCAATGCCGCCGCGTCGGAGCCGACCCCTGGCTCGGTGAGGCAGTAGCTGGAAAGCAGCTCCATGGACGCCAGCCGCGGCACCCACTCAGTGCGCAGCGCGTCGGACCCGAAGGCGTCGATCATCCAGGTGGCCATGTTGTGGATCGAGATGTACGCGGCCACGGCCGGGCACCCCGTCGACAGCTGCTCGAAAATGCGCACGGCATCCAGGCGCGTGAGGCCCGAGCCGCCCACATCCTCGGAGATGTAGATGCCGCCCATGCCCAGGCCCGCGGCCTTACGCAGCACATCGACCGGAAAGTGCTTGTTCGCGTCCCATTCGAGCGCATGCGGCGCCAGATACTCGTCGGCAAAGTCGCGCGCCGTTTCGACGATCGCCTTCTCGTCATCGGTCAGGGCGAACACTGCTACCCGCCTTCCCTTCGAAGCTCGGCGATAAATACATGGACATCCTACAATTGGTGGTCCACGCGTGTCTAGTGCAGACTTCGCTCCCGATGTATGCAGTTCGCTCCCCGTGCCCCGAACGCGAACTATCCGGACGAGGAGCGAAACCTAGCGGCCCTGGGTCAGCCGGCCGTAGATCTCGGACAGCTCGCGGAACGCGTCCGAAGGGTCCGCAGTGAGGTCGCGCAACGCCCGCCGCAGCGGCTGCGGATCGAGGTCGTCCATCGCCGGGCGGACCGGCACGCTCGGCAAGGACGGCAGCACAATGCCCGCGCCGTAGGGGTCGTCGCTTTCCTCGCCGTCGTCGGCCTCCACGCCGTTGATCAGCGTGTCCAGGTCGACGCCGCGCAGGGTGAGAATGTCGAGCGGACGTTCGTCGAGTTGCTCCGCGGTCAGGTACACCACGGCCGCAACGTGCTTGCACGGCCAGCCGATGTCCGGGCAGCTGCACGCGAAATCCAGGTCGCTGGCACTGGTCGGCAGCAGCAACGGGCCGAGGCTGGTCGGCAGCGAACCAGAAACGATCTCGGCGAGCATGCCCGGGGTGGCCCGCACGGTCGAGATCAAATCGTCTACCGCATCCTGCGTCAGTGGCCGCACAATGAACTCTGAACTGAACGGATCCGGTTGGCTTCCTTGTACTTCCGCGCTGACGACGCCGGCGCCCACGGTCATCGACACCACTTGCCCGGACCGCGCATAGCTGCGACCGCGAGTGAGACGGCCCGAGTCGGCCAATGCCTCAACGGATTCCACGAGCGATCGGGCCCACCAGCTCTGGCCGAACGAACCGCGGCGGCTGCGCGCCGCCACTCCGCCGCGCACCGGGCGGCGGGTGCCGTACTGGCTGTAGTCGATAAAAGGCACTACTCACCTGCTTCCATCGGGCGAGCCGACACAGTCACTCGCCCGTGCCCAATCGGGCGAGCCGACACAGTCACTCGCCCACCGCCTCATCGCCAAGGCGCAACAGATCACGCAACTCCTCGGTGCTCAGTTCGGTGATCCAGTTCTCCCCCGTACCCACTGCCAACTCGGCCAACTGCTTCTTACTGGTGATCATGGCGTCGATGCGCTCCTCCAGCGTGCCGACGCAGACCAGCTTGCGCACCTGCACATCGCGGCGCTGCCCAATCCGGAACGCGCGATCGGTGGCCTGGTTCTCCACCGCCGGATTCCACCACCTATCCAGATGCACAACATGATTGGCGGCGGTGAGGTTGAGCCCAGTGCCACCAGCCTTGAGCGAGAGCAACATCAGCGGGGCGGAGTCGTTCTCCTGGAAACCCTCCACCATCTTGTCGCGGCGCACCTTGGGCACGCCACCGTGCAAGAACGGTATCGCCACCCCGAACCGGTCGGCTAGATACGGGGCGATCAGCTCGCCGAACTCGCGGAACTGAGTGAACAACAACGCCTTTTCCCCATCGCTGAGGATCGACTCGACGATGTCCTCGACCAATCCCAGCTTGCCGGAGCGATGTTGACCCCGACGCATGACCGCCGAGCCATCACTGAGGAAGTGCGCCGGGTGGTTGCACACCTGCTTGAGCCGAGTCAGAGCGCCGAGCACCGCCCCCTTGCGGCTCATACCTTCTGCGCCGTCGATCCTCGCGAGCATGTCGTCGACCACCGCCTGGTAGAGCGACGCCTGTTCGGCGGTGAGGTTGGCGCGCACGGTGATCTCGAACTTCTCCGGCAGATCGCTGATCACCGCCGGATCGGTCTTGACCCGCCGCAACACGAACGGCGCTGTCGCCGTGCGCAACCGAGCCGCAGCCGCGTCGTCATGGTCGCGCTCGATCGGCACGGCAAACCGCGCCCGGAACTGCTGCGCGGATCCGAGCATCTTCGGGTTGACGAAGTCGAGAATCGAGCGCAACTCCTCGAGCCGGTTCTCCACGGGCGTGCCCGTCAACGCGATGCGGTGCCGCGCCGGCACGGCGCGAGCCGCCCGCGCCTGCGCCGTCGACGCGTTCTTGATGTGCTGAGCCTCGTCGAGAACCACGCGCTCCCAAGAGATCTCTTGCAGCTGGCCGACGTCGCGGGCCAACAACGCGTAGGTGGTCAGCACCAGATCCGCTGCGGCCACCGCGTCCACCAACGCCTGACCCGAGAGCCGTTGCGCACCATGGTGAACCAGCACCCGCAAGGACGGCACGAATCGCTGCGTTTCCCGCTGCCAGTTGCCGACCACCGACATTGGACAGACCAGCAACGTGGGATGGTCGGCCTTCTCGTGGGCGAGCAAGGTCAGTAGCTGCAGCGTCTTACCCAACCCCATGTCGTCGGCCAAGATGGCACCGAGACCGACGCGGCTCATGAACGCCAGCCAGTCCAAACCGCGCTGCTGATAGGGCCGCAGCTGAGCCTGCACAGTATCCGGGACAGCAATCTGGTCCGGCGCTCGATTCGCATCGAGCAGCGTCGCGGCCCAGCCCGTTGCGGTGATCTCGGTGACCTCGACCGGCGGATGATGGGTTCCGACGAACTGACCGAATAGATCGGCAATCGGCGAGCTGTCCGGCTGCCCTGAAACATATTTCAGCGCCTTGGCCAGAGTTGCGCGATCCGCCTGCACCCACTGCCCGCGCAGCCGAACCAGATCGGATTTCGCGTGCGCCAGTCGAGTCATCTCGGCCGGCGTGAGCACCATGTCGCCGAGCGCGAGTTGCCAGTTGTAGGAAACCAGTTCGTTCATTCCGACGGTGCTGCCATCGGTCGCCACCACGGCCGGCGAGGCAACCTTGAGGCGCAGCGTCGGGGCGGCCACGCTCCAGGCCCGCGGCAACAACACCCCGATGCCTTTCGCTTGCAACGCAAGTGCGCCATGGGTGACCAGATCTTGCACCACCGCGACTGGCAGGAGTAGATCGAGGCTGTCCTTGTCGGACGGGACGTCCCGCAGCCGCGGGTAGGCCGCCATGGCATCGCCGAGCTTGCGGATCGCCGTGCGCATCCGCGCTGGGTCCGAGCCCAGGATCGGAACCGGTTGCGGTGCCTCGCCTTCCGGTCGCAGGCAGACCTGCAGTCGCCACCATTCGGCGTCCTCGCCGTCTGGATCGTCGGGCTCGAGCAGGCGCAGCACCAGCTCGGGCTCATCGACGGTCAGGCTCTCCCGCCATTGGATAAGTGATGTTGCGGCGGCATGCGAAGCGTCGGAGACCGGGTCCTCGGTCAGCAGCGCCTGCCACAGTGGTGTTCGCGCGTCCGTGTCCGGCAGTTCCGCCCTGGTGATCGGGTCCGTGAGTTCGGTGACGAAGTCCGCGAGCACCTTCGCCGCGGGCCCGTATCGACGTTGCACCGGTGGCATGGCGTGGGCGAGTTCGGCCTGCCACGCGCGTTGCCGCTCGCCGCCGACGAGTTCCCAGCGCAGCCACCACTGTCCCTCCGCTCGGTACAGCTGCGGCACGACCCGGCCGCCGGTTATCCAACGTTGGATGCCGCGGCTGACGTGCCGCCAGTAGCGCAACTCCGGCGCGATCGTTTCGTCGTCGGGCAGGCCGAGCAGGATCTGCGCTGCGGTGTCGGGCGCAAAAGCGGCAGCGGCGACGGCACGCTGGGCCGTTGGTTGCTGCGGGTCGGGCAGTTCCAGTTTTGTGCGGGCACGTGCCGCGCGCAGCCGATCACCAGCCGGACCGGTGGGCAATGGGTCATTGGCGCTGTCGCGCCACACCAGCAGTCCGGCATCCGGAGACCAGAGGCCGTGGAGCACCCGACCATCCAACCACCTGACTCCGGCTGGGCGCTTTCGCGGTCGGCTTACGCGTTTCGCGTTCCGGGCACCGGGAGCGGTGTGTGCACACAAGCCGCGAAGCTGGCCGCAGGTTCTAGATTTTCGGCTACCTACCTGCGCATACTTAGAATGCACGCGTCCGTGAGGGGTGGATGGTCGAATGACGATCCTGCTGCAGGTTCTCGAGCAGAGCTATACCCCCAACACGCCGTGGGAGCGTCGCAAGTTCACGTTCGTCAACACCGACAAGATCGTGGGAATGCGCCTCGACGGCCAGTCCGGCATCTGGCTCGACCTCTCCCGCCCTGGCGAATCGCAGCGCCTCGCACACACCTCGAAACCGCAAGAAGCTATCTACTTTCTGCTCGCCACCTTCAGCAAGATCGCGGAGTGTGAGCACACCGGCGGGTCGTGGGTGATCGGCCACGACGGGCGCACCGCCTCCTCTCTCGTGGCCACCAGATTTCCGCGGTAGTTACCCGGCACCCGCGCGCGCATACTCCGACGCCGCCCTGACCTGCTCGGCGCTCGGCCGCACCCCGGTGTACAGCTCGAACTGCTCGGCGGCCTGACCGGCGATCACCTGACCACCGTCGATCACGGTCAACCCGAGTGTGCGCGCCGACCGGACAAACGGCGTGTCGATGGGGCGGGCCACCACATCGAAGGCCACCGACGCCGCCTCGAGCGCTGATTCGGGAAACGGGAGCGCCGACGCGGAGTCACCACCGGCCATGCCGATCGGTGTTGCGTTCACCAGCACCGACGGCCGCAGCTCACCGAGTTCGGCCTGCCATCGGAAGCCGTACCTGTCGGCCAACGCCTGGCCGGCCTCGCCGTTGCGCGCCACGATCGTGACGTCGGCAAATCCCGCGTCACGGAGCGCGGCGACCACGGCCTTGGCCATGCCGCCGCTGCCGGCGACCGCCGCCTCCGACACGGGCGTGTCACCCAACAAGTCGTACACCGCTTGATAGTCGGTGTTGTAGGCCCGCAGTATGCCCGAGTCGTTGACGATCGTGTTGACCGAGTCGATGGCCGCCGCCGACGGGCGCATCTCGTCCACCAGTTCGATCACGGCTTCCTTGAACGGCATGGAAATCGCACAGCCACGAATGCCGAGCCCGCGCAACCCGGCAATCGCCGCCCGCAAATCGGTTGTGCTGAAAGCCTTATAGACGAAGTTCAGGCCCAGCTCGTTGTACAGATAGTTGTGAAACCGCGTGCCGTGATTGCTCGGCCGCGCCGCCAACGAAATGCACAGCGTGGTGTCCTTGTCGATCGCCCGCGCATGATTCATGGGTTGCACGCTAACCGCAGCCCCTCGCCACCCGCTGCAATGCCGTCTGATCGGCTACCGTCACCGGCAGCCCGTAGCGCAGCGCGACCGTCAGATACTTTCCGGCGTAGAAGCAGTGGTACTCGGACGCTGGTGGCAACCACTTGGCCGGTGTGGCATCCCCCTTGGCCTGGTTCGCGGGTCCGCTGACGGCGAGCAGGTTGCCGTCCACATCGTTGGCGAAACGGACGCGGGTAGTGATGTCCCACGCCGACGCGCCCATGTCCCAGGCTGCCGCCAGCGGATACACGTGGTCGATCTGCACAGCACCGGCGTCGCGCTTGCGGAACTCGATCTGCTTGCCGGAGTACGGGTCCGCGAGAACACCCGCGACCACGACGCAGTTATGGGTGCCCGGCCGAAAGCTGACCTCGGAAAGCTGCAGCGCCAGCACGTTATTGCGGGTATCGCACCCGTCATGGCCGTAGGGTCCCTCGTAATCGTCGCTCCAGGCGGGACCGAAAACGCAGCCCTGGCCGGACCCGCAGCCACGCATGTAGTTGGGTGCGCGCTCGCGCTTCGCGACCACGGATACCCGCGACAACAACCCCTCGATCTGCGCGCGTGACGGACTGCCGGGCGCTGGCTTGTGCCGACTGGCGAGCATGCAACCGCCAACCAGCAGGATGACCACGCATACCGTCGCCAGCAGCATTTGCCGTTTACTCACCGATCCCCCCTCAGCACCGATGTCGACAGTCTGCCTGGGGGGACCGACAGAATTCTCAGCGGCCGAGTTCCGCCTCGAGCAGTCGCTGCATCGCCGTACTGAACGCAACGAAGGTGACCACCCGGACCGCGGTCTTCGATTCCCGTACCGAACGAACAGCCTGACGAACGGCATCATCGGCCGGCCACCCGTAGATACCCGACGAGATCAGCGGAAACGTGACGTTCTCGGCGCCGAGCGAATCGGCGACGGCCAGGCTGCTGGTGTAGGCCGAACGCAGCAACGATGCCCTGTTCTCGTGGCGGGAGTACACGGGGCCGACGGTGTGGATGACCCAGCGCGCCGGCAAGTTGCCCGCGGTGGTGGCCACCGCCTCACCGGTGGGCAGCCCGTCGGGGAACTCAGTTTCGCGAAGCCGCTTGCAGTCCGCGAGGATCGCCGGGCCGCCGACCCGGTGGATGGCGCCGTCCACTCCCCCGCCGCCGAGCAGGCTGCTGTTGGCCGCGTTGACGATTGCGTCCGCCGGCACCGTCGTGATGTCGCCTTGAATCACGCGAATCTCGGTCATGGTTCCATCTTGGCCCGTAAACGCTAGGGTGTGCGGCGTGACTACCGACTATCCGGTGCTATGGCCCGTCGCCACCCGCTGGGCGGACAACGATCACTACGGTCACGTCAACAACGTCGCCTACTACTCGTACTTCGACACGGCGGTCAACGCGTGGCTGATCGATGCGACGGGGGTCGACATTCGCCAACTCCCGGCGATCGGCATCGTTGCCGAAACATCGTGCAGTTACACAAAGGAACTCAGCTTCCCGGACATGTTGCGGGTCGGCATCGCGATCGACAGACTCGGCAGCCGCAGCATCGTCTACCGCCTCGCCATCTTTCGGGAGGGCACCGAGCTCGAGCTTGCGGCGACGGGCAGGTTCGTCCACGTCTATGTCGACCGGCAGACTCGACGGCCGGTACCCATTCCAGCCGACATCCGCACCGCGGCAGAGCGGATTTCGGGCTAGGCCAGCGCGGTTCGGCAAGTAGCCCTTCGGACATGATAGGAACGGCAGATGGAGGTCGTGGTCGTCGCGCTCTCGGTGCTGCTGTCGGTGGCGACCATTGCTTCGGCGCTGAACAAGCTGCAGCTCGACGGCGTGTCCTGGACGCTACTGCGCGACCGCGGATACAGCGCCGGATTCACTCGCGGCTTCGGGGTGTTGGAAGTGATCGGCGTGATCGGCCTGATGGCTGGATTGTTCTGGCGGCCCTTCGGAGTCGGTGCGGCGGTGCTACTGCTGGCGTTGTTCGCCTGGGCGGTCCGGTATCACGTCGACCATGGCGACATGCAGTTGCCGGAGCTGCGCCAGCACGCGATGAAGCCCATCGGCTTGTTGGTCCTCGCGTCGGTCACCTTTCTTGCGTTACTTGCCGATTCAGTGTTTTAGCGGCCCTCGGCGGCCAGCCGTCGCAGTAGTGGAGTCATCCTGGCCGGCACCAGCTGCCGCATCACCAACGCCATGTTGGTGCGCTCGACCCCGGGGATGCGGAGAATCTTGCCGACGATGCGGTACAGATCGTCGGCGTCCTTGGCCACGACCCGAACTTGCAGGTCGGTCAGGCCTGTCATGCCGTCGACCTCGACCACTTCCTCGATATCAGCCAGCGCCGTCACCACCCCGTCGAGTTGGTGCTGGTCGATGACGGTGGCCACGTAGGCGGTGAGCGGCAGGCCCAGCGCGCTCGGATCGACCCGACGATCGAACGGGCCGAGCGCCTCACCGGCCTCCCAACGGGCCAGCCGGGCCTGCACCGTATTGCGCGACAATCCCAGCCGCGCGGCCAATTCGACGCCGGTGGCGCGGGGGTTGCGAACCAGCTCGAGCAGCAGCTTGGCGTCGGTGGCGTCCAAAGTGGTCATATCTCACATTGTGACACCATTTCGAGACCTGATTCTGGGCAATCTGCTCAGTCTCTAGCGCATCGCTTGCGCACACCGCGCGATCGTGGATGCTGTGAGGTAGGCCACAGCGTCACACAACGACGGCTGGGCCGACCAAGCATCACCGCGTAGTTCCGGGCTCACAAGGCACCGGGTGAAAGTGGGGATCGGCCATGTCGATAGTTACTGGACCCAGCGCTCCTGCGGGCGTGCACACCGAGCCGAAACCCGCCTATCCCGTGCAACTTTTGCAGCCGGATGGCCGCCGCGTATTCAACCGCGAATACGCACCACTGATCGCCGACGTCGGGCCGAGCCAGCTGCGCGATCTCTACGCGGACCTCGTCATCGTCCGTCGCATCGACCGCGAAGCTATCTCGCTGCAGCGTCAAGGGCAGGTCGCACTGTGGGCACCGCTGCTGGGGCAGGAAGCGGCACAAGTGGGGTCGGCTCGGGCCATGCACGCCGACGACTACGCGTTCATCAGCTACCGGGAAACCGGCGTGGCTTACTGCCGCGGCGTCGACCCGGCCGGTGCGGTGCCGATGTGGCGCGGCGCGGCGCTGTCCGGCTGGGATCCGAACGCCTACAACGTCACCAACCCGTCGATTGTCGTTGGCGCGCACGGCTTGCACGCCACCGGATACGCATTGGCCGCGCACATGGAGGGCGCCGAAATAGCGACGGTTGCCTACTTCGGCGACGGCGCGTCGAGCCAGGGGGATATCGCCGAGGCCTTGGGCTTCGCAAGCACCTGGAGCGCCCCGGTGGTGTTCTTCTGCCAGAACAACCACTGGGCCATCAGCGAGCCGGTCCGGCTGCAAAGCGCCACCCCGATTGTGCGGCGCGCCTATGGGTATGGGATGCCCGGCGTTCAGGTGGACGGCAACGATGTCCTTGCGGTGCTGGCGGTCACCCGACAGGCCATCAAGCGGGCGCGCGAGGGTGGCGGACCGTCGTTCATCGAGGCGCTGACCTACCGGATGGGTCCGCACACCACCTCCGACGACCCGACCCGTTACCGCACCGACGCCGAACTCGAGTACTGGCACGCCCGGGACCCAATCGAGCGGATGCGCCGGTTGCTCGAGCGAGAAGGCTTGCTGGACACCGAGTTTGCCGCCGATGTTCAGCGCCGGGCAGACGAGGTGGCGCACCGGTTCCGGGCCGCAACCATCGCGATGCCGGAACCCGTGGTCGAGACCATGTTCGAAAACGTCTATGCGACTGAGCATCCAAACCTCGAGCGGGAGAAGGCGGAATACCTCGCTTACCTGAAGTCCTTCGAGGAGGAGTGATGAACGACCGGGTGCGGGTGTCCCGCAAGACAACTGGAGGAGTGATGAACGACAATCCCGCGTTCATCAACGACGACCGGGTGCGGGTGTCCCGCAAGACACTGGAGGAGGAGTCATGATCACCCTTGCCGCCGCGCTCAATGCGGGCCTGCGCCGCGCGCTGGAGGAAGACCCCAAGGTCGTCATCATGGGCGAGGACGTCGGCAAGCTCGGCGGCGTCTTCCGGGTGACCGATGCCCTGCAGAAGGACTTCGGCGACAACCGCGTCATCGACACGCCACTGGCCGAATCCGGCATTGTGGGGACGGCTTTCGGCATGGCGCTGCGCGGCCTGCGGCCGGTGTGCGAGATCCAGTTCGACGGATTTGTCTATCCGGCGTTCGACCAGATCGTCTCCCAGGTGGCCAAGATCCATTACCGCACCCGGGGAATGGTCAAGGCACCCATCACCATTCGGCTTCCATACGGCGGCGGGATCGGGGCCGTCGAGCACCACTCGGAGTCGCCAGAAGCGTATTTCGCACACACCGCCGGACTACGCGTGGTGGCGCCAAGCAACCCCGCCGACGCCTACCACATGATCCAGCAGGCCATCGAGCTCGATGACCCGGTGGTTTTCCTCGAGCCCAAGCGTCGCTACTGGGACAAGGCAGAGGTGGACCTGGACGCTCCGGCGACGCTGCCGCTGTTCCAGGCGCGGGTCGCACGGACCGGGAGCGACGCCACGATCGTCGCGTACGGGTCGATGGTGCCCACCGCGTTGCGGGCCGCGGATATCGCTGCGGAGGAAGGTCATTCGCTCGAGGTCATCGATATGCGCTCGGTGTCCCCCATCGACTTCGACACCATCGAGGAGTCGGTGCGCAAGACGGGCCGACTCGTCATTGTGCATGAGGCCGCGGGAAACTTGGGAGTGGGAGCTGAGATCGCCGCACAGATCAGCGAGCGCTGCTTCTACGAATTGTCCGCACCCGTGTTGCGTGTCACCGGCTTCAATATTCCTTTCCCGCCATCGAAGTTGGAGAATCACCACCTGCCCGATCCCGACCGCATCCTGTACGCGGTCGACCGGACGCTGGCGGCGTGATGGCCGAGTCGCAGGTTCGCGAGTTCCGCCTTCCCGATCTCGGCGAGGGACTGACCGAGGCCGAGATGGTTACCTGGGCGGTCCAGGTCGGCGACCACGTCGAGCTGAACCAGACCATCGCCGAGGTGGAAACCGCAAAGGCCTTGGTGGAGTTACCGTCTCCGTACGTCGGCGAGGTAGTCGAGCTGCTGGTGGCGCCCGGCGCCACCGTGCCGGTGGGAGCGCCGATCATCCGGATCGCGCAGCAGGAAGGCGCGGGCGACGAGCATCCGGATCGGCAGCCGGTGTTGGTCGGCTACGGCCCGGGGGAACCACCGCCGAGCCGCCGACGCCGCCCGGCCATGCGTCCGGAGACACCGCACCAAACAGACGGCCACACACCGGTTCACGGCGTCCGCCGACGCACGGCCGAGGCCATGTCGACGAGCTGGCGCGAAATCCCGCACGTTACCGAGTTCGTGACCATCGATGCGACGGCGACGGTGGAACTCGTCGACCACCTCCGCGCCACGCCGGCGTTCGCGAACGTCAAGCTCACTCCGCTGGCGGTCGTGGCGAAGGCGGTCGTTCTGGCGCTAGCTGCCCACCCGCTGCTGAACTCGCGCTGGACCGAGCAGGAGATCGTGGCGCGCGACCACGTGAACCTCGGCATCGCGGTGGCCGCCCCACGCGGATTGCTTGTGCCGACCGTGAAGAACGCGCACACCATGACGCTGCACCAACTGTGTGCGGAAATCGGCCAGATGGTCGAGCGGGCCCGCGGCGGACACGCCAGCCCCGCGGACATGAGCGGTGGCACGTTTACCATCACCAACGTGGGCGTATTCGGCATCGACAGCGGGACGCCGATCATCAACCCCGGCGAGGCGGGCATTTTGTGCCTCGGCGCGATTGCGCAACGGCCATGGGTGGTTGACGGTCAACTGGCCGTGCGCTGGGTGACCACACTCGGTGTGTCGTTCGATCACCGGATGATCGACGGCGCGGAGGGGTCGGCATTTCTCGCCGACATCGCGGCGATGGTGCACGATCCGGCGACCATGCTCGCGCGGAGCTGATTC
Organism: Skermania sp. ID1734; assembly: GCF_007489285.1. GTDB lineage: Bacteria > Actinomycetota > Actinomycetes > Mycobacteriales > Mycobacteriaceae > ID1734. Next base: position 54,544 of record NZ_VLIY01000022.1, read on the forward strand.
AGGTATGCGCCGAGCCCGGATCAGCGTCTTTGCGATCTTCGGGCTCAACGGCTTTCTGCTGGCGATGTGGGTGGTGCACATCCCGGCGACCATGCTCGCGCGGAGCTGATTCAGGTATGCGCCGAGCCCGGATCAGCGTCTTTGCGATCTTCGGGCTCAACGGCTTTCTGCTGGCGATGTGGGTGGTGCACATCCCGGCAATCACCTCGCGAACGGGCGTCAGCAGCGCCACGCTCGGCGCGCTGATCCTGGTACTGGCTCTCGGCTCGATTGCCGGCATGCAGCTGGCCGGGCCGCTGGCCGACCGGTTCGGGAGCCAGCTCCTGGTCACCGTCGCCGCGGCCCTGGTGTCGCTGAGTGTTGTCGGTCCCGGGCTGGCGATCAATGCATGGCAGCTGGCAATCGCGTTGGCACTGTTCGGCTTCGCCAACGGCGCACTCGATGTGTCGATGAACTCCCAAGCGGTGCAGGTGGAACGGGGATACCGGCGACCGATCATGGCGGCATTCCACGCATTGTTCTCGTGCGGCGGGATAGTCGGTTCGCTCGCCGGTGCGGCCACGATGCGCGCGGGATGGGATGTGCGGGTGACGTTGTCGATGGCGACCGCAATCGGGCTTGCGGTCACTGCGGCGTGCGCTTTCGGTCTGCTACCGCACGTCGCGGTGGCGCGGTCCGCGAGCGCGCCGGTCGGCTCGAAGGTACTGGCGCTCGGTGCCATCGCATTTGCACTGTTGCTCGCCGAGGGCGTGGCCAACGACTGGAGCGCTCTGCAGGTCAAAGACGATCTCGGCGTTGCCGATTCCACCGCGGCGCTGGCGTTCGGCGCATTCTCGCTGACCATGACGGTCGGCCGGTTTACCGCCGATCGGGTCAGCGGCGCGATCGGTCCGGTTGCGGTGGTCCGCATCGGCGCGTTGATCGCCGGGTTCGGCATGGTGACCGTGATCGGTTCGAACTGGATCGGCGTCACGCTGCTCGGCTGGGCGCTGTTCGGCCTCGGGTTGTCGGGGTGCATTCCCCAGCTGTTCACCGCTGCAGGCAATGTGGACGCGGCAGCGGCAGGTGCGGTGATGTCGCGGGTGTTCGGGCTGGGTTACATCGGATTCCTGGCCGGGCCCGCAATTATCGGTGGACTGAGCGCTGTCATCCCGCTCACCGCGGCGATGTGCGTGCCGCTAGGTGCTGTGCTGCTGGCGAGCGCGTGTGCGCGGGTGGTTACTCCGGTTGAGCGCGCAGTTGTTCAGGCTCCCGCGGCCGAATCAGCGTGAAAAACAACGCACTCAACGGTTATCCACAGTGGTCGCGCAATCCACAGGGAAAGTTGTTTCCGCAGGTCACGCCGGACTTCCGCGTCGGGCGCGCTGACACAGTGGGTAAATGCTGAGACCGAATCTGGCTGAACTGGCAACCAAGCAGAACGGCGCGTTCACCTGGCAACAGGCGTTATTGGAATACACCAGGTCCGAGATCGAGACACTTGTGCGGAATGGACGCTGGCTGCGGATATTCCGCGGCGTCTACCGCGAACTGGACCACCCCGAGACGCTCCCGCTGCGAATAGAGGCGGCTCGACTGTCGCTCAACGCGCCGTACGTCGTCGCCTGCCGGGAGACCGCCGCGCAACTGTATGGCTTCGGAGTGGTCGACAGCCCGAAACTGCATTTGTTGACGCCCAGTGTCCGCGTCTCCCGGACCGGCTTAGTAGTGCATCGAGACGCGTTTGCCGACGCCACCAACGTCCGCGGGGTTATGGCCACGTCACCTCCCCGCACCGCCGTCGACCTCGCCCGAACCCTGCACAGACTCGACGCGCTGGCCACGCTGGATCGCGCGATTCGCTGGGGTATCCCGCGCAGCTACTTGCTCGCCGAACTGCCCCAGCACGCGCACAAGCCAGGCTTACTGCAGGCCACGAAATTGATTCCGCTGGCCAACGGACTGTCCGAATCCCCGATGGAGTCCCGCACCCGGCTGCGCTGTATCGATGCCGGGCTTCCGCATCCGGAACCGCAACTGGAGATCTGGGCCGACGGGACACTCCGCCGCGTCGACTTGGGCTGGCGTGAGTACCGGATAGCGCTCGAATATGAAAGCGGGACCCACCATTCCGGCGCGGCGGCCACGACCCGCGACAACGCGCGACATAACTGGCTGATCAACCAGGGCTGGACGGTGTTCTACGCAACCGCCACGCAGGTGTATCGCAGCCCGGAGGAATTCACCGAACCCATCCGTCGGGCAATGCAATTGCGCGTGTAGTTGTTCAGGCCGAACCCGCCGGATCAGCCTGAACAACTACGCACTCAAAGACCCTTGAGCTCCTCGGTCACCTCGGACACGCTCTTCTTGGCGTCGCCGAACAGCATCGAGGTGTGGTCGGCATAGAACAGTGGGTTGTCGATGCCGGCGAAGCCGGAGTTCATCGACCGCTTGAGCACGATCACGCTCTTGGCCTGGTCGACGTTGAGCACCGGCATGCCGTAGATCGGGCTGGAACTGTCCTCCCGCGCGGCGGGATTGGTGACGTCGTTCGCGCCGATCACGAGGGCAACATCGGTACGGCCGAATTCGCCGTTGATGTCGTCCATTTCCTTGAGCGCGTCGTAGGGCACCTCGGCCTCGGCCAACAGCACGTTCATGTGTCCTGGCATGCGACCGGCCACCGGGTGGATGGCGTACTTGACTTCCACGCCCTTGGCCTCGAGCAGCGACGCCATTTCCTTCACCGCGTGCTGGGCCTGCGCCACGGCCATGCCATATCCGGGGACCACGATCACCTGGTTGGCGTAGGCCATCTGGATCGCCGCATCCGCGGCCGAGGTGGCCTTGGCCTGCTTCTGCTCGCCGTCGCTGGAGGCGGCCAGCGCTCCCCCGCCACCGAAACCACCGGCCACGATCGCCGGGATCGAGCGGTTCATGGCCTTGGCCATGAGGTTGGTCAGGATGGTGCCGGACGCGCCGACGATCATGCCGGCCACGATCATCGCGGTGTTGTTCAACGCCAAACCGGCCGCAGCGGCGGACAACCCGGTCAACGCGTTCAGCAACGAGATCACCACGGGCATGTCTGCGCCACCGATCGGCAACACGACCATCAACCCGAGCACACCGGCGGCGACCAGCAACCCGATCATCCACCACTGGGTCACCCCGGAACCGGACGCGCCGATGCCGATGAACACCGCACACGCGATCGCACCCGCGAGCAGCAGCAGGTTGACCGGTTGCTGCAACTTGCCCAACCCGATCGGGCGGCCGGGCAGGATCTCCTGCAGCTTGCCGAACGCGATCAGCGAGCCCCAGAACGACACCGACCCGATGATCGCCGCGAACAGCGACGCCACCACGATGTGCACGGTCGGCTGCTCGGGGATCGCGGAGAAGCTGTGGGTGTCGATGAACTCCGACCACGCGATCAGCGCGACCGTGCCACCGCCGACACCGTTGAAGAACGCCACCAGCTGCGGCATCGCCGTCATCTTGGTGTAGCGCGCCGGCGGCACACCCAGCAGCACACCCACCACCAGGCCGGCGATGATCAGAATCCAGTTGCTGGTGTGCCGAATCGAAATCAGCGTGGCGATCACCGCAATAGCCATGCCGACCGCGGCGATGATGTTGCCCCGCACTGCGGTCTTCGGACCGGTCAGGCCCATCAAGCCATAGATGAACAGCGCGAACGCGATGATGTAAAGAACGTTGACCAGGTTGTTCACTTGCCCTCACCAGCCTGCTTGGTAGCCGCCGGCTTCTTGCCCTTGAACATGCCCAGCATCCGGTCGGTCACCACGAAACCACCGATCACGTTCAGCGTTCCGAACACCACAGCGATGAACAGAATGATCTGCACCCCGATCGACGGGTTTTCGACCTTGCCCAGCACCACCAGCGCGCCCAGCACCACGATGCCGTGAATGGCGTTCGTGCCCGACATCAACGGAGTGTGCAACGTGTTGGGCACCTTGGAAATCACGGCGAAGCCGACGAACCCGCTCAACACCAGGATCGCGATATTGGCCAAAAGTTCGGTGTACATCAGTCGGTCTCCTTTGCGCGCGTCACGCAGGAATCGGCCAGCACCTGATCGGAAAAGTCCGGCGCCAACTTGCCGTCGACCAGCATCAGCTCGAGCAGCGCAGAGATGTTCTTCGCGTACAGCTCGCTCGCGTGCTCGGGCATGGTGGCGGGCAAGTTCAGCGGCGAACAAATGGTCACGTCGTGGCGCACCACGGTCTTGCCCGGCTCGGTCAGCTCGCAGTTGCCGCCGGTCTCACCAGCAAGATCGACGATCACGCTGCCCGGGCGCATGCCCTTCACCGCCTCGGCGGTAACCAGTCGCGGCGCGGGACGACCCGGCACGAGCGCCGTGGTGATCACCACGTCGAAGCCCTTGATCGCCTCTTCCAGGGCTTTCTGCTGCTGCGCCTTCTCTTCGTCGGTCAGCTCGCGCGCGTAACCGCCTTCACCGGCGGCATCGATGCCCAGATCCAGCCACTGCGAACCCACCGACCGGACCTGATCGGCCACCTCCGGGCGAACGTCGTAACCCGTGGTGCGACCGCCGAGACGCTTGGCCGTCGCCAGCGCCTGCAGACCAGCCACACCCACACCGAGCACCAGCACCGTCGCCGGCTTCACCGTGCCGGCGGCGGTGGTCAGCATCGGGAAGAACCGGGTGGACTCCGACGCCGCCAACAGCACTGCCTTGTAACCGGACACGTTCGCCTGCGACGACAGCGCGTCCATCACCTGCGCGCGCGAAATGCGCGGGATCGCCTCCAGCGCAAAGGCCTGCACGCCGGCAGCTTTCAAAGCCTCGATCTTGTTGTCCGCATTGCGCGGGGCCAGGAAGCCGATCAGCGTCTGACCTGAACGCAGCTTGGCCACCTCCGCGTCCGACGGCGGGGCGACCTTGACCACCACGTCGCACGCCCACGCGTCGCCGATGCTGGCGCCGGCGTCGACGTATGCCTGGTCAGGAATCAGCGCGCCCGCACCGGCACCGGCCTCAACGACAATCTCGACGCCCTTATTCACCAGGCTGCTTACTATTTTCGGGACCAGCGCGACGCGGCGTTCGTCATCGTTCGTTTCCCGAACCACTCCAACGCGCGGTTTTTGTCCGCCAACCGCAGTTTCCACTGTCTCGGATTCCTTCTTTGCAAGGACACGTGCGTGCCACAGCGGAGTCGGGGTAGCGACTCACGCCGATTCCAGGCCAGCGGTGAGCGTAACCCACCCGAGAAACCGCACCAATCGTGCACGGTCATACTGAACCGATGAGCGCCTGCGTGTTCTGTGAGATCGTCGCCGGTAATGCTCCGGCCGATCGGGTTTATGAGGACGACGAGATCCTCGCGTTTCTCGACATCCGGCCGATCACACGCGGCCACACCCTCGTCATTCCGAAGCATCACGCGCCGGAACTCGACGACCTCGACGCCGAACTCGGTACCCGATTGTTTCGCGTGGGACATCGGCTCGCGCTCGCGGTTCGCCGCTCGGACCTGCGGGCCGACGGCGCCAATCTGGCCATCAATGACGGTAAAGCTGCATTTCAGACGGTCGCGCACACGCATTTGCACGTGGTGCCGCGCCGGCACGGCGACAAGCTGCGCTTCGCCGGAGGACTGATCCTGCGTCGCTCGACTGAGCCAGAGGCAACCGCCGCCGCGATCCGTGCGGGGCTGGAAAGACTGGAAGCCGAGCGGTGACTACGCCGCGGGTGGTCGCCTTCCACTTCGACCCCATGTGCCCGTTCGCCTATCAGACTTCTCTCTGGATCCGAAATGTGCGCGAACTCACAGGGCTGCGGATCGATTGGCGCTTCTTCAGCCTGGAGGAAATCAACCGGGTCGAGGGAAAGAAGCACCCGTGGGAACGTGAGTGGTCGTACGGCTGGTCGCTCATGCGGATCGGCGCGCTGCTGCGCCGACGGGACATGGATTTGCTCGACCGCTGGTATGCGATCACCGGGCGCGAACTACACGAGCACGCCGGCAAGCCACACGAGAAGGAAACCGCTCGCCGGCTGCTCGCCGAGATAGGCGAAGATCCGGCGCTGCTCGACGAAGCACTCGCCGACTCCACCACCCACGACGACGTCCGCGCCGACCATGACGCCGTCGTTGCCGCGGGCGGGTTCGGCGTGCCCACTCTCTTCTTCCCCGACGGGCAGTGCCTGTTCGGCCCGGTGCTGATCGATCCGCCGGCCGGTGAGGAAGCGCTGCGCCTGTGGGACGTCCTCACCGGCATGCTGGCGTTCCCGAATGTCTTCGAGATCCAGCGCCCCAAGGACGCCAACTCCACCGCGGCGATCGCCCGGACGCTTCAGCCCTATGTACGAGGCCGGGATTGGGTGAGCATCAACCGTGGTGAAGTGATCGACATATCCGCAGTGACGGGAGCACCTAATGAGTGACAAGCAGGCGATTGTTTCCGGCCTTATCGACGAATGGCGGGTGCTTGAGGAGTTGCTCGAGCCCCTCGATGAGGAACAGTGGCTAACGCCGTCGGCGCTGCCGGGCTGGACCGTCCATGATGTGGTCGCGCACATCATCGGCACCGAGTTGATGCTGCTCGGCGAGCAACCCCCGCACACCGGGCTCGATCCGCACACCCTGGCTCATGTCCGCAACGAGATCGGCGCGTTCAACGAGCAATGGGTCGAGTCGATGCGCCGGGATTCCGCGTCGACCATGCTGGCGCGGTTCAAGGAGGTGACCGGCAAACGGGCGCAGGCGTTGGCCGCCGCCACCGACGAGGAGTGGAACGCGCCCGCCATGGGACCCCTCGGTATGACCACGTACGGCGGGTTCATGCACATTCGGCTCTTCGACTGCTGGATGCACGAACTCGACATCCGGGACGCGGTGGACCAGCCACGCACTGAAGCCACGGACCGCGACCGGTTGGGCATGCAACAACTCTGTGCGTCGCTCGGCTACGCGGTGGGCAAGCTGGGCAAGGCGCCCGCGGGGTCACGCGTCGCGTTCGAGTTGACCGGCGCGCTGCCGCAACGGATCTACGTGGCGGTCGACGGCCGCGCGACCGTGGTCGACGCGCTCGACGGGCCGGAAACGATTGGGATCCGCTTGGATTCGTGGTTGTTCGTCCGGTTGTGCGGGGGCCGCACCAAGGCGGATCGTCACCTCGACGAGGTTGAACTCAGCGGTGATGTCAAGGCAGCCAAGCACATCGCCGAGCACCTCGCGTTCACCATCTGACCGTGCGGCTGTTTCTGGCGTCGTTCCGATTCGGCGCGCACCAGGACAGGTTCCTCGACCTGGTTGGCGGCGCCGGCAGGGCGGCGGTGATTGCCAACGCGTGCGACGCCTGGCCGCCGCGAGCGCGGGCATCGGCGGTGAAAAGCGACATTGTGCCGTTGCGCACCTCGGGTTTCGAGGTGGACGAGGTCGATCTGCGCACCGGGCCCACCGCCGGCGAGCTCGCCAGGTATGACGTGGTGTGGGTCCGCGGCGGCAATACCTTCGTGCTCCGGGCACAGCTGCTACTCAGCGGTGCAGATACAGTGTTAGCCAAACTGATTCGAGATGATGCGATTGTGTATGCGGGCTACAGCGCGGGCGCATGCGTGATGTGCCCGAGCCTGGATGGCCTGGAGTCGATGGACGATCCCGAACAGGTGCCCAACGTCTGCGGCATCGACCCGGTGTTGGACGGTCTTGCGCTGGTGGACCGTCCGATCATTCCGCACTGCGGCGAAGAGCCGGAGGCCGACGAGCTGGCGCAGCACTACCGCGAAACCGGCGTCGCGCATTGGGCATTGACCGACGAGCAAGTGGTTCTGATTAATAACGCCGAACCAGAGCTGCTCTAACTCAACCCAATTGAGCGATGGGCGCGAGGCGGTCCAGGGCCGCCCAGCTGATAGCGCAACGCCGCTGGGTCATTTCATCCGCGTCGAGAAGGAGCAGGTCCAGCAGCGACTTCGGGTGCTGACGCCACTGATGCTCCATCTCGAGCACCGTCGAGACGTCGAACAGACCACTGCTTTCCAGCGCGTCGACCCAGTCGTCGACCTCGCCGCGGTGAATGCGCTCGAGGGTGTCATAGACGACGCCGCCAGCGAAGAACTCGTAGGAGAACATCGCAGCAACCAACTGCTCGGTACCGGTGGGATTGAGTTTCGTCACCTTGTCCTCCACGGCGAGTAAGGCGGGCTAGCAGGGAAAACGCTATCGTTCTCAAGGACAAATTCGCATTTCGCGCGCGCCACAATGTGGTAACAGAGTTACTGATGTTACTAGTGTGACTAACGACCGAATTACGGTCATTCCTATGGATCGCTGTGCGCGGGTCTGCTTGGTGGCCGCGATCGCTTTCGCCGTTGTTGGCTGTGGGTCCACGGACAAGGCGGCACCGCCCGGCTCCGGCAGCAGCTCCACTGCCCCAACGGATTCCGGATGTCGTGCCGGTGATCTGCACGCCACTCTCGGTCAGGGTGGCGGCGCTGCGGGAAGTGTCATCTTTCCCCTCATCTTCACCAACACGGGTTCCAAAACCTGCGTGTTGGACGGCTTTCCCGGCGTCTCATACGTCAACGAACCCCACGGCGACCCGGTCGGCCCGGCCGCGGATCGCACCGGCGACACCCCCGAACCGGTACGCCTGGCGCCGGGTGGTCAGGCGTCGGCCCTGCTGCGTGCCGTCAATGTGCAGAACTATCCGGAAGACATCTGCGGGCCGACACCGGTCAAAGGCCTGCGCGTGTACCCGCCCAATGACGTGAACTCGCTGTTCATCGCTTATCCCGCTACAGCGTGCAGCAAGACCGGCCCCAACATTCACCAGCTCACGGTCGGTCCGGTCACCCCCGGTGCCCGTGCGTGAAATTTCACCGCGGGCGGTGAAATTTCACGCACGGGGCTCGGGGGTAGTTTGGCAGCATGTCGACGATCGACGCCCTCACCGCCGCGCTCCCCGATGGAGCGGTGATCACGGATCCCGACCTGCTCACGACGTACCAGCACGACTGGGCGCGTGACCCCGACGCGTGCAACCCGCTCGCCGTGGTCCGGGCGACGTGCACCGACGACGTCCAAACCGTTATGCGTTGGGCCAGCGCCAACCGCATTCCGGTGGTGCCACGCGGTGCAGGCTCCGGACTGTCCGGCGGCGCCACCGCCGTCAAGGGCGGGATTGTGCTGTGCACCGAACGAATGCGGGCGATCTCGGTCGATCCGGTAACGAGGACCGCGGTAGTCCAGCCCGGCTTGCTCAATGCCGAAGTGAAGCGCGCCGTGGCCGAGCATGGCCTGTGGTACCCGCCGGACCCGTCGTCGTTCGAAATGTGCTCCATTGGCGGCAATGCAGCCACCAACGCGGGTGGACTGTGTTGCGTCAAGTACGGCGTCACCACCGACTACGTGCTCGGCATGCAGGTGGTGCTCGCCGACGGGACGGCCGTGCGACTCGGTGGACCGCGCCTCAAAGATGTTGCGGGGCTTTCGCTCACCAAGCTGTTCGTCGGCAGCGAGGGAACGCTCGGCGTCATCACCGAGCTGACACTGCGGCTCATTCCCGCGCAACCGCCGCAAACAACGGTGGTGGCAACGTTTTCCAGCCTCAGCGACGCCAGCGCCGCGATCCTCGAGATCACCCGCGCCCTGCGGCCGTCGATGCTCGAATTCATGGACTCGGTCGCCATCAACGCCGTCGAGGACGAGCTGAAAATGGGCCTGGACCGCACCGCGGCAGCGCTCGTGCTGGCCCGCTCGGATGCACCCGGGCCCTATGCCGAACGTGAAGCAGAGACGATGGCGCAGATCTGCGAACGCAGCAAGGCCAGCGAGGTCTTCCACACCGCCGACCCCGAAGACGGCGAAGCATTTTGTGCCGCACGGCGGTTCGCGATTCCAGCAGTGGAGCGCAAGGGCTCGCTGCTGCTCGAAGACGTCGGCGTGCCGGTGCCGAGACTCGCCGACCTGGTGCTCGGTATCGAGAAGATCGCGCAACAACGCGAACTGATGGTCTCAGTCATCGCGCACGCCGGCGACGGCAACACGCATCCGCTGATTGTTTACAACCCCGACGACGCCGCGATGACCGAACGCGCCCACCTCGCGTTCGGTGAGATCATGGACCTGGCAATCGCGCTGGGCGGCACCATCACCGGTGAACATGGCGTCGGACGGCTGAAGAAGGCGTGGCTGCCCGACTACGTCGGCGAGGACGTCATGGAACTGACCCGCAAGATCAAGACCGCGCTCGATCCGCTGGGGATTCTCAACCCCGGCGCGATCCTGTAGATAGGAGAAGCCGTGGCCGGCAAAGCAACTCTCAGTCACCGTCCTGACCTCAGTCGCTTCGAGGTCCACCTCGGCGACGAACTCGCCGGCTACGCCGAATACAGCGAACGCGGCAAGGTACGCGACTTCAACCACACCCTCACACTGCCGCAGTTCCGCGGCCACGGGGTGGCGGCGCAGGTGGTCGAGTACGCGCTGAACTCCAGCCGGGCCGACGGCTTCAAGGTAGTTCCGACGTGTTGGTATGTGGAGCAATTCATTTCGTCGAATCCGCAATATGCGGACCTGGTCGGATAGCTCAGCTGAAGCCCATCACGTCGTCGCCCCACGCGGCGCGCAGCGAGGCATCTGGATCGTCGCTGACCGAGTCGTGGGCGTCGATCAGCAACGTCCGTCGCGTCGACTCGTTGTACGGCGGCCAGTGCTTGGACCCGTCGATCGCGGCCGGAACACCGTGCGCGGCAAAGGCCAGCCAGCGCCGCTGCACCCGGCCAGAAATCTCCATGGCCGTCTTGCGGCCGCCCAGCCAAAACGTGGGGTCGCGGTTCAAAGTGCCGAAATTGCCGAAGACGTATGGCAATTCCGTCGCGTGCCCGGCACCGACCCGCGCTGCCCGCAACATCGGGGTGGCGTAGTCGAACCGGTAACACCACGTCGGCGAGTGTCGGCTGTGCGCCTCGGCCACCCATATGCACGGCATGCGGAAGGCGGCATCGCGTGAGATGGCCTCGGCTCCTCTGGCTTTCGCCGCGTCCGGGTAGGCAGCCATGATCTCGGCAAGCCGCTGCGGCTCGAGCTCCGGATGGTCGCTGGCGATGGCACTGAACATGGCATTGATTCCGTCGGGAGTGATCGGCATCAACGGCGACTTCAACAGCCGAAACAGCGACGTCTCGTCCCGATTGGTGCCGATGATGAGCGGGATCCTGTGCGACCGACCCTTTCGGAACGCGGCGACCGGGTAGTCCGGAACGATGTCCCCGTCAACGACGGGCGCGGCGGCAATGGTCCCAGGTACCTTCGTAGGCACCTCGTCGATCAGCACATCGCCGGCCGCGAGGATTGTTTCGATCGGCAGTTCATAGAGCTCACTGGCGCGCTCGGGTGCCACGTCGAGAATTTCCAGATATCGGTTGGCCACCCCTGCTGCCCGCTCGGCACCGTAAACCGAAGTGGCGGGTGGGCTTTGCGCAATAGCGGCGTGGAACAGCCCTTCGGCGGCCGGCGACGTCATCAGCGTGGTGACGCATCCGGCGCCGGAAGACTCTCCAAAGACGGTGACCCGGTGCGGATCTCCGCCGAACGCGGCGATGTTGTCGCGCACCCATTCCAGTGCCGCGATCTGGTCGCGCAGGCCGAGGTTCGTCTCGAAGGTGCGGGTGTCGGTCGACATCGATGACAAATCGACGAACCCGAGAACACCGAGCCGGTAGTTGACCCCCACCACGACGACATCACCCATATCGGCCAGCTGCGCGCCGTCGTAAATCCGCTGAGCCGCGGTGCCCAGAAAGTAGGCGCCGCCGTGCAGCCAGACCAGAACCGGACGTTTTGCGTCATCGGCGCCCGGCGACCAGACGTTGAGCCACAGGCAGTCCTCCCCGATGCGCAACTCGGGCTCGATCGGTACGGCGACGCCCACGCCCTGCGGGGCGATCTCGCCGAACTCGGTGCAGTCGCGCACGCCAGTCCACGTCGGTGGCGGCACCGGGCCGCGGAATCGCAGGTCACCTACCGGTGCCGCGGCATAGGGGATGCTGCGCCAAACGCAGATGTCACCGTCGTGGAACCCCCGTACCGAGCCGTAGCGGGTGTCGACGACGACGGGTTCGTCCAGATAGGAATGTGTCGCCCACTCGGTGCTCGCCACGTCGACGCCCCCTTTAGTGCTTATCGTCTATATGTCCTAAATCGCGTTGCGGGGCGACAATGTTGCGCACCCGCTGCTTGAGAACCGCGATCTCCGGAAAACCACCGTCCGCTTTGCGCTCCCAGACCTGCTCGGCGTCGACGCAGACCCGAAAGACGCCACCGCTGGACGGAATGAGCGCAACCTCGCCCAGCTCGTCGGTGAAGCTGGACAACAACTCTTGCGCCATCCAGCCGGCGCGCAGCAGCCAACGACATTGGGTGCAGTACTCGATAGTGACTCTCGGCTTGGTGTGCGCCATCGCACCCAAAGCTACCCTGGCGGGCATGCTGGTATCGCCGCGCTACGGCATCGGATCCCTCGCGGACGTGGTGCCGTCGGTGCTCGCGTCGCTGGGCATGAAAGGAATGACCGACCGGATCGGCCTGGACTTGGACGTCGATCGGGTCTGCCTGCTGCTTGTCGACGGCATGGGCGCCGAACTCCTCGCCGCGAACGTCGATGCGGCGCCGTTCCTCGCTGACCGTTCGCCCACCGTGCTGACCACCGGCTTTCCCAGCACCACCGCAACCAGCCTGACGTCGCTGGGAACTGGCGTGCCGCCTGGCGAGCACGGCATTGTCGGCTATCTGCTGGCTGTTCCGGGTCACGATCGATTGATGAACCCGCTGAAGTGGCGCTTGCATGGTCCCGGCCCCAAGGTGGATCTGCTCAAAGCCGTTGCTCCAGAGCAGTTTCAATCGACCCAGACGTTGCTGGATCAAGCCGCGACTTCCGGCATCACCGTGACCAAGGTGGCGCCGATGTACCAGAGCGAATCGGGCCTGAGCCGGGCCGCGTTGCGCGGCGGCGGTTTTCGCGCAGCATTCTCGATGGGTGACCTCGTGGACGGCGCACTGACCGCACTGCGCGACGGCGACCGCTCACTGGTGTATGCCTACCACGGAGAACTGGATCTCACCGGCCATGTGCGCGGGCCTGACTCGCTCGCGTGGGCGCTGGAATTGGCCCAGGTCGACACGATGGCACGGGCGATTGCCGAACGGTTACCCCCGCGGTCGGCGCTGGTGGTTACGGCGGACCACGGAATGGTGACGGTGCGCGAACCGGTCGACTTCGACACGACGCCGGAACTGCGCGACGGGGTGGCACGGCTCGGCGGCGAACCCCGCGCCCGCCACGTCTACACCGAGCACGCCGACGAGGTAACAGTTGCCTGGCGAGAACTGCTCGGTCCCGAATACCTGGTGCTAACCCGACCCGACGCGGTCGAGGCCGGCTGGTTCGGACCGATCGTCTCAGCCGACATTGCGGGCAGGATCGGGGATGTCGTGTGCGCTGCGGTCGGTTCCGGTGCCGTGATCAGGTCCGGAGTGGAGCCGCTGCAGTCGAGTTTGCTGGGGCATCACGGATCGCTGACGTCCGCGGAAATGAATGTGCCCCTTCTCGTCTACACGTAGTGTGGTTTACTCATCCTTGGCCGTGGGTAATATTCGGCCCGATGGGCGCGAGGACGCTCATCGTCACTGGTAAGAGAAAGAAATTGCATGTCACAGGGCACAGTCAAGTGGTTCAACGCGGAAAAGGGCTTCGGGTTCATCGCCCCCGCCGACGGTTCCGCTGACGTTTTCGTCCACTACTCCGAGATTCAGTCCAGCGGGTTCCGCACGCTGGAGGAGAACCAGCAGGTGGAGTTCGAGGTCGGCCAGGGCGCCAAGGGCCCGCAGGCCACCAACGTTCGTCCGCTCTGAATCTAAGCGGCTTCTGACAAGCACTGCCCCGCCTACCTCAGGTACGCGGGGCAGTGCTTTGTTTGAGGGCTTTGGGACCGATTGCTTTCGCAAGCTATTGGGACCGATTGCTTTCGCAAGCTGTCAGGCACCGATCGCTTTCGCAATCATTGGCCAGGAGTTGTGCAGGTCGTCCTGCCAGTAGCCCCACGAGTGCGTACCCGTCGGGGTGAAGTCGAAGGTCGCCGGGATCTGCAACTGGTTGAGCCGGTTGGCCAAGTTGTGGGTGCACATGTTCACCGCCGCCTCGATCACGCCACCGGTCATGAGCTGATCGGCCAGCACGATCGGGTTGCCGTTGACGCCCGGGCTGGTCAACGTGTCGTTCGGTCCGGGCAAACCGGTGCCCGAGGCTATGTAGAGCGCCTTGCCGCGCAATTTTTCGGCATTCTTGTAGGCGTCGTTAGCGGCCCAGTCTGGACTGTTGCTGGGTCCCCACATGTTGGCGACCTTGCCGCCACCGCGTGATTCCACCACCAGCTTGACGAACTGCTGGCCCAGCGGCGTCGAGGTCTCCGCGCAACCGCTGTAGGAACCGACCGCTTTGTACAGATCAGGCGCAGCCTCGGCGAGCGCAAGGACTGCGCTGCCGGCCATGGAGAGCCCGGCGATCGCGTTCACACCCGTGGTAGCGAACGCCGAGTTGATGACGGGCGGGAGTTCCTCGGTCAAGAATGTCGTCCATTTGTTGCGCCCGAGCATCGGGTCGTTCTGCAGCCAGTCGGTGTAGTAGCTGAATTGGCCCCCGACCGGGATCACGACATTGACGTTCTTGTCCGCCATGAACTGCACGAGGTCGGTGCGCTCTTCCCACGTCCGGGTGTCTACCCCGCCACCGGCGCCATTGAGTAGGTACAGCACGGGTCGCGGCGCGGATGTGTTGGCCGGCCGGATGGTGTGCACCTCGATGTTGCGGTCCATCGCTGCCGAATAGACCTGCAGCGTGTACCTGTTTCCGCCTTCAGGTTTTACGTCAGCGAGCTTGGAACCGTCCGCCGAAGGACGGGCGGCCGCCATCATGTCCGACACGGGATCGGCTGCGGCCGTTGTGCTTTGCCCGAGCATCGCCGACAGTGCCAGCGCCATCACCGCCGCAGCGAGTGCGATATTGCCTCTTCTACGTGAACGGTTGGGGCGCATGAGATGTCAGTTCCTCCCGGGAAATGGTGATCAGCGTTGACGAGTCCTGGGTTGGCCACTCTGGCGTGTCCTGGAGTGACCGTCCCAGACCCCGGTCATGGTGTGTTCGCCGTAACTAGGAGGAGCCCGACGATCCGCTCGAACCCGAGCCATTGAACAGGTTCATGAGCGCCAGAACGGCGAGCAAGGTTTTCGGATCCAACATGGTGGTGTCCTTCTGTGAGTGCCAATACGTTTGGCGCGGCGGTTGCCGCCCGACTCGAACTATAAGTCGGACGCAACACTAATCACAGCGGTCACATCAATAACTTCAGTAACAATCCAATATCACGGACCGGTTGCTCGGGCACCGCGACACGCCGCTATCCTGCCTGTTTTTCGCGCGTGTCTGCAGTTCAGGGCGCTGACATCGGGGCGAATCGGGCGCGATCGGCGTTATTCAGCGTAGCCAAATCGTAACTCTGGCCACTTTAGTAACAGCAGTCACGGCGCTACATTGCAATTCGTGCGACGTCGTCGCGCTGACCATCAAGATGCCGATCAACCAGAGGATTGTTCATGAGAAACCACGTAATCCGACTCGCGACGCTTGCCGCCGCCACAGTCCCGGTATTGCTGGTGACCGGCGTCGGCCAGGCCACTGCAGCTGATGCCGCCGGCGCGGTCGGCGGGCGCGACCGCATCAAGGTTGCCATTCAGGCCGACAGCGACGGCGCCACCTGCCAGGTTTTGATCGGCGGCTCAATCGTCACCACCATCAATGTGCCGCCCAACCAGCAGTGGTTCCAGGTGTACAGCGCCGAGCCCGGCACCCAGCAGGTCGCCGTCACCTGCGGCGGCGTGTTCATTTTCAACACGCAGGTCAACGTGGACAAGCCGAACGCGTTCCTCGACGCAATCGACAACTCGCTGGAAGGCATTGGCAGCAGCCAGCTCTCGACCGACCGCACGCGGCGCTGACCACCCCGCCGGCCGGAACGCTCATGGCCGGGGATGCAAGAGCGCTTCGGCCGGCGGGTGTCTAGCTCTGCGTGTTCAAGTGCGGTGTTCAGCTTTGCCGCATGTTCGGCTAGTTTGTCCGATATCTGAACTTTCCATCGCACGGATCGAGGGACCGAGATGGTTGTTGACGAACGATTGGCCGGGGTCATGCGGGACGTCTGGTGGCTGATCTTGCTGCGCGGCATCTTCGCTGTAATTTTCGGGATCGTCGCCTTGCTTTGGCCGGGACTGACCGTGCTGTCGCTGGTTCTGCTCTTCGGCATCTACTCGATCGTCGACGGTGTGACAGCCATCGCGCGCGCTGTGCACAGTCGGCGGTATGAATCGGCGTGGGTCTGGTGGGCGCTTGTCGGTATCGTGTCGGTAGTCGCCGGCATCATCGCCTTCCTATGGCCCGCAATTACCGCGCTTGCGTTGCTGTATGTGATCGCCTTCTACGCAATCGTTTTCGGTGTCGGGCAAACCGTGGCGGCGTTCCGGCTGCGCGAGGTCCGCGGCATTGGCTGGGGTTTGATGCTGGTCAGCGGCATTCTCGCCATCATCTTTGGGATTTGGCTGCTCGTCGCGCCGGATACCAGCATTCTCACGCTGATTTGGTTACTGGGCGGGTACGCGATCGCGTTCGGGATCTTGGTGATCGTCGCGTCGTTCCAACTGCGCGGGCGGGCGAAGGATGCGGGGTTGCTCGACGCCGGAGCCGGGTCCACTGAATCGCACGCGATAACGGGCGAGTCGCCCCACAAGAGCTGAGATGCGGCACGGGACACCATGTGTCAATATCTTGCCGACTTTGACACATGGTGTCCCGTCGACGATCGGCTTCAGTCTTTCGACTCGATCCGCTCTCGGATGATCCGCGCCAGCTCGTCCGGCTGCTGCTCCGGGATCCAGTGCGAGCCGTCGAGGATCTCCAGCCGGAAAGGCGCCTTCACGAAGTCGCCTGCCAACTCGGCCGTCTTGCGCCCCAAAGCAACGTCGTGCGTGCTCCATACATGCGTGGTCGGCACCCGCACGCGGCGCGAGAGCTCTTTTGGATTCGAAAACGGCAGTGCGCGATACCAATTCAAAGCGTAGGGCAACGCTCCACCATCGACGATCTCGTCGCTGACCTCCCGGATCTGCTGCTCGCTCATGCCCGCTCGGGAAAGCATCGTCTTGAACAGCGGCGACCTCTCCCCTAAAACCTCTGGTAGCCAAGGGATCTGGAAAATCGCCATGTAGTACGACCGCAACGCCTGACCACTCGTCGTCATCGAGCGCATGAACGCACCAGGGTGCGGCACCGACACCGAGGTCAGCGTCCGAACATGCTCCGGATACCCAGCCGCCAGCGACCACGCAACGGCAGCGCCCCAGTCATGGCCCACCAGATGGACCGGACCCATATCGAGCGTGTCGATCAGCGCGAGAACATCGGAGACCAACTCCTCTAGCCGGTAGGCACTCCTCCCCTTCGGCCGCGCACCGGGCGAGTAGCCGCGCTGGTTCGGGGCGATGGTCCGATACCGAGCGGCGTTGAGCAGCATCGAAACTCGATCCCAGCTGCGCGCCGTCTGCGGGAAACCATGCAAGAGCACCACCGGGTCACCATTGAGGGGCCCGGAATCATTGACGTCGAAGCGCAGTCCATTGGCGGTGTAGCTCGTGATGCGTTCGGGCATGGTGCTGACCGTACTGCACCAGTAGGCAAAAGAAATCTATCCGCAGTTACTGCGCATCCGCACTTTCTGCGGTACCGTGGGTCATGGCCGCAAATCCATACGAGCGCATCCGTGACGAACTGAATCGAGCCGAGCAAGCTACGCCGGCCCATTCTTTGACGCACCTACGTTCGGTTCTCGACGAGGTCAGCGCACTACTCGACGAGAACATGGCCAGAGCGGTCGTCGAAGAAGGCGCGAGCATCCGCAGCGTCGGCGCCAGTGCGGGGCTTACGGAGAACGCGGTCGGGCCACGGCTTGCGCGGACGCAGTACCTCGCGAGTTATGCCAGTCCCAACGGCCGGGTGACCGCGGCCGATGTCCACCGCGCCCGATACGACCGGGAGACCGGCAGCAAGAAGCCCTTCGACCAACCAAAACCCCTGCGGTTCAAGCCGCGTCGCAACACGTGAGGAGAGCTCGATGACCAATCCGCAACTCACCTGGATCGTTTTTCTGCTGGACCGGTCGGGTTCCATGCAATCGATCAAGGCCGACACCGAAGGTGGCTTCGCCGCGTTCATCGAGGAGCAACGCACGGCGCCCGGACAGTGTGCCGTGACGTTGGCTCAGTTCGACACCGACTACGACGTCGTCTATTCCGGATTGCCGGTGACGGAGGTGCCGCCGCTGAACCTGCAGCCGCGCGGCGCGACAGCGCTGCTCGACTCGATGGGGCGTTTGATCACCGAGACCGGCCAGAAACTCGCTGCCATGCCCGAGTCCGAGCGGCCCGGCAACGTGGTAGTCGCAATCATGACCGACGGCATGGAGAACTCGAGTCGGGAGTGGACGCACGCGGCGATCAAGTCGTTGGTGGAGCAACAGACCAACGTCTACGGCTGGCAGTTCCTCTATATGGGCGCTGACCAGGACGCGATCGAGGTCGGCGCGAGCATCGGGGTCCGCCCGGATTACGCCGTGAACTACAGCCGCGCGAACGTCGAGTCGGTGATGGCCGCAACGTCTGCCAACCTGTCCGCGAATCGTGCCGCCCGAATGGTTGACCCGTCCGCTCCGATGCCTGGGTATTCACCCGCACAACGCAACGCATCGGGACGCTAGGCATACGTATACCGCCATACGTATGCTCGTATGCATGCGGACGTCGATGAACCTACCGGACGCGCTCCTCGAGCAGGCGCGCCAGTGTGCGAACGAGACTGGCCGCACGGTGACCAGCCTGGTCGAGGAAGCGTTGCGCAAACTGTTGGCCGAGCATCAGGCAACGTCGAGCAAGCCGAGTAGAAGGATCACTACTGATGGACTGCCGCGGGGGCGGTTGCTGGTAGACGTGACCGACCGGGACGCCGTGTGGCGCGAGCTCGATCGAGCATGATCCTGCCCGATGTGAACGTCCTCATTTACGCATTCCGAGAGGGCGCTCCTGAGCACGATCAATACGCGGACTGGCTGAACGAGCTGGTAGGCGGGGCGGACGAACTCGCCTTGCACGACGCTGTTCTCGGCGGTTTCGTCCGAATCGTGACGAACCCACGAATAGCCGACCCGCCTGCTAAGACAGCAACAGCGCTTAAGTTCGTCAAGGATTTGCGACAAGCCAAGCGAGTGTCTTGGCTCCATTCCAGTGATGCGGTGTGGGATCAACTCGCCAAGTTCGCACACCACGACCGCGGAATTCGAGCGAACGCTATACCCGATGCCTACCTCGCCGCATGTGCGAAAGTGCACGGCGCTCAGCTTGCGACTGCCGACCGCGGGTTTGGACGCTTTCCGGGATTCCGTTGGTTCGACCCGGCGGATCGTCCGTTCAGCTAGCCGCAGCACCCACCACCACAGCACCCGCCACCAGTCGGCGCGGGAGTGGACACCGGTGCCGGCGCGCTCCCCCGCGAGACGGTCGCGAATGTCGACAAGAGCTTCACCGTGTCTACGTGACCGCTCGGGCAAGGCGTCTGTGCCGGGTTGTCCGTCATCGACCGGCTGACCTCGAACGTCTCGCCGCATTCGCGGCAGCGGTAGTCGTAGCGTGGCATGCCATTCAGGATATCGCCGGACTTGTCACACCTTCGCCCTACCATGACGGCCATGCAGTTCGACGAGGTCGCGGCGCTACGCAAGCACAGTCCGGCGTGGCGGCTGCTGCGCGCGGACAACGCGGCGCTTATCCTCGGCTTCCTCGGGCGCGTGTTCGTGGAGAACGACGTAAAGCTACTTGGCGTTCCCGTCGGTCGCGGGCAGCGTGGTGATCTTCGGGAGCGGTTACGCGCTGAGTTCGATGGCGGACATGGCTTGGCTGCGGCGGACACGCGTGTACTACTGGGGCGACATCGACACCCACGGGTTCCGGATCCTGGACCGGCTGCGCGCGAAGCTGCCGAACGCGCGGTCGATCATGATGGACCGCCGGACGCTGCTTGCACACGAACAACATTGGGTGCGCGAGGAGTCGCCGGTCAACGCTGCACTTAGTGGCCTGACTGACGACGAGGCGGCCCTGTACCGGGACCTGGTGGAGGGCGTGTTCGGCGAGAACGTCCGCCTCGAACAGGAACGAGTGCGGTTTTCGTGGGTCGAGGCGGCGTTGGCGAAGCTGTAGCGTTCGTGCAGCCACCGTCTTGATGTATTGACCTTCCAGTTGGCTGGAAGGTTTAGCGTTGAGATATGACGGGGTTGCGGATCTCCGAGCTTGCTTCCCGCAGCGGTGTGCCGGTTCGGACGCTGCGCTACTACGAGACGATCGGGCTGGTGCGTCCTCAGCGCGATCCCAACGGGTATCGCCGCTATGGATCCGATGATGTCGAGCGGCTGGGGTTTGTGGCCGGCGCGAAACGGCTAGGGCTGCGGCTCGATGAGATTGCGGAGCTGCTCGCGCTGCGTACCGACGGGTGTGCTGCCGTACGCGACCGGCTGGAAGCGGTGGTCGCTGCTCGGCTGGCCGAAAGCCGGCGGTCGATCGTGGAGCTCGAGGGTTTCGAGAAAGAGCTTGTCAGACTTGCGGGCGCGCTCGAAGCTACGACCGCGCCGGCCGAGTGCGGCGATGGATGCGGTTGCCCCGACCATCCGGTTGGCGACGTGGTGCCATGCTCGCTGACCGGCTCGGAATTCGATGATCGGGCTGATGAGTGGCGGCACGTTGTCACGGCCGCAATCGAGAGTCGCGAGGTTGCCGACGGGTGGGTATTGCGGTTTTGTGCCGATCCCGCCCTTGCGAGTCGTATCGCTGCGCTCGCTGTTGCTGAGCAGCGGTGCTGCCCGTTCTTCGCTTTTCGAATCGAGGTTCGCGATGTCGTCGAATTGACGGTCAGCGTGCCTGGCGAGGCGCGCGACGCTGTGACGGCGATGTTTGCTTTCGAGGCGAGTGGAACCGGATCGGGGTCGGCTGCGTCGAAGTAACCAGAGCAGGCGTGGCAGAAGGGTTCCGACGTGTCCGAGAACGTGGTGGCAGCGGTCAAGCAGATGAGCAGCGCGCTCAGCGGGAGCGAGTTGCGGGTAGATCCGCAGTCAGCCGAAGCGTGTGCGAAGCATTGTGATGCGCTGGCGGAGGGGTTCAAGGACCATGCCCGTGCCGCGCGCGCACTGAATACGGTTGTCGGTTTCGGGACGTTGCAATCGGGACTTGACCTTCGCAAGGGATTCGAGCGCAAGGCAGTTGCAGCGGCCGATCACTTGGAGTCACTGGCAAAAGCCGCCCTCGACCTAGCTACAGCTTTTCGCACGGCCGGACAGAGTTACGTAAGAGCGGACGAAGAAGCAGCTGCCTTACAGCACCGAGTCGCTGACCGCGAGGTCCGTGACCTGTGAGACGACGGCTCGCGGTGCTGTCGCTTGCCGGAGTCGCGGCAGCAATTTCGGGCTGCACCGGCACCTCCGAGACGGGTGACGTAGCGTCAGGTCTCGCTGCAACATCGAAGCCGACCACATCCCTCGAAGCTCCGGCGCAGAATCCTCCTGTGAGTGGGCCGCGCATGACTTTCGACCCATGCTTAGACGTGACAAACGGCTTCTTGCAGCAAGCCGGACTATCTGAGGCAAAGATCAAACGGTGGGACTTCATTGGCGAACCGACGTCAATGCTCGGATGTGATTACACAACCGCTGAGAAGACGATCATGATTCGAACCGGCAATGACACCTACGAGAACCAACTGGTCACCGACGGGGCATTGCGGCACGTGAAAAATACGGACCTGATCAAAATCAACGGACGAGAAGGTTTCATTGGGCCGAATCGGTTGGGCGATGAGGACTGTACGGCGTTCCTGCGTACCGATTATGGATACGTCGTGGTCAATGGCGGGTATCGGTTGAGCACGAATGAAGTCCAGCGCCGCGGACTCGACGTCTGCGGTGAGATCTTGCGGATCTCCACGCTCATTGAACCGTTGCTGCCGCGCTGAGGCTGCGCCCATCTCACTGATTTTGCATGTGTGTATGGCTGTACACACATGCGCCAGAAGGGACTGCCCCCGGTTTGGTTGACTCCTGACCTGTGAGGATTCGTCCTTGCTGGAAGGATCATTCTCGTGCCGAAACCGTTTCCTGCCGAGTTCCGTGCCGATGTCATCGCCGTGGCCCGCAAGGGTGAGGCTCCGTTGCGCCAGATCGCGAAGGATTTCGGGATCTCGGAGGCTTGCCTGCATCGCTGGCTCAAGATCGCCGASCGGGAGGACGACCGTAGCCRGCCAGGTGCGTCACCGCCCGCTGACGACGTAGCCGCGCAACTGCGGGAGGCACACAAGCGGATCAAGCTGCTTGAGCAGGAGGCCGAGGTGATGCGCCGCGCGGTCGGCTACCTGTCCCGGGACGCGAACCCAAAATGATGTACCCGCTGGTCCTCGACCTTGCCGATGACGGAGTGCCCGTCACGGTGACCTGCCGGGTCCTCGGGTTTTCCACCCAGGCGTTCTACAAGTGGCGCAAAGCGCCCGTGTCACAGCGGGATTGGGATGATGCGCACCTGATCAACGCCGCCCGCGACAT
>NZ_VLIY01000023.1 GCF_007489285.1 Skermania sp. ID1734
TCTTGGCCTACGACACCGAAATAAGATCCGTCGTCTGCACGACAAATGCGATCGAAAGCATAAACGCACGAATTCGAAGAGCGGTGCGTGCCCGTGGCCATTTCCCCAACGAGCAGGCCGCGCTCAAATGCATCTACCTGGCCGTAATGAGCCTCGATCCCGCCGGCACCGGCCGCAAGCGCTGGACCAACCGCTGGTTGAAGGCTCTCAACGCCTTCGACGTCACCTTCGACGGCCGCGTATCCGCTGGACGAAAATAACAGAGAGACAACGATTTACACCAATTGCTGGACAGTCCCGTCGAGGGTTGCCTCGGCTGATGCGTTGCGGATGTTGGCGCCGACGGTCGGCAGGGAGGCGAAAATCGCCGATGGGCAGAGAGTCCGGGTTCATGCTGATGATGCTCATTGAAAGTAAGTGCTCGGTTCTGATCTTTGATTGTGCTCACCAGCCGATTCGGTGGCGACTACCAGCCTGGCGCGTCGATGCCTGGCCGGTCCCGCGGGTGGTCGATGTGCGGGACCGGCGGCGGCGGTCGGTGCGGTTCTGGCCGGGGCTGATCGTGCCCGGGGGTGTCGGGGGCTGGTGTGTCGGCGGCCATACGCGCGAGGTCTCTGGTGAGGTCGCCGGCGAGGGTGTCGGCGAGTTCGCGCAGCTGCCTGTACGGTGCGGCGGCGGGATGATCGGGTGCAGGTTCGGGACCGAGCAGGCTGGCGGGGTCGGTGACGGCGAATTCGTCGCGGTAGGCGGCGATTTGGGTGAGGGTGTGGTCCCAGCGGGCGCCACTGAGCGGGTCGACGGGACGGTTTCCGAGTAGCGCGGTCCAGTCGGCCTGGGTGTCTCGAGCTTGCCGTGCTACTTCGGCGGCGCGGGCGTGAATGTGCTGGTACTGCTGATCGATCCAGGCGGCGAGGTCCGGGTCGTCGTGGCCGCGGCCCGGTATGGGCGGGTCGATCCAGACCGGCGCCCCGGGTGGTGGGGCGCTGCGGTAGGCGGTGTTTTCGGCCCGGGTAAGGGTCGCGTCGGAGTCGAGGTGGCGTAGCTGTTGCTGGCGGTGCAGCCGGGCGATTTGCTCGTCGATGTCGTGGCCGTCCCGGTCGAGGCGGCGCAGCGCGATCGCGAGGCGTTCCCACCGGGCTGGGTCGTCGGCGAGGTCGTCGCCGAGCTGCTCCCGGATGGTGGCGCGGTGGGTTTGTGCCCACGCGCTGGCGGCGAGAGCATCACGGTCGAGGCGTTGTTCGATCTTTTCCGTGATCGTGGCCGCCGCAATTTCGTTCCCGGCGGTGTCGTGCAGGACTGGGGCGAGCACGTCGGGAACGGCCAGTCCGCGGATTTCGGCCTGGTGGAGGTGTTCGCGCAGCCGAGGCCATACCCTGTCGTCGGTGAGGCGGGCGGCTAGCTGTGAGCCTGCGGTGGCGGTGACGTCGCGGGCCAGGCGTGCCTGTTCGGCCAGGTTCCGGGCCTGGATGTAGACGGTAACCAGCTCGGCCAGGGTCGCGTCGGTTCCGGTGCCTGCGGGTGTGATGACTGTCGGCTGGTGGGCGGCGGCGCGCAGCGCATCGGCGGCGGTGGCGGTGGCCGCGCGGTGGGCGTGTTCGGCCGCGCCGAGCTGGGCGCGGGCACTGTCGAGAGCCGCGCGCAGCCGCGCGATGTATCCGGCGGCGGCGGGCTCGGCCCGCCGTGCGGCGGGTCCGGTGAGCTGGTCGGTCAGGGCGCGGCGGTAGTCCTCGGCGGCGGTGCTGTGAGCCGCGCGGGCGGCGTCCAGCTGGGCGCGCGCGTTCTGCACGCTGTCTTGGGCCCGGCGCAGATTGGCCAGCACCGTGGTCCAGTGCCCGCCGGCGCCGGTGAGGATCCCGGCGGGATTGTCGCAGCAGCGGGCGGGGTCGAGCCCGTCCGCCCGCAGCGCGGCGGCGGTGTGATCGACGGCATCGGCCAGGGCAGGGTCGCGGTGGACGGCATCAACGAAGGCGCGGGCCGGATCGCTGGCGGCGTGTTCGAGGTCGCGGATGCGGACGGCGAGGCGGTCGGTGTAGTCGTGGGCGTCGGTTCCGGTGCCGGGCCAGCGCGGCGGCGCGGGCGGTAGGTCGGGTGTGGGTAGGTCGCGCAGGGCCCGGAAGTTTTCCGGGTCACGGCCGACCGCGGTGGCGATCCAGTTGTCGGCGCGGGCGCGCAGGACGGCGGCAGGGTCACGGCTGTCGAGGAGGCTGGAGCCGGGGAAGGCGTCGGCGGGCCGGCTGGTGATGTCGGCGACGAGCATCCCGGTGTCCAGGCCGGCGTGCCCGACGGCGGCGATGGTAGCCAGCAGGTCGTGTTGGTGGGGTGAGACTGTGATACCGGCGATCACGGCGACTGGTAGTGCCCGGTCGAGCAGGTAGCGGGCGCGGCCTGTGGCGAGTTGGGTGTGCAGGTCGTGGTGGATGGCGCGCAGCCGGGCGGGATCGTCGGTGTGGGCGAGTTCGGCGCGCAGGGTTTCGGTGGCGGTGAGGTTGCCGTCGTCGCGGGCGAGGACTTGGGTGAACAGACGCTGCGGGTCGGCGGGGGTGTCGGGAGCGGGGGGTTGTTCGTCGAGCAGTTCGGTCAAGGTGTCGGTGGCCAGGTACATGACGTTGGCGTGTGCGCCACGGGTTAGCCCGACGTAGGCCAGCGACCGACCCAGGTGGTCGGCGATGAGGACGCGGGCGACATCGACGGTGAGGCCTTGGGCACGGTGGATGGTGGCGGCGTAGCCGAGTTCGGTATGCGCGGACAGGTAGTCGGTGGGCAGGTGCACGGTGCCGCGGTGGCTGCGGCCGCGGGCGGTGACCGACCCGTCGTCGTGCACTTTCTCGACCGTCCACAGGTCGCCGTTGTCGATGCCGGTTCCGGCGCGCTTGCCGCCGAGGATGCGGCAGCGGGAGTTGTTTTTGCGGGTGACGATCTGATCGCCGGCGCGGGCGGACAGGCCGTCGACCAGTGTCACCGCGGGTCCGTGCGGGTCGAGGTTCCCAGAGAGGGTATGGGCGGCTTGGGCAGCTTCGTTGAGCGCGCGGACGTCGTCGACGGTGGCGGCGAGCATCACCGACACGCGGCCAGCGTCGAGGTCGGTGAGGTGGTCGGCGAGGATTTGGTCGCGCATGTGCTCGCCGAGCCCGGCGCGGACCCGGTCACGGTCGGTGTAGAACGCCCACGCTTTCTCGGCGTCACCGTCGCGGACGGCGAGGCTGGCGTCGGCTTCGTCGGCGTCGCGGAAGCGCACCACGTGGGCAAGTTCGGGGGCGCGTGTGTCGCGGGCGATCAGGCGCATGGCACCGCCGGATTCGACGGCGCCGAGCTGGTAGGGGTCGCCGACCCAGGCGATGTTCGCGCCCACCTGGCGGGCCAGGGTCAGGAGCTGGTCGAGTTT
Source organism: Skermania sp. ID1734 (assembly GCF_007489285.1). Classification (GTDB taxonomy): domain Bacteria; phylum Actinomycetota; class Actinomycetes; order Mycobacteriales; family Mycobacteriaceae; genus ID1734. Next base: position 3,383 of record NZ_VLIY01000023.1, read on the forward strand.
GGTGGTGGCGGCCATGCCGGCTTCGTCGACGATCACCAAAGCCCCCGGAGTGATCGGATGCTGCCCGCCGGCGGCGGCGAGGGTGAGCACCTTGTCGAGGGTGTATCCGGTGAGGCCGAGTTCGTCGCCGAGGACTCGTGCGGCTGCGGCCGACGGAGCGAGGGCGACCACGTCGCCGCTGGTGTGTGCCCACGCTTGTTTGGCGGCGCGCAGGGCGGTGGTTTTGCCGGAGCCGGCGGGTCCGACCGCGACGGTGAGCAGCTGACCCGAGCAGCACAGGTGTCGCACCATGTCGCGCTGGCCGGGGTTGAGGGTGCGTCCGGTTTCCTTTTCGACCGCGGCGATCGCGACGTCGACCTGGCTGCCGGTGGCGAACAGCGCGGTGGGGGTGTGGGCGGCTTCGCGCAGCCGGTTCTCGGTTTCCAGGACTGTGTCGGTGGTGTAGCGGGTGGTGCCGTGCACGGTGTAGATCGAGGCCCCGTCGGCGCGGCGCGCTGTTTCCGGTGCGAGCCCGCCCGGGTCGACGGACAGGCGTAGGCAGCGGGCGCGGGCGGTGTCGATGACCTCGTCGGCGGCGGCGTTGCGGGCGGTGTCGGAGTCGAACCGGTAGCCGGCCAGGATCGTTTCGGCGTGTGAGCGCAGGTGTGATTCGCCCCAGGTAGCGCGGCGCTGGGCGGCCGCGGCGAGCACTTCGCTGGCGACGGTGTCGTGGTCGCGGCCGGGTCGATACACCCGTACCTCGCCCGCTTGGCGGCGGTGGCCCGTGATGAGGTCGTCCACGAACTGCGCCGCGCTGCGACCGGTGGTGCCGAATCGTTTGGTGAACCGTGTGGCCCAGTCGGTGCGCATCTCACCCAATGGGCGGGCGGGTGGTTTGCCGTCGCGGGTGTCGAGGGTGGCTTGCTGGGCCAGTTTGTACAGCGCGGGCTTGCTGGGGGAGTGCCCGTGCGTGGCGCGGTAGTTCTCGGCGAGGTCGCGGGTGCGGGCCACGATGTCGCCGTGGCGGGAGAATTCCGCGATCATCGCGGGCGTGATGCCGTCGACTTCGAGCACGGGTTGTTTACCGGGACCGGTGTCGCGGGGGGTGAACCGCACCCCGAGTTCGCGGGCGACCTTGTCGGTGATCGCGGTGTTGTAGTGGCACGACAGCGCCACGTTGTACTGGTAGAGCACGCGGCCGTCGAGTGCGGTCCATTTGCCGTCGACGCCGCGGACCTTGTTCGACACCGCGGCGTGGGTGTGCAGGTTGGGGTCCCCGGCGCGGTTGTCGTAGTGGTCGAACAACGTCACCGCCAGCCCGGTGGCGTCGATCTGTTTGACCCCGGCCTTGCCGCGGCGGGTTTTGGCGACCTCTTTCTGCATCAGCTCCAGCGACTCGCGCACGGCCTCGGCGTGGCAGCGTTCGATGGTTTCGCGGACCTGGACCGAACCGAGTCCCCACAGCAGCGAGATCGATTTCTGTGGGGTGAACACGCAATCGAACCCGGCCACGGCGGCACGGCCGTGGCGTTTTTCTTCGGCCAGGGCGTCGTTGATCGCTTCAGCCGACGGGCGCATATCCGTGGTGTGCTGGAGGTATTCGCGTGCGGCGTCGGTGCGCAGCACGGCCCGCTCGACCTGGGTGGGTAGGCGCCGGTGGGTGGCGGTGAACGCGGAGATCTTGGCCGCTAGCCGGGTCGCGATCGCGCTCGATCCGGTGTCGTAGTGGGCGAAACTGGCCCCAAGTTTGGCCGCCGCGACGGCGTCTTTGACGGGTTTTCCGGCCGCGAGTTCGCGCGCGATGATGGCGTCGGCGTCGGGGTGCAGGCCTTCGCCGAACAGCGCCAGCATCTGCTCCTCGCTCACCTGCTGGCCTTCCACGCCCATCTCGCTGGCACCGTGACCCCACCAGTGACCCGGTGGGGTGCCGTGCGCGGTGTAGTAGTCGACGATTTTTTCGCCGGGCTCGCGTTCGCGGTCGGCGGTGGCGACCTGGCGGGTCAGATACGTGTAACCGTCCCCGGCGTGCAGGCGGTGAACGGTCATCACACAGCTATCCTAGCGCGCGGCACCGAGGGTGCATGAGGTGTGGCAGCCTTTTTGTCGTGACGGGAGGCGCACCAGATAAGGCTGCCACACTCTAGTTGCGCCGAATGCCGTGGCGTTCGAAGCGTCGTTGTTGGGGCGAAGCTGTTACGGGCAGGGTCGAGGAGAATCAGTGGGACTTGCCGGATTCGTGGCCGGTTGATCGGAGCGGTGGTGGCGCGGCGATTTTGTCGGTGGGCGGCATTAGGGTCGAGGCCATGAACACTGCTGGCCTACGCGGGCCGCATTCCACCGCGACTGTCGCGGTCCCGGCGTGGCCACATCCTGATGGTGGAGCGTGGTTCGCGCCGCCGCACCGCGCACAAGCGCTGGCGCCGTGGTGGGCGCTACCAGATGTGCTGCCCGGTGAAGACGCGGCCAGCATCACCCCGGTCCCGCCGCCGAACGCGACCGGCAGGGCCGCGGCTGCGGCGGAAGCTACGGCGGCGGTGCGTGACTGTGATCCTCGCCATCGGCTGGGATGAGCCGACGCATGGTCGGTCACCACGACCGGTGAGCACCCCCGTCGAACGACATAACCAGCATCGACGAAGACGACGCCCCGTATTCGAGAGGAGGCACCGCCGGTGCCACGTAAGGACGCCACCGTCAAAGCCCGCCAGCTCGCCCGCGCGAAACTCAGCGCGCACCTGGCCGCCCAGCGTAAACGCGAACAGGCCATCGAGGCGGACCTGGCGGTGTTCTTCGACACCGACGCTGCGATCAGCGCGGCGGCCGCGCAGCGCGACGCTGCGATCGCCAAGGCCAACGACGACTACGCCCGCGCCACCGAGGCGGTGACCGCGCGGCGCGCGGACGCGTTGGCCCGGCTGCGGGCCAACGGCCAGACCGTGGCTGCGCTCACGGAGCTGACCGGCCTGCCCCAGCGGCAGCTGCGAGCCCTGATCGCCTCGGCACCCGACGACGGTGACAGCCCTGCCGCAAGTCAGGGTTCTGCTCCCGACGCCATGAGCACCGACACTGCCGCCGCGCCGAAGGGCGCGCCGGCGAAAGGTGCGTCGGGCGCGGGCGGGAAGGAACCCGCGGTCGCGGCGGCACACGAGGCGGGACCGGGTTCATGACACCCGCCGACCCCGAGCGGCGACGGTGGTCGCGCCGATACCAGGCGAGAACCGGGGCGGCGGTGGTGCTGCTGGCCGTGTCCCTGCTCGCGCCAATCCTGCCCGTGGTCGGTGTGCTGGGTGCGGTGGCACTGTTCTCCGGTGGAGTGGTCATGGCACGTTCGGCCACGGCCGCCCGCACTCAGTGGCGGATGCTGGCGGCGCATTCCGCCGCGGTCACCGAGCACACAGAGCTGATGCGGCGCGCCTTCGACGATGCGCGGGCACTGTATGCGGCACTGGCGCGGGATGCGGTGCTGTACGAGCAGCCACCGGGCGTGCTGATCCTCGCCCCGGGCGAACGGGTACAGGCCCGCTTCGGTGCACCGGTGTCGCTGTCGGGACGCGGGGCGGTCATGACCGAAGTCGCGCTCACCACGCGTGCGCTGGTGCTGATCTTGACCGACGGATCTCCGGTCCGCTGGTGGTGGGATGCGGCGACCGGGTTGCGCATCGACCTGCCAGCCGAGCGGGTCGATGTGTACTTCGCCGGCGGCGCGGACTCGGTGCACGTGCACGGCCCTGCCGCCGCGATCGTCGCCGTCTATGCCAGCTACTGGCTGCGCCCGCCCGCGCAGTTTCTGTGCGCCCCCGAGCTGGCGGTGCTGCGCGCCGGCTGAACACGCACCGTGTCATCTTTCGGGCAACAACACTCCCCTTTTTTTGGGTGAGCACCGTGTCGGCCCGGTGTGGGTCGAACGGGTGCATGAGGTCGAACCGTGCCCGCCCGCGCAGCAGCCTGGCGCCGACCCGGCTGTGATTCGGTGTGGGTCAGGGCATGTGGTGCGCGGCGCGCCAGGCCTCGCGGATCTCGGCGGGGACCCGGCCGCGGTCGGGAACGATCAGGTTGTTGGCGCGCGCCCAGCGACGGAGTTCGGCGGCGGCCGGTTCCGGTTGCGGTGGGGCGGTGCGCAGATCACTGGCGGTGCCCGGGTCGAGCGCGGGCGCGATGCGTGCCACGGTGGCCGCTTCGGCATGTGCCCAGGTGTGAGCGGCGGCGAGGTAGCGGTAGGTCCATTCTTCGGCGAGCTTCCGGTTCTCGGCGAAGACGATGGGCACGCCCGGCCAGCGGATCTGTAGTTCGGCCACGGCGTCGGCGACGACGGCAGGCCGGACGCGGTCGAGTTTGAACACTCCCGAGTAGCGATCCTCGACGACGACGGCGGCCCGCGGCAGCGCCGCCAGCTCGGCCAGCGCGTAGCGCAAGGTGCCGTTGAGGATGCTGGCGACCAAGTCTTGCAGGGATTTGCGTTCGACGCTCGCGCCGAGGCGGCCGTCGACCAGGACGGCGTAGTCCCCGCACGGCAACGCGCGTTGCACGATGGTGACGTGTTGTCCGGCGAACCGGTAGGCGTATTGCTCGCGGGTGTCGACCACGATGTGCAGGGAGTCGATACCGGCGGCGCGGGCGGTGGGGGTGCGCACGTTCGGGCGGGCTTGTTTGCGGGTGCGCGGGGACTGCCAGAACACCATGTCGCGACCGCGGGCGGTGGTGAACACCAGCTGGGAGCGGTTTTCGCGGCCCCGGTCGAGCACCAGGTCGATCGCTGCGCCGCACCGCACGCACGAGCGGAGGGCGACCCGTTCGACGATCACGGGTTGCGCGGGCCATTCCTCGGTGGGCACGGGGTGGCAGTAGAGCGCTTTGTGGCGGGGCCAGGTGCCGGCGGTGCGGAACACCAGCCGTTCGACCACGGCACGCGCAGCAGGTAGGGAAGCTTCGAATCGGGGTCCGGGTTGGTAGCGATCAGCAATTCCATGTCGGTCCTCGTCCTGGCGGTTCGGGCCTAGGTGTTGCGGCGTTTGAGGCGGCTACCGTAGCGAGTGACGACATCGAAGGCGTCATCTGCCATTGTCAGCGCGTTGGTGAGGTCGAGCAGACCCGCCCGCACGGATTCCACCACGGCCGCGGCGTCGGCAGGTTCGCCGAGCTCGTCGACATCGACGATAGAGGGGTCTAGCCGTGCGTAGTCGCGGGTCAGTTCCACCACGGCGCGGCGCACCTGCTGCAGCTGGTCGCGGGCGTCCCAGGCCTGCTGGTCGAGGTCGGCTGGATCGGTCATCTGGTGCCACTTTCTCGTTCAGGTGTAGTCGCTATCTTTCTGCGTCCGCGTGTCAGAACAGGGTCAGCTGCTCGGCGGCGGCGCGGAGGGTGCAGTGCTGGTCCCAGTGGCGGGCGAGGCGTCGGGCGTGGTCGGTGGTGCAGCCCAGTTCGGCCGCGATCACACCCCACGCCAGGCCACGGTCGCGGGACTGGCCGGCGTAGCGGGCATCGGCGAGCAGTTCGGTGTCGTCGTGAGCGTTCATCGTGTCTCCGGCCGCGTTCATCCGAGCGCTTCGGTGGCGGCGGTGAGCCGAGCAGCCGCCTCCCGGCGGTCGCGGCCGAGTTGGCACATCAGTTCGTAGAGGTCTTCGGTGTGCGCTTCGGCGGCGATCTGCTCGAGCGCGACGGCGGCGGCGGCGTAGCCGCGGCGGTACGAGGCACGCATGACTGCCAGCGCCAGATGCGGGGCGTCGTGGCCGCGGGCGTCGGCGGTGGTGACGTCGAGCAGCGCGGCCGAGAGCTGGCCGTGGACGCGGCCGGCGCGCTCGAGTTCGGCCAGCACCAGCGGCGCGGTGTGCGGCTGGCCGGCTCCGACAAGTCGGGCCACGACAGTGAACAACCGGGCATAGACGGGCCTGTGGAAGTCGGCCGCTCGCAGGTGCGCGGTGACGGCGCAGGCGATGTCGGCCGACGCCCACAGCAGTGCGGATAGGGCTTGGGCTTCCGGGTCGAGATCGGGGCGGTAGGTGAGGTCGGTCACCTCCTCGAGCACCTCGGGGCCGGTGGCGACGTGCGGGCGATCGGGGACGACCGCGAGCACAGGCTCCGTCCGCGGTAGCGGCCTGCGGGCAGGGGCGCTCACTGGTACCACCCCTTGTCGTCGGGGGCGCGTTGCTCGCACAACCGGTGCGCGGGCATCGGCTGTGCGTTGATGATGGTGGGCACGGCCGCGACCGGTGGTAGGTGCTCGCCGCCGGCGAGGTTGGCTGCGGCTCTGACTCGAGCAGACATCACGGAAGTAGGTCCTTTCGCGAATCAGGCGGCCGCAAGCGCGGCCAGACGTTCGGGTCGATGCCCACTCCACGCGTCGGTGTCGGTGACCACGACGGGGGCTTGCAGGTACCCGAGTGCTCGCACGTAGCCGCGGGCGTCCGCGTCCTCGGAGAGATCGACCACCGCATAGGCGATGCCTCGGCGGTCTAATGCCCGGAAGGTGGCTTTGCAGCCCACGCAGCCGGGCTGGGTTTAAACAGTTACGGACACGGTCATCCCCTTTCACGAAATTGTCTATCGTTGCTTTTATCGTAGCTAATAGACGTTCTTTGCACAATGGTTCGAACGCTATTCCTATGAATTCTTTCGAGCCCATCTCATCGAGTGTTCACCGAATTGTTTACAACAAATTTCCGGTACCGGTTTTGTGTTTTCGTGCAAGTTCTTCCGGTCGACGGTGTCGGGTTGGTGGCTGCCGCGGCCCGGGAGGCCGGTCACCGCACCGGACCACGGCAGTGCTGGGGTGTTCAGCGGGGCAGTGACTTGTAGCGGACGATAGGCCGATGTCGGTGCCGCGGGCTTTGATGTAGGGCACCGGTTGGCCGTGGCGGTCGCCGGTTTCGCCTTTGCTGCGGTGGTTGTCAATGATGGTGAGAGTCACCATCGCCTCGCCGTTGTCGAACGCGCGCAGCGGGCTGATGTTGGCGATGTTGCCTTTGACGATGCTGCTCATGAGGTTCCGCTCCTTTCGCCTCGACGGGGGCCGTGCATTGTGTGTCTGTGGTCCCCGCCATTTTCTGTGCCCTTCTGGCAATTCTTTTCGGGAGGGGGTAAGGGCGGCGGAATGCAAATCCGAGGAGCCGGCGCCAGTGAAACAATTTTCAGCGAGCGTCAGCGAGCGTGGGTTGAACAAATTGTTTCCTCCGCCCGGGCCGAGCGTCGCGAGCCGGATTTGCGTGGAGCATGCCACCGGTCAGAATGGACTGCCAGAAAAGGGAGGGAATTCGAGAAAATTCTTTTCGCTCGGCACCGCGCCCGCAGGGGGGCGGTGCTTCCTCAGCCGGCGAGCGTGCCGAGCCCGACACCGCCAGGTGGCGAGTGCGCGGCCCGGCCGGCGGCCGTTGCCGTGGGCTACGGTCCGGGAGTTGCTGAGTTGGCCGGCGGACGGGCCGCGTATAGGTGCCAGCTAATACGTTTCGTTCTGTCACCTACACGGGCCGGGAGGGTTTGTCAGGCGGTGTCGGCGGGCTCGCTTGTGGCGGGGTGCTCGGTGTGGTCGAGGGCGTCGACCAGTTCGCGCACGGCGGCCAGGACGCGGGTGGCGGTGGAGCGGATGAGGTCGGTGTCGGCCTCGGCCCATTCCGCGATGTAGCCGACGCTGTAGGCGCTGGTGTCCAGGCCGAGCAGTCCGGCCAGGATGTAGGCGACGGATTCGGCTTCGGTTTCGCGGATCCCGGCGTGGCTGATCGCGGCTGCGGCGGTGGTGTCGTCGGGGTCGTGTTCGGCGTGGAGTACGACGTGGGCTGCCTCGTGGAGGCCGGTTTTCGCGGCCATTACCGCAGACAGGGCGGTGTCGACGACGACGCGACGGGTCCCATCGAGGGTTGTGTAGCCGTTGGCCGCGCCGGGAATGGGTTGGCGCGTGACGGTCCAGCCGCGTTCGCCCAGGACAGTGCTGATTCGGGTATAGATGCCGTGGGTGTCCTCGCCGGTGAGTCGTTGCGCGGGGTGGTCGGCCGCGGCGGCGGGGTGGTCGGGGATCGGGTCGGTTTGATCGTGGGCGAATACCGACAGGATCGGGTAGTGGGCCAGGGTGCGGGTGGTTTCCTGCCCGGTGCTCTCGTCGGTGTCGGTGATCTTTTTGGTGCTGTAGCCGTAGATCTTTATTGCTTTTTCGCCTTTGCGGACCTGGCGGCCGCGGGCCTGCCATTGCCGGTAGCCGGCGACCTGGGTGGCGGTGGGGTGTTGAGACAGGATCAGCAGCAGATTCGACAGTGAGTACGTGTGGAAGCCGCGAGCGCTGAATTGCAGGAACTGCAACCATGTTTCGCTGTTGGCGAGTTCGGCGACTTTGGTTTGCAGTTCCTCGCGCAGCTGCGCGGCTTGCAGTTCGCGCGCGGCGGCGCGGCGCTGGCGCTGTTGGTCGGTGAGTGATTCGGTGCGGGTCATGACGTGGGTCCTTTCTTCGTCGGCGGCGGCGTTGTGCTCAGTCGCCGAGCTCGGCGGCGGTGAGGGTGAACGTGGCGGCAGCAACGGCGGCGGGATCGTTGAGGGCGAGTTCGATCAAGACCGCGCGGGTGGTGTGGTCGAGGTCGGCCCAGTGCGGGTCGGTGCCGCATCGCACGGTGTTGTAGGCGATTTGGGCGGCCTTGATGGGGTCGATAACCTGCATGGCTGCTACCTCCTGGTCGTGCGGGCTTGGGGTGTGCCGCCCGCGGCCCGGACACCCGGCCCGCCCGCTGGGTGCGGTGGCGCTGCCGGGACGGGTGGCCGGCCGCCACGCACCGTGTTTGTCGGCGGCTGCTGTGAGACTGTCGGGTATGGATGGTGTTTCGCGGGTTGAGCGGGCATTGGCGCGTGCTTCGGCGGTGGCGGCGGATTGCTCGGTGCGGGCGTGCCGCGAGGTGTTCACTGGCCGTGCACGCGCGACGTCGCGGTCGGATTGGTTTTGGGTCGATCCGGAGGTTTCCGATCTGCTGTGACGCTGCGCGAGGGCCGGTTGGGTTTGACCGGCCCTCGCGCAGTGGTTAGTCGGGCAGTTCGACGCCGAACCGGTCGGCGGTGTTGGCGGTGGCGGTGCGCAGCATTGCGGTGATGTTTTCCGGGGTCAAGGCGCGGTCGATGGCGGTGCGGGCCAGCTCGAGCAGAGTCGGATTGTCGGTGCCGGTTGCTGTGGCGTGTGCTTCGGCGGCGGTGTAGGCGCACTGTGCGGCGGCGCCATGTCCGGCGGCGTGGGCGAACAGTCCGGCGAGGGTGAGGGTATGCGCGCGGGCCTCGGTGGTGCTGACTGCGGCGATGCGGGTGAACGCTTCGGCGGCGGCGCGCGGGTCGATGAGTGCGGCGGCGAGCATGGCGTCACGGGTGGCGGGCACGGCGGCGAGCACGTTGACAGCGCCGGCGAGGCGGTCGGTGACGGGCCGGTGTTCGCGCACGGTGGCGAACAGGTCGGCCAGCGTGTCGGTGATGAATCGGTCATTGTCCGCGTTTGCGGCGGCGAGCGCGCCGGTCATGTCGACGGGCGTGGCGCGGCGGTAGCGGGCTTGCAGGTCGGCGCGGCTGGTGGCGGTGACTTGGCCGTTTACTGCAAACGCGGTTGCGGCGGCGCTGTTGGCGGGGTCGGTGAGAGTTCCGTTGTCGAGGGTGTGCACGTCGATCCAGGTGGCTCCGGCGGTCAGGGCCGGTGCGTAGAGGACGTGACGGGTGTCGATCCCGGCATCGGTGAACTGGCCGGTGAGGTATTCGGTCAAACCGATCGCGTGACCGGCGCGCTCATGGTCGGTGATGACGGCGAGGATCGCGGCGGTGGCGTGCTCGCGCACGGCCAGGTCCACTATCGGGGCCAGGCTGTCGGTGTCGGCGTCGGCGTCGAGGCGGGCACCGGCGAGCACGCGCTTGTCGTCGAGCAGGATCGCCACGACTGAATCGGACGGGATGAATCCGAGCAGGAAGGGCACCGCGGTAAGAATGTCGGTGCGGGTGGTGAGACGGACGGGTCCGAACATGGCTGCTACCTCCTGGTCGTGCGGGCTTGGGGTGTGCCGCCCGCTTTTTTGCCCTTCTGGCGTGGGAGATGTCGGCCGGTATGAGGCGGGCGGAGTGCAACCGGTGAGGCGGAGAAGTTTTCTGCGAGCCGTCAGGCGAGTGCGGGTGGAAAAGTTCTTCGCACCCCGCAGGGGCCGTAGGTCATCCGGTTGCGCGTAGTCCGCCGCCGGCCAGAATCGAAAGGCCAGAAGGCAAAAAGGGAATCGAGGTCTTTGACAGCAGCACCGCGCCCGGCGGGTGCGGTGCTCCCATTGCCGGGCGAGCGCGCCGAGCCCGGCACCGCCAGGTGACGCCCGCGGCCCGGACACCCGGCCCGCCCGCTGGGTGCGGTGGCACTGCCGGGACGGGTGGCCGGGCCGCGGTAAGGAAAAAAACTGGCGGCTCACGACACGGCGCGGCATCGCATGCATTCCCATCTGCCGTCGATGCGCATGCAGGTGCGCCGCTCTTCGCACAGCCAGCAGGTTTGGTTGGGTTTCGGGGCCAGCCCGTCGTGTTGGTCGCGGCGGCGCTGATGCTGCTCAAGGTGGGGGTCGGCGGTGCCTGCAGGGAGTACAGGGCCGGTTACGCCCGGACGGTTGGCGGTGGTGGTGAGGAATGGACCGAACTCGGCGCAGCAGGTGGTGCAGACGGTTTCGCCGGGGACGGTGAGGTTGCCGCACACGCGATGGAAGTGGCACGGGTGCAGCAGCCCGTAGTCGATGCTCATGACATGGGTTTCCTTCTCGCGCGATACCGGTTGCGGGCCAGGTGTGGTACTGGCCCGCAACCGGTCCACTGGATTAGCTGTCGGTACTGGTGTCGTGCAGGTCGTCGGCGGTCAGGTCACCGGTGGCGACCTGCTCGATGGGCGAGAGGTTGTAGCCCAGCGATTGCAGGAAGTGCAGGTACCTGCCGGTTTGCGCCTGGTAGTAGAAGCCGAGGCCGGTATCGGTGCGCCAGCAGTCTTTTCCGGTTCGCGATTCGAACGCGGCGAGTACGAGGGCCAGGGTGACCACTTGGGCGCGCGCCGGGGTCGCCCCGGCCAGGTAGTCACCGACCTGCGACCGCGACAGCCGGGCGGTGTCGATGCCGAGCAGTTCGGCGGCGGTGTCGATGGCCTTGTTGCCGGTGAGCAGTCCCGGTTCCGCAGCCAGGGATTCCGCGACGAACCCGGCGGCTTCGGTGGGCGGGGTTTTCCGCGCTAGCAGGGCGGTTTTCAACCATTCCCGCCGTGTGGCGAGTGCGGCCGCGCCGAGTTTGTTGAACGCGATCACGCGGCGACGCTGTGCGCGTTCGGCTTCTTTGCGTTCGGCGTCGCGCTGCGCCGCCGCCTCTGCGGCGTCCTCGCTGTCACCGCTGGTCGCGGTGACGCGCTCGGCGCGGCGTAGTCCCAGCGCGTCGGGTGCGCGGGTGTAGAACTCCGGGATCCAGGCGTCGGCCACTTCGACCTGGTTGACGTGGTAGTAGCCCTCGGCGGGCTCGGTAGCGTCGTCGTCCTGGGTGGACCAGTCCACCCGGTCGGGATCGACCGACTCGCCGGTGTCTTTGAGAGTGACCTGCCCGCCTTCTTCGAACACGAGCCACACCGCCCACCTGCCCGGGTCGGTTTCGACGTGCTCGCCCACGGTGGCAGGCTCGCCGTCGGTGGTGGTCAGCGATTCCAGATGCATCCAGCCCTGGTCGTCACCGCTGGTTTCGGGGTCGGTGGCCAGCACCGTATATCCCTGCTCGGCCCAGCTTGGGCCCGCTTCGGCGCGGGCGGCGGCGAGGCGGGCGGCGGTGTAGGCGAAGCTGTAGCGGGGCGCGGCCAGCAGTTCGGCCACCGCCGCCTCGTCACCCTCTACCTCGAAGGCGGCGACCACCGCGGCAGCCTCGAGGTCGAGCTGCCCGGCATCCAGCGCCTCGCGGGCGGTGGCGGATTTGCCGACCTTCGCGGCCTTCTTGAGTTGATCCGGGTTGACCTGCAAGGCCTTTTTGATCTTGGTCTGGGACACACCAAGGTCGAGCATGTCGGCGATGGCTTTGGCGCGTTGGCCTTCGGTGAGTCCGGTACGGCGGTCGTTGGCCTCGATCTGGGTGACGATGCGCGCGAAGCCGCGTTCTTTGTCGCTGGTGGTGGTGTCGGTGGTGACCATGACCGGGATCGACGCGGCACCGGCATCACGGGCGGCCAGGGTGCGGCGCTGGCCGTCGGTGACCCGGATCGATCCGTCGCTGTAGCGGGTGGCGGAGACGGCTTGCAGCACGCCGTGGGTGGCGATGCTGGTCACCAGTGCCGCCCAGTCGGGGCTGTCGGTGTCGACGTGATCGCGCACATTGGCGTCGATATCGAGCACTGCCGGGTCGATGTGCAGCAACTCGACGCCGATCGCGTTGCTGGTGGTGGTGGTGTTGTTGTTGGTCATCGGGGTGTCTCCTTGTCGTGGTGTACTAGTTGGTGAGACACCGGGCAGCTAGGGACTGTCCGGTGTTTTCGCTTACCGGGGTTCGGCGGCGAAGTGGGTTTCGACGGCGCGTAGCAGGGCGCGTAGTTCGGCGCCGGTGGTCGCGGCTGTGGCGGCGAGGTAGGCGCTGATCGCGATGGTGTTGCCTGCGGTGTCGGGGGTGTGTTCGGTGTCGGCGCGGTGGGCGGCGGCGGAAGCGGTCGCAGCAGCGGCGGTGTGGCGCAGCGCCGCGCAAATGGTGGCGATGGTGGGGGTGTGTCCGTCGCTGGCGGTGCGGGCGTGGTCGAGGGCGAACCCGATTGCGGTGGCGATGGTTTCGGCTACGCGCGGGCTGTGGCCGCTGTGCCCGTGGAGGTATCGGGCGCGGCTGGCGTGTAGGTAGCGTTCGGCGGCGCTGGCTTCGGTGGGTGGGGTGTCGAGATCATGGTGCGCTCCTTCCGGTTTCGAGGCGGCGTGTTTCAGTGCAGGTGGTAGTCGTGGACCTTGACGGTGGCCGGGGCTCCGAGGGTGTCGGCGACCTCGGCGGGTAGCGCGGCGCGGTGGTTTCCGGCGGCGTAGGCGTTCGGGCGCAGCGTGTATTCGCCGGTGGCGGGGTCGCTGATCGCGGGGTGCAGGTACCAGGTGGTGCCGGTCGGGCGGCCGAGGCCACCGAAGTGGTAGCTGGTGACGCGGTGGCCGGTCGTGGGGTCGATGTGGAGGATGGGGGTTGCCCAGGTGACCGACACCAGACCGAACAGCGCCGGATCATGCAGGCCGAGTTCGTCCGCTGACCGCGCTGCGTGGAAGCGGATCAGGGCCGAACCGCGGTCGGGGTGGTGGGGGAAGGCGTGAATGTAGCCGACGATGAGCGCGGGCCGGGTGTCGATGGTGATGCGGTATCCGCTGGCTCGCAATGTTTTTGCCGTGGTGTGCATGGCGTGCTCCCAGTTTCTCCGGGGCGGTCCCTGCGCTCGGTCCCGCCTGTTGTTTTGCCCTTCTGGCAGCGAAGATTTGGGCCGGGAAAGGGCCGCGGAGTGCAACTGGTGAGCGCGCAAGTTTTCCCGCCGCGCGCCGCAGGCGAGTGCGGGTGGCGGGAAAAGTTGCGCGACCCGTCAGGGCCGGGAGGTCACCGGTTGCGCGCAGCGGTCCACCGGCCATAATCGGAGGCCAGAAGGGCAAGCAACACACTGCTTTTCACAGCAGCGCCGCCCCTCGTCGGGGCGGTGCTTCATTTGTGCGGTGAGCGTGCCGAGCCCGCACCGCCGCAGGCGGGGCCACCGCGTCAGCGCCGAACACCGGCCGCGGACTGCGTGTCGGTGGACTGGGGCATAGTGGCGGTCATGACCAGTGCCACACCAGTTTTCCAGGCATCGCCGATGGACGTGATGCTGGTGCTGCTGCGCGGGCTCGCTGCTCGCGGCGAACTCGACCCGACCGCGGCGGCAGGGGCGGTCGGTGGTGATGGGTGGGAGTCGACTGCGCCGGGTGGTGAGCCTGCGGGAGCTGCGTTTGCGCGGGAGGCTTGTTTGCCGCGGCAGCTCTGAATTGCATGCCGTAGCTGGCGGTGGCCGACAGCCGGACGGTCTTGTCATCACTTGGATGTCGGACTTGGGCGCGCGCCGGCAGGGCTGTGAGCGCCCCCACTCAGTTTGGTATGGATTTCAGGATGGGGCGTTGTCCGCCGCCTGGTCGCTGGTTGGCGAGTGTTCGCAGCAGCTCTGCGTCGTCGGCGAGCTTGGCGGCGATTCGGTTCGGATGGTTTCACTCGCCGCCGGCGGTAGTGGTGCGCCGCCACGCGGCGGTGTCGAGGTGGCGTGCCGTGCGGGTGAGCGGCGCGGGTGGTAGCGCAACGCGGTCGCTGTCGTCGTCGCGGTCGCGGGCGAGGAATCCGGTCGTGGACAGCAGAGCGCACGCGGTTTCGAGTTGGACGCGGTGGCCGTGCTCGAGATGCGGGGCCAGGACCCGCCAGCGGCGCAGCACCAGTTGGCGCTGCACGTCGCTGCGCTGGGCCGAGTCCGCCGATCACGGGGCGCCGGGCGCTTTCCGGCGGCTGGGGCAGCGATTCGCCCCGGGCCCGGCGCGCCTTGGGCGCGGCGAGTTTGTCGGCATCGATCTTGGTGGGCGGCCCCAATGCGCCCGGCGCTGCGGGCCGCGGCCAGGCCGTCAATCGGCCGTTGCGCTCGCGGCGCTCAGAGCCGGGGCCGCTGTTGGCATTGCGGCGGTCGCCGGAGGTCTGTCCTCGCGCGTTGATCCTGGACAGGCGGTCAGCGGCTGCAGACGGCCGTCATGCTGTGTCGCGGCCCGCGCAGCGGTGAGTTTACGTCCTCGCGCGGCGCCTCCTGCGCCTAATCACGTACGTCGCGCCGAGGACGAGTAGTTTCGCGGCGACCAATCCGGCGGGGAGGGCCAGCGACCAGCCCCAATGACGAATCAGAAATGCGGCCGCGCCCACGTGGACAGTGACCATGGCGAGGACAGCGATCATGACAAGGGCGGATGTGGTGGGCAGTGCACGGATCGAGTGCCGCGCGTTCATGGCCGTGTTTCGTTTGCGCGCGTGGGGTTTTTGGTGTCGACGGGATGCCATTCGAGGCGGAGTTCGTCGCGGCTGAAGCGGCGGATGTCGTTGTCGACGATGTCGCGAATGCGGTGCAGGGCCGCCTGATCGTCGGCTTCGATTCGGATGCGCAGGGCCGTGTCGTCGGCTTCGAGGTCGCATCGGCCCCACGGGTCGAAGGTGACGGTGCCGGTGGTGTCGGTCCGGGACGCGTCCAGCCGGATCTCGCCGCGGGTGACCGCGGTGCCACTGTGTGCGCGGAAGCGGTGGCCGCGGCTGCCGCCCATGGCGGCGGCGTGTTTGCAGAACTGGGTCAGATACCGGCGCGGCCGGTCGGTCTGGACCTGGGCTTCGAGGATCGCCACGGCGGTCACTTCCTGGTGAGCGCGACCAGCCACGCCGCGACGCTGCCGGGATCGCCGTTGATCTCGATGACCGACGGCTCGATGGCGTCGATCTGCCAGCCGGTGGCGAAGGCGGCGGTGATCTCGTCGCGGGAAAGCCGGTGCGGCCCCCACTGGCGGGTTTCGGCGTCGCTGAAGCCGAGCAAGAAGTAGCCTCCGCCCGGCCGGATGACGGCGTGCAGGCTGTCGGTGTAGCGGGTGCGGTCGGTGCCGGTGAAGATGTGGAACAGCCCGCTGTCGAGCACGGTGTCGAACTGTTCGCCCAGCTCCGGAAGCGCGCACGCGTCGTGGCGGACGAACCGGGCCACGAGTCCGCGTTCGCGCGCCTTGCGCTGCGCGGTGTCGAGGGCGTCGGCGGACAGGTCGACACCGACGGCGTCGCAGCCGAGGCCGGCGGCCAGTAGTGCATGTTCGCCGGTCCCGCAGCCGGCGTCAAGGACTCGACCCTGGAGGTTGCCGGCGGCGGCGAGGCTGGTGAACGCAGCCTGGGGCCGGTCGATGTCCCACGGCGGTTTGGTCATGTAGAGGTCGTGCGGGCTGGTCGCGGGGTGCCGTGGATCGAGCGAGTGGGCGGGTTGGGGCATCGGTTTCTCCTCTCTACGCGCCGCGACAGAATTTATCGATACATCGTGTCTATGGTCAAGAGGTAATGTATCGATGCTGGTCGTCGTGTATTGTCGAGTGGTGCCGAAGTTGTGGAACGAGACGATCGACGCACATCGCCGCGAGGTGCGCGACGCGATCCTCGACACGACCGCGGCCCTGGTGTTCGAACACGGACTGCGCGCGGTGACCATGTCGCAGGTCGCCGAACATACCGGGATCGGCCGGGCGACGCTGTACAAGTATTTCCCCGATATGGACGCGATCCTGCACGCCTGGCACGCCCGCCAGATCGACGCACATCTGCGGTTGCTTACCGAAACCAGCGATGCCCCAGGCGATCCCGGGCAGCGACTGGCTGCGGTGCTGACCGCCTATGCGCGGATCGCCGCGACCGCGCGCAGCCACGACACCGAAATGATCAAGTTCCTGCACCCCGAGCAGCAGGTCCTCGACGCCCAGCAGCGGCTGCGGGCCATCGTCGAGCGACTAATCGCCGACGACGCGGCCGCCGGGCGGGTCCGCGCTGACATCTCGCCGGCCGAACTGGCGAACTATTGCCTCAACGCCCTCACCGCCGCAACCGTGCTGACCACCGACGCCGAAATCGACCGACTCGTCGACCTCACGCTCGACGCCCTACGCCGTCGGGGCTGAGGGGTCTTTCTCAAGCCCCCGACAACGACCCCGTATCGACGTCGCGCTCATAGACCTCCAAGAACGCCGCTGCGGCAGTTCGTGAACGTGCGTCACCTGCTTGGTCGGTATGGCTTCTGCGATGCTAACCCGATGGCCGTGCCCGAACTCGATGTCGCACGCGTGCAGCGATGGTGCCGAACGCGGGTGCCCGATCATGCCTTACATCAAGTGCGCGTCGAATGTGATGTCGCCGCAAGGCATCTGACCATTGTCGAGAGGCGAGCACCGTGGCACCAAGACTTCGGACCGGACTGGACCAGCTTCCCCATCGCCCGCCTGCGCTTCACCGCCGCCACCAAAACCTGGACGCTGTACTGGCGAGACCGCCACCTTCGCTTCCACCTCTACGACCTGCACCCTGCCTCGGCCCACGTCGAGGCCCTGCTCGACGAAATCGAGCGTGATCCGACCTGCATTTTCTGGGGGTGACCCCGATCCGGCGACAGCCACCTGCACTGGGTGCGGCGGGTTCGGTAGCGTGCACCTGGTGGGATCCAAGGCCGAACGTCGAGCGGCCCGCGACCTTGTCGCCGCCTACCACCAGAGATGCCTCGGTGAACTGCTCGAACACGTCGCTGCCGCGATCGACCGCTACCGCGTCGGCGAACTCGACGCCTTCGAGGTCGACCAAGAAATTCACCACTACCACCGTGCCGCCCAACGGCTCTGGAGCTTCTGCCAGCAAACCGGCGCCCACGCCGAATCCACCGCTCACCTCATCGAGGACATGGCCCGCACCGGCGACACCATCGACTGGTGGCAACGCGCTCAACCGCAGCCCCGCGACCACCCCTG
This sequence comes from Skermania sp. ID1734, assembly GCF_007489285.1. Classification (GTDB taxonomy): domain Bacteria; phylum Actinomycetota; class Actinomycetes; order Mycobacteriales; family Mycobacteriaceae; genus ID1734. Next base: position 20,830 of record NZ_VLIY01000023.1, read on the forward strand.
ACCACGGTCGATGTCACCGCCAGGGTGGTGTCGGTGTGCGCCCGGGCGACATAAAGAAATACCTCGGTTCGGCTCGCCACGTACGGGAAGCGATCGCCAACAACGGACCGCGACGATGCGGGGCAGCTAGCCTAGCGCCGGTCGCCGCGAAGAGAGCGATCCGACGAGACCGCGGATCGGCGCCTGGTCCGGTCGTAGGCGCGTGCTTCCCACCAGAACACCCCGGCAATGGTGGCGACCGCGCTGACGCCGACGACGGCGACCGAAGCGGTGACCACGGCGACCAAGTTGATGATCATCTCGCCCCCGTCTCCATACCTCGTTTCGTCCCTTTTAATGACCCTAGGCTCGTATTGCTTGCAATTGCAAGCAATACGAGCGGTCGGTGTTCCAGCGGGTCTGACTTCAATGTCGCCGATCGTCGGCTCGGCGATCCGACGGATCGGGATGCCGTAGAGCAGTAGGATCAGCGCGGCCATGCGCGTGGGCAGGATTACGTGGTCGGCTTCGATCACCGAACGAATGAGTTCGAGCCTGTGGAGCGATGGTGCCAATGGTGTCTGTTTTGGGGTGCGGTAGCCGGTTCGGAACGGCTTGGCGATACCCGTTTTCGTGCGAGGAGTGGAGGTATTCGCAGATTCTGCGAATAACCAATTTACTACCGGTACCGTTGCATATTCGATTCGGTCATATTCGCCTGAGAGCTTGACTGCTGCGGTCGCACTTGCCATGGTTTGGTGAGGTGCCCCCGAGTCCGCAGTCGTCGAGCCGCGGTTCTCCTAGTACTCGGGGTTTCGCGTGCACAGGTTCACGGAGCCCACTCCGGTCCCTTCTAGCGTCGACATCATCTCCGTGTTCGTGGAGAACTGGGAGATCGAATGTTGCGGCACCCCGCCGGTCACTGGATTTGCCGCTACTTGGACGCTCGGATTCAGAGAGGCGGAGTCAACCTTTTAGCGGTCGCCTCCTGAACGGCGCACGTTGGGAACCAACCACACGAGTGGTCACAGCTGGCGGCATCAACGCCTTCTGGCCCAATGCCCAGAAGATCGCACCAGAGAAGGCGCGTGGGTACTTCTGGGGAACGCTTCACGGCGGACCGGACCTGGGTGAAGTCGCGCCCACGACCGGCAGCGTCGTTGGCGTGCTGTTGCAAACCATCGAATACCGAAACGTTGCCGGGATTTGGCAACCCGTGGCAGGCACCCAGACCCTGCGTCGCGTCGAACGCAGCCCGAAGTGGTTTTCGCATGACCCGCGCACTAGCCCCTATATAGAGACCGGTGTCGTGGTGGAACTAGCGGTGGAGCGATCGGACGCTTCTCGGTGATCGATGTACCGACTCCAAGGTTCGACAGCCTGATGCATCATGCAGTGGTTACATTGACATAATATCTGTTATCGGTATAAAGTGATCAGAAGATGGCGAGTTGATCAACGACGTCGCTGTGGCGGAAGGTTCGACTGTGCCGTCGCGGCGGGTTTACGTGTCGGTGTCGGGTCGCTGCGGCAATATCGGTGTCAGAGGCGCCGGCTTGCACGCGTGGCGCCGAACGGAAGCATCTCTCGTGCGAACTCCCGATTATCGGTCATGGCCTTACGGTAAGCCACCACCCCGACATTTCGGGTCGTACCCGGCCTTCCTCGTAGCGTCACGGTGACAAAAAGTGGAGCACATGATTCATGGCCCGATGGCAGAACCCGTGTGGAACATCTTCCTGTGCGACGACTGCCTGCTCACCAGCGCTCCAGCACTACGGCGCGAGGCCACGAAGATAGAGAACCCCGTCAACGCACACAAGGCCGGTATCGCGACCGGCCTCGCGGTAGAGCCAGGTGCCGCAATCACCCAGGAAACATGCTCGCATCGATCGAGTCGTGAGTGTTCTCCGGCATGTCTTACCGTGGTCGGCCTCGTGAGTGGAGCGATCGGGCGGCTGCACCACTCGAATCCTCCGGTGGATCGTCGGCGGCGGGTTGGTCGTGATCGCGCTGGCTGCGGTGGTTGGTTTGCCGGTTCGCCCAGATGAGCAATGATCCGTCGTCCGCCGCGCCTCGGTCGGTCCTTCTCGCCAGTTTCCGGCCATCGTCAGTTGGACGTTCGTTGCCTGATGGGTAGGTCCCTTCGACACCCTAAAGGCATGGATAGCTTTGAATGAAGTTTGTCGATGGGTTCCATCCCTTATTATTTGCGTATGAATGCAGATACCGGTGGATCGTGTCAGCGGGTTCTTGCCGACGACCAGGTCCGTCTTGTGGTCGAGGTGTTTCGGATGTTGGCGGACCCGACGCGGGTGCAGATGTTGTGGGCATTGGCGAATCGGGAGATGTCGGTCAACGAGTTGGCCGATCATGTCGGTAAACCGGCCGCGTCGGTGTCGCAGCATTTGGCGAAACTGCGGATGGCCCGGTTGGTCCGTACCCGACGTGACGGGACGACGATCTTCTACAGCCACGAAAACGATCATGTCCGCCAGCTGGTCACCGATGCCGTCTACAACGCTGAACACGCAGGTCCGGGTATTCCTGCGCATCATCGAAGCAGTCGCGACCTTGCCGAGTTGCATGACCGCGCACCAGTAGCTCGAAAGGTTGAAAACCTATGAGTCGCAATGCTACTCATCGCCAGTCCCCGATCGGGCACGGGCACGGGCACGGGCACGACCACGACCACGACCACGACCACGGGCACAGGTCAGGCATGGTCGGGGTGATCAAGGAAATTTTTGCTCCGCACAGCCATGACGCTGCCGACAGTGTCGACGATGCTCTGGAATCGAGCGCCGTCGGCATCCGCGCGGTCAAGATCAGCCTGGTCGGACTGGGGGTCACTGCCCTCGTGCAGGTGGCGATCGTCGTCTTGTCCGGGTCGGTGGCCCTGGCCGCCGACACCATCCACAACTTCTCTGATGCGCTCACAGCGATTCCGTTGTGGATCGCTTTCGCGCTGGGCCGCCGTCCGGCAAGTCGCCGCTACACCTACGGCTACGGCCGGGCCGAAGACCTCGCCGGACTGTTCGTGTTAGCGATGATCACGATGTCGTCGATCATCGCCGGCTACGAGTCGCTGCGGAGATTGATCCACCCGGTTGCGATCGATGACCTCGGCTGGGTCGCTGCAGCCGGTTTTGTCGGGTTTATCGGCAACGAACTCGTCGCGCTCTTCCGCATCAGGGTCGGGCGCCAGATCGGTTCGGCCGCGCTGGTCGCCGATGGCCTGCATGCCCGCACTGACGGGTTCACCTCACTGGCAGTCGTTTTCGGTGCCGGCGGTGTCGCGCTCGGCTATCCGATTGCCGACCCGATCGTCGGGCTACTGATCACCGTCGCCATCCTCATGGTGTTGCGGACCGCCGCACGGGATGTGTTTCGTCGTTTGATGGACGGTGTCGAACCGGAATTGGTCGACACGGCCGAAAACGTGCTTGCCGCTCAACCGGGCGTAGTCGGTGTGCGTAGCGTCCGGATGCGCTGGATCGGCCACCGGTTGCGCGCCGACGCCGAACTCGACATCGATCCTCAGGTCAGTCTCGGCGAGGGCCACCGCATCGCTCACGACGCCGAACACGCGCTTACCCATGCAGTGTCCAAGCTCGATTACGTTCTGGTGCATGCGTATCCGGCCCATAACGAGGCTGGTGGCGCAGCGGTCGGTGAGGGCAATCTCCACCCGTGATACGCGCGCCGTCGGGCATGTCGTCTTCGATGGTTGGCGTGTCAGCCTCGTTGGAGGCCGGCGTTATTCGGTGCCGCTGTACCCCGGCCATCGACTGTCAGCAGTTTGCTCGGCACGGGGGGCGAATGCCGCGAGCCGATGGATGGACAGATGAACTTGTCGTACACGGTGGTGGAATGTGTGATGCCATGCATGGCCATGAGCAGGCTGGCCAGCATCATCGCGAATGTAATCGCACTGCAGCTGAACCCGACGAGCAACAGTGCCGTGGCGTGTGATGCGCCGCTGTGACGCAAGGGCATACGCGCGGACCTGGGTGGTGAGATCAGGCGTGGTGCAATCCAGCGAAGCTGGGAATCGCGGTGATAGCGCTGTTCGGATCAGCCGAGGTAGGTCGATTCGAGCACGAGGTCCTTTATTAGCCTTTGATATTCGGCGTGCGATTGGTGTTCGCGGGTGTGCCAGTCGACGCCCTCTCGGCGGCGCATAAATTCTCGATACTGCGGTACGCCAGGGTATTTGATGTTGTCTGCCACCACAACCGAACCTGCGTGCAGCCATTTCTCGTCGAGGATCCGGTGCAGATCGGGCAGATATTCTGCCTTGTCGTGGTCGAGGAAAACGAAATCGACTGTGCCGGGTGCGAAGTCGTATTCCTCACGAAGTGTGCCGAGGGTCTTTCCCTGGTCGCCGAACGTTCCGACGATCACGACGACGCGCTCGCCGATCCCGGCATGGTCCCAGATCCGCCGGGCGACTACGGCGTTGGCCGGATTGAACTCGATCGAGTACAGAACAGCATCGGCGGGCATGGCCCGCGCAATCCGCAATGCGCTGTACCCGCAGTAGGTGCCCAGTTCCAGCAGGCGCCGAGGGTGCGCGGCGACGACGGCGCGATCGAGGATCTCGCCCTTCTCGTCACCGACGTTGATGAGGTACTTCTTGGCGTAACAGAACTCGTCGATCGCTCTGATCGCGTCGTCGATGTCATTTCTGCGAGCATGTGCGCACACGTAATCGGCGAGGGCTTGTTCTCGGCCGTCGCCGACCTGCCAAGTGGCACCCATGTGGCGAAGTCCGAACAGGAACCGCAGAAACGACCATCGCAAAACAATGACCGGTTTGCCGATGGACTCATTGACGGCGACGGCCGAACTGATTGCCGCGATGGCCGCCAGCACCGAACGCGGCAGCCGCAGCCCGAACAATCGTGATCGACGTGCGGCCAGCAGGATTGTCGAAGCGACCGACACAGCTGCGGCGATCGCAGCAGAATGCCGCCCTGGACCTCGCGCGACCGTGCCCATTAGTCCGCGCTGACGAGTGTTCGGACGAAACGCCGTACCTCGTTCATCATGTGGCCGACCGAATCAGCGACGAACAAGACCGGCTGACACACGCTGTCATCGATGTCGCAGGCGATGACATCCTCGGCGCGGAACTCCCGTAACTCGGCGTTGGCCATGTTTTCCATTTCGGTCATCGAGGACAGTATCGCCGCACCGCACGCTCGGGGTCGCCCCTTCTCGGCCACGACGCCGACTTCCATGGTGAACCAGAACAACCGTCCGATCGCCTTGCTGACATCGTCGGAGGTGGCGTGTTTGGCGGCGCGTCCGAACCATCGATACATATCTGCGAATTCTGGATCGGCAAGCATCACTGCGTGTCCGACCAATTCGTGGATTACGTCGGGCTGCGGCGAAAACAACTGCTCCGTCACCGGTCGCACGTCGGGGGTCGACTGCAGGATGCCGTCGGCCAGCGGCGCAAAAAACAGCCGACCGGAGAGGGCGCCCATCGCCGGCGCAAGCTCGAAACCGGTCAGAGACCCAAGCGTGCTCGACACCTCACTCAGCTGCGGGACCCGGTCGGCGGGTAGCGCGACACGTCGCCCGGCAGACTGGTAATGCTCGCAGCTCAGCTGTTCGTGCATGTCGCTGAGCGCCCCAAAAACGCGCGCCCACAGCGCATCCTCATCGCTGCTGTAGACGAAATCGGGCAACGGCCGCCCCAGGCGATACCGGCGTGACAGGCGCTCACGCTCGGCTCGGACGTCGACACAAACCGTCATCCCCACTACATCCTCTCGAGCGATTGCCCATCACGTCACAGCTGCGGACGAAACAATCGCCGACTGGTTGCCCGAATACCTCGCCGCCGCACACTGCAAACGAAACCTAGCGGACGCCGGTGAAATCGGAGACCGCCCGATGTGCACTGATACCGTGCGGGTGCGGCGCCTCGTCGCCGCCGATGCAGGGGACACAGACACCCTCCCGCTTCAAGTTATCGCTACCGCCAGCTACTATCGTGCTTAGTAGTTTATGCTTAGGTGCTCAGTTGTGAGGTCTGTATGTGTCCGGTCAGTTTTGGTGAAGTATGAGCGACACCCCGATCTACGACCTCTTGCTGCGCGATCTCGCTATAAAGCCAGCTGCCTCACCTGCAGCTCCGTCGACCGCTACCGCTACACGTGAAGTGGGTCCCAAGCACGCCAGAACCATTCGTCACGACCACGCGTTTGAGGCTTTGTGGACGTCCACTCGTCGAGGGCGTGGATTAGTCGAGTAGTGCCAAGATTGCGCCGCTGGCCACTCCGACGACCAAAGTCGCGATAGCGGCGAGGTATGCCACCGTTGCTGCCGGACGCACGGTCACCGTGACGGGATCGGACTCACCGGCGAGCGCCGGCACAATCCAGCGCAGGTAGTAGAAGAGGCTGGCCACGGTGTTGACGGCGGCGAGCACGACGAGCCAGCCGAGGCCGGCGTCGAACCCCGCGGCGAAGATTGTCAGTTTCCCGACGAAGACCGCCGTGGGCGGTGTGCCGACAAGCCCGAGCAGCGATACGAGGAGCGAGGCAACCAGCGCGGGGTGTCGACGAACCAGGCCACGGAAATCGCTGACGGTGACTAGGTTCGGTAGCGCGCATATCACCGCGAATGCACCTAGGTTCGACAGTGCGTAGGCAGCGAGATAGAAAAGCGTTGCGGGCCGGGCTAACTCGGTCGGTGCGGCGGCGACACCGATGAACAGGTACCCTACTTGGCTTATCGTCGAGTATCCGAGCAGCCGTCGCGTATTGGCCTGGAAGAATGCACCTAGGTTGCCCAATGTCATCGTGGCCGCCGCAATTACGGCGATTATCGACGGCCAGTTCAGTGTCGCGTGATCGAGGACATCGACGGAGAGCCGCAAAATGGCCACCACGGCACCGACTTTAGGGACAGTCGTGACAAATGCCGCCACCGATGGCCGCGCACCTTGGGTGACATCGGGAATCCAAAAGTGTGCCGGTACGGCCCCGGCTTTGAACAACAGGCCAGTGATCAAGGCGACCGCGCCGACCGCCACTGCGACCGTCGGCGCGGTCGGCACCGCCGCCGCCAGCGCCACGTATCCCGTCGCGCCCCCGACGCCGAACAAGATGGTGACGCCAACCAGCATGATGGCGCCGAACAGCGCACCCAAAAGATAGTATTTCATCGCGGCTTCGGTGCCCGTTGAGTCCTTGCCGAATCCGGTCAACGCGTAAAGAGGAACACTGGCAAGCAGATACGCCGCAACGATCATCAGCAAATCGGTGGCGCCGCCGAGCAACACCGCGCCGAGCCCGCCGAGCACCACTAGCACACAGAACTCCGACTCGCGTGAGTGCGACCGTGTCTCGGACACGGCCAGCGCAAGGACGAGCAGGATCGACGCGGTGACGACGATCCGCGTCGCGTTGGTTGCGGAGTCTACGGCGTAGCTGCCCTCAAACGCCCCGGTCGGGGCGCGCCCCCAGGCGATCAGGGTAAGGATCAACGCGGCACCGGCGGCGACCGCGCAGCCCAGTCGAACCATCCATTGGCGGTGGCGTGGCAGGAATGCGCCGACAAGTAAACCGATTACGCCACCTGCGGCCAGGACTGCTTCCGGCGCCAGCGTGGCCAGATCCTCGACCATTGTGGCGGACATGTCCTGCATGTCAGCGCTCCACCAGCAGCACAAGTGTCCGCGATGCTGGCTCGATCACGTCGAGCAAGAACCGCGGGAACAACCCGATGGCTACCGAGGCCGCCATCAGCGGCACGATCGAGATCGCCTCGGATGCGGTGAAATCGGTGATCGACGAATGCCCGTGCTGGGCCTTGCCGAGAAAGATACGCTGATACGCGCGAAGCAACAGAGCCGCGGTGAGCAGGATTCCGAACATCGCCGCGACTGTGGCCACGGGTGCGGGCTGCAGTGAGCCGGTGAATATTTGAAACTCCGCGATGAAGCCTGAAAAACCCGGTAATCCCAGCGAGGCGAAGGCAGCAACCGCGGTGGTCGCAGCGAAAACCGGGGCACAGGAAGCCAATCCACCATAGGCGTTGATGTCGTAGCTGCGGCCCCGGTCGTAAAGAACACCGGCAAGCAGAAACAGCGCACCGGTGATCAGAGCGTGGCTGACCATCTGAGTGACCGCGCCAGCGACTGCGAGCTGACGTGCCTGCACCGTTGTGTCAGCCACGATTCCGGCGGCACCGAGCGCTAAGACGATGTAACCCATGTGGTTTACCGACGTGTAGGCGATCATGCGTTTGAAGTTGTTCTGCGCCAATGCAACCAGCGCACCGTAGAGCACGCTGACGACACCGACGACGACAAAGACGACGGCAAAGCGCCGCCACGGTTCGGGCAGCAGCGGCATCGCGATACGCACGAAGCCATAGGTGCCCAGTTTCAGCAGCACACCGGCCAGGATCGCCGATCCTGCCGCCGGTGCCTCGGTGTGCGCGGGCGGCAACCACGTATGAAAAGGCACGGTCGGAGTTTTGATCGCCAAGCCGACCGCGATCGCGGCCAGCGCCGCGGCCGCGATCGCGCCCTTGCCGGCCAACGGGTTCACTTCGACCACATCGACGATGTCGAAGGTGTGTGGTGTCCCCGCCAGATAGACGATGATGAAGCCCACCAGCAACGCTAGAGATCCGATGAAGGTGTACAGGAAGAATTGCAACGCCGCGCGACGCGCTCCGCCGTGACCCCAACCGTTGATGACGAAATACATCCCGACGATCGACAGATCGAAAAACACGAAGAACAGCACCAGATCCAGGGAAACGAAAACCCCCAGACACACCGTCTCCAAGAACAAAAACAGCGCCGCATACGCCCGTACCCTGCGCGTTTCACGCAACGAATAGACCGCACAGGCCAAGAACAGTACGGCCGTCACCGCTACCATCGGCAGGCTCAATCCATCGACTCCGATGTGATAATCCGAACCGATGCTCGGGATCCAGGGCCACCGGACTTCGAACGCGAACCCGCCACGCCGCGGTGCGCCGTGGCCCCGATAGCGCGCCCACATCCCGGCGACGAGCGCGACCTCCACCGCACTGGCGGCCACCCAGAGCCAGCGGATGAGGCGGTCGGACAGCCGCGGCACAAACAACGCCACCGCCGCGACCACGGGCAGGAACACCACGATGCTGAGCACACTCACCTCGTCCTGTCGTCATGGATCGTTGCGCCGCTCACGTCAGCACCACCACCAGCACCGCCAAAACCACCATCACCACCACTGCCTGCGCGTAGTACTGGTGCACCTGCCCGGTCTGCGGTCGGCGCGCCCATCCGGCCAGGTCGCGCGCACCTGCAGCGACTGCGATCACTAGCCCGTCGATGACGGGCTCAACGCGGGCGGTCCAGCGAGCGGCGGTGATGCCCTCCTGTGCCAGCGCCCACACCCCACGATCGAGCACCGCATCATCGAAGCGTGCCAACGCTGCCGCTGTCCGCAGCGTGGGCGCCACGATCAGAATCCGCACGCCGTGTTGGAGCCCGAGCCACCCAGCCAACACCGACACCGACACCGACGGAACATCGCCCCATCGCCGCACGACGACTGCGGTCACCGCAACCGCGGCCACAGCGACGAGCCCCGACAGCGCCAACTCGCCTCGTGTGGCCCCGGTCGCCGCCGCGCCACCGACGACCGAGAAATGCACCGCAGGTAGCGCCAGCGCACCCAGACCGGCCGCGGACGCGGCCAATGCGACCAGCGGCAGCCACTGCCGTGCCTTCACCCGCCGCGTCCCTTTTTCCTCGACGTCGAATCCCGATGCGGCGTCGGAGGCTTCGGGCAACCACACCAACACCAGTGCCCGCCCCGCATACACCGCGCCCAGAACCGCGGCGGCAAACCCGATCACATACAGTGGCTGCGATTGCTGCGCCGCAGCGGCGAGCACCCCATCCTTGCTCACCCACAACGACAGCGGCGGCACACCCGCCAAACTCAGGGCACCGACACTGAAGGTCCACCCCACCACCGGATAGCGCCGCGCCGCACCACGCAGGCTCGACAGGTTCTTGGTGCCCAGTGCGGTCAACCACGCGCCAGCGGCCAAGAACAACAGACTCTTGGTCGCTGCGTGTGCAACCAGCTGGCCGGTCCCCCCTGCGACATCACCGACACCTGCGGCCAGGACCATGTAGCCTACCTGCGAACAGGTCGAGGCGGCCAACAACTGTTTCAGATCGTGCTGGCATACCGCGACCGCACCCAATGCCACCGCCGTGGCGACCCCGACCCAAGCCACGAGAGTGGCGGCCCAATCGGTCGCCGCCAGCACCGGCTGCAACCGAAGAAGCAGATAAGCACCCGCGGCCACCATCGTCGCCGAGTGCAGCAAGGCCGACACCGGGCTCGGTCCGGCCATTGCCCGGGACAGCCAGAAGCTGAACGGGAGCTGCGCGGACTTCCCCAGGGCGGCAACTACGATGCCGGCGGCCGCGACATCCCGCCACCGCCCTTCCAGCCCGGGCAAGTCGACCAGACGCAGCGACCCTGCGCCGCCGGCCACAGCAGCCCCGGCAGCGAGATACAGCCCGACATCGCCGGTTCGGGTGGTCAGGAAGGCCGCCAGTCCAGACGCTGCTCGGTCGGCGTCGGCCCAGCGGAACCCGATCAACGCATACGACGCCGCGCCCATGAGTTCCCACGCCATCAACAGCTCGACCAACGTCGCCGCCGTGACCGTCGCCAACATCGCCGCGGCGAAAATCAGCATCAACCCGAAAAATCTCGCGCGCGCGGCATCCCGTCCCAGATCACCCGCAGCGAAAACCAGCACGGCCACCACGACGACCGCAACTGTCACGATCATGACCACCGACAGCCCGTCGACCCGCAGGACCACCGCGACACCCGCCAGAAACGGCGCCGAAACCGTCGGTCGCTGCGCAGCATTCACGATCGACAGAGCCAATGTGGCCGCTGCGGCGCCGAGGGCAATGCCGGCGGCGCATCGATCGGCGCGGCGGCCCGCCAACAGCAGGGTGCCACCAACGATCGCCGGCACGGCAATCAGCGACCACAGCACCGGTCAGTCCTTGAGATCTGCGGCCATGTCGACCATGTCGACGTCACGGGCACGAAAGATCGCGGTGGTCACCGCGAAACCAGCGGCCATCTCGACGGCCATGACCGTCACCGCGACCAGGACCAACACCTGGCCATCGGGGCGCTGCGGAGCGGTGAAGTACCAGAACGCCGCCGTACCGACGATGACCGCGTTGATCATCAACTCGAGTCCCATCATCACCATGACAATGGACTGCTGCGACAACACACCGTAGAGGCCGACGCTAACCAAGGCCGCGGCGAGGACCAGATACTCCGGCAAATTCACCGCCGCACTCCCGGCAGCGGATCGATCGGTCGACGTCGTTGGAGGTCGTCACCGAAGCGGTCGTAGCGGCCGCGATGAGTCGCCAACACGACGGTTGACACCATCGTCGCGAACAACCCCATGCCCACGACGATCATAACCAGCATGTCGGGTCCCATCAGCGCTTCTCCGAGAGTCTTCGTCGGCCGCGGAGGTACCGGTGAGGCGGATCGCGGCCACGGAACAAGAAGCGCGCCCGCGGTCAGTGCGGCGAAAACGCCGAAAGAGATCGCCAGGGCTCCTTTTCGGTTGTGCACCATTGTCATCGGCATGAGCCCGGCCGGGTTCATCATGTACATGATCATGAACACCACCATGACGACCATCTCCATGATCATCATGAGGATGACCAACACTCCGAGATAGGTCAGCTGCACCAGCAAAACCGTGACGGCGGAGAAAACGAACGACAGCAGCAGCGCGAAGGTGGCTCTAGCCATCGAGCTCACCCGAAATACTGCAATCCCAGTGACGACGGCGCCCGTGGCGCACACCCAGAAAGCGATCTGTGACAAAGTCTTTCACCTTCCCTTCCGGCGTTACGCCACCGCGAGGATCGACACGATCAACGTCTGCACCAGCATCACCGGCAGCAGAACGACCCAGGAAAACTCTTCGAACCGTTCCATGCGCATGGTCGGGACGCGCCGGCCCGCCCACACCAGCACAACCACGACGATCACGGTCTTGATCACCGACCACAGCCACGCCGGCAGCAGTGGACCCGAACCACCGCCGAGAAACAACGGCACCGCCATCGCCGCCCCCGCGACGAACAGGCTCCAGCGTCCGGTGAGGAACACCAACCGATCGACACCCGACAGCTCCGCGAGGACCCCGCCGGCGATGTCGCTGGAGACCGCCTGCCGAAAAGGCGGCATGAACGACATCGCCAATACCGAGAGCAGATACACCACAAACGCTGCGGGCATCCACACCACGAACCACAAGCCCTGTTGTGCAGCAACGACATCGGCGACGCGTAACGACCCGGCTCCGACAGCGACGGTGATGAGCGCGAACATGTGCGGCAGTTCATAGGCGAGCCCTTGCGCGACGAACCGGTAGCCACCGACCAGGCTGAACGTCGAGTTCGGGCCCCAGCCCGCGAGCCACACCGCCGCCCACGCCACGACCTCCATCGCGTTGAACCAGACGAGGCTCACTGCGGAATCGGCCACCACGCGGTTACCGAACGGCACTACAGCGGCGGCCAGAACCGCGGCCAACATCAGCGCCATGGCACCGGCACGCCACAGCAGCCGATCCGACCCCACCAGGACTCGACGTTGCTGCACCAACAAGAACGCTGCTGAGCGCAGCGGTTCAGCCATCGCGGCAGTCAGCGGTGCCCGAGCCGGCGCTGCCCGCACGACAGCTTCAAAAGTTACTGCCATCCACACGAATACGACGACAGCCACCGGCAACAACGCCGCACTCCAGGATGGGAACGTCTCAATCACGATGAGCTTCTTCCCCGTGATGACCGGGCTGCGCCACGAGCGCGAGATAGGGATCGAAGCTCGCCACGATCAGACGCGCCTGCGCCACCTCGGCGCCAACCAGCAGTCCCGGCAATGCATCGAGTAACCACTGGGTCCACACAGGTGACTCAAGCCCGGCTGGGCCACCGAGTGCCGCGGTCTCGATGCCATGAACCCAGCGCAGGAGACGGTCATATGCATCACCGGTGTATTCCTCTGCTAGGTGCTCATCGCCGGGAACCGGTCCCAGCCCCGACAGCGACCACCGCAGCATTCGTGACCGGCGCACGCGGGCGCTCCAGGCCCGCACTTGCCGGCGCGTAGCGAGTCCCACAGGCCCGGCGAGGATGTCATCGCGTAAGCGCCGGGCGGTGATGGCGGTGTCGTCCCACCCCGTCAAAGCCAGCAGGCGGCTGCACGAATCCAGCCGCCACGCGCTCGTCGCGCGCTCCGGCCCGATCTGGTCGGCCAGATGCGACCAGAACGGGCCGTCACCTGCGGCCGCGGACAGCGTGGCGACATCGACCGCGGTGATGACGTCACCTTGCATCGTGGCGGTGACCAGCAGACCCGTCGGCCATAGCGGTGTGGCCGGCCCGAGGGGCACATTGAGCACATCCAATTTCAGGCCATCGCGGTCTAAGGCGCGTTCAGCCATCGCGATGCCACCGGGCATCTGCATCCCCGCCATGTTGTGGCCATGGTGGCCACCGTGCTCGTCGCCACCGTGCTCGTCGCCACCGTGCTCGTCGCCAGCGTGCTCGGAATGCATGTCGTGCCCGGATTCGCCGTGGCCGACGGCGTGACCGTTGTCGGATGTGGTGCCGCGGGGGCCGCGGTGTTCATGGCCGCCGCCGAGGAGTGCGCGCTCGTGGTGGCCGGTGTATAGGGGCTCGGCTGCCGGTGGTGTAGTTCTCGGCGCGTCCGGTGTGTCCCCGGCGAGCTGGCTCACGGCGGCATCGAGCATCGCTGCGACATCGTTGGCGTGCCGGAGGTCGGCGCGCGCTCGCGGGTGCGGCATCGCCGCCCACACCGACTCGACAGCGAGCCGAATCGATTCCAGGTCCGCGCCGGCGACGATCAGTATGTTCGCTTCGGCAGGACTCAACGCCATCGGCCAGCCTCGTTCGCGCACAGCCTTTTCCACGGCCAAACGCTCCGCAGTACCGGCTGGCGCGGTCATCGACAGCACGCAGGGCTGGATCCGGTGGCGCAACCAATTCCTCACGTCCACCGCAACGCGCCCTCACGCCACGCATAAACGACACCGGCCATCAGTATTGCGAGAAACACGAACATCTCGGCGACCGCGGTGGCCCCGATCTCGGCCACCACGAGCGCCCACGGATACATGAACACCATTTCCATGTCGAAGGCCAAAAACACCATCGTGACCGTGTACCAGCGCACGTGATACCGCGAAAACGCATGTTCCCTCGGCGCCGACCCCGTCAGGAACGGTGACACCTCGCGCATGGCTGTGCCGCATCGCAGCAGCAATCCGACACCGTAGATCCCGGCAAGCCCTGCGACTACAGCTGCGGCGGCGACGCCGAGATTGAGGCTACTCATCGCATCTCACCCCAGCGCACGGTCGCCAACCTACTATGCGGCTTCGGAGGTCGTGGCCGGACTCGGTGACAAGATCGAATACCGTTGCGAATTCAAACCTCGACCGCTACGGCAGGTTCGAGCATCCGGCGCTTGTCGAGGCGGTGTAGTCCGAACGCTGCTGCTGCACCTATGAGGATCAGCCCGAGCCATACCAGTTCCCCGGATCCGAGGTGTCGCGCGGCGCCGACGATCGAACCGGTCGCCAGGTTGCCGGCCAGGATGCCGACGCCGATGACGGTGTTGTAGAAGCCGTAGTGGGTGGCCACGAGTCGGCCACCGGCAAGGGAGACAACGGTGTTCATTTCGAACGGGAAGGTGGCCGCGGTACCGACGGCCAGCAGAGCCGCCGAGACCACCAAGGCGGCAACGGCGGTCGCGGTGCCGAACCGCTCGGCGTCGGGTACCACGATCAGCGGGACAAACGATGCCGCGAGAATGCTCATTCCCACGACCAGGCTGTGACCGGATCCCCAACGGTCCGCGAACCACCGAGTGATCTTGAGCTGTCCGGCCACCGCGATCAATCCGGACACCACGAACAGCGCGGAGACCAGCGTCGTCTGCGACTGTGGGCCCACCAGGAAACCGGCCTGCAACGGCAGCGCGAGATAGATCTGAAACGACAGCACGTAGGAGCCGATCATCGCGATCGCGAACAGCACGAACGGCCGGTTCGCGATGATGGCTCGCCAGTCCTCGAGCACCGAGGTCTTCTCGGTCGCCGGTTCGGCCGCATGCGGGGGCAACGCCAGCAGCTGGGCCACCGTCAAGACCGCGAACACCACCGCCGCGCCGAGGGCGGTCACCCGGAAATCGAAGGCGACCAACCCGAGTCCGACCAGCGGGCCGAGCAGGATTCCGGCCTGGTAGAAGATGTTGAACATGGCGAACGCCTCGACCCGGCGCTCTGCGGCGTCGGCGGCGAGGTAGGCACGAACCGCGGGGTTGAACAGCGCACCAGCGAAGCCGGTGGCCGCCGAGGCAATCAACACCGCGGGCAGCGACTGCGCGACGACGAGCAGCGCGAAGCCGCCGGTACGGAGCAGGCAGCCGGCGACGATCATCGGTTTGTATCCGAGGCGGTCGGCGAGTGTGCCACCGAGAACGAACATGCCCTGTTGGGAGAAGTTCCGCACTCCCAGCACCAGGCCGACCGCCCACGCCGCCAACCCGAGTGGTCCGGCCAGATAGCCAGCAAGGTAGGGCATCAGCATGTAGAAGCCGATGTTGATGCCGAATTGGTTGATCATCAACATTCGGCTCGGTCCGTCGAAGCTGGCGAACCGCGACACGAAGCTTCTCATCGGCTGGCCTCCCGGGGATCGATGACGTTGACGCAGCGGGTCCAGGAACGCACCACCGCATCGCGTGGATGAGCAATGGTCGTCGGCTCGGCCGGTGTTGGCTGATCGAGCAGGTGATGGTGGCGGCAATAGTCGTCGTTGTAGATGGTGTCGAAGTAGCGTTGCGGGCCGTCGGGAAACACCGCCGCGATCGTCGTGTCGGCCGCGCTGGTCCGTGCCGCCCAGCCGGCGACCAGCGCTACCGCGCCCACACTCCAGCCGCCGCTGGCGTGGTGGGTGACGGCCAAGGACCGGCATGCCGCGACCGCCTCGGCCGGTGCCACCCAGTGCACCTCGTCGAATGCGGAGTAGTCGACGTTGGGCGGGTAGATGCTCGAGCCGAGACCGCGCATGAGCCGCGGGGTGGCGGCTTGCCCGAAGATGGTCGACCCGACCGTGTCCACGCCGATCAGGCGCAGGCTGGGATTGTGGTGGCGCAGCACCCGCGCGATGCCGGCCGAATGACCGCCGGTCCCGACCGAGCAGACCAGGACATCGACGTGGCCTAACTGCGTGAGCAATTCGTGCGCCAGCGGCGCATAGGCGGCGACGTTGTCGGGATTGCTGTACTGGTCCGGGCACCACGCCGATGTATCCGCGTCGAGTAGTTGCTGCACTCGCTCGCGGCGGGCCTGCTGCCAGCCGCCGACCGGATGCGGCGCGGTGACCATCTCGACCCGGGCCCCGTAGGCGGCGAGCAGACGCGCAACGATCGGTTCCAGGCCCGGATCAGTGACCAGCGTCACCGGGTGCTGGTACACCGTGCCGGCCAGAGCCAACCCCAACCCCAATGTGCCGCTGGTAGATTCGATGATCTGCGCGCCCGGCGCAAGATCGCCTCGCTGCCGCGCACGCTGCACCATGTGCATCGCGGGGCGGTCCTTCATGCCACCGGGATTCGTTCCTTCCAGCTTCGCCCAGAATCCTCGCTCTGCCGGGGCGAACGGCATTGAAATCCACAACACCGGGGTATTGCCCACCAGTGTGCTCGGGCGGTGATAGCGGCCCAGTGATCGCGGTGGGCCCGAATCGAGGTCAGGCGTGTCGTCGAACAAGACGTTGTTCATCAGTGATCGTCACTTCCGTATCGGCGCCGCTAGTTGCGGCGAGACGGCGAAATCGAAAAGCGGTCACCGGCCGTTGTGCACACGGCAACAACCGGCCTGGCGCTAACCGATCAGCGTCGAGCGATACAGAGATGATTCAGAATGGCGCTACCGCCACAGGAAAACGGCAGACCGCCCGGCGGTCCGCGCAGCGGCCGCACCGAAGCCACCAGCAACAGGCCACTCAGCACCGCCAACGCGACGCCACCTAGGAGCAGCGTCGCCAGCGAACTGTCGATACGCGGCAACACCGCGGTGAGGAAACCGTGGGCCATGTGCCGCGTCTCGCCCGTGACGTGGGCATGATCGGTCACCACATCGCCCGACCCAGCACCCGACACCACCGACAACGCATGCGGAGGATGAGCAACGGCGCGATCGGGCCACAGCACGCCGCACTGAACGACCGCGGCCGCGAGCATCCACACCGCCACCACGATGGCCAGCACAGGCGGCACTCTCGAACCGATGCGTACGACGCCTGACCTCACAATGCCCCAACGGTAGCAGTGCGGTGGACCTGACCACGAAAATCGGAAAGGCCCCGAACCGGAGCGACGCGCGACGCTGAATCTTCCGTGTCGGCAAAAGAGCGGATCGCGTCAGCTGACGGCCGGTATGCGTCCCTGCTACCACTCCAGCCGAGCAAGTCCACACACATACCACCTACTATGCCCGATAGTAGAAGCGACTGCCGGTCGGACACAGTTGCGCCGCGACAACGATGCCGCCACGCGGCGGTGTCGAGGTGATTGCAGCCAGCCACACCGTACCGAACTCCAGACCACTTGAATACGGTAGGGGGGTATGGTAGATATGGAGGTGGCGAGACCGGGTCGAACCGCCTCCCACCATGCAACGACGGAAGAAGCGAGGCCGGCGATGAGCGAGACCACAACAACCACCGCGACCGTCACAGGAATGACCTGCAGTCACTGTGCGGCGTCTGTCAGCGAAGAAATCCACAAGATCCCGGGCGTGACGGGCGTCAACGTCGATCTGGCCACTGGCCGCGTCACCATCGATAGCTCCTCCCCCGTCGACCGCACGTCGCTCGCCGAGGCCATCGAGGAGGCCGGATACCAACTGGCCGAATGAACTAGCTCCCGACGTCATGGCAGGAATGATCAGAATGAACGCCGCAACCAAAATCGCCGGGTTCGCCCTCGGCCTGGCCGTGATCTTCGGCGTAGCCGTAGGGGTCGGCGCCACGCTGGGGCCCCACGGCAACGAAACCACGAGACACACACCGAATCAGCCCGTCACCGCCACAAGTCATCCGACGAGCGAACATCCCGCCGGGCTCGGCCACTAAACACACGAGGAGCCGAGGATGAACGCCGTCACCGAAACCCCCACAAAGCAAATAGAATTGGCCATCGGCGGGATGACATGTGCGTCGTGTGCCGCGCGGATAGAGAAGAAGCTCAACAAACTCGACGGTGTCACCGCGAGCGTGAACTACGCGACCGAGAAGGCGCGCGTCGAATACGTCGGCGACATATCGCCCGACGACTTCGTCGCCACCGTCCAAGATGCCGGCTACACCGCGCACCTACCTGCTGGCCCGGCACTCGACGGTCAACCCGACGCAGGCGACACCGCACAGACCGACCCGACGGCCTCCTTGCGCCAACGCTTACTGATCTCTGTCGCGTTGACGGTGCCGGTGATCGTGCTGGCGATGGTGCCGGCCGCGCAATTCACCAACTGGCAGTGGCTGTCGCTGACCCTGGCTGCGCCTGTGGTCGTGTGGGCAGCGCTACCTTTCCACAAAGCTGCCTGGGCCAACCTGCGCCACGGCACCGCCACCATGGACACCCTGATCTCCATGGGCACTCTCGCCGCCTTCGGATGGTCGCTGTATGCCCTGTTCTGGGGCACCGCCGGTATGCCCGGCATGACCCACCCGTTCGAGCTGACCATCGCCCGCACCGACGGGACCGGCAACATCTACCTCGAGGCCGCCGCGGGTGTGACGACGTTCATACTCGCCGGTCGCTACTTCGAGGCCCGCTCCAAGCGGCGCGCCGGTGCCGCGCTGCAGGCCCTGCTCGAGCTCGGGGCCAAGGATGTCGCAGTCCGCAAGAACGGAGTCGAACACCGCATCCCCATCGAGGCGCTCGCGGTCGGTGACGAATTCGTGGTCCGCCCCGGCGAGAAAATCGCCACCGACGGCGTCGTGATCGAGGGTTCCTCGGCAGTCGATGCGTCGATGCTCACCGGCGAATCGGTACCTGTGGAAGTCGGCGCGAACGATCAGGTGGTGGGCGCGACAGTCAACGTCGGCGGCCGACTCGTTGTGCGCGCCAGCAGGATCGGCGGCGACACGCAGCTGGCTCAGATGGCCCGGCTCGTCGAAGACGCGCAGAACGGCAAGGCTCAGGCACAGCGCCTGGCCGATCGGATCTCCGGTGTCTTCGTCCCGATCGTCATCGCATTGGCGGTCGCGACACTGGGCTTCTGGATCGGAACCGGAGGGTCGATTGCGGCGGCGTTCACCGCGGCAGTGGCTGTGCTGATCATCGCGTGCCCATGCGCACTTGGGTTGGCGACCCCCACTGCGCTGATGGTCGGCACCGGGCGTGGTGCGCAACTGGGCATCCTCATCAAAGGCCCAGAGGTGCTCGAGTCCACCCGGCGTATCGACACGATCGTGCTGGACAAAACCGGCACCGTCACCACCGGTACGATGACCCTGCTCGACGTGATCACCGCCGCGGCCGAACAGCCCGATGAAGTGCTCAGACTCGCTGGGGCACTAGAGGATTCCTCCGAACATCCGATCGCCAAGGCGATCGCCGACGGCGCGCGCGACAAGGTCGGCGACTTGCCCGACGTCGAGGATTTCAGAAATATGGAGGGCCTCGGTGTCCAGGGCATCGTCGATGGGCACGCCGTGCTCGTCGGCCGGCAACGGCTGCTGGTCGATTGGGCGCAGCCGTTGCCCGAAGACCTCCAGGCAGCGATGCGGCACGCCGAGTCCGAAGGCAAAACCGCGGTCGCTGTCGGATGGGACGGTACGGCCCGGGCCGTGCTGGTCGTGGCCGACGCGGTCAAACCAACATCGGCAGTTGCCATCCAGCAGCTTCATGAGCTCGGGTTGACACCGATCATGCTGACCGGCGACAACGTCGCGACGGCATCCACGATCGCCGCGCAGGTCGGGATCGACACCGTCATCGCCGAGGTCATGCCGAGCGACAAGGTCGACACGGTAAAGCGGCTTCAGCGGCAAGGCAAGGTGGTGGCCATGGTCGGTGACGGCGTCAACGACGCCGCCGCGTTGGCTCAGGCCGACCTCGGCCTGGCGATGGGCACCGGGACCGACGTCGCCATCGAAGCCAGCGACCTCACTCTGGTACGCGGTGATCTGCGGGCGGTCCCAGATGCCATCCGGTTATCCCGCAAGACCTTGGCCACGATCAAAGGCAACTTGTTTTGGGCATTCGCCTACAACGTCGCCGCACTCCCCCTGGCCGCCGCAGGCCTGCTCAACCCGATGCTCGCCGGCGCTGCGATGGCGTTCTCGTCGGTGTTCGTCGTCAGCAACAGCCTGCGATTGCGTCGATTCACCTCGCACGCCGCCTAACCGCACCCGGATTGCTGGTTCGTGCGGCGCAGATCTGCAACACGCGAACTGCGTTCTCGCCGGGATAGGTGTTGGAAGGGAAGGCAACATGAGTGCCATGTCGATGTCCGTTGCGCGAGCCGCACGCCACCCGCTGACTCGAATGACAGTGCGGTGCATCATCAGCTGTGCACTGACCGGGCTGTCCGCCGCGTCGGCGGCCACCCCTAGCTCCCCCGTCCGGATCGGACCCGAGGGACGAGCGGCCCGTCGGTGCTGCCACTGAGGCGCGGAGCTGGTCTCCGGGGATTCCCTGATGCGCGAGTCGGTCGTGATTGGATCGGCGGCGTGTGGATTCCGGATCGTCTGCTCGCGATCACGGCCAGCCATCTCCCTCGACCGCGAAGTTAGTCTGCCGCGTCTTCAACCGGACCGATCGCGCCGTGATCAGCGCGGCGGTCGACGCCGCCCGGACCGGGCCCGGCCGGGTCGCCGCCGACATCGGTTTCGGCGGCGCGATCGAACTCGAGTTGCTGCTCGACAAGGTCGCGACGACGGCATGGTCTGCGGGTTCGAGATGTCGGAAAACAGGCTCACGGACACGCGAGCACGGTTTCGCGCGGACTTCGCGGCCGGTCGGCTGCACTCCCAATACCAGTTCTGGGCGACGTCTGATTCGGGAGATCAGCGCCGAGCTGCGGCAGGCGGGGCTGGACTTCGAAGGCGACCGCCAGGTCGGTGGCAGGAAGCACGCCGTCCATCTGCTGCTCGCGCGATATCCGCACTCGCCGGCAAACCAAGCGCTTAGGTGAGGCGCGCATCGTTCGGTACGCCGGCGCTAGCCGGTGTCCGGTGAGGAAGGGGTGGGCCCGAGCAGTCCCTGCAGCACCAAATCCAGGATCGCCGACCGGGCAGCCGACTGACCCCATTGGTGGGCGGCACGCAGGTGGATGTAGCCCCAACCCACGAGGTTGAACAAGACCGTGGCCGTGGTCTGCGGCGGAAGATGCCGCAACGTCCCGTCCACGGCCCCATCTCGCAGCAGCCGCTCGAAGGGTTCGGCGAAGACTTCCAGGGTCAGAGAATCGGGTCCCGGCTGATGAAAGACCTCACCGCGCGCCAAAAACATCCCCGCTAGCAGGTACAAATGTTCGTCGGCGGTATCGCACAACGCCTCGAGCGCATGACGCAAACGCTCCGCAGCGCTGCCGGAGCGGGCCAGCGCCGGCAGCATCGCGCGACGGTAGGTGTCGGCGGCCTCCGCTGTCAGCGCCGCGACGAGGTCCTCACGGGTAACCCCACGCCGATAGATGGTCGCCCGAGACATGCCGGCTTCGACGGCGACCCGGTCCAGCGTGACTTCCGCCAGACCCCACCGAGCCACCGCGGCGGCCGTGGCGTCCAGCAGCGCTCGATCGACGATCGGCTCTTGACGTTGCGACATAACAACAGCATAGTTGAGACATGATAGTCTCAGAATCGCAACTAGAGCGTCTCACGCTTCCTGTGGGAGCCTGGTGGGTCGCGGTCCCGGCCGGAATGCTGGCGCTTTTCGCGACCTACTGGGACGACGCCTGGCATACCGACGTCGGTCGCGATTCGGCCTGGATTCCCCCGCACCTGCTGCTGTACGGGGCGATAACAGTGGTCGGAATCGTGGTGGCAGGGTGGGGCTTTCGAACGCTGTGGCTGACCCGGTCGGTGCGCTCAGCGCTGGGCTACCGACCGGTGACCGTCGCCTCCCTCGGCGGTGCCGGGGCGTTGGCGGCCGCGCCGATCGACGCCACCTGGCATGCCCAATTCGGCCGCGACGCCGTGTTGTGGAGTCCACCCCACATGCTGCTGGTTTTTGCCTCGACTGCGCTGATCATCGGAATCCTCACCGGTTCGCCACACCACCACCGCCCGCTGCGCTGGGCGGCCTCGGTTCTGTTGATCGGTAACGCCGCCGCGGTCGTCTTCGAGTACGAGACCGGTGTGCCACAGTTCTCCGAGGCGTTCTACCTGCCGATCCTCATCCTCACCGGGATGCTCGTGGCCTGGGTGGCGCGCGAATCCGTGTCGATTCGCTTTCCGGTCGCCGCAATGGTTCTCGGCTACGCGGGGTTACGCATCGCAATCAGCCTGACTCTGCTGCTACTGGGTCGAAGCACTCCCGACCTGCCGCTGGCCGTGCTGGGTCTGGCGCTGATTGACCTTCCCCTGCCGCACCTGGCTCAGCGCTACGCGGCCGGGGCGTGTGCGACCGCGGCGATAGCTTGGCTCGCAGCTGCCACGGGTCTGGCAAGCCAAGCTCCCGGCGCCATTGCGATCTCCGCCGCGCCGATCATCGCCGTCGCGGCGATCGTCGTCGTGGCCGCCGGGTACCGGGATCGCTGGGCGCCGACGGTGGCGGGTGGACTGCTGGCTGCGGCGGTGCTGCCCTTGAGCGTCCCTCCCCCACCGGCGCGGGCACATGACCCCGGCCAGGGGGCACCGGTGCAGCGCGTGCAGTTGACCGGTGCGTCGAACGTCGCACGCACGTTGACAATTCGCGCGACCGTCGCCCACGGCTGCAACACGCTGGCACCGGCCGACGTGGTCGCGCGCCGCGCGGGCGACACGATCGTTGCGCCGCTGCACGCGGTCAGGTCATGCACATACACCGGCACCATCGAGGTACCGACAAACGGGCGCTGGTTCGTCTATGTCGAACTGCGCCAGTCCACTCACCGTCAGCTGGAAGCATGGATTCCGTTGAACGCAGGGCATGCCGAACAAATCACCCAGACACGCGAGCTGTACGTGCCCGCCGAGGCCACAGCCCGAACGCGACCCGCAGAGATGATCGCGGGAACGGTGATCTATGCGATAGGAATCGCGCTGCTGATCGCGGCCGTGCGCACCGCCCTCGGAGTGAATGTCGCTCGGGTTGCCGTGGGACGGCGGTAACCGCACTGGAGCACTGATAGGACCGACACCCGCTCGCGCTCGCCTCCGGTCCGCGGGGGCGGTGTCGGGGCCGACCATTCGGGTAACCATCATCGCCGGGCAGGTTCGTGCGTGAGGAGGTGAGCAGCGATGATGTGGCCGCAGATGATGGCGATGTTTCGCACCTGGTGGAACCACATGTTCCCGATGTGGCCCATGTGACCACCGGTGCTGACTGAGGTGATCCGGCGCTGGGCGCAGAGCGCTCGACTCCGCACCCAGCATTCGGCGCGTTTCGGTGCTCAGCTACTTCCGAGCCGAGGTATCACACCGGAGTTGAGGCTACCCAACGGTCCTCGCTGGTTCTGAAACTGGTTGTTGAAGTTGGTATTCGGGCGCGAATGGTGCCGGTGATGCTTGGTCCGGTTGACGTCATCGCCATGGCTGCCCTGCCCCGGCACGTCGTAGTTGCCGCGATCGACCTGCACGACGCCGGGCACGGTATCAGCGACCGCCGGTGTGACCACCGCGATCGCCGGTGCGAGTGTCACTGCAAGACTCGTGGCCACGAGCAGAATCCGGCGGCGGGTCGTCGAGTTGTCTCGTCTCATGATTGTTCTACTTTCTTCTGGAAGGTTCGACCGGGGGTAACGCGGCCTGCCAACTGGCAGCAGTCGTTTCGGCTCCCGTGGAGGCGCGCGCGGATTCGAACCCCTCATGCCGCCGCCGCACGCAGCCGATCCAGCGCCCGGTGCCCGAAGATCTGTACCGAGGCCAGGGGAAGGTCGAGCGCTGCCGCAGTGTCCGCGGTGGACAGGCCTACCGCTATCCGTAACACGAGGGTTTGTCGCTGCAGTTCGGGCATAGAACCCAGTGCTCCACCTATGGCGTTGGTGTGCATACTATTTCGCGGTCGATGAGCGATCTCGGCAGCTGTGGTCGAATAGAGCAACCGCAGAAAGGCCCGTGGGGTCAGGGTGTCGGACCTGCCCACCCGGTCCATCACGACGCGACATACCCGCTGGGCCAACTCGTCGGCGCCCTCGCGTTGCCAGCAGCCAGACCGACGAGCCCGGCAATAGGGCACAGCGAAATCGCGCACCGCTGCAATGACATTCGAGACCGCCGCGCGGTCACCGGCTTGGGCGCACTGGAGCACATCGGTTTCCGGAATTACGAACAAGAGTGATTTCTTTCGATGGTTGATTTACCGCACAAGTGGTTCAACCGACGTTGGTTTCGCCGGCCCCCAGACCGGGGGCGGTAGTGGCTGGGGGCCGGCTTCACCCGCGCCGTTGCACGATCGAACCCTTCCATCCGAAAGTCATCGCTGCGTGGAGGAGAGCTGAGAAACCCACGCAGCATGCACCGGATCGGTACTGCCAGATACCGAGGTTGAATCGGCGGGCGCGAGCACTGCCGCGTTCTGACGGTTGCTAGGCCGACATCGGACGCGGGTTGATCGGTGCTGTGCAGCGGGTCCAAGACTGCACCACACGTTCAGTCGGATGGGCGATGGTGTCGGGGTTTGGCGGCGGAACGGCACCGAGCAGGCTGTGCTGACGGCAGTAGTCGTCGTTGTACACCGTGTCGAAATAGCGATGCGGCCCGTCGGGAAAGATCGCGGCGACGCAGGTACCGATGGGGCTCGTGCGCGCTACCCAGCCCGCGGTGAGTGCGACCGCACCCACGCTCCACCCGCCGCTCTCATGGTAATTGGCGGTGAGCGTGCGGCATGCCCACACGGCCTCGCCCGGTGCGACCCAATGCACTTCGTCGAATGCGGCGTAGTCGACATTGCGGGGGTAGATGCTCGAGCCCAGCCCTCGCATCAACCGCGGACCGGCGGGCTGGCCGAAGATCGTGGAATTGATGGTGTCCACTCCCACCAATCGCATGCTCGGGCAGTATTTTCGCAGCACGCGCGCTACGCCGGCCGAGTGCCCACCAGTTCCCACCGAGCACACCAGAACATCGATGTGGTCGAGTTGATCGAGCAACTCCATCGCCAACTGCTCGTAGGCGGTCACATTGTCGGGGTTGTGGTACTGATCGGGGCACCAGGAGCCCGGTGCGGCACGCAGCAGTTGCTGGACCCGATCCCTGCGGGCCTGCTGCCACCCTCCGAGCGGATGAGGCGCAGTCACGACATCGATGTGCGCGCCATAGGCATTCAGCAGGCGCACCATCATCGGCTCCATGCCGGGGTCGGTGACCAAGGTGACCGGATGATCATGAATCATTCCGGCCAGCGCCAATCCCAAACCCAAGGTTCCGCTGGTGGATTCGACGATCGTCGCACCGGGCGTCAGGTCGCCGCGCATCTTGGCCCGTTCAACCATGTGCAGCGCTGGTCGGTCTTTCATTCCGCCCGGATTGGCGCCCTCGAGCTTGGCCCAAAACCCTCGCCCGCCGTCGGCGAACGGCTCATCGATCCACAACACCGGCGTATCCCCCACCAAGGAGCGCGGTGATCTGGCGGGAAACGGGGCGTCGGTCAGCGGACGGCTCGACGCGAACACATCCGGGCAGGGGTGGACAGCGGACAATGAAACGGCAGTCATAGATGAATCCGATCTCTGTATCGCGAAGCCTTATTCGGCATCGACGCTGGTGAAGGACGGGCGGGAGAGGCAGTCGACCCAGGGGTCAATTGCCTGTCTCGCGCCGATCAGCACCTGCTGATACAGAGCTCGTTCAAGATCATCCGCCCTGACCAAGCGGAAGCGAAAACCCGCGGCGGAGCGCGCGCGGACAATTCACCGGTCAGCGCCGCACCCACCAACAGCGCGACGAAGAAGCCCGCGATCCCCAGCGCCGGTACCAGGTCCAAGCGCACCGGCGCAGCGAGGAGCACTTCGGGATGCGGCACTTGAGCTGATGCGGAGCCGAGATGGGAGTGTTGCTGGTCGACCGACTCGCCGTGCAGCGCACCCCCGGCCGCAGCCACATCGACCACACTTGACAGAGAGATCGCTATGTCATGCGGATGCAACGAATCGGTGGCATCCCCAGTGTTTGGCACCCAGTGAAAAAACATCAAAAGTGCCAGTCCCACCACACCGAACGCCGCAGGCGCCGTAATCCGGCGCCGAAGCGATGTTGCGGGACTGAGCACGGCAGCCACGCTACCTGACTACTATCCGACTTAGTAGTAAGCGAGTGAGATTCACAGAAACGCGACCGAATCCCATGTAGCGCCAACGTCCACGGTTACCCAATCTCAGCGAGGACGGCGATCTCCGGATCGAACGGCCCAGCACAATCCGCGCCGCCGGCCGCAACAGCGCAACCGAGATATGCCGGATCGAACCGTGACTCGCAAGTACAAGTAACCGAGCAAACTTCGCGCCAAATCACCGATAGTAGTCCTGAGGTCTGCCGATCTCGGGGCCATGCTGTGGCCGCCTCCTGATCGGATCGCTCGCGAGGCTATGTCGTCCAGGGGCTGTGCGTAGTTCGGTGGAGCCAGGAAGTCCCATCGTCGACCCAGCGGAGACGACGCCGCGGAGAAGGCGACCGTCCTCTCCTCCGTTATCTTAGCTGCCCCAGTCGTTTTGAGAGGTTACTGAGAATCGCGCGGAGGATCGCGGAGGATAACGCCGTGCGTCGTCGTCCGGTACCGTCGTGTCCGTGCGATAGATTCTCTCATCCGGAATTGGCCGCACACCCTGACCGGAACCGTTGGACGCCGTTCCGGTCAGGCCTTTTTCTGGGCCAGACAGCGCGCCGGCAGCATCGAGGGCATGGTGCCGAACCATTGCCAGGCGCACCGCGGCAATGCGCGCGAATGCGTACCGGAGACCTACCCCGGCAACCCCTTGCTGGGCGCAGTGTCGTCGTTGAGGATCCTGCCGCACCTGGATGAGCCGAGGTCATGTGGAAAGTCACTGATTGGCAAGGAGTCGCCCTGTGTGGCACGGGCAACACTGCGCGTGATGCACAGCATCGCACACCAACTACTAATGTAATTAGTAACTGACGCAGGGGATGACGCGTCGTTTTCGCCGAAAGGCCTGCAATCCGACTCCGTGTAGTTGTCGACTCTGTTACTGGTTCACCTGTAGTGGCGCAATGAAATTGGGTACGGTCACGCGCCGCCAGATGCAGCAGCTCGGTGGATCATCGTGCGCGGTGCACGCCTCCGATAACGCGTCCGCCTCAGCCTCTACCTACTAAGCGCCATAGTATGTAATCGGTACTGTCGAACCTAGGAGCAGGACGGTAGATGTCTGCTTCGGGCGAGCGGATGACGGAGGCACGCGGATGGCGAAACAGCGTCAGGCCAGAGCTCGAGCGCGGCAACGCGCGACATCCGCTCGCGCAAGTCGCACCCGTCGACGCGCGGCTGCACGCGCCACGCGAGAGCGGCGGGATCATCACGAACCCGCCATGGCCTCGCTTTCACTCCTTGAGACCGCAGATCAATCACGGAGCGAGCCAGCCTCACTATCGATCGACAACGCGTCGGGTTTGTCGACAACAGCGCAGGTCAGCGATGCCCGACCGGGACATACGTCGACGGGGCCACCGCTCGCGGGCGGGTGTGCGGGCGAGGTTGCTGCGATGGACCCGCAGGTGCTCGCCGCGTCCTGCTGGATCGAGGCACCGCTGGATGGAAACCCGGTTTCGGATGTCTCGGTGCGATTCACCGGAACCCGGTATCAGCCGGGTGGACTGCCGGGAGAGCTCGACCGTTTCGAGCAGGTGGCCACGGCCCCCGCCATACCGCGCGGCGCCGGTCGGTTGGCGATCACCGCGCGAGTTCACCACCTCAGCCCCGGCCGCTGGGACGTGCGCGCGAGCACCCTCAACGGGACAGCGTTACCGACCTGGGTTCCGCCACACAACGAGCACCTCCGCACCCAGTTCGGTCCTTTCGCTTACGGGCCCGGTGTGCATCTGTGGGCGTGGCCGGCGCTGATCGGGATCGGCGCCGTTGTCGCCCTGGCTCTGCAAGCGCTGCTGGTCGCGCGCGGCGGCGGCGATGCCGGTGTCGTCGTGGGCATTTCTGTGCTGAGTTGCCTGCTCGGTTTCGCCGGCGGCAAGCTCTGGTATGCGCTGCTACACAAGCGGTCGCTTCGCACATTGCACCAGGGCGGCGCGTGTATCCAAGGATTTCTGCTTGTCGCCTTCGCGGTTCTGGCCGGCGGCGCGTGGCTCACGGGGCAGGATCTGGCGGCGACACTGGATGCGACGGCACCGGCGGTGTTCGTGGGTATGGCAATCGGGCGGCCCGGGTGTTTTCTCACCGGATGCTGCGCCGGGCGCCCCACCGCGTCGCGCTGGGGACTGTGGGCCAGCGATCGCCGGGTGGCGGTTCGCCGGGTACCGGTTCAGCTGATCGAAGCATCAGCCGCGGCGCTCATCGCTGTGGCCTCCCTCGCTGTGACCTTCGCCGTGTCCAGTCCCTATCGAGGTGGACTGTTCGTTGCCACGGTGGCCGCCTACACGATCGTGCGCCAGTGGTTGTTCGGCTTCCGGTCCGATCCGCATACCGGCGTCGGCCGCATCGCAACCGTCGTGATCTGTCTAGCGGTGCTGGCGGCCGATATTCTGTGGCTCGTGCCGCACTGATGACGAGTCACCGTTGGGGTGGTGCGGCTTTGCTCGCCACCATCGAGCACCGTCGGTGGGCTGCGACTAGGCCCCGGGTTCGCCAACGTCACCGGATTTATGGTGTTCGGGACATCGCCGTCGAGTTGCACCTCCGCGCACCGAGCCGTAACGACGTCGACATCATCGGGGGTGGAACAGGTACGTGCACAGTCGAGTGAACTCAGGACCCCATCCGGCATGGTCGGTGCGGGCCAATCCGGCAATCTCGACGGCGGATCGGCCCGCGCTGTCGGTGCGGATGCGCGCCCAGATGCGGCGGCGTCGAATCGTCAGGGACACAACCAATCCGAGCATCATGCTGATGGCCGAGATCAGCACCCACCCTTGAGCCGGGTTGTGCGAAACTTGCAGGTTCAAAAATTCTTTCGCGCCGTCGAACCGCACCCGAGTCCCGTCGGACAGTGTGGTCGACTGGCCGGGTCGCAGATTCACGCGGGCCTGCTTCACCAGACGGCCTTCGGCGATCATGGTGTGGTCCAGGGCAAAGATCGACTGTGCCCGCCCGCTGTCGAGGCCGGTGTCGCCGCGATAGACGTCGACGGCAACGGCGGGATCGCGCATCGCGGGAAAACTCGAACTGAGCAGGTTTCCGTCGAAGAGCGCGGTCGGTGCGAACAGACCTTCTATGGCGACTTCGTTTCGGCGGCGGTCGTTTTCGTTACGGTAGGTTCCCGGTGGCGGGTCGAACCGCAAGGCGCCGCTGGACAGGAACGTCGCGGCGTCGTCCGGGCGGAACTGCAGGGCCTGGGTGCGGACCTGTCCGCCCGGGTAGATCACGGAGAATTGCGGTGCATAGCCGTGCCCGGTCAGATAGACCCTTAGTCCCTCGATACGCAGCGGCGAGTTGACGCGCAGGCGATAGTCGCGCCAGGTGGCGGTGCCGAGATCGGGGCCGGCTTGATAGGCGATGTTCGAGGTGAACATCTGTGCCTGCCCGTTGGGCAGGTAGTCGGCGGTGAAATCCTTGACGTCGATACAGAGTGGTTGCAATCCCGTTCCATTGGTGGCGTTTCCGGCGCGGAAAGAGTCGAAAGCGGCCGGCGAAGTGCTGCAGAAGCCGGGGCCGCCGTCGGCGATGACGATGACCGATCCCTCGTAGCCGTACAGCTTGCCTACGGCCACGGCCACCAACAACCCGATGAGCGAGAAATGGAAGACCAGGTTGCCCGCCTCGCGGAGGTAGCCTTTTTCCGCCGAGACGGTCACGACGCCGTCGGGCTCGGTCCGCACCGACCGCCGCCACCGAGCGAGGCGGTCGACGATGACGTCGGCTACCTGCGTGGGGGTCCCAGTCATCTTGCCGGCTTGGAAATGGGGCAACCGCGCAAGGTTGCGGGGAGCTCGCACCGGCCTGGCTCGCAATGCGGCGGCGTGGTCACGCAACCGCGGAATCACGCAGCCGATCAGTGAGACGAACAGCAGCACGTAGATCGCGGTGAACCAGAAACTGGCGAACACGTCGAACGCTTCTGCCCGATCCAGCAGCGGTCCCAGCCGCGGGTGCATCGCGATGTAGTCGGCGACCTTTTGAGCGTTGAGGCTGCGTTGGGGTAGCAACGCGCCGGGCACCGCCGCCACGGCGAGCAAAAACAGCAGTACCAGCGCTGTGCGCATCGAGGTCAACCGGCGCCACATGTTACGCACCGGCGCGAGGACGCCCCGCCACAGCGGCGCCCGGCGAACTCGGCGCGATTGGCTCGACGGCGCTTGCGTTGTGGCGGTCATATCGGCAGCACCACAGTGCTGACGAACCGGTCGCGGAGCCAGGCGACGAAAATTGACCACGCCCCCGTCGCCAGGGCGATGCCGACGGCGATCAACAGCAGCGCACCGGCGACCTCAATGCCGCGACTGTGCCGTCGCAGCAGCGTCACACCGTGCACAGCGGCCGATGAGCCGTACGCCAAGACGATGAAGGGCAGCCCCAGGCCGGCACAGTAGGCGACGATGAGGACGACTCCCCGCGCTGCTGTCGTCCCCTGGGTTCCCGCTGCCACCGACAGCACCCCGGCCAAGGTAGGGCCGAGGCAAGGGGTCCATCCGAGCCCGAAGACTGCGCCCAACAACGGCGCCCCCATTACGGAGGAGATGCGGCGCGGGGTGAACCGGGTGTCGCGCTGTAAGGGTTGGATCCAGCCGAGGAACGTCAACCCCATGACGATCGTGACCGCCCCACCGATGCGCTGGAGTAGGTCACGATCGATCGTCAGTGCGCCGATCAGGCCGAAGACCGAGGCCGTGGCGGCCACGAACACCACGGTGAACCCGGCAACGAAGAGCACCGCCGCCCCGGTCACCCGCCACCGCCCGCGGGGGCGGGTCCGCTGTGCGGTCACCGTGTCGGCGTTCACCGTGACCGCCGGCACGTCGGCACCGGAGATACCGGCCAGATACGACAGATAACCGGGAACCAGCGGGATACAGCACGGGGAGGCGAACGATACCAGCCCGGCCACCGCCGCCGCCCCCAGCGCGAGTAGAAGCGGTCCGTTCGCCGCCAGATGCTGGAAGCTCGTCCCCACAGATGCGAGGTTCATTCGGCCGCCACTCGTTGCACCACTGGCTGTAGATCGTTCGCAAGCAGGGCGCGCAGAAATACCGCGGCCACTCGATGGTGGCGGTCCAGCACGAGAGTGGAGGGGATGACGCTGGTGGGGTAACGGCCACCGAGCGCGATCAGCGTTCGCATCGAGGGGTCCCAGATCGAGGGGTAGGATATTTTGTAGGCAGAGACGAAGTCTCGAGCTTTGTCCTTCTCCGGATCTCGTACGTTGATTCCGAGGAACCGGACGCCTTTGCTGCGCGTCGCCTCGAGCACCTGCTCCAACTGTGGCGCCTCGGCCCGGCACGGCCCGCACCACTGGCCCCACAGGTTGATCACGACTACGTCGCCGGCGAAGTCCGACAATGACGTCGTCTTGCCCGCGACCATCAAGTCCGGCCCCGACATCGGCCCGACGGTTCCGCGCTGAGTGGGCGGATCGTAGAAGAGGTCGGTTTTACCGCCCGGAGAGACGAAATCGAAGTTGCCGCCGCCGACTGGGGCACCGGATCCGGCGCAACCGGAGACCGCGAGCGTGAAAGACAACGCCGTGGCGAGGACGCCGAGCGACCATCGTCGAGCGGTCTGTGCCTTGTGCGACATGGCGCCGCCTTCCCTCCCGCCGTGAACTACTATGCGTGATAGTAGTTCACGGCGGCGGAAGGAGGGCGGGTGGCCACCAAGCGTAGTACCGCTCGCGCCAAGCAAAGGGCGATGTACACCGACAGCTACCGGCGTGAGCGGCGCCGCAAAGGCCTGGGCTGGTTGCTGGTGTCAGCGGCCGTGGCGATGGCGGCCTTTCACGTGCTCACCCACCTCGAAGCATGGCGTTTCCTGCCGTCGCCGCAGTGGCAGGATCTGCTCGTGGGCTATCCCACCGCAGGTGTCATTGCATTGGCCGGATTCACGTTGATCACCATGCGGGCGCGGCCGCGCGCGTAGCCTCGTGCCGGGCTTGCGCGAGTCGATGCGGGTCGTGAATACGGGGTGAACAACGAGGAGATCGGTGCTGGGTCGGGCTAGACCAGCGCGCACGACATGAAGGCCATCGCGGCAAGCAACGCCAGCACCGGCGCAGCCGGTAACACCGCCGCGGCGGTGCCAGCGGCCATTACCCGAACCGTTCGTAGCGCGCCGGGATGAGGCGGCGAGGCGGTCGATAGTCGCTGCAGGCGCAGTTGCACACTGTCGCAGGCCACTCCGAGGGTCGCGGCCGGGACCGCGTGGGAGCGCAGCCCGGTCAGGGCGCGGCGCACCGCGTCTCGCCCGTGCACATCCACGGCGTGGTTGTCGGCTTGAATTTCGACCATCGTGCGCACCAGCATCGGCGAGCGTCGCATGACGGGCAGCCACGGCATCGCGTAGGCAAGTGCTTCTGCAACGGCGACCAGCAAATGGTGGCGCCCGCGCACGTGGGCGTGTTCGTGGCTGAAAACCGCTGCCATCGCCGCGGGATCGAGCCGGTCCCGAAGCCCGTGGCTGGCCACAATGAGCGGAGGAGTCCCCGCCACCGCGTAGGCGAGCGGGGTGTCGACCGGGAGCCACAATGTCGACTTGGTATCGGCGGCATCGGGACCGTCGCTCTCGAGGATCCGCATCAAACCCAGATGCCGATCGTGGATGTGTCGGCGCTGGCGGGCGGAAAACCGCGCGTAGTACGCCAGCCGTATCGCGGCGGTGACAATGACAACCACGCCGACGACACCGATGGCAAGTTCGACCCGCGGCGGGGTGTTGCGATGCAGCGCCGCCCAACATTGGTGTGCGACAGCGGCAATTCCCGAAACTCCGCCGTGTCGAGGCAGCAGACTCAACACCGCCGGCACGGCCAGACTGGTGATGGTCCCGACAACAAGCGCGACCCAGAGCACGAGACCGACGTGCGCGTCGATGCCGCGGCGCAACATCGCCGCCAAAGCGCTCGGCGCGACGACCGCGACGAACACGCCGCCCACGGCCCATAGCAGTACCGCGCTCACCGCTTCAGTCCCCGCTGACGGAGCCCACGCGCGAGCATCTTCGATTCCGTGTCAGAGGCGTTGCGAGCAAAATGCAGCAACACGGCGTTGGGATCACCGGTGGAATCCAGCAACGCCCGCATCGCCTCGGCCGCGGCTTCTTCGCGGCTTTTCGTTGCCCGATACCAATAGGCGCGACCGTTGCGTTCTCGATCCACCCATCCCTTCTTGTGCAGGTTGTCCAGAACTGTCATCACGGTCGTATAGGCCAGGTCGCGGTCGTCGTCCAAGTCATCGATCACATCACGCACCCGAATGACGTCGCTGGAACGCCACAACACATCCATCACACGAGCTTCGAGCTCACCCAAACCGTGCATCTGCGCCTCCTGACCACCACACAGTCGTCCGCGGCGCACTCCTCTGTGGGTCCCAACAGCCTTGCTCGCCGACCGTCGGAGCGGTGCTTTCTACGCACGAAGTAGATGGGAATGCGGTCACGAACCTACTATTCGAAATAGTATCCGCTCCGACACGTCCACACGGACAGGTGAGGGAAGCATTCATTGCTCCAGCGCAACGGCGTCCACGGCTGCCGCGGCGTCAGCTGACGATCAATTCGCCGTGCATCCTCGAATGGTAGGTGCAGTGGAATGGATAGCGTCCAGGGCGGGCCGGCGCGGTGAAGGTGTCTTCTTGTCCCGGCCCCACCACGACGTTGAAGGCGTTGCCACTGTCCGCGGTGACCGTGTGCGCTACCTGATCCTGGTTGACCACCGTCAGCGTTCGTCCCGCCTGAACCGTGGCGGGCTGACTGAACGTATAGGAACTGATCACTATCTCGGGTCCGGCCGACACCCCGGAGTTGGCGTGACTCGCCGACATCGGGGCGGCCGTCGTTCCCGTCGTGTTCGTCGATGCCCCGCAGGCTGTGGTCAGCCCCAGCGCCACCGCGGCCGCACAGTAGCCAAGGACGCGCCGGATCTGCCCCGCGTCGAGGACCGACGCGTTTCCGCGGTGAGAGTGCATGCGCGTCGAGCGCAATGGCTCTCGCATGTCGGACACCTCCTGCCCGGGTGGCGCTGAGCCCGCGATGGCGGGGCGACATGACGCGCGACCCCGCTGTCAACTACTAATTCGGTTAGTAGTTGATGTTATCGCTGTTGCACTGTTGCTCGACCGGAAAGCGCAGACGCCTCGATAACAGACATATAAAGGCGAAGACGCGAGCGTGTGGCCTAGTTCAATCCGGCGTAGGAGTGCAAACCCGACACCACGATGTTGACGATAAAGAGGTTGAACAGCATCGCCACGAACCCCACCACGTTGATCCAGGCGGCTTTGGTTTCGCGCCAGCCCGTGGTGGCGCGCGCGTGCAGATACGCGGCGTAGAGCAGCCAGGCAATGAACGAGGTGGTCTCCTTTGGATCCCAGCCCCAGAATCTGCCCCAGGCCGCCTCGGCCCAGATGGCCCCCAGGATCACTCCGGTCCCGAACAACGGGAACCCGATGATCGTGGTGCGGTAGGCGAGACGATCCAGAGTCTGCGCGTCCGGCAGCCGAGTCGCGATCGCCCCGATCACACCGCCGGTCTCTTCGTCGACCGGCTGACGCAGGCGCAGCAAGAACAGCAGGCTCGCCACACCGGAGACCAGGAAGATGCCGCTTCCGGTGCTGACGATGGTGACATGTATTGGCAGCCAATACGATTGCAAGGCTGGAACGACTGGGGCGGCGTCGGCGTAGAGCAGCGTGCCCGCGACGAACATCAAGACCAGCACCGGTACGAGCAGCATCACCCACATGCCGTGGTATGTGCGTCCTCGCAGGAAGAAGACACCGATCACCATCGCCGCAGCGGTCGCCATGGTGACGAACTCGTACATGTTTCCCAATGGAAAACGGTGAGTTGCCATCCCCCGCAAGATGATCGCGGCCAGATGCAACCCGACGCCGACGACCAGGACCGACGTGCCCATGTTTGCCGCGCGCCGGTACCACGGCGTCGTCACACGCTCGCAGACCCGCCCGGGCCCCGGCGGCCGAGGCGACAGGGGCCCGATGCCACCAGCAGCGACGAGGGATCGCTGCTCGTCGAGCTGGTGCGCACGACCGGACGCGAACTGCGCGAGCAGCAGCACAAGAGCGAGCAGATAGACGGCGAATGCGGTTTGGAAGGCCAGATCGCTGTACCCGGCGACAGCGGCGTTGACCGCGGTCATCTCCGGCGCCACCCGGCGCGCGACATCACGATACGGTGGTCATTGCACATAGGACACCACACTCATCATTCCTGCCTCGCCGTGATAGAGGTTATGGCAATGCACCAACCATTGCCCGGGGTTGTCGGCGTCGAAGTCGACCTCGACGGTCTGATTGGCGAGCACGATCGAGGTGTCCTTGCGAGGTCCCGTACCAGCACTGTTCACCACCTCGAACGTGTGGCCGTGCAGGTGCATCGGGTGAAACATCATCGTCTTGTTGACGAAGCGCAACCGCACTCGTTCGCCCTGGCTCACATCCAGCGGCAGGTGCTCGTCGTAGACCTTGCCGTTGATCGTCCACACGTAGCGGTTGGCGTCGGCGCCGAGAACGACATCGTGCACCCGGTCGGGGGTGCGTCGGCTCAATTGCACCGCCTCCACGGCGGAAAGCCGTTCGGCCGTCAGCGGAATCGCGTTCAGCTCGACGGGGCGGGTGTTTGCCGGTGGAGCGTCGCCGGCTCCAGTCCTTATCAGGGCGAAGGCCTGCGCGTTCTTCCCTTCGGCCACTGCGACCAAGGGAAAGACACCGTCGGACAGGTCGATCAGCGCGTCGTATCGCTCCCCCATACCGATCAGCAGACACCCGGCCATCGCCGGTTGGACCGGGTATCCGTCGGTGTGAGTGACGGAGAGCTGGTGGCCGCCGACGGCGACCCGAAATGCTGTGTCGGAGGCGGCGTTGATGATGCGCAGCCGCATTCGCTGCCGCGGGCGAGCGGTCAGCGTGACCGGGTCGGTCCCGAGCCGGCCGTTCATCAGGTAGTACGGGTAGGACACGTCGCCGGTGTCGGAACCCAGGGGGGCGTGCGGGTCGACACGCTGGGGCGGCATGGACATCCCGCTCATGCTCATACCGCCCATGTTCATGCCTTTCATGCCTCTGGCGCGAAGTTCGTCGAGTTCGCGATCGGGATTGCGCCCGGCGATACCGTCGAGCCAGTCGTCGAGGACGAGGACGGCTTCGACGTCATAGTCGCGTCCGTCGGAGGGATCCTCGACGATCAGCGGCGCGTAGAGGCCGCGGTCGAGCTGGGTGCCGAAATGCGGGTGGAACCAGTACGTTCCCGAATCGGGAACAGTGAACTCGTAGCGGAAATTCGACTGCGGTGCCACCGCCGCTTGAGTCAGGCCAGGCACCCCGTCCATGTCGTTTCGCAGCGCGATGCCATGCCAGTGAATGGTCGACGGCTGCGGTAGTCCGTTGGACAGGTCGGCCTGCAGGACATCGCCGCGGCGCAGCCTGATCTCCGCACCCGGAACCCGCCCGTCGAACGTCCAGGTCTGCACCTGCACACCGCCGAGGTCGACGGTGGTGGGCCGCGGCTGCAACGACACCACGTGCCGAGCCGCCCCGGCGACGCGGCGGCGGTCCTCGGCGGCGCGAACGATCTCCGAATCCGGCGCGACCGGCGTACGGGACGGGGACTTCGTGTTCGAGCACCCGGCAATCAAAGCGGCCGTAGTCGCACCGGCTCCCAAAGCCAGGAACTGGCGGCGCGTCACCGGCCGCGGAAAACCTTTCGGGGCCATCGTGATCCTTCTTACCGCAGGCGCGGCATTTGGCGGGGCGGCGGGAAACATTCGATGCTCAGCGGGCCATGCCGGCCACCGCCTCGCGGACCTGCGCAGGATCGTGAAAGACCGGGGTCGAAGTCACCCGACGTGCCACGCCGTCCGGGCTGACGAGATAGGTCAGCGGAAGCACCGGCGGGGCGTCCAAGGCTTGCGCGACGGCATCCGCCGGCCCGAACGAGGGATACCGGATACCAAGATCGCTCATCAACGCAATAGCAGCGTCGGACCGATCCTCGACGTCGACGCCCACGACCGGAATCGCACCCGGTTGGCTGGCGTAGGCATTGAGGACCGGCATCTCCTCGCGACACGGCGCGCACCAGGAGGCCCACAGGTTGACCAACGCCGCAGTGCCCGCCAATGCCGCCCCCAGATCGATATCCTTGGCATCGATCAGGCAGGGCGCGCTCACGCCGGCCAGGTCGCCCACGCTCGCCGATCCTTGCTTGGGATGCGGGCACGGAACCAGGGCGCTGCGTCCCGTCGCGGAAGTCGTCGCCACCGAACCCGGTGCCGCCGGCAGGCCGCTGTCGACCCGGCTGTCCCCGAGGCGGTGAGCGATCAGTATCGGCCACAGCGCTGCAGCAACCGTGAGAACGACGACGAGCCCACCGAGCAGCCACCGCGCCTTCGTGTGCATGCCAACCTCCGACAGAAGCCGTGACCCGCGCGGGCTACTCGATCAACTACTAGGCATGATAGTAGGTCACTCGATTCGCGATGCGATCGAGGCCACGAAATGTGCCGCACCCAAATCGTTACCTGTGGTGCTGGATGGAATCCTGCTTCTCCAGCGACTGATGTGAACTACGATGCGAAATAGTAGTTCGATGGCCAGCGGGCCGCGCTCCACCGTCGCGAAAACCGCATTCAACCTTCGCCGCCAAATCGAGGAGGCTCGATGAAGCACGCCCTCTCCGCAACACTCGCCCGCTGCGGCAGGCGCTCAATGGTTCACGTCGTCGCCGCGTTGACGGTGGCGGCGACGGTAACGACGCTGGCGGCGCCGTCATCTGAAGCGGTCCCGCCGCCTCCGCCCAAACCCAACGACGGCGACATCACCGCGGCCAACGGCAAAGTTGAACAAGATCTAATGGTGGTCGCCGATTTGATCAACCAACTCGCCAGCGCCGACAACTCCCTGCGCGCGCTCGACGATGCGGTGGCGCTCAAACGCGAACAGGTGAACAAGTCGCTGGTCGACCTGCAGAATGCACGTGCGGCCGCCGATGCGGCAACCATGGTCGCCACCTCGGCCGGGCAAGCGCTCATCGCGGCCGGCGATCGCATCGCCGAAGCGCAGAAGCGATTCGACAGCATTGCCGCCCAAGCATATTCGAACGGCAATGCACCGACGATCGCCGGCTACTTCGGGGCACGAGATCCCGGCGACGTGCTCGACCGGGCGCAACTGCTCGAACTTGCCTCCGAGAATCAGAAATCAATCATCGATGGCCTTCAGCGAGCGCGCCTGGACCAGGCCAACAGGACCTCCGCCGCGCGGAAAGCCAAGCAGGACAACGATGCCGCCGCCGCGCTGGCCACGGCCAAGAAGGTCGAGGCCGAACAAGCGATGAAGACGGCGCAGACCACTCAACAGCAGCAGCTCGCGCGCAAACGGCAGCTCCAACAACAGCGCGAGGCGGTCCAACGCCAACTCGACGCTGCCCGGTCGGAGGCTACTGGCCTGCAGGGCCAACGCGACACCTACACCGAGTGGGACAAACAGCGAAAAGCGGAAGAAGCGGCGACCGCCGCCGCCAAACAGGCCGCGATCGAGGCCGCCGCCCGCGTTGCCGCCGACCAAGCCGCCCGCGACCGGGCCGCGGCGCTCGCTGCGACGGAACGGCCCCACACCCAAGTCGAAGGCGACGAGAAAACATCCACGCCTGGCACTGCCAAGGCCCAGGGACGTTCGGCGCTCCCCGCCGTGACCGGAGATGCCGCCATCGAGACCGTGATCGACAGGGCGATGTCACAGCTGGGAGTGCCCTACTCCTGGGGCGGCGGTGACGACAACGGGCCGACATTGGGTATCCGCGATGGTGGGGTCGCCGACTCCTACGGCGACTACAAAAAAGTCGGCTTCGACTGCTCGGGCCTGACGAAATATGCATACGCCGGAATCGGTATCTCACTGCCGCATTACAGCGGCTATCAATACACCGCAGGCCAACAAGTACCCGCCGCCAAGATGAGACGCGGGGATCTGCTGTTCTGGGGACCCAACGGCAGCCAGCACGAGGCACTGTATCTGGGGGATGGACAAATGCTCGAGGCCCCGGAATCAGGTGATGTCGTGAAGGTGTCCCCGGTGCGCTATGGCGGGATGATGCCCTACGTCGTGCGACTGGTGACGTAATCGACCTTATCGGTTGCCGGGCCCACCGGCGTGACGGATGCACCACCCGCCACGCCGGTCAGCCTCGGTTCACCCAGCCAGCAGCTTCTGCATCTGCGTGATCTCGGCTTGCTGGTCCGACACAATCGAGGCCGCAAGCTTTTTGACGTCCGCATTGACGCCGTTGGCGAGCTCGGTGTTCGCCATGTCGATCGCACCCTTGTGATGCTCGATCATCATGGTCAAAAACATCTTGTCGAACTCCGCGCCACTGGCGGCTTGCAGAGCTTTCATCTGATCCGGGTTCATCATCCCGTTCATCTGGCCACCCATGTCGCCCATGCCTGTCGTGGGTGCGGGCTTGCCGAAACTGCGCAGCAGTGACGCGAATTGCTGCATTTCCGGTCCCTGCGCTTTTTCGATGTTGGCGGCCAAATCCTTGATCTGCTGATTCTGCGAGCGCGAGGGCACCAGCTTGGCCATTTCGATCGCCTGAGCGTGATGCGGATACATCATCTCCAGAAATGTCACATCGGCATCGTTGTAATCGGTGCGCTGGGCCTGCGGCGGGGCGGAACTCCCAGTGCTGGCATGCGACATGCCCGGCATGGACATACTCGGCATGCTCGTGGGAGTGGTCGCGTTGTCGGAGTTGTTGCCGCATCCTGCAAGGGTCAACGCCGTGACAGCGGCAGCGCCCATAACGGCCAGGGATTTCGCGCGGGTGAGGAACATGATCGATTCTCCTTGTCGATGGCGGGGGTGGTCGGTGTGCTCGGCAAGCCCGCCGCGGCCTCGAAACCAGCCGCGCGGGGACGCCGATCACACCCGCCACACCGAAAGCTGCTCTGCGCTCGGCACTGTCCGCGGCGGATCGCTACCGCGGACGCGTCGAATCCTTACCGCTGAGGCGATATGGACGCAATCACCCACCGCAGCAATCACAACCCTTGCCGACGGCGTCATTACGGTGCGCGCCGGTACCGGGCCCATACACGAATGAAGGACCACATGGTCAGCACCACAGCCGCCGAGGTGGCAGCACCCGGCATCAATCGACGGCACCGACATCGTGTTCGCCGCGTCGGCGAACACCAAAACGAAGCCGGCTGTGTCGGCGCGGTGATGTCCGGTTTCGGCATGGACGGCCAAGTGCATGGCGAGAACTCCGATCGCCACCGCCGCGGTCAAAAGCCCCCAGCGCATGCGGCGCCCAGGCCCGAGGGGACGGCACCACAAATGGTTCACGTATTCGCGTCCTCGTCCTCGCGGAGTCCATAACCGACCTGTTCACCATACCCCCGTGACGTATAGTGAAAACTACGGACGAAAATGTGGAACCGAATCAGCATGAGGAGTCGGCGATGGGCGCACCAGCTGCGGCTGAGTCTGGGCGCGACCAAGCTGCTGACGCCCACGGTTACATTTCCGATAAGCAGAACTACCTCATACGGCTGCGCCGCATCGAGGGCCAAGCCCGCGGCTTGCAGCGCATGGTCGAAGACGACAAGTACTGCATCGACATCCTGACCCAGGTCTCGGCGATGACAAAAGCGCTGCAAGCCGTAGCTATCGCCCTACTCAACGACCACATTTCACACTGCGTGCGCGACGCAGCGACTAAAGGCGGCCCTCAGGCCGACAGCAAGATCGAAGAAGCATCGGCCGCTATCGCCCGCCTCATTCGTTCCTGACATGCCGCCGCGAGCGCGGAAGGCCGCCAGTG
This sequence comes from Skermania sp. ID1734, assembly GCF_007489285.1. Lineage (GTDB taxonomy): Bacteria > Actinomycetota > Actinomycetes > Mycobacteriales > Mycobacteriaceae > ID1734. Next base: position 62,268 of record NZ_VLIY01000023.1, read on the forward strand.
ACAGCACCGCATTTTTCGTGGATCTGTCCGGATTTACTGCCCTTACACAGATCCACGGCGACGAACCCCCTTACGTCGCCGACCATCTCACCGTCCTGGCACGATCCGTGATTTCGTCACACGACCGCCTCATCAAGACGATCCGCGACGCCGTCCTGTCGACCTCGGCGACGTCCGCATCTGGAATCGAGATGACCGGCAGGATCCGCGGCGTCACCGCCGCCGACAGCTTTCCCGTCGTTCGCATCGGAACGCACTTTGGACCTGTCGTCTTCCGCGGTGGCGACCCTGTATGCCGAATGAGAATTCGCACCGCAGCCGCATCCGGCCGATTGCGCCAGCGAGACCCGCTGAATCTCACCACGGATAGTATCGTTAACTACTAAGTGCGATAGTAGTTAATGATAGGAGAAGGGCTGTGTCCCTACGCCGACGGGCCGCTGCTGCGGCCGCAATAGCCGCAGTTCTCGCCATCGCCGGATGCACCTCGACGGCGCCCACCGCATCGAAGCCGCCCAGTTCTCCCGTACCCGCCAGCGCGCCCATCGTCATAACCCCCGCAGCTGGAACCGACGACGTCGATCCGCTGGCGCCGGTCCAAGTTCGCGCGCAGCAAGGCATCCTGACGTCTGTGGCGGTGACCAACGAAGCCGGCAAGCAGGTCGAGGGTGTCCTTACTCCCGACCGGACCACGTGGAAGACCGTCGAACCACTCGGCTACGGCCGCACATACACCGTGACCGCGCACGGAGCGGGTCTGACCGGGCCGACCGCGGCCGCCAAGACAACATTCACGACTCTGCGACCCAACAATCAAACGAAGGTTTACCTGACCACCACGGCAGGAAAACCGATCAAAAACGGCGGCACCTACGGAATCGGCGCCGTCGTCGTCGCCCACTTCGATGAAGACATACCGGACAAGGCCGCCGCCGAACGTCGCCTACAGGTAACCACCGATCCCCCCGTCCAAGGCTCCTGGAACTGGGTCGACGATCGCAACGCGCACTGGCGGCCCGAGAAATACTTCCAGCCCGGCACCAAAGTCACCGTCGCAGCCAACATCTATGGTCAGCAATTCGGCGACGGCCTCTACGGCCAGGAAGACACCACCACGACCTTCACTGTCGGTGCCTCCCACATCTCCATCGCCGATGACAACACCAAAACAGTCTCCGTCTACGAGAACGGCAACCTCGTGCGGACGATGCCCACGTCGATGGGGATGGGCGGCAGCGAAGTCATTGGCGACAAGACCATCTCCTTCTGGACCCAGCGCGGCATCTACACCGTCATGGACAAAGCCAACCCGGTAGTGATGGACTCCTCCACCTACGGACTGCCCATCAACTCGCGGCTCGGTTACAAGGAAAGCATCAAATACGCGACTCGAATCAGCACTGACGGCGTTTACCTACACCAATTGGATTCGACGGTCTGGGCACAAGGCAATACCAACACCTCACACGGATGCCTCAACCTCAATGCCGACAACGCACGCTGGTTCTACGACTTCTCTATCCCCGGCGACGTGGTCGAGGTCCGAAACACAGGCGGTGCCCCACTCGAACTGTGGCAAAACGGTGATTGGAGCGTGCCGTGGGACCAGTGGCTTCAAGGCAGCGCACTGAAGTGACCAACCGCCTCGCCGGGCCGCCCGGATCCGTCGGCGGCCGCCGACGGCGCGGGACAGCTACGCTCTACGCTCAGCCGTCGCCGTAGCGCCCAACCGAGCACCGCCAAAGAGGCGGCCGCGGCCACCGGCTGCAGCGGTGCCCACACGTGCAACGCGCCGCTGACACCGATCGCGGCCACCACCAGCTTGTTACAAACCGGGCAGCCCACGGCAAGAAGCGAACCCATGTTCGCCCACAGGCCCAGCTTCGCCGGGGAGCGACCGTCAGACGAAGTCCGCACATAAGTTGCAGCCAGTAAACCGCTCACAACAGCCGTCGCCAGCCACACCGGATAGTTCCACCACAGCACCGGCGTCATTCGGGTGTAAAAGGGCGTCGGGACAATTCCGGTGGGAACAGCCAACACAACGCCAGACAACACCGCCGCGGCCGCGGCCGCCATCCAGCGCAATCTCGGCCATCCAGCGATGCTCACAGTTCCGGCACCCCTCACGGATCCAAATTCGCTCAACTACTAAGGTCGATAGTACCTAGAGGGAGGTTTGCGCACGACTGAAGACGGATATGCGGCTACCGTCCAGCGGGAGGACCGAGCCAGCAGGGATGCATACCGGTGAAGCCTCCGAGATCGGGGCTGCTCCTCATCCGTGCAGCGGAATCAAAGCAGGCGAAACCATCGACTACCACCGCGCCCACGCAGACGATTCGCGATACCGCGCTGGCAGCAATGTTCACTGCAGCCCACCATCCCCCATCCTCCCTCAGATTTCGGTTCGCCAGAGTTCTTATTCGGCAAAGTCAGGGGGTCGGCCGAATAGTCCGGAAGAGTTTGCCGAACGCCTCTTCTGCGGTCTTTTTGTTGGAGCCCAGCTGAGCCCAACCCCATTGCGGCGTCAACCTTGCGGCAAGGCTCCAAAGCTGTTTTTCCGCGGAAAAATGACTTTCACGTCGACGCGGATCGGCCAAGCACCTCCAGCAGTTTTTCGACGCCGCCGTCTCCAAGCGCTTCCTTCAGTGCGCCCGCGAGACGCTCGGGCTCAGTCTCGAATGTCCGTAACGCCTTGACAACCTTGGCCGCGTGCGCCGAGTTGGGGTTTTTGTTTTTTGGTTTCTTCCCTTCATCGGTGTCGCTGCCTTCCTGGCGGTCGAGCGCCGCTTGCCAGGCTGACACTTGTTGCGCGAGCGGCACTCTTGCCAGTTCCCGGGCGAGGCGCACGGCAAGTTCACCGGCTCGTAGTTTCTCCTGCAGTTCTGGGGCCAACTTCAGAAGAGCGCGTCGCTGCGACACCCATGTATCGGACCTGTTCAGCTTGATTGCTGCTATATCAGCGCGCCCGTCGCAGTCGGACACGAGCGCCTCGACCGCCTTGGCCTCCTCGATGACGTCGAAGTTTTTCCGGTCTACGTTTTCGCGGATCGCGTTGACTTGCAGGGTTGCTCGGTCTTTCGCGATTTCGTCTTTGATGACAATTTCGAGGTCGGTTCGGCCGAACTCGTGAGCTGCTTTGAGTCGTCGGCAACCATTGACGACCACCCATCGGGCGTCTCCGAGGTCATCTTGCGGCCATAGCCGGAGGTAAGCCTCTCGGGTGATCACGACAGCTGGTTGTAGTTGAATTTCAGCAATCGAGGCGAGGTCGCTGACCTCGCCGATTCCCTCGCGCGGGTTTCGCGGATTCGCGATAAGCGTGGTCAGCGGCGCTCTTGATTGGCCATGTGAGTGCGGCTGGCCGTTGCGCTCGTCGCCGACCGCGCCGGCCAGGTCGGCGAGACTGGTCCTTCTCCCCCGCGCCACTAGCGGCCTCCCCCGATGTTCAACTCGAGCGCGAACTTGTCGAAATCTTGCCGGGCCTGCAGCGACACCCGGTTCGCGGCGTACTCGGTGACGACAGTGCCCTCAGCGCTCGCTCGTGTGTGCACTTTGTAGTGTCGAATCACCGTGTGTGCCAAGGGCCATCTGTTAGCTCTTACGAAGGCCTTGGTTTCGTCGAGGTCGGTCCTGCCGTCGCGTGGATCCCAGTTGTTGATGACAACGAGATATGGGATCCCTCGGGGTTCGAGCACTTTCCGGATTGTTCTTGCGGTCGGCTGGAAGCAGAGCGGTTCGGTTTCCATGGGGACGATTACGAAGTCCGCTACATCGAGGACGGCGCGTAGTGCATCGGCGGCTGGTCCGCGCCCGAGGGGGTCAGATGTCTCGTCTTCGCTATTTAGGTCGATCCAGCCTGGCGTGTCTACGTATACGTGCTTGATGTCCGACAGATCCTTGAGTCGGCGCAGTCCGGCAATGTCGTCGTGCGCCTGCACGATGTGGAAAGGCAGGTCGTCGATCCGTGAAGCCCACCACACGGCTGATCCCTGCGGGTCTACCGAAACCGCCGCGACTGGTGAGTTTGCGTCCGGATCGTCGGTGTGGTTGAGAACGTCTGCGGTTACGGCCGCCAGATTGACGGCGATCGTGCTCTTACCGACGCCGCCTTTTTGATTGAGAACGACATGAACAGCCATAAGTAGGCCTCCGTATGCTTCGCCCGATTGGTGGGGTACTTCGGAATGACGCGCGTCAGAGTAACCGAGAGCACCCTCGATGAGCTTGTGGACACGCTGCGTCACTTATTGCAGTTTTGTGAACTCTCTCGTTTTTCCGCGGAAAAACGAGAACCAACTCCCCCTTTGAAGCTGCGGCCGCGAATCTATCCCCACTCAAAGGAGGTGCTCGAACTGCATGAGCGCGCCGTTCTCGGCGGAAAAACGGCGCGACGAACAACAGCGTCCTGGTCGCCCGGCCTCGCCCGCGTCCCGCTAGCCCTGCGGGATTAACTATGGCCATGCATATGGGCCTAACGATGACTCTTACACCGGGCCGTCTGTACGACTCCTTCATCGCCCACGACTTCGCCCACCTCTATCGCCTTCTCGACGGCGCTTCAATCGGCGGTTCTACTACCGCTTTCGATGGCACTTCTTCGGTCTCTAAGCATGGCCGCCTTGTCGGCTCCTCACATGATCGCTATGACTGTCGTCGATCCGGTGTCGAGCGCGGCTGTGTCAATCCACGGATTTATGGCTTTACGGCCATACGCTGCGATGGTGGCTGTTCGTCACTTGCAGAGGACCGTCCTGGTAGGCAGCCAGAAGGGCGGGGTGGGGAAGTCGTCGATCGTATCGGCGGCGGCCGCGATGATTGCTGCCACCGGCCGCAAGGTTCTCGTCGTCGACGCCGACCAGCAAGCCAACCTTACGGAGTCCGACCTAGGTGCGGATGGCGACGGCGGCCGATCGCTGGCGATGGCCCTGCAGTACGGCACCCCTTTGGATCCGGTGCGCGGTGTTCGATCCAATCTTGACCTGGTCGCCGGTGGTCCACAGCTTGCGGTTGTCGGGCCCGCCATCGCCACCCAGGGCGGATCTAAGGTCCACGACAATCTTGCCGCGAGTCTGGGATCGCTCATCCTTGCCGAGAGGTACGATCTAGTGCTCATCGATTCCGGGCATGGTGACGTCTCGCTACTGAGAGTGCTGTTGCAGATTGCTCGTTATTTGATTGTCCCGACGAAAGATGACGACGCGTCCTTGCATGGAGTCGAGCTGATTGCGTCGCTGTATTTGCAGGCCCGCGCCAATGGTGCCTTGATTCAGTTACTAGGTGTCGTTCTTTTCGACGCGAATCCCCGAGCGAAGGTTCGCAACCAGGATGTTGTTTCGCAAGTAGCCGATCTTCTGCGAGGCAGCGGGGCTGAGCCATTCGAGGCCTTCATCCGGTCCGACAAAGCAGCCGCAGTAGATCTGCGGAACGAACACCTCACGCCCGCCGAGTTGGTTGAAGCGGCTCGTGTAGATCAACAGCAACGGATACGGATGCTGCGCAGTCTGGACAAAAAACCGCGGACCAGGCTGTGGTCTCGGGACCCGTCGGGGCTCGCCGCAGATTATCAGTGTCTGACTAAGGAAATCCTCCGCAGAATCGCGACGGCGGAGCGTAACCGGGCGAGCAGGGCAGTGGTGTCATGACCTCACGCAGCCGTAAGCCGGTGTTCGACCCAGCGGCAATCGACGATGACATCGACGACTTTTTTTCCGCGCCACCTCCGGAGCCTGCACTACACCAGCCAAGGCCAGTGAAATCGGCTCGCTCGCTGGAGAAGCCGATTCCTTCCTCAGAAACGCGTGCTAATAGGGGACAACAGCCCAACACCATTCGACGCAAAACTGCGATACCCAAAGACGAACAAGCAACTAGTGCTACGCCGTCATCGCCGCCGGAGGTTTCGATCGCAGTCGATGTCTATGACGCCTTGCGGGCGCTGACGTTGGCCGAGCGACGGATGAATCCTGCCCGGGCCCGTTCGTACGGTGTTGTCGTTCTCGACGCCGTCGAACGCCACGCTGACGCCCTTGAGGAACACTGGCGCACCGTGCGAGCACAGTCGACGCCTGGCGGATTGTTCTCTCGACCCTCGTCCACACAACGCCGCCGCCGGCACGCTGCCCCACCAGCCCGGGTGCCGCTTGCGGGAGTGGCACCCGAGGATGTGACGCGGCTGGACGAGTTGGTCGTCGCATGGGGCGCGGGGAACCGGAGCATCCTTGTCGAGCAGGCGCTCCGGTTATATTTGGAGGTCTAATCGTCGACGACAGCTCGACTGATGGCGACAGAATTTTGCATGGCAACCGTCACGGTGACGAAACCCGGGGTTCCGGTAGTAACCGCCGAAAAACCAACGGATATGCGTAGGCGGTAGCCGTTCGCTGGTGAGACCGGGTTCAGCCTGCGGTGGTGGCTGATTGCTGGTTGGCTTGGCTCCCAACGCTATTGGCTGGTGTGGGAGGTCGGGTTCGTGGCGACGCGGGTGTTCGCGGATGAGGAGTTGGCTCGTCTGCGGGAGTTCCCGGAGATCGGTCGTGAGGAGTTGTTCCGGTTCTTCACGTTGTCACCGGCGGATCTGGCGTTCGTCGATCCTGGTCGCGGTCGTGGTCCGGCTGATCGGCTCGGTATCGCGATCGCGTTGTGCACGTTGCCGTGGCTGGGGTTCGTGCCTGATCGCGTGGTGACCGCGCCGCCGGTCGCGGTAGCGCGCCTGGCTGACCAGTTGCGGGTCGACGGTAGCGAGATCCGTTCCTACGGCCGCCGCGCCCAGACCCGCACCGATCACCTGCGGCTGGTCGCCCAGTACCTGGGGTGGCGGACGGCCGGTGCGCTCGAACTCAAGGAGCTCGACGAGTTCCTGCTCGCGCGGGCGATGGAACACGATTCCCCCACCCTGCTGTTCCGGCTGGGGTGTGAGTATCTGATCTCGGCTCGGGTGATCCGCCCTGGCCCGGTGAGCATGGTCGAACGCATCGCTCATGCCCGTGAACAGGCCCAGCGCGAAACCTACGACCGCCTGGCGCACGAGTTCACCCCGGCTCGCTGCGCCGATCTGGACGCGCTGCTGGTCACCGATGCCTCGCTGGGGGTGTCGCGGTTGCGGTGGCTGGCGACCGGGCCGGTCGAAGCGTCGGCGGCCGCGGTGCGCGCCGAGGTCGACAAGCTGGCGTTCCTGCGCGGTCTGGGCGCGGACCGCCTTGACATGTCGGTGCTGCCCGCCGAGCGGCGCCGGTTCCTGGCCACGATGGGGCGCCGGTTGACCCCGCAGGCGCTGGAACGTCGCGACCCGCAGCGGCGGTACCCGATCCTGCTCACGGTGTTGGCGCAGTCCGGTACCGACGTGCTCGACGAGGTCGTGGCGTTGTTCGACCAGGCGATCTCGGCGAAGTTCGGTGCCGCCGAACGCCGGATGCAGGCCGAACTCGCCGAACGCGGCAAATCCGGAGAGGACCGACAAGCCCTGCTCGACGACCTGTTGGCCATCGTCACCGATCCGGCGGTAGCCGATGAGGAGATCGGTGCGCTGATCCGCGGCGAGAAGATCGGATGGGAGCGGTTGCGGGCGGCGATCGCGCAGGCCAAACCCCGGTTACCGCGTGATCACGGGCATCTGGCCGCGCTGGATTCCTCCTACAACTACCTGCGCCAGTTCACCCCCGCGGTGCTCGCCACGGTCGGTTTCGCCGGCGGCACCGCCGCGTCCGAGCTGCTGATCGCGGTCGCGATGCTGCGCGAGCTCAACGCCACCGGGCGCCGGAAGGTGTTCGACGAGGCCCCGACCGGGTTCGTGCCGATGAAGTGGCGAGGCTACCTCGATCAAGCACGAAAGTCCGGCAGCGCGACGGCGTATCGGCATTACTGGGAGCTGTGCGTGCTGCTGGGGTTGCGGGACGGGTTGCGCAGCGGGGACGTGTTCGTGCCTGGCTCACGTCGCTACGCCGACCCGGCCGCCTACCTGCTCACCGGCGAACAGTGGGCTCCGCAACGCGACGAGTTCTGCCGCCTGGTCGGGCGTTCGAGCGATCCCGGCGTCGCCCTGGCCGCCGTGGTCGCCGAACTGCACACCGCGGTCGGCGAACTCGAGACCGTGCTCGCCGATGGGGAGGGGCCGGTGCGCCTGGACGACGAGTCCGGGGATCTGGTCATCTCGCCGTTGACCGCCGAGGATGTTCCGGCTGAGGCGATCGCGCTCAAGGCCGAGCTGACCGAGATGCTGCCGTTCGCGCCGATCGTGTCGCTGTTGATCGAGCTGGACAAACGCACCGGCTACCTGGACTGCTTCACTCACGCCGGCGGACAGGCCACCCGCACACCGGAGTTGAAGCGCAACCTGATTGCGGTGCTGCTTGCGAACCTTATCTTGAGTTCTCGACATCAACGAGCCTGTGACCTGGCGTTTTGCGATCTGGATATGTCATCGACGGCTGCTTTCAGCACGGTCCGATCAGCGCGGAATTTCTCCTCTTCGGCGTGTCGCGAACGCTGCCCTGGATCTGGGCCGCTCGGTTTTCGCCCAGGGCCTGGGCGAGCGCTGCACGGAGTTGCTTGTTGTCGGCTTCGAGTCGGCGGATGCGAGCGTCGGCGACTTCCAGACGACGCAGAAGCGATGCCTCTGAAGCCCGTTGCCGGTCGGGCAATGATCCGGATGCGGTTG
>NZ_VLIY01000024.1 GCF_007489285.1 Skermania sp. ID1734
ACTGTCGCACAACGGTTTACACGGATCGATGGGACGTGTCGGTGCGTGCGGCGACAACGCCGCCATGGAATCGTTTTTCGCCCTTCTGCAACGCAACGTGCTCGACCGGCAGCGCTGGTCAACTCGAGCCGAACTTCGCCTGGCGATCGTGTCCTGGATCGAGCGGACCTACCACCGACGCCGTAGGCAACGCGCGCTGGGCAGGCTCACCCCGATAGAGTTCGAACTGCTCCACACAGCAGTCGCAACCGCGGCCTGAAATTCACACCCCGCGAGCCAACTGAACTCGGGGCAGTCCCTTGGCTACTTTTGTTAGCTGTGTGGTCACGGGCGCCATCGTAAGTGAGTTGAAGCCTGACATTCGAGTGTGTTGTTCTTCACGCATACCGGGTCGAAAGTGCGTGAACAACAACACGATCAATCGCTAGTTGCCCTTGTCACCCCACGCGGCCGCTATCCAGATAGCGCGGATTGCATTCATGAGACGGTCGGGAGGCAGCGGCGTCCTGGCCATCCGCTGCTCGTAAAGCGCCCACACCGTCATGCCGACCAATGCGTGCGTAAGGGCCGGGATGTCCCGGCTGGCTGGATCTACCCGACCCGCATCACGCAACCTGGCGATGAAGGCAGCAAGCTTGTCCGACAGCTGCGAAACAAACCTGTCCCAGAGCTCCCGAAGCTGCGGATCGGAGGGCCGAGCCTGCAAGCAGGCATCCAGCAGCGGCGCATGTCGTTGCCATACCGCGATGGCGTTGCCGATCATTCGCTCACTGAAGACCTGCGGCGATTCAGCAAAATCGTATCCGGTCAGGTCCGCTGTGGCAGCGTCGAGTTCACTCCACACTTGCTCCAACGCCGCCGCGACGACGGCATATTTGGACTCGAAATAGAACCCTCGACCTCACGCTGCGCGCCGGCGACAAGCCGTGCCGCACGACTTTGCGCCTGGAAAGACTTGCCCCACACCGCGAGTACACCGTTCTGGGCGCGGTGTCAGACACCGTCACCGCGTCTGCGACCGGGACCGCGATGGTCACGATCGACCTGGGAGACAGAATCGATCTCCGGATCGCGCCGCACTGACCGCCTCACGAGCGCGATGAGAGTCTCGAGCGTTTCCAACTGTTGCTCGAACGGGCCGTCGACCTTTGCCAGCAGCATGTCGATACCCGCGTCCTGGTACAACCGAATTCGTTGCGCAATCAACTCCGGCGTGCCCAATAGATTTGTGTGACTGCCCAATTCGATCGGCACCGCCGCCCGAGCGGCAGTCTTGTCGCCCGCCTGCCAGAGCTCGGCCACCCGCGCAATCGCGTCGCCGAAGCCGAGACGAACAAAGGCGTCGTTGTAGAAGTTGCGTGCGCCGGCGCCCATCGACCCGATGGTGAACGCGTAGCCGTCGGCGTGCCGGCGGGCGGCCGCGGCGGCGTCGTCGGTGATTTCGACCGCGACGGGCGCTACCAACGTCAGGTCATCGAGGCTGCGCCCGGCGCGTTCGGCACCCTCGCGCAGCGGACCAAGAAAGACCTCCGCCGACTCCGGGATGAATGCGTTGCCGAGCCAGCCGTCGGCCACCTCACCGGTCAGACGCAGATTTGCCGGTCCCATCGCGGCGACGTACACCGGAACATGTTGCGGCGCAACCATCGGTCGCAGTGATCGGCCCGCACTGTCCGGCAGTGGCAGCGGATAGATCTCACCATCGTGTACCAACCGTTCGCCGCGGCTGACGGTTCGAGTGATTTCGATCGTTTCCCGCGTGCTCTGCACCGGTTTTCGGAACCGAACACCGTGCCAGCCTTCCATTACCGCAGGACCCGAGACGCCGATGCCCAAACGGAAGCGACCGCCGGAAAGCTGCTGCAGACTCAATGCGGACGTCGCCAGTAAGGCAGGCGAGCGCGAGCCGAGCTGCACCACAAACGTGCCCAACTCGATGGTGCTGGTCCGCGCAGCCAGGAAGGCCAGCCCGGTCAACGCGTCGTAACCCCACACCTCCGGCACCCACAGCGAGTCGACGCCGATTTGTTCTGCTTGCTGAGCGAATTCGACCGCCCCTGGCAGCCGCGGCTCGATGGCAACGCCAACCTTCATTCGACTATGCTAACTGCCATAATTTCCAGATCGGAAGGACCACATGCGCTACCGAGACTGCCCGACGGTGGAAGTGTCCAAGCGGATCGCCGGCGACCCAGCCGAGATCTGGCGCCTGATCACCGACATCACCACACCGACGCGCTTTTCCGCCGAGCTGCAGCGCGTGGAATGGCTTGAAGGCGACCACATCCGCGTCGGCGCGCGCTTCCGCGGCCACAACACGAACCCGGCGATCGGTGAGTGGCAGACCGAATGCGTTGTGACCGAGGTCGAGGACGGTCGCCGCTGGGTCTACGACGTCCAAGGCGGCGACGGCCGGGCCGCCGCGACCTGGGGCTGGGAGATCGATCCGGGACGTGATGCGGTGACGCTCCGGCACTGGGGACGAATGGGCCCAGGATCCTCTGGACTGAGCCACGCAATCGCCTCGATGCCCGAAAAGGAAGGCCGCATCGTGGCCCGACGACTCGGCGAATGGGAGCAGAATATGCGAGCCAACCTCGAAGGGATCGACGCGCTGATCGCGGGCTGATGCATTTCCCCCACAAGCGCCATCATGTGCGGCGGTCGAGCACGTATTCGACCACGGCCCCATAGGCGACGTGTGGAACGACATCAGAGATCCAGTCCTGCAGCCGCCACGTTCTGGGATCGCTGACTCCAAGCGCGGCCATTGGCACATCGGCGGCCGCCATCGCAGCCAGACCGGCACCGAGCGCGCCGGCAACCGTGTTCGGCCGACAGGCGACGCGGCGCGCGACCGCAGCGCCCAAGCCCACAGCCACACCGGCACCGATACCGGCCAGCGCCCCGAGTGCGGACAGGCGGGCCTGCCGAACCTCGCCCTCGCCGGGAATCTCAACGCCGAGTCGCTCGGCTATCGCCTCGACGACCTGCTCGGGTGCGCTGCTCGCCGGTCGGCCGCGAACCGCCATGTCGAGGTACGAGACGAGATTGAGAGCGGTAATACCGGCCGCCCCCGCGGCGAGTCCCGACGTAACTGGCGAGGTCATGGCCATGCTCCAATCCGTGCGACGTGATCTCACTGCAGACTTACCCCGACGACGACATAACTACCTCGGGCGAGTGGCCACAACGGTCTCGCAACGTCAATGAGCAGCAGATCTCCGGTTGCTGAAAGCATCCCTGGCAACGCTGGTTCTGCATTCCTCGAGCACCGCGACCTGCTCGGCTGCCCGACCGATCAACTCATCCAGTTGCTGCACGTCGAGCCGTGGTTCCTCGGCTGCCAACGTTTTCAGCGATCGCCATCCCGCTGCTTTGCCTTCCACGCCGAGCTGCATGCCTTCAAGTTCGATGACAGGGCCCACCTGTGACCGCTGAAACCACGTCTCGTTCGGTTTGACGCGGCCGAGCTTCTCGCCGATCCAGCCGGCGACGACCATGTACCGGCGACGCGGCACCTCGAGGCTCTGCATGATTGCGATGAGAGTTGTTCGGTCCTGGTCTATCTCGACAGCCAGGCGCTCGAGCCGCGCGCCCATATCGCCGTGGTGTCTGCCCGCAATCCGGCGCATGAGTTCTACGCCAGCGGTAGCGCCGGCAAGGTGGTCATTGAGGTAAGCCCCCAACGGGCCCAACGTCGGTAAACGCACAACTGTAGACATGGTGCACTCATTTCATCTGTTCGGTGGGCTATCGGCTCATGCCATGGCTGGCGAGGTACCCGCAGCCGATGCCGAGAAACGCGGTGTACATGTTGCGAACCCAGACCAAGTCACCCGCGAGTCGATGACTAATTTCCCGCTTTTTGGGGAATTAATTCCGGCATAACTGGCACACGCCAGACCCGTTCACCGGAAGGACTCCCCGTGATCATCGTCGGCATTATCTTGCTCATCCTCGGCTTCATCTTCCATATCTACATCCTGTGGATCATCGGGATCATCCTGCTCGTCATAGGGCTGATCTTGGCCCTGCTCGGCGCCATGGGCCGCGCCGTCGGCGGGCGAAGACACTACTTCTGACTTAGCGAAGGGGCGCTCGAAACGCCCCTTCCCCTCGTTTCCTTGTCGAACATCAGAGGGCTCGCCGTGGCGACCCGGCGTCTTCGTTTTGCTTCATGACAAACGATTGATTCGGCTCTCCGCGGGTATGGCTGCGGCTGCATTCGACGCCGACAAGAACAGGAGCTACCAATGGCAACCGGGGAAACGGGTTTCGACGATGTTGCTTTCGACTTGATTTCCGTGCAGTACCACTCGCTCAAAGCGGGCCACGACTACGGTCAGTATGTCCGTGACGCCAAGAACGCCGGACACGACGACATCGCGGCCTTCTTCGAGGAAGTGATGGCGCAAGATGCAGAACGGGCGCGACGTTGTCACGAACTCCTGGGTGCGCTTGCACCAGTCGCCACATCCGGAAGGCAGTGAACACTTAGCCTGAATCACGGAGCGCGGGTAGGCTTTACGGCCGACCCGCGCTTCGTCCGTCGGTTGACCGACGGTTCAGCCGCCGGCTTTGTCCGTCCCCGGCTCGCTCACATCGTGGCCTTTCATGATTCGTTGCCACCAGCTGGCAAGCGGGCTCGGCTCTGGCCAGATCACCGCGCCGTGGCGGCGTGCCGACGGCTGTGGGGAGGCGTCCTTATCGTGCTGGACCATTACGGCACCTTCTGGAGTCAATGGGAAAAATGTCCCGCCACCGCCTACCCCGGGAATCCAGACCGCAAACGCGGAAAGTACCGGTGAGCGGCTAACGCATCGGACGACTTCGAATCGGAATAGGCCCTGATCTGTAATTCACCTGATCTGTAATTCATTCGAGAGATAGTGCTCGCGGCGAGGGCTTATTTAGAGTCGGGCGTTACCGAAACGAAGGCCGAATGTTGCGGAACCGCTACCCCGGTTCGAGCCCTTTCGGCTTCTTTACAGAAAGGCAATCCCCATGTTGTTGTCGAACGTCCGTCGCGCCGCAACTTTTGCGTTGGTGCTCGCTGCCGGCGTAGTTAGCGGAAGCCCAGCGGCGTTTGCCGACAGCGGCAGTAGCAGCGGCAGTGCTGTAATCGATGGCGGCAGCAGCATCGCTCAAGGTTGTGTCCAGGACCCGGGCGGATGCGTAGGCGCAGTTCTCAACGGTGGTAGCAGCGTGCTCGGCACTGGTAGCCAGATTCTCGGCACCGGCAGTTTGTTGCTGCTGGGCTTGGGCGGTCCCGGTCAGAATGCGCCGGCGCAGGGGTGCGGAGCGTCGACCAAGTCCGGCCACGATGGCGTTACCACCACCGTGCACAATATTGGTCGCACCGGGCCCGTTTCGTTCAATTTGACCTATGACACCGAGGACGTCCCCGACCTCATCGATGTGTTCTACGAAGATCGTCAGATCGCCTCGACCGGATGGGTCGGAAATGCGATCAACAACGGTGTGGGCTCGCTGGTCGTACATGTACCGCCGGGTTCTGCCTCGGTGGTGGTTGTGCGGGTGACCGGCGGAACGTCGACGAACTGGGAGTACACCGTGAACTGCCCGTAGCAAGTGTCGCCCGCGCAAACTTCGCTGCGAGTGTTAGCGCCGGACACGACGAAACCTAGGATGACACTATGAGCGTCAAGGTGGATCTTGCACAGCTGGCCGACTCACTCGCCGACTTCGACTACGCGTACTTGGCTACCGTCGGTGACGATTACCGCGTTCACACCGTTGTTGTGAGCCCGGGTTTCACCGACGGAGCCCTCGAGGTCGGCGAGATCGGACGGCACACCCGCAACAACGTGACAAGCCACCGCGACGTCACCCTCATCTGGCCCCCACGTGCACCGGGGGGCTACACGTTGATCGTTGACGGCACCGGCATGCCCGCCGACGATTCGCTGCGAGTCATCCCCACGCGTGCGGTGCTGCACCGCCAGGCGACGGCCGAATCGACGTCGACAAGTGCCAGCTGCCTGCACGACTGTGTGCCTATCGAACAAGCGAAGTAGGACAACGCTTTTCAGCGTCCGACGCTCGCCGGCGCAAGGACGATGTCGAATCGTGCGCGTGACCAGCTGCGGGCACCGAGGTCGCGGTCGTCGGGCGTCGGCGAGCTGGCGGCTTGCCGTTCGAAGTCAGTGATCAGTGAGTCCTTGACACCGAACACGCAGTCACCGATAGCGAGTTGCGGATCGCCGGCGACGAAGATGTGGGTCACCAACGTGCGCAACCCGTCGGCGCTGACCATGAAGTGCAGGTGCGAGGCGCGCATGGGCGAGCGATTGACGGCAGCGAGCAATTTGCCGACGGGGCCGTCATGCGGGATCGGGTACGGCGTCGGGGTCAGCGCCCAGAATCGGTAGGCACCGGCGTCGTCGGTGAACAGGTGCGCGCGGCCCGCGACCCGACCGTCGGGATATTGCACGTCGTATCGGCCGCTCTCATCGGCTTCCCACACCTCGATGCGGGCTCCCGGAACCGGGTTGCCGTCGGTGTCGGTGACGGTGCCCTCGAGCCAGCACGGCTCGCCCGCTGCGCCGCCAGCGATGTCGCCGCCCAGCGGAATGCGCGGAGCGTGGTCGACGAAAAAGGGACCGAACACCGTTGCCTCCGTGGCGCCGCGGTATGCCTGGTTGTTCACGGCGATGGTTTGCATGGACGCACCGAGGACGTCGGAGAGCAAGATGAACTCTTGGCGCTTGTCATCGGTGATATGTCCGCAGGCGGTGAGAAACTCGATCGCGGTGTTCCATTCACCCTCGGTCAGCCGGACCTCGCGGATGAAGGAATGCATATGGCGGACCAGCGATTCCATCACCTCGCGCAGCCGCGGGTCGGGTGTGTTCGCGAAGGACGCGAGCACCGATTCGACCAACTCTCGCTCGATGGCTGTCTGTTCCGGTGTGACGGATTGCGTGGGGTTCGGGTCGTCGGTACAGGTGTGCTTGTTCATGGCTGACTTTCGATGGGCTGACTGATGGTGGCCGGGTCGCTGCCCCGACAGGCGGCGCGCAGCACGTGGCCGAGGTCCTCTGCGGTGACTTGGCGGGGATTGTTGTCGGGCACGCCGGGCAGGATGGCCGCCACGGCCTCGTCAATATCTGACTCCCGGAAACCGTAGTCGCTCAGTGCTTTCGGCGCATCGAGCTGGCGGCGCAGTCGTTGGAGCCCGTCGAGAGCGTCGGAGGCGCCGAGCGCGGCCGCGATCCGACGTTGGATGTGCGGAACCGCGGGCGCGTTGTAGGCGAGCACGTAGGGCAGCACGACCGCGTGGGTCTGCGCGTGGGGCAGGTTGTAGGCCCCGCCGAGGACGTGGCAGATCTTGTGATGCAGACCAGATCCGGCCGACGAGAACGCAGCGGCCGACAGATACGCGGCATACAGCACATGTTCGCGTCCGGCGAGATCGCGTGAATTTGCCGCGACCGCAGGCAGGCCGATCCACAGCGCACGAATCCCCTCCACCGCGAGCGCCTGATCGATCGGGTCGGCACGGGGTCCCCACATACCATCCACGCAGTGCGCCAACGCGTTCAGCCCTGACGCCACGCTCATGGCCACCGGGAGCGAGAGGGTGAGTTCGGCGTCGTAGACGATGGCCCGCGGCAGCACGCGCGCATCCACGCCGGTGGTCTTGCGCCCGTTGTCGGTCATCCCCCAGACGGTGGTCGCTTCGGAACCGGCATAGGTGGTCGGCACGGCAATGATCGGCAGCCCTGTTGCCAACGCGACGGCTTTGGCCAGCCCGATCGCCGAGCCCCCGCCGATGCAGACCAGCGCATCGACGTCGTGCCGGGCGGCGCACGCCCGAGCGTGCTCGGCGGCCTCCACCGGCACGTGCATCCGCACTTCGCTGTGGCGATGCGCGATCGGCAGGCCCGCGGTAATGGATCCGGCGCGTTCAGCCTCACGCGCCGACGCGATCAGCATCACCCGTTCCGCGGCGAGTCGCTCGACTTCGGCGGCGAGCAGCGTGCGGGCGCTACCGGACCCGAAACAGATCCGCTGCGTCAGGTTTTCATGCTCGAAGCGCAACTGGTGCACCCCTTCTCATGTTGCTCACCGAGTCCGCGATGTGTCGGCGGACAGGCGGTCGGCGAACCAGTCGGCAACCAGGTCGTTGCGTTCGTCGGCGTGGTTGTAGATGGTGTGTTCGCCGTCGTCCCAGACATGCAGTGTGGCATCGGTAGAGCCCGCACCGGCGAGGAACGGTTGTTGGTCGTCGAGTTCGACCAGCGGGTCCGCACCGCCGTGCAACACCAGCAGCGGGCAGCGGATCGTGTGCGTGTGCGGGTCGAAGCGCAGGCGGGCGAAGTTGGCGTTGATCGCTCCCTCGTCGGTCGTGCCGAGCATGGCCGCTGCTTGTTCGGTGAAGGTCCGGTACGGCAGCAATCGCGGTGCCGCAAAGGCGCCATTGACACAACACGCGCGAACGTCGGGATCGCGCGCGGCGGTAAGGGCAGCGAACAGTCCACCCACGCTGTTTCCCCAGATCCCGACCGGGGTTCCCGAGGATCCGGCAAACCGGACGAATTCACTGTAGGCGGCAGCAACGTCGACATCGAGGTAAATGCCGTAGCGCAAGCGGCTTTCTCCCTGACCCGGCCCCTCGGCCAGCACGGTAGCCAAGCCGCGCGCTGCCAGCGCATCAGCGTAGCGAAGATAGGTTGCCCCCCAGCCACTTTGGCCGCCGAAGACGATCACCGTGCCCTTCGGTGGGTCCTCGGGCAGCATGTGCCAGCCGACCAGCCGCCCACCGGCGAACGGGATCTCGATTCTGTGTAAACGGTTGGCGGAGACGGCGGCTACCTTCGCGACGGCGAGCGAGAATGCGTCGTACAGTTCGCGTTTGCGGTCGGTGTCGAAGTTGATGGCCATCTGCGCGAACAGGAAGTTCGCTGCGGCGGCGCGGAATACGTCGCACGCGGTGATGGTGTGCCCAGCCGTCAGGGCGGCCTCGGCCGCTGCCATGCGCTCGCGGCCCAGCGCTTCGGCGGCTTGGTCCCACGGCTGACCCGCCGCACTGCTGCGTTGCATCGCAACAATATCCGCATAACGCATCCCGCCATCAAGGAGTCGCGACACTGGCATGGCCCGCCAGTGTGCAGTATTCGCTACTGCCACCGCTTCGTCGGTGACGGTTCGGGCGGTCATTGCGCCACCAGATCCGCGTCCGCTGTCGACTCTTGCTGGAGAAACTCTCGCTGGAAAAACAGTGCGCTCCGCAGCGAGTCGACGAGATCGGGCAGTTGCGACAATGAGCCAGCGCCGTAGAGGTGGAAGTCCGGACGTGCGATGTATACCTCGATGCCGTTGACATTCAAGAACGTTCGGTAAGTATCGGCAACGTCGATGAACGAGCCTGGGCAATCTGGTTCCAGGGTGGCGATGATCGCTCCGAGTTCGGTCAGGAAGGACAGCTGGTCATCATCGAGAACTGTGCGCGGATCGCGCATTGTGACGACTGAGAACCCCCACCCGAGAACATCGTCGAAGCGTCCCACGCGTCCGTCCGCCGAGATGACGCCCTGCGGCGACAACGTTCCGGCCAGCGGCTGTGGCGAGCGGTCCGGTGCGGTGGCGATAACGCCTGCGGTGATCGTGGGAAACGATGGCAGGGGTGGAATCTCACCTCGCTGGAACGCGGCGTCGCGAGCCGCAGCCGCGGCGGGATCTTTGAGGTTTGCCACCTTCCCGAGTTCGACCGCGCAGTGCTGGATGACCTCGACGTGCGGTCGGCGTTCGGCTTCATAGGTGTCGAGTAGTTCATCGCCCGAGCGACCGGTCAACACCAAGTCGAGCTTCCACGCCAAAGTGATGCCGTCACGCATGCCCGAACACGCCCCCTGGCCCATGTACGGCGGCATGGTGTGCGCCGCGTCGCCGGCAAGGAGCACCCGGCCCTGCCGCCACGACTGTGCGGTACGCGCCGAGAACGTATAGATGATTTGCCGCAGAATGCGCAGATCGCTCGGTCCGAGGCCGTGCCGCTCCCGGAACCACTGCCACGCGAAGTCTTCGGTTTCCATTTCGTCGGCGTCGTCATCGGGCAGCACCGCGACCTCGAAACGCTGGCGGCTACGGCCAATTGGCATGAACATATTGGGCCGGGCGGGATCACAGAATTGCCGGGTAACCTCGAAATCCGGTCCGAGCGGGTGCAGGCATTCGGTGTCGAGGTTCAACCAGCGATCGTCGACGCCCAGATCGAGGCGTCCGATTCCGACAGCGTTGCGAACGGAACTGTTGGCGCCGTCAGCGCCTACGACGTATCGTGCGGTCACCTTGCGGTCCTGCGCACCAGCAGACCACTGCTCGTCGCGATCGCGCGACCACGGCCGAATAACCAGCGCGACGTGATCTGGCTCCGTCTCCACGGCCACCACCCCAACGCCCTGATTGATCTCCACGTTGGGGTAGCTGCGGACGCGTTGGTCGATCGCCGACTCGATGTCCGGCTGGTACATCGAGTAGTGCGCCGCGAATCCGCTCGACTCCCCCGACCAATCGACCGCGATCAACAAATCGCCCGCACCGTTGCGCCACTCGTAGCACTCTTTTGCCGACGCATCCCGCAACGCGAACTCCACGTCGCCGCAGGCTTGGACTATGCGCGCTGTTTCGCCGTCGATATGGGTCAACCGCGGCAGGCCGTAGAGACCCGGCCACCGTTCGAACACGGCGACCCGGTGCCCGGCCCTGCCCAGCAGGGATGACAGCACCAGCCCCGTCGGCCCGTACCCCACAACGGCAACATCGAAATCGGTGACCACGCCAGCTCCTTACTCGCAGGAATTTCTCGTGCCCTGACGCTAAGAAGGTGTGATCCACGTCGCTATCCGGGACGCGACAGGCTCAGCCGAAACGCGTCACCAGATTTGCCGGGCCACACGCCCGACCCTCGATGCCCGCCGCGTTACCCTGAAAGTTCCACCGGTCACGTCAGTGGGTGGACAACGTCGGTCGAGGTGGCTATGAGCAGTATCGATGCACAAAAGCACACGGGCAGGCGTTGATGAACAGCCCGTTGGCCGGACACCGGGTGCTTGCCACTGACGATGTCGATGAGTTCCGCCAGCAGGCCTCGAACCTACTGAGCGCGCACCAGATTCAGCCCGCCAGCACAACGGTTGCGGCGTCGTTTCGTGGCCATGTCAATGCCACCCGATTTGGCGACATCGACCTCGTCTACCTCGACCAAGGCGTCGACGTCGACGTCGACATCCTGGATCGCATCGACTACTACGACCTCATGCTGGCAATCGGGGGAACAAACAGGCTGGAGCTGACCGCCGGAGCCGACCACCGACAGGTCAGCAACGAGCGCGCTCGCCTCGACCACGTCACCGGAGCGCTTCTCTCACCGCGAATGCGCGCAGCTATGCACATGGACGCCAGCTACCGGCAGTTGCACCTACGTATCGAAAAGAGTGCTCTCGACCGGCGCGTCGAAGCCATGCTCGGCCGTCCGATACACGGGTCGATCGTCTTCGACCTTGCCGTGGACCTCACTACGCCCGTGATGGCCACCTGGCACTCGTCGCTCGATGTGCTGCTGCGCGATCTGGACAACGGCAGCGGCCTCACCCAACATCCGCTCGCGGCCTCGAGTTGGCAGGACACGCTGCTGACAGGACTGTTGCTTGCTCAACCGCACAACTTCCTGTCAGCACTGCGGGAACCCGCGGCCCCGGTCTACCACTCGACTATGCGGAGAGCGCTCGCTTACATCGACGAAAACCTCGATGCCCCAATAACTGTCGCTGATATCGCACAGCAGGTCGGGACCAGCGTGCGGTCGCTGCAACGAGCGTTCCAAGACAACATCGGCGCTACTCCGAAAGGTTATATTCAGTCACTGCGGCTCACCCGCGTCCGAGATGAACTCCTCGACGCCGGGACAACCGAAACGGTGACCGATATCGCCTACCGATGGGGCTTCGGCCATCTGTCACGCTTCGCCGCCGCATACCGCCACCGATACGGCGAAACACCCTCGCAAACCCGCGAAAGCGCGCTCAGGAGGTAGACGAGACGTTCAATCCGTTAGCGCCGCAACCACTTCGCTGTTGCGGCCGAGGAGCCGGGCGGCGGTAAGCGGGTCCATATAGTCGCGGTAGGAGACGATCTGCCCCTCGCTCACTCGGATCACGCCTACGGCACGGAAGCGGTACGACTCCCCTGTCACCAATGACCTTCCGTGGTGCTCGATTTCGGCAACGACGACTTCTGGATCGGTGGTGTCGTGAACGACAGCCTGCACGTCGACAATGTCGAACAGTTCGCGTGCGGACGGTGCAGCATCGAAATAGCTTCGGATCGCCTTCCGCCCTCTTAGCTCGTGTGGCTGACCAGGCAACGGAAACGGATATTCCAGCGTCCCGTCCTCGGCGAACAAGTCGGCAAAGACGACTCCCTCACCGGCGACCATGCGACACACCTGCTCCACCATCTCGCGTGGGCTGCGCACCATCGCTACCTCCTATAATCGGAACGGTGACTCCGCTTACACAATACGGAACGTGCGCTCCGGTTAGCAATGGTTAGCGACAGACCGCTGCGTGCAGACGCTCGACGCAACCGAGACCGGATTCTGGCCGCCGCTCGTGAGGCTTTCGCCGAATCCGGGTTCGCGGTACCCCTCGACGACATCGCCGCCCGCGCCGGCGTCGGGCCCGGAACTGTGTACCGGCACTTTCCCGACAAAAGCGCGCTGTTCGGGGCCGTCGTGACCGCCCGCGTAAGCGATCTCGTTTCCGAGGCTCGCCACCGCGCGAGCGATGACGAGCCCGGCGCGGCCTTCTTCGGATTCCTCACCCGCGTTGCCCAAGAAGCCGCGGCCAAGCGCGACCTACCCGATGCCATAGCCGTTCCGGGGCCGCTGCGAGAGGCGCTACACGAGGCGATGTCCGTGCTGCTCCACCGAGCGCAAGAGTGCTCGGCAGTACGCGGCGATATCACCACCGACGACCTCATCGCCTTACTCAAAAGCCTCGTGACCGCCGTGGCCGACTCACCGAGTCCGGGTCGTGCTGACCGCATCCTCGCCGTCGTTGTCGACGGGCTCCGCGCGTCTCCGCCCAAAAGATGAGGTGAGGCGTTCTACCACCGCGGCGCGGTTCCGTAGATGCCTCGGTAGTCGGCGGCAAAGGCACGACGGCCGGCAATTCGCCACAGGATCCGAATCGGCAGGGGCAACAAGGCCATGAGCAGTGCGCGCTGGGAGGGTGTAGCCGTGTAGAGCATGTAGCCGAGAAAGACCAGTCGACGGTTCTTCGGGATTGCGGAGTTGCCGCGCTCAGCGAGTGCCTGCCACTCGCCTCTCGTCATGTGGGTTTCGACGATCGGCAGGATGCGTTCTTCCTCCGCACGCAGATGCTCGTCGAGGACGAGATTCAATTCCGTGAGGGAGTTGGCGAGGTCGTCTCCGGCACCCTGGCTTCCGCTGTCAGCGAAGGCAGTCGACTGCTCGCGGACGACCGCCATCAACGACCCGATCCGACCGTGTTGCTCCTCCATCTGCAGGACGAGCGCGGTATCGGCCGGTGCGCGATTGGCCAGGATGGGCCACATGAGTTCGTCTTCTCCGGTGTGGTGATGATGGAGACCGTCGAGCAGTTCGGTCAGCCAGCAAACCAACACCTCTGCGCGCCGGCGATCACCGTCGGCAACGTTGCGAACGAGATTTGGCAATGCGCCGAGGTTGACGCGAAACACGTTGTGCACGATCACCATTTCGTCGGTGTCGGGCCGGCTTTGCGCTGTCAGTGTCATGGTCGCTCCAGTGTCTTGGCGTTCTTGGACGATTCACTCTGATCGACGCCACTTGGAAATCACTTGGAGCGGCCGTACCCGCTAGCTTGAGGCGAATTGCACGAAATGTCCTAAACTCGCCAGCGTCATGGTGCACCTGCGGATCCTTGGACCCTTCGACGCTGTTGACGTCGACGGGCGGTTCTTGGATCTCGGCGGCCCAAAGCAGCGTGCGGTTCTCGCGTTGCTGCTGGTAGCCCAAGGCCAAGTGGTGTCGGTCGATCGATTGTGCGAGGACCTCTGGGACGGTGAGCCACCGCGACGAGCCCTGGTTGCACTGCAGGCCTACGTCTCCAATCTCAGGAAGATTCTCGAACCGCATCGGCCGCCCAGGTCCCCCGCCACGGTCTTGGTCAGCCGGGCGCCCGGGTATGCGATCACGGCGTCGGCCGCCGACGTCAACGCCTGGCGGTTCGAGCAGATGGTCAGCGTCGCTACCGAAATCGCGGACCCTGCCAGTCGACGAAATCACCTTCGTGAAGCGATGACGCTGTGGCGTGGGCACGCTTTGGCCGACTTCGCTTCCACATCCTGGGCCGCGGCGGAGGCAGCCCGGCTGGAGGAGCTTCGCGTCGTCGCCAGCGAGCGACTCGTCCAGGCACTACTCGACTGCGACGAGGCACCTGAAGCGGTACTCGTCGGCCATCGATTGTGCAACGAACATCCGCTACGCGAGGAGTCGTGGCGGCTTTTTGCGCTCGCTCTTTACGCGAGCGGACGCCAGGGCGATGCGCTTGCCGCGATCCGGCGGGCACGCAACACGCTCGCCGACGAACTGGGCATCGATCCGGGGCCGGCATTGGCCCAACTCGAGGCAGATGTTCTGGCGCAGCGGATTCCGATTCGCGTTCGACAGAGCCCGATCACCACAGCCGACGGCAATGCCCCGCAGCCCCACCGCACCGACGGTCGAGCGCAGTTGCTCGGCCGTGCGGAACACATTGGTGCAGTGCTCAATTTGGCGGAACGTCGGCGTTCAAGCGTGTGTCTGATCAGCGGCTCGGCGGGTGTCGGAAAATCGGCCTTGCTCGCGCACCTGGCTGAATTCCTCACGGCACCGGCTCGACCGGCCCACGGCGAGGACTGGCTGGTAGCAACGGGACAATGTCCAGAGGACGATGGCGCCCCGGCCGCCTGGGCGTGGGTACAGGTAATTCGTAGCCTGTCCGCCACGCAGGTCGGCTTCGGCGCCGGACTCGACGTCTTCGTCGACAATGCGGTGACACCTCCGCTGCGTCAAGAAACGGACGAGTCACGGTTTCTGCTGCACCAGCGTCTTGTCCAGGATCTCGCCGACCTCGCGCGCATCCAACAGGTGGCGGTTTTCATCGACGATGCGCACCGAGCAGACGCCGAGACGCTCACCCTACTGACGACAGTGGCTTCGACGGCGCCAGTGCTGGTCGTGGTGTCGTATCGGCCCGAGGAGATTGGCAGGCACTTTGCGGGCGCCCTCGCGACGCTGGCGCCATTGGATCCATTGCGCATTGAACTGTCGGGTTTGCCCGTCGAGGACGCGACGCGGTTGGTGCAAGCGGAGTCAGGGGTCACCCCTGCCCCAGCAATCATGGAAACTTTGCTGGACCGCACCGGCGGCAATCCGTTCTACCTCCGGGAAAGCGCACGCCTGATGCGCAGCGAGGGCGCCCTGGTCGCGACATCGGCGGTACCCGCCGGCGTACGAGACGTCCTGCGCAGGCGGTTCCATCGACTGCCGGACATCGCTGTGTCGATTCTGCGCCTGACCGCACTGATCGGCCGCACGGCAGACATCGAGGTGGTGCTGCACGCAGCCGAGGTGAACGAAGAAGTCGTTTTCGACGCTCTCGACGCGGGCATGCTTGCCGGGTTGCTCGACATCTCCGACACCACTGTCACATTCACCCACTCGCTCGTGCGAGAGACATTGGTCGACGATATTCCCCGATTGCGCCGTATGCGTTGGCACCGTCGAATAGCCGACGCCGTGCACGCTGTGCATCCCGACGACGTGAGCGCGCTGGCTCATCATCACGGCCAGGCACTGACCCCCGTAAACGCCGAACAAGCCGTCGAATATGCGCTGGCGGCAGCCGATCTCGCGGCTACCAGATTCTCGCACGACGTCATCGCGGAGAATCTGCAGATCGCCGACCGCGCGCTTGCCCGAATGCCAGCAGCCGACACGGCAGCGCGCGTTCGGGTGCTGTGTCGGCTGAGCAGCGCACGGTTGGCCGATGGTTCACTCGAGGAGGCGCGTGCGACCCGTTTGCAGGCATTGAGCTTGGCCCGCGCGGCGGACCGCGCAGACCTGGTTGTCGAGGCTCTTCTTGCCTGGGAAACACCAACTCCGTGGATAACTCGGAGGTACGGAACCGTCGACGAATTCGTCGTCGATGCCGTGCAAGAATGCCTAGCCATTCCAGACCTACCCGTGGGCACCCGGTGCAGGTTGCTGGCCGTTCTGGTCGAGGAAACCTATGGCGAGCGAGACGAGGACGCTCGAGGTGCGGCCGTCGAGGCGGTTCGGCTGTCCGACGAGATTGCCGATCCGACCACCCGTGGGCTGGCCATCAATGCCTACCTGGCGCTGTCGCACAATCGCACTGCACGGGCGGAACGGTGCGCGCTCGCCGACGAACTCATTCGACTGTCCCCTCGTTGCGCCACCGAGGTCTTCGGGCTGATCGGCCATTTCGCACACGTACGCCTGGCCGCGGTTGTTGGGGACATCGAGACAGCGGCGGCTCATCTGTCGACGATGGACACCCTCGCCGACCGGTATCGATGGGGGCAGGCGCGGGCGGTCAATCTCATGGCGCATGCGATGCAGGCACACGTGCAGGGTGACACGGACCGCGCCGCGGCCACGTATGTGCAGGCGCATCAGCATTTCACTCTGGCCAACATGCACGACGCGGACGCCGTCCTGGGTTTGTCGATGTTCACCCTCGCCGTGACTACCGGCCGACTGGCGGATCTGGTCGGCCCCCTTACGGCGATCGTCTCCGATGCCGACGACGCGGTGAAAGATCCGCTAGCGCTGGCGATGTGTGCAGCGGGGCGCAGAGAAGAGGCACGTGCACTCCGTAGAGCCATTCGCCCGGTACGTCAGGACTTCTTTCATTCCCTGTTGCTGGCCGTTCGCGGGATGGCAGTCGTAGAACTCTGTGAAACTGCCGAGGCTGGTGAGGCTTTCGAGCGACTCGCGCACTACCGGGGCCAACTGGCCGGAGCGGACACCGGTTGCTTCGTTGTGGGACCGGTAGACACGGTGTTGGGAGATCTCGCTGCCTTGCTCGGGCGCCGTGGTGTCGCCCGCGAATTCCATGACGCGGCAGTAGTTTTGGCGGATCGATGCGGGAACACGGTCTGGTCCAACAGTGCACGCAGCCGACTTGATGCGAATCAGGCCATCGTCGAGTTCTAGGTGCTCGGCGGGTTCAGCAGATGTTCCAAGCGCTGAACATCTTCCTTGAGGAAGGCCAACGCGGAACCGACGGCACTCTCACCGTTGCTCGCGCGGTCGCTCAGCACGCCGCGGAGCGCGATGTCGGCGAGTTCCTCGGCGACCTGCGCCGGGCTGGCCGGCGCAGATTTTTGTTTCGGGTACCAGAAGGCGACCCAGTTCGCCACGCCCACAAGGGAAAACGCGGCCAATTCCGGATCGACCGGGCGGCAGGTTCCTTCCCCGATGGCTTGCGAGATCAGTTCCGAGAGCGCCTCCAACGTGGCGCGCCGGGCCTTGCGGTGCTGTTTGGCGAGCGGTTCGGGAAATGCCTCTTCACTGGTCAACAGCAGCCGAAACCGCTGTGGGTGCTCGGCGACCCTGGTGGCCATGGCGACCACGCCCTCACGCAGCCGCAGCGTCGCACTGCGATCGGTCTCGGTAGCCAGTTGCTGTAGGTGTTGAGCAGTGACCAGGGTGAAGCCGCGGACGAGTTGTTCGAGTAGTTCGTCTTTGCCGCTGATGTAGTGGTAGATGCCGGTTCGCGTCAATCCGACCGCGACACGAGTGGATCGCCCGCCATGACAACGCCTACATCGAGTAGCGGGACGGTCACCTTCCCGACACCGAACTACTGCCGGAGTTGGTGACAACAAGGTGTATGCGCGTGAGTGTGTTGTTGTTCAGGCTCACTGAGCCGGAAGTGCCTGAACAACAACACGATCAACCCGTCGCAATCTGTTAAAGGCCAGTTTGGCTGACGCCGAACTCGGCTTGTTGTCGCGTGAATCCCTCGTACATGAGCTGGTCGACCAACCCTGACCGGGAGAATGCCGACATGTCGAGGTAATCACGTGCCTTCTTCGCCGCTTGTTCGTTCCAATCCGCGTTCAGGCTGTCAGTCCCGTACACAGCATCCTCGGCCGAAAACCCTTCGTACTCCAACTGCTCGATCAGGCCCTTGCGGGAGAATGCCGACATGTCGAGGTAATCGCCTGCCTTCAAGCGCGCGTTCCGCTGGCTGGCGGTCTCCGCGCGGGCTGGGGATTCGACGACCGGCGACATCCGGCTGGATACGAGCGCGGATGCCTGCCGCCCGTCTGCGCTGGTGACAACCAGTTTTGTGCCAGGATCGAAAGCCGGGGCAGCTTCCGCAGTTGCCGCGCCGATCAGCGTGGACAAACACGCAGTTGCTATTGCGATTCCCACTTTGTTACGCATAGTTCTCGTCCTTCACATGTTGAGGTCGTTCATGTGCGGAAGATTCGTGCAGAAATTCCGGCCGGCTCCGCCCCCCGCCGCGGTGAGTAGCACCAACCGATTATCAATCGAAGGTAACGAGTTGTTACACCGTCGTTATGAGCGACGCGGACGCGGTCGAGACATAGTCCCCGCGCTCGATGACACAAGGCTTCAGTCGCCCAGCGCAGCCTAAAGAACGAGGCCAGTCTCGAGGTTTCCAACTGTTGTCTGCGCGGACTGTCGACTGTCGCAAGCGGTGTATCGATGCCCCCGTTACGGTAAAAGCGTTGTAATAAAATAGAATTCGCTCGGCGATCGAGTCAGTTGACCGCAAGAGGTTTGTGTGACTAGCCAGTTTGACAGCAGCCACCGTCCAGACGGCGGCGCAGAGTTTTGCCAGCAGAGGCGAAGTCACCCATTGGATGCTCAGCGATCGGCATCGTGACCAGGGTGCGCAAGCCCACCCAAAATCCGGTGCAGCGCTGCAAGATCCGCTTCGTCGAGTTCCGTCAGCGCAGCGGGGGCCGGGTCATCGATGGCCCGCACGATTGCGAGTAGTTCCCGCCCGGCCGCGGTCAGCGTGACGTTCTTGCAGCGACGATTGCCGGGATCGATCTCGCGGGTCACATAGCCGCGTGACTCGAGGTCGTTCACCGCGACCGTCGCCGCCGGCGCGTCGATGGTGGCCGCAGCGGCGAGGTCCTTCATCGAGAGCGGTCCCGGCAACAGTCTGCGTAACACGCGAATCCTGCTGAACGGCAGACCTGTTCGCTCGGTGACCGCGCGCCGCCAGGTGTCGCGGTTGTCCATCACCACGGCGATCATCATCCGCCACGTCTCGTCGGCGAGCCGGCGGTCGATACCGGCGGTTTCAGTCGACATTGCGTGCACCTCCCGCCATAGCTGGCACGTTCTCGGGTTCAGTCAACAGGTGAGCGATGCTTTCGGTGCTGCGGCGCGCCCAAGCCGAACGCGACAGTGCTCCGAGCCCCACGATCACCACGCCGAAACCGGCGACCATCCACCACAGCGGGTGCGTGGAGCCGGCGAACCCCGCGGCGAGGTGGCCGCCCATCGCGGCGCCGACCACGCTGCCGCACAGCGCCACGCCGAGGCTCACCCCGACCTGGCGACTGGTGGAGGCCACTGCCGACGCTGCACCCGCCCGGTCGACCGGCATCCCGCTGACCGCGGCGGTCGTGATGGGTGCGTTGACGAGACCGAAACCGATGCCGAAGACCCCGGTCATGACTGCCACCAGCACCAGCGGCGTCGCCGTGCCGAGAGACGTCAGCAGCAGCCCGGCGACGACGGTGATCGAACCGGCGGTTATCAGCGACGGTGCGATGCCGAACCTGCCGACCAGACGACCGGACAACGGCGAGCACACCAACGTGGCGCCGGCGAGTGGCAGGTAGAGCAGCCCGGTGCCGATGGCGCTCAGCCCCCGCACCTCCTGCAGGTACAGCGACATGATGAACAGGAAGGCACCGTACCCGGCGAACGCGACGACAGCGATCACCGTGGCCGAACTGAACGGCACGCTGCGGAAGAAACGTAGATCGATGAACGGGTCGTGGTGGCGGGCCTCGAATCGAATGAACGCGACGGCCGCCACGAGCGCGACCGCAAAAATCCCCAGCGTGCGCGCCGAACTCCAGCCCATGTCAGGTCCTTCGATGAGTCCGTACACCAGCGCGGCCATCGCGATGATGCCCAGCAGCTGTCCGATCGGGTCGAGGGTGCGCACCACCGCCGACCGTGACTCCGGCACGAACACCGCGGTCAATGCGATCGCCGCTGCGCATACCGGCAGATTGACCCAGAACACCGAGCGCCAGCCGATGGTGTCGATGAGAAGTCCGCCCAGCATGGGGCCCAGCGCCATCGAAATCCCGACGACCGCGCCCCAGACACCGACCGCCCTGGCCCGTTCTCGGCGTCCGGGGAACGCCTGCGTAATGATCGACATCGCAACGGGATTGAGCATCGACCCGCCGATCGCCTGAAACATCCGCGCTCCGATGAGGACCTGAATCGTGGGCGCCAGGCTACACATCAGCGAACCGGCGGCGAAGACCGCGAGCCCCACTTGGAACGTGCGACGGCGCCCGAATCGGTCGGCCGCGGCGCCGGACAGCAGCAGCAAACTGGCCAGCACCAGGGTGTAGATGTCGATCACCCATTGGAGCTGCGAAACCGAGGCGTGTAGTTCCCCGCGAATAGCCGGTAGCGCCACGTTCACGATCGTCGCGTCCATCGAGACGATCAGCAGGCTCAGGCAGCAGGTCGCGAGAATGATCATCTTGCGACGCTGGTCCAGCCCAGAGGGGGAAACGGTTGTAGACACACAACGATTGTAGATTTACAACAGTCTACTGGTCAATTGCGTCGGCACGTCGCGCCCAGGACCCGAGCCGGCGACGATATCGTCGGGCGATGACCAGCGGAGAGTGGCTTCTCGACGAATCCAACGGTGAGGTACTCATCCACACCGGTGTCGCGGGCCGGGCCGCAAAAATGGGTCACCGGCTCACCATCGCGATGGATAGCTGGCGGGCAACTCTGCGGTGGGTCGACGATCTACCGGCCGCCGCATCGTTGGTGGTCGACGTGAATTCGCTGCGGGTGTTGCGCGGGGAAGGCGGGCTCACCCCGCTGTCGGGGCCGGAGAAATCGGTTGTCCGCACCAACGCACTCAAATCCCTCGGCGCGCAACGCTTCCCGGAAATTCGTTTCACCGCAGAGGAGTTCGAGAGAATCGGCGACGGCCGCTACCGTGTGCACGGCACCGTCGAGATCCACGGCGCCACCAGTCACCGTGCGATCGACGTGCGCATCGAGGATGCCGGCGACGCCTGGCAATTGTCGGGACAAGCGGAGATCCGCCAAACGGACTTCGGTGTCAAGCCGTACTCACTGCTGGCCGGCACCCTCAAGGTGGTCGACGCGGTGACTGTATCGGTCCTCGCCCGTCGCGCTAAGGACTGACGCGCGGAACCTCACTCGCCCCAGGTCATCGAGAACACCTCGAACGACACCGCGTGGGTGACGCCCATCCGCGCTCCCGCCGGCCGCGACTGCGAGCCGAGGAACTGTGCCGGGTCGAAGTGCTCCCAGCCGAGCCCATCGATGTAGGTGCGATGCGCTTGCAATGAGGCCACGCCCAAATCGAAGGTGTCGGTGATGTCGACACCATGGGCCGACCGGGGCGAACCGGCTGCCCACACCTGTTTCACTCCGCCCCACGGCTCGAGTTCGTCGAGTTGCTCGGGAAAGATCCAGCGATTGCCTGCATCGCGAACAGCGTCGACCGTCGCCTTGCCCGTTGCAATGTGGTCCGCCTGATTGAGCGCAGCGCCTCCCCAGGTCTCGCGAAAGTTGCCGGTTACCACGATCTCCGGCCGGTGCCGACGTACCTCGGCGGAGATGAGCCGCCGCAGCGGAACACCGTACTCGAGGACGCCGTCGGGGCACCGCAGAAAGTCCACGGTGTCCACCCCGACGATGCGGGCCGACTCGACCTCCTCCGCTTCGCGGGCAGGACCGGCCTGGGTCGGAGCCATACCGTCGATGCCCGCCTCCCCGCTGGTCACCATGCAGTAGACGATGCGCTTGCCTTGGCGGGTCCATCGCGCGATGGCCGCGGACGCACCGAATTCCATGTCGTCGGGATGGGCAACCACGCAGAGCGCGCGTTCCCAGTCCTCGCGCAGCGGCTGCAAAGGGGTACCCGCGTCGGCTGTCATCGCCTCAGCATGTCATGACCAGAGAAATATGTTCAGAATCGTGTCATCTGGGCACTCCGGGAAGCATCAGACCTTCACGTCAACGGGAACAACCCATGACCCAGAACACCGCGCCAGTACCCACCCGGCGGCATACCAACAGCGCAATCCTCGACAGCGCCGAGGAAATCCTCGTCGCACTTCGCCGCTACGACGTCGAGCATGCCTTCAACGAACTTGTGCAAGCCGCGAAACGTCACCACGTTGCGGCGCTGAAGCTTGCCCGCGCACTCGTCGAGCTCACCGAAAACGCCGACGCCAGCGATCCGCATGCGAGCGCCGTCGCACATCACGAGTGGGGCCCGCTGCTGAAGCGCTGAAACATGATCGCCGACCCGCCGACCGCTTACTAGAATCGAAAACGCCAGGTAAGGGGTTGTGCTCGATCGGGCAAGGCGGTCAAGGATGGGTTCACCGAACGTATTGCTTCCCGGCCAAACCTTTGCCGGCTACGCCATCGATCGGGTGCTGGGCGTCGGTGGTATGGGCACCGTCTACCTCGCCGCGCATCCCCGGCTGCCGCGTCGGGTCGCGCTGAAGCTGTTGCACCGCAGTCAAACCGACAACGATTACGTCCGCTCGCGCTTCGAACAGGAAGCCGATCACGCCGCCCGGCTCGAGCATCCCAACATCGTGGCCGTCTATGACCGCGGCCGCGAAGAAGACCAGTTGTGGATAGCGATGCAATACATCGAGGGCACCGATTTGCACCAGGTGCTCAACGACGGACCGCTGGGCGCGGCGCGGGCCGTGCGAATCATCACCGACATTGCCAGCGCGCTCGATTACGCCCATGAGGCAGGCGTGCTGCACCGCGATGTCAAGCCCGCGAACATCCTCCTCGAGGACACCAGTGCCCGCCGTCCCGGAAAGCCCGGCCGCGTCCTGCTCACCGACTTCGGCATCGCCAAGGTCCTCGACGAGACCCAGCACCTCACCAAGACCGGCATGCTCGTCGCCAGCCTGCAATATGCCGCGCCCGAGCAGTTCACCAACACAGTCCTCGATGCCCGAGCAGATGAATACTCCTTGGGCTGCACGCTTTTTCGGATGCTTACCGGTCAGCAGCCCTACCCCGGCAGCACGGTGCCGCAGCTGATTCACGGCCACTTGAACATGCCCATCCCCCGTCCCAGTGAACTTCGGCCCGAGTTGCCGCGCGCGCTCGACGACGTCATCGCCCGGGCGATGGCCAAGGACCGTGCGGATCGCTTTACCACTTGCACCGAACTCGCCGAAGCAGCGCGCGACGCGCTCACCGAAACGGCCACACCCGCCACCGTCGTCTCCGCGACGCCGTCAACACCGGCCCCAGAGACGCCCACTCTTGCGCCGCCGATCTCGACCAACGGAAAGCCCGCCGCCGCGCCGACCGCGGCCCCTGCGCAACGTCGCACACCGTGGTGGCGTCGCAGATCCGCGATGGCAGCCGCCGCAGTCGGGGGCGTCGTGATCATCGTCGCGGCCACGGTCGCGGTGTCCGAGTGGGTGCGTCACGGGAGTTCGAACGAGGCACAGATCACCGTGCCCTTCACCGGGCTCGATCGCCCACGCGGCGTGGCGGTCGACGGTTCCGGCAACATTTATGTCGCCGACCACGGCAACCACCGGATCCTCGAGTTGGCCGCCGGATCGACCACGCCGATCGAACTGCCGTTCGGTGACCTCAATGATCCGGACGGCATCGCGGTGGACGGCAGCGGAAACGTCTATGCCACCGACCAATCCGGAAATCGAGTATTGAAGCTCCCGGTGGGAGCCGCCGCTGCGGCCACGCTTCCATTCACGAACCTGGACAGACCCACGGGGGTCGGGGTTGATCGCGGCGGCAATGTCTACGTTCTCGATTACGACAACACCCGAGTGGTCAGGCTGGCGGCCGGGTCCAATACGCAGTCCGCCGTTCAGTTCACTGCTCACAACGCACCCAATCGCGTTGTCGTTGGCGGCGGGGTCGCGGTCGACGACAACGGAAACGTCTATGTCACAGACAATTACCCGACGAACGTGGATCGCGTACTCGAACTCCCGGCGGGTTCGGACAAGCAATCCGTACTGCCGTTCACGGAATTGCGCTATCCCAATGGTGTGGCCGTCGACGGCCACGGCGACGTCTTCGTCACCGACCTGACCAATCGGGTACTCGAGTTGCCGGCCGGCGCGGA
Source organism: Skermania sp. ID1734 (assembly GCF_007489285.1). GTDB lineage: Bacteria > Actinomycetota > Actinomycetes > Mycobacteriales > Mycobacteriaceae > ID1734. The sequence goes on from NZ_VLIY01000024.1 coordinate 24,468, forward strand.
CAGCGAGACCGAACTCCCCTTCACCGGATTGACCGGTCCGGACGGGGTGGCGGTCGGCCACAACGGCACCGTGTATGTCGCCGACACCAATTCCAACCGCGTGCTCGAACTGCCGGGCACCTGAATTGGGCCTGGCCTGCAAAGCACTTCCGCCGCCCGCGGATACGTCGTAAACTCCGGGCATGACGGGGGAACCGTCCACCCAGTCCTTGGTGGCCTCGGTTCTGGTGGTGCACACCAAGGATCACGTCTACCGCCTCCGCGCCGGTAGCGCGTATCAGATCGGCCGTGATCCGAGAGCAGACATCGTGTTGGCCGACCCGCGGGTGTCGGCAAGGCACGCTGTCCTCGAACTTCGTGACGACGGTTGGGAAATCGATGACGCCGGCAGTCGAAACGGTACGTTCCACGCCGGCCACCGGATTCATCGAATGGTGATCGACAGCGATCAAACCTTCCGACTCGGGCACTCGCGTGACGGCGAGGAATTAGCCTGCTCGGTGGTGCTGCCGCAAGGCCACGAACCAGGTGGTGACTCTGACACTGACCGCACCCGCGATCAGACCATCAGCAGCGCGGACCCTGGCCACGCACTCGACGACGAAGCAACCTTCACTCAGCTCGAGCCGACAGTGCCGCGGCGGGCCTTGCATTCGACGCGGCCGACCGGCGGAGCGAGCCAAAACATCCGAATCGCGCCGCAGGGGCTGCGCATCGGCCGCGCCGCCGACAACGATGTGTCGCTGGGCGATCTCCTGGTCTCCCGCCACCATGCCGAGGTACGCAGGACCGACGCCGGACGCTACAAGATCGTCGACCTGGGCAGCCACAACGGAACCTATGTCAACGGCTCGCGCGTGGAGACGGCGGAATTATCCGAATCCGACCTGATCGGAATCGGGCACACCACATTCCGGCTCGTTGGCGACGAGCTGCGCGAGTTCGTCGATACCGGCGACGTGTCGGTCTCGGTGCAGAACCTCACCGTCCGGACACCCGAGGGCAAAGTGCTGCTCGACGGCCTGGGCTTCCCCATTCCGCAGCGGTCCCTGGTCGGCGTGATCGGTCCCAGCGGCGCGGGCAAATCGACGCTGTTGGGCGCCGTCACCGGCCTGCGTCCGGCGACGGAAGGGACCGTGCGCTACGACGGGCGCGACCTGTACACCGATTACGACGAACTCCGCTACCGCATCGGCCTGGTACCGCAGGAAGACATCCTGCACACCCAACTCGCCACCCGCACCGCACTGTTGTACGCGGCCGAGTTGCGCTTCCCCGGAGACACCCGGAGCGCCGAACGAGAGCAACGCGTCGACGAGGTGCTGGCCGAACTCGGCCTGACCCGACACGCAAACACGAGAATCGATCGACTCTCGGGCGGCCAGCGCAAACGGGTAAGCGTGGCACTCGAGCTGTTGACCAAGCCGTCGCTGCTGTTCCTCGACGAACCGACCTCCGGCCTCGACCCGGGACTGGACAAGACTGTCATGGAGATGCTGGCCGAGCTGGCCCACGACGGACGGACCGTCATCGTCGTGACGCACAGCGTCGCAAACCTCGATTCCTGCGACCGCCTGCTGGTGTTGGTCCCGGGCGGCCGGCTCGCATACTACGGACCGCCGGAGGAGGGCCTGGAACATTTCGGTCAGCGCAGCTGGGCTTCGGTGTTCCAGTCGTTCGAAAACGAACCGGACCGCGATTGGGCGCGCGAGTTCCGCGACTCGCCTCGCTTCGATCGGTACGTCGCCGGCGGGCTGACCGACGACGTCGGACCGGGCAAGGTGGCCGCACCCGCGCCGCCACCGGCTCAGCAATCCAAGCTAACCCAGCTCAGCACGCTGTGCCGGCGCTACCTCGCGGTGATCGCTTCGGAGCGAAGTTATCTCGTCCTCCTCGGCGTCATGCCGATACTTCTCGGCGGCCTGGTGGCCGCAGTGCCATCAGGTAGCGGATTCACCGGTGCGCCGGGTACCAATTCGGACGCGCTGACAAAGCTCATGGTCATGGCGTTCGCGGCCTGTTTCATCGGCACGGGCAACGCGATTCGCGAAATCGTCAAGGAGCAGACCATCTATCGCAGAGAACGGGCGGCCGGCCTGTCTGCGGGCGTCTACCTCATGTCGAAGATGCTCGTGCTCGGCGTGATCACCACTGTCCAGGCGGCGGTGCTGGTAGTGATCGGCACCATCGGCGTGCAACTGCCGCCGAGCGGCACCTTCACCGCGCCGCTGCTGGAACTGATCCTGGCGATGGCGATGCTCGGCGTCGCGTCGCTGGCGCTGGGACTGCTGGTCTCGGCGTCGGTGAACAGTTCCGAGAAGACACTGCCGCTGCTGATCGTGCTGTCCATGGCGCAGCTGGTGCTCTCCGGCGGGCTGGTTCGGCTCGTCGGCACGCCGGGGCTTGCGCAGGTGTCCTGGTTCGCGCCGTCGCGGTGGGGGTTCGGCGCGGCAGCGTCAACAGTCGACCTCGACACCATCGCGCCCCACCCGGGAGTGGCAGAACCTATGTGGGCGCACTCGATCGGCACCTGGCTGATCGACATGGGCATCACCGCCGCGCTGGGACTCGTCTTCCTTGCGCTGGCCTGGTACCGCCTGCATCAGATGCGACCACGACGCCGCGGCGCGCGGCGGGGACGGCTCTGAACACCCGCTAAATGCCCGCCGAGTCCGCGATTTCGGTCGCCTTCTCGACGAGGGTGTCGATTCGTTCGACAGTCGGAGTGCCCGCAGCCGCTTTGTTCTGGGGTTCGTCCATCGCCCGCCGCATGACGCCCTCGGCGATGACCGCCAGCTTCCAGAGGCCGAGAACGTGCCAGTACTGCAGTGCCGCCGAGTCGCGCCCGGTCTCCTCCAGGTACAGCCGGGCCATCTCCGCCCGGTCGGGGAAGCCTTCGAGCGTCGAGGGCGCGAAGTCCCCGCCGGTCGTCTCACCCGCTTCTGGCCAGTAGGTGAGCAGGCTGCCCATGTCCGCGAGCGGATCACCGAGGGTGGAAAGCTCCCAGTCCAGCGTTGCTATCACCTCGCCGGATTCCCTAGAGGTGATCAAGTTGCGCAGGTGAAAGTCGCCGTGCACCAGCGTGGTTTCCCGTTGTTCGGGGATCGCCGCGACCAGTCGGCGGGTCAGCTCGTCGAGCGCAGGCAACTCGCGCGTCTTCGACAACTCCCATTGGCCGGCCCAGCGTTTGAGCTGACGCTGCGCGTACGGCTTGTGACTGGCCAGATCCGACAGGCCAACCTTGTCGAGGTCCACGGCATGAATCTTCGCGAGCGTCTTAGGCATCGACAGCGCGATGTCCCGACGGCGTTGCGGGCTCAGTCCTTCGGCGACCGCCATGGTGTCGACCACCACGCCGTCGACGAATTCCATTAACACCAGGGGAACCTCGGAGATGTCGGTATCTGTCGACACCCCGAGAATCCGCGGCGCCGGCACGTCGGTATCTTCGAGCGCCGCGATAATCCGCGCCTCACGCACCACATCATGCGCGGAGGCAAGCAGGTGCCCGAGCGGCGGACGTCGCAATACCCAGCGTCGATCAGCGGCGTCGGTCATCAGGTAGGTGAGATTGGATTGTCCGAGGCCGATCCTGGTGAACCGTAGCGGGCCAGTGAACTCGACGCCGAGCGCCGCAAGCCACCGCTCGATCGCGACCGGGTCGACCGCAACGACTTCGCTGACCTCAGGCACCGACCACCACTCCCGTCCGGAACGGCGCCGCATCGCCGAGGCGCTGGCCGCCGTCGATCACCAGCGTTTCGCCGGTGATCCAGCTCGCCGCGTCGGAGACGAGGAAGGCGATAGCGGACCCGACGTCTTCTGGCTCTCCGATGCGGGCCAGCGCGGTACTGGCAGTCAATTGATCCTCGTGTTCCTTCCACAGGGCCTCGGCAAGGCGGGTGCGCACCACACCGGGCGCCACCGCGTTCACCCTGATCTTGGGCGAAAGTTCCAGGGCCATTTGCTTTGTCAGGTGAATCAGCGCGGCCTTGGACGCGTTGTACAGGCCGAGGTTGGCCTCGAATCCCATGCCGCCGATGGAAGCGGTGTTGACCACGGCACCACCGTGCTCGCCCATCCATGCCTTGGTGGCCAGTGAGGTCCACAGGATCGGTGCCCATAGATTGACGTCGAAGGTCTTGGCGAACCGGGCGTGGTCCTGAGCTATCACCGGACCGAACGAGGGATTGGTGCCCGCGTTGTTCACCAGGATGTCGATGCTGCCGAAGCGTTCCAGCGTCGCATCGACGCAACGCTGGGCGGCCGCGTCGTCCACGGCATGCGCGGCGACACCGAGCGCACTACCTCCAACCTCGGCCGCCGCCGCATCCGCAGATTCCTGGGAGCGCGAGGTCAGCACGACGTTCCCGCCCGCGTTCGCGATCGCCTGCGCGGCAGCCAACCCGATGCCCCGGGAAGCGCCGGTGACGATGGCGGTTCGGCCCGTCAAATCGAGTCCGGTCATCGAGCCACCGCCACTTTCTGGCCGTCGGTGGACGCCGCGGCCGCATCGCGGTATTGACGCAGTTCTTGTTTGGCGATGGCGCGCTTGTGCACCTCGTCGGGCCCATCGGCAAGGCGAAGGGTGCGCAGGTGCGCCCATGCCATGGCGAGCGGGAAGTCGTCGGTGACCCCGCCCCCGCCATGCACCTGAATGGCCCTGTCGACGATCTTCAGCGCGATGTTGGGGGCCGCGACCTTGATCGCGGCAATCTCGGTGCGTGCCTCTTTGTTGCCGACGGTGTCCATCAGATACGCGGCCTTCAGCGTGAGCAGGCGAATCATTTCGATGTCGATGCGCGCCTCGGCAATCCAGTCCTGAATGTTGGCGTTCTCGCTGATCGGATTGCCGAACGTGGTGCGGGACTGCGCGCGCTTGCACATCAGCTCGAGCGCCCGCTCGGCCATCCCGATGGCACGCATGCAGTGATGGATGCGGCCGGGTCCGAGCCGGGCCTGGCTGATCGCAAAGCCCTCTCCTTCGCCCTTGAGCACGTCTTTGACCGGCACTCGGACGTCGTGGAAGTCGATCTCGGCGTGTCCCTCGCGGTCCTGGTAGCCGAACACGGGCAGCCCGCGCATCACGGTGACGCCGGGTGCGTCGATCGGTACGACCATCATCGACTGTTGCCGGTGCGGCGGCGCCGTGGGATCCGTCTTGCCCATCACGATCATGACCTTGCAATTTTGATGCAAGGCATTGGAGGCGAACCACTTACGGCCGTTGAGCACATATTCGTCACCGTCGCGCACCATGGACAGCTCGATGTTGGTGGCGTCAGAGCTGGCCACTCTCGGCTCCGTCATCGCGAACGCCGAGCGAATCTCCCCGTCCAGCAACGGCTTGAGGTACTTCTCCTTGTGCTCATCGGTGCCGAAAAGTGTGAGCACCTCCATGTTGCCGGTGTCCGGCGCGCTGCAGTTGCATGCCTCCGAGGCGATGTGGCTGCGCCCCATGATCTCCGCCAGCGGCGCGTACTCGAGGTTGGTCAGGCCCGGCCCCCACTCCGGGTGCGGGTGAAAGAGGTTCCACAGTCCGCGCTTTCGGGCTTCCGCCTTGAGCTCGTCCAAAACCGGCGGTTGGAAATGCGGGTCGCCGGACTCCCGCATCTGTTCCTCATACACCGCTTCGGCCGGATAGACGTGGGAATCCATGAACTCGAGCAGATCCGCCTGATACTTGCGGGCACGCTCGGACATGTCGAACAACGACATCGAAAAACTCCTTATGTGTAAGTGAAGTCAGCGCTCGGAGTGCAGCAGCGAGGACTGATAGCGCCGCATTCCGCTCAGCCAACGGTCGTAGTCGGCGCCCTTCTGCCGGTACATCTGCAGCACCTGTTCGTGCGGCAGGATCAGGAAGCGCTCGGCATCGATCGCTTCCAGGACGATGTCGGCTACTTGAGCGGGCTCGAGGACATCGCCCGCTGCCGTGACCGCACGGGTCGCGGCGCGGCCCAGTGGATCTCCGGAATCCGCACCGGCATACAGCAACTTGGTGTTCACGCCCATAGGGCACAGGCAACTGACGCGAATACCACGGTCGCCGTAAGTGATGTTGAGCCATTCGGCGAAACCGACGGCCGCATGCTTGGTGACGGAATACCCGGCCGAACCGATCTGCGTCAGCAGTCCAGCGGCAGACGCCGTCGCGACGAAATAGCCCTCGCCCTTGTCCAGCCAGCGTGGCACCAGCAACTGCGCCGCACGAATGTGCGCGCGCAGATTCACGTCGAGTACCAGATCCCAATCCTGCTCGGACAGCTCCAGCCCCGGCGGACCAGTGATTCCGGCATTCGCGAAATACAGATCGACCGAACCGAACTCGCTTTCGCACAGCTCGATGAGCCGCTGAATCTGCGCCGTATCGGACACGTCTCCGCCGGCACCGATGGCTGACTCCGCATGATCGGCATTGATATCGTCCGAAATGGCTTGTGCTGCAGTCTCGTCAAGATCGGCGACGACGACCTTGGCGCCTTCGGCTGCCAGCTTGGCGGCCAGCGCCGCCCCGATTCCGTTGCCGCCACCCGTGACGATAGCGGCCTTGTCTTTGACTTTCACCGTGCTCCTTTGTCTGCGCTGAAGGGTCGACGCTGAAGACTCAGCGCAAGGGTGCGCCCCACTGCACCTGCTCGCGCAGTCGGGCCTTCAGCAGCTTGCCGCCGGCATTGCGCGGCAGGGCCTCACGCACCACCGATGCGTATTGCGGCACCTTGAAGTCGGCGAGATGCTCACGGCAGTAGGCGATCACGGCGTCGATGTCCACGTCGCCCTGGTCGCCGTACAGCACCGCGCCCACCTTCTCCCCCATGACCTCGTCGGGCACCGCCAGCACGGCCGCGTCGACGACACCGGGCGCGGAGAGCAATACGGCTTCCACTTCGACGCTGGAAACGTTCTCCCCGCCGCGGATGATGATGTCCTTGATCCGGTCGACGATGTGGATCCGGCCGGCCTCATCGACACGCACCACGTCGCCGGTGTGCAGCCAGCCATCCACCACGGTCTCGGCCGTGGCCTCGGGCCGGTTCCAGTAGCCGTCGGTGACGTTTGCGCCGCGAGCGACCAGTTCCCCGAGGCTGCGGTCTTCGCCGATCGGCACGATGCCGAGGTCTACGGAAGGCACTGCGTAACCGACGGAGTCGGCATGCTCGACCGCGTCGCGGTCCGGCAACACGGTCATCAGTGACGCGGTCTCGGTCATGCCATAGCCGTTGAACACCGTTGCTTCCGGGAACGCCTTCTTGAGAGACAGGACCAGTGCGGGCGCAATCGGCGCCCCGCCGTAGCCGACCCAGCGCACTGTCGATACGTCGGCACCGGCAAAGCTGGGATGGCGCAACAGCAATGCGTAGACCGCGGGCACCGTCACGAGGAATGAAATTCGTTCTTCGCCCAGCGACGCGACAAGCCGCGGTAGGTCGAGCGCCGGCATGATCACCGCCGAGCCGCCTACGTAGGCCGCGGTCAACAGTTGCGAATTGCAGCCGGTCACGTGAAACAACGGCACCGAGATGAGGGTGCGCAGCTCTTCACCGGCGTTCAGCGGGACCTCGAGCGCCCGAATCATGTTCTCCGCGTTGGTAAGAAACGCCTCGTGAGTGGTGGGCACGCCCTTTGGCCGGCCGGTGGTACCGGAGGTGTAGAACAGTGCCGCAACATCGCCCAACGCGAGATCATCCACGACGAACGGCTCACCGTCCGGCAACTCCGTCTCAGCGCCGAGATCGACACGAACGCCGGCATCGTTGAGCACGAACTCGACTTCCGGCTGTGCCGAGCGGGTGTTGACGGCGACGGCGATACCGCCAGCCATCACCGTGCCCCAGAACGCCAGCACCCAATTAATTCCCGCCGGATAACGCACCGCGACGCGGTCACCACGCTCCAGCCCATCCGAGCGCAGGCCACCCGCCACGCGGGCAGCACGGTCCCACAGCTGCCGATAGGTCAGCCGTTCCCCGCCGAGTTCGACCACGGCCTCGCTGTCCGGTCGGCTGTCGACGTGGCTGCGCAGCAAGGCCAGCAACGATCCCGGCAACCCGTCGTAGTGTGGAACGCCCTGCGCATCCCGGGATACTCCCGCGGTGGCAAAGGGATTGCTCGAGCGTGGAATCTCGATGACGCCCGTCATTTCGTCGCCTCGAAGTAGCGGCGCGGGTTATCCACCAGCATCGTGGTGATCTGCTCTTCGGTGACCCCGCGATCCAGCAGTGCGGGCAGCACGTCGTCGCTGATGTGGGTGAAGTTCCAGTTCGGTACGGCCGCCGCCTTGCCCTCCTCGGAGAACCAGTCGATGAAACATGATGCGTCGTGGGCGAGCACCATCTTCTCCGCGTAGCCGCGCCGGGCGAGCTCCACGACGGTATTGACCCGATCCTCGAAGGGACACAGCACATCCAGGCCGAACCGGTCCATGCCGAGGTAGGAGCCGGCGTCGGCAACCGCGCACAGATAGTCAAGATCCGTCGAGTCACCCGAGTGGCCGATGACGACCTTGGTCAGATCGGCACCTTCCTCCTGCAGAACCCGCTGCGCGACCAGACCCGATTGCGTGTGCGGGTTGGTGTGCACGGTGATCGGCACCCCGGTTTCGACCTGGGCCTGCCCGACCGCGCGCATCACCCGCTCGACGCCGGGCGTCAGACCCTGCTCCTCGATGGCGCATTTGAGAAATGCCGCCTTTACGCCGGTATCAGCAATCCCCTCGCGGATGTCTTTGACGAACAGTTCGACCATCGGCTCCGGTACGTCGAAGAGCAGCCCCGGGCCGGTGTAGTGGAACTGAAACGGCACCTCGTTGTAGGTGTAAATGCCTGTCGCCGCAATGATATTGATGTCGACCTGCTCGTTGACCCGCTGGATGCGCGGAATGTAGCGACCGAGCCCAATGACCGTCGGGTCAACGATCGTGTCGATCCCGCGCGCCTTGCACTCGCGCAACTTCTCCACGGCGTCGGCCACCCGTGCGTCTTCGTCCCAATGGTTCGGATAGTCCGGGTAGTTGTCCCGAACCTCGGTGCCGAGCACGAAGACGTGTTCGTGCATAAGCACTTTGCCGAGCGCAGCGGTGTCGACGGGCCCGCGGACAGTTTCGACGGTGGTCATATGCGACTCCTTCGAGTTCGGCAGATCTGAAAGATTCGGTGGCCGTGAGGAAGCTCACGTGAGACACTTATCGAGTGTGTCTCAGCTACGTGCGGATGTCAACCGTTCCCGCGCCGGTTTGCGCCGACCGGCCCAAGCGTGCGGAGATAGCCCGGTGACCGAATCCGTCGAGCGGCGGCGGGCCATCGACGCCGCGACCAAGCTCTACCTCGAGGGAAAGCCCCTCGATATGTCCTCGCTGGCCTCCTCGCTCGGTATCGGACGGGCCACCCTCTACCGGCACGTCGGCAATCGCGACGAACTTCTCGCGACGGTGCTCGCCGAGGCGACGCAGCGCACCTATCGCAAGGCGATCTCCGCATCGAGCGGCGTCGGGCCAGCATTGATCTTGGACGCTCTCGAGCGTTTCCTTCATGCAGTCGACCGGTCGAAGCCGCTGCGCGCGCTGACCCAGCGGGAACCGGCGGTATTCATCCGCCTCGCGCTGATGCCGGGGGCTATCGAAGAGGTTTCGGCCCGGATGGTGGCCGAGATACTCGCCGAGCAGACCAGCCAGGGCCATCTCGAACTTGCACTGCCCGCGCAGGTGATGGCGGAGGCGATCGTGCGGATCTGCGATGTGCACCTGTATGCGCCGCTGCTCGGCGGTGACCGGGCCGAGATCGACACTGCGCTCGATCTGGTCGCGATCCTGCTGGGACAGCCACGGGTTCACGCGACCTGACTCGTCGCTCGCGATTTGCTGCGTAAAGCCCAAGCGTTCGGGGTACGTTCACCGACGCGAATGTCGGCCGGCATCTCGCGCAGCGACCTGAGGAGCGCCGCAATGTCCACCGTCCGCCGCTGGGCCTGCTTCGCCGCCGCGTTAATCGTGACCGCACTGATCACCGCCGGATGTAGCGGTGCCGACAACGATTCGCGCAGCACCGGCGAAATCAGCAATTCCGCCAAGGCGGGCATCACCTCCGAGAAGTCGAAAGCGAATGCCACGGTGTCGGCCGCGAAATCCTCGCAAGTGGCTGCACCGACCCAACCGTTCGGTAGCAAGGTGACGCCGGAGTCTCCCAACCCGGCCGGAACGGCTAACGGCCACCTCCCCGTCTCCGGCCAGATACTGGACAAATACAACTCACTCGGCGGCGCACACGGCGTTCTCGGCGCGCCGACCGGTCCTCAGCAGCCGACTCCCGGCGACGGAACCTACCAAGACTTCACCGGCGGAACGATCTATCGCAGCGACAGCACCGGCGCGCACGCCGTTCTCGGTGCGATTAGAACGGCGTATCAGGATGCGGGCGGGCCCGGCGGCAAGCTCGGCTTCCCGACCAGCGACGAAACCGACACGGACAGCGGCAAGAAGAGCACCTTCCAGCACGGCACCATCACCTGGAACAGCAGCGACGGCAAGACGCAGGTCAGCGAAAGCTGATCAGGCCAGGTATTTGCCGTACCAAGCGATCACCCGTTTCCAGGCGTCGTCAGCGGCCGCTTGGTTGTATCGCGCGCCGGTGTCGTTGAAGAACGCGTGATCGGCGTCAGGTTCGGTCACGATTTCGTGGACAAGTCCGGCCTTGGCCAACGCGGCTGCGGCGGCGTCCCGGGTCGCATCCACTCGCGAATCGAGCGCAGCATAGATGGCGAGCACCGCCGCTTTGGAACCGCTGAAGTCCGGGTTCGCTGGGAGCGGGCCGTAGAACGGGGTCGCGGCCGCCAACCGCGGTTCCCCCGATGCCAATAGCAGCCACACCAGGCCGCCACCCATACAGAACCCGGTCGTGCCGAGTTTCGCGTTCGGGGATCGCCGCTGAAGTTCGGTCAACCCGGCCTTCATGTCGGCGACGAACCGCTCCGGCGGAACCTTGGACAGTGCGGCAGTGGCCTGCGCCGGATCACTGAACGTCGCGGTACCGCCCTCTTGCGAGAGCAGGTCGATCGCCAGCGCCGAATACCCAGCACCCGCGAATCGCCCTGCCACTGAACGGATATGGTCGGTGAGACCCTTGTTCTCGTGAATCACGAGTACCGCGCCGCGCGGGTGGTTCGCCCCTGCCCAGGCGGCCTGCAGCTGTCCCTGCGGCCCCGCGAACGTGATCGCCTCGGTCGGCTTTGCGCCGGCCAGGCCGGGTGGAGCGGCCGACGAACTCGCCGCAGTGCCGGCGGAAGCCGCAGTGCCGGTTGAAGTTGAGGAGGCAGCGGTGGACCCGCCGCCCGACGAGCACGCGGCCAGCAGACTGGAAGCTGCCGCCGCGCCGAGCCCTAACAGCCCGAGTCGGCGCAGCGCCTCTCGCCGCGTCAGTAAGCCGTCGGCGTGGTCGACGGCGATCTCTTCTGCGATATAGCGCCGGAACGTCATGACCTCGCCTCCACAACACACCTCGGAATTTGTTTACTGCGACACTGAGTAACGGTAAAATCGGACGTATAAGCCAGCGTGGGCTTATCGCCGAGTCGGTCAGGAGTAACGATGCCGGATATCTCCCCAGCACCCATGGATTCGATCCCTCCGCTCAAGGCGCGCCGCGTCAAATTCGCCTATCCAACGGGAACACGCCGACAGCACTACGTCAACGACGAGCTGGTGCTCAGCCATCTGGTGGCAGTGCTATCGGCGATGTTCCCGGAGGGCGAGGACTTCTTCATCCGTTCCGTCCGGAATTACCGGGACCGGGTCACGGATCCGCAGCTCGCCGAGGCGGTCAAGGGGTTCATCGCGCAGGAGGCCACCCATCGCCACCAGCACCGGTTGCTGAACGAGCGGTTGCAGGACATGGGGTATCCGACGGCCCGGGTTGACCGACACGTCAAGGAACTGCTGAGTCTGGTCGAGAAGATCGTCCCGAAGAAGATGTCGCTCGCCGCGACCGCCGCCTTGGAGCACTACACCGCAACTTTCGCGGAAATCCTGCTGACCAGCCAGCGAGCCCAAGCGCTGCTTGGCGACTCCGAAGTGCGCACGATGCTGCTGTGGCACGCCTTGGAAGAGTCCGAGCACAAGGCCGTCGCCTTCGACGTGTATCGCACCGCGGATGGACCAGAGTGGATGCGCATTCTCACCATGGAGATCGCCTCGGCGATCTTCTGGGCCGAGGTCGGGTTGCAGACCGGGCGCTCGTTGCTGCGCGACCCGGCCGCGTACAACCCCGTGCGTTTGGTGCGGAGCCTCAACGACCTGCGGAAGTCACCGTTCTTCAGCTGGAAGGCGGTGCGGCGCTACAACTCGTACAACCGGCCGGGCTTCCACCCGAACGAATGGGATGCTCGGGACGTCACCGCACGCTGGGCAGCGGAACTCTTCGGCGAGGACCCTGCGACCATTTGATCGTTTGACCCGGTTCGGGGCCGGGTAGGCCCGATGCCATGAGTACCATCACCGAATCCGTCGACGTCCACGCTCCGGTGAGCACCGTATACAACCAGTGGACCCAGTTCGAAGAGTTCCCGATCTTCATGGACGGCGTCGAGGAAGTGAAACAGCTCGATGACACGCACCTGCATTGGGTGGTCAAAGTGGGTACTGGCCGCCGCGAGTTCGATGCCACGATCACCGAGCAGAACCCCGACGAGCGCGTGGCATGGCATTCCGACAACGGTCCGAACCACGGCGGAGTTGTGACGTTCCACCGGCTCGACGCCTCGACTACCCGCGTCACCGCGCAAATGGATATCGACCCGGACGGTTTCGTCGAAAAGGCCGCCGACAAGCTAGGAATCCTGAATCTGCGCGTCAAGGGTGATCTGGATCGGTTCCGTCACTTCCTCGAAGAGCGTGACAACGAGAGCGGCGCGTGGCGCGGCAACGTGGACCGGACCGAACCGTGAAAGCTTTGCGCGCGGTAGCGCGACCGATGCTGGCGTCGATGTTCGTCGTCGGCGGCCTGGACACGTTACTGCACCCGGAACGCGTTGCGCCGGTTGCCGAACCGATAACGCGGCCGGTCAGCGAACGAGTGGGACTGCTGCCGGACCGCACCGAGCAACTCGTGCAACTCAACGGTGCCGTGCAACTCGGAGCCGGTGCGCTGCTCGGCGTCGGCGTACTGCCGCGCCTGTCGGCGCTGGCGATAGCAGCGACGCTTGTGCCCACAACTCTTGCCGGACACCGATTCTGGGAATCCGAAGATGAGGGCCAGCGGATGCAGCAACGGATCCACTTTCTCAAGAACGTCTCGATGTTGGGCGGCCTCCTGAACGTCGTCAGCGGGTGAATCCTCGCGACTAGCTGCTTAATACAGCGCACCAATCGTCGCGCATCCTGATGACAGTCCATCCTGACGCGCAGCATCCCGCCGTTAGTCCTTGGCCAGGAACTTGTGCAGCGCCTCCACGGCATGGTCGATCGTGAAACTCGCCGGCTCGTGCCGCGGCGGGAATTCCTTGAAGGTTTCCAGGAACGCGGTGGCGAAGGCCGACGCGTACAAGACGAAGTACTCGTGACGCAGCGACCACTCGTAATAGGTGTTCGACGTGATGTCGGCGTACTCGAACGGGTCGATGCGCAGGTTGAAGAGCTTGGGCACCCGCAGCGGCACAAACGGCTCGGCCCAAATCCGCAAGGTGCCTTGGCAACGTTGCTCCATGAAGACGATCTTCCAGTTCTCGAACCTCAGCCCGAGCACGTCGCCGTCATCGGAGAAGTAGACGAAACCCCGTCGTGGGCTTTCGGATACCTCCCCCGTCAGATACGGCAGTAGGTTGAAGCCGTCGATGTGAACCCGGAAATCCTTGCCCGCTGCCCGGTGACCCTTTTTGAGTTTCTCGACGATATCGGGTTCGCCGGCCGCAGCCAACAGCGTCGGTAGCCAATCATGATGTTGGACAATCTCGTTGGAGACCACACCGGCAGGTATCTTGCCGGGCCAGCGGATCATCTCCGGCACCCGGAAGGCGCCCTCCCAGTTGGTGTCCTTCTCGCTGCGAAACGGCGTGGTTCCAGCATCGGGCCACGTATTGCGGTGCGGGCCATTGTCCGTGGAGTAGATGACGATCGTGTCCTCGGTGATACCGAGCTCGTCGAGGCAGTCCAACACCTGTCCGACATTGCGATCGTGATCGATCATCGCGTCGTGGTATCTGGACTGCCACAGCCCGGCTTGGCCAATACTTTCCGGCTTCACATGGGTGTAGAGGTGCATGTGCGTGGTGTTCATCCAGACGAAGAACGGTGTACCGACGTCGTGCTGGCGCGTTATGTATTCAATGGTGGCCGCGGTGATCTCGTCATCGATCGTCTCCATTCGCTTGGTGTCCAGCGCCCCGGTGTCCTCGATCGTCTGTTTGCCGACGGGACCGAACTTGGGATCGTCCGGCTCGCTGGAATCGTCCTCGGTCGCCTTGCATTTCAGGACACCGCGGGGAAGGGCCAGTTGGTGCAACCTCGGGAACTGATCGGCGTGGGGATAGTCAAACTGCTCCGGTTCTTCCTCGGCATTCAGGTGGTAGAGATTGCCGAAAAATTCATCGAAACCGTGCACCGTCGGCAGGTATTTGTTCAGATCGCCGAAGTGATTCTTGCCGAACTGTCCGGTGGCATAGCCGAGCGGTTTGAGAAGTTCGGCGATCGTGGGATCTTCGGCGGCCCAACCAATGTCAGCCCCGGGCACACCGACCTTGCTCATCCCGGTGCGATACACGCTTTGGCCGCTGATGAACGCCGCTCGCCCGGCGGTGCAACTCTGCTCGCCGTAGGAGTCGGTGAATCGCATTCCCTCGTTGGCGAGCCGGTCGATGTTCGGGGTGCGGTACCCCATGAGGCCGTCGCTGTAGCAACTGAGATTGGTGATGCCGATGTCATCGCCCCAGATCACCAAGATGTTCGGCTTACCCTCGGGCATGTCGCCCCCTCCGACGTGTGGGCAGATCCGAGCCCGATGCTACGACTGGAGGCGGGAAAGCGGACAGATATAGACGACAATTCACCCGAAACGGGCGAGGTCAGCGGCGCGGCACCGGGCATGCATCAGCGGCCTCGGCGACCACCTGGGGCTCGGTTGGCAGCGGCGGACGTTCCCCCACCTCCCAGTCGGCACCGGTCAGTGGCGGCGCCTCCGCGAGCGATCGCAGTTCCGGATCGGTGAACGATCGGCCACGGCTGAGGAATCGCATGCCTTCCGGCGCTTCCAAACTGAAGCCGGAACCGCGGCCTGGGACGGTGTCGAGGATCAGTTGAGTGTGTTTCCACGTCTCGTACTGCGGACCGGATATCCACACCTGAACAGCGTCGGAACCTTCGGGCAGCGATTCGGGTACCTCCCCGGTGCCCAGACGCAGGTCCAGTAACCCAAGCAGCACATCCCGGTCGCCAACGATGAATTCGCCTGCCGGATAACACATCGGCGACGACCCATCGCAACATCCGCCGGACTGATGAATCATCAGCGCACCGTGGAGCCCGCCGAGGCGACGGAGTAGCTCCATCGCCCCGGCGGTGGCTATCACGCGCGCGGGCGCAGTGTTCATTGCTGGGCCCGCACCATCAGAAGAAGCCCTGCGCCTTCGCGGCGTACGACACCAACAGGTTCTTGGTCTGCTGGTAGTGCTCGAGCATCATCTTGTGGTTCTCGCGGCCGATGCCGGACTGCTTGTAGCCGCCGAAGGCCGCGTGGGCCGGGTACTGGTGGTAGGTGTTGGTCCACACCCGGCCGGCCTTGATGTCGCGTCCAGCCCGGTACGCGGTCTCACCGTCGCGCGACCACACGCCAGCACCAAGGCCGTACAGGGTGTCGTTAGCGATCTCGATGGCCTCGTCGTAATCCTTGAACGACGTGACCGAGACAACGGGTCCGAAGATCTCCTCCTGGAAGATCCGCATCTTGTTATTGCCGGTGAAGATGGTCGGCTGCACGAAGTACCCGCCACTGAGGTCGCCGCCGAGTTCGGCACGCTCACCGCCGGTCACGACGGTCGCGCCCTCCCCCTTACCGATCTCAATGTAGGACAGGATCTTCTCCAGCTGGTCGTTGGACGCCTGCGCACCGATCATGGTGTCGGTGTCTAGCGGATCTCCTTGCCGCACAGCCTTGGTCCGGATCGCGGCCAGTGCGAGGAACTCGTCGAAGATGTCGGCCTGGATCAACGACCGCGACGGGCAGGTGCACACCTCGCCCTGGTTGAGCGCGAACATGGTGAAGCCCTCGAGCGCCTTGTCCTGGTAATCGTCGTTGGCGCGCAACACATCCGAGAAGAAGATGTTCGGGCTCTTACCACCCAGCTCCAGCGTGACGGGGATCAGGTTCTGCGACGCGTACTGCATGATCAGTCGGCCGGTGGTGGTTTCGCCGGTGAACGCGATCTTCGCGATCCGGTTGCTCGACGCCAGCGGCTTACCGGCCTCGACGCCGAAGCCGTTGACGATGTTCACCACACCGGGCGGCAGCAGGTCGCCGATGATGCTGAACAGGTACAGGATCGATGCCGGAGTCTGCTCGGCGGGCTTGAGCACCACGGCGTTTCCGGCCGCCAGCGCCGGCGCAAGCTTCCAGGTCGCCATCAGAATCGGGAAGTTCCACGGGATGATCTGACCGACCACACCGAGCGGTTCGTGGAAGTGGTAGGCCACCGTGTCGTGGTCGATCTCCGAAAGTGAACCCTCTTGTGCCCGAATGGCTCCCGCGAAGTAGCGGAAGTGGTCGACGGCGAGCGGGATGTCGGCGTTTAGTGTCTCGCGGATGGGCTTGCCGTTGTCCCAGGCCTCAGCGAGTGCGATCGATTCGAGGTTCTCTTCGATGCGGTCGGCGATCTTGTTCAAGATCAGGGCGCGCTCCGCGGCCGATGTCTTGCCCCAGGCGGGCGCGGCGGCGTGTGCGGCATCGAGGGCCAGTTCGATGTCTTCGGCGGTGGACCGGGCAACCTCGCAGAACGGCTGACCGGTGACGGGCGTCGGGTTCTCGAAGTACTGACCCTTGACCGGCGGCACCCACTGCCCGCCGATCCAGTTGTCGTAGCGGGATTCGAAGGACATCTTGGCGTCGGGCGATCCCGGCCGGGCGTAAACGGTCATCGATAACTCTCCTTGGTGGTGAACCTTGGCTGTGATTCAGAACACTAGGAGGAACAACGTTGCAACTACGTTGCGTGGCGCGTCAGCGCTATCGGTACCTGCGGTCGAGCAAATCGATGCGCGCCTTGACCTGCGAATACAACGGAGACTTGGGATCCAGAGTGCGCAGGTAGGCCGTCCACGCGGTCGCGTCTTCGCGTCCCTCGACCGATGTGGTCCACCGGGCCAGCAACCGGGGGTCACCGGCGCGCAGCAGCGCGGCCCGCATCCGCGTCCGCAGCTCGTCGCGAATATCCGCCACCCCTGGCGAGTCCGACCCAGGCAATAGCGGGCCGGTATAGAGCGACATTGCGGTGGACACGTCCCCGCGATCGAGGGCGTGGCGTAGGTCGGCGATATCGGACGTCAGTTCCGTCGACAGCCGATACGGGCGAGAGGTGATGTTGGCGGCACCGACCACCCGCCGCAGCCGTGAGACTTCGGCCCGGATGGTCACCGCATCGAGTTCGGATTCGTCGAGCAGCACGGCGAGTTGGTCCGACGCGAGGCCCTCCGGGTGCTCGCTCAGCAGCAGCAAGATTTCAGCGTGCCTGCGAGACAGGTCGCTACGCTCGGCTCCGCGAACCAGACCTGGGTTCGTTCCGCCGAGCACTTCCAGTCGCGGCGCCTCGGCCCCGAGGTTTGCGGCGTTGAGCAGATGGAATCGCAGTTCGGACTCTGCGGCCGCCACCGTCGCGCGGATCAGCGACAAGACTTCGGGAACGGCGACGCGCGGGCCGCCGGTGATGTCGATGGCACCCAGAATCCGTCCGGTGTTCGGATCGTGCACCGGCGCAGCCGAGCAACTCCACTGATGCACCGTGCTGTTGAAATGTTCGGCACCGAAGATCTGGACGCAATGGTCGAGGGCCAGCGCCGTTCCCGGCGCATTGGTGCCGGCTTGGCCTTCGCTCCAGTCGACGCCTTCGGCGAAGTTCATTTCAAGCGCGCGGTCTTTGGCATCGGAGTCGCCCTCGACCCAGAGCAGCCGGCCGTGTTCGTCGCTGATTGCCACGAGCAGTCCGGTGTCGGCCGCGTCTTCCACCAGCAGGTTCTGCACGACGGGCCGAATGAGCGCCATCGGGTGAGACGAGCGATATTTCTCGAGTTCGACGCCCGCTAACGCTATTGCGTTGGTTGCCCGGTCCGGGTCGACACCGTTGGCGCGACTGCGCAGCCACGAATCCAGAACAACGGATCTGATGCCGGCCGGTTCAGCGCGGTTCAGGAAGGACTCCCGGGCCGTCGCAACCTGTTGCGCACGCATGTCGATATCGAGGCCCGGGTACAGGGCCACCCATGGATTCACGTGCGTAATCGGCTTCATCGGCCTTTGCTAGGGCTGCGGTCTCTGTCCCCCACTGTAATGCCCGTCACGCGGTTCGGTTCAGATCGCGCCGAGAACCAGGCGGGCGACCCCGTCGGTGCCCGCTCGGTTCGGGTGGTATGGGATCGGTGGTGCGAAACCCACCATCCATGGTTCGGCAGAACAGACCGTATGTGCCGCAGCGGCTTTCGACGCCCGAACGAGTTTAGCGCCGGTGGCTTGTGCCGCACGCGCTGTCGCTGCGATCAGGTGCTTATAGATGCGGATGGTGGCCACAGCGTCCGACTTGGATAGCGGTAGCGCACGACAGCCGGTGGCGTGGTCGTCCACTACTGGCGGGTAGTCGACGAGGAGGACGTCCGCATGCGGCGCGCGGTGCTGGACTGCTTTGACGACATCGCCAATTGCGTGCTCGACCGCGGTAAAGTCGGCCGCCTTCGGTTCGTTGGCTACGGTCGCGCCCCGATCACATATGCGTGCCGCAACGAAAGCGAGGCCTTGCGGAGCGGCATGCGTACAGCTGAGCCCGATCAGTCGGCCGATGTAGCCGATGTCGTTTCCGCCGATGGTGATCGTCACGAGTCTCGTGTCAGTGGTTACGGCATCGAGTTGCGGCACTGTTGCTTGCGGCCGTTGCGGCGTCCGCAAGATGTTGGCGGTCGTGGCACCGGAACACGTGACATCTACGAGTCGGAGATGCCGGGCGGCCGCCACTTGGTGTGGATAGTCGTTGGCTGACCGCAGGCATGCGACGTCCGCGATGGGCATGACGTCGGGACCGGCCGCATACGAGCTGCCCAGCGCGACGTACGTGCCGGGCGAATCCGCCGAAGCGGTTGCCGTCGCCACGGTTGCGGTCGTGGTGAGCACAACCGCTGCGGTAACGCCGAGCGCGCGAATCATCCGCCCAGGGTAAGTTGGCCGTCCCATCAGAACGGTGGTGGTTCGTCGTCGGGTTCGGGTGGGGGTTTCTGTTTGAGTGGTCCGTTGCCGATGGTGGGGGTGAGTTGTTGTGGCGGAGCGGTGATTCCGGCGCCGGCGGGCAGGGTGAGGTAGGTGTCGCCGTAGCTGTTGGTCCAGGCGATGACGGCGCCGGGCAGCATTCGGGCGTGCCAGAGTTTCATGGTTTTGAGCATGTGATGCTGCAGGCATAGTGCCTGCAGGTTGGTCACGGTGGTCAGTCCACCGGCTAGCGGGTTGTCGTGGCGGAAGGGCTCGACGTGGTCGAGTTGGCAGGCCGCGGCGGGTCGGCGGCAGCCGGGGAAGCGGCAGTGCCGGTCGCGGGCGCGCACGATGGCGGCGGTGTCGGCGTCGGGCCGGTAGATCAACGCACGTGGGGGTGGTGGCCCGCCCCCGGTGCCCGGTGCGGTGGTGAGCAGGTCGGGGTTGTCGGCCAGGGCGCGGGTGATCAGCTCGGTGAGCCCGGCGGTGCCCAGCACCGGCGCGGCGGGGGTGGTGAACGCGGTGACGGTGCCGGGTTCGGGCAGCCAGCCGGCGCGGTGGCGGGTGCCGCGGGCGTGGAAGATGCTGCCGGACAACCGGTTGATCGCCGCGGCCAACTGCGTCGACGGTGTCGGTGGGTGCTCGGGCAGGTCGCTGTCGGCGGAGTCGGGCGATACCGAGTCGGCGGCCGTGTCGTCGAGGCGGGGTTCGGGGGTTTCGGCGGGCGGGTCGTCGGTGTCCGGCGTTTTGGGCTCGTCACCCGAATCTGCCGGCTCGTCACCTGCGCCGGAATCGCCGTCAGCGTTGTCACCACCCTCACCGGGGTTGACGACCGCACCGTCGTGACCGGTGATCTCGGGATCTACCAGCACGGCGTCGAGGTTCGCCGCTGATTCGTCGGCACCCGCAGACTGCTTCTGCTCACCGGAATCGGCGTGTTCGACAAGATCGTCGGAATCAGCGCGACCGTTCTCGACACCCGCGGTGTCGTCGGTGTCGGTGTCGTCCTGGTCGCGCTCGCCGTCGGTGTCCGTGCTGATGAGGCCGAGTTGGGTGGCCAGGTCGTAGGCCTGGGTGAGCATGGCTTGCCAGGTGCCGTCGCTGGCGAGTTGGCGGGCCAACTCGGCGTCGATGGGTCCGTGCCCGTGCAGGTAGGCGGGGTTGGACAGCAGTCCGAGCAGGGTGGCCACGTCGATGCTGATCTGCACCAGGGGTTTACGTCGCAGGCTCGGTACGGGTTGGCCGGCCACCGCGCAGTCCTCGCGCCCGCAGGTGCACTCGAGGGCGGTTTCACCGTGCATGATGGCGGTGAACGCGTCGGTGAGGCGGTATTGGCGGGCGCGGCGGTCATACCGGCACACGGTGTCGGCGACCTCGCACACCCGCTGCCAGGCGGCTTCGGCTTCGTCGGGTTCCAGATCCACCTGCAACCGGGCCATGTCGCCGAGGGCGCGTTTGCTGATCTTGCGGAACATCTTGGTGTCGGCGCGCAGTTCGGCGTATTCGTCGGGGGCGGTGCGCATCAAGATGGCGTCGATCTCGCTGCCCAACGGCCCCGGCGACAGGGCGCGGTGTCGAGGCTGAATCCGCACATCCGCCCGGCCGCGGCCGCGACCCTAGCCTGATCCAACTCGCCGGCCGCGAACGCTGCCCGCAACCGTGGGTAGCGCAACCGCAGATCCATCCCGAGCGCGGCGGTGTTCTCGGCGATGGTGCGTGAACAGCCCAACCGCAGCCCGATCTCGGCCAGCGCGTTGTTGCCGCAGTCGTGGAAATCGCCGTTGCCCAGTTGCACGTCGCGTTCGATCCAGGCCTCCCACAATCCCGCACAGGCGGTCACCTTCCGGTAGGCGGCCCGATTCTCGGTGACCGCGTCGGCCGCCAACTCGGCCAACACCACCCGATCGGCCGCGGTGGCCGCCGTCGAAGAAGTCCCCCTACCCCACATACCAAGATCATACCCGAACAAACGTTCGAGTGCTAGCGCATAGGGCCTGCCGCTCGACTACTCGCCACACGTCGCAGATTAAGTTGAATGCAATGAACACGCTAACGAGGATTTCGATCCTGTCGGTTGTGTGCGCTGCGTTGGTTTGGCTGTATGTACTTCCGCAAGTGGTAACCACCGGATTGATCGAACCAGGACCGCTTCTCGGCGTGATGGTGGTACTCCCGTTTCCGATAGGGCTGATCGCCGCGCTGATCGGTGCCGGCGCTGGCGTCGCCCGATTCGTTGAACGCGCCAATCGAACGTGGGCCGTCGGGTTGATGATGCTCGGGCATATCGTGACCTGGATTCTGGCTATCTGGATCGCGGTGTGGGCGACGAACTGGGGTTCCACCGGTTGGGAACTGTTGACGCTGCCGGCATCGCTGATGGTGGGCCAACTCGTGGTCGCAGCTGGACTGGTCGCGGCGATCGCCAGTCACAGGTCGCCGAACGGCCAGACCGGTGGCCCCTTAGCTCCGAATTGACGAGTGATGTCGGTACGCAATCCTTGGACCGAAGACCAACTGGTCTGGCACATCCCCATGTTCGACAAGGCCTCAACGCCGGATGGGAATCCGACGTTCGACCCACCCGCGGCATGGGTCCGTGCCCTGGAGGCGGTTGCGCACGATCTTCGATATCTGCGCTACGGACGCAACGTGCGGATCGACCGCTTGACGTGGGAATTCGGTATCGATACCAACTATTCCGTCCACATTGGCTGGGACGGAAGAGACGGCATCGGCGGGTTCGGGCTGTGCGAAGGACTTTCGATGGACGCCCCCTTTGCCGAGGCGGCGGTTTGGGTGGCCGAGACAGTCCAATGGGATTTAGCCGGTTACGAATTCGTGCAGTGGCCATCCCGGGGACATCATCTGTTGATCCCCCGGTTGCGTGCGGGGACGGCGGTCTGGATCAATCCACACGCAGATGTCACGGTCGCACGTGTCGGTGAGCTGTCTGCGAACGTCACCGGCTTTGACTGACCGACCTCACCAAACCCCCGGAATTAACCGCCTCGTCTCCTGCATATACCGCGCGTACTCATCGCCCAGTCCGACGAGCAACACTCGCTCCTCGACCCGAATCCGATACAGGACACCGATTGAAATGCAGGCGACGTACGCGACGATCGATCCGATGTTTGCGAAGGTCACCGCCAGAGCGATCAAAGCGACCAGTAATCCTGCATACGAGGGATGGCGCAACACCCGGTACGGACCGCTCCGGACCACCCGGTGGCCCTGCTGAATGTGGACGATCCCACGGAAGTACCTGCCCAAACTGATGATCGCCCACAGCCGAAACCCGATGCCAGCCCACGCGACCACCAGAAGGACGACATAGACCGGCCGAGACAGCGAAAAGTCCAGTCCCGGAAAATGTTTGCGTATCACGCCCGCGACAATGCCGGCAGCGACGGCCGTGATGACGATCGCGCCGAGGCTGCCCCACTCCCTCGTCGACGCCCGCTCGCCACGCAGAAACTGCACCGTCTGCAAGACGACTTCGGCGCCTAGCCACACCACCAGCGTCGTCGTATAGGCAAGGTGGATTGTCATTACACGATGCTAGGTCCGTCGCCACCACAACGATCGCGCTGACGCCGAATGGCAAACATCACCTTCGCCACGCCGGGCGGATAACGCCACGAATGGGGTCACACATCGCAGAATGCGTGTCTGCCAACCGAACGCAGTGGAGAAACCAAGTGCCCGAAGGTTTTCTGATCGCCAAGCTCAGCATGCGTCTCGTCGCCGTTGGCGCGGCCCTGCTCGCCGCCACGGGTTGCGCACCTTCCGCGGCGGCCCCGATGTCCGCGTCAACTTCGCACGCGGTGCTGTCCGCAGGGCCCGGGCCGACCCACTACACCGTGCAACCGCAACCGGCTGCGGGATCGTGCCACTACCGGTACACGAGCGCCAATCAACCATTACCGGACGCGGCATGCACCCCCGGCGCCGTCAATCCGCGAGTGAACCAGGCCGATATCGCATCAACGATTTGCCGATCGGGCTACACCAGTTCAATCCGTCCGCCAGCGGAAATCACGGACCGTGAGAAGCGCGCGAACGCTGCGTCATATCGATACGCCGGCACTCTCCGCGATGCGGAGTATGACCACCTGGTTTCGCTGGAACTCGGCGGTGACCCCAATGCCGAACAGAACCTGTGGGTCGAGCCGCCGAGCCCGGGGCACAGATCCGGCAGCGGCCCGGAAAACCCCAAGGATCAGGTCGAAGACCGACTGCACTCGCTGGTCTGCGCGGGTCAGGTGCCGCTGGCCAGTGCGCAGGAGGCGATCGCCAAAGATTGGACCACCGCTCTCACCGTCGTTGGCCATCCGGGCACCGGCTAACGGCGCTCGGCGCGCTCGGCGAGTCGAGTCAGGGATGCCTGCAGCCTGTCAGCGGTGGTGTCCCGGGCCCGCGGCAACCGCTTCTCATCGGTTAGCTGTGACCAGTCGTAGGTATGGGTGACGTGGGTCCGGCCGTCCGCCGCGGGTTCCAGTTCCCAGCGCCACAGGTGGCCCGGTGGCTTCCTGCCCACTTCTGCAGGGCGCCAGGCGATCCGGCGGCCTTCGGCGAATTCCACTACATGATTTTCACGAACCATGCCGTTACTCAGTCTCATGACGAAGACATCGCCCACCTGACGTACGCGCTGGCCATCGGCGGCTTCGGCGAGATTGTCGTTACCTTCCCAGGACGGCTGCTGCGCCGGGTCAGCAATCAACTCGAAAATCTCGGTAGCCGGCGCCGCGATGTCCAGGCTTGCGGAGACAACACGGGGAAGGTCCTGCGCCTCTGTCATCACCCGATCGAATCATGCGGCCGCAAAATTCACCAGGTAAATGAGAAGCTGCCCAAGAACGGATTCGACGAGGAGGAGGGCCCATTTCATGGCCGCACCGGAGGACGAGAGCTACGACTTCATCGTTGTCGGATCCGGCGCGGGCGGCGGCCCGCTCGCTGCGAACCTGGCCCTGGCTGGCCATCGCGTACTGCTGCTCGAGGCCGGTGACGATCACTCCTGCCGGTACTACAGCATCCCGATCATGCAGGCATATGCCAGCGAGGACGCGGATATGCGCTGGGACTTCTACGTTCGCCACTGGGACGACGCTACCCAGCAAGCCCGGGACTCGAAGTTCGTCCCGGACCGAGACGGCATCTGGTATCCCCGGGGTAGCACGCTCGGCGGCAGCACCGCGATCAGCGCGATGGTCACTATCTATCCGCACCCGAGCGACTGGGATCGACTCGCTGACCTCACCGGTGACCCATCATGGGGAGCCGCCGCCATGCGGGAGCACTTCCGGCGAATCGAGCGTTGGCGCGGCAAGGACGCCGAACCCATGCCCGGCCAGAACGAGGCTGACCGCGACGAACGTGCGGCACACGGATACGACGGCTGGCTGGGAACCACCCGAGCGCGGCCCGACATCGGCGGCCGTGAGCCGATGTTCCTTGACATCATCGGCGCAATCGAGGAAACGGCACGGGAACGCCTCGGCATCAGCGAAGACGTGCCACTCCCCCGCGACCCGAACGCATTGGATGCGGTCAACGGCGGATTCGAGGGAATGGCGTTCATTCCGGTTGCGGTCGCAGATGGCGAACGCAATGGCAGCCGGGAACGGATCCGCCAGGCGCTCGACGACGCACCCGGCAAACTTACGGTGGCGCTGAATTGCCTTGCCACTCGTGTCCTTTTCGACGGCATGACCGCAGTGGGGGTGGAATACATTGAAGGCCAGAACCTTTACCGAGCACAGCCGAAAAGTGTGCATACCGAGTCACTTCCGCCGACACGGACGGTCCATGCACGCGTCGAAGTAATCCTCGCGGGCGGCGCATACAACACCCCGCAGCTTCTCATGTTGTCCGGTGTGGGACCGCGAGCGGAACTGGAGTCCCTGGGCGTGAAAGTGATTCACAACCTGCCCGGCGTCGGCCGCAACCTGCACGATCGATACGAGGTCTCCGTGGTGACCGAACTCAGCAGTGACTACCCGATATTCGAAGATTCGTCGTTGGACGTGCCCGTCGACGCATCCGACGCCGACGCGCTCTTCGTCGAGTGGCGCGACCACCGGGACGGTCCGTACACCACAAACGGCAGCCTGGCCGCACTGATCGCCCGCTCGAGCGTCGCCACCGACGACCCCGACCTCATCGTGTTCGCGCTGCCGATCGACTTCCGGGGCTATTACCCCGGCTATTCCCGCGCTGCCGTCGCGCACAAGAACCGACTGTCGATCTTGGTGCTCAAGGGACACACGACCAATCGGGCGGGCACGGTCACGTTGCGATCAGCTGATCCGCGCGATGCGCCCGAGATCCGATTCCACTATTTCGATGAGGGCACCGCTGGGTTCGAGGCCGACGTTGCCGGGGTCGTGGATGGCATTGAAATCGCCCGAGACATCGCCGGTCGTCTCGGCGCCGCCGTCGCGGCCGAGCTGATTCCCGGCCCGGACGCTTCGACGCGCGACGATCTGGCCGACTTCGTGCGCGATGAGGCCTGGGGTCATCACGCGTGCGGGACCACCAAGATCGGCAGCTCCGACGACCCGATGGCCGTCGTCGACGGAGACTTTCGCGTCTACGGCGTCAACCGGTTGCGGGTCGTCGATGCGGGCGTGTTTCCGGACATTCCAGGATTCTTCATCGCCTCTGCCGTGTACATGATCAGCGAGAAAGCCAGCGAGTTGCTCATTCGGAGTTATGCTGAAAACGCCTGACCAGATGCCTACCTGACCCGAATACGCCTGACAAGCGAACCCCGATGGCTGAGTCTGAATTGCCACCCACACAGCGTCATCCGGCTGCGGATATCGTGGCGGAACTACAGATCGAAGGGTTCGAGAACGCCGAGGAAATCGGCAAGGGTGGATTCGGCATCGTCTACCGGTGCGACCAGCCGGAACTGGATCGGACGGTTGCCGTCAAGGTCCTGACAGCCAGTCTCGATGAAGAGAGCATGGAGCGGTTCGCTCGCGAGCAGCATGCGATGGGCCGCCTGTCGGGGCATCCGCACATTGTGCCGATTTTCCAGATCGGGACCACCAACAACGGCCGGCCGTTCATCGTCATGCAGTATCACGGCCAGGGCTCGCTCGAGTCCCACATCCGCGGCACCGGACCACTCAGTTGGGTCGAGACCCTCCGGCTGGGCGTCAAGATGGCAGGCGCACTGGAAGCCGCCCATCGGGTCGGCACTCTCCATCGCGACGTCAAGCCGGGCAACATCCTCCTGACCGACTACGGCGAACCGCAGCTGACCGATTTCGGCATCGCCCGCGTCGTCGGCGGGTTCGAGACCGGCACGGGAGTGATCACCGGCTCCCCCGGATTCACCGCGCCCGAGGTGCTCGACGGCGCCTCGCCCACGATCAGTTCAGACGTCTACAGCCTTGGCGCGACCTTGTTCTGCGCGCTCACCGGACACGCCGCGTACGAACGCCGCAGCGGTGAGCAGATCATGGCGCAGTTCCTGCGCGTCGCCGCTCAACCCGTACCGGACCTGCGCAAGGAAGGAATGCCCGACGACGTCGCGGCCGCCATCGAATGGGCAATGGCGGCGCAGGCCTCCGACCGGCCGACCGCAGCAGTGGCTTTCGGCAACGAACTGCGTGACATTCAGCGCCGCAACGGCATCCCGGTCGATGAGATGGCCGTACCCGGCCAGCAGGTCGCGACGCAACGTAAACCTGCGGCATCGCGACCCGGCAGCAGCCGTACCAGTGTGCGATCGACCATGCCACCGACCCCCGCGACGAAATACCGCCCGCCCCCACCGGCACGAAACCTGGTCCGCCGCGACCGACTGCTCGACACGCTGCGCGCCGGGCGTCGTAAGCGGCTCAGCCTGATTCACGCGCCGAGCGGGTTTGGCAAAACCACGCTGGCCACCCAGTGGCGCGACGAATTGATCGGCGGCGGCATTGCAGTCGCGTGGCTGTCGATCGACGACGATGACAACAATGTCACCTGGTTCCTTGCGCATCTCATCGAATCGATCCGCAATATTCGCCCGAAACTTGCCGGCGAACTCGACGAGGTCCTCGAAGCGCACCCCGACGCCGCCCAACGACACCTCCTCACATCGCTGATCAACGAACTGCACAACGCCGATGACCGGGTGGTGGTCATCATCGACGACTGGCACCACGTCACGGACAAGGCGACGCGCGCGGCGCTCGGCTTCCTTCTCGACAACGGATGCCATCATCTGCCGATGGTCGTCACCAGCGACGCCCGCGCCAGACTTGCCTTGAGCCGCTTGCGAATCAGCGACGAAGTCATCGATATCGGTACCGAGGCCCTGCGCTTCGACTCCGGCGAGCTACGGGCATTTTTTGCCGGTGAGAGTGCACTGGCGTTGTCGGACACCGATATCGAGGCGTTGTCCGACGCAACCGACGGGTGGGGAGCCGCGCTGCAACTGGCGATCTTGGCGCTTCGCACTGGCGCCGAGCCGCAACGCCTGATCGGCCACATGTCCGGCCATGACGACATCGGCGAGTTCCTCGCCGAAAACGTCGTCGACGCGCTCGATCCAGAACTTCTGAACTTTCTGGTGACGACGTCGATAACCGAGCAGGTATGTGCTGGACTCGCGTCCGCCCTGACCCGCACGGCACGCAGCCAGTCGATTCTCGAGGAAATCGAGGACCGGGGACTGTTCCTGCACCGGGTCGACGAGAAACGCGAATGGTTCCGCTATCACCCACTGTTCGCCGAGTACCTACGTCGCAGACTCGATCGTGACAACCCCGAGCGGATCGAAGAACTGCACAACCGAGCGTCAGCGTGGTTCGCCGAGCACAACATGCTCAACGAAGCGGTCGATCACGCACTCGCTGCCGGAAGCCCAGAGCACGCCATAGATCTGGTCGAACAAGGCGAAGCCTTCCTACTCGAGCGGTCGAAGATGACAACGCTGCTCGGTATCTTGGCGAAGCTGCCGCCGCGGTTGGTGGTGTCCCGCCCGCGCATCCAACTCCTGCTCGCGTGGATAAACATTCTCCTGCAGCGCCTGGTTCCCACCCACACTGCGCTGAATCGGTTCGAATTGGCATGCGACAAGGCGGTACTCACCGAAGCCGAGAAAGCCGACCTGCGTGCGGAAGCTGACGTGGTGCGCGCCGTCGAGGCGATCTTCGCCGACCGTGTCGACACTGCGGACAGTCTGGTTCAGGATGCGTTGTCGCGACCGGATTCCTTCCCCCCGAGAGTGTCCGGGGTAGCGGGCAACATCGCGTCGTTTGTGGCGATCTACCGTTTCGACTTCGACGCCGCCCGACGGTGGCAAGAGTGGGCCGCGCCCTATCACGAGCTGATGGGACCGTTCGCGACCATTTACGGTCGTTGCTTTGCGGGCCTGGCAGCCAAGGAGCAACTTGACATCGCGGCAGCGTCAACGGCGTTTCAGGACGCATACGACATCGCGGTCAGGCTCGCCGGACAGCACTCGCACGCGGCTCGGCTCGCGGGCGCGCTGCTCGGTGAGCTCCTCTACGAGCAGGGCGATCTCGCGGCGGCCACGACGCTGCTGGATGAAAGCTATGAAATCGGTAACGCAAGCGGCGGCGTCGATTTCATGATCGCGACATACACGACCGGAGCGCGTCTACTGATCGCAAAGGGCGACCTGGACGCCGCCGCCCAACGATTGGCAGCCGGACTGAAGACGGCACACGAGTTGGCCCTACCCCGCCTGGCCGCGCGCGTTCTGAACGAGCAGATCAGGCTGGGACACGACATCGGCCCGCTCGACACCGAGCGGCTCCTGACACCGCGGATTCTGCAGCATCCCGACGGAATCGCCACGATCACCGCCGAATTCGACGAGGGCTCGGCGGTTCGGCTGCTGTTGGCCAGCGCCGACCCGGATTCTCACGCACAGGCCTGCGAGCGTGCGCGTGCCTTGGCCGATGGGATCGACAGCAGGCGCCGCCCGCTGGCGGCACTGCGCGCGAAACTGCTTGTGGGTATGGCGCTGTCGGCCGCAGGCCGGAGTGAGGGCGCCGCGGAATTGGCTGCGGCCGCGGCGATCTGCACGCGGACCGGACTGGTCCGACTGGCGGCCGACGCGGCGCCGGGAATTGCCCTGCCGTAGCGGATCAGGAGTCGAGGAACAGGTCGAGTTCCAACTCACCCTCCCCCGGTACTACGCGGTACTTGTCGAAGTCGTTGATGCCCTTGGCCGCCAGCACCTCATCATCGATGAAGAAATTTCCGGTTGTCTCGCTACCCGGTGAGGTCAGCACCGCGTAGGCGGCGTCGGCCATGATGTCCGGGGTGCGCGAATTTGCGACCATCTCTTCGCCGCCGAGGACGTTGCGGACGGCCGCGCTGGCGATGGTGGTGTGCGGCCACAACGAGTTCACACCGATGCCGTCGGGCTTCAGCTCCTCCGCAAAACCCAAAGTGGTGAGTGACATTCCGTACTTGGCGATGGTGTAGGCGAGCATCCGGCCCGCCCAGCGCGGGTTCAGATTCAGTGGTGGGGACAGCGTCAAAATGTGCGGGTTGCGTCCCGCCCGCGCCGATTCGCGCAGGGCCGGCAGGCAGAGTTTGGCAAGCAGGAAGCTGCCGCGGCAGTTGATGTCCTGCATCAGGTCGTACTTCTTCATCGAAATCGTGTCCGTATCGGCGAGATCTATCGCCGACGCGTTGTTGACGACGATGTCGATGCCGCCGAACCGGTCGATGGTCTGCTCGACAGCGTGCTCCACTTGGATGTCCATGCGGACGTCCCCGACGAACTTCAGTACCTTGCCGCCGACTTCTTCCAGTTCGGCCGCGGCGGTGTGAATGGTGCCAGGCAACTTTGGGTGCGGCGCGTCGGTCTTGGCGATCAGCGTGATGTTGGCGCCGTCGGCGGCGGCGCGCTTGGCTATTTCCAGGCCTATGCCGCGGCTTCCGCCGGACATGATCATGGTTCTGTCGGCGAGTGGTTTGTTGGTGGTCATCTGAATCTCCCTCTTCAGGTCAGCTCGTGATCAGGCCGGCAGGTCGACGTCCAGTTCGGTGTCTGGTACAGCAGAGCGCAGAAACGCGCTAACGACGGGTGCAAGTTCGGCCGCGTTCAGCACCAGATCGATATGGCCGCCCGGATGCACATGCATGGTGGAATGCGGTAAAAGTCGATTCATGATGTGTGCGTTGACAAGTGGAATGATCGGATCGTCAACGCCCGCGATGATGAGGGTGTCCTGGCGAATCATCGGCAACAAGGCGACACTGCTCCACACCGCTCCGGCGAGCAGTTGATGCAAATAGCCGATGCGAGACCCGGCGCGCAACTGGCCGCGAAACAGCTCGGCGACGTTGCCTTCATGATGGCGAACCGAGCCACCGTAGATTTCCCTGGCGATCGAAGCAGCGTAGTCGGGATCGGAAAACCTGCGCGGCGTCAGCATCTTCGACAAAACGTGCGGGCGGCCGGGCACCATGAACACGCCCGGACAGGTTGCGGCCAGAATCAGCCGACGGCATCGCCGCGGATTCTGAAAGGCGAACTGTTGCGCCAGTCCCCCGCCCCAGGACAACCCGAGCACGTCCACCACGCCGAACCCGAGTTTGTCCAGCACCCGGCCCAGCACCCAGGCGAGGTATGGAAATCCATAGGGCGCAATGGACGTCGGCGAGCCACCGGTGCCGGGCGCATCGAAACGGATCACCGTCAGCGCGGGGTCGAGCTCGTCGACGAGCGGGTCAAGTACCTCGAGGCTCGCCCCAATTCCGTTGCAGAGCACCAGCGGTACGGAGTTGCCGGCTCGGCCGAATCCTGGCCGGACATGCACCCGCATCCGCTGCCCACCCGCGGCCACGTAGGTATCGGTTAACTGTGTCGGGGCGAAAACACGGGTGGACATTGGCACTCCCTTACTTCTGCAGGACGTAGGTTCCGGGGGCAGGCGCCAACGGCGGGTAGCCTTCGGCGCCCAGTACCTGTGGGGCATCGACATCGTCACCACTGCGTTCTGCCAACCAGGCCGCGTAATCGACCCACCAGGAGTCAGGGCACTTTTCGGCCGAAGCCAGCCAGTCCTCGGCCCGTTCCGGACCAACCGGTGCGGTGCGGAAGGACGCCTTGGGATTGCCTGGCGGGTTGACCAGCGCGGCGATGTGTCCGCTGGTGGAAAGGACGTATTTGTTGTCCTTGCTCCCGAGCAACCGGGCGCTACGGTACGTCGCCTGCCACGGGCAGATATGGTCGGCGACGCCGCCGACCACATACGAGTCGCAGGTGATCTTCGACAGGTCCACGGGAGTGCCGAGCATGCTCACCGCGCCCGGCGTGGTCAACGAATTCTGCAAACCCATCATGATCATGTCCCGGTGCAGCGCGGCGGCCATGCGGGTGGTGTCGGCGTTCCAGAACAACACGTCGAACGCTGCCGGTGAGCGGCCCTGGACGTAGTTGTTGACCCAATATCGCCACACCAGGTCGGTCGGCCGGAGCCACGCGAACACCTCCGCCGTCGCTCGCCCGTCCAGGTAGCCCTTCTTCGCCGACGCCCGAATCGCCGCCTGGGCTGCTCGCTCGCTCATCGCGGCCGAGGCGAAACCGGCCCGGTTCTGATCCAACACTGTGACGGCCAGCGTGAGCCCGGCGATCTTGTCGCCCTCACCGATCGAAAACAGGTGTGCGGCAACCATCGCGGCGAGCATGCCGCCCGAACACGTGGCGAGCAGGTGCGCGGTGTCGCTGGCGGTGATCGCTCGGACGGCGTCGAGCGCCTCCACGATTGCCGCGCCGTAGGTGTCAAATCCCCAGTTACGGTGCCGCGCTTGTGGATTGCGCCAGGAGATCGTGAAAACCTGCTGACCCTGGGAGACGAAGTATTCGATCATGCTGCGGCCGGGCGCAATATCCAGGATGTAGAACTTGTTGATCACCGGCGGCACCATCAGCAATGGCACCTGATGCACGGTCGGCGTCTGCGGTGAGTACTGAATCAACTCGAACACCCTGGTCTGCAGGACCACCGCGCCCTTGGTGGTTGCCACGGTCTCCCCCACCGCGTAGGCGTCCGGTTCCACCATCGCGGGCACCCGCGGCTTGGACAGCATGTCACGGGCGAAAGCCCGGGCACCGCGGACGGCCGACATGCCGCCGGTATCGATGAGCGCCTTCCACCCCAGCGGGCTCAACAGTGGATTGTTGGAGGGCGAGAGACCCTCGAGCAGGTTGTCCAGCACGAACCGCATCTTTTCCGAATCTCGCCAATCCAACCGCGCATCCGCGAACAGTTGGTCAGCGGTGGCGGCCGTGGCCAAATACGCCTGCATTGTGCGGTGTAGCAACGGGTTCTGCTCCCAGCCGGGGTCGGCAAACCGCTTGTCAGCCCGCGCCGGCGCCCGGTCGGACGAGCCGATCGCGATCGCCCCGAGTTCGCGGGCCAGGCCGCCCACCCGATTCGCCACCGTTCCAGGCTGTTTCGCGAGGCTGGCGCCCAGCCGGCTCCAGGACTGATTCGGCATCATCCGACCAAGGAAGGGCCGGGTCGCGCTGGTGAGCAACAAATCCAGCGGCGCAGCCAACTCCTCCGCATTGGTCACAGCCATGGTTTTCCCCTGCTTTCTGTTGTGTGAGAACGGGCAATCGAGTCGGGCTCACATGTCCATGCCGCCGTTGACGCTCCACACCTGTCCGGTGATGTAGGAGGAGGCGTCGGCGGCGAGGAAATGCACAACGCGCGCAATCTCTTCCGGACGCCCGGCGCGGCGAGCCGGAATCTGGCTGGTGAGCTTGTTCAACACCTTCTCCGGGATCGCTGCGGTCATTTCGGTGGCCACCAAACCGGGCGTCACGGTGTTGACGGTGATTCCGTCGCTGGGCTTACCGGACTTCGCCAACTGGAACGCTGCTTCCTTGGCCAGTGTCTTGGTGAGGCCGAACAACCCGGATTTCGACGCGGCGTAGTTGGCCTGCCCGATGTTGCCGGTCTCGCCCACCACCGAGGACAGGTTCACGATCCGGCCGGTACCGCGCTCGACCATGTGCGACAAGGCGGCCTGGGAGAGAAAGAATGCGCCGGACAGATTGACCGCAAGCACCGAGTACCAGTCCTCGTCGGTCATGGTGGCGACGGTCTTGTCGCTGGTGATGCCCGCGTTGTTCACCAAAATGTCCAAGCGCCCGTGGGTTTCGATCACCTCAGCGATCGTCCGGCGGCAGTCGACCGACGCCCCGACGTTGCCTTGATGGGCCGATGCCGACGCGCCGTGTTGCTGACAGGTCTGGCCGAGGTCCGCGGCGAATCGTTGTGCAGCCTCCGCGTTACGGCTGTAGCCGACAGCGACCGACGCGCCCTGTCCGGCCAGACTGCGCGCGATCGCCGCACCGATACCGCGTGTTCCTCCTGTAACGAACGCCACTCGGCCCGCGAGCTTGTCGGCATGCGGTGCACGTGCGTCAACGTGCTGTACATCCAAGACGTCCATGTGCTGTTCACTCCGTCGGTCGTGGTCGAGAATCTTTGTGCCGCATGACCCGCTGACGCATTCACCTTCGCAGCTCGCCCGAGCCTGATCACCGTCTCCGCGGGACAACGATCGAAGCCGGTGTTGGTTGCCGGAACCAATCGCCGCTCAGCCGTGGCGCTGCAGGTATGCCAGCGCGAGTTTGGCGGCGTTGGCGCCGCACATGCCGTGGGCGCCTGGTCCAGGTGGCGTGGCCGCCGAGCAGATGTAGACACCGGGCACGCCTGTCTTGTACGGCGACAGGGTGATTCGCGGCCCGAAGATCAACTGACGGATGTCCTTGGCACCCGTCATGATGTCACCACCGACATAGTTCGGGTTGTAGACGGACATCTCGGTGGTCGAACGCACGGCCATCCCTACGATCTGCTCCCGGAATCCAGGAGCGAAGCGCTCGATCTGCGCGATGATCGCCTCCGTGGCATCCCCGCTGTAGCCGTTCGGCACATGGGCATACGTCCATAGCGGATGAATATCACCCACGGAACGAGACGGGTCGGCCAGATACTGCTGCCCGACCAGCACGAACGGACGCTCCGGCATCCGGCCGGCATGAATCTCACGCTCGGTCGCGGCCAACTCGTCAAAACTGCCGACCACGTGCACGGTCCCGGCGTGCTTTGCGTAGCCGTTGGTCCACGGCACGCCGCCCTCGACCGCGAAATCCACCTTGAACGCCCCCGGCCCGCGGCGAAACCGCTTGTAGGCGCGTGAAACTCGGCCCGGCAAGCGGCCACCCAGAATGTTGGCGACCGCAGCCGGATCCAGGTCGAAGAGTGTGACGTCCGTGCGAGGCAATTGCGAGACCGACTCCACCTTGATACCGGTCTCGATCTTGCCGCCGAGGTCCGTCAACAGTGCCACCAGCGCGTTCGCGATCGACTGCGACCCGCCCTTGGCCACCGCCCATCCGTACCGATGGCCGGCGGCGATGATGCCAAGCCCCACCGCCGCACTCATGGGGTAATGCAGCGGCCGAAAGGCATGAGCGGCAATGCCGCCGTAGAGCGCCCGGCCCTCTTCGGTGCGGAAGAGCCGGGCGAACGCCGAACCCGGCAGCACTGTCGGCGCACCAAACCGCGCCAGCGTCAAGGGATGCCGCGGCACCCTCAGGAGTGGCCGCATGATGTCCTCCGACAGCGCGTCGAAGCGAGCTGACGGCTGGCCGAAGGCCATGCGCCACCGCGGCCCGTCCTTGCCGAGGCCAGCGGCGGTGGCCTCCACCGACTTGAGCAGAACCCCAGCCTTGCCGCTGTCCAGGGGGTGCACGCAATCGATCTGCGGTTGCAGCCACGAGAGCCCGTACCGATCAAGTCCGAGACCGCCCAAGAACTCCGAGCCAACGGCCATCGGGTGAATCGCCGAGCAGTGGTCGTGCAGCAGGCCCGGCACAATCGCCTCGCTGCTGCGCGTTCCGCCACCGACCTCGTCGGCAGCCTCGAGCACCGTTACCGCCACGCCCTCGGATGCCAGGGCCACGGCGGCGGCGAGCCCGTTGGGGCCACCACCCACGACAGTTGCTGTGCTCATTTTTTTCTCGACTCCCACTCGCTCCGGTTAGGTGCTTCGGTCGGTTTCACGGGTGGCCGCCCGAAGGCGGCCACCCGTGATGGTTGATCAGGTCAACGCGCCCTTACCGCGCCGTGCCTCCACGCGATGCACTGCAGGCTGCTGACCGTTCGTCTGGGCAGGTGCTGCCGTCGCGGTACGAGACCAGGTGGTGTTCAACGGAATCGGACCGTTGGGCAGCCATGGCTGTTCGTTGACCGCGTCGGCCACCCGCCACGTTCCGGTCTCGATCACACCGAGCGCAGCGTCGATCACCTTGTAGCGTTGGATGCCACTACCGAGCGCTTCGGACTCCACCCATGCAATGATGCACTCGCCCGGAGCGAACTGGGCCTCGTCCTGCACGGCCTTGATGAATTCTTCGTTGTGCATGTGGCCGTCACCGAAGTTGAAGCCCAGCACGGAGTTGCACAAAAACTCGGCCTCGCGTACGTCGCGGCTGTCGATGTCCGGCGTCCGCGTGAGCAGCAGGGAGAACAACCCGCGGGCCTGGCTGTGCAAGCTGCGCCAGCCGATGGTGCGCTGTAAGTGCAACTCGGCCAGGTTCTTCGGCATCCCGAGCCCTTCGATGAACTGATCGATCTGGTTCTTTGCGGGCTTGGTGACCCGGTTGAGCTTCTGCTCGGTACCAGGCGCGAACGACCACAGTGCCGACGCCCAGTTACCGGCGTACTGGCGCATGGAGGGCAGGAACGAGACCTTGTCCGGCCGGAAGTTGCCCAGCACCGGGAAGAACAACAATGCAGCGCCGATGATTGCGGCCAGCCACGCCGGCGACATGTCCCACGGCGCGAAGCCGCTGGAGTTCGGGAAGCCGATGAACAGGAACACTGCCGCGTAGCCGAACAGGATGTTCCATTCCAGCGGCACCGCCAACGGGAAGGTCGAGATGATGAACAGGTGGAACATCACCATGAACAGCGCCGCTGCGGTGGTCACATAGATGTTGGGCGAGAAGAACAAGATCAACGGGACGATGATCTCCGGAATCGTGCCACCGACGTGCGCCATCATGTGTGATACCCACGACGGACGCAGGTCCCTCGGAAAGTCCCGGTAGAACAGCCGCTTGATGGCCTTGAACGGCATCGACGGACTGTTCGACACCATCGGGGAAACAACGTTCGAGAAGTGCTTGCCGAACTTGGAGCAACCAGCACCGATCCACACCACCACAATCAGGATCTTCAGCGCGATGATCATGTTCATGAACGGCAGCACCGCGAAGAAGAACAGTGCGGGGAAATACTGCTCGCCCCGAGCGGCCAAGAAGATGACCTTGTCCCGCAGCCCGTTGAGCACCAGCAGCACCAGTGGCGCGATCAGCAGAACCGGGTTCACCAGTCCGACGTTGTCCGGCAGCATGCCTTTAAGCGCGTCGCTGTCCACGCCCGGAAAGACAAGGGCGACGACCAGGCTGACGAGCAGCAGCAGATAGAGCGCGACGTCAAGGGGTGTGCGCCGGTCACCGTTAGTGCCCGGTATCCATTTCCACGGACGCATCCGGATGGTTCCCACCCTCGCGTAGTAGAGAGCGCCGCCGGTCATCGGCTTGACCTTGCCGGCCAGCGGACCCCACGAACCGGCCAGGTTCAGGCACTCCAGCAAGACGGTCCAGATCACTGCCTTCTGGTAGACGATCGGCTGATTCCACCATTCGGCGACGTGCCAGAACGCCGGAAGTCCCGACGTCGCATTGGCGATCGTGATGCCGACAATCGAGTACAGCACGACGATCTTGAAGATGTAGATCGTGTGCAACATGTACGGCGAACCGAATCCATTCTCGGCCCAGTCGGTCGAGAGGATACGGATGCGTTGCATCAACGGCATTCGCACAAATTCGTCCGGATCCACTGCGGGAAACACCGGATCTTTGAATCCCATGTCACTTTCTCCTGTCTTGAGTTTCTTGGGTATGTGGTTCAGGCGCCGGCGGGCGCGGTGAGCAATCTGCGCAGCGACGGCTTGTCGAGCTTGCCGACGGCGTTCTTGGGTAGCTCGTCGAGAATCGTGATCTCGACGGGCAGTTTGTATTTCGAGAGGTTCTCGCGGGCGTGCTCGCGGATCTGATCGGTGGTTAGCTCAGCGCCCGAGTTCAGCGCGACGAATAGCACCGGTTCTTCGCCGTAGACCGCGCTGTCGCGTCCGACGACGGCCGCCGCAGCGACTTCGGGCAGCTGATAGACGACTTCCTCGATTTCCTTCGGGTAGATGTTCTCCCCACCGCGGATGATCATATCCTTGGCGCGGTCGACGAGCATGAGGTATCCGTCGGAGTCGAAGCGGCCGATGTCGCCGGTATGCAGCCAGCCGTCGACAATCGTCTTGGCCGTCTCCTCCGCGCGGTTCAGATAGCCGCGCATGACATTTG
Source organism: Skermania sp. ID1734 (assembly GCF_007489285.1). Classification (GTDB taxonomy): domain Bacteria; phylum Actinomycetota; class Actinomycetes; order Mycobacteriales; family Mycobacteriaceae; genus ID1734. Next base: position 62,322 of record NZ_VLIY01000024.1, read on the forward strand.
GGCCCTGGATCAAGACTTCACCGGCTTCCCCGTCGGGCACCGGTTCCCCCTCGGGTCCGGCGATGCGGATGGTCTGACCCGGCAGCGGCAGACCGACAGTTCCCGGTTTGCGAGGACCGTCAAGCGGGTTGACCGTGCTGGCGCACGAACCTTCCGACAGCCCGTAACCCTCGATGAGCGGAATTCCGTAGCGGGCGTGGAACTTCTGCAACAGTTCGACGCTGGCCGGAGCAGCACCACAGATTCCGAACCGAACTGCCGAAGTGTCCGGCCGGACCTCGGGCGGTAGATCAGCGAGCATTGTGTAGATCGTCGGGACCGCGGAAAAATATGTGGCACCGCTCTTTTCGAGTCGATCGAAGAAGGTCTTCGGGCTGAACCGGCCGGCAATTGTGGCCCGACCGCCGACCAGCAGCGGGGAGAGTGTGCTGACCATGATGCCGTTGACGTGGAACAACGGCAGGATGAGCAGGCTGTGATCGGCGGCGGTCAGGCCGAAGGCATGAATGATCATGTCGCACATCGCGTTGACATTCGCGTGGTCGAGCATGACGCCCTTGGGCCGACCGGTGGTTCCGCTGGTGTAGATCAACAGCGCCAATGCGTCGTCGGGTACCTGCACGGCGGCGTCAGCCAACTCCTGACTTGAGGTCAGGTCGTCGGTCGTCACCACAGCGGCGCCGGGCACCTCGAAATCTATTGGGCTGCCTACCACGAGCACCTTGGCGGCCGCATCCGACACCTGGTAAGCGATCTCAGCCGGCACCAGCGAGGGATTGATCGGAGTAACGGCTGCGCCCAAATGCCAAGCGGCGAACAGCGATACCACCAAAGCCGTGGTATTCGGCAGCATGACCGCCACGACGTCGCCGGCGGCGACCCCCTGTGACTGGAATGCGGCCGCGGCCCGACGCACGGCGACGGCGAACTGCTCGTTGTCATAATCGATCTCGTCGTCCGCGATGCATGGCCCTTGCGGGTTTTCGTCGGCTCGGCGGTCTGGTAGTACCGAAAGGTTCATGGGCGGTCCTTGAATCAGCGGAATTCGAAGTGGACGGCTCAACAGTAGGAATCGGTGATCGGCATCACACCGTCGCGAATCAACGAAGTCTGCGACAACCATTGTCACGCGAGAACAAACGCCGATTGGATGGACGTCGGTCCACGAAACTGCTTGCCAGCACGTCGAATTGCGGCCCTGTACCGGTACCAACATGCGATAGCGCCCCATCGGTCCGGTCGACTGATGGGGCGCTATCGTCAGCAAACACTGTGGCGTCGGGATGTAACAGTGCAGGAGTGGAGAGGGTCCTCAAACTCCAACGGGACGGCGCAAACGTTAGCAGCCGGGGATCCGCATCACACCGTCGGAGATCGACAACATCCGCAACGCGCATTGTTGCCGGGCAACAAAGAGGGTGCAGAACGCGTTAACTGAGCTGGCCAGCAAAAACGCGTTCCATCAGGTCGAATTCAGCATCGAGACGCAGCCGGTCCCCGCCGGAGATGTCGACATCGCCGTCGAGTTGCCAGGCGGTCGAAGATATCTTGCGGAACGCGCCGGATCCGAGGCCGGTTTTGCTGTCACCCGATCCGGGAAAGGACACACCGACCCACTGCCACCTGCCCTGGTTTGCGTTTGCAGGTGTGGCGCTGAGGGTCCCTAGCGTCGGACCGAATCCGCCCGCTTCGCCCTCGAGGTTAATGCCCACGGTGATTACGCCGTCTTGCTGCGCGTACGTCAGCGACGACGCATTCAGCCGGAACTGTTGGGCGGCCATTTGGTGCTCCTAACGGTGGGTGACGCGAGTGCAGACAGGGCACCGGATACGCCTCAGCGGGATCATCTCGGGGTGGCTCCGGTTACGGATCCGCCGGACGCTATCGAATGTGCGGCCGCAGCGCTTCGTGGTGCGCAAACAACGCTCCCCGAATCCACTGTTTTGCGGCGACACAAATGACCAAAAGGTCGCTCAGCGCCGGGGCCAGGCTGCCGGCGTGGCCCGACGTAGTTTCATTTGTTGTCGTCGGGCGACAAATCCCGCGCCAAAAAGTTACCCCTGGCACACATGCGGGAACTAAGGTCCACTCATGCCGAACACTGCGCAGCAGGACGAGTTGGTGAGCGCCGCCTGCGCCGCCATCATCGGCCGACTCAATGACCGGCGCGCCGATGTTTCGCGGTCGATCCAGCACCTTTTGGCCGCCGAAATCGAACCGCTGCGCGGCGATCCGCACCTCATCGAACTTCTGGGCGCAAGTGTGGAGGGCAACGTCGACGCCATCTTCCGCGCGTTGCAGTACGAGATTCCGCTCGATCGCGTCGAGCCGCCGACCGCGGCACTCGAGTATGCGCGACGACTGGCCCAGCGAGGGGTACCCGCCAACGCCTTGGTGCGGGCCTACCGGCTCGGACAGAAAGCGTTGCTGGACATTATTATTCAGGCGATTCGTGGGTCGGACATCGACGTAGGCCTGCGCTTCGACGTGGTCGAACGCATGCAGTCGGTGACGTTTCGCTACATCGACTGGATCTCCATCCAGGTCGTCGAGACCTATGAGGAAGAACGCGATCACTGGCTCGAAAACCGAAACACCGTTCGCGCGTTGCGGGTCCGCGAATTGCTGGAATCCGACGACATCGACGTCGATGCCCTCACGGCAGCAATTCGTTATCCGCTTCGTCGCACCCATGTCGCCGTCGTCATGTGGTACTCGGAAGAAGGCAGCGCCGGCACCGAGCTGACCCGCCTCGAGCGATTCCTTCGCGACATCGGACACGCGCTCGGCGTGAAAGAAAAGCCGCTCTTCGTCGCCGCGGACCGGGTGACCGGCTGGGGGTGGATTCCGTTCCGGGATTCCTCAGCCATCAACTTAGTCAGTGACCTGAACCGGTTTGTGAGCGGTCGACAGGATGCGCCGCGGTTAGCAATCGGCACACCTCTGAAAGGACCAGCCGGCTTCCGCAGATCGCATCATCAGGCGTTGCAGGCTCGGGCAGTTGCCCTTGCTGCCGGCGCGCACGCGGGGCGCGTGACCGCGGCGGGCGACCCGGGCCTGTCTACGGTGGCGCTGCTCGGCCAGGATCTCGCGGAAGCGAAAATCTGGGTGCACGAGACGCTCGGCCCCCTCGCCACGAACACAGACAACGACGCCCGCCTTCGCGAGACGCTGCGCGTATTTTTGCGTGAGGGCTCGAGCTACAAGGCGGCCTCGGACGAACTCAATCTGCACTTCAATTCGGTCAAGTATCGGGTGCAGCGCGCGGAGGAGCGCCGCGGGCGGCCGATCGCAGGCGACCGCCTCGATGTCGAGTTGGCGCTACTCATGTGTCACTGGCTCGGCGCGGCGGTACTGAGCGCCGAGCACAGCTGACGGGACTGCCCCCGGTTTGGTTGACTCCTGACCTGTGAGGATTCGTCCTTGCTGGAAGGATCATTCTCGTGCCGAAACCGTTTCCTGCCGAGTTCCGTGCCGATGTCATCGCCGTGGCCCGCAAGGGTGAGGCTCCGTTGCGCCAGATCGCGAAGGATTTCGGGATCTCGGAGGCTTGCCTGCATCGCTGGCTCAAGATCGCCGAGCGGGAGGACGACCGTAGCCGGCCAGGTGCGTCACCGCCCGCTGACGACGTAGCCGCGCAACTGCGGGAGGCACACAAGCGGATCAAGCTGCTT
>NZ_VLIY01000025.1 GCF_007489285.1 Skermania sp. ID1734
CACGCACTGGCCACGGCGGCGGCCACATTGCGCCCCGACGAGCTGCGCCGGGTGGCCAACCGCCTCGACGGGTATTTGAATCCCGACGGTGACTACGACGAACACGACCGCGCTCGTAAACGCTTCTTCCACATGGACCCCCAGGGTCCGGACAAGATGACCAGCGGGCGGTTCTGTGTCGAACCCGAACTCGCCGCCTACCTGGAGGCGATCTTCGCCAAATGGGCCAAACCCGGCGCCTGCCACCCCGACGACGAACACCCGGCCGTCGACGAGGAACCCTCCGAGGACGCCGTCAAACGCGACCGCCGCACCACCGGACAACGCCAACACGACGCGCTCAAGGCGTTGTGCCGGGCCATGCTGGCCTCCGGCCAACTCGGCCAGCACCGCGGGCTGCCGGTCACCGTCATCGTCTCCACGACTTTGAAGGAACTCCAAGACGCCACCGGCCACGCCGTCACCGGCGGCGGTGCCCTCCTGCCGATCCGCGACCTCATCCGGCTGGCCGGCCACGCCCACCACTACCTGGTGCTCTTCGACGACCACGGCCGCCCGCTGTATCTGGGCCGGTCCAAACGCATCGCCAGCCCCGATCAACGCATCGTGCTGCACGCCAAAGACCGCGGCTGCACCGCACCCGGCTGCGCCGCCGCCGGCTACCGCTGCCAAGTCCACCACCTCGCCGAATGGGCCGACGGCGGGCCCACCGACATCGACCAACTCACCTTCGCCTGCGACACCCACCACCGCGACATCGACACCGAAAACGGCTGGCAGACAATCAAAGACCCCAAAACCGGGCGCACCCTGTGGATCCCACCCGCCATCCTCGACCCCAACCAACTACCCCGACGCAACAACTACCACCACCCCGGCGAATACCTCACCACCGACGACGACCCCGACGACCAACAACGCCGCGCCGGGTAGCTGCCACTTGATTCGGCGCACCCCCTACAGTGAGACACACAACACGTTGTGCGCTTGTGTAGAGGGGGAATCTTCCGTGGCAATCAGCAACCGCGACCGGATCGACCGTGCGCTGAGTCTGCTCGGCACGGCGCTCGACGCGTTCATAAACCGGGTCGTGGGTCCAGAGCTACCCGCGGGCCTCGACTGGACGGCGCTGCTCGCGGCCAAAGACTCCGGCAAGGGGGCTACGAACAAGACCTACAACCGCCTTGACCCCCAGAACGGGCTGCGGGTCCTCACCGAAAAGGCCACCGCTGCATATAAACCGAGGTGGTACCCGTTCGGACAACACCTGTCTCGCGCTGAGGAGAGCTGGGCCAGCGAACTGCGTGACGTCCGTGATCGTCACGCTCACCACCAACCCTTCTCCGTCGACGACGCCTACCGCGCACTCGACACGACGGAACGGTTCCTGCGCGCGATCGGCGCGCCCAAGGAAGCCGACGAAGTCAACAAGAGTCGAATCGACCTACGCCGCATATCGTCCGAGCAAGAAGACCGAAAGGCGGTCCGCTCCATACCAACTGCGGACGTCGGATCCGAGAACCTCCTACCATGGCGTGAAGTCCTCGTGCCTCACCCCGACGTCGCCAGCGGAAACTTCCACGCCGCCGAGTTCGCAGCCGACCTCGCCATGGTTGCTCGCGGCGAAGGCGACTCCGAATACACCGACCCGGTCGAATTCTTCAGCCGAACCTTCCTCACCGGCGGACTGAGCGACCTCGTCAAACGGATGGCACGTCGCGTCACCGGCGACCGTAACGCCTCGCCAGTCATCAATCTGCAGACCAACTTTGGTGGCGGCAAGACGCACTCGATGCTGGCGCTGTGGCACTTGGCGTCGGGTCGCAGGCTGATCGAATACCCACAGGAACTGCAAGATCTGCTCAAGGACATTCCCTTAGACAGTGTTTCTGGCCGTGTGCAGCGAGTTGCGCTGGTGGGCAACGATCTTGCGCCAGCCGAGCCGCTGGTCAAGCCTGGCGGGATCAGGGTGAACACGCTGTGGGGCGAACTTGCCTGGCAACTCGGTGGACGCGACGCCTACGAGCTGCTTGCCGAGGCCGACCGTACCGCTACCAATCCCGGCCACACCCTGCGTGAGCTGTTCGAGCTCTACAGCCCCGCAGTGATTCTCGTTGACGAGTGGGTTTCCTATGCGCGCCAGCTCTACGGCCGCGACGACCTGCCAGGCGGCACCTTCGACACGCAGTTCACATTCGCTCAGACGCTCACGGAAGCGGCAAAAGCAGTGCCCGGCATCCAGGTGGTCATCTCGATCCCGGCCTCCGATGACGCCAACGACGACACCGGCGCCAGTGACGAAGAAGTCGGCGGCGAATACGGCCGCGAGGCACTGCGCCGCCTGCAAAACGTCGTCCGCCGCACTGCTGATCAGTGGCGCTCGGCCAACCCCGAGGAAAGCTTCGAAATCGTGCGACGGCGCCTGTTCGTGGCACCCGACGGTGCCGCGTTGGCGAAGATCAGCGCGACCGCCAATGCGATGGTCAAGTTCTACCGCGAGCACGACAGCCAGTTCCCCCGCGAGGTGCGGGACAACGCCTACATCGACCGGATCAAACGGTCTTATCCAGTCCACCCCGAGTTGTTCGACCGGCTATATGAGGACTGGTCCACCCTCGACCGTTTCCAGCGCACTCGCGGCGTCCTGCGTTTGATGAACACAGTGGTCGGGGAGCTGTGGCGATCCGATGATGTTGCACCACTGATCATGCCCGGCTCAGTGCCGCTGGCCAACGACAATGTCGTCACCGAGCTCACCCAATACCTCGACGACCGGTGGAAGGCGATCATCGACGCTGACGTCGACGGTTCCAGTTCCACGCCAGCGAAGGTCGACGTCAACCCCCTGTTCGGCAAGCGGCGCGTGACCCGTCGACTCGCACGAGCCACCTTTATCGGCGCGACTCCGACACTGCACACTGCGCACAAGGGCATCGAAAAGGCCCGGATGTTCCTTGGCGTCGCTATCCCGGGCGACGTGCCGGGAAATTTTCACGCCGCGCTCGACAGCCTCTCGAACTCTGCCACCTATCTCTACAACGATGGTGCGAAGTATTGGTATGACACGCAAGCCAATACGACCCGCACCGCGCGCGACTACGCCGAACAACTACACGCCGAAGACGTCTGGCAGGAAGTGGTCAGGCGGCTGGAAGAACACCGGCGCACGAGCTCGGACGGGTTCACCGCCGTCCATGTCGCACCGGGGAATTCCGCTGACGTCCCTGACATTCAGGAAGCGCGACTGGTCATCGTGCCGCCCGCCTTCGCCTACCGCAAGCAGGGCAACGATTCCCCGGCGGCAAAGTGGATCGAAGATGTTCTCCAGCACCGTGGTTCGGCGGCGCGCACGTACGCCAACACGCTTTGCTTCCTCGCTCCCGATGCGACCCGCATCCCCGAACTCGATGTCGCTACCCGCGAATACCTGGCATGGAAGTATGTTGCGTCGAACGCAGTTGCGCTGGATTTGAAGCCGCAGCAAATCGAGCAAGCGGTCAAGCGCAGGGATCGCGCGGATGAAACGGTCCGCCATCGCCTGCTGGACTGTTACACCTGGCTGCTCTACCCCGAACAGATCAGTAGCCCTAAGCCCGTGCTCAGCGCTATCAAGGCGGAGGGAACCACCACCAACCTCGCTGAGCGCGCGGCAAAACGCGCGAAAGATCAGAATCAGCTCGTCACCTCGCGGGCTGCCCCACTTCTGCGTTACGACCTCGATACCCATCTCGCGGCGGTGTGGCAGCGCGACGGACACATCAGCGCGGGCGAGCTTTGGGCGCTCTACACCACCTACGCCTATCTTGCGCGCCTACGCGATCGCACGGTCTTCGAGCATTCCGTGCTCTCGGTCTTCGACCAGATGATCTGGCAGCAGGAAGGTTTCGCGCTCGCTGACTCCTTCGACGGAGAGCAATACCACGGTTTGGTGCTCCCTAGTGACGACGTCACGCCGCCACAAATGATTGACACCTTGCTCCTCGTTGAGCCGAGTCGTGCACTGGCACAGCGCGAGCGCGAGATCGCGGAGTTCTCTGCGCCAGAGCGGGAACCAGCTGAGCAGACCACCAGCGTTACTATTTCGGCTCCGCCAGCCCATGGGTTCGGGAAATCGCCCGCTCCCACGCACGTCGGTCCCAAACCAAAAACCCGCTACTTCGGCTCCCGCACGCTCAACCCTGAAAAGTACGCGGCCGACTTCGGCAAGATCAGTATGGAAGTGCTGCAACACCTGGCCGCTCAGCCAGGTGCGCAGCTCGATGTACGGATCGAAATCTCCGCGACCGCTCCCAATGGATTCGACGACCATCGAATCCGCACCGTCTCGGAGAACGCAACCACTCTGAAGTTCGAGCAGTCCGGATTCGAGGAAGCCTGACCCCTACTTCTGCCCGGCCAACACTTCATACTGCGCGGCCGCCATCTGCTGGGCCTGCGTCAGGTCGGTGCCTTTGTTCTGGACGTCGGTCGCATTGATCTGAGCGACGAACCGGCCGCGGGCGAGCAGGCAGGTGGTCTGCGAATCGCTCATGTTACCGTTGCCGACCCAGCACTTCGCACCGGGCACGCCGACCGGCGCCGGGCCGACGTGCATCGTCTTGCTGAACTGCTTGCCGAACCCGTCGAGCAGCACCTGCGCGCCCTTGTCGTCGCGTGTCCGGTAGACGGTGGAGGCGCCGATCGCGATCCGGTCGGTGCCGGACTGCTGCAGCAGGAGTTGGTCCTGCACCGGGCTGCCCGAGAAGTGCAGGAACCCGCTCGGGCCGTACACCGCCTGCTGGCTGGTGCTGGTCTGGCCCAGCTTCGTCGGCAGCGTCAGGCGCAGCACACCGTCAACGTCGATCGGCAAGTCGGCGAGCTTCGCCGGGTCGGTCGCCGGGAAGGCGTCGATCTTGGGCGTCTGCAGCTTGACGGACCTGGCCACCGACTTGTTGGCCCAATCCTTGGTCGCCGCCAACTCGCTGCCATCATTGCCCTGGAACCAGTCGTAGAGCACGTACGGGCCGTGCACGGTCAGCGCGTCGACGCTGTACTTACCGAAGTAGTCGTGGCTGACGGCGAGAGTGTCGGGCAGCCCCGGAATCTGTGCCTCGGTACCCACATTCGGCGGCGAGGTCGGCGTCGGCGGGTTGATGGTCGGATCGTTCAGGTCCGTGGTCAGGATCGACTGGTGCAGGTCTTGGGCGGCCTTGGCGGCGCTGGCCGGGTCCGCGAAGCGCAGCACCGCGTGCACGGTCGAATGCCCGACGTCGCCAACCTCCCCGGCTGCCGTCGAAAAGCCGGTGACGAAGTTGTCATTGCGGATCGAATCCGGAATCGGCTTGGCCAGAATCGCGCCCAGCGCGGCGGAATTCTTGATCACGTAGGTCCCCATCATGCCGACCTTCGTGAGGTTGATGTCGATGTCGAACGGGTGGATGACGAACTCGGCCATCCGCTGCCCCTCGATGATCGCGCCCATCGCCGGGCTGCCGGCCTTACCGAAGTCGGGCTGCGGGGTGGTGCGGTAAGAGCCGGTGTCGAGCTTGGCGGTCGCGGGACCGCTCGACGCCGCGCGTGCCGACCCCTCGTCCGACTTCGAGCACCCGGACAGGGCGACGGCCGTGACAGCAGCCAGCGCGGAGACTGTCAGCAGAGCAGAGTTGGTCTTCATCAATGGTCCTTACGTCGATTTCCAGGCAGTTCGCACGTTCGATGCACCGAACCCGCGAAAAGTTCCCACCCCGTTGCGCGGCACGGTCGCAGCGCCGCGCGGTCGCGCCCGATATCTTGACAGAAATCTACCGGCCAGCAGGGGAGTGCACGTTTGCAGAGTCCGCAGCCCACACCGGTGCCCAGTGTTGGCCCGGCCGCCGTGCTAGGCGACGCGACCAAGATCCTGCGCACCTTCGGCCTCGACGCCACCGCGGACTTGGCCGAGCGCAAGCTCGCCGCCGGGCCGCCCCTGCGCGCAGTGGTGATCGTCGGGGAGGTCAAGCGCGGAAAGAGCGCACTCGTCAACGCGCTGATCGGCGAACGTGACGCCGCGCCGGTCGATGTCGACGTCGCGACGTCCGCGGTCGTGCAGTTCGTCGCTGCAGATCACGATCATCCCGCTGACGCGGTCGAGCTTGTCTTCCCGGGCAGCGCTCAGCGCGTACCGCGTTCGGAACTTGCCGACTGGGTCACCGCGTCGGGCAAGCACGTCGCCGATCCCCTCGCCGAGTCCCTGCCCACCCGGGCCGTCGTCGCTGTGGACGCGCTCGTCCCGGGCGATCCGATGATCATCGACACCCCGGGCGTGGGCGGGCTCGACCCGATGTATGCCCAGTTGGCCGTGCAATCCACCGAGCGAGCCTGTGTCGTGGTTGTCGTTTGCGACGCCACCTCGCCGATCACGGCCCCCGAAATGAACTTCGTCAAGCAGGCAGTCGCGACGGTGGAGTCGGTGATCGTGGTGGTCACCAAGACCGACAAGAACATTCGCCGGTGGCAGCCCATCGTCGCGGAAAACCAGCGACTGTTGCGTGAGCACCTGCGCCGCGACATTCCGGTGCTCGGCGTCAGCAGTACGCTCGCGGTGGCCGCGGCCCAAATGACTGATCTAGACCGCCGGCACCGCCTCGAACAAGCCTCGGGCGTAACACAATTGCGTGCTCTGATTGCCGCCCGACTGGCGATCGGAAACCAGCTAGGCACTGCCGATGCGCTGCGCACCGCCGCCGAGGGCCTGCGTGAGGTACACAAGCGAATCACCACCGACATCGCGATCACCTCGGACGCACAGGTCGCGGTTCCCGACCTCACCGCCGAGCGTGACCGGCTCCAGAAGCTCAAAGATCAAGCCTCGCAATGGGAACACTATCTTGCGCGCGACATGACGCTCGCCCGGCAGGCCGCGATGAATCACCTCGACGAGCAACTCGAGCAGGTCCGTACCAAGTGGAACAAGCGCCTGGCCAAGAACGGCTTTGCGGTCCTGCGCCGAAACCCGCAGGTATTCACCGCCGAGATCGAGGCAGACCTGCTTGCCGCCATGACCGCGACCTGCCAGCTGTATCTCGACCGCTTGCAAGAGATCGTCACTCCGCTGTGCAGCGGACCCGAAGACTGGCAGGCCATTTCGGAATTCGTTGTTGCCGCACTGCAAGTCGGACCTCTCAATGCCGGTGAGGTGGCCAAGAAGCGACAAAACTTGCTCGATCCGACCGTCTTGTCCATGGGGACGCTCGGCACCAGTGCGCTCGGGACAATGCTGGGCATCGGACCGCTGGCCGGGGTGCTGTGGATCGCCGTCAATCTGTCCTACCGCGCCATGCGTAACGGCAAACAGCACCTGTTGACCTGGCTTCGAGAAACGTTGGTACTCGCCAAGACTCAGGTCGGTCGGATGCTGGAAGCCGCCACTTCGATTGCCCGGCCGGAAATCGTCATCCGCTACCGCGAGGATCTGCGCAGACAAATGGAAACCGTGCAGCGCCAACTCGCCGAGGCCGCGGAGGCCGCCAAGATGGATGCCGCGAAACGGGACGCGACGCTCAAGCGCCTGGCCAGCAACCAACGTGCGGTCACCGCCCGCCTCAACGCCTTGGAGAGCGAAATCGCCGCGCTGACAGCGGGACTGGCATCATGAACGACCCACTTGTCGCCGTGCTGGACCGGTCGTTGCACGCGCTGGCGGGACTGAGCCCGGATCTTGTCCCGCACGCGAACCGGATCGGCGCGATGCTGTGGTCGCCGCCGCGGATCGTGGTGGTCGGTCGGCTCAAGGCCGGTAAGTCGACGCTGGTCAATGCGTTGATCGGGGCGCCGATCGCCGAGACCGCCGCGCTCGAGGCCACGAACGTGGTCACCGTCTACCGCGACGGCGCACCCTCGCGGGCAGAAATCGTCGGGCACGACGGCACCAGGCACATCGTCGCGATCGACAACACGGCGGCGCCGCACACCATCGACCCACTGCAAACCGCCTGGGTGGACCGGTATCTGCCGTCCGCGGCGATCCGCGACATCAGCCTCATCGACACCCCAGGCCTGGCGACGCTGACGGTGGCGAACGCCGACACGACCCGCCGGGCGTTGATCGACGGCTTCGCGCAGACCCAGTCCGCCTCGGTCGACGCCGACGCCGCCGTCTTCCTCTTCGACTCGGCGCCACGGGCCGACGAAATGGAATTCATTGCGCGACTCGGGTTTACCCCGCTGAACACGCTGGGCGTGCTCTCCCGCGCGGACGGATTCGGGGAAGGTGCGTTCGGTGCTCGCGACCCCATCGAGCACGCGAGCCGGCACGCCGAGGCGTTGGCCGCGAAGCTGCAAGGGCAGGTGCTGACGGTAGTCCCGGTCGCCGGATTGCTCGCCGAGTCGACGCGCACCGGCCGCATCACCGAGGCCGACGCCAGAGCCTTGTCCCCGCTGGCCGGGATCGACGGCTGGGATCTTTACAGCCTGCTCAACTCCACCGACCCGCACCCGCTTTCGCCACAGCAGCGTGATCGGCTGCTCGACATCGTGGGGGAGTACGGCGTCGTGCGCGGACGGGCCGTCGCCGCCGGCGGCGCCCACGCCCTGGCCACCTGGCTCGACCAGGCCAGCGGTATCAGTGCGCTGCAGTCGGTGCTCTACGCGACCATCGGCTGGTTCGCGGCTATCCATCGAGCGGGGCGGATCCTGGCCCAACTCGAAGCGCTCACCTATAGCCATCCAGCGCGGGAACAGATCCGCTCGATCACCCGGCAGGTGCGGGCTGACCCCGCGATGAACCCGGTGCTGTTGCTCGACGCGCTGAAATCCATGCTCGCCACCGATCCGGCGTCGCCCGTGGTGGCCGAACTGGTTGCGGTCTTGCGGGCGACCACGGATGCACAACGCGTCGGCGCGGCCGGTGATGCCACTGTCGAGCAGCTGCTCGCTGCGACGATCGACAGGCGCAACCGGGTCGCCCACGCTGCGGTCGCCACCCGCAGCGCGGCCGAAGACGCCGCATTGACTGCGCTGGCCAGCGCCTACGACCTGCAGCGCCGCCGCCTCAGCGCGTTGACGGGCGATCTGCACCGATAGGATCGGTGCCTGGCGGCGGGAAGGAGCGGTAGGGACTCATGGACGAATCCGAACTGCTCGCGCTGTGCCGGGAAGGACATTCCCACGCGTTTGCCGAGTTGGCGGGGCGGTGCAAACACGCCATGTGGTCGATCAGCTACCAGATCACCGGCAACGTCGAGGACGCCCAGGACGTCATGCAGGAGGCACTGACTGCGGCGTGGCAGAACCTGCACCGCTTCCGCGGCGAATCGGGCTTTCGCACCTGGATGTACCAGATCGCCAGAAATGCTGCGCTGCAGCATGTTCGGCGCCGCCGTGAAATTCTGCATGACAATCCCGACGACGAGATCCTGCTCGCCGACGACGCGCCCAGCACGGCAGACCGGGTGGTCGACGTGGACGCCGTGCGCTGGGCACTGACCCAACTACCCGAGGACTTCCGCGAGGCGCTCGTGCTGCGCGAATACGCCGACCTGTCGTATGCCGAGATCGCCGAGGCGCAGGGCGTGCCGGTCCAGACCGTTCGCAGCCGGATCAACCGGGCGCGCAACAAGGTCGTCGAGCTGCTGACGCCGTCGCAGCTGCTCTGAGGTCGACGCAGCCGGGTGCCGACCAGCGGTCATGGAATACTTGCCGCTCGGAAAGCAGTTGGGAGGTGGTTCGGTGGCGTCGGGTTGGGCACTGGCGATCGATTTCGGGACGTCGAATACCGCGGCTGCGCAGCTGGCGGCCGGTTCGAATGCCGTTGATGCCGTCGCGCTGTCGCACGCGAGCAACCTCATGTCGTCGGCGGTCTACGTCGAGGGCCCCGAGTCGATCCTGGTCGGCGATGTCGCGCTCGACCGCGCGCTGGGCAACCCGGCAGCGTTCCTGCCCGCCCCGAAGCGCACGATCAGCCATGGCATGACTTACGTGGCCGGTTACGACCTGCCCAGTTCGATGCCGGTGGCTGCGGTGCTGCGATCGGTGATCTCCCGGGCTGTCGCCCAGCATGCGGGTCAGTTCCCCGAGCGGGTGGTGTTGACTCACCCGGAAGCCTGGTCACGGCCTGAAGTCGACGTGCTCATCGACGCCGCACGGCGGGCCGGGGTTCCCGTCGAGCGGATCGCCACCGTGTCCGAACCCCGGGCGGCTGCGGCCTGGTACGCCCGGTCGGCGTCGACGCCCACCGGCGCCCGTATCGCCGTGTTCGACTTCGGCGGCGGCACGCTCGATGTCGCCGTGTTGGCCGCGGCAGCCGACGGCACGTTCAGCGTGCTCTCGGCGCGCGGCGACAACGGACTGGGCGGCAAGAACCTCGACAGCTTCATCCGTCGCTGGGTCGACGACCAACTGCAGCAACGCAATGCGCGATTGCTTGCGACGATGCGTGCGGGGGCAAGCCCCGATTCTGTTCGCATGCTCGACGACTCGATCCGCCGCGCCAAAGAACTGTTGTCGGAGGCGCCGTCGGCGAGCATCGCCGTCACCGTGGGCGGCGAGCGGGAAGTGTTCGTGCTCACCCGGGAGGAATTCGACGACATTATCGGGCCCGAGATCGACCGCGCGGTGGCGCTGACCCGGGCGGCGCTTGCGGATGCGGGTGTCGGCGCCGACGGTGTGCAAGCGCTCTACCTGACCGGTGGTTCGTCGCGAATTCCGTTGGTGCACTCCCGGCTCGGCCAGCTCGGCGCCATCGCTACCCTCGACGACCCGAAGACTGTGGTCGCCAAAGGCGCGCTCGTCGCGTTGGCGGCGGGAGCGGCAACGCCGGCGGTCGCGCGCCCAGAACCGCCACAACGCCCGGCACCACAGGCACCCGCGCCGCGAACTGTTGCGCCGCCAGCGGCGGTGCAGGCGCCGGGTCCGTCCGCTCCGCCGAAGAACCGCCGGAAGCTGGTGCTGGCCGCGGTGGGAATAGCGGTGGTCGCAGTTGCGGTGGGCGTCGGAATTGTCGTCAGCACCCGCGGTGGCGACAGTTCGCCGAATGTGCCCGCGGTCAGCGAATCACGTTCGCCGGCCGCAGATGAGCAGGCGATTCGGGACCTGATCGGCAAGTACATCGTCGCCGTCAACAACTCCGACCACGCTACGTTGACCGCGCTGCGGTGCTCGAGTTTTGTCGCCGAGACGACCACCACCGATCCGTTCGACGCCGCACCGAACACCACGAAGTACACGGTGACGCTGCAATCGGTGTCCTCGCTGACGATCATCGGCGACAACGCCACCGCACGGGCAACGGTCAACAGCGTCGCCCAGACCGCCGGCGCCACCCCCTCGTCGATCGACTTGCTCTTCGATCTCAGCAGGGAAGGCGGGCAGTGGAAGGTGTGCCGGGCGGAATAGCCGCGAAAACTTTTCACGAACCCGGGAACTTTCCGCAGTGAGCGTGCATCTCACCTTCGACAAGCCGAGAACAACGTCTTGGCGACAACAAGGGAGGCACCACATGTCCGGCAACACCAACTCCAGCACCAACGACGACCCGACGACCGGCACCAGCGACTACTCGAGCACCTATCCGAGCACGACCGGCAGCAACGATTACTCAGGCACTGACAGCCACTCGGGCACGCCGGGTTTCGGCGCCTACAGCGCTTCGGAGACGACGGTGACGACCACCACGGTGACCCGCACGTCCGTGTTCGGTGTCGGGGGAACAGATCCGTCCACCGACGACACCTCGTCTTCCTCGTACGGCACCCACGACCCCGCCTACTCGTCGAGCGATTCCTACCCTTCGGCAAGCTCCACACACGACACCAGCGGCACGTCTTCGCACGGCTACGTCCCGGTCGACCTTGACGGCGACGGCTCTGCCGACACCGTGGTCCCGATGGGCGACGACGCAAGCGGATACTCCGCGGGTGACTACGGCTCCGACGGCCAGGGCCCGACCGGCACCGGCGTGGCCGTCGAGCACTACGAGTTCGAGACCACCTCGCACTACGACTACACGGCCGCCTACGCCGACGGTTCGAGCTTCGACACTCCCGAGACCGACCCCAGCAGCCACTACGGCAGCGGCGACACCGACGACTACTCGGACCTGCACCAGGGCCACGGGCAGTACTGAACACCGACCCGAACAAGGTGACCACGGTGCACACCTTCGACACCGACCCGGCCGAAGATCCGGGTACGGACTGGTTCGACAGCGGGTGGTTCGACGACAGCGTCAGCGCTGCATCGGGCCACTCGCTGCTCGACGACGCACTCGGCGGGATAGAGGAACTGCTGCGGTCGATCACCGGGTGGCTGCATGAGCCGACCCCGCCGGGCGCGCACGAGGAACACGCCGCGCCCGCCGACGGAATCGATGGCAACCCGACCGCATGGCAGGCGGACTGGTTCTTTCAGGGCCGCGACGGGTATTGCGGGCCGTCGAGCATTGCCCAGGTCGTTTCCGAATACACCGGAGTGCACGCGCACAATCCGCAGGAGATGGTCGATCATGCCGTCGCATTGGGCGTGTTCGATCCGGACCACCCAGAGCAGGGGATGAGCTTCCAGGGCATGCAACGCTTGATGCAGGATGAGGGTGTGCCGTGCCACCTCGAACACAGCTCGATGAGCGATCTCGAAGCCAAATTGGACGATGGATACGGCGTGATCGCCATGGTCAACGCGGGCGCGATCTGGGGCGCCGGGCACGATTCGGGTCATGGCGCCGACCACGCGCTGGTGGTCGCCGGCATCGATCGGGAGCACGGAACCGTGATCCTGTCGGACCCGGGAAACCCGAACGGAAATCAGGAAACGGTGCCGATCAGCCAGTTCGAACAAGCCTGGCAGGCCTCGGGTGACACGATGCTGGTCGCGGACAATCCCGATCCCGACCTCGCGGACAGTTCGGCAACCGACACAGCCGACGCGGTGTATCAGCGCTGGGCCATCGCCGACCTGACCGCAGCGCACTGACATTGCCCGACCAGAAAGGACCACCGCGATGGGCGAGCCCGACTCGGATCCCAGTCTGTGGGAGATGCTTGGCATCCCGCGAGATTCGGTGCTGCCCGAACTCGATGACGATGCCTGGGACCGGGTCGTGCACGCAGCCGTTGACCCGGCCGCACCGGAAGTCGATGACACGCTCGTGCCGGTGCATGATCCGGCCGACGACCCGGCCAGCTGGTCGGGCGACGATCTCACCGATCATGCGTCTCTCGACGCCCACGATGCCGGCGGTCACCACGATGGCATCGGTGACCTCGGGTGGGCCGACGACACGGGACACCAGCACGACCACGGTGTCCACGACCACGGGGTCCATGACCATGACGCGCATGACCAGGGCGACCACGACCCCGGACACGACAGCGGGTTCGGCTATGGCTTCGACGACGGCAGCCAGCACGAGTTCTGAACCCGGCTTGCCGCACCTGCGCGGTTGGAATAGGGCAGGATAGGAGAGCCGTCCCGCGCGTAGGCGGGATGGCTGTTTCGTGTGGCGCGCCACCCGCAGACGAGTTCACCCCGTGAGGAGATCCATGAGCCAACCGCACTCGGACGGTCCCCGTCACCCGTATCGCCGCGTGCTGCTCAAGCTCGGCGGCGAAATGTTCGGCGGCGGCAAAGTCGGGCTCGACCCGGACGTGGTGACCACGGTTGCCGCGCAGATCGCCGAGGTGGTCAAGTCCGGCGTCGAGGTGGCTGTGGTGATCGGCGGCGGCAACTTCTTCCGCGGCGCCGAACTCGAGGAGCGTGGCCTCGAGCGCGCCCGCTCGGACTACATGGGCATGCTCGGAACCGTGATGAATTCGCTTGCGCTGCAGGATTTTCTGGAGAAGCAGGGAGTTCAGACGCGGGTGCAGACGGCGATCACCATGGGTCAGGTGGCCGAGCCGTACCTGCCGCTGCGGGCGCGTCGTCACTTGGAGAAGGGCCGCGTGGTCATTTTCGGTGCCGGCATGGGGATGCCCTACTTCTCCACGGACACCACGGCCGCCCAGCGTGCGCTCGAGATCGGCGCCGAAGTGGTCTTGATGGCCAAGGCCGTGGACGGCGTGTACAGCGCGGACCCGCGAATCGACCCCGATGCGACGCTGTTCACGGAGATCACCCACCGCGAGGTGATCGAGCGCGGTCTCAAAGTCGCCGACGCGACCGCGTTCAGTCTGTGTATGGACAACCAGATGCCGATGCTCGTGTTCAACCTGCTCACCGAGGGGAATATCGCTCGCGCAGTGTCCGGTGAGAAGATCGGAACATTAGTCCGGTCATGATCGCGGCGGAAAAACCGCCGATCGTGACGCCAGCAGTTTCATGGGAGGAAGCAACCGTGATTGATGAAGCCCTCTTCGACGCCGAGGAGAAGATGGAAAAGGCAGTCGCGGTAGCCAGGGACGATCTCGGCGGCATTCGGACGGGTCGGGCGAACCCCGGCATGTTCAACCGGATCGTCGTCGACTACTACGGCGCGCCCACCCCGATCACCCAGCTGTCCAGCATCAATGTGCCCGAGGCGCGGCTGGTGGTCATCAAGCCCTACGAGCAGTCCCAGCTCGGCCCGATCGAGACAGCGATCCGCAACTCCGACTTGGGCGTGAACCCGACCAACGACGGCAATCTCATCCGCATCGCGGTCCCGCAACTCACCGAGGAACGCCGCCGCGAACTGGTCAAGCAAGCCAAGAGCAAGGGCGAGGACGCGAAGGTCGCCATCCGCAACGTCCGGCGCAAGGCCAACGAGGAGCTGCACCGCATCCAGAAAGACGGTGAAGCCGGCGAAGATGACGTTCTCCGCGCCGAAAAGGAACTCGACAAGACCACGGCGCGCTACGTTGGGCAGGTTGATGAGCTTGTCAAGCACAAGGAAGCCGAACTGCTCGAGGTTTAGCCCCCCACCGCGACACGAATCGACCCGGTAGATGAGCGTGCCCACACACGAAGACCCCGTCGAGCAGGACGGCTCTGCAGTCACCGCCAACAAGGCGCCGGATCCGGAGTCCGGCGCGCCGGCCACGCCTGAGAAGAAGCCTTCGCGCGCCGGCCGGAACCTGCCCGCGGCACTCGGTGTCGGCTTTGGCCTCGGCATCTCCTTGATCTTGGTGCTGGTCTTTGTGCCCAAGGTGATGATTCCGATCGTCGCCGTCGCGATGGCAATCGCGACCTGGGAGGTGACCCAGCGGCTGCGGGAAGCAGACGTGCAGGTGCCGCGGATTCCGTTGCTGGTCGGCGGGCAGGCGATGATCTGGCTTGCGTGGCCGTACGGCACCACCGGCACGCTCGGCGCCTTCGCTGCGACCGTGCTTGTCACGATGACCTGGCGGTTGTTCGACCACGGCCTGCACGCGACACCTAAGAACTATCTGCGCGACACGGCGGTCGCGGTGTTCGTCGCCGCGTGGATCCCGTTGCTGGCCTCGTTCGCGACACTGCTGGTTCTCGAGGACGACGGCGGCAAGCGGGTGCTCACCTTCATGATCGGTGTGGTCTGCTCCGACGTCGGCGGATACGCCGCCGGGGTGCTGTTCGGTAAGCATCCGATGGTTCCGGCCATCAGTCCGAAGAAGTCCTGGGAAGGTTTCGCCGGATCATTGCTGTTCACGATCGTCGGCGAGGTGCTGACGGTCACCTTCCTCCTCGGTGCGAGTTCGTGGATCGGCGTAGTGCTCGGCGTGGGACTGGTGATCGTGGCGACGCTGGGAGACCTGCTGGAATCGCAGTTCAAGCGCGACCTCGGCATCAAGGACATGGGCACCCTGCTGCCCGGCCACGGCGGCATCATGGACCGGCTGGACTCGTTGCTGCCCTCGGCATTCGTCTCGTGGGCGGTCTTCTCTGCGCTGATCTAGCGCTGCCATGCCGATCATCCCCAGCCCCGACATCTGGTACTGGCCCGATGTCTACGAGCGGGAAAACGCCGCCCAGGACGTCGACGGTGTCATCTTCGCGACATTGCGGGAAGTGGCCGACTGGACCGGTCGCGACGTCGTGGACATCGGTTGCGGCACCGGATTCCACCTGCCGATCTTCGCCCGTGACGCACGATCCGTCCTCGGCGTGGAACCGCACGCCAAGTTGCGCAAGATCGCGGCCGACCGCGTCGCCGGAACTGGGATCGGTGTGTTGGCTGGCTCCGCCGAGGCGTTGCCGCTGCCCGATTCCAGCGTGGACGTCCTGCATGCGCGCACCGCGTACTTCTTCGGCGCCGAATCGGCACCCGGGCTCGCCGAGGCCAACCGGGTTTTGCGGCCCGGGGGAGTGCTGGTCATCGTCGACCTCGATACAACTGCCCACGATTACGGTTCGTGGATGCGCGCGGACCTGCCGCATTACAACGCCGTGGCGGTGGAAAGGTTCTTCGCGGACAACGGATTCGACCTGCGCCGCGTCGACACCCGCTGGGAATTCCCAGACCGGCCGACCCTTGCCTGGGTGCTGGCAATCGAGTTCACGGCCGCGACGGCCGCGCGCGCGTTGGTATCCACGCCCGGGCTGGCCCTGACCGTGCGCTACCGCATCCACACCCGAGTCAAGCCGCGCGGCTTAGCGTTGCGGTAGCTTCGGCCCGCGCTTGGCGACCCGCCTGATCTGCACGATCCGCGCCCCACCGACCACCGTCATGATGAGCGCGCCCACGATCGCCGATAGCAACACGGTCACTCCGAGCGGCAGCGACACGTCCCAGAAATACAAGTGAATCTGGACCGTGTCGAGGTTCTGCAGGATGAACACGAGCAGCAGAATCAGCACAATGATGCCGACCACCAGGCCGGTCCACGCCCAGCTGACCCGGGTTCGTTCGATCTTGATCTTTCCGTGGTCCACCGGCGGGGTGTATGCGGGCTCGCCGGGTTCCTCGGGCGGCTGCTGGGGATCCGTCGACATAACTCGATCTTGACCTAGCCTGTGGCGCAATGCACGCCATCTTTGATGAATTCGCCAGTCTGTTACCCGGAATGGGACACTGGGAAAACTATGGCTGCCTCCCTCCCGTTGGTTTTCGACGCCCCGCGCCGCGGGATGCCGCCGCGGCACCTGGCCGACCTCGACGCCGACGGCCTGCGTGCGGCGGTCCGCGAACTGGGCCTGCCCGCGTTTCGCGCCGACCAGTTGGCCCGGCACTACTACGGCCGGCTGGAAGCCGATCCCGAGCAGATGACCGATCTACCGGCAGCAGCGCGCACCCGCGTGGGTGAAGCCTTGTTCCCGCCGCTGCTGACGCCCGTTCGCGAGATCAGCTGCGACGACGGTCAGACCCAGAAAACGCTGTGGCGGGCCGGCGACGGCACGCTGCTCGAAAGCGTTTTGATGCGCTACGGCGGCGGTGCTGATCGGTCGCTTCGCGGGCTGCGCTCCGGTGCTGACGGGTCCCGGTCCGCGCGGGCGACTCTGTGCATCTCCAGCCAGGCCGGCTGCGGCATGGCGTGCCCCTTCTGCGCCACCGGGCAGGGTGGGTTGCAACGCAATCTGTCGACTGCGGAAATCGTTGACCAGGTGCGGGCGGCGTCAGCGACCATGCGTGACCTTGGGGAGCGCCTGTCGAACATCGTCTTCATGGGCATGGGTGAGCCGCTGGCCAACTACAAGCGCGTGGTCGCTGCAGTCCGGCGCATCGTGTCGCCCGCACCCGCGGGCTTCGGCATCTCGGCCCGGTCGGTGACGGTGTCGACCGTCGGGCTGGCGCCCGCGATCCGCAAGCTAGCCGACGAGGGCCTGAGCGTCACCCTCGCGGTCTCCCTACATACCCCCGACGACGAGCTGCGCGACACCCTCGTGCCCGTCAACAATCGCTGGCCGGTCGCGGAGGTGCTCGACGCCGCCAAGTACTACGCGGACCGGACCGGGCGGCGGGTTTCGATCGAATACGCCCTGATCCGCGACGTGAACGACCAACCGTGGCGGGCGGATCTGCTCGGCAAGAAACTGCATAAAGCGCTCGGGCCGCTGGTGCACGTGAACCTGATTCCGCTCAATCCCACCCCCGGCAGCGAATGGGATGCCAGTCCCAGACCGCGGCAGGACGAATTCGTGCGCCGGGTGCAGGCCCAGGGCGTCACCTGCACAGTCCGCGACACGCGCGGTCGTGAGATTGCCGCCGCGTGCGGTCAGCTGGCCGCGGAGGGTTGAGCGCTTAGTTCTTCAGGCCGATCCGCGTCGCATTGCCTGAACAAGAACACGCTCAAGTGGGCAGACGTTTAGACGAGCGTCCAATTGCCCATCCCCATGCCGTGAGCTTCGATCTGACCTTGACTCCGGCGCAGCACGAGCTCGTGGAGCGCACCCACCGCTTCGCCGAGGAGGTGGTGCGACCGGTCGCCGCGGAATACGACGCCAAGCAGGAATTCCCGTGGCCCGTGCTGGAAGAAGCTGCGAAGCAGGGCTTCTACAGTCCACTTTTCTACCGGGACCTGATCGGCGACAAGACCGGCCTGTCCCTGCCGGTGTTCATGGAAGAGCTGTTTTGGGGTTGCGCGGGAATCGGGCTATCGATCGTCATGCCGGCTCTGGCGCTGTCGGCAATCGGGCAGGCCGCCACGCCTGAGCAGATGCTGCGTTGGGCGCCGGAGTGCTTCGGTGAACCCGGCGACATCAAGCTCGCTGCCCTGGCGATCTCCGAACCGCAAGGCGGCAGCGACGTCCGAAACCTGCGCACCCAGGCCCGGCGCGACGGCGATGACTGGGTGATCAGCGGCCACAAGATGTGGATCGGCAACGGCGGCATCGCGAACGTGCACGTGGTGAACGCTGTCGTCGACCCGGAACTCGGTCACCGCGGGCAGGCGCTGTTCATCGTGCCCGGCGGCACGCCTGGCCTGGAACTGGTCCGCAAGCTCGACAAGTTGGGCTGCCGGGCCTCGCACACCGCGGAGTTGCTCTTCGACGAATGCCGGGTGCCTGCCGAGAATCTGCTCGGCGGCGAGGAGCGACTGCAGCGCAAACTCGAGCATGTCCGCGAGCGAATGTCCGGCCGCGACGGCAAACGCTCCTCAGGATCGGCAACGCTGAGCACCTTCGAGCAGACTCGACCGATGGTCGCCGCCCAGGCGCTCGGAATCGCACGTGCCGCTTTGGAATTCGCCACCAACTACGCCAACAAAAGGGAGGCGTTCGGTGCGCCGATCATCGACAACCAGGGTGTGTCGTTTCCGCTCGCGGACCTGGCCACACAGATAGACGCTGCGCGTCTGCTGACTTGGCGGGCGTCGTGGATGGCCGCGAACGGGATTGAACTGACCCGAGGTGAGGGCTCGATGGCGAAGCTGGCCGCGAGCGAGGTCGCGGTTCGCGCCACCGAACAGGCGATTCAAACGTGCGGAGGGTGGGGCTACATCACCGATAATCCGCTGGAGAAGTGGTACCGCGACGCGAAGCTCTACACCATTTTCGAGGGCACCAGCGAGATCCAGCGCCTCGTCATCGGGCAGTCCCTCGGCGCGGCAGACGGCGCCCCGCCGCTGCACGTCGACATGGAGCCCGAAGGGTTCGCCTTCGGTCGGCACTTCGGTCGCGGCAGCAGGCTGCGAACCCGGCTTGGACAGGCCGCGATAAGCGCGAAAGACAAAGTGCCACAGCCGGTGTTGCGACAGGCGATGCGAGTGCTCAGCCCGCCGGGGCGTTAATACACCCCGGCTAGCGCTCCTTGCGCCTGATGATCGCGCCGCGGATCAAGATGGCGAAGATCGCCGCCGCGAAACTCGCGAGGTAAACGTTTCCGACGTTGCCGCTGCGGCTGCCGAAGCTGACCAGCATCGCAATCAGGATCAGCGCGACGATGATGCCACCGGCGTAGTAGCTCTTGCGGGACTCTCCGCTCCAGCCCCAGCGAGCCGATGGAACCTCGGCTTCGGTAATGGGATCGATCTCCTTACCTGCCACGTCTGCTCCTCGAGTTGATCGGCGCTACTGGCCAATATCGTGACATACGACCGAACGTCGTACATACGGGAGTCGCAAAACGGCGCGCATGAGCCACACCGCGGCGGTGCCGCATGAGCCACAATGTGGCGGTGACAGACACAGTGCGGGTGCTGCTTCTCGGCAGTACCGGTTCGATCGGTACCCAGGCGCTCGAGGTCATCGCGGCGAATCCGGACCGATTTTCGGTGGTCGGCTTGGCGGCGGGCGGCGGAAGTCCCGATGTGCTGGCCAAACAGATTGAGGACACGGGTGTGTCCAACGTGGCGGTGGCCGATCCGGACACCGCCCTGGACGTGCCGCTGAAGGGCCCCGACGCGGCCACCGAGCTGGTCCGGCGCACCGACGCCGACGTCGTACTGAACGCGCTGGTGGGCGCTGTGGGACTGGGCCCCACGCTGGCGACGCTCGAATCCGGGACCCGGCTGGCACTTGCCAACAAGGAGTCGCTGGTCGCCGGCGGTTCTCTGGCCACGCGGCTGGCCGCGCCGGGCCAGATCGTGCCGGTGGACTCCGAGCACTCCGCCCTCGCGCAATGCCTGCGTGGCGGCACCCGCGCGGAGGTGGCCAAGCTGGTGCTCACCGCCTCGGGCGGGCCGTTCCGCGGCTGGCAGGCCGCCGACCTGGAATCGGTGACACCGGAGCAGGCCGGGGCGCATCCCACCTGGTCCATGGGGCCGATGAACACGCTGAACTCGGCGACCATGGTCAACAAGGGACTGGAAGTCATTGAAACGCATTTGCTCTTCGACGTGCCGTATGACCGCATCGAGGTGACGGTGCACCCGCAGTCGATCGTGCACTCGATGGTGACGTTCACCGACGGTTCGACACTGGCCCAAGCCAGCCCGCCGGACATGAAGCTGCCGATCTCTCTCGCGCTGGGCTGGCCGGACCGCGTGCCGGGTGCGGCGCTGGCGTGCGACTGGTCCAAGGCAGCGACCTGGGAGTTCGAGCCGCTCGACAATGTGGTGTTCCCCGCGGTGGACCTGGCCCGTGCCGCCGGCACCGCGGGCGGTTGCATGACCGCGGTCTACAACGCTGCCAATGAAGTGGCCGCGCACGCCTTCCTTGACGGCGCTCTGGCCTTCCCGAGAATCGTGCAGACGGTGGCGCGCGTGCTCGACGGTGCGAGCGAATGGTCGGCCGAACCCGCTACCTTGGAGGACGTGCTCGCAGCCGACAGCTGGGCGCGCGGCCAAGCGCGCGCTGCGGTGCGGGCCGGCTGATTGCCAACCTAGGAGGACGGGCACCGGATGATTTTTGTGGTGGGCGTGGTGCTGTTCGCCCTGGGCATCGCCGCATCGGTTGCCCTGCATGAGTGCGGCCACATGTGGGCTGCCAAGGGCACGGGCATGATCGTGCGCCGGTACTTCGTCGGCTTCGGACCCAAGATCTTCTCCTGGCGTCGCGGCGAAACCGAATACGGACTCAAGGCGATTCCGGCGGGCGGGTTCTGCGACATTGCCGGCATGACCATCCACGACGAGCTGGAGCCCGAGGAGATCGGGCGCGCTATGTATCGGCAGAAGACGTGGAAGCGGTTGCTGGTGATGTTCGCCGGCATCGCCATGAACTTTGCGCTCGGGTTGCTGCTGATCTTCATCCTCGCCGTCACCTGGGGGCTGCCGAACAACAATTCCAACGACGCCAAGGCGCAGGTCGGCACCCTTGGGTGTGCCGCGGCGACCCAGTCCCCGGACGGCACGCTCGCCGCGTGCACCGGTGCCGGCCCGGGTGAGACGGCCGGCATCAAGACGGGCGACATCATCACCGCGGTCAACGGGGTGCCCACGCCGACCTCGACGGACGTGGTCAAGCAGACCCAGGATGCCAAGGGAACCGCGCAATTCAGCATCACCCGCGACGGCCACGACCTGACCATTCCGGTGCAGGTCCAGCCGGTGCAGCGCTGGGTGGTCGACTCCAGCACCGGGCAGAAACGTTCCGAGACCGTCGGCGCGGTCGGGTTGAGTATCGAGACCGTGCCGCCGGCGCCGCTGACCTACAACCCGCTGGCGGCCGTGCCCGCCACCTTCGCCTTCACCGGCAACCTCATGGTGCAAACGGTGCACTCGATGGCGCAGATGCCCAGCAAGGTCGTGGATCTGTGGCATGCCGTCACCGGCGGGCAACGGGACATGGACACTCCGGTCAGCGTCGTGGGCGCCAGCCGCATCGGCGGCGAGGTCGCCCAGCACGGCTTGTGGGGCATGTTCATCCTGCTGCTGGCCATCCTCAACTTCTTCCTGGGCGCGTTCAACCTGCTGCCGCTGCTCCCACTGGACGGCGGGCACATGGCGATCACGCTGTACGAGAAGATCCGCAACAGCTTGCGCGCCTGGCGCGGGTTGCCGCCCGGCATGCCGGTGAACTACCTGAAGCTGATGCCGGCCACGTACGTGGTCATCGTCATCGGCGGCGCCTACATGCTGCTGACCGTCACCGCGGACATCGTCAACCCGATTCGACTGTTCCAGTGAGAGTTCCGCCGCCGACTAGACTTGCAGGCAGCGAAGCACATCCAGCGACAGGGAAGGCGCGATTGTGACCGCTCTGGGCATGCCGGCGCTCGGGAATCCGGCCGAGCCGTCCGCTGTTTTGGCGCCCCGACGTAAGACCCGGCAATTGCATGTCGGCTCGGTGGGCGTGGGCAGCGATTATCCAATCTCGGTGCAGTCGATGTGCACCACCAAGACGCACGACGTCAACGCGACTCTGCAGCAGATCGCGGAGCTCACCGCGTCCGGTTGCGACATCGTCCGGGTCGCGTGCCCCCGCCAGGAGGACGCGGACGCGCTGGCGACCATCGCGAAGAAGAGCCAGATCCCGGTGATCGCGGACATCCACTTTCAGCCGCGCTACATTTTCGCGGCCATCGACGCCGGATGCGCTGCGGTGCGGGTGAATCCGGGCAACATCAAGGAGTTCGACGGCCGGGTCAAGGAAGTGGCCAAGGCCGCGGGCGAGGCGGGTATTCCAATCCGCATCGGCGTCAACGCCGGTTCGCTGGACAAACGGATGCTCGAGAAATATGGCAAGGCCACCCCCGAGGCTCTGGTCGAGTCGGCGCTGTGGGAGGCCAGCCTCTTCGAGGAGCACGGTTTCGGCGACATCAAGATCTCGGTGAAGCACAACGACCCGGTGGTCATGGTCGAGGCGTACCGCCAGCTCGCCGCCCAGTGCGACTACCCGCTGCACCTCGGGGTTACCGAGGCCGGTCCCGCATTTCAGGGCACCATCAAGTCCGCGGTGGCGTTCGGCGCGCTGTTGTCGCAGGGCATCGGGGACACGATTCGGGTGTCGCTGTCCGCGCCGCCGGCCGAGGAAGTGAAGGTCGGCGCGCAGATCCTGCAGTCGCTGAACCTGCGCCCGCGCAAGCTCGAGATCGTGTCCTGCCCATCGTGTGGCCGCGCGCAAGTGGACGTCTACACGCTGGCCAACGCGGTTACGGCGGGGCTCGAGGGTCTCGAGGTGCCGCTGCGGGTCGCCGTGATGGGTTGCGTCGTCAACGGTCCGGGGGAGGCGCGCGAGGCCGATCTCGGTGTGGCGTCCGGCAACGGCAAGGGCCAGATCTTCGTCAAGGGCCAGGTGATCAAGACGGTGCCGGAGGCACAGATCGTGGAGACGCTGATCGAAGAGGCGATGCGCATCGCGGCGGACATGGACGAAGCGTCCGCCGGCGCGCCAACGGTAACCGTCACATAAGCAAGAATGCGGCCGCCCCCGACGGCCGCATTCCTTATTCCATCAGGCGTCGATTGCCTTGTGATGGCCGTTGCTGGTGATCGCGATCTTGCGCGGCTTGGCCTGCTCGGCAACCGGGATGGTCAGGCGAAGGACACCGTCGGAGTACTCCGCCTCGATCTTGTCGGTGTCCAGAGTTTCACCCAGGAATAGTTGCCGGCTGAACACGCCGCGGTTTCGTTCGGCCGCAATCATTTCGCGGCTTTCGTCCAGCGTCGGCCGTTCGGCTCGCACGGTCACCACGTTGCGTTCCACATCCAGATCGATCGAATCCGGCGCGACACCCGGGAGATCGAATTCCACAACGAACCGGTCGCCCTCGCGCCAGGCGTCCATCGGCATCACCGTCGGCCTAGCGGCCGTTCCGAGCACTTGCTGGGCGAATCGGTCGAGGTCACGGAACGGATCGGTACGCATCAACATCATGTCCACCTCCAACACGCTCCATTCGTTGTATGTGGTGCTTCCTGTCCCTTATGTAGCGTCGGTATCAGATGATCTATTCCATCTGGTACAGATTTTTTATACCTCTTGTGCTAGCCTGACCGCAAGGGGGTGCAACGGAGATTTCGAGGAGCGCGATGAACCCGACCGACGACCCATTCTCGGTGAGCCGCGGCGTGTATGCGATCTCCGTTGCCGCCGAGCTCACCGGTATCGGCGTGCAGTCGCTACGCCTCTACGAACGCCACGGACTGGTCCAGCCGGAGCGCACCGACGGTGGCACTCGGCGTTACAGCGCGGCCGACCTGGACCGCCTTCGCCGCGTCAGCGAACTCCTGGCGGAGGGCATCAACCTGGCCGGGGTGGCCCGAATCCTTGCGTTGCAGGATGCCAACGACGCGTTGACAGAGGCCAACGCCCGCCTGGAAGACACCCTCGACGCCCAGCGCGAGGAGGACTGACCACTCTTTCGGCGTTAGATGTGCCGTCGCAATAACGACGCATATCTACGCCAGCGGCCCAGGTCGTGGCACGCTGGTCACGTGCATGTCGATCCGAGGCCGCACCCATGCTGAAGCTGCTCGGTGCGCGTCAACTCGGTAACCGCGATACCGCGGCTGTCCTGCGCGTATTGGACAACGATCCGGTCGCCAACTGCATGATCGCCGCCCGGGTCGAAGAGTTCGGCGTGGCGGGCCGGGGCCTTCAGGGTGAGCTCTGGAGCCGCGGCGGCCCAACCGATTCCTTGTGCTACTCGGGCGCGAACCTGGTGCCGTTGCTCGGTGACCAGTTGGATCTGCGGGCCTTTGCCGATCGGGCGATCCGCGAGCCGAGGGTCTGCTCGTCGCTGGTCGGCCGGCGCGAACTGGCGTTGCCGCTGTGGGACATGCTCGTCGCCGAATGGGGGTCGCCGCGCGAATTACGCCCCGACCAGCCGTTGCTGGCGACGCGCGAGCGGTCGCAGGTGGCCGGCCACGAGCGGGTTCGCCAGGTCCGGCCGGAGGAGATCGAGAACTACCTGCCCGCTGCCATCGCCATGTTCGTCGAAGAGGTAGGGGTGGATCCGCGAATCGGTGACGGCGGGCGCGGATACCGCCGCCGCGTGGCCCACCTGATCGCCGCCGGCCGCGCCTGGGCGCTTTTCGAGGACGGCGAGGTCGTATTCAAGGCGGAGGTTGGTTCCGTCTCGCGCAGCGTCGGGCAGATTCAGGGTGTGTGGACTCATCCCGATGTCCGCGGGCGCGGAATCGGCTCGGCGGGGACGGCGACGGTCACCAACGCTGTCGTCGCGGGTGGGCGCACCGCGAGTCTGTACGTGAACAGCTACAACGCCGCGGCGCGCCGCGTGTACGAGCGAATCGGCTATCACCAGGTAGCGACTTTCGCCACAGTACTGATCGAATAGCCGCGGGCTTGTCGCTACCCGGTGCCGGGCGGCGCCGGACGTAGGATGCCAGCGATGTCCTACCGCAGTATCGTCGCCGTTTGCGCAGTTCTCGTCTCGATGGCCGCGGTAGTGACCGGATGCACGCTCAGCTCCGACGGGCCGCTGCCGGCCGCGCAGACCTTCCTGTCCGATCTCGCCGAAAACGACACCGACGCCGCCGCGCAAGCCACCGACCAGCCGGCTGCGGCCAAGACCGCGATGGCGCAATCATGGTCCGGCCTGCAGGCCGAATCGCTGCGTGCCAGTACGGGTTCCGTCCGGGTGATCGGTGACACGGCCACCGTCGACTACACCTACGAGTGGCACCTGCCCAAGGATCGAGTGTGGCGCTACGACGGCCAACTGCAGATGGGCCGGCGCAACGGCGGCTGGATTGTGCGCTGGACGCCCACCGACCTGCATCCCAAGCTCGGCGGTGCCCAACACATGGTGCTGCATTCGATCCCGGCGCCCCGGGCCCGCGTCAACGAGCATTCCGGCACCGATGTGCTGGTCCCGGGCGTGGTGCACCGCATCCACCTCGACGCGAAGCAGGCCGGTGACATCGTCAAGGTCGCCACCCAACTGGCCGCGGTTCTCGCGCCCTTCGACCCGACCCTGACGCCGCAGTCGATCGCGGAATCAGCCACCTCTGTCAAGGGCAGCTACGTGGTGGCGACGCTGTCGGAGGACCAGTTCGACCAGGTGCAGTCCCGAGTGGTCACGTTGCCCGGGGTGAGCGCCACCGATGAAGCCGACCTGGTCAACACCGATCCGAACTTCGCGCCCGCGTTGGTGAATCAGGTGAAGAAGACGGTCGCCGACGAGGTCGACGGTAAGGCCGGCTGGAGCGTCGTCACGGTCAACAGCAACGGCGCCGAGACCGATGTGCTCACCGAAACCGACCCGCAGCCCTCGCCGTCGTTCTCGATCAGCCTGGACCGCTCGATTCAGAACGCCGCCCAAGCGGCGGTGGACCGGCGCCAAGAGCAGGCGATGATGGTGGTGGTGCAGCCCTCGACCGGTGCCATTCTCGCGATCGCGCAGAACAAGGCCGCCGACAAGGAGGGGTCACTGGCCACCACAGGCCTGTATCCGCCCGGTTCGACGTTCAAGATGATCACCGCCGGGGCCGCCATCTCGAGCGGGCTGGCGACCCCGGCAACAACGGTGCCATGCCCCGGACACATCGTGATTGGCGAACGAACCATTCCGAACTACGACGAATTCGCGCTGGGCAACGTGTCGATGGCCACCGCGTTTGCCCGGTCCTGCAACACCTCGTTCGCCAAGCTGGCCAGTGAGATGAAGCCCGATGCGCTCACCATCGCCGCGTCTCAATACGGGATCGGCGCGAACTATCACATCGACGGTCTGACCGCGGACACCGGATCCGTGCCGGTGGCCACCGACACCACCGAACGGACCGAGGACGGATTCGGCCAGGGCAAAGACCTGGTGACGCCGTTCGGTATGGCGCTGGCCGCGGCCACGATCGCGCACGGCTCTACGCCCGTCCCGTTTTTGATCGTCGGGCACGACACGAAGGTCGACGGCGACCACCGGCCGATCAGCAAAGCGATGGTCGACGGTTTGCGCCCGATGATGCGACTTGTGGTCACCGACGGCACCGGCGCACGCATTGCCGATCAGGGCCAGGTGTACGGCAAGACCGGTGAGGCCGAATTCCCCGGTGGATCACACGCATGGTTCGTCGGCTACCGCGGCGACATCGCGTTTGCGACGCTGGTGGTCAACGGCGGCAGTTCCGACAACGCGGTCGCGGTGACGCGGGACATGTTCACGGCGTTGCCCGACGGCTACTGAGGTTGCTGGCGCCGCAGCGTAGCCGAGAGGTGGTGCTGCAGCGGCTGTCCCACCGCGCCCATGGCCAGGTTGTAGGCGAGCTCGTCGCCGCGGATCCGCAACGAACGAGTTAGCGCGGTAACGTCTTTGGCGGTCGAGGTCAGCCCGATGCGGGTCGCGGACAGCTCCAGCGTCAGGGTCTCGCCGGACATCTCGAAGGTGCCCTCTTCGATCTCGGTGATGCCGGTCGGGTGGGACAACACCCATTCGACGCGACCCGGCGCGGGGACGCGCAGATATCCGGTCTCGGCGTGCAGCGGCCGGCCGTCGTCGGCGGCCTTGGTGCGCTGACCGTAGGCGAGGAACGGCTTGCCGACGTGGCCGAAGGTGATCTCTTCGAGGTACTCGAACGGTTCGATCGTCGGATACTCGCCCGACCCGCGGCCGGACCAGGTTCCGAGCAGGACAGCCAATGGAGCGAGAGCGGGCAGGAGGTCTGGCATCCGCTCAGCGTACGGGAGTCAGGGCAACAGACCGAGACTGCGCGCACGCACCACTGCTTCATGCCGGGAATGGGCGTCCAACTTGCCCATGGCGCTGCGCAGGTAGCTTTTCACCGTTTCCGGTCGCAGCGAAAGCCGCTGTGCCGCATCTGAATTCGTGCACCCGAGCGCGACCTGGGCGAGCACGTCGAGCTCGCGCGGAGTCAGCTCGACCTCGCTCGACCCGGCGGTGTCGCGCATCGCGTCGGCGAGCCGACGGGTCAGCGCGTGTAACTGGCGTTGCACATCGCCGGGTGCGGCATGGGCGATAGTGCGCAACTCGGCGTGGATGCTGCGCAGTTCCTCGGCCAGCGGGCCGGAGGCAACCGCGGGTCGCGGTGGGCTCATCTGCAGCCGCCGGTCGACTTCATCCCGGATGCGTAGTTCTGCGGTGAGTCGTTTGCTGGCCTGGATAAGGGTGTCGGCCGTGCGGCCGGGCACCGGGGCGGCGAGTCGCTGCGCCGCATAGAGCACGGCCCGCGCGACGCCGTCGACGACCACCGGAACGGCCAACACCGAGCGGATGCCTTCGCCCAGCACGGGCCCGTCGTAGTGGTGGGTGATCGTCGAGGCACTCGAGTAGTCGGCCACCGAGGCGGGCCGCAGCAGGTCGATGACCTGGCCGCCGAGACCGGACAGCCGCGGGATCGTCAGCCCGCGCAAGCCTGCAGTCCTGGTGCCGACGAACTCGCTGAGCAGCAGTGTGTCGTTGTGTACCTCACCGCCGAACAGGATCGGGGTGGTCGCGGCGCGGGCCGCCCGGCGCAGCTCTGCAAGCACGGCGTCACCGTCACGCGGGCGTAAAACACTGTCGCGGGGGCGCAGCAGTGACGCGGCGGTACTCATGGACGCCTTTCTCCAGTGCCACCCCATTTCGGGGGTAGTGCGATGAGAGGTGTGACATAGATCCTATCGGTAGCCACCCGATCGAGGCGTTGGGAAGGATTGCCGATGGTTACCACGAGTGCCGACCCGGACGTACGCGTCCGCGAACTGCTGGCCGACTACGACACGCCGACCGCGTGCGCCGCCGAACTGCTCTGCGACCGGCATCCCGCCGAGGCGGTGGCATGCACGGTGATCGACGAGGATCTCTCCGCCACCGACCTGACCTACGGCCAACTGCGCGAGCAGTCCGCGCGATTCGCCACCGCGCTGGCCGAATTGGGTGTTGGGCCTGGTGATCGGGTCGCCACGCTGATGGGCAAGTCGGCCGAACTGGTCATTACGCTGCTGGGCATCTGGCGCTGTGGTGCGGTGCACGTGCCTCTGTTCACCGCGTTCGCGCCGCCCGCTATCGCCTTCCGGCTGCAGGCGAGCGGCGCCAAGCTGGTGGTGTCCGACAGCAATCAGCTCGCCAAACTGGCGGCCGGCGACGACATCCCGGCCGATCCGCCGTGGCGGGTGATCGACGCCGGATCCGAATTCGCCGGCCTGGTGGCCGGGCACGAGCCGATGGAATCGGCGGTGGCGGTCGGCGGTGACGGCCTGCTCATCGAGCTGTTCACCAGCGGCACCACCGGCACGCCGAAGGGGGTGCCGGTGCCGGTGCGGGCGCTCGCGTCGTTTGTGGCCTATCTCGAATTCGGGCTCGACGTCCGCCGTGACGACGTCTTCTGGAACGCCGCCGATCCCGGCTGGGCTTATGGGCTGTACTTCGCCATTGCCGGTCCGTTGGCCGCCGGCGTGCGGACGTTGCTGCTGCACGCGGGGTTTTCTGCGCCGTTGACGTGGCAGGTGCTGCAGCGGTTCGAGGTGACGAACTTCGCGGCGGCGCCGACGGTGTACCGCGCGCTGCGCGCCGGCTCGGCGCCCGACGGCGTGCGGCTGCGGCGGGCGTCGTCGGCAGGGGAGCCACTGACGCCAGACGTCGTGGGCTGGTCCAAGGAGGTGCTCGGCGTGGCCGTGCGCGACCACTACGGGCAGACCGAGCACGGCATGTTCATCGTGAACGCCTGGGCGGAGCAGCTGGCAGTCGATGCGCCGGCGGGCTCGATGGGCAAGACACTGCCCGGATGGTCGTGCGAGGTCCTTGCCGACAACGCCGACGAGATAGCACCGGTAGGCACGGTCGGTCGGGTGGTTATCGACGTGCACGCCAGCCCGCTGCTCTGGTTCACCGGCTACCTCGACGCACCGGAGAAGACCGCGCAGCGCTACACGGCCGACGGGCGCTGGTATCTCACCGGGGACGCCGGATCGGTCGACGAAAACGGCTACTACTTCTTCTCGGCGCGCGACGACGACGTGATCATCATGGCCGGCTACCGGATCGGGCCGTTCGACGTCGAAAGCGTCCTGGTGATGCACGACGCGGTGGTCGAGGCCGCGGTGGTGGGCAAGCCGGACGAGCTGCGCGGCGAGGTGCTCGAGGCGTACGTGGTGCTGCGCGATGCCGATGCGGCGTCCGACGATTTGGTCGCCGAGCTGCAGCAGCTGGTCAAGCGCAAGTTCGCGGCCCACGCCTACCCGCGGCGGGTGCATTTCGTCGAAGCGCTGCCCAAGACGCCGAGCGGGAAGGTGCAACGGTTCCTGCTCCGGTCCCGTGCGTGAATTTTCACCGCCCGCGGTGAAAATTCACGCACGGGGTCCACGACGTACCCTTTTCGGTATGTCCACCCGCACCGCCCTTCGCCCCGGCGTCGTGTCGCCGACTCGTCCCGTTCCGCGCGCCATCGAACGGCCGGAGTATGCCTGGAAGGCCACCGCCAACGAGGGCCACGAACCGTGGGTGCAGACACCGGAGACCATCGAGGCAATGCGCATCGCCGGCAAGATCGCCGCGCAGGCGCTGGTCGAAGCGGGCAAGGCGGTCGCTCCCGGCGTCACCACCGATGAGCTCGACCGGATCGCCCACGAGTTCATGTGCGACCACGGTGCCTATCCATCGACGTTGGGCTACAAGGGGTTTCCCAAATCATGCTGCACCTCGCTGAACGAGGTGATCTGCCACGGCATACCGGACTCGACGGTGATCGAAGACGGCGACATCGTGAACATCGACGTCACCGCCTACATCCACGGCGTGCACGGTGACACCAACGCCACCTTCCTGGCCGGCGACGTCTGCGAGGAGGCGCGGTTGCTGGTCGAGCGCACCCACGAGGCGACCATGCGCGCGATCAAGGCGGTCAAGCCCGGTCGGGCGCTGAACGTGATCGGCCGCGTCATCGAGTCCTACGCCAACCGCTTCGGCTACGGCGTGGTGCGCGACTTCACCGGCCACGGCGTGGGGCCCACCTTCCACAGTGGGCTGGTGATCCTGCACTACGACCAGCCTGCCGTGGACACCATCATCGAACCGGGCATGACCTTCACCATCGAGCCGATGATCAACCTCGGCACACCCGACTACGAGATGTGGGACGACGGCTGGACCGTCGTGACGCGCGATCGCAAGTGGACCGCACAGTTCGAACACACCCTGGTGGTTACCGAGACGGGCGCTGAGATCCTCACGCTGCCGTGAGCGGCAAATCCGATACTGCCGTGAGCGGCAAATCCGATACAGCCGTGAAGGGTGCGTTGCTGGTCGCCGGTACCACCTCCGACGCCGGCAAGAGCGTCATCGCCGCCGGGCTGTGCCGACTGCTGGCCCGGCGCGGGGCGAAGGTGGCGCCGTTCAAGGCGCAGAACATGTCCAACAATTCGGTCGTCACCCTCGACGGCGGCGAGATCGGGCGGGCGCAGGCTCTGCAAGCGGCCGCCTGCGGGCTCGAGCCGAGCGTGCGGTTCAATCCCGTGCTGTTGAAGCCCGGCAGCGATCGGCGCTCGCAACTAGTGGTGCGCGGCAAGGCGATCGGCACGATCGGCGCGGCTGATTACCTGGCTTGGCGGGAGAAGCTACGCGGTGTCGTGGCCGACGAACTGGCGTCGCTGCGCTCCGAGTTCGACGTGGTGATCTGCGAGGGCGCCGGGTCGCCTGCCGAGATCAACCTGCGCGAAACCGATATCGCGAACATGGGACTGGCGCGCGCGGCCGACATCCCGGTGATCGTGGTGGGCGACATCGATCGCGGGGGAGTATTGGCCCACTTGTTCGGGACGGTGGCCGTGCTCGACCCCGAGGATCAGGCGTTGATCGCCGGCTTCCTGATCAACAAGTTTCGCGGCGATCCGGCATTGCTCGAACCGGGTTTGGCGCAACTCGAAAAGCTCACCGGGCGACCGACGCTCGGTGTGGTGCCCTACTCCGATGAGCTGTGGATCGACGCGGAGGATTCGCTGTCGACGGTGTCCGACGCGCCAGTGGGGCGGCCCGCGCCGCCGCTTGGTTCGGAGTGGCTCAATGTCGCGGCGATCCGGTTACCGCGGATCTCCAACAGCACCGACGTCGAAGCTTTGGCGTGCGAGCCGGGAGTGGCGGTTCGGTGGGTGACCGAGCCGTCCCGGGTCGCCGACGCCGACGTCGTGGTGGTGCCGGGAACCAAATCGACCGTCAGCGATCTGGCGTGGTTGCGGCGCACCGGTCTTGCCGAGGCCTTGGTCTCTCGCGCTGCCCGAGGCAGGCCGATCATCGGTATCTGCGGTGGTTACCAGATGCTCGGGCGAACGATCGTCGACGATGTCGAATCCCGGTGCGGCGAGGTGGCCGGCCTGGGGTTGCTGGACCTGCAGGTGCGCTTCGACCCGGAAAAGACGCTGCGCCGGGTATCGGGGACTGCGGACGGAATTGCCGTGCGCGGCTACGAGATTCACCATGGGCAAGCGTGCGCCGCCGGCGATGAAGCGTTGCTGCACTACGCCGACGGCACGCCGGAGGGCAGCGTAAAAGGCGCCGTGCGCGGCACCCACTGGCACGGATTGCTGGCCTGCGACGACTACCGGCGAGCGCTGCTGCCGGTGCTCGCCGCCGAAAGCGGTCGCGGTGGCTTCGTCGTCGCGCCCGATACCTCCGTGCACCGAATCCGGCTGCGGCAACTGGATTTACTGGCCGACCTGATCGAGCGTCATGTAGACGTGAGTGCCGTGCTCTACCTGATCGAGCACGGCGCCCCGTACGACCTGCGGACGATCTAGGCGGGAGCCGTCCGGCGCAGGATCACCCAGGCTCCGGCCAAGGCAACCGCGGCTGCGAGCGCCGGAAAAACCACCAGGGGATAGGCGCGCGGAATGTCGGCGAACCAGTGCCCGATGTCGAGCCACCACCGTTGCCAGGTCACCACAATGGCCGAAATTCCCAGCGCCACTGCAACGGTCAGTCCTGCGGTCAGCAGTCCTTGGGTGCGCCAGCGCTGGTGGATACAGCCAACGAAGAGCCCGATCGTTGTGACCAGGAACAGCGAAACGATGGGCGTGAGTAGCTGCAGGATTGGATTGTCGGTCCAGTACGCGGGGATGTCGAACATGCGCATGTGCACGCCCCATCCGTTCGTCACCCGTTCGCCGAGGGCGAGTACGAACAGTGCGGCGCCGAACACCGTCGACTGGCTGACCGCAACGAGTGTTGTGGCGGTGAAGTATTCGCGTCGGGTGACGCTCAGTCCCAGCGCAAACGGGAAGGTCTGCGTCAGTGCCTGCAGGTAGAACGCCAGCGTGAAGGCGTACAGCGAAAAGACTCCGCCGGTGAAGCTCGAGTCGCTGGCGTCGTCGCCGGTGACGAAGAAGATCGCCAGCGCGATCGCGAAAGAGACCGCGACGACACCGATCGGCCAGACGATCAGCAACGGGCTTGCGGCGTGGTGGAGCCGGGCCACGTTGAGCAGTCGGGTCGAGGTCCGGCGGGCCGGGATGCGACGACCGAAAGTGGTGGCAGTCATGCGGACTCCTTGGCTGCGGTGGTACTCCGGACGACGAGTTGCTGCAACGAAACTGGTTCGAGCTGCAGGCCCGCGGCGAGGGCGCGGTTGCGCTCGGCGTCGGTGAGTTCGACGGCAACGGTCGCGCGGGCCAGGCTGCTCAGCGACTCCCGATGCAGCACAGCATGATCCGCAGCGAACGCCTCGACCGTGCGAGCAGGCCCGGACACCATGACGGCACGCGACCGCAGCGCATCGGCGTTGTCATCGAGCAAAATCCGGCCCTTGTCGATTACCAGCACGTGCTCGATCAGATCGCTGACCTCATCGATCAGATGTGTGGAAAGAACTATGGTGCGCGGGTTTTCGCTGAAGTCTGCAAGCAGACGGTCGTAGAACATGGTGCGAGACACCGCGTCCAACCCGAGGTAGGGCTCGTCGAAAATGGTGAGCGGCGCGCGCGATGCCAGCCCGACGGTGACGCCGACAGCCGACGTCGTGCCGCGGGAAAGCTTCTTCATCTTCCGGTCGAGCGGGATGTCGAAGTCCTTGATGAGTTCGTGGGCAAAGTCGTTGTTCCAGTTGGGCAACAGCTGACTTGCCGCGGCCAGAACGTGTTTGACCCGGTAGTCCTCGGGGTAGCGCTGGCTTTCCTTGACGAAGCAGACGCGGGCGAGCGCAACGGGGTTCTCGAAGGGCTGCTGCCCGAATATCGAGATGTCGCCGCTGGTCTGCCGGAGTTGGCCGGTGAGCATCTGCATCACCGTCGTCTTTCCAGCGCCATTGCGGCCGAGCAGACCGTAGATGCGATCGGGGTCGATGTCGAAATCGACGTTGTCCACGGCCGTGAACCGCCCGAATCGCTTGGTCAGCCCGCGCACCGAAACGGCGGGAATGCTACTGATCCGGCTGGTGCTCATAGGTTCTTCTCCCATTGATCGAGCATCGATTTCAGTTCGGCGATCCCGACGCCGAGCTTGTCCGCCTCTGCGACGAGCGGTTCGATGTACTGGCGGGCAAAGCGTTCGCGGCGCCGCGACTTCAGCGCTTCGCGGGCGCCGGCGCTGACGAACATCCCGATTCCTCGTTTCTTGTAGATGATCCCTTCGGCGGCAAGCTGATTCAGCCCTTTCGCGGCGGTTGCCGGATTGATCCTATGAAATGCGGCGAGCTCGTTCGTCGACGGCACCTGCGTGTCCTCGGCCAGTGTCCCGTCGATGATCGAGTTCTCGATGAGTTCGGCCACTTGCGCAAACAGTGGCCGGCCGTTCTCCATCACGGTTAACCAGCCACGGCTAGCTGCTTAAGTGGTTCATTACTCATGTAACTAACCATAGAGGCTCTTCGCGTCACCGGCAACCTGTCGTCAGCCTTGACTCCTGCTCGAAGTCACCCGCGTTTTGTGGTGAGACTGCGCTCGATCAACTGCAGTTCGAGTCGAAAAGGCGGGTGACTAGGCACGTGGCGTACCGTCGGCAGGCATGGAGCTCAGGCAGATCGGTGCTCGCACGGTTCGCATCGATGGCCCCGAGAGCCGTCACAGCGTGTTGTTGTTGCCCGCCGCTGCCGAGCCGGGAACTGTCTACGACGACGTCTGTACCCGGCTGCACAACTCGGGATTGCGCACGATCGTCGCCGAGACTCTCGACGGCCTCGACGAAGCCGGTATCGCCGCGATCCTCGACGAGCTGAAGATCGGCTGGGTGAATCTGGTGGGCAGTCGCGAAGGTGCTGGTCTCGCCTGGCTTTTCGCCGCCCGTACCTTCGGTCGGGTGGCCAGTCTGGTCGTGGCGGACTGCTGCCATCCGGCGGTGCCGGATCTCAACGGCGAAGTCCTGGCGGCGGACTGCCCGCCGGTGGAACTGCCGACCACGCTCATCATCGGTAGTTCGCTGCTGCGCCCGCAGGCGGATGTCTCGGGCCGAAAGGTCTACGCCGACTTTCGGATTGTCCAGCTCGACGGTGTCGACAATGTGCCGCTGAAGGCGGCCGCCGAAATGGCCACCGAGATCGTGCTGCGCACGAGTTCCTGGTAGCGGGTCAGCTTGCGGGGTAGCTGGTCAGCTTGCGGGCAACGGCCCCAGCGACTCGAGCCAGCGGTCGAGTTCGCCGAATGCCTGTGCCAGCGGCCCGGGCGTGGAGAGAAACACATCGTGGCGCGCGCCGTCGACCGGGACGATCGTCGTGCGGTCACCCAGACAACCCGACCAGCGCTGAATCTGGCGGACGTCGAGGACCGCGTCGGCAAGGTCGACGTCGGGGCCGTCGCTGGTGAAGCGGGTGAGCTTGGACCGCAGTATCAGCGCCGGAACGCCGACGTCGAGCCCCCGGTGTAACTGCGTGTGCCCGGCGCGAACGGCCCGCAGCCATCCGAAGCGCACCGGGAAGCCGTCGAGCGGTTTCCAATCGAGCTGGTAGTGCCATTCGCCGTTGGCGCTCGCGTGCAAGCTCGCGCCGTAGGTATCCAGTCGCTTGCGGGGAATGGCCGTTTTGCCGCGGAACCGGCCGACGACGTTGATGACGGCGGTGCCGATATTGCGCGCCACCGACGGGCCCTGCAGGTCGAACCACGGACTGTTGAGAATCAGTCCGGCGACCCCGGCCTTCGCGCTGCCGCCCTCACGACGGCCGAGCCGGTCCAGCCACAGCGGCAGGATCAGCCCGCCGGTCGAGTGCGCCATCAACAGCACCGACCCGCCGTCGACCTGTTCGCGCACGATGTTCAGGGCGAGTTCGAGTTCGTTGTCGTAGAGCGCGAGATCGCTCACATAATGCGGAGTCTGGCCCGGGCGGAGCGAGCGGCCACACTTGTGCAGGTCTAAAGCGAAGAATTCGTAACCGAGCGCCGCGAAATGTTCGGCCACATGCGTTTGAAAGAAATAGTCGGTGTAGCCGTGCACGTACAAAACAGCCGCCGCGCCAGGCGGTCGATGCGCAGCATGATTTTCCGGCCGATATCGAATCAACGTGGCCACGATGTCGCCCTCCCCGTCAGGGTCGGGGCCGAGTTCGAGCACCAGCTGTTGATATCCCGGCCCGAGATGGTCCGGGGTCCACGCCGCCGGATTCGGCGTGGATTGGGCGCTTTGCGTCACATTCTCAATTTATGACATGGCCGCCGTACTGGCGAGGCGCACAATTGAGTTGAGTTAATCGCCCGGTAACCTAAGCCGAGCCGTCCTCACGGACCACACGTTCCCGGCTATGAGACAAGGAAGTCGAAGCTCCAGTGTCGAACGCAGCAGAGTCGCAGAAGAAGGCCGCCACATCGGAAAAACAGCAGGTCGATGTGGTTCTGGTAGGCGCTGGCATCATGAGCGCGACGCTGGGAGCGTTGCTACGCCAGCTGCAGCCGAACTGGTCGATTGCGGTTTTCGAACGGCTCGACGCGGCCGCGGCCGAGAGCAGTGATCCGTGGAACAACGCCGGAACCGGGCACTCCGCGCTGTGTGAGCTCAACTACACGCCGCAGAACTCCGACGGCAGCGTCGACATCAGCAAGGCCATCAACGTCAACGAGCAGTTCCAGGTTTCCCGGCAGTTCTGGTCGCACGCGGTCGAGAACGGGGTGCTCAGCGATCCCAAGGACTTCATCAACCCCATCCCGCACGTCAGCTTCGTGCACGGCGAAGAGAACGTGAAGTACCTGCGTGCCAGGTATGACGCGCTGGCCGGGCATCCGCTGTTCGGCGGGATGGAGTTCATCGACAGCCCCGACGAGTTCAGCCGCCGCTTGCCGCTGATGGCCAAGGGCCGCGACTTCTCCGAGCCCATCGCGCTGAACTGGACCAACGCCGGCACCGATGTCGACTTCGGCGCGCTGAGCAAGCAACTGCTCAACTACATCAGCTCCTCGGGCGGCCGGGTGTACTTCGGCCACGAGGTCCGCGACATCACCAAGCAGTCCAACGGCTCCTGGGATCTGAAGGTGCGTAACCTGCGCACCGGTGACAAGCGAGTGATCAACGCCAAGTTCGTTTTCGTCGGCGCCGGCGGCGGTGCGCTGCCGTTGTTGCAGAAGTCGGGCATCAAAGAAGCCAAGGGCTTCGGTGGCTTCCCGGTCAGCGGGGCGTTCTTCCGCTGCCTCAACCGCTCGCTCATCGACCAGCACCACGCCAAGGTGTACGGCAAGGCCGCCGTCGGTGCGCCGCCGATGTCGGTGCCACACCTCGACACCCGCGTGATCAACGGCAAACCGGGGTTGCTGTTCGGGCCGTACGCGGGCTGGAGCCCGAAGTTCCTCAAAGAAGGCAGCAACGCGGACCTGTTCAAGTCGATCCGTCCGGGCAATCTCGCCTCGCTGCTCGGCGTCGGCGCGACCGAGATGCCGCTGGCCTGGTACCTGCTGACCGAGTTGGTCAAGACCAAACCGGCGCAGGTGCGCACGATGATGGAGTTCGTGCCCGAAGCCGAGGGCGATGACTGGGAGCTCACCATCGCCGGCCAGCGCGTGCAGGTGATCCGGCCGCAGGGACACACCGGCGTGCTGGAATTCGGCACCGCCGTCATCTCCGCCGAAGACGGCTCGATCGCAGGTCTGCTCGGCGCGTCGCCCGGCGCGTCGACCGCTGTGCCCGCCATGCTCGACGTGCTGTCGCGCTGCTTCCCGAACCGCTACCGCTCCTGGGAGCCGCGACTCAAGGAAATGATCCCGTCGCTCGGCGTGGAACTTTCCGACAACCCGAAGCTGTTCGGCGAGGTCTGGGACTGGACGTCCAAGGCGCTGGAGCTGAAAACCGACATCGTTCCGGGCCCGCATGGCGAGTCGGAGTTAGCGGCATCCACCACTGTGTGATAGGCATCATGCCCATGATGGCAACAGCAACGCTGAAGCGGTCGTGGGCTTATGACCTAAGCACGGCCACTCTCTATGACCTGCTCAAGCTGCGGGTCGAAGTCTTTGTGGTGGAGCAGAAGTGCGCCTACCCGGAGCTCGACGGGCTCGACCTGCTGCACGAGACCAGGCACTTCTGGCTGGAAGAAGACGGAGAGGTCATCTGCACCCTGCGTCTGACGGAGGAATACTCCAACGGGCGCAAGTCTTTTCGGATCGGGCGACTCTGCACGGCGCCGAACGCGCGCGGCCGTGGTCACACCACCCGGCTGTTGCAGGCGGCGTTGGCTGAGGTCGGCTTGGCGCCGTGCAAGATCAACGCGCAGACCTACCTGGTGGACATGTATGCCAAGCACGGGTTCAAGATCGACGGTGCGGAATACCTCGAGGACGGCATCCCGCACGTCCCCATGCGCAAGCGGTAACTCAATGCTTGCGGACCACGCGTTCGCACTCGCCGGGCTTCCAGATGGTGATGTCTAGGTGGTTGTCGGCGACCTCCACTGACGACGCGCCGACCAGGTCCGCGATGAAGAAGTGGTCGAACTTCTGATCGCGAATGTCGAATCCCGTCTCCTCGAACAAGGCCGTGGCAAAGCGCTGGTGCAGCGCGGTGTCGTCGTTGTCGGTGACCGTGCCCCACAGCTTCACATCGCCGTCGCGCACCTCGGTGTCGACGGTGGCGGTGTGCAGGCAGAAGCGCGGATCGCGGGCCAGATCGGCGAACTTGGTGGTGTGCGGCATCCCGGCCAACACCAGCTGATCTTCGAAGATCCGCGGCTCGATCGGGCTGATCCGCGGAAAGCCATCCGATCTCAGCGTCGCCAGCATGCACAGGTTCTTCGTCGCCGCATGCCGGCGCTGGAAAATCTCGGCGATATGGGGTGCTTGGGTGGTGAACTCTGTCCAGGTGGTCATCCCTGGAAGGTAGCCCTGCGGGCCCTGTGCGTGATTTTCCACCGCCCGCGGTGGAAAATCACGCACAGGGGGAGGAGGCGCCGACGGATTTCGTGCGCCCTCACTTGCGCGCCCGGTGAACCGTGAGACCACCGTCATCAGCGTTCACCAACACCACACTTGGCACTATCGGCACCGAAACACCACGGCGGCAGTCTGATTGACGAGCCGGCAACTCGCCGTCTCGCAACCAACGTGAGGAGCCACCATGGACACCGAGACGTTGATGTCGAGTCTGTCGCTGGTCGATGACGACGAGGACGGCCTGACCCTACGGTTCTACGAGATCTTGTTCGAGCGTTATCCCGCCGTGCGGCCGCTGTTTTCCCGCGACGTGCGCCCGCAGGCCGCGATGCTGCGCCAAGCCATCGTTGCCGTGCTCGAACACCTCGACGACAGTGCGTGGCTCGGCACCAACCTTGCCGCGCTGGGCGCCAAACATGCTGGTTACGGCGTGACCGAACCGATGTACGCGGCGGTGGGCGAGTGCATGATCGCGGCGATGCAGGAACGCGGTGGACAGGAGTGGACGCTGGCCATGACCGATGCGTGGACCGAGGCGCTGACCGCGGTGTCGCAGTTGATGCTCGCCGGGCACCCGAGCGAGGAGGAACTGGCGAGCTGAGGGGGCCAAGACCCCTGTGCGTGATTTTCCACCGCCCGCGGTGGAAAATCACGCACAGCGAGAGCGCAGGAGATTTGCCAGACGGGCCCTGCGTGGCATAGGCAAGTCCCATGGGATCGCAAGCCGAGGTCGGTTACCCGTTCAGTGCAGTGGTCGGACACGACCGGCTTCGGCTCGCCCTGATCCTGTGCGCGGTCCACCC
This sequence comes from Skermania sp. ID1734, assembly GCF_007489285.1. GTDB lineage: Bacteria > Actinomycetota > Actinomycetes > Mycobacteriales > Mycobacteriaceae > ID1734. The sequence continues at coordinate 40,188 of NZ_VLIY01000025.1, forward strand.
CGGCATCGGCGGCGTACTGGTCAGGGGTGAAAAGGGCACGGCCAAATCCACGGTCGTGCGCGCGTTCGCGAGCCTGCTCCCACCGGTCGACGACGGGGACGAACCACGCGCGGCCCGCATGGTCGAACTCCCGGTCGGCGCCACCGAGGACCGCGTGATCGGCTCGCTCGATCTAGAAAAGATGTTGCTCGGCGGCGAGCACGCGTTCCGGCCCGGACTGCTGGCCGCAGCCCATCACGGCGTGCTTTACGTCGACGAGGTCAACCTGTTGCACGACCACCTGGTTGACGTGCTCCTCGACGCCGCCGCGATGGGCCGGGTTCACGTCGAGCGCGACGGGGTGTCGCACTCGCACCCGGCACGATTCCTGCTCGTCGGCACCATGAACCCGGAAGAGGGCGAGCTGCGGCCGCAGCTGCTCGACCGGTTCGGCCTCACCGTCGACGTGTCGGCCTCCCGCGACGTGGACGTCCGGATGGAGGTCATTCGCCGGCGGCTCGACTACGAGCGCGATCCGGCCGCGTTCGCCGCGCGGTTTGCCGACGAGGATGCAGAGATCGCACGCCGGATCGTGCAAGCCCGGGCCGCGCTGGATTCGATCAAGCTCGACGACACAGAGCTGCGCCGCATCGCGGCCCTGTGCGCAGCTTTCGACGTCGACGGGATGCGCGCGGACCTCGTTGTCGCGCGGGCGGCGACGGCACACGCAGCGTGGCGGGGAGCCGACGCGGTCACCGCCGACGACGTCCGCGTGGGCGCCGAGCTGGCCCTTCCGCACCGGCGCCGCCGGGACCCCTTCGACGAGCCGGGCCTTGACCAGCAACAGCTCGACGACGCCATGAACGCCGCGGAGGACGAGGCGCGGGCGGCCGGAGACACCCCCGACCCGGAAGACGCCCCACCCGAGCCTGACCCGAGCGGACCTGACGGCGGTGGCGGTGAGAAACCTCACTCCGGCAGTGGCAACGGGGTTGCGTCGTACGCACCGGCATCACGGCCGCGTCGGCTCGAGGTGCCGGGCGTCGGCTCCGGTGCGCCCGGCCGCCGTTCCCGCGCGCAGGCCGGTCATGGCCGAATCATCAGCTCCACCAAGGACACTCGCGACGGGGTGCATGTGCTCGCGACGATCACCGAGGCAGCCAGGCGGGGTCCGCGCCGGGGTCGGCTGGCGTTCGCGCCCAGCGACCTACGGGGTGCCGTCAAGGAGGGCCGGGAGGCCAACCTCGTGATCTTCGTCGTCGACGCGTCCGGCTCGATGGCCGCTCGCGACCGGTTGGCCGCGGTGACCGGCGCAGTGGTGGCGCTGCTGCGCGATGCTTACCAGCGCCGCGACAAGGTCGCGGTGATCACGGTGCGCGGCCACGAGGCGACGTTGGTGCTGCCGCCCACCTCGTCGGTGGACATCGCCGTGCGACGACTGACCAACCTGCGTACCGGTGGGAAAACCCCGCTGGCCGAAGGCTTCCTGCGGGCCCGGCAGGTGGTCCTCGCCGAGCGGGTGCGCGACCCGAACCGCCGTGCCCTCGTCGTCGCCTTGACCGACGGCCGGGCCACCGGCAGTCAGGACGCCGTACACCGCGCGAAAGTGGCGGCCGGACTGCTGGCCCGGATGGACGTCGGCTCGGTGGTGGTCGACTGCGAACGCGGGATGGTCCGGCTGGGGCTGGCGGTCGATCTGGCTCGCGCCTTGGGCGGTGAGTATCTTCGGCTGGCGGAGTTGAGCGCCGATTCCGTCGCCGGAGCCGTGCGCGCCGCCTGAGGAGGTCGACGAGTGCCTAAAGGAGTTCCCGCGGTCCTTCCCAACGACGGCCTGACCACAAGGCAGCGCCGCAACCAGCCGATCCTCGCGGTGCACACCGGTGAAGGCAAAGGAAAGTCGACGGCCGCGTTCGGAATGGCGTTGCGGGCATGGAACCAGGGCTTCGACATCGGCGTGTTCCAGTTCGTCAAGAGCGCCAAGTGGAAGGTCGGGGAGGAAGCTGCCTTTCGGGCGCTCGGGCAGGTGCACGAGGAGACCGGCGCCGGCGGAGCCGTCGAATGGCACAAAATGGGCGAGGGCTGGTCGTGGGCCCGCAAGTCCGGCAGCGAAGACGACCATGCCGCCGCGGCCCTGGAAGGCTGGCGCGAAATCGCGCGCCGGCTGCGCAACCAGACTCACCGGTTCTACGTGCTCGACGAGTTCACCTATCCGTTGAAGTGGGGCTGGATCGACACCACCGAGGTGGTCCAGACGCTGCTCGATCGGCCGGGCAACCAGCACGTCGTCATCACCGGCCGCGACGCCCCGCAGGCGCTGATCGACGCGGCAGACCTGGTCACCGGAATGACCAAGGTGAAGCACCCGATGGACACCGGCCGCAAGGGTCAGCGCGGGATCGAATGGTGACTCCTGCAGTCGTCATCGCGGCGCCCGCGTCGGGGACCGGAAAGACAACCGTCGCAACGGGTTTGATGGGTGCGCTGCGTCGGGCCGGGCACCGGGTGGCGCCGTTCAAGGTCGGGCCCGACTACATCGACCCCGGCTACCACGGCCTGGCGGCCGGTCGGGTGGGCCGCAACCTCGACCCGGTGCTGACCAGCCCGCAGCTGATGCAACGGCTGTACCGGCACGGCAGCGCGGGTTGTGACATTGCCGTGATCGAGGGCGTGATGGGGCTGTTCGACGGCCGGATCAGCGATGGTGACAACCCGGTCGCCGAAGGATCGACCGCCCAGGTGGCCGCGCTGCTCGGGCTGCCTGTGGTGCTGGTGGTCGACGCCCGCGGACACAGCCAGAGCCTGGCCGCCACCCTGCACGGGTTCGCCACCTTCGACTCGCGGGTCCGCCTGGCTGGGGTGATCCTCAACCACGTCGGCAGCCCTCGCCACGAACAGGTGCTGCGGCAAGCGGCTGCGCGCGTCGGCCTGCCCGTGCTCGGCGCGCTGCCGCGGCGCGCCGACTTGGCGGTGCCTTCTCGTCACCTCGGGTTGGTCACCGCGGCCGAACACGGCAGTGCGGCGACGCAGGCGGTGCAGGCCATGACCGATCTGGTGGCGCGTCACGTCGACGTGGCCGAGATCGCCGCGCTGGCCTCGGCAACCGTGCGAGCCGAACCCTGGGATCCGGCCGCCGCCGTGGAGAAAGTAGCCGGTGCACCAGTGGTCGCCGTCGCGGGTGGCCCGGCGTTCACCTTCGGTTACGCCGAGCACCGGGAGCTGCTCGCCGCGGCGGGCGCCGACGTTCGGGTGTTCGACCCCCTGCACGACCGATTGCCTACCGGCACTGCGGGTTTGATCCTGCCCGGTGGATTTCCCGAGGAACACGCGGCAGCGCTGGCCGACAACCGGCCACTGTGCGCGGCCGTCGCGGCAGCGATCGAGCGCGGCATGCCCGTGCACGCCGAGTGCGCCGGACTGCTGTATCTGTGCCGGTCGTTGGACGGGCACCGGATGGTCGGCGTAATCGACGCCGACGCCGAGTTCACCTCGAGCTTGACGCTTGGCTACCGCGACGCCGCCGCACTCACCGACTCGGTGCTGTGGGACGCCGGGGCGCGCGTGCGCGGGCACGAGTTTCACCGCACCCGAATTCGGGGCGCAAGCGGAACCGCCTGGGGCTGGCGCGGTCCCGGCGGCGCCGCGCGGGACGGTTTTGTCAGCGGGGGAGTGCATGCCTCCTACCTGCACACGCACCCGGCCGCACATCCCGAAGCGATACAACGGTTCGTTCGCAACGCGGCGCGGATCGCGTGCCCGAGCTGATCGTCGGGATCGGCGCCCGGCCCGCCACACCCGCGTCCGACCTGCTGGCCGCAATACATACCGTCACCGACCAGCCGATCGCGGAACTGGCCACCATCGACCGCCGCGCCCGGGAATCCGGCGTGCGGGAGGCGGCAGCGTCGTTGGGCGCCGAGGTCGTTTCTTTCACGGCAGCCGAATTGGCACAGGTGCCGGTCGCGACCGAAACATCGCGCACCCGCGACGCGGTGGGCACCGGAAGCGTTGCCGAGGCGGCGGCGTTGCTGGCCGCGGGGGCGAGCGTTCTGGCGACACCGCGGCGAACGGTAAATGGCGTCGTAGTGGCTCTGGCGCTTAAGGTCTGACGCGTGACCGAAGACCCTGCACCCCCCGACTCGAATTACCTCGTCGGCATCAACCTCAGCGGTCGGCGAGTGGTGGTGGTCGGTGGCGGGACCGTTGCCCAACGGCGCCTGGGCCTGTTGATTTCCAGCGGCGCGAAGGTGCATCTCATCAGCCGCACGGTAACGCCCGCGGTGGAGGGCATGGCCACCTCCGGTCAGATCACTGTGGACCTGCGTGAATACCGCGACGGTGACCTCGCGCAAGCCTGGTATGCGATCGCCTGCACCGACGAACCGGACACCAACGCCGCGATCGTGGCGGAGGCCGAACGGCACCGCATCTTCTGCGTGCGCGCCGACATCGCCCGACTCGGCACCGCCGTCACGCCGGCTACCGCGCGCTTCGAGGGATTGACCCTCGGCGTTCTTGCCGGCGGCGAGCACCGCAGATCAGCGGCCGTGCGCACCGCGCTGGTGGAGGCGCTGCAGTCCGGAGTCATCGCCGACACGGCCGAACCGTTGGCACCCGGGGTCGCGCTGGTCGGTGGTGGGCCCGGTGATCCCGATCTCATCACCGTGCGGGGGCGCCGACTGCTCGGCCGCGCCGATGTGGTGGTCGCCGACCGTTTGGCCCCGCCGGAACTGCTGGCCGAACTCGGCCCGCACGTGGAGGTGATCGATGCCGCCAAGATCCCCTACGGCCGGGCCATGGCCCAGGAGGCGATCAATAACGTCCTCATCGACCGGGTGAAAGCCGGCAAGTTCGTGGTGCGGCTCAAGGGCGGTGACCCGTATGTGTTCGGCCGCGGCTACGAGGAGTTGCTCGCCTGCGCCGAGGCCGGGGTGCCGGTCACCGTGGTTCCGGGCGTGACCAGTGCGATCTCGGTTCCGGCGTTGGCCGGTATTCCGGTGACGCACCGAGGGGTCACCCACGAATTCGTCGTGGTCAGCGGCCACGTCGCTCCCGATCACCCCGATTCGCTCGTTGACTGGCCGGCGCTGGCCCGGCTGCGCGGCACGATCGTGCTGCTGATGGCCGTGGAACGGATCGAACAGTTCGCCGCCGCGCTCGTCGATGGCGGCCGGCCGGCAGACACGCCGGTGACGGTCATCCAGGAGGGCAGCCTGCGCAATCAGCGGGTGCTGCGTGCGACCCTGGGCACTGTCGCCGAGCGGGTGCGCGCCGAAGGTATTCGGCCCCCGGCGATTGTCGTGATCGGGACCGTTGCCGGATTCGAGACTGAGGTGGGTAGCGTTGAACACCATGTCTGAGACCGCGCCGGAGGAGTATCCGGTCACCTACAGCGCGATCGGTCTGGCGATCGTCGCCCTTGGTGGAATGCAGTTGATGGCGACGCTGGACGGCACGGTAGCCAACTTAGCGCTGGCGAAGCTGCAGAACGATCTCGGACTCAGCGACGCTGGACGCAACTGGGTGCTGACCTCCTACGCGCTGGCCTTCGGCGGTCTGATGCTGCTCGGCGGTCGGCTCGGCGACGCCTTCGGCCGCAAGCGCATGTTCGTCGGTGGGGTCGCGCTGTTCACGTTGTCGTCGCTGTTGTGTGGTCTGGCGGTCAACGAGGGCACACTCGTCACTGCCCGCGCATTGCAGGGAATCGGCGCCGCGGCTGCCGTTCCTGCGGGATTCGCGCTGGTGGCAACGACTTTCGCGCCGGGGCGTGCGCGCAATCAGGCGGTGGCCATTTTCGCGGCGATGACGGGCGTCGGATCGGTGACGGGTCTGATCCTCGGCGGCGCGCTCACCCAGTTCTCGTGGCGCTGGATCTTCATCATCAACGTGCCCATCGGGTTCGTCATCGTCGCACTTGCTGTCGTGGCGCTGCGCGAGACGGCGCCGCACCGGCTGACCCTCGACGTCCAAGGCGCGGTGCTGGCGACGTTGGGCTGCACGGCGATCGTCTTCGGACTCAGCGAAGGCCCAGAGCTCGGCTGGGTCAGCGGCTGGGTCATCGGCGCACTGATCCTGGGACTGTTGCTGCTGCTGGGCTTCCTGTTCGTGGAACGCACCGCCAACAATCCGCTGCTGCCGTTCGAGCTTTTCCACAACCCCAACCGGGTCGCCACGTTCGTTTCGATCTTCTTTGCCGGCGCGGTCATGTTCTGCGCCGCGGTGTACGTGGCGCTGTTCTTCCAGGACATCCTGCATTTCAGCCCGCTGCGGGCCGGCTTGGCGTTCATCCCGTTCGCCATCGGGCTGGGCGTGGGGTCGGCTGTGGCGTCGAAGCTGGTGCTGGCGGTGCAGCCGCGCTGGTTGGTGATCTTCGGCGCCGTCGTGATGGCCGCCGGACTGCTGTATGGCTCCACCCTGGACGGAACCGCCACCTACCTGAGCAACCTGATGTCGCCGCTGGCCTGCATCGGCTTCGGTGTGGGCGTGGCGGTGGTGCCGCTGCCGCTGTGCGCGGTCGCCGGGATCGGCCAGAAGGAGATCGGGCCGCTGACCGCGATCACGCAGGTCGCGCAGACCATCGGTGGCCCGCTCGCGCTCGCGGTGATCGGCGTGATGGCCACCTCGCGGACCTTGTCCGAGGGCGGCACAAACGGTGCGGCGGTGCAGGACATGACCGCGCAGCAATTGGCGGCACTGAGCGACGGATACACCTTCGCCCTGGTCGGTTGCGCCGCGTGCGCGGTGATCGCCGGCCTCGCCGCCCTGTTCATCCGGTTCACCCCGGACGACGTGGCCGAAGCGCAGGCGCTGCAGGAGGCGGTGCAGGCCGCCGACGCTCGGGTGCCACCACACGTGCCCTAGGTGCACTGCGCGTCCATTCTCTAAGCCCACGCGCGGGATACGGGCTGTTGCGCAATTCGGGGCGGGGTGTGATGGGCTGGTGTCGATGGTGCGGGTGTGTGTTCGTCGTCGTGCCCGGTGGGGGCTGGCGGGTTATGCAGTCGCTGGGGTCAGTGCGCCGGTGGTGATGGCTTTGAACAGGTTGTGCACGAGCGCGTGGAAGCTGAATTCGGCTGTGGCTCTGGTTGTTCGGCGGGATGTGAAGCGTTTGAATCCGAGGTTGTGTTTGGCGTGGCCGAACGGGGTTTCGGCGATGTGGCTGCGCTGGTTGTAGAGGGCTTTGCCTTCGGGTGTG
>NZ_VLIY01000026.1 GCF_007489285.1 Skermania sp. ID1734
CGCATCTGCACAAAAAACTCCGGCGGAATCGCCGGCATCACGAAACCGACAACCACACCATCGCTTTCCACCAACCGACACGGCCACGCCGACCGCGACAACAACTCCATCCCCGCCGAAAACGGCAACGACTCCAAATACGCCGGCATCGCCTCCAACACCGACACATCCAACCCCGCCCGCACATCCGCGCGATACTCCTTGAACACCAACGACGACGCATACTGCATCCGCACCGCCGGCGCCGAAAACACCACCCCCTGCCCACCAGCAGCCAACCGAGACAACCCACCCAACTGCGAAACAGCAAGCCGATCAGACACTTACGACCCCCCGCCGATACCGCAGTGACCCGCCGGCAATTTTGTCGATTGAGCTTGCACCCACGCCGTAAGCTTGTCGAGCAGCGCAACGCCCGTGGAGAAGGTTCCACTGGTTGGCTCGGCCGCAATGGCCACCGCCGTCTGCCCGCGAGGCGTGGAGATCACCGCGAACTGCCGGACCAAGTAGTCCCAGTGCTCATCGGGCCCCCACCCTCCCTTGGAGGCGCTTCCTGCGACTCGGGCGAGCCCCCACCGTTGGCTCTCGGAAATGTCGCTCATCAACTCGATCACGGGCCGCGCCTCGGACAGGCAGGGCAGGTGTGCGGCAAAGACGGTCTGCTGGGTCAAACTCCATTTTGTCTGGCCGAAGGCACTGAATCCGGGTCGGACGCGTTCTGACTCAACGCGGGTCACCGAGTCCCCAGCGGCGCGGAGCACCGCCTGAACGTCCTGTGCCGCCTTGCTCGGTGGACCGAGCCGCGCCCACATCTGTTCCGCGGCATCGTTGTCGCTAGCCTCGATTGCAGATTGCGCGGCGGAGCCGGTCCTTTCGCCCTCGCTATGCAGTGCTGAAATAGCCAGCGGTACTTTGATTGTCGACCATGCAACGCCGGTGTCCCAGTCGCCCAAGGTGATTACTTGATCATCCCCTACCGCAGCGATACCTATTCCCACCTTCCCTGGCAATGCCGAAGAAATAGCCCTGAAGCTCTCCTCCAACACCACCCGGTTCGCATTGCTCGGAACGGGCTTGGCTCGAGTGGAATCCGGTCGGAAATCGCTACTCGGCTCGTGGGAATTGTTGATAGTGCAGCCAGAGCAGGCCGCGGTCATCCCGATGGCCATGATTAGCAACGCAATTGAGCGCACGGAACCTCTAGTATGCAAAGACGACGGCATTGTCGCCTCCGGTGCACCTCATGAGACCCGCAACCGCAGTGCACGTCATCGTGTATTCGTCGTGTGTGACCGGGCTGGTAGCGGTGACCACCCGCGGTCGCGACGATGCTGGGCCGCTCGAGCCATACGCTTGACGAACCACCTCAGCGAACGGGCACGACGTCACGCTGTTGCCTGCAGCGGAGTGGGCGAATTCGCCTGCCGCGCCATACATTTGTGGGCACGGTGTCGAGCCAACCGGCGCCGTGGCCGGCACTACCGGCGCATCGGAGGCAATCTGCAGATCAGTCGTTGAGCTCGTCACCGCAGACGACGCCGAGCCGCCAGACGGCATAGCCAGCCATATGATGAGCACGCCCAGCGCGATTCCGATTACTACCACAGCGGCGATGAATAGTGGCGTGTAAGCCGTCCATTGGCGGGCCGATGGCTGCGGCGAGACCTTGGCAGCTTTCGCCGCTGGTCGACGCGCAGGGGCGGGCGCATACGGACCGCTAGGACGAGACGACAAGACATCAGGTGCTGCGGTGGCCACCGCGGAAGCTCTTGCGGCTGCGGCGAGTAGCACCGGTTCCCACTCGTCGGCTTTCGGTCTGGCTCGCGGGTCGGCGGACAGCGCGCGGGCGATCAGTCCACGCACCGGCGCGGACACGCCCGCCGGCAGATGATCGGGATGACGAGCGGCTTGATCACCGACGAACAACCGCAACGCCAACAACCCGAGCTTGAAATTATCCGACGCCGCCGTACCCAACTCCTCGCCCGGATTCACCGCCCGCACCTCCCACCCCGGTGTCTCCAACTGCGGCGTCACCGACCGACCCTGAAACCGCATCGCATCACAATCGATGAAATACACCTTCGGATGCGGAACCAACGCAAACAACAAATTCTTCGGCGACACATCCCCCACCGCCACCGAATGCCGATGAAACACCGCCAACCCCCGCGCCACCTCCACCAACAACTCACACCGCTGCCGATCCGACACCCCAATCCCACGCTGAGACAAAAACACCGGACCATTCAACAAATGCTGAAACTCCCCCACCTGCCGACTCGACCCCGACGCCAACCGCATCTGCACAAAAAACTCCGRCGGAATCGCCGGCATCACGAAACCGACAACCACACCATCGCTTTCCACCAACCGACACGGCCACGCCGACCGCGACAACAACTCCATCCCCGCCGAAAACGGCAACGACTCCAAATACGCCGGCATCGCCTCCAACACCGACACATCCAACCCCGCCCGCACATCCGCGCGATACTCCTTGAACACCAACGACGACGCATACTGCATCCGCACCGCCGGCGCCGAAAACACCACCCCCTGCCCACCAGCAGCCAACCGAGACAACCCACCCAACTGCGAAACAGCAAGCCGCGCTGGCGATGCGGTGGTCATGACACAGCCGAATCTGTGATCAGCCGCTGCCCATCCACGTCGTGAACCTCGAGCCAGCGAATCTCGTCCTGTGTCGTCCCATCCCTGCGTGAGTACTCAAGATCGGCGCTGACGCTCGTCGCGTCACGAGGCTGAACGCTGCGAACCGTTACGGATGCGACCGAACCCCACCATTGGAGGTACTCCGAGAATCCGCCCCCTTTGGCTTGCAGACTCCCGGCCAGCATCGGCCAGGCCTGCTCAGGGGCGGAAGGCAGTAGCGCGTAATAGCTTTCGACGAATGCTCGCATGTCGGTAAAGGCCAGCGACCGCGCTGCGGGGACCGCATCGCGAGGCACGTCGTTGTCCCGCTGAGTCGGGGCAGCCACCGAAACTGTTGTCGTACTGGCGGGATTTTGCGTGCCCTGCCGCAAGCCGAGAACCCAAGCAATTGATATTGCACCGGCGATCGCGAGTACTACCGCACCACCGATCACCGCCATGAGAGCAAAACGCGGCCCCCCATTGTGCGATGTAACCCCCTGATCGTCATGCATCACGGTGACTGGATGGTTCGTGTTTGTAGGCGAGCGGGCCGACCGCGACGAGAGTCCGGTCGTCATCAAATGTCTCGCGGGAGAAATCCACCGCATGCACGAACTCGAGTAACGAGGGCGGCCGATGCAAGACGTGCGCAAACATTCGGCCCACATCGCCCTCGCCACCACCCAAGGGGTCTCCGATACCGTCGGTCCCGACGAGCAGCACCTCTCCCGGATAGATGGTCGTACGAACGGGCTCAACGGTTTCGGGGACCCGAGGCAGTCCGGAAACCGCCGAGGATGTGATTCCGCCTTCTCCGTCTGCCTTGCCTCCGGTCACCGGCATGAACGCACCCTCCGAGAGGATCCATACCGCTGAGTCGCCGACCCCGACGATGTGTGCGGTAGTTGACCCCCGGCCGTCGGGTTCCAATACCGCGCAGGTCAGCGTTGTCGCGAGGATCTTTTCCACTTCGGTGGGATCCGGTGACTTGTGGCCAAGTATCGATGCGCCCTGCTCGATCAGCGCCCACGCGCAGCTTTGCACGAAGGCGGTCCAGTCTGTGTCGTGAAGGTTTTCCGGCAACTTGGCATCTAGCCACTGACACGCGTACCGCACGACGGTAGATGCCGCGATATGAGATTGCGTAGCACCCGAAACACCGTCTGCCACAGCTACGATCAGTTGCTGACCATCACTGCGTAGGGCCAATGCAAAGTCGTCTTGGCGCGGAGCTCCGTTGTACCGATGCAGGTATCCACGCACCGACGCTCCCCGTACCGTGTAGTACCGGTTAGACCAACCGTCGAGCACGGAGTCGGGCCGGTACTGCGAAGTGCGATACTTCGCCGCGACTTCTTTCGGCTCGAACGCAGGCGTCGGCTTCCCGACAATTATTGGCTGGTTCGACTGCCAGCCCAGTCGTGCCGGATCCGGTTTGAGCGGTGCCTGTTCGATTGGTGGTGAACCGTCGACCCGGGAAGGGCCGCGAAAATGGAAGCCGTGCCGACCCATCTACACAGTGTCCACGGCCAGCGACAGGAATCCCTCGGGCTTCTCGAATTGCAGCGATGCGCTCCCGCTCGCCAACGCTTGTCCCGAGTTGATGACCGATTGCGTGAGTGCAGTAATGAATTGCGAGATGGCAATCCCGGTGTCGGTTCCCGATGCTGACATAAACGCATACTGCGGATTAGTGGCCACCCGTTGAACGACCACGCCATCGGCCCGCCCGATTCCGAACGCGAGAATGTTCGGCCGCGCGCTGATACCAAGAAGTTGCGCGTGCGCGGCTTCCCAGCCGTCACCGTGGTTTGGCGCGCCATCGGTCAAGAAGAAGACCGCCGGCCGATTCACCAGATAACCTTCGTTCTTCAAATGCGCTATGTCGCTGGGTATCTGCTGCATCAGCGCCTCGAACGCCGCCCGAAACGACGTTGTGCCGCGCGCCGTCAGCGTCGGCATGACCTCGAGGTAGCGCAAGTCCGTCGGCGGCAGGTGACAACGGGCGCCGTCGGAGAATCCGATGACACAGAACCGCACTTTCGATGCGGCCATCGACTCGCTTTGCAGCGTGTCGAGCAGACTCAGCAGACCAGCGTTCAGGTCACCGACGTTGCGGGCCATCGATGATGACTCGTCCGCAACGAAGTACACCGGAAGAATGGTTCCGCGCGGTTCCAAATCGGGCAACCAGAGTTGCCAGCCGTCCGGCACAGGCCAGGCTGGGTCCGGTTTCCAGTCCGGCGGCGGATTCCATCCCGGTGGCGGCGCCGGCCAATTCGGTGGCGGATTAAAGCGCACGATCCGTGCCCCCATTCGTGAGAAGTGCCCGAGCAGTCGATGAGTTTATAGTTCGACGAACCGATCCGGTGTCATTCAAATGGGGGATAGAGATCGGGCGTCATTCGATTGGCTGACACTTTCGCGCACTGTTACGCGGCACAATTGCGCGTGTGAGTGCACCAATGGGTTACCAGTACGCCGCCCAACCGGTCCGTCCGTCGGGCGGGACCGCGATCACCGCGGGCGTGCTGTCGATCCTCGCTGGACTTTCCTCCTTCCTGGGCGTTGTTGTGCTGGGGATTCAGTTGTCGGAAGGTTTCGGCGACGACTTCAGTTCCATGTTTCCGGGGTCCGGCTGGTGGAAACCATGGGTAATTGGCGCCGAAATAAGCACCGCGGTTGCCGGAATATTGCTGTTTATCGGCGGCATCAATTTGCTGCGAGGGAAGAATGCAGGACGCGTCCTCGTCGTTCTCGGTGCCCTGGTCACCATCGGTCGCCTCGTGGCAACGGTAATCGCCGCAAAACAGTATTCGTCGCAGTTCGAATCGACGTTCGCCTATCCCGGTGCACGGGACGATTACGAGTCGTTTGTTCAGCTGCCAATCGCGCTGACGTTCGGATTGATGGCGGTTCCCGCGCTCATCGTCCTGCTCGCCCTCCTCCCGCCGACCCGCCGCTATTGCACGACCCCGCGTCTGCAATACGGCTACGCGCCGATGGCTGCCCAGCCCGTTATGCCGGCCTACTGTCCGCCGTCAGCGGCTACTGCGCAGATGGGCACGCCGGGCTACAACCCGACCTTCCCCATGGCGCCGGTACATGCCACTGGCTATACACCTGCCACTCCGGTCGCCGCCCCGACGCAAGGCTACGTTCCGGCCGCAACCCAACAACCGCCGGTCGGAAACAGCGCACCCACGCCAGGCCCGTACGTCGTAGCTCAGCCGGCCACACCTAAGCGTCAAACCCAGTCGGCGCCAAAGCGTGCCAGCCCGAATGTTCCATCCGACTGGTGGGGCAATTCGTAACGATCCGTCGTACTACAGCACCGCTACCCGCGCTGCACCGCCGCCGCATGGTCGAGCGACCGATCACTTTCGGCGCACCCGGGGTGAACTTCGGCTGCTGCCGGCAACCGGAGCCGCGCGCTACCCTTCGGCCGCCCGAACCGCCGCATTATCGGGGTGTCCACCCAGCGGTAGATGGCCGCCGCAAGAATTACCGATACACCGAAAATGGCACTCGCCCAAGCTAGCCAGCCGAAAAACCCATACTGGTGTCCACCGATGAAGACTCGGGTTATCAAGACCATGACCGGAAACTGGATCATGTAGAAGGCGAATGACACCTTCCCCAGCCACACCAACGGTGGCGTCGAATTCAGCCCGGAAATACCCGCGAGATCCCGGGCCGCGAGCGTCGCGATAACCGCCGCCATCGGACCGACCAGCAGCGCCGACATTTTGAAATTGATAGGCACCAGCCACGTCGCGCCGTACGCAACGGCCAGCGCTGCCAGCGCGGTCGCAAGCCGCACATTTGGCCACCGGCCCTGGCTGACCAATCGAGCAGTGCAGACCCCGACATAAAACTCCGGCAGCCGCGACAGCGGAAAGGTATAGCTCAGCCAGTACGACGGCGAAACCGGAATATCGTTCTGCGCGAACCACTGCGGTGACGCGTGGATTTCAGAGTGCGGCGAGACATCACCCGGCAGCAATCGGGGAACGAAGATGTTGGCGATGCCCTTCGGCCCTTCGGCCAGCAAGAAAAAGCCGGTGTGCATGGCGAGTATCAGCACGACGAGCCCGCCCATCGCCCACCACAGCGCGGGCCCATTGATTCGCCGCACCAGTGGCATCGCGAGCGGAAAGCTCAGGTAGAACAGCATTTCCGCGCACAACGACCACGCCGGAACGTTCAGTCCGCCGACCGTCGTCCACTTCGGCACCCACGTGTGGACGAGCAGCGCATTGGGCAACCACAGCACTATCCGCGATACTGGAACGGCGGCGACGACCACGAACATGGCCGCCGCGACCAAGTGCGTCGGATAAATCTTCAAGATGCGCCGCCGGTAGAACCAGAGCACCGGGCGATCGGATCGATACGACCATTGGATGACGAACCCAGACAACACAAAGAAGAACGTGACGCCTGCCGCGCCCAACTGCATTGGCACGAACCAGTGAATGGCGCGGAACAGTTCCGATTTCTGAACGGATAGACCGGCAGGAAAACCAACGAATGCAACGCGAACACTGCAAGGGCGGCCCACCAGCGCGCGCCCGTGATCGACGGCAGATCGCTGTGCCGCAGTTGGCCGGAGGTCATCTCAACTACAGCGCGAACTGGCGCTTCATAGCGGCCGCGACCACGCCGTTGCCGAAGGGCGTCGGATGCAACGGCGCACCGACCGTCAACGAGTCGAGGCTCGTGAGCCCCCCGATCCACGGTTCCGGCGAGCACGACTCGTGGCCGGCTGTGACCGCGCGCGCGTTGAAGTAGTCGATGCCCAGGATGCGTGCCGCGTCACGTTGCGCCGCATCCAGTGCGTCGAGAAATGCGAGATAGGCCTGCGCGCGTGGCTGTACGACGTGCCCGATAACCGCGACATCCCAACAAGCAGTGTTTCCGGGGCGCGCGAAAATCGCCGGATAGCCGACGAACACTACGCGCGCATGCGGCGCGAAATACCGGACGTAATCGATCACGGTGCGCACCCGCTCGGCGTAACCAGCGCTAGTCACGGCACGAAAGTCCGGCACGCGAGCTTGTCCGACCGCGTCGAAGTCGCAACCACGGACGGGATCCATGAGGCAATCGAAAGAAGGAAAGGCCCGCGCCGACGAACCCCAGGCGTCATTGAACCCTAGCTGAATCAGAACGGCTCGCGTCCCCGGACCGAGGAAAGGGGCCGCCGCGCGCGCCTGTTGTAACAACGTCCAGCCAGTACCGGTGTCTATCGCCGCACCATTGCAGGAAAAATCCTGGAATGCCGGCGTTCCGGCGATCCCCATATCGGCTGCCAATTGACCGGGCCACGACGTTGGGGGATGCATGCAATTTCCACCGAGCGGTTCACTGAGCGGCGCAGTGGCAGTGAAGGAATCCCCGAGCGTGATCACCGCCGCGCCGGGTGCCGGGTCAGCAGCAGCGGGACCAGAGATGCCCACGGAAACGACAAGGCCGACCATCGCCGCCAAAGCTAATCGAACACTAGGTTTGTGCATATATTCCGTGGGCCTCATTTCCGCTCGCTCCGCCGGACCAAAGAGCAAGTATGCATAGCGCGCCCTCGTCCACATATCCGTCGAACGGAGGACATTCGGCTCGGAAATAGGCGCTCTATCACGTGCTAGCGTTTCCCAGTTGCGTTCGGAAAGGAGCCGGGAAATGCGGTTTCAGAAGGCATTCGTTGGCCTGATGGGGTTCAACGTTCTGGTTGTCGGCGCGTGCGGCACGAACGACTCGCCGAACACTGGGCCATCGTCGACCACGCGCACCACAACCACCGCGCCACCAGCGCCGACGGCCACTGCCTTCACGGCGACCACTGCCTCCCCGACCCGGGTGACCTCCGAAAGCCCCAGCACTACCGCAGAACCCGCCCCCGCCACGCAAGAGGCCCCAGCCGCTGTCGCCCCACCCGCGCAACCCGCGCCGCAGCCACGTCAGGCACCGACCCCGGCGCAAAAGCCACCGACGCTGCCCGATCCCGGATTCGCGCCGCACGCGGGCTACTGAGGCTGCAAAGCGCCATAGATTTCCTTCGCGATCTCATTGGCCGGACGGACACCGGTGGGCCCGTCGCGCATATCACAGAGCACAATAATTGTCGTGTCGGTCGCCGGGTCATAGCCCATGAACGACTGATAGCCGGGAATGGCGCCGTCATGGCCGTAGAGCGGCCCGAACGCCATCAGACCGAGCCCGTAGGCGGGCACCGCGGCGGGATTTTCCGGGTCGGTGGAATGTGCGCTCGCCACGCGCAGTTCCTGGAGGTTCTTGTCGTGGAGCAACGTGCCCTGCACCAGCGCTTTGGCATAAATTGCCAAGTCGGAGGCAGTCGAGATAACCGCTCCAGCCGACCAGATCCAGGAGGGGTTCAACGCTGTCACGTCGTCCGGCCGAATCAGTCCCAGTTTTGCCGCGCGTGCCTGCGCGGGCGGCAGAACCGGCGAGATCCGCGCCTGCGAATTTGTGCCGTACAAATAGCCGTGCACAAAGGGGCTTTGCAATGACACGTCGTCGGGTCCGGGAAAGGACGTCTGACGTAACTGGAGCGGCTGGAAGACGCGGGTACGCAAAAGCGTCCCGATGTCCTCGGCGGTTATTTTTTGCAGGATCAACGCCAAGACAACGGTATTGGTATTGGTGTAGCGGTAGCCTTTGTTTGGCTTGAAATAGGGCTTCGAGGATTCCCCCAGTTCAGCGAGGTCTTCGGGATCCCAGACATGGCCGGGATCATCATCGAGCGTCCGGTTGAAGTCTTCGTCCTCGGTGTAGCTGAACAGCCCGCTGCGCATATCCAGCAATTCACGGATGGTGATGTTTTGGCCGTTGGGCGTATCGGGAAGATATTCCGAGACCGCGTCATCGAGTCCGATCTTGCCTTCCTCGACCAGCTGCAACGCGACTGTGGCCACCATTGTTTTGGTAATGCTGCCGACCCGGAAATGGTCGTCGACGGTGGGCGCAGTCTTGTCATCGAGCGCGCGGCCGCCGGACACCACGTGCCACGACGACGCGCCCTTGTGCACCGACACGACCACGGCGGGCACCAGTGTCGTCTCCCGCACGCGATGCACGATCTCGGTGAGAGTCGTCTGAATATCGTGCTGCGGCGCCTGCTGCACCGGAGCTTGATCACCCGACGCACACGCCGTCAACGAAACGGCCACTGACAACGAGAGCGCGACAAGCGATTTCATGTCCTTCAGCGCTCCAATACCGTCACCGATGCATCGGTGAAGTCGGTGATCAGCGCAAAGTTGCCGGCCGGATCTACTGCGATTCCGTGCGGGTTTGCACCCACGGTGACCGTCGAGGTAGCCGTCAGCGTCTTGGTGTCGATGAGAGTGGCCGTATTGGTGCTGTGATCGGAGACAAAGGCGGCACTCGAATTCGGGTCCACCGAGACCCCGACTGGGCCTGAGCCGACGGCGATCGTGCCGGTGACGGCATCGCTGCGGGTGTCGATCACCGAGAGGGAGTCGACGGCGTGGTCGGTGACGAAGATTCTCCCCGTCCCATCCGCCGCGACGCCCCACGGCTCATGACCCACCGCGATGGTGCGCGAGACCGTGCGGCTGGGGATATCGATGGCCGTGACCGTGTCATCGGCAGCATTGGCGACGTATGCCCGTTCGCTCGTAGCGTCGACCGCGATTCCATAAGGGTGTCCGCCGACCCGGATCGTGCTGTCGACCACGTAGCCCGAATTCACCACCGAGACGGTTCCATCGTCGAAATTCGACACGAATATCGTGTGGGTCCGCGGATCGACGGCGACGCCATACGGGGACTTTCCGACATTGACTGCGTTCAACACCGACCGCCGCTGCGTGTCGATGAGTAGGAGTTGCCCGCTGTCGGCGTCGGTCACAACTGCCACGTGCCGATCGCGATCGAGCGCGATCGCTGATGGCTTGCGGCCCGCCTTGATCACATCGACTACCTGGTAACCGCTGGTGCTCAGCACCGAGACGGTTCCGTCAGCGGAATTGGTGACGAAGGCGCTGCTGACGCTCGGATCTATTGCAACAGCCCAGGGATTGTTTCCCACGGCGATCCGTCTAGCCACCGTCTCCGGAGGCGACTGCTGCGTGGCGGCAGGTGTCGCTGCGCCGGCCGGTGCTGCCTCGTCGCGACTACTCGACCCGGTATGTACCGCGACAGCGGTACCGATGACGACGACAACGATGACCGCGGCGACAACGACAGCCATCGCCATGTTGCGCCGCGACCGTGCGGGATTTGCGCGCGCGGGCTTTGCGACCGCACTAGGCGGCGACGGAATCGGTGGTGGTTTGACCTTCTCGTAGTTGGTGAGCGCCGACGCCTGCCGACGTGGCCGGGTCTGCGCCACCGGGCCGGACGTGGACGCAGACAGTGCCGCCACTCGCAATGGCGTTTCCCAGCTCGCGACGTCTGGTCGGGCAGGTGCCAGTGGATCCAGCCCGCGGTGGATCAGATCACGAACATCCGCAGGCACCCACGGCGGCAGTCGATCCGGATCCCGAGTGCTCTGGTCTCCGGCGAGCAGCCGTAACGAAAGCAACGCCAACTTGTACGCATCGGAACTGGGGGTCGCGAGTTCTTCAGCGGACGCCACGGCCCGCACCTCCCAACCGGGAGTCTCGAGTTGATGGCCAGCCGAACGCCCGTCCAACCGCATCGCGTCACAATCGATGAAGTAGACACGCGCCACCGGCTCGATCGCGAAAAGCAAATTCTTAGGCGAGAGATCGCCCACAGAAACCTTGTGGCTATGGAAAACCGCCAACGCCTGAGCGACCTCCGCCAGCAACTCGAACCGTAATCGATGCGTGAGCGGGATTCCGCGACGCGCAATGAAGTCGTCGTCATTGAGCAGGTGCTGGAACTCTGCAAGCTCACGCTGGAGCCCAGATGCCTTTTGCATCTGCAGATAGAACTCGGCGCCGATAGCCGGCATGACGAAACCAACCGGCCGCGCGTTTTCTTCTACCAGTCGGCATGGCCAGGCTGCTCGCGAGAGCAATTCCATTCCATCAGCGAAGGGCAGCGACTCTAGGTACTCGGGCATGGCCTCGAGCGCGTCCATGTCGATCGACGGCAACGCATCACGTCGATACTGTTTGAAAACGAGCGCGGCCGCATACTGAATTCGGACCGCCGGCGCTGAATACACGACGCCCTGGCCACCGGCGGCAAGACGAGTTAATGCGCCCAATGCGGTGATGTCGAAGCGGGGCAGTGGAGACATTGAGGATCCTCCGTCAGGAAACCTTTCGACTCCACATCGAAGCCAACCACGGCACAGCCACCGCAGCGTCGAAATTATTCAATAACCGGCTGCGCGCGGGTATCGCTCAAACGAAGGACAGTCATCAACGCCGTCACTGGGTGCTGACTATTGTGCTGATATGTCGCTCCATCTCGACTACATCAGCGACGCGGACGCGGAATCGCGATCCATTGGTGCAGCGCTGGTGGCACAGAGCAGTGCCGAGGCGCGGATCTGTCGGTTACTTGCGATATTCGTGGCTTCCGGTTTCATCTTCTATCTGGCCGTCTTAACACCTGAGATCGTTGAGCAGACTAGGGTCCTCGCGATCTGGTGGAGTGCATTGGCGCTCCTCCTACTGGTTGGTTCGCCCATTGTGATGGGAAGTGCCGCCTTTGGTCACCGCACAGTACTGACGCAACGCGCCGCGATCACCGCTGCACTTGGATACATCACAATGACCGCATTGTGGCCGGTGGCATGGAACGGCCAACTGTTGCACGAGGATCCGTGGATCGCTGATTTTCCCGGTTTGGCCGGTCTTGCTGCAGCCATCGTATGGGGTTCGCGCCGGACAATTGCGACGTTGCTTGGTGCGATCGCTGCTGCCGAATTCGCTAATCACCTCGGCCGGCGTTCCAACCACAATGTCAACGCGATTCCGGAATTGCTCTTCTATATCGGGTTCTGCCTTATGTTTGTCGCTGCCGCACTGATGGCTATTCGCACGGGCCGCCTTCTCGACGCCTCTCGTGCCAAGGTCTATTCGGCAACGGCGGCGGCAGCGGCTAGCGAGGCCCGCGACATCCAGCGTCGCCGTTTCGCCGCGATGTTGCACGACTGGGTGTTGTCCACGCTTCTCGCCGCGAGTCGCTCGGCTGACGCCGCCCAAGTGCGTCAGCAGGCGCGTCTTACCTTGGCTAAATTGGATGAAATAGATAGCGAGACAGAAAGTTTCGATTCCGCGTCTCTACTCGCGCATCTACGCACCGCGGTGAACGCCCTTGAAGACACCCTTCCCGTTCAGGCCAGCACCAACTCTGGGGAATTCCGGTTTCCCGCCGTAGTCGTGCAGGCGATCACTGACGCGCTCCGTGAAGCCTTGCGCAACAGCCTCCTACACGCCGGCGTGAACGCAGAACGACGACTGCAGGTGTCGATCGAACCTGGACTCGTCGAGGTCCTACTGAGCGATTCCGGCAGGGGTTTCGACCTCGACACGATCCCGCCTAACCGTCTCGGACTTCGAGTGAGCGTGATCGGTCGAATGGAGCGGCTCGAAGGCGGTTCCGCTCACATCGCGACGCAGCCTGGCGCCGGAGTGGTTGTTCGATTGACCTGGCGTGCACCATGAGTGATCGGCAAATTTGCGATGCCCCAACGATGTTGGGCATGCGTAGCCGTTCGGCATGGGCACTCGGTGGGTTCTTCATGTTCGACGAGACGATACTCGCCGCGAGCACATGGGGCGACGCGACCAGGCACTGGCCAATTGTGGCAGCACTCTTATCGATTGTGATTGCAGGCGTGCTGATACTGGTGGTGCGCTCCGATCCCATGCCATTACCAGCGGCGGTTGCGGTCGCGTTGTGCGGTCCCGTCGGCTGTGCGCTGGCCTATTCCGTTCTGTCGGTCCCATCGTCCGCCGCCGCAGAGTCGTGGCCGTCAGCGGCCGGGACTGTGTGCGCCGCGTTCCTGTGTGTCCGGGGAAGGGTTCTAGCCGGGTGGGTCGGTGTGCTCTCGATGGTCGGTTTGGCTGCCTGGTGGGGTTCGCGGACGGGTGCAGGCGCGCTCGCGGCTTCACTGCCGCAGTTGGTCAACGTGGCAACCATTCTCATGGCGACCGTCTTCGCTTTCACTATCCGGCCCGCTGCCCGATTGATCTTCGAGTTGGAGGACGAAGCCACGCGTCGCATCGCGGCGGAGTCTGCCGCTGCCGCTACGCTGGCGGAACGTAATCGACAGATGCACCGCCTCGACCACCTGGTCCGGCCGATTCTCACAACAATCGCCGAGACCGAATCACTGCAACCACACCAGCGGCGCGAGTGTCGGCTGCTGGAGGCTCAATTGCGCGACAGCCTGCGCGGCGCAGCGCTTGCGGTGCCGGACGTCTCCGCTGCTGCCCGATCTGCGCGCGAAAAGGGCGTCGAAGTGGTGCTCGTTGACGACCATGGCCTCGACGATGTCCGCGCCGCTGAAAAGCAGCGCATTCTCGACCGTGTCGCTGCCGAGATACGCGATACGGAAGTCGGCTCGGTTCTCGTTCGCATTCTGCCGCCAAACCGTTCCGCGCTGGCGACCATCCTTGTTAAGAACGCCGGTGGGATACGCCGCCTTGAGCTATGACAAGCGCGCCCCTGTCAGCCTGTCCCAAATTTCAACCGGACGAGCACGAGCAAATGGCGGGCCAAACCGGCCCAAATAGCGACCATTCGCTCGTACTCGGCGCGGAGAGTCAGCGCGGTGCTTACTCCGGCTTACGCCCGGTGAACTCGGACATCGAGTTGTAGACACCCACCTTGTCGAGGAAGAAATCCTTCAGCTTCACCGGCAGCAGACCCGTCAGCGCCTGGTTGAGCCGTGACGTCCACGGGATGACCACGAAAGGTCCGCCCTTCTTCATTTCCTTCCAGGCGGCGTCGACAACCTCTTCCTGCTCGAGGATCGGCGTCATGAACATCTTCTTGGCGCCGTCGAACATGCCGGTGTTGATGTAGGTGGGGCACACCGTGGTGATCTTGACGTGGTCATGACCGGCCTGCTCGAGCTCGAGGCGCACCGAGTCGGACCAGCCGACCGCCGCCCACTTCGACGCGGCGTAGACACTCATCCGCGGGTTGGATACGAGCCCGGCCGAGGACGCGATGTTGACGATCCGGCATTCAGAACCCGACGCGATCATGGCCGGCAGGAACTCGAGGGTGATGTACATCGGCGCCAGGGAGTTGATGGACATCGTGGCACTGATGTCGTTGACGTTCTCGGTCTCCCAGAAGTACTTGTTGCCGCGCACGATTCCGGCGTTGTTGAACAGCACGTCGATCGAGCCGACCTCCTGGCGCACCTGAGCGGCGGCCTTGGCGATCGACTTCTGCGATGACACGTCAACCACATAGTGGTGCACGACCGCGCCTTCTGCCTCCAGCTCGGCAGCGGTGTCCTTCAGCGCGCCCTCGTTGATGTCCCAGAGGACCACTGCGGCGGCCTTCTCCCGCGCGGCGCGAGTCGCGAACAACTTGCCCAGGCCCATCGCCGAACCGGTCACGAGCACTCGCTTGCCGGCAACGTCCGTCAACTGCATCTGTCTGTCCCTTTCGTATGAAGAATCAGCGCTACTTCATCCCAAGCCAGCGCATGGCACTCAGTGCGATGGTCATAGTCTGCGCCCATGTTTCGTCCGACATTCCCGCAAGGGGGGCAATCGGCAGCACGCGCTGTGCCGCCACCGTTTGCGTGTCGATGTACTTCAACAGACCCTCGGCGCCGTGTCGACGTCCGGTACCCGAATCACCGAGCCCTCCCGACGGCGCGTCGATGCTGCCCCAGGCGGCAATAAAGCCTTCGTTGATGTTCACCGCGCCGCTGTTCAACCGTGCCGCGACCGTGCGGGCGTAACCGACGTTTCGCGACCACACACTTGCATTCAAGCCGTAGGTGGTGTCGTTGGCCTGCGCAATTGCCTCGTCGTCGCTGTCGACGCGGTAGATCGACGCCACGGGACCGAAGGTTTCCTCGCGATACACGGTCATGCCCGGCGTGACGTCGGTCAGCACGGTGGGCTCGTAGAAGTACGGCCCGAGATCCGGCCGCGCCCGACCGCCCGCGAGCACCGACGCACCCTTGGCCACCGCATCGTCCACATGCGCACGAACGGTGTCGAGCTGACGCTGGAAAGTCAGCGAGCCCATGTCGCTGTCGTAGGCGAGGTTCGCGCCGAGCCGCATGCCGCGAACAGCTTCGACGAACGCCGGCACGAACTCGTCGTAGACGTCGGTGTGGACGTAGATGCGTTCCATCGACTCGCACAGCTGCCCGGCCGAGCTGAAGCAGGCCCGGATCGCGGTCCGCGCGGCTGTGGCGACGTCAGCGTCGGCGAGCACGAGCATCGGATTCTTGCCGCCGAGTTCCAGCGAGTAGCCGATGAGTCGCTGCGCGGCCTGCCCGGCGATGACGCGTCCGGTCGCGGTCGATCCGGTGTAGTCGACATAGTCGGCGCGGGCGATCAGCTCGTTGCCGACGACGGCGCCACGGCCGAGCACCACCTGCCACAACCCCTTGGGCAATCCGGCGCGCTCGGCGAGTTCGGCCGCCCACAGCGCGGCCAGCGCGGTCTGGTTGTCCGGGCGCGAAATCACCGCGTTGCCGGCGATCAGCGCGGGCAGCGCATCGGAGGCCGACAGCGCCAGCGGGTAGTTCCACGGCGAAATCACCGCGACCACACCTTTGGGCCGGCGTAACTCCTCCACCTGAGTCAGCAGCGGCAGCACGCCCGCACGCCGACGCGTCCCCAGCAGTTTCGCTGCAGTCTTGGCGTAATAACGCGCGTTCACCGCCACGTCGCTGACCTCGTCAAAGGCGTGTGCGCGGGCCTTGCCCGTCTCGGTCTGCACGATGTCGAGGATGGCGTCCTGCTCACGCAACACCAGGTCGTGGAAACGACGAATAATGCGGACGCGCTCGGCAACGGGACGCTGCGCCCATTCGGCTTGGACGGTCCTCGCGGTGGCAAAAGCGGCGTCGATGTCAGCAACGGAGGACTGCGGCAGATCCGCGATGAACACGCCGGTGGCCGGCGCGAAAGTCTGAACCGCCGGTGCACCACCCGCGGCCGCGCGTGCCGTCAGCCGAGCCACGAGGTCTACCGGCAGGGCGTGTTCCGGCACTGCCCGCAGGGTGACGCCGGTACTGGTGATCTGCTGCGCCGCAGTCGTCATCGAGGAACCTTCCAAATCTTTTACAGCCTTGTTCACTGAACAACCGTGTTAATTTAAACGAGGAGGTGTGATCCATGTCAAGTAATCGGGGATTGAAGCGTGGTCGCCCGCCGCAGACCCCGGAAGAGGCGCAACGCGTCCGCGGCCAGATCGTGATCGCCGCAGGCGAGGTATTCGCGGATTACGGCTCGCATGCAACCTCAGTGACGCTGATCATCAAGCAGGCCGGGATCTCGCGGCCCACCTTCTACCGCTATTTCGCCAACGCTTCCGAACCGCTGCATGTGCTGCTCTCGGAGTCGGACGAGTCGCTCGTGAACAGCATCCGCACCGCCAGCCTGGGGGCCACCGAGGGCGTGGACCTCGCCATCCGCGTGATCGACGCCTACTTGGACTGGGCCCGCGCCCGAGGCCCGATTCTGCGCCCGTTGTTTGCCGAGCTCTACGACCCGTCCTCGCCGGTGTACGAACACCGCACCCGCGCGATAAGCATGCTGCGCAGCATTTTCGTCGACCGGATGGTCGAACTCGGCCGTCCAGCCCCAGACCCGCTCGATCTCGACGCCCTGCTCAATGCCTGCGAATTCGTCGTCTACCGGATCGCGCGCGACGGCCAGCCCGACGCGGAAACGACCGCCCGCGCCCGGCTGACGATGGTGCGGATTGCGTTGGCGACACTCGGCCTGCCCGATGACCTCGAACGTGCCCTGGCGGTGCCCGGCCTGTTTGTTTCCACGGAGGAGTGAGAGCAGAGAACTCCTGTACCCCGTGCGTGTTTTTTCACCGCCCGCGGTGAAAAAACACGCACGGGCACGGGGAGACAACCCCGCCAGCAGCCACCTTCGCTCGAACCACCGAGCTAATCAGTGCGCGTTGCCGGCGCCCCGTCCGTAGCGTTCGTAAACCACCTGCGATCCGAACGCCCTCGTCTCGATCAACTCCAACGAGACGCTCTCGGTGACCGGCGGCAGGAACGCCGTGCCCCCGCCCACGACGACCGGATGGCGGAATATGCGCAGCTCATCGACGAGTCCGAGCTCGATCGCCGTCGAGGCCAGCCCGGCCCCACCAATCTCGACATCCTTGTCGGTCGCGGCGAGGACAGCGGCGACTTCCTCGGCTACCGACCCTGTCGCCAATCGGGCGTTGCCCTGAACCGAGTCGAGCGTGCGACTGAAGACGACCTTGGGAAGCGCGCACCAGACATCTGCGAACTCGGCATGAAGCGCGGTGCCGCGCAGGGAAGGATCGGTTTCCCACACCAACATCGTCTCGTAGAGCTTGCGGCCCAACAGATGGCAGCCAAGCTCCCGCACCCGTGCGAGGTGGAAGCTGAACAGCTCGTCGCTCGGCGCTGACCAGTCGAAATCGCCGGCACGGTCAGCGATGAAGCCGTCGACCGAAACGCCCATCGAGTAGATCAACATAACTTCAAGGATGCCCCCGATGACCAGGGCGCGACGAAACCGCTCGGCACGGAGTCAACCCCGGCGCGCACGTCAGAACCACGACGGCGCGCGTTAGCACTCGGCACATCTTGTGTGCCAGGCGGTTTAGGTGCGTTCATAAAGCTCCACCCTGCGAAAGGCGGTACTCGAGCAGTTAAGGAGGTCTGACATGTATCCGAACTACATCGGGATCTCACCTTTTCATGCCCACGGCACCCTGCAGGGCTTCGTCATCTCGGGCCGCTGGCCGAATACCACCAAAGAATGGGCGCAACTGCTGGTCCTGGCCGTTCGAGTGGCAACGCTGCCCGGGCTGCTGACCACCTCCACCGTCTTCGGCGCGCGCGAGGAATTGCCGGAGGACCCCGCACCCGGAACGGTCGGGCTCGTGGTGGCCGAAGGACCGGTGCTCGGTGAATCGGCGGTGACGCCGGGCCGGTTCGCCCAACACCAGCCACCGGCGCTGTTGATGCTGCATCCGCCGTCGGAAACCCGTCCGTCGCTGCCGGAATGCGTCGGCGCGGCCTCTGGCTGCGTGCTACTGCCCGGCATTCCTTACCTCGGGCTCGAACACCGGGCGGCCTGGGCGGAGACTGAGCCCGACGGCACCGTGACCTCGATGGTCAGTCGGGTGGGCATCGATCCGATCAGCCACCCCGATACCGCGGTTTTGGCCATGCTCCTAGCCGCGTAAGGGTACCCGAACAAAACCCGGCGGATCGCCAAACTTATTGTCTCCATTGCGATTTCGGATACACCCGAATTGCCGATCGGGACAGTCCCCGGTAACCTCGGCGTCATGCTTGCTGCCCTGCTGCTCAGCCTCGGCGTCATCTTTGTCGCCGAACTGGGCGACCGCTCGCAGCTCATGGCCATGACTTTTGCGCTGCGGCACCGCTGGTGGATCGTGCTGGCCGGCATCACCGCAGCAACCACGCTGGTCCACCTCATCTCCGTCGGCATCGGGCACTACCTCGGCGCCGCGTTACCCACGACTCTCATCGCCATTCTCGGCGGCATCGCCTTCATCGGGTTCGGCCTGTGGACGCTGCGCGGCGACCGGCTTTCGGCGGCAGAGGTCGAACGCGCCCACACGTCCGCCGCGCCCGCATTCTTCGCCGTCATGTCGGCGTTTCTGCTCGCCGAACTCGGCGACAAAACGATGCTCGCCACTGTCACCCTCGCCTCCGACAACGACTGGATCGGAGTCTGGATCGGCTCGACCATCGGCATGGTTGCCGCCGACGCGCTCGCCATCGTCGTCGGCGCGATCGCCCACCGGCATCTGCCGGAACGCGCAATTCAGCTCGGCGCGGCCGCGTTGTTCGTCGTGTTCGGCGTGGGCATGATCGTTGAAGCTGCGGCTCCGTCGACGCCCGACTGGGCCTTGGTCCTCGCAGGCATCGCGGCGGCACTCAGCCTCGGACTGATCTTGCAGGCGATTCCCGGCCCGCTGCGCCCGATCAAGAGCCGTCGAGTTTCGTTCGCGCCCGCGCCGCACGCGCCGCTTGGGCCCGATCCCGCATCCGCTTCCATGCTGGCAACGGGTTCGCCGCCATTCGCGCGGCCTCGATAATCGACGCCATCGGCTGACTGACGATCCGCGACGCCAGCGGCTTCTCGCCAACTTCCGGCGGTCCGTCGCCCGACCACCACACGGGCTCGAGCAGATGCTCGATCATGGGCAGCGACGACTCGACCGCGTCCCGGCCCCACTCGATCGCCCGGTCGATGGCCTCCGGCGACGCAGCCAGCGTCACCGGCGACAGCGACGGGCTGAATCGCACCAGATAGTCCGCATACGGCGCGTTGCGCACCATCTGCAACTGCACGGCCTGAGTGATCGGCTGCAACCACAAATGACGCGGATTCCATTGCGGATGAAAGCAATCCCACGCATAGAAGCAGGCGTTGCGGGTGCCGAGGCGGCCGTCCTGGATGCGCTTCCAGGCCAATTCGGCGGGTACATTGCTGGCCGCGCCGCCGTCGACCAGCGCGGCCACGTCCTTGTCGCGCATGAGCTCGTCCAACAACGGCCACATCGCCGGATCCTTGGACTCATGGTGCAGCACGCCCGGGATCGCCGAGGAAAAGCTCACGGCATCAACCACATTGAGGTTCTCGGTGAGTTCGTCGCCGCCGAGCACTATCGGTTTGACCACCCGCGAGTCGATGAATGCGGCCACCTGCCACATCCGAGTCGCCCCAGCCGCCGCGGCGCCGATCTTGAGGTGCGGCAAAGCCCGACTGCCCAGCGCGGCGAGTTCGGAGCGGCGAAAGCGCGACGGCAACCGGTCGAACGACTGTCGCCGCACACCCGCGATCACCGTTTCGTACGGAATGGCAAGGTCCTTCATCCGCACCGGTTCGCCGTCCGCATTGCGAAACATGGCGTCGGCGAAGGTGTCGAAGGTCAAGGAGAACAAGCCATTCAGACCGTGTCGGCGCCGGAACGGTTCGGGCCCGAGAATACCGCGGTAGGTGACGGTTTTAGCCCAATCGAAATACTCGTCGATGGGGACCGGCGTCACCCGCGCCACCACACTGCCCACCACCGCACCGAAGCTGGCAGTCAGCATGTATCCCGGCGTCATCCCGCGCTCGATCAGGCGGTGCATGCCGCCGAGATAGACGTACCCTGCGCCGCCACCGCCGCCGAGGACGCAGACGAGCGTCTTGTAGCCCACCTCGGCGTCGAGTTCGTTGGCGGAGAAGTCGTTCGCGTGTCGCTCGAGCAGCGCATCGCGCTCTGCTTCCAGGTCCGGGCTCAGTTGCGCGAGCGCCTCTTTCGCGCGGACCAACCTAGTTTCCAGCCGTCGCTCTTCCCGCAGCGGGCCATAGAGCGCGTCGACTACCCGGGCCCGGAAGTCGCTCAGTTCCGCACGAACAGAGACGTCGCCGCGGCCGCGGTTGCCGCCCGGGCCGGCCGCGCCCGGTTCGAAGACGGTCAACCGGGCAAAGCTCAGCAGGTAACGCAACCGGCGAAACTCGGTTCGTGTCAACACGTCTGGATGCTTGAGGTCAGCGCGGGCGAGCGCCGCCTCCATATGCTGCAAAGCCAGCACCGGATCACGAACCGGCAGACCGACTTCCTCGACCGGCTCGACGAGGTCGGGCACCTCGACAAGATCGGCTTCGGCCAGGTCCTCAGCTGCCGTGCTGGTCAACGGGATGTGCAGCTCTGGCGTTTCTCCGCGCGTTGCCATGTGGAGAGTCTGAGCCATTGCGACCGTGCCCGAGCCCGTTTCCGCGTAGCGTGATTGCCGACCATCGCCGGTATACGAAGCAAGTGAGAGCCTTCCATGAGCAACGATCCCGCAGCCAGCCTCGCCGCACAGCTGGGCGGTCTGATTCCCGACGAGATCAAGACGCTGCCGCCCGACATCATGCAGCGGCTCGCGGCCACACTCGCCGACAACAAGGAAAAGCAACTGAAGCTGCTCGACGAATCGATCGAGGAAATGATCAGCCAACTGCCCATCATGTTGCGCAAGCCGGTTCGAAAAATCATGGGCCAGTAGGAGGAGCGACGCGTATGGCCGACAACCCCGCCACCGCAGCGCAATTGCTCAAGCTGGGCAGGCTACTCGATACCGACCCCGAGCAACTGCGCTACCTCGAATCACTCGGCGCGGAAGGACTTCGCAAGCTGCGAGAGCTCGCGTCCGAGCAACTGTTTGCCAGCTATGAGGACAGACTGCAGCGCATGGCACAGGCCAGCAAACTGGTGCCGCTGTCGGTTGCGCTTCCCATGGCGGAGAAGAGCGCTCCCCCGCGCCTGATGGCCGCCGTCGCGGGCCTCATCGAAACCGATCGCGTGGTTAAGGCGGCGCCACGGATCAGCCCGCAATTCATGGCCGATCTGGCCGCCTATCTCGACCCGGGCCGCGCCCGGCCGGCCATCGAGGCGGCCCCACTCGAGGTGGCCCGCAAGGTCGCCAAGATCATCGTCGACCGCCAGGATTTGATCACGATGGGCAACCTCATCAGCGCCGTCACCGACGACGCGCTGGCTGCCTGCCTGCCGTTTCTCGATGACGGCTCCATCGTGGCCCTGGGCAGCGTCATCGACGACCGGCCGCGCGTCGACCATCTTTTCGGATTGCTCCCCGATGCCCGGCTGTCCGGGGTGGCGCGGGCGGCGACCGAGAACAACTCGTGGCCGGAACTGCTCGGCCTGATGGGAGACCTCAGTTCGGCCGCCCAGCAGCGGTTCGGCAATGTCGTTGCGGCCCAAGAAGACCGAGTGCGTAGTGCGGTCATGCAGGCGGCCAGCGAAAACCGCCAACTCGACGTTCTGACATCTTTCCTCGACGGCATGACGCCGATGAGCCTCACGCAGTTTGCCCAGACCACCGCGCTGGCACAGCCGCAACTGCTGGCCGACCTTGCGAGCACCTCGTGGACCGGAGTGCTACGGCTGGTGCCCTACCTGCCCGATGAGGTACTCGACCGGTTGACCGGACTGGCCGACCTCCGCGAGCCGACCGTGCAGGCCAAAATGCTGGCCGATGCCGTCGCATTGAACCTGGAATCCGGGATTCTGCCGCTGCTGCCCCGCCTCGACGGCACCGTGCTCGCTCAGCTCGCGTCCCAGGACCAACTGCAGCGCGACGACGTCCTCGACGGGTTCGTGCGGGCCGCCATCCGGGAGGGGCAGTGGTCGAATCTGCTGCCGCTGGTTCGGCACCTGCCCGAGGCCGCACGCAAACACGTCTCCGAATTGGCCGGGAATCTGGACCAGAGCGAGCTGCGCGAGGCGTTCGCGTCGGCAAGCAGGGCCGGTCAGCTCAGCTCGATGCTCGACGTCACCGCCGACATGCCAGAGCAGCAGCGGGTGGCCGCGGTCGAGACGATCGTTGCCGACGCTGGTGACGAGGACCTGCTCGGCACCGGCTTGCCCGAGGCGGAGCAGGAGGCCGTGTGGACCAAGCTGCTCGCCCTCAGCAACGGCGCGCCCGAACAACTCCTCAGCCAACTTGGTGAGCAGGCCGCGCTTCTGCAACTCGACAACGTCGTGCCCACCGTCATGGCTGCGGCGCAAAAGTCGGGTAACTGGGAATCGGCGCTCAAAGTCATCTCGAGTGTCGACTCGACCGCGACCGCCATGGGCGTCGGGGCCGCCTTCGACGTGCCGAAGGGCTTGCTCGAACAGGCCGCCAAGCAGGCCCAGGAGCTCGGCCTCGGTGACCAGCTCGGTGGGCTCGTCAGCGCGCTGGGCCAGGGTGCGGGCCAATCGGTCCAGCTTGCGGTTGGATTCGCCGAAGGCGCCAACGCGCTGCAACTCGCCCCAGCCAAGGAAGCGGCGGCCAAGGTTGTCAGCGGTCTGGCGGGCCGGCTGGCCGGGATGTTGCGGAAGGACGACAAGTCCTGAAAGCGCTCGTACTGGCCCTTGCGACCGCCTGGTTGTTGGTCGCGCCTGTCTCCGCAACCGCGGATGCCGGCGGATTGCCAGCCGGTGTCCCCGTCCCGCCCGCCGGCACCAACCAGGTGGTCACCGTGCTGGTTCCTAACGCGGCGAGCAGCACCGCCACGCTGCAGACCTGGCAGCGCGCCGGTTCCGGCTGGCAAAGCGTGCTGGGACCGCTGCGGGTGCGCGTCGGCACGGCCGGAGTCGGCGAGACCCATGAGGGCCTGAACCGAACGCCGAGCGGCACCTTCGGGTTGCCCTCGGCATTCGGACGGCTGCCGAACCCGGGGACGCGTCTGTCCTACCGGCAAGTGACCGACGCGGACTGGTGGGTCAGCGACACCCACAGCCCGGCGTACAACACCTACCAGCACTGTGTGCCGGGAACGTGCCCGTTCAACGAGCAAGCGGGCGAGGATCTCGGAACGTCCGGCGCCAGCTACGACTACGCCGTAGTCATCGGCTACAACACCGATCCGGTGGTCTCCGGCGCCGGTTCGGCATTCTTCCTGCACGTCGACGCCGGGGTTCCGTCGGAAGGCTGTGTCGAGGTGCCGCGCGGCGACGTCGTCACGCTGTTGCGCTGGCTCGACCCGGCTCAGCAACCGAGGATATCCATCGGTTACTCCTGAGCGAATTGTCCGGTGTGCATCCCGAGCGGGCCTGTGCCAGGCTTTCCAGCGTGGTTTCTCGTCCGCGGTTACTCGTAAATCTGCTGGCTGGCGCGGCTCTCGCCGCGGGTGTCTGCGCCGCTCCGGCCATCACGCACGCGGCCGACGCGGGTTCCGGTGACCTGCATTCGCGGATCGCTGGCGTGGACGCGTACCTGAAGTCGCGTCCGGGCCTGGTGGGCTATGTGGTCCGTGATCGGGTGACCGGTGCGGTATTCAGCAACGCGAACGCGAACACCGAGATCTGGACCGCGTCCACGATCAAGCTGGCGATGGTCACCTATCTACTGACCCACGAGAAGGCGCGGCTCAGCCCGCAGGACTACGCCGACATCGACGCGATGTTGCACGTCTCCGACGACAACGCCGCCGACCGGCTGTGGTTCAAGTACTCCGGTGCCGACCACATGGCGTTCAACAATGCGTTCGGTGGCTTCGGTATGACCGGTCTGCAGCCGAAGTCGGGCTACACGAAGTTCTATCCGTACTGGGGCTTCCAAAAGTGCAGCGCGGCCGATCTGGACCGGCTGATGCAGTACGTGCTCATGCAGGTCGACCCGGCCGATCGCGCCTACATCGCGGGCCGGATGCGGCTGGTGGATCCCATTCAACAATGGGGTGTCTGGGGCGCGGGGCCGGCCATGAGCCCGGGCAACAAGGATGGCTGGTCCGACGAGGACACCGGTGCGATCGCCAATTCAGTCGGCTTCGCTGGTCCCGGTGAGCGCTACACACTCGCGATCATGGACTCGCTCAATGGTCAGGGCGACATCGCCAACGGGCAGGCGACCGACACGCACGTTGCGCAGCTGCTGTTGGCCGGGCTGCCGAGTTAAGAGTCTGCGAGGAGCGGAGCGCGACCGGAACCGACCATCGAGCCGGAGGTGTAGGTCGCGCGAGCATCGCAGCCGGGCGAGGAGCGGAGCGCGACCGGAACCGACCATCAAGTTAGGGTGCCTTCTGGACCGCGCGACCACGGTGGTCGCGCGAGAAATGAGGTATCAACGTGGAGATCTCAGGTAGTGCAGCGATCGTCACCGGCGGCGCGTCCGGCCTTGGTGCGGCTACGGCAAAGCGGCTCGCCGACGCCGGCGCGACGGTATTCGGGCTGGACCTGCAGCAGTCGATCGAGCGCGCGGGCTCGAACGTTCCCGACGGCGTCACCCTCCTGCCGACGGATGTGACGCTGGAAAACGAGGTGCAGGACGCGATCGCCAAGGTGGTCGAGTCCGGCGTGCCCTTGCGCATTGTCGTCAACTGCGCCGGCGTCGGCTGGGCCGGGCGCATCCTGTCCAAGAAGGGCCCGCACGACCTCGAGCTGTTCCGCACAGTCATCACCGTGAACCTGCTGGGCACGTTCAACGTCATGCGCCTGGCCGCCGACGCCATCGCCAAGACGGAACCCGTCGATGACCGGGGCCAGCGCGGCGTCGTCATCAACACCGCGTCGGTCGCTGCGTTCGAGGGCCAGATCGGCCAGATCGCCTACTCCGCGTCCAAGGGCGGCGTGCACGGCATGACGGTTCCGGCCGCGCGCGACCTGGCGCAGTTCGGCATCAGGGTCAACACCATCGCACCCGGCATCATCGACACCCCGATGCTCGCCGGTGTCACGGAGGAGTACCGCAAGGGTCTCGAAGCGGGCGTGCCGTTCCCGTCGCGGCTGGGCCGCCCCGACGAATACGCGCAGCTCGTGCAGATGATCGTCGAGCACGACTACCTCAACGGCGAGACCATCCGCATGGATGGCGCGCTGCGGATGGCGCCGCGGTAGCTGGTCGAGCGCAACGCGTCCAACACGACTCGGCCGATCAGACGGGATCCCGTCTGTCGGGGCCAATAGTGTTCGACGCGTTGCGCTGTTGACACCCGACACCCACTACCCGACGGTTGCCTCATGAGCTTCTACCGCGCCCACGTCCTGCCGCGTCTCGTCGACTTCACATGCGGCATCTCAATCCTCGAACCGCTTCGCGAACGCGCCTGCGCCGGGCTTACCGGCCGAGTGCTGGAGATCGGTTTCGGCTCCGGACTGAACGTCGGGCATTACCCGCCAACGGTCACGTCGGTCAGCGCAGTGGAACCGGAGGGGCTCGGCTGGAAGCTGGCGCGAAAGCGACTCGAGCACAGCACAGTTCCCGTCGAGCAGGCCGGTCTGGACGGCCAGCAATTGCCCTTCGACGACGACACGTTCGATGCCGCGCTCTCGACGTTCACGCTCTGCACCATCCCGGACGCCGCGGCCGCATTGCGCGAGGTTCGGCGCGTGCTGAAACCGCATGCGCCAATCCATTTTCTGGAACACGGACTCGCCCCGGATGCGGGTGTCCGGGCTTGGCAGCATCGCCTCGAACCGATACAGAAGCGAGTCGCGGGCGGCTGCCACCTCACCCGTGATATCCCGGCACTCATCACCGCCGCCGGCTTCACCGAGGGTCACATGGAGTCGTTCTATCAGGAGGGCACGCCGCGACCGCTCGGCGCGGTGACGCTCGGTGCCAGGCGTGCGAGCTAATCCTGCCGCCACTGCTGACGGCGCAGCCTGCGGACTCGCGCTGCCCTGCGCCGGTTGGTGACGCTGAATGGCGATACGTGCGGCGAGCGGTCGTCCACGTAAAACAGCACCAGGGTCGCCGCTAGCAACGCCGCCGGAATCCACGCGGCCTGCTCACTCCATGCGCTGGTGGCGGCGGCACCGACGACGGCACCGGAGATGAAGCTGGCAATGATCACCGAATAGACGAACATCGCGCGTTGGCCCTCGGAGTCTCGGTGGAACAGCCATGCGTAGCCAGCCTCGGTCCAGCGCATCAGGTTTCCGGTGGTCGCGATGGTGATGTAGGACAGTGACGCCACCGTGCGGAACAACCCCATCTGCAAGGCCGCCACGAAAGCGACCGGGATGGTCACGAACGCGTTCGGCACGTCGAGCGGCACGAAGCCGACAATCACCAACGCCGCGACCTGTGCGACCATGGCCCACCGCATCGGGTAGTGGATTCGTGTCGGTTCACTCTTGAGGACGTTCGCGAAGGCGATACCGACGATGAACGCCAGGATCGGCCACAGATGTTGGCGGGCGGCGTGCCATTCGGTCTGGGACACATCGATCCCGAAGAAGATCACGTTGGCCGTTTGTGCATTCGCGAAGACGTGACCGCGGGACACGTACGTGTAGGAGTCGAGGAACCCGCTCGCGGCCGTGACCAACGCCGCGAATCGCAGCGTGGTCGACGTATCAGCCATCCCCCTACTGTGCGTGAATTTCCACCGCCCGTGGTGGAAATTCACGCACAGGCGATTAAAGTCCCTTCACCAGCCGACCGGCGAGCAGCTTGGCGAAGTGCGCGGGATCGCTCAGCTCACCGCCCTCCGCCAACAACGCTGTGCCGTAGAGCAGCTCGGCGGTCTGGGCGACCTCGGCATCGTCGGGGCGTGCCTCGTGCGCCGCACGCAGCCCACTCACCAGTGGGTGCTTCGGGTTGAGTTCCAGAATCCGCTTCATCGGCGGCAGCTGCTGACCAGACGCCCGGTACATCTTCTCCATCATCGGCGTGAAGTCGAAGGTGTCGCCCACCAGGCAAGCTGGCGAGTCGGTCAGCCGGGTCGAGAGCCGGACCTCCTTGACGTGTTCGTCCAGTGTCGACTTCAGCCACTCGAGCAGACCGGCGTACTCCTTCTCCTGCTCCTCGCGCTCGGCCTCGGCGGCCTTTTTCTCCTCTTCGGTGTCGAGGTCCACGGTGCCCTTGGCGATGGACTGGAACTTCTTGCCTTCGAACTCGGGCACCGAGCCGACCCACATCTCGTCGACGGGATCGGTGAGGATGAGCACCTCGATCCCGCGCGACCTGAATGCCTCCATGTGCGGGGAGTTCTCCACCATCTGGCGGGTCTCGCCGGTCATGTAGAAGATCTGCTCTTGGCCTTCCTTCATGCGCGCGATGTATTCGCGCAAAGTGGTCCAAGCTGGAAGATTCCCCGTCGCTTCGCTCGCCCCGGCACTGGAGTTCGTCGACTCGAACGACGACACCCCGAGAATCGCGTCCCGGTTGTCGTAGTCGCCGATCAGGCCTTCCTTGAGCACCTTGCCGAACGCACCCCAGAACGTCTTGTACTTCTCGGGGTCATTGGCCTGCATGTCCTTGACGGTCGACAGCACCTTCTTGACCAGCCGCTTCTGAATCATCTTCAGGTGCCGGTCCTGCTGCAGGATCTCGCGGGAAACGTTCAGCGACAAGTCCTGCGCGTCCACCACTCCCTTGACGAAACGTAGATACTCAGGCATCAGCTCTTCGCAGTTGTCCATGATGAACACCCGCTTGACGTAGAGCTGCACGCCACGCTTGTGTTCGCGCATGAACAGGTCGAACGGCGGCGTCGACGGAATGAACAGCAGCGCTTGATATTCGAAGGTGCCCTCGGCCTTGAGCGGAATGATCTCCAGCGGGTCGTCCCACGCGTGGCTGACGTGGTGGTAGAACTCCTTGTACTCCTCGTCGCTGACGTCGCTCTTCGGACGTGTCCACAGCGCCTTGCCGGAGTTCAGCGTCTCGGTCTCGATGGTCTTGACCGGCTCGCCGCCTTCTTCCTCCGCGGGCTTGGTCTTCTCCACCTGCATCCGGATCGGCCAGGCGATGAAGTCCGAGTACCGCTTGACGATCTGGCGCAGCTTCCACTCGGCGGTGTAGTCGTAGAGGTGGTCCTCGGGGTCCTCCGGCTTGAGGTGCAGCGTGACCGAAGTCCCCTGGGGAGTCTCATCGATCGTCTCGATGGTGTAGGTCGCCTCTCCCGCCGACTCCCATCGCGTGGCGTGCTTTTCCCCCGCCTTGCGGGTCACCAGAGTCACCTTGTCGGCGACCATGAAACTCGAGTAGAAGCCGATGCCGAACTGACCGATCAGCTCTTGCGGCGCCGCGGCATCCTTGGCCTGGGCCAACGCCTTACGCACCTCCGCCGTACCCGACTTGGCCAGGGTGCCGATCAGATCGATCACCTCGTCGCGGGACATACCGATGCCGTTGTCCCGGACGGTGAGGGTGCGATTGTCCTGGTCCACCTCGAGCTCGATGTGCAGGTCCGAGGTGTCGACGTCGAGATCCTTGTCCCGGTACGACTCCAACCGCAGCTTGTCCAGCGCGTCGGAGGCGTTGGAAATGAGCTCACGCAGGAAGATGTCCTTCTCGGAGTACACCGAGTGGATCATCAACTCCAGCAGCTGACGGGTCTCGGCTTGAAACTCCAGTTGCTCGACTTGCGCAGTCACATTCGTCCCCTTCGGATGTCCCCACTACATGCTGCAAGTCCGAATATTACGACGGCGTCTGAGGCGCCTCCGCGCCGTATGGGAGGTACCGGCTGGCCGTGGTGTGCTGCGCACGCAGCAGACCGTCGAGCTCGGCAGCGTCGGCACCGACTATCCGCCGATGCATCGCCCACGCAATGCGGGCCGCCTGTACCTTGGCCCGGTCCGCGATCGGACCCTCGAACGTCGCGTCCACCGCCGCCGTCCACAGCGTCAACCAGCGCAGGAAGTGGGCGGTGCTCAGGCGATGCCGGTCGTGCACGCCCTGGTGCACCTGCAGCGCGCTGCCCCCGTAACTCTTGGCCCGAAACAGCACCGTCTCCCAGAAATCGCACATGACCGGCAAGTGCGCGTCGAGACCCTTCGCACGGACCTCGCGGAACGGTTCTGCCAATTCGTCATCGACCAGCACTCGGCCGTAGAAGAAGCGCAGCAGGCCCTCGATATCGTCGCGACCGGAGATGTCCGGCCGGATCATGTCAGCACCGGACTCGTTAACACCACCGCGAGCACCAGCAGCACGACGACCTTGAGGCCCTCGAGAGCGATGTAGTAGTAGTGCAGCTGCGAGCGCGGCGCGTCCTCGCCAGCCAGAATCCGGTTCGATCTCTTGGTCAGCGGCGGCCGGATCACCGCCACCTGGATGGCCAGCACCACCGCGGCGATGATGGCGAGCACCCAACCGGCGGTGCTGGCTGTCCCCATGCCGCAGCCGAGCAGCACCAGGATTGCCAGGACCACCTCGACGGTGTTGAGCGCTCGAAACACCAGCCGTCCGATACCCAGACCCACGGCAAGAGTCACGCCAGGAGCCCGGAACTTGATCGGCGCTTCGATGAAGGAGATGGCGATCACCATGCCGAGCCAGAACATCGGGACGAAAACCTGCAGATACTGCCCGGTGCTATGCATGATGCCGATTTTAAAGGAAAGTTATCCTTTAAAATCAAAAGGCCCGCCAAACAGCGGGCCGCTCGCACACATAATACCTACCGCGCGGTCTGCTGCAAAGCGCTCGAGTCAGTTCGCCGGCCGGAACTCCCCGGTCTCTCCCCAATCTTCGGCGCGGATTACGTGGACCACGGCGTTGATCAACGCCAGGTGCGTAAACGCCTGCGGGAAGTTGCCCAGGTGCCGGCCAGTTTGAGTGTCGATCTCCTCGGCGTAAAGCTTCAGCGGGCTGGCAAATGCGAGCAACCGCTCGCACAGTTGCTTTGCCCGCTTGAGCTCCCCGATCTCCACGAGCGCCGAGACTAGCCAGAACGAGCAGATCGTGAATGTGCCCTCTTCCCCCTCGAGGCCGTCGTCGGTCTCCTCGACCTTGTACCGCAAAACCAGTCCGTCGACGGTGAGTTCGTCGGCGATAGCCAGCACCGTGGCTCGGATCCGCGGGTCGTCCGGCGGCAGGAATCGCACCAGCGGCATCATCAGGGCCGACGCGTCGAGTGCGTCGGTCTGGTAGTGCTGCGTGAACACGCCGCGCTGGTCGACGCCGTTTGTGCAGACGTCGGCCTTGATCTCGTCGGCGATCGCGGCCCACTTGCGGGCATACTCCATTTCCCCATGCAGGACGGCAAGTTTCGCGCCGCGGTCGAGCGCCACCCAGCACATCACTTTCGAGTTGGTGAAATGTTTCGGCTCGCCGCGCACTTCCCAGATGCCACGGTCTGGCAGCTTCCAGTGCTTGATGGCCTCCTCTACCTGTCGCTTGAGAATCGGCCACAGCGTCTCGGGCACGTGTTCCCGCGACCGTACGTGCAGGTAGACCGAGTCCAGCATCGCGCCCCACACGTCGTGCTGCTGCTGGTCGAAGGCACCGTTGCCGATGCGCACCGGACTGGCCTGGTCGTACCCGCTGAGGTTGTCCAATTCGTACTCGGTGAGCGTCCGCTCGCCACCGATTCCGTACATGATCTGCAGCGGCCGCGGTTCGCCGTCGCCCTCGTCGGTGACGTCGGAGAGGAAGTGGAAGAAGTTGTTTGCCTCGCGGTCAAGACCCAACGTGTACAGGCCCCACAACGCGAACGTCGAGTCTCGCACCCACGCGTAGCGGTAGTCCCAGTTCCGCATGCCGCCAGGCGTTTCCGGCAAGGACGTGGTCGACGCGGCGGTAAGGGCGCCGGTCGGGGCGTAGGTCAGTCCCTTGAGCGCAAGCGCGCTCTGCTGCAGGTATTGCCGCCACGGGTGGTCCGGGAACTTGCCGACGGTTATCCACTGCCGCCAGCACTCGGAGGTCTGGTGCAGCTTCGCCTTCGCCTCCGCCTGCGTTCGCGGCGGTGGATTGGGTGTCCAAGACAGCGCAACGAAAGCCTCATCGCCCTCGACCATCCGGGTCCGGGCCTGGGCCTCGCGGCCTTCGATGCCCAGTCGAAGGTTGGTGGTGAGCTTCAGCGTCGGGTGCACCGAGCCGAGCGGTGTCTCCTCGTTGACCCGTACCCGCTCGACGCTGCCTTCACAGGTAGCAGTCGCCTCCTCGTAGACCTCGCCGGTGTATTCCCAGGTCGCCGACCGGCGGTGGTAGTCGAACGCCGGCTCACAGCTCACCTCGAGTTCGACCACGCCGCTCACGCACTTGATCACGCGCAGCAGACAGTGCTCGGCGTCCCAGTCCGTCGGCGCGCGCCGGTGCGTTTTGGACCGGCGGTCGGTGTTGTGCCACGGGCCCATCAGCATCGCGTCGGTGACAAGCAGCCACCCCGTTTCCGTCTGCCACGTCGTTTCGACGATGAGGCTGCCCGGACGGTAATGCCGGGCCGCCGGAACTTCCTGCGCGTATGGCCCCACCCGGAAATGGCCGGCACTGCGGTCGAGTACCGCCCCGAAGACGCTGGGTGAATCCGGCCGCGGAATACACATCCATTCCACCGCGCCGTTATTTGCGATCAAGCAGGTGGTTTCGCAGTCGGAAAGAAATGCGTAGTCATCGATCGGCGGGAATGGACTGCGCCCCTGGGGAACCTGCACAGCGACCACCGCTGACTGCGCGGACGGCGCCGCACCGTTGCCATTTTCGACCTTCTCCGCAGCTTCCGACTGCTGCCCGCCAGCATTTGTATCCGGAGCGTCGATCTTTTCGCGCAACTTCACCTGATGCTCGTCCGTGCTCGCCATCGCAATATCATCGTCATTTCGACCCGGATATGTGTGGCAAATCGAACTACTGGCCGTTGCGATCCGATCGAGGGCTACCGCGAAGACCCGGCCGCGATTAACACGGCCGGGCCCGCTGCGTTAGGACGGTCAGCTCGCCGTACCGAATACCTGCGGCACGAAGGCAGCCAAATCCGGCAGCGGCGGAGGCGTCGGATCGGCGGCCGGATCGCCCATGCCGATGGCTCCCCCGACAACGCCGCCAACGAGGCCACCGACCGCTCCGGCCAGTGTCGCCGCCGGTATCCCCGCCGCCGCCGCGCCGATCGCAGCACCAGCGGCTGCACCCGCCGGCGTGCCGACGCCCGGAGCCGGAATCGTCCCGGCGGTGCCACCAACGGTCCCCCCGACAACGCCGCCGACCACAGCGGCCGGAACACCGACGACCGCTGCCGCACCGACCGCGCCCACCGCGGCGCCGGCGATCGTGCCCGCAGCAATCCGGTCGGCCCGGTTTGCCGGCACACCGGCGGCATTCCACATCGTCGCCATCTGCCACTCGCCGTACGCGGCCCAGCGGTTGATGCTGTGCATGGCCGCCGGTGACATCCAGTCCGGCTTGGGCGTCTCGAAGTCCCCCATGCGGACTGTCGCGGGTGGAGCCGCGATCGGTCCGACGGGAACCGGCTCGGCGATGATCGGCTGCTCCGGCAACGTTTCGGCGTACTTCGGATCCTGCCGCTGCGGCAACACCGGCGGGTCGGGCACCAGACCGGGTTCCGACTGCTCGATCTGCTGTTCGGTGGTCAGTTGGTTCGGTTGGTTCGGCACCGGAACGGCGGTCACGCCGGGCTGATCACCCTCGGGCGCCACAACCCCCGGCTGGCTCGGCCCAGCTACCGCGATTCCGGCCGACCCGACCGCGACGGCAAGGGGAATCACCCCTGCGGTAGCAGCCCTCCGGATACCTGTGACCCATTTTTGACATACGTGTGCCATGAACATGCCTCCCGTTCGATGTTCGACGCGGACCCCCCGCGGCTGTTGGCAGCACAAGTTCTACCCGACTAGTTATTGACTAGCAAATTGGAAAGGCTTTACCTCACCCTGCAACGAACGCCGCTTGCAGATCCGTCGCACCGAACGCACCCGCAGCCCGCCCATCCTTGATGAACCGGTACAGCGCGGCCTGGTAGATCCCGTTCAGCGCCGCTACCAGGATGGTGGACCCCACCAACCACACGGCGCCCGAGATGAAGGCGATCCCTTCAGCCGTACCGCCGACGTATCCGCCCAGCCAGATCATGACGAGCCCCGGCACCGCCAGCACAAATCTGATGGTTCCAAGACTCACTGTGCCGATTACGTTCTCGCCCCACGTGTCACGCAACTCGCTCGCCGCCGACCGGACGGTGCCGGCAAAATCCGAGTTCTCGAATACCAGCTTCGGCAAAACGAGAAAGGTCACCGCGTCCCACGCGACGCCGACCGCCCCGACCAGCAGGTCCTGCAATACCGACGCCCGATCCCTGAGCATGCGCAGAACTCCGGACACCGTCGCTGCGGTAATGGCCCACGGAACGAGCCGGGCCCATTTCTGCGCGGCGGCGCCGACACCTGCAGCGACGGATGGATCACCACCGCGCAGCGCGACATCAGCCTGCGAGACCAGCGCGGCATTGAAAAACACGGTCACGTACGCGACCGCGAAATAACCGACCGGCACCAGAACCAGTACCGGCGCCGAAAAAGCGTCGTACACCGCCAGCAGCCCGGCCAGGCTCGTCAACCCGATAACCACGACGATGCTGACAGCTCCCGCCAAGATCGGAAACGCCAGCAACTCCCGCCGGCTCCGCAAGATCCGCCCAGATGTCTGTAACACTTCGCACGACTGTGCCCATGCCATAACGTTCCCCCCGATCCGATGACATCGCCGAGGATACCGGACAAGTCCGACAGATCGCTGGGCAGTTGCTAGGTGCGAGGAGTGCGGGTCTTGAATGCGTCGCCAATCGCCTTGTTAACACCCGAAATCGCGCGGTACACCCCGGCCGCGGTCTCGTCGTGAATCTCGCGGGCCAACTTGCTGGCCGCCCGCGTGGCCGGAATCGAATCAAGCACGTCAAAGGGAATCGCAGCGATGGCCTCATGGCTGGCCCGGACGATTCCGGTGCCGAGTTCCACAGCAGTTGTCGTCGTCTCGACGGCCGCGGCGACGTCGCGGGCCGCCTTGGCCACCCGCTCGTTCTCGTCGAGCACGTGGTCGAGTCGCTCATTTGACGCCGCGATCAGCAACGACTCCGCGCGGCGACGACGAACGACCACTGCCGAGCGCGCGGTCGCGCCGATCAGCAGCAGCGTGAGCACCAGCTCAACCAGTAGCAACATGAATCTTCACCTCGGCATCGACGCCCTGCTCGAGCAACTGCTCGCGCATGATCTGCGCCGCGCGCTCGTAAACCACCTTGCGCAAAAGGTTAGGCGCCACGGCGCCAGCCACCCCGGAAAACCGGCTCTGCGTGCGAGCCAGCTCCACCGGGTTAAGGATCTCGATCGTTATCAACCGTCCCCGAGTACCCGCAAAAAGCGGCTCGATGTCCATCGGTTTGGCCGCCCGCACCGCGCTGGCCGCCACTTCCTCGGCCAACTCGCTGTTGCGCTGCCCAATCCGCCGGGTCTGCCGCAGCAGGGCCAGCAACACCACCACATTCAGCACGAGCAGAACAACGATCGCAACACTCACCGGACCACGATAGGACGAAGACCCGTGGCAATACCTAATCCGCAAGTAGGCCTAATCCGCAAGTAGCTCCGCGGCGGTCGGGATCTGATCATTCGCTGCCACCGTCATCCATTCCCGCAGCGTCATGGTGGCCAGCACATCGTCCTCGTTGTAGGTCAGGATCCGGCTGCGCTGATCGAGCTTGGGCTCACCGTCATAACCGACCGCCTCGCGATACCAGCCCATAGACGCCTCGCCGCTGGCCTCCGGATCCCGCCAGCTGAACCCGGCCACCGGCGCCACCCGTTTGAGGCCCTTGCCGTTGGGGCAGATGAACTGGTCGCTGACCGCTTGATAGATGTCGACCCAGTGCGGTCCGTCGATGAACTCGCGCACTTCCTCGATCGACGGCACTCCCGCCATGCCTGCGAACCGCTGCGCCGACTCGAGCAGCCACTTGTCTTCGGCACTGCGTGAATAGCAATATGCCGCAAAGGTTTTGCCTGCGGCGAGGGCGTCTGCGCGGGTCCGCATCAACCAGGTCCAGAACTCGCCGAATGCACGGCCCTCATCGGTGGTGGGCAGCGGCTGCCATGTGAGGAACGCGCGATACTGCCCGTCGAGCAGGGTGCCCCACAGGTACGCGCCGTGCTCTTGATAGCTCTCGAGATCCACGTCGACTTCCACGTCGGCGCGGGTGACGCTGACGTGCGGGACTCGGCGCACCAACGGCACGTCGCGCTGCCATGCCGTGGCGGTCACGACGACGTCGCGAAAGTCGCCATACTGCCAGCCCTCGGGAGCATCGGCGCGCCAGGCAGCGAGTTCGTCGATCGTCGTTATCCCCGCTGCTCGCAACACGTCTGCGCGCGATCCCGACGCGACCAAGCTCACGTCGCGCGCCACGGCCAGCTCCGCCCGGCAGCGCGTCGCCCACGGACACACCCGGCATTCGGAGATAAGCGACGGCGCCGTGTCGAGGTCACCGCGCGCGATTGCCTGCAGGTCGTCGAACCGACCGTCGTACTCGTCGAGGACCTGCGCCACATCGTGAACGAGCATGCAGTCGAAGCCGTAGCCGATGACGCCGCCCTGCAGCGACGGACTGGCCAGCCCGTGCGCCTGCAGCATGCGATAGATGTGCGCGAGGCGCAGCTGATCACGCAGCTGCGGACGAATCTTGCGGCCGGGATCGGGTTGTGGATCCCACCTAGTCACGTCCGAGGTCACCGCGGCTGTGACATCGTCGCTCATCCGCGGATCGGTGACCTTGTGGTTCACCACGATCACCGGGCGATAACCACCCGCTGCATCGCGCAGCAGGATCTCGGCACCGCCGCGGCGGCCCGAGTTCTCTTCGATGGGCAACAAACCGCCCCAGATCTTTTGCGCGCCGTTTCGGCAGGCCAGCATGGTCGCGGCAACCCGCTCGGCGGAATCGCCGTCGGCATCGATCTGTACCCAGTCGGGATCGGCGGCCGTGAGCGCGAGCCGTACTTGCTCCCGGAAGGAGGCCGCCGCTTCCCGGCGCTGCCGGACACCGGGATTGGTCTCGGCGTCGGGAATCGGGTCGATGCAATCCAGGTGAAAGCGATGCCGACAGCCGGTCAATGTGCGGGCATCGATGAATACCCGGCCCGACCCAGCGCGCGCCTCCACCGGCCCGACACCTGTCGGGCCTGACGGGACGGCAGCACTGGAAGTCACGATAGGAAGAGTATGGCCGCGGCCACCGACAGATTCGGCTATCGGCATACCCGGACCGGTTCAACCGACTTACACACACCGTCGGTCCAACCGACTAGGGTGATGCGCGATCGTCACTGCATTCGAGAGGCATCCGAGAGGCGCTATCGATGGGGTTGTTCAGGAAGCGGAAGCGCAAGGGCCGGGCCGCGCGAAAGGCAGAGCGAA
Source organism: Skermania sp. ID1734 (assembly GCF_007489285.1). Taxonomy (GTDB): domain Bacteria; phylum Actinomycetota; class Actinomycetes; order Mycobacteriales; family Mycobacteriaceae; genus ID1734. The sequence continues at coordinate 37,433 of NZ_VLIY01000026.1, forward strand.
AGGCGCGCGAGCACAAGGCCAAGCTCGAGGTGAAGCAGTCGGCCAAGGCCGACCGCAAGCGGTTGCGGCAGGAAACCAAAGCCGCCCGCAAGGTCGCCAGGGCGCAGGTAGCCACGCTGAAGGCGCAACAGAAGGCCGCGGAGAAGGCGGCCGCCAAGGCCGATCGCGAGGTGTTCAGTCCAGGGCAGATGAAGAAGTACCTCGGCGTCGCACGCGTTCTGTCGCCCGTGCTGATGCCGCTGGCCTACCGCGGTGCGACGCTCGTGCGTGGCCAACTGGACCAGCGACGCGCCAATCGGTTGGGCGTCGGCGTCGCCGAACTGGGCGAGTTCACCGGCCACGGCGCCCGCTTGAGCTCGCGGCTCGCCCACGCCGAGACATCCACGGCCGAACTGTTGCAGCGTCACCCGAAGGATTCCGACGCGCAGGCCTTTGCCGCCGCCACCCGCGACCGCCTGGCCGACCTCAGCACCGCGATCCGTACCGCCGAACTTATGCCGGCCGCACGACGACGCGCCGCGCATCAAGCGATTTCCAACGAGCTGGACGGAATCGAGGCGGATCTGCTCGCGCGCCTAGGCGTACGCTGACCGATCGTGACCCCAGCAACGCGCCCGGTTAACGGACGCGGTCTGGTGGGCGCTGCGGTCGGCGCTTCGATCGGAGCGCTCACGATAGCGGCCCATGGCATGGGCGGCGGTGCGATACCGGACTCGACGGCATTGACCGTCCTCTTTGCGATCTGTGCCGTCGCGGGCTGCCTGGTGTCCGGCAAAGCGCACCTCACGCTGCCTCGGCTGCTGGCGGTGCTGGGCGGCGGCCAAGTCCTCGCTCACTACGCCATCGGCCAGCTGACGGCGGCACACATGCCGATGCAAATGCACGTGGACGCGGTGGCCAGCCAGCCTGCGATGGCCTGTGCGCACACGGTGGCGACCTTTGGCTGTGCTGGGTTGATCCTGTTCGCGCATCGCTGTCTCACCGTGCTCGGGACCGCGGTCGCCGCCGTGCTGCGCATGAACCGCGCATGGCCGCGACGCACGCAACACGTCACCGTCGATTCCACGCCAGTTGTTAGCGCGGGAACGCACGCACTCGGACCGATTTCTCGACGCGGCCCACCGTGGCGGCAGCCGTACGCGACCGTCAGCTGCGGTTGACCCATTGCGGTCATCCGCAATTTCCTCGTCGAGAAAGAACCCGACAAATGAAGACCTTCCTTTCGCGTGCCGCCGTCGTGGCGGGCGCTAGTACCGCAGCGCTGCTGATTGCCCCGACGATTGCGGCCGCGCACGTCACGGTGGACGCGCCCGGCGCCACTCAGGGCGGTTACACGGTGCTCACCTTCAAGGTGCCCACCGAATCGGAGACCGCCAGCACCACCAAATTGTCCGTCGAACTCCCCGATCTCTCGTCCGCTCGCACCGAACCGCTCGCCGGCTGGACCTCGGTGGTGACGCGCAACGACAAGAAGCAGGCGACGTCTGTCACCTGGACCGCCAACCCGGGCAATGGCGTCCCGCCAGAACAGTTCCAGCGGTTCGTTGTCTCCGTTGGCCCGCTGCCGAAGACCGACGATCTTTCCTTCAAGGCATCGCAGACATACAGCGACGGAACCGTGGTGAATTGGGATCAGCCGGAGAACGGCGACGGCAGCGAACCGGACCACCCCGCTCCGTCGATCAGCCTCGCGGCCGCCGGTAGTGGTCATCAGCATGCCGACGCACACTCGACCGGCGACACCGAGGCACCTACCGCACAGCCCGCCGATGAAGACACGACCGCACGCTGGCTCGGCGGAATCGCACTGGTCATTGCGGCCCTCGGGGCAGCACTTGGCATCGGTGCCCTGATTCGGCGCAGGCAATCGTGACGTCACGACTGATGGCGCTCGTCGGGATCTTGGCGGGGCTGGTCCTGCTCACCGCAGGACCCGCCAGCGCACATTCCATCCCGGTGAGCTCCATTCCGGCCGACGGCTCGAGTATCACCGTCGGTCCACCGCAGGTGAGCATCACCTTCAACGAACCGCTGCAGACCAGCTTCGCCGCCCTGACGTTGACGGGTCCTGACGGCAATCTTTGGAGCCACGGAGCGGTCAGAGTCGACGGCCCGACGGTCAGCGTGGACGCCGGCGACCTCGGGCCGGTGGGCAAGTACACCATGGCCTACCGCGTTACCTCCGCAGATGGTCATCCCGTCAGCGGCACCCGCACGTTCACGTTGACCAAGGCTGGCCACGGCACGCCCGGCCAGAAGGCAGACGCCGGGGCGTCGAGCAGCGGCGGCGGTATTCCGTTGTGGCCGTTCATCGTCGCTGCCGTGATCATTTTCGCTGGGGGGCTGGCCTTCGCGCTGCGCGGTCCTCGCAAACGGCAGAACTGAGCGGACATGGGCACGGCGACCGGCAGCGGCTCGGTAGTTCGATACGCGCTGTTGGTCGCCGTGCCCGCTGCCGTCGCCGGTGCTGCGGTGGCGTGGCTTCTCGGCCGCACCGCTGTGCCGGCTGGCTCCGTACGCGCTCTCGCTGATTGCTTGGGTGCATTGACCCTGGGTATCGCCGCTGTGTCACGCCTGCAGCGGGGACTGAACCGCCCCGCTGTACCGGCGGCGCGAATGTGGCGGGCCATCGCCGTGGTCGCGCTTGCCTGGACCGCCGCGGAAGCCTACGTGTTCCTACTCGAGGCCGCGGATACCAGCAACGTCGCGGTTTCCGCGCTGGACAGCAGGGATCTGACCGAGTTCGTCTCACACGTCAGCGCTGGTCGGGTCGGCGTTGTGACGGTCGTCTGCACACTGGCCGTGGCTGTTCTCGCCGTGCTGGCCTACCGCGCGGTCATGGCGCCAACCCTCGATCTGCCGCTGGCGCTTTCGGCCTTCGCGCTGGTGCTCCGGCCGATCACCGGGCACATGTCGCAGCAACCGCTCGGCGCCTTACTCGCCGCGGCGCACACATTGGCCGCGGGACTCTGGTTCGGCACGCTGGCGGCGATGGCGCTGCAGTTGCGCTCGCGAAGCGACTGGGCACAGCTCCTGCCGCGCTACTCGCTTTGGGCAATCCGGTGCGTCTTGGTGGTCGGCGTCACCGGTCTGGTCAACGCCTGGGTGCGACTGCGCAGCGTCGACGCCTTCCTTGACACCGGATACGGCCGGGTCGCGTCGGCAAAGGTGATCGGCCTTGCCGTTCTGCTGTTGCTCGGCGGGTGGTGGCGGCGCAACTGGGTTCCGCGCGCGGCAGAGCACCGGCTCAGCGAATCGGATTCGCTCGCGCGCGCGGTCATAGAGGTAGTCGCCATGGCGATTGTCTTTGGGCTCGCCGCAGCACTGGCGATCACCGCTTGAGCGACACGCTTTGTGCGAGACAGTCTGTTACCGGTAACGTCCGCGCGGAAAACTCCTTGACCGAGCTAGCAAAGGACTGGGCCGATGGTTGAAATCCACGTTGTCGAGGTGACCGACGCGCCGGTCGAGATAGCTTTCGACTACGTCGCCAACTACGAGAACTTTCCGAAGTTCATGTATGGCATGTCCGCGCTGAAGCCGACCACCCCGGACAACACCCGCGGACTTGGTGCGACCTTCGAGGGCGGCATGCAACTCGGCCCGGTGCACCTCAAGTCGACGGTGGAGACCATCGAGTACGAGGAGAACAAGGTCCTCGCCGTCGACTCCATCAAAGGCTTCGACGTGGACATGAAGTTCAAGTTCACGCCCGTCGATGAGCATCACGCCGAGGTCGACGCATACGTCACCTATCGCCTGCCCGGGGGCATCGCGGGTAAAGCGCTCGGCAAGACGATCGAGCCGTTCGTCAAGATCGCTGTCAAGTACAGCACCCATGAATTGAAGAAGCAGATCGCCGAGCAGTACGAGCAGCGCAAGGCCGGGTAAGCGAGCACCGGTACCGCTGCTCGCTCCCTCAGCTCTCGCCTACCGCCCCGGCAGCTGCTGCACCGTCTCCACGAGCGGCGTCAACAGCTTCTGCCACAGCACCGGCGACAGTCCGAACGGCGGGTCCAGATTCAGCACTCGTGCCGTGGAAACCGTTTGTGGTTCGGTGTATTTCAGAATTCCCTCCGCACCGTGCCGACGGCCGACGCCCGAGGACTTCATGCCACCCATCGGCGCGGCGGTGCTGCCGAACGTCAGCGCATAACCCTCATCAACGTTCACCGTTCCGGCATGCAACCGCGCGGCGATGGCCTCGCCCTCGCTCTTGCTGCCCGCCCACACGCTGGCGTTCAATCCGTACTCGGTGTCGTTGGCGCGCTCGATGGCTTCCTCGATGCTGTCCACCGGATAAATCGCCACCACGGGACCGAAGGTCTCGTTGCGTCCGCATTCCATGTCGTCGGTGACGTCGGTGAGCACAGTCGGCTCGAAAAATGTCGGACCGATGTCCGGACGGGCATGGCCACCGGCAATTACCTTGGCGCCCTTGACAACTGCATCATCGACATGCCGAGACACCGACTTGACCTGGTCCTCGGAGATGAGGCTGCCCATGTCGGCGTCGAAGTCATAGCTGGTGCCCAACTTCATGGCCTTGACGTTCTCGGCAAACTTGGCGGCAAAGGCATCGGCCACCGACCGGTCGACGTAGATCCGTTCGATCGAAATACACAGTTGGCCAGCGTTGGAGAAGCACGCCCGTGTGGCAGCCTTAGCCACCACGTCCAGGTTGGCGCCCTTGGTCACGATCATCGGGTTCTTGCCGCCGAGTTCGGCGGAAAAGCCGATCAGCCGTCGGCCGCAGTGCTCGGCCAGGCCGCGACCGGTCGCGGTGGAGCCGGTGAACATGAGGTAGTCGCAGTTCTCAACGATGGCCGTGCCCACCACCGAACCCTGGCCCGGGACCACGGCGAACACCTCGCGCGGCAGACCGGCCTGGTAGAGCAGTTCAGCGTTGGCAAGCGTGCAATACGGGGTCTGGCTGTCCGGCTTCACCACCACTGCGTTGCCGGCGAGCAATGCGGGAATGGAGTCCGAAATCGACAGCGCCATCGGGTAATTCCATGGCGAGATGACGCCCACCACACCCTTGGGCTGGTAGTTCACCACGGTCTTCACGACGCCCGGGAGCAGCGGCTGCACCTGTTTCTGCTTCAGCAGCGACTGTGCCTCGCGCGCGTAGTACCGCGCGTTCAGCACCATGTCGACAATCTCTTCTTGTGCCGCCGATCGCGCCTTGCCGGTCTCGGCCTGCGCGACATCCATCAGAAAGTCGCGGTTGCGGAGCACCAGATCGCGGAACCGCTCGAAGATCGCGGCCCGTTCCTTGACCGGGCGCTTCGCCCAAGAAACCTGAGCCGCACGCGCTTTCGCGAAGGCTTTCTCGACATCCTCGGCGGTGCCGATGGGAATGGTGGTGAGCTCGTTGCCCGTGAACACCTCGTCGACGCGACGAGACTGACGGGCGTCAACGTCCTCGATCGCGACTAGCTTGCGGAGCCGATCGAACTCGGCCTTGGTCGGCGCAGGCATCGTTGCTCTCCCTCAATGTTGCGTAACTCACGGTTACGGACAAATCTACGCTCCGCCTACCCGACACCCCCGCACCCAGTGTCCAAGCATCCGCCGCCATGAGCGGGATCCGGGCTGTTGCAAAATCGAACTTCTGCTTTGCGGCCTGTCGGGGCGGGTTTGACCTGGGGTTTCCTGGAGAATGTGTTGATGGCCAAGGGATATCGCCGGGTTGATCGGGATCAGCAGTTTCTGCTGCCGCAGGACATGCGCGATTGGTTGCCGGTGTCGGATCCGGTGTGGCTGGTCATCGGGGTGGTCGAGGGCTTGGACACCAGACGGTTGCATGCCAAGCGCCGTACCGGTGGTGCCGGGCGGGCGGGCTATGACCCGGACATGATGTTGACACTGCTGATCTGGGCGT
>NZ_VLIY01000027.1 GCF_007489285.1 Skermania sp. ID1734
CACCTCGATGTCGGCTCGTCGCATCCTGGGGCTGGAGTAGGTCCCAAGGGTTGGGCTGTTCGCCCATTAAAGCGGCACGCGAGCTGGGTTTAGAACGTCGTGAGACAGTTCGGTCTCTATCCGCCGCGCGCGTTAGAAACTTGAGGAAGGCTGTCCCTAGTACGAGAGGACCGGGACGGACGAACCTCTGGTATGCCAGTTGTTCCACCAGGAGCACCGCTGGTTAGCTACGTTCGGAAGGGATAACCGCTGAAAGCATCTAAGCGGGAAGCCCGTTCCAAGATAAGGTTTCTCCCACCACAGAGTGGATAAGGCCCCCCACAGACCATGGGGTTGATAGGCCAGAACTGGAAGCCCAGCAATGGGTGCAGGTGACTGGTACTAAACGGCCGAAGACTTACCACAAAACACATCAAAAAAACAAAAACCGCGTCCACTATGCAACCCTGAAACAACACACACGTGAAAACCGAAAATTTCACTGTGCAGAATTTCATAGAGTTACGGCGGCCACAGCGACAGGGAAACGCCCGGACCCATCCCGAACCCGGAAGCTAAGCCAGTCAGCGCCGATGGTACTGCACCCGACAGAGTGTGGGAGAGTAGGACACCGCCGAACACAATTTGACGAGGGGCGAGAACCAATTGCGGTTCTCGCCCCTCGTTGCATTTGCGTGAATTGAGCGTGTAGAAATTCAGGCATTTTCGGCGAATTTCGACCGAACAACAAAACACTCAATCTCGATTAAGGCAATCAGGAAAGCGGCGCGGTAATAGGCATCGCCAGCCGGGTTTCCGCGTCACGGCCGCGCAGCACCTTCGACTCACCGATCCGCCAGTTGCTGGCCTCCGCATGATCGGCAGCTTCCACTGCGGGACCAGAGGCGAGCAGATGCCCAGGCACCGTCTTGGCCAACTCGCACAAGCGCGCGGCTTCGTTGATCGGATCCCCAATGACGGTGTATTCGAAGCGGTTTCGAGAACCGATGTTGCCGGCTACGGCCACCCCGTAGGACACGCCGATGGCGGCGGTGCAATCCGGAACCTCGCTCGGCAGCCGAGAATTGACCGCGCGCGCAGCGGCCAAGACGCTGCCCGCCTCGTCGGCCAGATCGACCGGAGCGCCAAAGATCGCCAAAGCCGCGTCGCCTTCGAATTTGTTGATAATTCCGCCGAAGCGCTCGACCTCTTCGACCACGACGTTGAACATCCGGTTCAACAGGTCCACCACTTCCTGCGGTGGCCGGGAGAACGCGATCTTCGTCGAGCCGACAATGTCGATGAAGAAGACTCCGACGGTGCGTTCCTCGCCGCCGAGTTCCGGATTTCGCAGCATCGCCGCCTCGGCGACGTCGCGACCGACATGGAGGCCGAAGAGTTCGCGGATGCGTTCGCGCTCGCGCAATCCCTCCACCATGCGATTGAAACCGCTCTGGAGTTCACCAAGCTCGGTTCCGTCGTAGACGACGACAAACGGATCCGGCTCATTGCGTTCGAGCCGCTCCATGGCATTGATGAGGGACAGCAGGGGATCGACGGTGGCGCGCCCCCCGAGGACCGTGAGCAACGCGCCGAAAATGAGCGTCAGCGTCCCGATGGCCAGGATCGACGTCGCGAGTTGGGTGGCGGTGACCGGATGGGTGAAGTAAAAGACGGCGATAATGAGCAACCCGGTGACGGGAAGTCCGCTGCCGAGCATCCAGGCAATGATGGCACGCCGTCGAACGCCGTTGAGTCGCATCCTTTTCGGGTCGCCGGCCTCGAGCACGCGGGCTGCGATCGGGCGCAACGCGAACTCACTGAGTACATAGCTCAGTGCCGCAACGGCCGCACCTACGAACAAAATTGTCAGTACCACCATGCCTACCGATGCGGGGTTGACCGCACCCGCCGCGGCGCCGAGAACGATTGCTCCGGTCCCCCAGAGGATGAGGAGCATGACCGTGAGCCGCCAGGGCAACGCAAGCGCTGCGACCTGTTCAGCAGTAGTCGGTACGCGTTCCTCCTGAGCCCAACGCAGCCATTTGAGTGCCGACACGGTCGCCCAGGCGATTCCCAGCGTCACGGCGATCACCATGTATGCCGGGAAAACGACGTACCGGACCGTCGCGTACTCGGGGGTGAAGAGGTCAGGACCCGGAACCACCCAGGCGAGCAGCACGAGTGCGATGCAAACCCCGCCGATATTCGCAACGAGCAACAGGGCGGTGAGCAGAATTTGCACACGCAGACGCAGCTGATGTTGTGACTGAGCCGGCTCGCCGAGGAGCGGAGAGCCGAGCGGAGTATCGGCGCGATGGAAGAGTCTGGTCCGCTGCAGCATGGTCGTTCGAGAATATGCAGAGCGGGCTCCTTTAGGGTGTGAACCGTGCGTCTTGTGATAGCCGAATGCCAGGTTGACTACGTCGGACGATTGACCGCGCATCTCCCGATGGCCCGTCGTTTGGTCATGGTCAAGTCGGATGGTTCCGTGTTGGTGCACTCCGACGGCGGTTCCTACAAGCCGCTGAACTGGATGTCGCCGCCGTGCACGTTGACCGAGCACGAGGACGAGTCGGCGACCCGCTGGGTCGTCGTCAACAAGGCAGGCGAGGAGCTGCGGATCACCTTCGCCGATATCGAACACGACAGTAAGCACGATCTCGGGGTCGACCCGGGGCTCGTCAAGGACGGTGTCGAGGCGCACCTACAGGCACTCCTTGCCGAGCATGTGGAGACGCTGGGCCAGGGATACACGCTGGTCCGGCGCGAGTACCCGACCGCGATCGGGCCGGTTGATCTACTATGCCGCGATTCCGCCGGGGCGAGCGTTGCGGTCGAAATCAAGCGGCGCGGCGAGATCGACGGCGTCGAGCAGTTGACCCGCTACCTCGAGCTGCTCAATCGCGATCCATTGTTGGCGCCGGTGAGCGGTGTCTTCGCTGCCCAGCAGATCAAGCCGCAGGCCCGGGTGCTGGCAACCGACCGCGGAATCCGTTGCCTCACGCTGGACTACGACGCGCTTCGGGGAGCCGACAGCAACGAGTTTCGGCTCTTCTGAGGCGAGCGACGTGCCACGCCGAAAGCCGAAATCACCGCAGCGCCGGGTGCCGCCGGTGTACGGCGAGGCAAGCATGCGCCGAGTCGAGGCTGATGCCGACGGTGCGTCGTACATCGTCCGTACGGTGCCGTCGGCGCGCGCGGTGAAGACCTATCGCTGCCCTGGCTGCGATCACGAGATTCGTCCGGGTGTCGCGCACGTGGTCGCGTGGGAATCCGGCGCCGACGGCGAGGATCGTCGCCACTGGCACTCCGGCTGCTGGTCCGGTAGGCAAACCCGCGGAATCACGCGGCGTTGGTCGTAACCGGCTTCCGGCCAAACTCAGCCGGCGACGGTCGCGTGCTGCTTCGGCAATTTGGCCGTCTTGGCCTCCGAAGCGGGTGCGACGTCGGAGTTGTCCGTCGTCGGCGCTTCGGTGGCGGGCTCGGTGGCCGCAGATGCGTCGAGCAGGTCGGACTCTCGTTCCACTGCCTCGAGCATGGTGGGGACCGAATCGAGCTGGCCGCGGACGTCGAGCAACTGGTTGAGTACCCGCCCGCGCAGCACGCGCAGCTCCTCGGCGAGTTCCTTGGCATGCGCAATCCGCCGATCAGCGAGTTGCGTTGCCGCTTGCACCCGCCGGTTCGCTTCCTCGGTCGCATCCCGGAGCCGCTTCGCGGCCTCGGCCTTACTCGTGGTCTCGAGTTCCTCGAGCGCACGCGTCAGCTTCGTGCGCCGGTCACCCATGGTCATCTCGAAGTCTTCTTGGGTCGCCTTGCGCTTGGCTTCGGCTTCGGTGGCCAGGCGCTGCGCCTCGGCCCGGGCGGCCTCGACGATGCGTGCCGCCTCGGCGCGCGCGCTGCTCATCGTCTGTTCGAACTCTATTTCCAGAGCCTTGCGACGTTCCTGCAGTTCGGCGAGCTCGTCGGAGTGCTTTTGCCGAAGTTGCGCGGCATCCTGCTCGGCAATCGAGGTGACCTCGGCGGCCTCCGCATGCGCTCGTGCGCGGATCTCCGATGCCTCGTCGGATGCGAGCCGCAGCATCTTCGAGATCCGGTCGCTCATGCCCTCCGCCGTGGTGGGAGGCACCGAAAGCCGGTCAACCTCCTTGCGGAGCTCATCGATCTCATCGCGCGCGTCTTCGAGCTGGTTGGCCAGGTTGCGCGCCTGGGCAGCGGCCGCGTCCCGGTCGGTGGCGGTCATCCGCAACTCGGCGTCGAAGCGCTCGAAGTAGTTGCTCACCTCGAGCCGGTCATACCCTCGCCGCACAACGGTGAACGGAAGGGAAGGAGTGCGTCGATCGTGCTCGTTGACCATAGGGTTCAAACTACCGTCCCGTAGCCGATGGTGTCGCGGTTGAAACCGCGGCCCAGCTCAGTGCTGTGGATCGGCAGCCGGCTCGACCAGTTCCACGAGAACCCCGCCGGCATCCTTGGGATGGATGAAGTTGATGCGCGAGTTTGCGGTTCCGCGCCGCGGCTGTTCGTAAAGCAGTCGGACGCCGCGTCCGCGCAGGATCTCGGAAACGGCGGCAATGTCGGTGACACGGTAGGCGAGTTGCTGCAGACCTGGGCCGTTGCGATCGAGGAACTTGGCAATCGTCGACTCCGGGGTCAGCGGTGCCAGCACCTGCAGCGCGGTGTCGCTGCCGGGAAAGCCGAGCATCGCCTCGTGGACGCCCTGGCTTTCGTTGATCTCGCGGTGGGTCTCGACCATGCCGAGGTTTTCGGCATACCAGGCGACGGCCGCATCAAGGTCTGCGACGGCGACGCCGACGTGATCGACGGTAGTGACGAGATGTGGCGGCATCGCGGTAGCGCTGTTCGCCGGGCTGGGTTGGGTCATAGCAAAAAGGTAGCGCTACCGTGGAAGGGGATTTCGCCGGGATGCGCTTCGATTCCGGTTTGGGCTTATTTTGCGGAGGACAACGTGACTGCTGGCGGCACTGCACACACTTCGGTCATCGTCTCCGGTGCGCGCACTCCCGTCGGGCGCCTGTTGGGCGGTTTGAAGGACTTTTCGGGATCTGACCTCGGCGGCATCGCCATCAAGGCCGCGCTGGAAAAGGGCGGGGTCTCGCCGGATCAGGTCGAGTACGTGATCATGGGCCAGGTTCTCACCGCGGGCGCCGGCCAGATACCCGCGCGTCAGGCCGCGGTGGCCGCCGGGATCTCGATGAACGTCCCGGCGCTGACCATCAACAAGGTGTGTCTGTCGGGCGTGGATGCGATAGCGCTGGCCGACCAGTTGATCCGGGCCGGCGAGTTCGAGGTGGTCGTCGCCGGTGGCCAGGAATCGATGAGCCAGGCGCCGCACCTGCTCGAGAAGAGTCGTGAGGGCTTCAAGTACGGCGATGTCACCATGCGTGACCACATGGCCTACGACGGTCTCTATGACATCTTCACCGACCAGGCGATGGGCAGCCTCACCGAGCAGCGCAACCAGCAGGATCCGATCAGCCGCGAGGATCAGGACGCTTTCGCCGCGGCGTCGCATCAGCGAGCTGCGCAGGCCTGGAAGAACGGCGTGTTCGATGACGAGGTGGTCCCGGTATCGGTGCCGCAACGCAAGGGTGACCCGATAGTGGTCTCCACCGACGAGGGCGTTCGTGCCGACACCTCGGTCGAGTCGCTGTCCAAGCTGCGTCCGGCGTTTGCCAAGGACGGCACCGTCACAGCGGGTTCGGCGTCGCAGATTTCCGACGGCGCCGCGGCGGTCGTGGTGATGAGCAAGGCGAAAGCCGAGGAATTGGGCCTGTCCTGGATCGCGGAAATCGGCGCGCACGGGGTGGTCGCCGGACCGGACTCGACCCTGCAGTCGCAGCCGGCTCGTGCGATCGTGAAGGCGTGCGAGCGCGACGGTATCGCGCCCAAGGATCTTGACGTGGTGGAGATCAACGAGGCGTTCGCCGCGGTGGGTATCGCATCGACCCGTGAACTCGGCCTGGACCCGGAGCGGGTGAACGTGAATGGCGGTGCCATCGCGATCGGGCACCCGCTGGGGATGTCGGGCGCGCGCATTGCCTTGCACCTTGCGCTCGAGCTGAAGCGGCGGGGCGGCGGAGTCGGTGCGGCGGCGCTGTGTGGCGGCGGCGGTCAGGGCGACGCGTTGATCTTGCGCGTGCCGCAGCAGGCGTGACCAATCCAACTACGTGTTGTCGTAGATCTCGGGCACAATGAAGGTCATGCGCAACTTCCTGGACCTGTCCACTCCTGCCAAGCGATTCCGGCTCGTCGCCTACTGGGAGGCGGTGACGTGGGCGGCGTTGCTCGTCGCGATGTACTTCAAGTGGGTGCTCGGCCATACCGAAGCGGTGCAGATTCCAGGCATGGTGCATGGCGTGGCCGGGTTCATCTTGTTCGTCGTGGTGGCGCTGGTGACCGCGAAGCAGCTGTCCTGGGATCTCAAAACGACTCTGCTCGCACTGATTTCCAGCGTGCCGCCGTTCGGCACGATCGTTTTCGAGATCTGGGCGGTGCGCACCGGAAAGCTCGCGGAGCTCTCTGCCGCCGCAGCCAATGAGCCGGCCCTCGCCCAGCCGTGACAAACTTGGACTTGTGACACGACCTTCCCGTTCCGCTCGTCCGTCGCCCGCGATGGCTGCCGCGATGTCGGGCGCCGTCGATTTGTCCGGGCTGAAGCAACGCGCTGAAGCCAAGGCTTCCTCGCCCGCCGATGGTGCCGGCGCCGGCGCTGCCGTGGTGACGGTCACCGAAGAGAACTTCGAGGCGCAGGTACTCGAACGCTCGATGGAAGTGCCCGTGGTGGTCGCGCTCGCGTCGGCCCGCTCGGAGGCGAGTCTTGCGTTGCAGGACTCCCTGGCGCGGTTGGCCGAGCACGACAACGGAACATGGGTGCTGGCCAAGGTCGAGGTCGATTCCAACATTCGGATCGCCCAGATCTTCGGTGTCCAGGCCATTCCCACGGTGATCGCCATTGCGGGCGGCCAGCCGTTGACCGACTTCCAGGGCGTACAGCCGGAGGAGCAACTGCGGCAGTGGATCGACGCGATCCTGCGGGCAGTTGAAGGCAAACTCACCGGGCCCAGGCAAGCAGCGCCGCAGCAGGCGCCGGAGGATCCGCGATTCGCCGCGGCTGAAGAAGCACTCGACGCGGGTGACTTCGACCGTGCCGCAGCCGCCTACCAGGAGATCCTCAACGCCGAACCGGCCAACGCGCAGGCGAAGGCGGCATTGCGGCAGGTGCAGTTCTATGCCCGTGCCAGCGCGATCGATCCGGACGCGATTTCCACCGCCGATGCCGATCCGGCAAACGTGGCCGCGCAACTGGCCGCGGCGGACGCGGAGGTATTCGCGCAGCAACCCGAGGCAGCCTTCGACCGGCTGATTCAGACCGTCAAGCGCACTGCGGGCGACGACCGCACGCAGGTCCGCACCCGACTGCTGGAACTGTTCGAGCTTTTCGATACGGCCGAACCAGTCGTCGTGGCCGCCCGGCGGAAGCTGGCCACCGCGCTCTATTGACGGCTATTCCGGCCGCAGCCAGATCGCGCCGCGGGCGGGTAGGGCAACCGGCGCCGAGGCCGGGCGGCCGTGCCAAGGCTCTTCGGTGGCGGTGACCGCACCGAGATTGCCGACGTCGGATCCGCCATACAGCGCCGCGTCGGTGTTGAGCACCTCCACCCAGCGGCCCGCGTGGGGAAGCCCGACCCGGTAGCTGCCGTGCACCGAACCGGAGAAGTTGTACAGGCACGCGATGACCGAGCCGTCGGCGCCGAAACGCAGGAAGCTCACCACGTTGTTGGCCGAATCGTTGGCGTCGATCCAGGAGTAGCCGCCCGGGGATGTGTCCAGCGTCCACAGCGCCGGAACCGCGCGGTAGGTGGCGTTGAGATCGCACAGCAACTTGCGCACACCCCGATGCAGGCCCGAGCCGTCGTCCAGTAGATCCCAGTCCAGGCCGCGCTCCTCCGACCATTCGCGGACCTGCCCGAATTCCTGGCCCATGAAGAGCAGTTGCTTACCCGGATGGGCCCACATGTAGGCGAGCAGGCTGCGCAGCCCAGCGGCCTTGTCGAAATCCGAACCCGGCATCCGGGTCCACAACGTTCCTTTCCCATGCACGACCTCGTCGTGACTGATGGGCAGCACGTAGTTCTCGCTCCAGGCATACATCAGCGAGAAGGTGATCTCGTTGTGGTGATACGAGCGGTGTATCGGGTCCCGGCTGAGGTAGTCGAGCGTGTCATGCATCCAGCCCATGTTCCACTTCATGTTGAAGCCGAGGCCGCCGACCGAGGTCGCGCGGGTGACGCCGGGCCAGGCCGTGGATTCCTCGGCAACGGTGACGACCCCGCGATGGGTCTTGTGCACGGTCGCGTTCATTTCCTGCAGGAACGCGACGGCCTCCAGATTCTCCCGGCCACCGTAGATGTTCGGTGTCCATCCGCCGGGCGGGCGTGAGTAGTCGAGGTAGAGCATCGAGGCGACCGCGTCGACGCGCAGGCCATCGATGTGGAATTCATCGAGCCAGTACAGCGCGTTGGCCACCAAGAAGTTGCGCACTTCGCGTCGGCCGAAATCGAAAACGTAGGTGCCCCAGTCGAGTTGCTCTCCACGGCGCGGGTCGGCGTGTTCGTAGAGCGGTCCGCCGTCGAACCGGGCCAGCGCCCACTCGTCCTTCGGGAAATGCGCCGGCACCCAGTCGACGATCACGCCGATTCCGCGCGAATGCAGATGGTCGACGAACGCGCGGAAGTCGTCGGGCGTGCCGAACCGCGCAGTGGGTGCGTAGTACGAGCTGACCTGATATCCCCAGGAACCGCCGAACGGGTGCTCGGCCACGGGCAGCAATTCGAGGTGGGTGAAGCCGCACTCCTGCACGTAGTCGGCGAGCTGGGTAGCGAGCTCGCGGTAGCCGAGTCCAGCGCGCCAGGAGCCGAGGTGCACCTCGTAAACGCTCATCGGCGCCTCGGACGGCTCGATCTGTTCGCGGCGCTCCAGCCAGGCCTGGTCGGCCCAGGTGTGGCTGCTCGCCGTCACCACCGAAGCGTTCGCCGGAGGTACCTCGGTCTGAAACGCCATGGGGTCGGCCTTGTCGCGAACCACCCCGTCGCTGCCGTGGATGCGGAACTTGTAGAGCGTGCCCGGTCCGACATCGGGCACGAAGAGCTCCCAGACGCCCGAAGAGCCGACCGCGCGCATCGGCGTGCGCTCCCCGGTCCAGAAGTCGAAGGTGCCGATCACGGAAACACCGCGGGCATTGGGCGCCCACACCGCAAACGACGTCCCGGTGACCTCGCCGTCAGGCGTCTGATAGCTGCGCGGATGCGCGCCGAGTATGTCCCATAGCCGCTCGTGCCGCCCCTCGGCGAACAGGTGCAGGTCGAGTTCGCCGAGCGTGGGCAGGAAACGATAGCCGTCAGCGGTGACGATGGTGTCGCCGTCCGGGTACTGGACCACCAGTCGGTAATCGGCGAGGTCGGCGATCGGGATCAGCGCGCTGAACAGCCCGCCGAGGGTCTCGCCGCGCACCGGATGCAACGGGTAGTCGACCCCGCCGACCCGGGCATGTACCGATTCGGCATGCGGTCGCAGCGCACGGATGACCGTGCCTTTGGCGTGCGGATGCGCTCCGAGTACGGAATGCGGGTCGTGATGTTCGCCGGCCGCGAGCAGTTCGATGTCCTTCTTGCTCGGCGCGATCGTGCGCGTCTTGCCCGGACTCATTGCTGCGACCCCCGATACGCTTGCTCGATTCGCCTCGGCTGCGCGACCACCGGCAGCGCGAGGATGTGCGCGCACGCTTTCCACGGCTCGAGCCGCACATAATTCGCCTGGGCCCAGTGGTAATCCTCGCCGCTGACTTCGTCGTGGACGGTGAAGTGCGCTTGCCAGTCGTGGCCGATCGCCGGCATGTCCAGCCAGATGGTGCCGTCCTCGGCGCCATACGGGTTGAGGTTGATGACCACCAGCACCGTGTCGCCCGTGGCGGGATCGAGCTTGGAAAAACCGATGAGCGCGTCGTTGTCGATGTGATGGAAGTGAATATTGCGCAACTGCTGCAACGCGGGATGTGCCCGGCGAATCTCATTGAGCCGGGTGATCCAGGGTTCCAGCGACTCGCCCCGTGCCCTGGCCTCGGCGTAATCACGCGGGCGCAGTTCGTACTTCTCGGAATCGAGATACTCCTCGCTTCCCGGTCTGAGCGCGACGTGCTCGAACAACTCGTAGCCCGAATACACGCCCCAGGACGGCGAGAACGTCGCCGCGAGGGCCGCGCGCAACGCGAACATTCCCGGGCCACCGTGCTGCAGCGTCTCGTGCAGGATGTCGGGTGTGTTGACGAAGAGGTTCGGCCGTGCTTCATCGGCCTTGGCCGCTATCTCGCGGCCGAACTCCTCGAGCTCCCACTTGGCGACGCGCCAGGTGAAGTAGGTGTAGGACTGGCTGAACCCGCGCCGGGCCAAGCCGTATAGCCGCGCCGGGCGGGTGAACGCTTCGGACAGGAAAATCACATCCGGGTCGGTGGTCCGCACCTCGGCAAGGAGTCGCTCCCAAAAGTTCGGCGGTTTGGTGTGGGGATTGTCGACGCGAAAGATCTTGACGTCCAGGCTGATCCAATGCCGAATGACGTCGAGCACCGCGTGATAGATCCCGTCGGGATCGTTGTCGAAGTTCACCGGATAGATGTCCTGGTACTTCTTCGGCGGGTTCTCCGCGTAGGCGATCGTGCCGTCGGGGAGGACCGTGAACCATTCCGGGTGCTCTCGCGCCCACGGGTGGTCCGGCGCGCATTGCAGAGCAAGGTCGAGCGCCACCTCTAGCTTGAGTTCGGCGGCGGCTTTGACAAACGCTCGAAAGTCCGCCTCGGTGCCGAGCTGGGGATGGATGGCGTCGTGCCCGCCCTCGTCGGAACCGATCGCCCACGGCGAGCCGACATCGCCGGGTGCGGCCGCCAGCGAATTGTTGGGCCCCTTGCGGTTGACCTTGCCGATCGGATGGATCGGCGGCAGGTAGACCACATCGAAGCCCATCCCGGCGATGCGCGGCAGGTCCGCGGCAGCGGTGGCGAAGGTGCCGTGGCGAGGTTTGCCGTCGTCACCCCAGCCGCCGGTCGAACGGGGAAAGAATTCATACCAGGACCCGAATAGGGCTCGCCGCCGTTCGACGAAAATCGCGTGCGGCGGCGAGGCGGTGACCAGGTCACGCACCGGATGAATGCGCAGCAACTCGGCCACTTCGGTGGAAAATGCGGGAGCCACTCTTCCCGGCAATTGGCGTCTGCTGCGCAGGGCTTTGGCCGCCTCACTCAGTCGTCCGCGCTCGACTGCGGGCATGCCCTCGGCGGCACGATCGAACAGCCGGGCGCCGATTTCCAGGTCGTTTCGCAGGTCGGCGGCAGATTGCCCGGCGGCCAGCTTGGCTTCCACAGCGCTGCGCCACGTGGCGATCGGATCGCCCCAACCTTCGATGCAGAACGTCCAATCGCCCTCGCAGGTCGGAGTGAAGACCGCGTTGAACACGTCGGGTTCGACGTCCGGTTCCATCCGGATCCGCGCTGGCTCGCCTGCCGGCGGTTGAACGACGAGCGTGGCGGCCACCGCCTCGTGACCTTCGCGCCACACCACCGCTCGGATCGGAAAGACCTCGCCTACCACCGCTTTGGCGGCACGACCGTCCGCCTGGGTGGGCCACACATCGTCGATGGCGATGCGACCTGTCACTCGCAATGCTCCGTTCCGCCTCGAGTGTCAATTGGTGTCAACCGTAATCGAGGCGACGTCGGTTCGCCCTGCTGCAGGCTTTCCAGATCGGGTCGGAACCAAACAACTGCGGTGACCGCTTCTGCTGCCGCAAGCGCGGTGCTCCACTAGGGTTGGCGTGCGTGAAGGCTTTGCGTCGGTTCACGGTTCGGGCACATTTGCCGCCTCGATTGGGTGCGCTTACCACGCTGGCCACCAATTTGCGATGGTCCTGGCATGCGCCGACGCAGGATTTGTTCGCAGCGATCGATCCGGTGCGGTGGGCCGAGATAGGCCACGATCCGGTCCGGCTGCTCGGTGAGGTGCCCGCCGCCCGGCTCGACGAACTCGCCGCGGATTCGGATTTTGTGGCCCGGGTCGATGCCGCCGCAGCCGACCTCGAGCATTACCTGACGCGTCCGCACTGGTTTCAGCGCCAGGCGGAATCCGGTACCCGCGTGCCGAACGGCATCGCCTACTTCTCGATGGAATTCGGCGTGACCGAGGTGCTGCCGAACTATTCAGGCGGCTTGGGTATCTTGGCCGGTGATCATCTGAAGGCGGCCTCCGACCTTGGGTTGCCGCTGATCGGCGTCGGGTTGCTGTATCGATCCGGCTACTTTCGCCAGGCGTTGACCGCGGATGGCTGGCAGACCGAGCACTATCCGGCGCTGGATCCGCAGGGCTTGCCGCTGCGGCTCTTGACCGAGGGCTCGGCGCCGGTGCTCGTTCACCTGGCGATGCCCGACGATCGGGTGCTGCGTGCGCGCGTCTGGATCGCGCAGGTGGGCCGGGTGCCACTGCTGTTGCTCGACTCCGACATCGCCGAGAACGACCCGGAGATGCGCGGGGTGACCGACCGGCTCTACGGCGGCGATCAAGACCATCGCATCAAGCAGGAAATTCTCGCCGGAATCGGCGGTGTGCGGGCCGTGCGCGCCTTCACCCGAGCTACCGGCCTGCCCGACCCGGAGGTTTTTCACACCAATGAGGGGCATGCCGGTTTCCTTGGCCTGGAACGCATTCGGGAGTTGATAGCGGACCGGGGCGTGGACTTCGACACCGCCCTGGCGGCAGTGCGCGCCGGTACTGTGTTCACCACCCACACACCGGTGCCAGCCGGGATCGACAGGTTTCCCGCGGACTTGGTGCGGCACTACTTCGGCGACGAGGGCGAATCCGATTCCCGCTTGCTGCCCGGGATCAGCGTCGACCGCGTTGTGGCGCTGGGCCGCGAGTCCGATCCCACGCTGTTCAACATGGCGAACATGGGTTTACGGCTCGCCCAGCGCGCGAACGGCGTGTCGAAGCTGCACGGCGAGGTCAGCCGGGAGATGTTCGCGCCGCTGTGGCCGGGTTTCGACGCCGACGAGGTGCCCATCGGTTCGATCACCAACGGTGTGCACGCTCCGACGTGGGCCGCGCGTGAGTGGTTCGACCGTGCCCGGGCGTTGATCGGCGCATCGCTGGTCGAGGAGGCCCGCGGCTGGGAGCGGTTGCACGACATCGACCCGGTCGAGTTGTGGCAGGTCCGAAACGACTTGCGGGCCAAACTCGTCGGTGAGATCCGGCGCCGGGTTCGCGCGTCGTGGCTGGAGCGCGGCGCCAGCGCCGCGGAGTTGGGCTGGACCGAGGAAATCTTCGACCCGGCAGTGTTGACTGTCGGTTTCGCCCGGCGCGTGCCCACCTACAAGCGGCTGACATTGATGCTGCGCGACCCGAATCGGTTGCGGTCGCTTTTGTTGGACCCGCAGCGGCCGATTCAATTGGTGGTCGCGGGCAAGAGCCACCCGGCCGACGATGGCGGAAAGGCCTTGATACAGCAGGTAGTTCGGTTCGCCGACGCGGAGGACGTGCGGCACCGCATCGTGTTTCTGCCCGACTACGACATGTCCATGGCCCGCTACCTCTACTGGGGCTGCGACGTCTGGCTCAACAACCCGCTGCGTCCGCTGGAGGCCTGCGGGACATCGGGCATGAAGGCAGCGTTGAACGGCGGGCTGAACCTGTCGATCCGCGACGGCTGGTGGGACGAGATGTACGACGGCGAAAACGGTTGGGCGATACCGACTGCCGACGGCGTCATCGATGAGCACCGCCGTGACGACCTCGAGGCAGCGGCACTGTACGACCTGGTGGCCAAGTCGGTGGCACCGCGCTTCTACGACCGCGACGCGGACGGTATTCCGACGCACTGGGTCGAGATGGTCCGCCACACCCTGGAAACGCTCGGGCCAAAGGTGTTGGCCTCGAGGATGGTTCGTGATTATGCGGTGCGCTATTACCTGCCGGCCGCAGCCACGGCCGCGACGGTGTGTGCGAACGACCTCGTCGGTGCCCGTGCGGTCGCCGAATACCGGCGACGCGTCGAAACCGCCTGGCCAGCGGTGGCTGTCACCCGCGTCGACAGCGCGGGGTTGCCGGACACGCCGGTCATCGGCGCAAAGCTGTCGCTGCAGGCATATGTGCGACTCGGCGGGCTGAGCCCGGATGATGTTGTGGTGCAGGCAGTTCTCGGGAGGGTGTCGGCGAGTGACGACCTTTCGGAGAAGTCGACGGTGATGATGCGGTACGTCGGAAACGAGGCCGAAGGCGCGGTCTATGAGGTCGTCACGCCGGTGCCGCTGTCCGGTGCGGTGGGATACACGGTGCGAGTGCTGCCGCACAACGCGTTGCTCGCCAGTGACGCGGAGTTGGGACTGGTCGCGCTGCCGGGCCGGTAATCACTGTATATCCCCGCTGATCACGACCGTATGGCTCAAAATCACGCCCGAAACGCGACCATTCGATCGTGATCAGCGAGTAGGCGGGAGGCGAATAGGCGGGAGGCGAGGAGGCGGGAGGCGAATAGGCGGGAGGCGAGGAGGCGGGAGGCGAGTACGCGGGAGGCGAGTAGGCGGGAGGTCAACCCGCCGCGGCTGCCAAGCGCTGCAACGCATTCCGCACGACCGCCGGATCGGTTGTCGGCCAGTACGGCGGCAGCGACGCCCGCAGGTAGCCGCCGTAGCGGGCCGTGGCCAGCCTCGAATCGAGCACTGCGATTACGCCTCGGTCATCGACAGAGCGCAGCAGTCGCCCGGTGCCCTGGGCGAGCAGCAGCGCAGCATGGCTGGCGGCGACGGTCATGAAGCCGTTGCCGCCGCGCGATTCGACCGCCCGCTGCCGCGCGACAAAAAGCGGATCGTCTGGCCGCGGGAAGGGAATCCGGTCGAGGATCACCAGACTCAACGACGGTCCGGGCACGTCGACGCCCTGCCACAGGGACAGGGTGCCGAACAGCGAGGCGGAATGGTCCGCGGCGAACTTCGCCACCAGGGCGCCCGTCGCATCGTCGCCCTGACAGAACAACGGTGTGTCGAGTCGTTCGCGTAGTGCGTCGGTCGCAGCGCGCGCCGCGCGCATCGAAGAGAACAGGCCAAGTGTGCGGCCACCCGCAGCGGCGATGAGTTCGGCAATCTCGTCCAGATAGCTGGGCGGCAGACCATCCCGCCCGGGCGCGGGCAAATGCTTTGCGACGTAGAGAATTCCGGACTTCGCATGGTCGAACGGCGAGCCGACGTCGAGCGCGCTCCACCGCGCGGTCGAGTCATCGGACGGCGCCTCGATTTCGGTGGCAGTGCTCGTATCGGCGCGGCCGGGGGACTGCGGCGGCAGGCCCCAGGTCATGGCCAGACCGTCGAACGACCCGCCGATCTGCAGCGTCGCCGAGGTGAGCACCACCGTTGCCGTGCCAAACAGTCTCGACCGCAACAACCCGCCCACCGAGAGCGGCGCCATCCGCAACACCCGGCGGGCGGACCCGCGGTTGTCTTCCAATGCCAGCCAGACCACGTCGTGCCGCTTGGCCGGATCGGGTTCGTCGAATGCGGTGAGCGCGCGCACGGCGGTGTCATGCACCTCGTCGATCGCCGCTAACGCGGTAGCACGGGCCGCCGCGGCGTCGGGATCAGCGGCGGCCTGGCCCGGTCGCGACGGCGCCAGCGCCGTCCGGATGTTGCATGCGGAGTCGCGCAGCAACGCGAGAACGGCAGCGGCGCCGTCGGGCAGGTGCTCCCAGCGTCCTACCGGAAGATCATCGACCAGAGCTGCCCACGCCTCCGACGCACCCTCGAGCCGGTCCAGGTCTTCCTCCTCGACCAACTTCACGCAGCGCCGGGCGGCAGCGGAGATCGCCGCCGCGGAGAGCTCGGCCGTCGCGACGCCGGTGACCCGGTCGACCAGTTCGTGCGCCTCGTCGACGATCACGACGTCGTGTTCGGGCAGCACCGAGATGCCGGTGATGGCGTCGATGGCGAGCAACGCGTGGTTGGTGACCACCACGTCGGCCTTGGCGCCTCGAGCCCGGGCGCGTTCGGCGAAGCATTCTTCGCCCATCGGGCAACGCGACTTGCCGAGGCACTCGCGGGAGCTGACGCTCACCTGCCGCCAGGCGCGATCCGTGACGCCGGGTACCACGTCGTCACGATCGCCGGTCAGCGTTTCATCCGCCCAGCGGTGCAGCCGCTGAACCTCGCGGCCAAGCCTCGACACCGCAAACGGGTCGAAGAGTTCGGCGTCGGCCGGTTCCTCGGCGACCGTGCTGTTCACCTTGTTCAAGCACAAATAGTTGTTGCGGCCCTTGAGGATCGCGAATTCTGGCCGACGTCCCAGGGCGGGTTCGAGCGCCGTGGCGAGGCGAGGGAGATCACGGTCGATCAACTGCCGCTGCAGAGCGATGGTGGCCGTCGACACCACGACCGTGCGGCCCGTTTCGATGGCATGCCTGATGCCCGGAACCAGGTAGGCGAGCGACTTGCCGGTGCCGGTTCCGGCCTGCACGGCCAGGTGCTCGCCGGCGTCGATCGCGCTGGCGACCGCGGACGCCATCGTGAGTTGATTGGGCCGTTGGGTACCGCCGAGCGCCTGCACCGCAAGCGTCAGCAGCTCGGCAACGCTGGGCAGCTCGGACATCCCATGCAGACTACTGGGTTGGCGCCCCGATCAGTTCGACGCCCGCAGCGCGCATCTGTTCGAGCGCGTCGCGCACCGTCGCATCGGTCACACCGGCGGTGTAGTCCAGCAGGACGCGAGTGCGGAAACCTTCGGCGGCAGCATCCAGCGCGGTGGCGCGTACGCAGTGATCGGTCGCTATTCCGGCTATGTCCACGGTGTTGACGCCCTTTTCGCGCAGCCATTGCGCCAGCGAGCGGCCCGTGTCGTCGACGCCTTCGAAGCCCGAATAGGCGGCGGAGTAATTGCCCTTCGAAAAGATCGCGGCCACGGTGCTGATGTCGAGGTTCGGATGGAATTCGGCGCCCGGCGTGCCGACTCGGCAGTGCGGTGGCCAGGTGTCGACGTAGTCGGGATCGTCGGAGAAGTGGCTGCCCGGGTCGATGTGGTGGTCGCGGGTGGCGACCACGGTGTCGTAGCCGGGACGGCTGGCCAGAAGCTTCGAGATTCGGCGGGCAACCTCGGCGCCGCCGGACACTGCCAGCGAGCCGCCTTCGCAGAAGTCGTTCTGCACGTCGACAACAACAAGAGCTGTATTGTTTGCGCCGCTCACACCACAAATGTAGTCGGAATCGCGGGCTCGCCCCGCGACAGTTTCAGGCCCTCCCACGGCAGGCTGACCAGCCCGCGCGCTACCAGCTCACGGCTGTTTTCCAGCTCCACGCGCTCGACCGTTTCCCCGCCGCGGACGACCGGCACCAACAACTCCCGCTGCTGCAGGTCCGGGTCCACCGGCGCCTGGAGCCGGGCCGGGTAGACGACCTCCTCCACGATCGTGCCCGTTGCCCGTGCACGGCGCAGCGCCTTCTTGCGGCCACCGCGCGAACTCTTGTTGCTGCTGCGCTTGGCCACGGCCTTCCCGTCGACTTCGACGAGCTTGTAGACCATTCCCGCGGTCGGCGCCCCGGAACCGGTGACCAATGAGGTGCCGACGCCGTAGGAATCGACGGGCTCGACGCGCAGCGCGGCGATCGCGAACTCGTCGAGATCGCCGGACACCACGATTCGGGTGTCGGTGGCGCCCAAATCGTCGAGCTGGCGGCGGACCTGACGCGCCAGGACACCCAGGTCACCGGAGTCGATGCGAACCCCGCCGAGGTGCGGGCCGGCAACCTCGACCGCCGTCCGCACACCCGCGGTGATGTCGAAAGTATCGACCAACAGCGTGGTTGTCGCTCCCAACGCCGCCACCTGGCCGGCAAATGCGGTGGCCTCGCTGGACCGTTGATCGGAGTTGGCGTGCAGCAGCACAAACGCGTGCGCGCTGGTACCGGCGGCCGGGACGCCGTAGCGCCGCACCGCCTCGAGATTCGACGTGGCGGAAAATCCCGCCAGGTAGGCGGCCCGCGCGCTGGCTGGTGCTGCGAGCTCATGGGTGCGCCGGGAGCCCATCTCGATGAGGGCCCGACCATCGGCAGCGCTCACCATGCGCGCGGCGGCGGACGCGATAGCGCTGTCGTGGTTCAGCACCGACAACACCAGCGTCTCCAGTAGCACACATTCGGCAAACGTGCCGCGCACCGATAGGACCGGGGAGCCGGGGAAGAACAGTTCGCCTTCCCGATAGGCATCGATGTCGCCGGTGAAGGTGTAGTCGGCGAGCCAGTTCACGGTCGCTTTGTCGAGGTAAGGTTCCACGACCGCGAGCTCGGCGGGCCCGAATCGAAAGTCCGCGAGCGCCTCGAGCAACCGGCCCAGGCCGGCGAAGACGCCGTAACGGCGGCCGTCGGGAAGCCGGCGGGCGAACACCTCGAAACTGCACTGACGTTGGGCTGAACCATCCGCGAGCGCCGCACGCAGCATCGTCAGCTCGTACAGATCAGTGAGCAGCGCAGTAGTCGTCGACGCAGCGGCGCCGGTCTGCGGTGCGGTACCCATCCGGCCAACTCTACGAGGACGCCCAGGAGTTCGGGTGTTATGCCCGGCGTGGCAGTCGTACCCTTGAAACATGGCCGGGTGTACGACGAAAACCGCGATCGCCGGCGATTTCACGGCGGTGGACGCGGCTGCTGTTCTTTCGAGAGCGCTGGAGGTGCGCCTCGCCGCGGCCCCGCAGGCCACGCCGGAGCAGGCCGAGGTCGAGGAAGTCATCGAGGCGGAGGACCGTCCCTGGGTTACCGTCGTGTGGGACGATCCGGTCAACCTCATGCACTACGTCACGTTCATTTTTCAGAAGCTGTTCGGTTACAGCAAAGCAAAGGCAACCGAGCTGATGCTCAAGGTGCACAACGAGGGCAAAGCGGTGGTGTCCTCTGGCTCCCGTGACAAGATGGAGCATGACGTGCATCGATTGCACGCGGCGGGGCTGTGGGCAACCATGCAACGTGACACGTGAGCGCAGGATCGAAGACCGAAGGATCTATAGGTACCCAACGTGCGGACGTGGAGCCGGAAGAACTCGCTGGGTGGGCTGAAGCTGCGATCGGAAATGGACGGCCGGGAGGCCGCAGTGCTGAGGTCGCTGGTCGGATCGGTGCTGGGCCTCTTGCGGGAGCGCGCTGATTCCGCGCCCACCGATGACCTGGCCGAGCTCACGGGTCTGCGCACGGGCAACTCGACGATCCCGTCGGACCCGGTGCTTGCGCGATTGCTGCCGGACTTTCACCGCAGTGAGGAAGCTACCCCGGACGCCGACCGTGCGGACATCAATGGTGCGCTGCGCAGCCTGCACGAGCCGGAGATCATCGACGCGAAAATGGCCGCCGGGGCTGTGATCCTGGACACGTTGCCCGCGCACGGCGGCCGCATCACCCTGACACCGGAGCAAGCCGAGGCATGGCTGCGCGCGCTCAACGACGTTCGGCTCGCGCTGGGCACGACGCTCGGTATCGACGCCGACACGCCGGACCATCTCGACCCGTCGGATCCGCGGGCGCCGCACCTGGACGTCTACCACTGGTTGACCTGGATGCAAGACTCGCTGCTGCACGCACTAGCCCCGTAGGCGCTGCATCGAAAACAATCACCGTAGGCATACGGAGATCGGATGGTCGTGGTGAAACCTGGCCCCCGCGATGCGCTGACTGACGTTGCCGGCCTGCTGGTCGGCCATCACCACAAACTCGACCCCGATGTAGAGTCAGGACGCGGCGCCGCCACGGGGTGCACCGTCGTTCGCGCGCCCGGCGGAGCGGTCGCTGCGGTCGATGTGCGCGGCGGTGGTCCGGGAACCCGGGAAACCGATCTACTCGAGCCGAGCAACACCGTGCAACGGATCCACGCGGTCCTACTCGGCGGTGGCAGCGCATTCGGTCTGGCGGCGGCCGATGGCGTGATGCGCTGGCTGGAAGAGCACGGCGAGGGCATTCCGATGGGCGCTGCCGGTCAGGTGGTGCCCATCGTGCCCGCGGCGGTGATCTTCGACCTGACGGTGGGGGACTGGTCGATCCGACCCACTTCTGATGACGGGTTCCTGGCTGCAGAGGCGGCAAGCACCGAGTTCGTCACCGGCTCGGTGGGCGCTGGCGTCGGCGCGCGCGCCGGTTCGCTGAAAGGCGGAATCGGCACTGCAAGTGTGGTTTTCGACGACTCGGTCCCCGAACTTGTCGCCGCCACCGTCGGTGCGTTGGTGGTCGCCAACCCGGTCGGCACCGTGTTCGACCCGCGGACCGGGCTGCCGTGGGGCACCGGTTCCGACGGCCCTGAATTCTTCGGTCTGCAACCGCCAAGTGCGGAGCAGTTGGCGGCCGCGAACGCGCTGCCCGACAAATGGGTAGCGCTCAACACCACGATCGGCGTTGTGGCAACAGATGTGGAGCTCAGCGCGTCGGGTTGCCGCCGGATGGCCATCGCAGCGCACGACGGTCTCGCCCGCGCGATCCGGCCCGTGCATTCGCCGCTGGATGGTGACACCGTCTTTGCATTGTCGACCGGGGCGTTCGCCCCTGCGCCCGCCGCGCAACCGCCGCCGCTCGAATTGTCCGACGAGGCAGTGCTCTTGACGCATTTGTGTGCCGCGACGGCGCTGTGCATGGAACGTGCCATCGTTAGTGCCGTTCTGGCCGCCACATCGGTCGCGGGAATACCCGCTTATCGTGATGAGTTGTCGTCAGCGTTTGGCTGACATGTCTGAAGCTGGGAAGGGAGCCGGTAGGTGCTGGTGATCCGCGCCGATCTCGTCGACGCCATGGTGGCTCACGCGCGAGCCGACCATCCTGACGAAGCATGCGGCATCATCGCCGGGCCCGAAGGCTCTGACCGCCCGGTTCGCCACATCGCAATGCTGAACGCCGAGCGTTCGCCCACGTTCTATCGCTTCGATTCCGGCGAGCAACTGAAGGTGTGGCGGCAGCTGGATGAGGCCGACGAGGTGCCGGTCGTGATCTACCACTCGCATACGGCCACCGAGGCCTACCCGAGCCGCACCGACATCTCTTACGCGTCGGAACCCGACGCCCACTACGTCCTGATTTCCACCCGTGATCCGCAGCAGCACGAGCTCCGCAGCTATCGGATCGTCGATGGCGCGGTGACCGAGGAGTCGGTCGAGATCGTCGCCAGTTACGCCAACAGTTAGGAGCCGCACATGGCCGTGACCGTATCCATTCCCACCATCCTGCGCACCCACACCGGTGGTGAAAAGCGTGTGGAGGCAACTGGTTCCAGCCTCGCCGCGGTGATCGACGATCTCGACGGCAAGTATTCGGGCCTCAAGGACCGGCTGATCAACGACGGCAAACTGCACCGGTTCGTCAACGTGTACGTCAACGACGAAGATGTGCGGTTCTCCGGTGGACTCGAGACCGAGATTGCCGACGGGGACACGGTGACGATCCTCCCTGCAGTCGCAGGTGGAGCTTCTTAACCCGTGGCGCGTTATGACTCGCTGATCGACTCGCTCGGCCACACCCCGCTGGTCGGATTGCAGCAAATCTCGCCGCAATGGGACGGCGACAAGCATGTGCGGATCTGGGCGAAGCTCGAGGATCGCAACCCCACCGGGTCCATCAAGGACCGGCCCGCGCTGCGGATGATCGAACAGGCCGAGCGCGACGGCACGCTGCGACCGGGCGCCACCATCCTCGAGCCGACCAGTGGCAACACCGGCATCTCGCTGGCGATGGCCGCAAAGCTCAAGGGCTACCGGTTGATCTGCGTGATGCCGGAGAACACATCGATCGAGCGTCGCCAACTGCTCACCATGTTCGGCGCGGAAATCATCGACTCACCGGCCGCGGGTGGCTCGAATCAGGCGGTCGCCCAAGCGAAGAAACTAGCCGCGGAGCACGACGACTGGGTCATGCTCTACCAGTACGGCAACGAGGCGAATGCCCTTGCGCACTACGAGGGCACCGGGCCGGAGCTGTTGGCGGATCTGCCCGAGATCACCCATTTCGTCGCCGGGCTCGGAACCACGGGAACACTCATGGGCACAGGGCGGTACCTGCGCGAGCACGTGCCCGACATCGCGATCGTCGCGGCCGAGCCGCGGTACGGCGAACTCGTCTACGGCCTGCGCAACATCGACGAAGGCTTCATCCCGGAGTTGTACGACGAGTCGGTGCTCACCAGCCGCTACTCGGTCGGACCGCACGACGCGGTGAAGCGCACCCGCGAGCTGATCGAGCAGGAAGGCATCTTCGCCGGGATTTCGAGCGGCGCGATCCTGCACGCTGCACTGGGCGTCGCGCGCAAGGCAATGCGCGCAGGCGAGCGTGCCGACATCGCCTTCGTCGTCGCCGACGCCGGCTGGAAGTATCTGTCGACGGGTGCCTACGCCGGTACGCTGGAGGAAGCCGAAGAGCGGCTCGAAGGCCAATTGTGGGCCTGATCTAGTGCGCTCGATGCAAAGACCGGACGGGAGCTGGCGGGATGGGCGGAGCGCCGCAATGACCGGCAGCACGCAACCGTCCGGCTTCGATCCGAGTCGTCTCGACGCCATCCGGGCGCAGTTGGCGCAGCCGCGAGCATCGCAACCGAGTGCCGGGCCGCGAGTTCCGAGCGGCCCCGCACCCAACCGTCCGCTGCCCGCTCCCGCGAATCGACGTGAGCGCCAACAGCCGGTCCCGTGGCTGCAGGCTGCGATCGTCATCGTCGGCTTTACCGCGTTGCTGTATCTCGTCGAATTCATCGACGGGCTCACCGATCATCGGCTCGATCACGGCGGAATCGAACCGCGAACCGTCGACGGCTTGTGGGGAATTCTGTTCGCCCCGGTTTTGCACGCGAGCTGGAACCACTTGGCGGCGAACACGATCCCGCTATTGATCTTGGGGTTTCTCGTGCTGCTGTCCGGAGTTGGGCGAGGCATCTGGGCGACGGCAATCATTTGGCTCATCGCTGGGGCGGGCACCTGGCTGACCGGCGGCGCGCATACCGTGCATCTGGGCGCGTCGAGTCTTATTTTCGGCTGGCTGACATTCCTCATCGTGCGGGGTCTGTTCACGCGAAAGCTCATTCAGATATTCATCGGTCTCGCCGTCTTGGCGTTCTATGGAAGTTTGCTCTGGGGAGTTTTGCCCGGGAATGTTGGAATTTCTTGGCAGGGGCACCTGTTCGGTGCAATCGGCGGCGTAATCGCGGCGTGGATCGTGAGCGCCGATGCGCGCGAG
This sequence comes from Skermania sp. ID1734, assembly GCF_007489285.1. Lineage (GTDB taxonomy): Bacteria > Actinomycetota > Actinomycetes > Mycobacteriales > Mycobacteriaceae > ID1734. Next base: position 23,264 of record NZ_VLIY01000027.1, read on the forward strand.
TCGCGCAAGAAACAGAAGGCGCTACCGGCGCTCTGACCACTGCGTGCAGCGTCCGGGTCGAACACTTGGTCTCGTTTGGGCGGCTTTTCGACCGCGCAACGGGTGAATCTGCGGGAAGCTTTTTTGAGCCGGTGCCAATCGTGGCAGCATACGGTTATGCGCATCACCGTCCTCGGGTGTTCGGGAAGTGTCTCGGGCCCGGATTCCCCAGCGTCGGGGTATTTGCTCACCGCACCTGGAATGAATCCGGTGGTGATCGATTTCGGTCCGGGCATCCTCGGGGCCCTGCAGCGCTACGCGGACCCAGGTGAGGTGTCGATCTTCCTGTCGCATTTGCATGCGGACCACTGCTTGGACCTGCCGGGTCTGCTGGTGTGGCGGCGGTACCACCCGAACAAGCCCAGCGGCCGGGCGCTCGTGTACGGGCCGTCGGACACGTCGCTGCGGATCGGCAACGCGTCGGCCGAAACCGGTGGCGAGTGGGACGACTGGTCCGACGTGATCGACATGCGGCCGTGGGTCGAAGGTGAGGTCGTGTCGTTCGGCGGCAACTCAGTCACCGCTCGTCGGATGTATCACCCCCCGGAGTCCTACGGGCTGCGCTTCGTCACCGACACCGGTCGCATCCTGGTCTACACCGGTGACACTGGAATGTGCGACGCGGTAGTTGAAATGGCCACTGGCGCAGACATCTTGCTGGCCGAGGCATCGTGGACGCATGATCCGGCGAATCGTCCGCCGGGAATACACCTTTCAGGCACCGAGGCCGGTCAGGTGGCCGCCCGCGCGGGGGTCGGCGAGCTGTTGTTGACTCACATTCCGCCGTGGACTTCGCGCGAAGACGTCATCGCGGAGGCGAAGGCAGAGTTTTCCGGGCCGGTTCACGCCGTGTCAACGGGTGAGGTCTTCGATATTTGACGCCACCCTCGAGCCCCGGGTCGACTTCGGACCGTTAGGCTTTGCGGGTGTCGACACGAGCCGATGGTAGGGCGGACGACGAACTCCGCGAGGTCCGAATCACCCGGGGGTTCACCAGCAATCCCGCGGGTTCGGTGCTCGTCGAGTTCGGCAACACCAAAGTCATATGCACCGCGAGCGTCGAGGCCGATGTGCCCCGCTGGCGCAAGGGGTCCGGCCTGGGCTGGCTCACAGCGGAATACGCCATGCTGCCCGCAGCCACGCACACCCGCAGCGGTCGCGAGTCGGTAAAGGGACGCATCGGCGGACGAACTCAGGAGATCAGCCGGCTGATCGGCCGGTCCCTGCGTGCCTGCATCGACCTTGCCGCCATCGGCGAAAACACCATTGCTATCGACTGTGACGTGTTGCAGGCTGACGGCGGCACCCGCACCGCGTCGATCACCGGTGCCTACGTCGCGCTGGTGGACGCGGTGACATTCCTTCGTGCGGCCGAGCGGCTGAACGACCCGATGCCGATTTCCTGTGCGATCGCGGCCGTGAGCGTCGGTGTGGTCGACGGGCGAGTCCGGCTGGACCTGCCGTACGAGGAGGATTCCCGCGCGGAGGTCGACATGAACGTGGTCGCCACCGATACGGGCACGCTCGTTGAGATTCAGGGCACGGGCGAAGGGGCGACGTTCCCGCGTTCGACGCTCGACAAGCTGCTCGACTCGGCGCTCGTCGGTTGTGAGCGGCTGTTCGAGGTGCAGAAGGCGGCGCTCGAATTGCCGTACCCGGGTGTGCTGCCCGAGCCGGTCGAACCGCCGAAGAAGAAGTTCGGGAGCTGAGCGTGGGCACTCGGATTCTGGTTGCCAGCCGGAACCCGAAAAAGCTGGCAGAACTGCGACGCGTGCTCGACGAGAATCGCATCGAGGGCTTGGAGTTGGTCAGCCTCGCCGATCTGCCACCTTTTTCAGAGGCGCCGGAAACGGGGGCGACGTTCGAGGAAAATGCGTTGGCCAAGGCCCGCGACGGTGCGCGGGAAACCGGATTGCCTTGTGTCGCAGATGATTCCGGTTTGGAAGTCGATGCGTTGCGCGGTATGCCGGGGGTGTTGTCGGCGCGCTGGAGCGGTCGGCACGGCGCCGACGACGCCAACAATGAGCTGCTGTTGGCGCAGCTGCGTGACGTGCCCGACGAGCGGCGGGGGGCGCAGTTCGTCTCGGCCTGCGCGCTCGTTGTGCCCGGCGGTGCAGAGACCGTCGTGCGCGGGGAGTGGCGCGGCACAATCCGGCGCGAGCCGGCCGGTGACCGTGGCTTCGGCTACGACCCGCTGTTCCAGCCCGACGGCGAAACGCGTACTTCGGCGCAGTTGGCGCCGGAGGAGAAGGATGCGCAGTCCCACCGCGGCAGGGCGCTGCGGCAGTTGCTTCCCGCGTTGACTGAGCTGGTCTAGGCGAGAATTCAGGCGAGGTGGAAGTCGCGCTTGACTTGCGCGGTCCGGGAGTGCTCGGCGAAGAAGGACAGGAATGGAATCGTCCCGGCGATCAGGGTCGCGATGGTCCGCATGATCGGCCAGCGCACTTTCACCGCAAGGTCGATGGTCAGGATGAAGTAGACGAAGTACACCCAGCCGTGAACGGGCTCCACCCACTTGAAGTTCTCGACGGCGAAGCCGTAGCGCGCGATGAGTTCGCTCGTGAGCACCAGCAACCACAAACCGGTCGTCCACGCGAGGACCCGGTAGCGCAACAGTGTCGACGCAATGCGCTTTGGATCGGTGGTGGTCTCAGTCGAAACCGGCGTCTGTTCGTCGGCTGCTGTCACGAATTGCTCCTATCGCGCTCCCGAGCATTGAGCTCGGCGAGATACTTGTTGTACTCCCGCATCTGCTGGTCGACCTCTTGCGGCTGGGCCGTTGGTCGTTGCGGAAGTAGATCCGCGGGCACTTCCCGCGGTTGTTTCTTGCGGTTCTGCACCGGCGCGGTGCCGTCCTCCAATTGGACGAACCGCCGGTAGGCGTAGACAACAGCCACCGCGAACAACGGCCACTGCAGCGCATATCCGAGGTTCTGGAAGGTCCCCGACGCCGACTCGAAGCGGTTCCACTGCCACCAGCCCAGGGCGAGACAGCCCAGCGCAGCGACGATAACGAGCGCGATGAGCGCTGGTCGTCGACGGTGCGGAACAGTCATGCTTAAACGGTACAGCCGGTGCGCGAGGGGGGACTCGAACCCCCACGTCCGTAAGGACATCACTACCTAAAAGTGACGTGTATGCCAATTTCACCACTCGCGCTTCGGGGATAGGTTACGCCACGCTGTCATCATCTGAGTCGGCGCCTTGCCGCTGACGCCACCTATTCCGGCCTGCCCAGTTCGCCGTTTGACTATGGCAGTTCGGGCAGATGAACCGAAGATTCTCCTTGCGGGAGTCGACGTAGTTTCCATCAATGTGATCAACGTGCAGAGTCAGCGGCCCGTCGTTCCAGTAGTCACTGAGTCCGCAAACGGCACACTTGTACTCGGTACCGGCTTCAATGAGAGCTCGCCTCAGTAGATGCGGTTTTGTGCGGGCGCTTCCGACTTCGCGGAGCACCAAGATTTCTTCCCATCGGCGTCGGAAAACGCCGGTCTTACCTTTGTTGTGCGCCTGCCCTGTGAAGTGTGACGTGTCGATTCCAAACTTCCGAATCTGGCGACTCACGTGTGCATGTGTGCCGCCCGCAAGTGGACGGCCAAGGTAGCGCAGGACTCCCGCGACGCTTGTGGAGTTCTCTACAGCTTCTTGCAAACCTCTCTTGTGTACCGCTTCCACCCCATTGTCAATCGCGCGTTGGTCGGCCGCGCGTGTCCCCCTTCTTCTCAAGCTAGGTGGGCGCACCGACAAGTCCTGCGACGTACCCACGAGTAGCCCAAAACCGATGATAACGACTTTATAACGATAAACGTGAGGGGTCCTCATGTTGATGTAACTCCCGGTCAACACGCCTTTCGTCGGCATTCTCCCTTCATGACCAAAGGATCCTGCGCCAATTTTGGTACGACCGTCCAGTAACTCTGCCGGTCACACCCTGCTGGCCCGAGCAAACATGAGGAAAGCCTCATGATCCTGTGGAACCCTTTGTAGGTAACGCGATTTGTCGGCCGCCTTTCGTGCGCGGCCACGCGGGTCGAAGACGCCTCGCTATCGAATTCGACTGCTCGCCACCTCGTGGGCGGAGAGGAAAACAGTGACGATCAACGACAGCGCCGCATTCCGAAAGGCATCCCAGGCTCGAGCGCCTCGGATCAACGGTTCACGCCCCGCTGCCCAGCGATCCGAAGCGCTTGTCGAGGCGCTGATGGCGGGTGTTCCCTATGCGATCACGTTTGGTGGACAGGGCTCACCGTGGCTGAACCACCTGGATGACATCGTTCGCGACCATGCTCTCGAACCGGAACTGACGGCGATCGTCCATGCGGCCGCGCAAATCCTCGCGCCCGTGCAGAATCGTCTGCTCATCGCCGGCCCGACCGGTTTCGACCCGATCGCCTGGCTGCTCGAGCGCGACCTTGTCGACGAGGGCGACGCCGCGGGCGGACCGTCGGACGCGGAGTTGGCCTCTGCCTCTGTGTCCTGCCCCGGCGTCCTGCTGACCCAGATTGCCGCACGGCGCGCGCTCGAAATGCAGGGACTGGACCTGCGTGCGCACCCGCCAGTGCGCGTACTCGGACACTCGCAGGGCGTCTTGGCGGTCGAATCGCTCAACACCGTCGCCGACGACGAATACTCGAGCGATGCCCGGTTGCTTGCAATCGCCCAGTTGATCGGCGCAGCCGCGGTGTTGGTGTCGCGTCGGCGGGGGATTGCCGTGTCGGACACCCCGCCGATGCTGTCGGTGTCCAACGTCGATCCGGAACGGCTCGACGCGATCATCTCCGAGCTTGCCCCGCGCCGTGCCGACGGCTCCATCGACGACGAGCGCCGCGTGGTCGCATGGGTGCGCAACGGTCGAAACCGAGTGGTTCTCACCGGGCCGCCCGAGCAGCTGGCCCGCATCCGCAACCACTGCGAGCGGATCGCCGCGCAGGAAGAGCAGGAGCGCGCCGCCAAGCAGCGTGGCGGTTCGGTCTTTGCCCCGGCGTTCGAGCCGCTGCCGATCGACGTCGGGTTCCACCACCCCGTGATGACGGAAGCGAACGAGTTGGTGGTGCAGTGGGCGGACCTGTGCGGACTCGACACTGAGCTGGCCGGGCGACTGGCGGCGGCCTGCTTCACAGACCACGTCGATTGGCTCGCCGAAACTGAGGCGGCGCTACATGCTGGCGCGCAATGGCTGATCGACCTTGGACCGGGTGACCTGCTCGCAAGGATGACGGCGCCGCTGCTGCGGGGACAGGGCGTCGGGATTGTCGCGGCGGGCACGCGCGACGGGCAACGGAGCCTGTTGACGCCCGGGGCGGCGCCGGAGGTGGCGCCGCCCTGGTCCGAATTCGCACCGACCGTCGTGACCCTGCCCGATGGCCGCACGGTGCTCGAGACGGCCTTCACGCGCCTCACCGGTCGTTCCCCCATCCTGCTCGCGGGCATGACCCCGACCACCGTGGACGCGAAAATCGTTGCTGCAGCGGCCAATGCGGGGCATTGGGCCGAGCTCGCGGGCGGGGGGCAGGTGACCGAGCCGATCTTCGCTGACCGGATCGCCGAGCTACGGACCCTGCTGGCGCCGGGTCGCGCCGTGCAGTTCAACACGTTGTTCCTCGATCCGTACCTGTGGAAGCTGCAGATCGGCGGCAAGCGGCTCGTGCAGCGCGCCCGTGCGGCCGGTGCGCCGCTGGACGGCGTCGTCGTTTCTGCCGGCATTCCGGAACTGGAAGAAGCCGTCGCGCTCATCGATGAGCTTTCCGAAGCCGGCTTGCACCACATCGCGTTCAAGCCCGGCACCGTGGCGCAGATCCGCGCCGTGGTCCGGATCGCGGCGGAGGTTCCGCACTTCCCGGTGATCATGCACATCGAGGGCGGCCGTGCAGGCGGTCACCATTCCTGGGAGGACCTCGACGACCTGCTGCTGACCACCTACGGGGAATTACGATCGCGCGCAAATCTTGTCGTCTGCGTCGGCGGCGGCATCGGCACGCCGGAACGCTCCACCGAATACCTGACCGGTCGGTGGTCGCAACGACACGGCTATCCGGCCATGCCGGTCGACGGCGTGCTCGTCGGAACCGCCGCGATGGCGACGCTCGAAGCGACCACCGCACCCGAGGTCAAGCAACTGCTCGTTGACACCCCCGGCACGCCGGACTGGGTTGCGGCTGGTACCGCGACAGGCGGAATGGCTTCGGGCAGAAGTCAACTCGGTGCCGACATTCACGAAATCGACAACACCGCCTCGCGCACCGGCCGGTTGCTCGACGAGGTCGCCGGCGATGCCGCGGCGGTGGCCGCCCGCCGCGACGAGATCATCGCTGCGATCAACGGCACCGCGAAGCCGTATTTCGGTGATCTGGAAACCATGACCTACGCGCAGTGGCTGCGCCGCTATGTGGAACTCGCGGCGGCCCCGCAGACTCATGGCGACTTCGACTGCGGCAGCGAACTGTCCGACGTTCTCGCCGAAAGCACACACTCGCCGTGGCTCGATGTCACCTGGCGAGACCGCTTCGGAGAAATGTGCCAGCGCGCCGAAGCGCGGCTGCACCCAGTGGACCGCGGGCCGATCCCGACGTTGTTCGGTGACCCGGAAACGTTGGAACGTCCCGTCGCGGCCGTGTGCGCTCTCCTCGCCCGCTACCCGGACGCGGAATCCGCGGTGCTGCACCCGGCGGACGTCGCCTTCTTTGTCTCGCTGTGCAAGTCGGCCGGCAAACCGGTGAACTTCGTCCCGGTGATCGACGCTGACGTGCGGCGCTGGTGGCGGTCGGACTCGCTGTGGCAGGCCCACGATCCGCGCTACTCGGCCGATCAGGTCTGCGTAATTCCCGGACCCGTTGCGGTGGCTGGTATCACCCGAGTCGACGAGCCAGTGGGCGATCTACTCGACCGATTCGAACACGACACCGTGATGGAGTTGCTGGCCACCGGCGAAAAGCCGACCGACGTCCCGGCGCGCCGTCGGGCCGAAATAGGCTCGGGTCCTGTCGATGTCGTCCTTTCTGCGCCCGACGTTCAGTGGGCCGGCCGGCTGACGGTCAACCCGGTCGCGCGGCTCGGCGCCGCCAGCGAGTGGTCCGCGGCCGAGGCGGGTGCGACGCATCTGTCGACGGGTGCGCAGCTTCGTGAGCTCGACGCCGAGCATGTCGAGCTGCAGGTGCCCCTCGGCACCGGACGCGACGTCGTTATCCGCATCTCGGTACCGTCTGACGTCCGCACCGGCGGTGCGCCGATCGTCGATGAGGCCGACGCTGTCGAGGCGATGGGTGCGCTGCTCGCCATTGCTGCGGGCCAAGAGCTGCCCGAGACCAAATCCGGTGTCTCACACGTGAATGTGGCATGGACACCCGACCTCATTGCCGACCACACCGGTGTTACCGCTGCGGGTCTACCGACCGACCTTTCGACGCTCGGCAACTGTGTCCCCGATGTGGTCGTCGGCGCCTGCTGGCCCGCCGTATTCGCGGTGCTGGGCAAGGCGGAGACGGCTGACGGCCGACGAGTGGTCGAAGGCATGCTCGACCTCGTCCACCTCGACCACCAGGCCGAATTGCTCAACGAGCTGCCCTCGGAAACCGCGATTTTTGTGGTCCGCGCCGCGCTCGGCGCGATCGTCGACACAGATCTCGGCCGCGTGGTCGAGGTCGAGGTGACGCTCGGCGTCATGCACGGCAACGGCCTCGAGGTGTTGCCGGTGGCAAAGCTCGCGGAGCGCTTCGCAATTCGCGGCCGCACCGGCAACGGCACGTTGGCGGACCCGCCGCGCGCCGGTGGCTCCCTGCGCGACCCGCGGGATGTGACTCGGCGTCGGCGGCGGCAGGTAACCATCGCGGCGCCCCGCAACATGGGCGCGTTCGCGCAAGTCTCGGGTGACCACAACCCGATTCACACCTCGCCGGCTGCTGCGGCGCTTGCAGGTCTGGACGGGCCGATCGTGCACGGCATGTGGCTCTCCGCCGCGGCACAGCAGGCCGTCTCGGCCACCGAGCGCGGCGCCGCGGTGCCGGCCCGTCGGTTGACCGCGTGGACCGCCCGGTTCCTCGGAATGGTGCGTCCGGGCGCGGACATCGACGTTCGCGTCGAGCGAATCGGCGTGGATCACGGCGCTGAAATCATCGAGGTTTCCTGCCGGGTCGAAGGCGAACTGGTCATGACGGCGACCGGCCGCCTGGCCGTTCCGAAGACCGTCTATGCCTTCCCAGGCCAGGGTATTCAGAAGCAGGGGATGGGCCTGGACGCCCGCGCCCGCTCGAAAGCCGCCCGGGAGATCTGGGACCGTGCGGACAAGCACACTCGGGCGGCGCTGGGCTTCTCGATTCTCGCGGTGGTGCGCGACAACCCGACGCGGCTGGAAGCGCGCGGCGTCGAATACCGGCACCCGGCAGGCGTTTTGAACCTGACCCAGTTCACCCAGGTCGCCATGGCGACGCTCGGGGTGGCACAGGTCGCGGAGTTGCGGGAATCGGGAGCGTTCGACGAAAACGCCTTCCTGGCCGGACATTCCGTGGGTGAGTACAATGCACTGGCCGCGGTGGCCGGCGTGCTGCCGCTCGAAGCGGTGCTCGAGGTGGTGTTCCAGCGTGGATCGGCCATGCACGAACTCGTCCCGCGCGACGCCGACGGCCGCAGCGACTACAAGTTGGCGGCGATCCGACCGTCGCAAATCGGCCTGGCCGACGAGGACGTGGTCAGCTTCGTCGAGGGCATCGGTTCCGCGACCGGCGAATTCCTGCAGGTGGTCAACCTGAACCTGCGCGGCTCGCAGTACGCCATCGCCGGCACGGTCGCGGGCCTGAAGACGCTCGAGGACGAAATCGAGCGGCGCCGCGAGTTGCACGGCGGCAAGCGGGCCTTCATCCTGGTGCCCGGCATCGACGTGCCGTTCCACTCCAGTGTGCTGCGCAAGGGCGTGCCGGAATTCCGGCACCGGCTCGAGGAGCTGCTGCCCACCGACGTGCACCCGGAAATCCTTGCCGGACGCTACATTCCGAACCTGGTGCCCAAGCCGTTCTCACTCGACCGTGAATTCGTCGCCGAGATCGCCGAATTGGTTCCGTCCGAGCCGCTGGCCGAGGTGTTGGCCGACTTCGACAGCTGGGCTGCGCGGCCGACCCAGCTGTGCCGCGTGGTGCTGATCGAGTTGCTCGCGTGGCAGTTCGCCAGCCCCGTGCGCTGGATCGAGACACAGGACCTGCTGTTCGCCGACGAGGCGTCGGGCGGGCTCGGCGTGGAGCGGTTCATCGAGATCGGTCTGGCTTCCGCGCCGACCGTGGCGAACCTGGCCAGCCAGACGCTCAAGCTGCCCGGCCGCACCGGTGGCCCGGTGGAAGTGCTCAACATCGAGCGCGATGCGGGCCCGATCTTCGGCACCGACACCGACCCCGAACCGGCGGTCGAGGACGAGCCGGAAAGCGCTCCGGTCTCGGAGGCGCCGCCGGCAGCGGCTCCCGCCGCTCCCGCCGCGCCTGCCGCGGCCGCAGGCCCTCGGCCTGATGACATCGCGTTCAGCGCCTCCGACGCCACCCGCGTCCTGATCGCGCTATGGACCAAGCTGCGCCCCGACCAGATCGGCCCGGTGGACACCATCGAGGCCCTCTGCGACGGAGTTTCGTCGCGGCGCAACCAGCTGCTGGTGGACCTCGGTTCCGAGTTGTCGCTGGGCGCCATCGACGGCGCGGCCGACGCCGACATGGCTGCGCTCGCGGGCACCGTCGACAAGCTGGCGCGCACGTACCGGCCGTTCGGGTCGGTGCTGTCGGATTCGATCAACGACCACCTGCGCAAGGTCTTCGGCCCCTCCGGCCGTCGTCCCGGCGCCATCGCCGAACGAGTGACCAAGGTGTGGCAGCTCGGCGACGGCTGGGCACAGCACGTCACCGCCGAGGTGGCCCTGGGCACGCGGGACGGCTCGAGTGTCCGCGGTGGCGCGTTGGGCGGGCTTTCCGACGGGACGCTCGCGGATGGCGCCGCGGTGGACAAGGTCATCGATGACGCCGTCGCCGCCGTGGCGGCACGACGCGGCGTGTCGGTCAGCCTGCCGAGTGCCGGCGGTGGCGGTGGCGGCACCATCGACGCCGCGGCCCTTGGTGAATTCACCGAGCACATCACCGGCAGCAACGGCGTGCTGGCATCGGCAGCGCGGCTCGTGCTCGAGCAGCTGGGTCTCGACGAAAAGGTCAGCGCGCCTGCGGCTTCCAGCGATACGGAACTGGTCGACCTGGTCTCCGCCGAATTGGGTCCGGAGTGGCCGCGGTTGGTCGCCCCGGCCTTCGATGCCCGCCGCGCGGTGCTGATCGACGACCGGTGGGCAACTGCCCGCGAGGATCTCGCACGGCTCTGGATCGGCAACGACATCGACGACATTGCCGTCGACGGATTTGCCGGAGCCGGTAAAGCCGTTGCCGCACAGGCGCAGTGGTGGCAGCACAAGGCTCAGGCCGAGGGCCGCACACTACTGGCGTCCGCCTTCTCCCAAATCGCGGAGGCTGCAGTCGATTCCGTCAAGGGCGTCTGGTCTTCGGAGATCGCTGTCGTCACCGGCGCGAGCAAGGGCTCCATCGCGGCGGCCGTCACCGGACGACTACTCGGCGGCGGGGCGACTGTGATCGTCACGACGTCGCGACTCGACGACGAGCGGCTCGGCTTCTACCGGAAGCTGTACCGCGAGACCGCCCGTGCCGGTGCCGCGCTCTGGGTGGTGCCCGCCAACATGGCGTCCTACGCGGATGTCGACGCGCTGATCGAGTGGATCGGCAGCGAGCACAGCGAAACCAACGGTGGCGCAAAGACGTTGCTCAAGCCGGCGTTGACGCCCACCTTGCTCTTCCCGTTCGCGGCTCCGCGGGTGACAGGCGATCTCACCGACGCCGGTGGGCGTGCGGAGATCGAAATGCGGGTGCTGCTGTGGTCGGTCGAGCGCCTCATCGGCGGACTGGCCGCGATCGGCAGCGACCACGATGTCGACGGTCGGTTGCACGTGGTGCTGCCGGGCTCGCCCAACCGGGGCATGTTTGGCGGCGACGGTGCCTACGGCGAGTCCAAGGCCGCACTCGACGCGATCGTTGCCAAGTGGAGCGCCGAGCGCACCTGGGCGCAGCGAGTCACGTTGGTGCACGCGCTGATCGGTTGGGTCCGTGGCACCGGGCTGATGGGCGGCAACGACCCGCTGGTCGACGCCGTCGAGGCCGCCGGCGTGCGGACCTGGTCCACGGTCGAGATGGCCGACGCCCTGCTGCAGCACTGCACGAGCGCCGAGCGAGTACAGGCGGCATCCAGGCCGGTGCTGGCCGACCACACCGGCGGGCTGGCAGATGCCGATCTCGACCTGCCCACACTGGCCCGGCAGGCGATGCAGCAGACCGCTAAGGAAGAGATCGAGGCGGACGCAGAACCGGTGATCCCGGCACTGCCGAGCCCGCCGACGGTTTCCGAAGCTCGACCGGCCCCGCAGTGGGCACCGGTCAGCGCTGACCTCACCGACATGGTGGTCATCGTCGGCGCCGGCGAGCTCGGCCCCTACGGATCGGCCCGCACCCGCTTCGAAATGGAAGTCTCCGAGGAGCTTTCGGCTGCTGGCGTGCTCGAACTGGCCTGGACCACCGGGCTCATCACGTGGGAGAACGACCCCACTCCCGGCTGGTATGACGCCGAAACATCGGAACTGATACCCGAATCCGAAATTGCTGACCGCTACCACGACACCGTTGTGGCCCGCTGCGGTATCCGGCGTTACGAGGACGACGGCGCCATGGCGGACAACACCATGCCGCTGCTGACGTCGGTGTTCCTCGACAAGGATCTGACCTTCGTGGTCAGCTCGGAGGCGGAGGCTCGCGCGTTCGCCGCCACGGACCCCGAGCACACGGTGATCACACCTGTCGCCGACGGCTCGGACTGGCAGGTCACCCGTAAGGCGGGCACCGAGATTCGGGTGCCGCGCAAGGCTGCGCTGTCGCGCACGGTCGGCGGTCAGATCCCGACCGGCTGGGATCCGACCCGGTGGGGCATCTCCGCCGACATGGTGTCGGCGGTCGATCGGGTGGCATTGTGGAACATCGTCACTACCGTGGATGCCTTTGTGTCGGCAGGCTTCTCACCGTCCGAGTTGATGCGGTGGGTACACCCTGGCCTGGTGGCCAACACCCAGGGCACCGGCATGGGCGGCATGTCGTCGATGCGCTCGCTCTACATCGACACCCTGCTCGGTGAGTCGCGGGCGAACGACATTCTGCAGGAGGCATTGCCCAACGTCGTTGCCGCGCACGTCGTTCAGTCCTACATCGGCAGCTACGGCGCCATGGTCCACCCGGTGGCCGCCTGCGCGACCGCAGCCGTCTCAGTCGAGGAGGGCGTAGACAAGATCCGACTGGGCAAGGCGCAGTTCGCAGTTGCCGGCGGGTTCGATGATCTCGGTATCGAGGGGATTGTCGGGTTCGGTGACATGTCCGCCACCGCGGATTCCGCGGCTATGCGGGCCAAGGGCATCGACGAGCGGCGCTTCTCCCGGGCCAACGACCGCCGGCGTGGCGGATTCGTCGAATCCCAGGGTGGCGGAACGATTCTGCTGGCGCGTGGTGACGTCGCCGCCGACCTCGGGCTGCCCGTGCTCGGCGTGGTGGCCTGGGCGCAGTCGTTCGGTGACGGCGTCCACACCTCGATCCCGGCCCCGGGCATCGGTGCGTTGGGTGCCGGTCGTGGTGGCAGCGAATCCCCGCTGGCGACGTCGCTGCGCAAGCTGGGTGTCGAAGTAGATGAGATCGCTGTGCTGTCCAAGCACGACACCTCGACCGCGGCCAACGACCCCAACGAGTCCGAACTGCACGAACGGCTCGCCACCGCGATCGGCAGATCGCCGGGCGCACCGCTGTTCGTGGTTTCGCAGAAGTCGCTGACAGGTCACGCCAAGGGTGGCGCCGCCGCCTTCCAGATCACCGGGCTGTGCCAGGTGCTGGCCGAAGGCGTGATCCCGCCCAACCGCAGCCTGGACTGTGTCGATGACGCCATGGCCCGCTACGAGCGACTTGTGTGGGCCCGGCAGCCGCTGAGATTCGGTGAGTCGTTGCCGCTCAAGGCCGGTCTCGTGACCAGCCTCGGATTCGGCCACGTGTCCGGCTTGATCGCGATCGTGCATCCGGAAGCCTTTGTGCAGGCCATGGATCCGGCTCGGCGCAACGAGTACCGGCAGCGCGCGGCAGAGCGGGCAAGCACCGGCCGGCAACGACTCGCGCAGGCGATGTGCGGCGGCAAGCCGCTGTACGAGCGGCCGGCAGACCGTCGCCTCGGCGCGAACGAACGCGGGGCACGGCAACTCGAGGCCAACACGCTGCTCAACGACAGTGGCCGACTCGGGTTCGATGGTGTCTACGACCCTTCGGGGTGCCGATGAGCGTCATCGGAATCGGGTTCGACATCGTGACCGTGTCGGATTTCGCCGAGCAGATGCAGCGCTCCGGCACCACGATGGTCCGTGAAACCTTCACGCCCGGCGAGCGTCGGTACTGCGCGAGCAAGGGCACCGACCCGGCCCGTTCCTTCGCCGTCCGCTGGGCGGCGAAGGAGGCGGTGCTCAAGGCGTGGGCGTCCTCGCGGTTCGCCCGGCGTCCGCAGGTGGGTGACAATCCTTACCTGCTCATCGAGGTGGTGAACGACGCGTGGGGGAGGCCGAGCATTAAGCTGCACGGCCTGGCCCAGGAGTTCTTGCCCCGAGCCAAGATTCACTTGTCCCTCACCCACGACGGCGACACTGCCGGAGCCGTCGTGGTGCTGGAGGATCCAGAGGGCTGAAGCGTCACCGAGACCATGGTTGGGTAGCGAGTTACTCGAAAGATGGCTACCCAACCATGGTTTCGCTAGTTCTTCACCTGGTACGCATGGAACCGCATGGTGAACCGCCCGCGGCCGTGGGTCATGGACCGCAGCGCCACCGCATAGTCGAGCATGTCGCTGTGCGGCACCACGGCCACAACCGTCGCCGACCCCTCCCCGGCGACCTCGGTGCCTTCGATCTGGCCGCGTCGGCGGCCCAGGTCAGCGAGCACGTCGCCCTGCAGTGAGCTTGGTACGGTGACTTCGACGTGCATCACGGGTTCGAGCACGGTGGTGCCCACCTTCTCGATCGCCTCGCGCAGCGCCAGCGCGCCGGCCATTTTGAAACTGTGCTCGTCCGAGTCGACCGAGTGATGCTTCCCGTCGACAACGGTCGCGCGCAGGTCCACCAACGGAAAGCCGTTCTTGCCGCCGCGCACCATTGACTCCGCGATGCCCTTGCCGACGGCCGGCACGAGCGACTTCGGGATCACACCGCCCTTGGTTTCATCGGCGAACTCGAAGCCGCTGTCGCGGGGGAGCGGTTCGAACCGCACGACGGCCACCCCGAACTGGCCGTGTCCGCCGCTTTGTTTCTTGTGCCGGCCCTCGGTCTCGACGGGCGCGACCAGCGCCTCCCGATAGGCGACGCGCACCGGTTCCGTGCCGACCGTGACGCCGTAGCGGCGCTTCACCTTGGCGAGCGCGACCTGCACATGCACGTCGCCATTGCCTTGCAGCAGTCGCTGGTGAGTCTCCTCGTCGCGGGTTACGCGCAGCGACGGATCGTCGCGCACCAGTTCGCTCAGTGCGGTGGCGAGCTTGTCTTCGTCGCTGGTGCTCTGGGCGACGACGGCCAGGCCGAACACCGGTTGCGGATATTCGACCGGCGTGATGATTACCGACGAGCCGACGGCGGCGAGCGTGTCACCGGTGGCGACATCGCTGAGCTTGATGGCGCCGATAATGTCGCCCGCGACTGCAGCGTCGATAGGTGTTGTCTTGGAACCGAAGACCCGCAGGAGGTTATGCATGCGTTCTTTCGCGCCGGTGCGCTGGTTGACCAGCGTGTCATCGGTCCGCACTGTTCCAGACAGCACCTTGAGCAAGGCCAGCTGGCCGACGTATTCGTCGGTCTGCGTCTTGAAGACGTAGGCAAGCGGCTCGCCGTCGAGCGGAGTCGAGGCAAGCTCGGCCGGTGAGGGAGCTACGTGAACGATGAACTCGAGTAGCCGGTCCACGGCGATGGATTCGGTGGCCGACCCGCACAGCACCGGCCATAGCGACCCGGTGCTGAAGCCGGTGTGCAGCGCATGCTCGAGTTCGGCGGGCGCAATCGTTTCGCCGTCGAGGTAGCGGGTGAGCAGATCGTCCTCCAACTCGACGACGTCCTCGACGAGGTGCTCGTGTTCAGCGTGCTCGCGGTCGGCGAGATCGGCGGGCACCTCCTCGCTCTCGACCGCGGTACCGGTCTCGTAGAGAAAGACATGTTCGGTGAGCAAGTCGGCGACGCCGCTGAACCCGCCCGCTTCACCGACCGGCAACTCGACCGGTTCCACCCCGGCGCCGAAGTGGTCGCGAATGTCGGCAAGCACTGTGTCGAAGGACGCGTGTTCCTTGTCCATCTTGTTGATGAAGATCAGCCTCGGCAGGCCGCGTTCGGCCGCCGCCGCCCACAGCAGTTCGTCATTGACCTGCAGACCGGCCACGCCGTCGACCACGAACACCACCAGATCCGCCACCTGCAGCGCGGCCAGCGCGTCACTGATGAAGTCGGCATATCCCGGCGTGTCCAGCAGGTTGATGTGGTAGCCGTTCCAGGTGAACGACGCAAGCGCGACGGTCAGTGACTGGTTGCGTTCGCGCTCTTCCGGCTGATTGCACAACACGGTGTTGGCGTTCTCGACGCGTCCCGGCCGATTGATGACGCCGCTGCGAAACAGCATGGCCTCGGCTAGTTGGGTTTTGCCATTGCCCTGGTGACCAACCAGCGCAACGTTGCGGATCAGGCTGGCATCGGCGGCTGGATTCGTCACGATGACTGTGCCTTTCGCTGTTCGTAATGGAGTTGGAGTTCAGCTAGTGCGTGCGTGATTCCTTCTCGGCCACGAGGAGATAGGCCACCATCAGCCGCTTCAGTTCGGCGACGGCATCGGCGTGGCTCTGCCCGTCCTGTACCGAAAAGTTCAGCATCGAGTAGACGACGTGGACGAGCACGTCGGCCATCATCTTGCGTTTGGCCCGTGGTGTGCGCGGCGTGAGCGGCCGCAGCATTCGCGCCACCACCTCGGCGAATTCCTTTTCGTGAATCGCGCCGGTGGCCCGGGTGGACGGCGTGGATTGCATCGCTAACCAGACCTCGCGCCGGGACGGGTCCGATACCCACAAGTTGGCGAGGTGGTCGACGAATTTGTTCATGTACCGCAGCCAATCCAACGACGGCACTTCACCGTTGAAGTCGGCGAGTTCCTGCGAAACCGCGACCAGGTCTTGCCGGTTCAGCTCACACACGATCACATACTTGTTCGCGAAGAACTGGTACAGCGTGCCGATCGGCACTTCCGCGCGAGCGGCGACTTCTTCGCAGGTGAACGACTCGAAACCCACCTCGACCAGCAGTTCGCGGGAGGCAGCCAGGAGCGCATCGAACTTTCGCTTGCTGCGTTCCTGCGTCGGACGGCGGCGCGGCATCAGCTCTTGTGGATCGTCCTGCATTTCGAGCGCGGGATCCGCCCGGCGGCGTTGTGCACTCGTCGAGGAAGTCACGAATCCCAGGTTATCCGGAATTTGGCGTAAAACTTGCCGGAGATGGCTATTTCGCCCCCGTGACCAATCCGTCATCAGGCATGCTCCGAATTGATACGGGAACCGTCGAACGATGTGATGCGGAACTCTCGTCGGGAAGGTGATCGCGTGGGCACAGTCGGAGTTTCGACCGAGCGCGGTGCCGTGCGCACCGTGGTGCTTCGGGCCGACAACGCGTCGGATGCCGATTCCGGGATCGTCCGGATCGGTGAGAAGGAATCGGCCAATGACGACAGGCTGACCACTGCGGCGGCCATCGCGGCCGCGCTCGACGACCTTGAAGCCGACTCCGACAGCGAAATTCAGGGCGCAGCGGTGGTCTACCGGGATGCCGCAGAGCGGCGCGCGATCGTGTCGCAACTGGCACACGGGAAGTGGAGCGCGTCGTCGCTGGTCTCGGTGCGCGCCGCGCACCTGGCGGCGGTACAGCAGATCCGCAGCTTGAAGGGCTTCGGTCCGCTGTTGGTGTATGACATCGTGCCCGGGTTCAAGGCGTTCTCGGTGCTCGATGCCGCCCACAGCCGAATCCTGGCGTCCGACGCGATTTCGGGCAGTGGGATCGACGCGAAGGACGTGGGGGAGTCGGTCAATCGTGCATTGAGTTTGGTGGAGTCGGCCGACGTCGTACCCGACGCGGTAGTGCTCGTCGGCTCGCTTGCCGAGTCGGAAGTTGTTCGCAAGGCACTCGAGCTCGGATTTTCCGTTCCGGTGGTGCAGGCGCCCGAGTCGGCGGTCGCTACCGCGCGGGGTGCCGCGTTGCTCGCGGCGCGGGAGCTACCTGAGGCCGAGGAGAGCGCGGCCGCGGCGGCACCGACGGGGAAGCGGCGACTGCTGATCGCAGCGGCAGCCGTTCTCGCGGCCGGCGCGGCCGGGATCACTGCGCTGGTGCTGACCGCCGGATCTGGATCAGACGAACCGACATCGCCGATGGTGAGCGCCGGGCCGAGCCCGGCCGCGCGTCCGTTGGCCCCCCGCGTGTCTGTCGCGCCACCGCCTATCGAGGCGCCGCCGCCCCCGGCACCCGCCGCACCTGTCTATACGCGGGATTACGTGCCGCAATGGCAACCGCCACCACCGCGAATCAGGACTCCGGCCGAGACTCCGGACCAGATCACCACGACACTGCCGTCTCCACCACCTCCGCCCCCGCCACCGCCGCCCACGACGACGACACTAGGACCGCCGGGGCCGAATCTGCTGTTCCCCGGTGAGGCACCGCCGCCGCCCGCCAGCGACGGCGCCGCGCTACAGAAGTGGTGGAACCACCACATCGAGTTGAAGGAAAGGTGGTTGTCGGGCCACTGAGCTGCGATGCTCACTCGGCCGCCACCGCTGTGCTGATTGTCGGTTCTGGCCGAGCTCCGCTCCTCGCGCATTCGCGCTGCGATGCTCACTCGGCCGCCACCGCTGTGCTGACTGTCGGTTCTGGCCGAGCTCCGCTCCTCGCGCATTCGCGCTGCGATGCTCGCTCGGCCGCCACCTTTAGACCGCCAGATCCCTCCGCAGCTTGGCGACGTGACCGGTGCCGCGGACGTTGTACTGCGCCACGGCGATCTTGCCGTCTTCGTCGACGAGGAAGGTCGAGCGGATGACGCCGGTTACCTTCTTGCCGTACATCATCTTCTCGCCGAAGGCGCCCCAGGCTTCGAGCGTGGTGCGCTCTGGATCGGAGAGCAGCGGGAAGGTCAGCTGCTCGGCATCCCGGAACTTCGCAAGCTTGGCCGGCTTGTCCGGCGAAATGCCGATGACGTCGATGCCGGCGCCGTTGAGCTCGGCAAGGTTGTCGCGGAAATCGCACGCCTCTTTGGTGCAACCCGGCGTGCTCGCCGCGGGGTAGAAGTACACAACGACCTTGCGTCCGCGATAGTCGTGCAGCGAGACGTCGTTGCCGTCGGCGTCGGGCAAAGTGAAATCTGGTGCCGGATCCCCGGGGGCAAGCCTGTTGTTCGTGGTCACAACGGCCACGCTACCGGTACTGTCAGGGCGCAGAGGCGAACAGCACAGCAACGGAGGACTCGTGGCAAAGGACACCGAGAGCATCGAGCGCGAGATCGAGGCCGCGCGCAATCAGCTGGCCAACACCCTGGATGAGCTCAGCGTGCGGGCCAACCCCAAACGGATTGCGGAGAGCGCCAAGGCGACCATCGCGGCCAAGCTGCAAGAGCCCAAGGTGAAGTACAGCCTGATCGGCGGCGGTGTCCTGGTGGCGGTGCTCGTCGTGGTGAAGATCGTGCGCTGAGCTCGCTCTTCACGGCCCCGGTCTGGTGACCGGGGCTTTTTTGCGGGTGGGGAATGCACTGGTGGTCCGTTCATGGAGGTGATCGCGCGGGAATCGGGCTGTTGCAAAATCGAACTTCTGCTTTGCGGCCTGTCGGGGCGGGTTTGACCTGGGGTTTCCTGGAGAATGTGTTGATGGCCAAGGGATATCGCCGGGTTGATCGGGATCAGCAGTTTCTGCTGCCGCAGGACATGCGCGATTGGTTGCCGGTGTCGGATCCGGTGTGGCTGGTCATCGGGGTGGTCGAGGGCTTGGACACCAGACGGTTGCATGCCAAGCGCCGTACCGGTGGTGCCGGGCGGGCGGGCTATGACCCGGACATGATGTTGACACTGCTGATCTGGGCGTGGGCGC
>NZ_VLIY01000028.1 GCF_007489285.1 Skermania sp. ID1734
TTCCGGGTGTTCCCGTCCGCGCTGCCGCCGCGCTCGTGGCGGTCGTAACCGAGGTGATCGTCCAGCTCGCCCTCCAGCGCCGACTCGACCACCCGCTTGGTCAACTGCCCCAGCAGCCCGTCCTGGCCGGTCAACTTCAACCCGTCGGCCCGAGCACGCGCCACAAGCTGGGCGATCAGTTCGTCGTTGCTCAACGGCGACAACACGGACGAAGGTGATTCGACCAAAGAATCCTCAGTCACAGCAGTCACGGTAGCCTCCTTATTTCTCTGGAGTTACACCGTTCACTGTACGGACCCCCCTCGACCTTTACGAAGCGCTCACCGGCACCGACTCTGAGTGTGTCAGGTTTGGATGGCCCCGGTGATGGTCGATTCTCGAGTTTGAGTGGCTCCACCTCGACTCGCCGGATGTGGTTGTCTCGAGTTTGAGTGGCCCCAGCGCATCGTCGTTGTAGCGACGAGGCGAGGAGGCCGCGATTGGGGTCGAGGGTGGAGTTGTTCGAGCGGATCCGGCGCGACTCTCGGGTCGAGGGCCTGTCGGTGCGTGCGCTGGCGAAGCGGCATCGGGTGCATCGCCGCACGGTTCGGCAGGCGTTGATGTCGGCGACACCGCCGCCCCGCGGGGAGCGGCGGTGGAAGGCCCGCAAGATCGACCCGTTCACCGACGCGATCGACGCGATGCTGCGCGCGGATCTGACGGCGCCGGTCAAGCAGAGGCACACGGTGCGCCGGATCTATGCCCGGTTGCTCGACGAGCACGGCATGGCCGAGGTGTCGTATTCGACGGTGCTGGCGTATGTGGCGGTGCGCAAACCGCAGATCGAGGCCGAATCCGGGCGGGTGCTGGTGGACGCGTTCGTGCCGCAGACCCACGAGCCCGGCGCCGAGGCCGAGGTCGATTTCGCGGAATTCTATGTCGATTTCCCGGACGGCCGCACGAAGGTGTTTCTGTTCACGCTGCGGCTGAGTAAGTCCGGTCGCGCCGTGCATCGGGCGTTTGCGACACAGTCGCAGGAATCATTCTTGGAGGGACATATCGCCGCGTTCGAAGAATTGGGTGGTGTCCCGACCAGGCATATCCGTTACGACAATTTAAAGTCTGCGGTCACGCGCGTGTTGTTCGGCGACCGCGACCGCGTGGAAAATCAACGCTGGATTCTGTTTCGATCCATTTATCAGTTCGAGGCGTTCTATTGTTTGCCCGGCGTCGGGGGCGCTCACGAGAAGGGCGGGGTGGAGGGTGAGGGCGGCCGGTTCCGCCGAAATCATCTGGTGCCGGTGCCACGGGTGGCGTCACTGGCGGCGCTCAACGAACTGTTGGCCGCGGCCGACCGCGCCGACGATGCCCGCCGGATCGGCAACCGGTTCCGCACGGTGGGTGAGGATTTCGCGGCCGAACGGCCGCTGCTGCGGCCGTTGCCGGTGGAACGGTTCGAGCCCGGACTCACCCTGACCCCGCGGGTGGATCGGCATGCCCGGATCACGGTGCGCAGCTCGCGGTATTCGGTGCCGGCGAGGTTGATCGGCCGGCGGGTGCGGGTGCTGCTGCGCTCGGACGAGCTGCTGGTGTTCGACGGGAAAACGATGGTCGCACAGCATGTTCGGTCGATCAACAAGGGTGCGGAGGTGCTCGACCTGGACCACTATCTGGAGGTCCTCAAACTCAAACCGGGAGCGCTGCCCGGCGCCACCGCGCTGGTGCAGGCAAGGGCGGCGGGCTCGTTCACCGCGGTGCACGACGCGTTCTGGGCGGCGACGCGCAAAGCGTTGGGCGACAAGCACGGCACACGTGAGCTGATCGACGTACTGCTGCTGCACCGGCACATGCGTCACGCCGATGTCGTCGCGGGCCTGCGCGCGGCAATGGAGGTCGGTTCGGTGCGCGCCGATGTCGTCGCCGTGGAGGCTCGCCGCCACGCGAACCAAACCGGTTGCGACAGCAGCGCACCCGACGACACGGCCCCGTCCAACACAGTGGATGCGTCGCGCGTGGTCAGTCTGACCGAGCGGCGGCTGACCGATCCGTCGGCGGTGATCGCGGGCCTGCCGGCCGATACCCGGCCGCTGCCGTCGGTCGATGCCTATGACGAGCTGCTGCACCTGACCAGGAAGGGCAACGTGTCATGACCACGCCACAACGCCGCCGCCGCGGGCTGACCGATCAGGCCGCCGAGGCCGCGATCGACCAGGCCTGCCGACAGCTGCGGTTACCGACCGTGCGCACCTTGGTCGGCGACACGCTGGTCGCCGCGACCAAGGAACAACTCACCTATCAAGGGTTCCTGGCCGAACTGCTGCTCGCCGAATGCGACGACCGCGCCCGGCGCCGCTCGATCCGGCGGGTGAAGGCGGCCGGGTTCCCGCGTCCGAAGTGGTTGAGCGACTTCGACTTCGACGCCAACCCGAACATCAATGCGGCCACGATCCATCAACTCGCCAAATGCGACTGGGTCCGCACCGGGCAGCCCTTGTGTCTGATCGGCGATTCCGGCACCGGCAAATCGCACCTGCTGATCGGGTTGGGCACCGCCGCCGCCGAAGCCGGTTTCCGCGTGAAATACACGTTGGCGACAAAATTGGTGAACGAGTTGGTCGAGGCCGCCGACGAGAAGATCCTCGCGAAAACGATCGCCCGATACGGGCGCGTGGATTTGTTGTGCATAGACGAGCTGGGATACATGGAGTTGGATAAGCGTGGCGCCGAACTGTTGTTCCAGGTGTTGACCGAACGTGAGGAACGGAATTCGGTCGGGATCGCATCGAACGAATCCTTCAGCGGCTGGACGAAAACATTCACTGACCCCAGATTGTGCGCCGCCATTGTCGACCGGTTGACGTTCGGCGGCAACATCATCGAAACCGGCACCGAATCCTACCGTCTCGCGCACACCAGAAATCGGCAAGCCACGGCCTGACGATCGACGTGTTCGTCGCCTTGATCGAGGCGGCCGTCAGCGTCGGGTGAAGTGGCGTTGGAGGCGGGCGAGTGCGTGTTGGGGAAGGGCGATGGCGTGGGCGAGTGGGCTGAGGGTGGGGAGGAGCCCGATCTGGGTGAGGACGTCGAGGGCGTCGTAGTGGCTGTGGAGTCGGCTGACTTTGTCCCCGGTGAAGGTGTAGACGTCGACGCCGCGGAAGTTGAATCGGCGGTTGGTGGGGGCGAGGACGAGTGGCCGTTTGCCGGGTGTCGGGACGCGTAGTGGTCCGGCGAAAGTGCCCATGGCGCGCCACGGAATGACGATGACGTCGCCTTCCAGGCTCAGCGCGGGGGGACCGGCGGGGAGGAAGGTGTAGTCGGGGAAGGCGGCGGAGGTTTCTTGCAGCGCGGTCAGGAATTCGGCGGGTCCGACGCGGTCGCGGCCGTAGTTGACGGGGTCGATGTTGATGAAGTCGTCGGTGACCCAGGACACGATGGATTCCAGGTTGTGGGTGAGGTATCCGTCGGTGATCCAGCCGTGTGCCCAGGCTCGCAGGGGTTCGGCGCGGTGCTGCCATCGGGGGGCGAGCTCGGTGAGGCGCTGGTCGAAATGGCTGATGAATCGGTCGTGGTAGTCGGTGATGTCGGCGGTGAGTGTGCTCGAGGAGGCGGGTGTGGCTGGGTTGGCGCTGGGCGTGCGGCTCATGAGGTCTCCTCGGTGTGGGGTCGGTCGGTTGCGGGCGGTGTTTTGAGTGATCGGGTTTCGATGTCGGTGATGAGCCGGTGCAGGTCGGGGTGGCTGGCGAGGTAGTGGTCGATGGCCGGGTTGATGATGCCGCGGGTGAGGGCGTAGGTCTGCCAGATCGCGGGGGCGATGGTGCGTGCCGCTCGTCGTTCGATGCCGTCGACGATGGTGCGGGCGGCGTCGTCGGCGGTGATGCGGTGCCGGAACGGGGCGGGCAGGCTCGCTTCGAGGCTGGGGCCGAGGGGGTCGTTGTCGAGCGCGGTGTGGGTGAGTTGGGTGTCTACGATGCCGAAGTAGGCGGTGGTTGCGCTCGCGCCGTGGGGGGCGAGTTCGAGGCGCAGTGCGCGGCCGAGTTGTTCGGCGCCGGCCTTGCTGATCATGTAGGCGGCGCCGCCGGCGCCCGGGGAGAAGGCGGCGCAGGAGGCGACGACGACGACGTGCCCGCGGGCGGCGATGATGTGGTCGAGCGCTGGGTGGATGGTGTTGAACGCTCCGGTGAGGTTGACGTCGATGACGTTGTCGAACGCTTCGGGGTGGATGCTGCGCACGGTGGCGGGGGGTGGGGTGATTCCGGCGTTGGCGATGACGATGTCCAGGTGCCCGAAGTGGGCGACGGTGCTTTCGACCGCCTGGTTCATCGCGGCGCGGTCGCGGACGTCGGCGGCGATGGGCAGCGTTTCGGGGCGGCCGCTGGCGGTGGCGGCGAGCTTGTCGGCGTCGATGTCGACGGCGGCGACCTTGGCGCCGCGGCGGCGTAGGGCGTGGGCGACGGCGAGGCCGATGCCGTCGGCTGCACCGGTGACGAGCGCGACGGTGCCGGACAGCTCGTAGCGGGGACGGTGGCCGAGGCCGGGGAGGAGGTGTTTCAGGTCGGTGAGGAGGTCCATCAGCGGCTCATTGCGTAGTTGCGGGCGTCGAAGTGGCGGGTGCGGCGCCGGTAGTCGAAGGACCAGTTGGGGTAGAGGCCGGCGTTGTGTCCGGTGGCGGTGGTGTAGTAGGAGGTGCAGCCGCCGGTCAACCAGATGGTGGTGCGGCTGCGGGATTCCATCTCGGTGACGAAGGCGTCCTGCACGTCGGGTCGGACCTCGACTCGGGTGGTGCCGGTGGCGCGCATGGTGCGGATGGCGTCGACGATGTAGGTCACGGTCGACTCGATCATGTAGATGGCCGACTGGTTGCCGGCGGCGCCGAACGGGCCGAGCAGGGTGAACAGGTTCGGGAATCCGGCTTGGGCCGCGCCGAGGTAGGACGTGGGTCGCTGGGCGTAGACGTCGGCGATGGAGCGTCCGTCGCGGCCTCGGATGTGGTCGGCGCCCTTGGTCGGTGGCGCGAATCCGGTGCCCCAGATGATGGTGTCCACCGGGTGTTCGACACCGTCGCCGGTCACGATCGCGTGGGGACGGATCTCCGCGATGGCCTCGGTCACGACGGACACGTTCGGCTGGGTGAGCGCTGGGTAGTAGGCGTCGGAGAAGATCGCGCGTTTGCAGCCGATCACGTAATCGGGGGTGAGTCGGCGCCGCAGGTCCGGGTCACGGACCTGGCGCCGGAGTTGCAGGTGGCCGAGCAGTTCGTAGGGGTGGCGGAAGCCGGGGTTGACGAAGCTGGGCAGGCCGAAGCCCTCGATCGCGGTGTACCAGGCGGCGCGCATGCTTTTGCGCGCGAGCGGCAGGTGGCGCAGCAGGGCGCGTTGCGTGGTGCTGGTCGGGAGGTCCATGCGCGGGACGATCCAGGGAGCCGAGCGCTGGAACACGTCCAGGTGTGCCACGTGTGGCTGGATTTCGGGGATGACCTGCACGGCAGAGGCGCCGGTGCCGACGACGGCGACGCGCTGGCCGGTCAGGTCGTGGTCGTGGTTCCAGTGCAGGGTGTGCATCTGGGTTCCGGTGAAGGTGTCACGTCCGGCGATGTCCGGGATGGCGGCGTGTCCGAAGATGCCGATCGCGCTGACCAGGACGGTGGCGGTGACCGGGCCGGCGGTGGTGTCGAGTCGCCATAGGCCTGCTGGTTCGTCCCAGCGGGCTTCGCGCACGTCGGTGTTGAACCGCATGTGTCGTACGACGTCGAAGCGTTGAGCGACGTCGCGCAGGTAGGCGAGAATCTCCGGTTGCGTCGCGTAGGTGCGTGACCAGTCCGGGTTCGGCGCGAACGAGTAGCAGTACAGGTGCGAGGGCACATCACAGGCGCAGCCGGGGTAGGTGTTGCGCAGCCAGGTGCCGCCCAGACCGGCTTCCCGCTCCAAAATCGCGAAGTCGTCGATGCCGGCCTCGCGCAGCCGCACGCCCAGGCCGATCCCGCCGAACCCGGCGCCGATGATCACGATCGGATGATGAGTGGGCGCATTGACGGGCATTCGTAGCCTCCGTTCCCCGTCTCGACATTTCTAAAATCGATATTTTGGGTTTTGAGCTTGCAGCTAGGATGGGGCCGGTGTCAAGGCCTGCGTCCCGTGAACGAAAGTCAGGTGAGACGGCGAGGACCGGGCGTCCGTACGGCGGGCGGTCTCCGGAAGTGCGCCGTGCGGAACGGCGCGCGAAGCTGATGGCCACCGCTGTCGAGTTGCTCGGCGCGGGTGGAGTGCAGGCGGCGACCGTCTCGCAGATCAGTGATCGGGCGGGCGTGAGCCGGCCGTTTTTCTACGAGGCCTTCGACGACCTCGACGCCCTTCTCCGGGCGGTCTTCGAAGAGGCACTGGCCGTGGTTGTCGCCGAGGTGGTGACCGCGGTCGAGCAGGCGCCGGCCACCGTCCGGGCCAAAACCCATGCCGCGATCAGTGCGTTCATCCGCTACGGCGAAGCCAACCCGGCGATCGTCCGCGCTGCCTTCGTCGAGGCGCCCTACCACCCGACGATCCGCGCGCTCATGCGCCAAGCGCGCGAAACCATCGCCGCCCTGGTCTTCGAACAGATGCGCACGTTCTACCGCCTCGGCACCGAGCGCGAAAGCCGCGCCCGCTTCGCGGCACACCTACTCATCGCCGGCAGCGTCGACATCATGGGCAGCTGGATCACCGGCCAACTCGACCTCACCCCCGAGGAACTCATCGACTACTTCACCGACCACTACGTCGCAGTCGCCGACGACCTCGCCGACCTCACCCCCACCGAACACACGACGCACTGATCGACCCCGCACCGAACCGGCGCATCACGGCGACCCGGTAGCCGAGTCCAACCCCAACAACCGCGCCCAGCCCGCCAACACTGCCGGCGGGCGGCACCGGTCCGCATCGGCATAACCGCCGAATCGGCCGTCCAACCGCGCGAACACCCGCACATCCGCGACGAACAGGCCCGCCGGGTGGGGCCATCCAAACCTGATCAGCCGGGGCCACTCGACCTTGACAGACTCACGACTCGAACGCGCCGCTGCCTGCGGCAATTAACGCTGCAACAGGTGCTCGGGCCCGCCGCCGTTGGGTATGGCCGCCCTACTTGTGACACTCAGACCCGGGTTGGCCAATGTCTGGGAACGATCAGTCCTACCCACTGTTGCACAAGGTGCGTAACATGTATGGTACGAACTCGGCCTTGTGTGGAGTTTCAAAGGAGGCGCTGGTTATGAGCGGTGAAAGCGTTTTCTGGGACGATCTGGCCGCGGACTTCGAAGATCCCGAGTTCTTGCGTACTTTCCTGCTGGAATCGATTCGAATCAAGACGATCGACGCCATCGTGAACGGATTGAACGATGCACGTGAGGCAGCGAGTTTGTCCAAGGCGGCGCTCGCGCGGGCAGCTTCGATAGAACCCGCTTCGGTACGCCGCCTCTTCGGCGCGCATGCTGTGAATCCGACGCTGGGTACGGTATCGGAACTGGCTGCGGCTCTCGGGCTCCGACTTACTCTGCAGCCGCTTGAAGGGCATCACCGGCAAGCGTTATCAGACGCATTGATAGCAGGTGAGGCTGGCGACCGCGGTAGCCTTCGGGAAGCGGTCAAGGAATTCGACAAGGCCCGCTGCTAGCCGATCGAACGCGGGTTCTGGGCGTAGTACTCTTCGCCGAGTTCCCGCACCGAGGCGTAGTCGCTCGTCGCGAAACGTGTTCGGAATGGCTTGCTCATGCCCGCGATCACGACGAGTAGCGGCTTGTCATGTCCCTTCGCTTCGTAGTCAAGGCGGCAAAACAGCCGGTGATGCATTCGGTCTTTGCCGTCGACGCGGACCTCGAACCAGCCCGTCATTTCCCCATGCATCGCTTCCCAGTACCCACCGCCCGCGAACCGTTTGGGCGGCGCTTCGGCTACCGCCATGAGGCAGGCGACCATCGTGGCCCTCACCTTGGTGGGCAGTGTCTTCAGATAGTCGCGTCCCGGCATGACTCCCGAGTCTGGGCGCCGAAAGTACACGACATCGTGGATGTCATCGGACGACGGCTTCGGTCTGGCGGCCGATAAAGCGGCTCGCCTCTTCGGCGCGCGACGGTTGCGACGTGAACGTTCATCCGGCGACAACGGAGGACCTCCCTGATCTCATAGTCGTTCGGTGCCGTCCGCGCCGCCGGGCCAATCAATACGGAAATAGCCAGGAATTGAATCCCATGCATCAATAAATTGCTCAGCAAACTGCCGGGGGGAAAGCGAGTTAGATTCGCCGAATGTCCCGAATACCTGAAAGCTCATCGACTCTCCAGGCTGGTTCAGATACGGCGGAGGGCTGGTCACCGTGGTATGGACATCTTGACAAGCCCGACTCAGATCACGCGCAAACCAGACCAGCCACTCGGTGACCGCCCATCCTTGCCGGTGTCGTTTGCCAGATGTAAGGGACCACCTGAACGCCGGTTTTGCCAGATGTATGGGGCCAGTGGTTTGCCAGTGATGGGACCGCTGGTTTGCCATTTATGGGGCCACTTCGGCGTGGCTTCGGGGCTTCCGGTCGTGCGGCCGCTGTATTCGCCGCATGAGTTACCGGGAGCTGAGCATGATCGAAATCAAAGAGGTTCTCCGGCTGTGGCTGCAGGGCCGCTCACAGCGTGACGTGAGCAAGCTGACCACGGTCGACCGCAAAACTGTCCGACGCTACGTCGAAACGGCTCAGGCCTGCGGGGTGGACCGCGGCGGTGGTGTCGACCAGTTGACCGATGAGTTGTTGGCGGCGGTGGTTGGCGGAGCCCGCCCGCAACGCCCGTACGGGCGCGGCGCTTCCTGGCAGGCGTTGGCCGGTCAGCATGAGCAGTTGAAGCTGTGGGTCGAGGACGGGCTGACGCTGACCAAGGTCCATGTACTGCTGGGCCGGCGCGGGATCGTCGTGTCGTACCGCACGCTGCATCGGTATGCGACAACGGAGTTGGGGTTCGGCCGCAGACGCGCGACGGTGCCGGTGCTCGACGGTGATCCGGGTTCGGAGGTGCAGGTCGATTTCGGCAAGCTCGGTTTGGTGACCGATCCGGTGAGCGGCAAACGACGGGTAGTCCATGGGCTGATCTTCACCGCGGTGTATTCGCGGCACATGTTCGTCTACCCGACTCATGAGCAGACCCTGGAGGAGGTGATCGCCGGATTCGACTGTGCCTGGGCCTTTTTCGACGGGGTCTTTGCGGTGGCGATCCCGGACAACATGAAAGCGATCGTCGACCACGCCGACGCGACCGAGCCACGCCTGAACGACGCCTTCCGTGAATACGCCCAGGCACGTGGTTTCGTCATCGACCCTGCCCGGGGTGCGCCACCCTCAGGACAAGCCTCGGGTGGAGCGGTGCGTGCAGTATGTGCGGTCGAACTTCTTTGCCGGAGAAGACTTCCGCGACATCGAGGACTGCCGCACCAGTGCGGAGGCGTGGTGTCGTGACGTGGCCGGTCAGCGTATTCACGGCACCACCCGGCAACGCCCGGCCGAGGTGTTCACTGCCGAAGAACATTCAAGGCTGGGTCCGGCACCGACCGAACCGTTCGATCTGCCGACCTATTCGGCACCGAAAGTCGCGCCCGACCGCCACGTTCAGGTGGCGCGAGCGCTCTACAGCGTTCCGGGTGATCTGATCGGGCAACGCATCACCGCCCGCGCGGATTCGCGCACGGTGAAACTGTATGCGCGCGGGCAGCTGATCAAAGTGCACCCGCGGGTGCCGGCCGGGCGGCGCTGCACCGACCCCGCGGATCTGCCCTCGGAGTTGACCGCGTACGCGATGCGGGACCTGGAGGCGTTGCAGCGCAAAGCCTTCGCCCACGGCGAGTATGTCGGTGCGTACGCGGCCGCGGTGCTCGAACATCCGCTGCCGTGGACGAAAATGCGCCAGGTCTACCGCCTGCTCGGACTGGTGCGCCGCCACAGCGCCGAGCAGGTCGACGACGCCTGCCGCCGCGCGTTGGACGCCGAAGCCATCAACGTCGGGCTGATCGAGCGCATGCTCACCCGCAACAGCACCGCCGAAGCGAAGATTTCTCCGCCGGGTGCGGCGTCACGGTTCGTGCGTGACAGCGCCGATTTCGCGGTTCGGAGGCTGCCGTCATGACCAGCCGCCGAACCACCACCAGCACCACCACAATCAGGCCACGAACCGGCGATGCGACCAAACCGGTGGAGGTGTCTGCGGAACTGAAAGCGTTGATGCGCCGGCTGAAACTGGGCCGGTTGCTCGACACGCTGCCCGAACGGCTCGCGCTGGCACGGACGAATCACCTGCCCCACCACGACTTTCTGGAACTGCTGCTGGCCGATGAGGTCGCCCGCCGCGACCGCGAAGCCGCCGTGCGCCGGGCCAAGATCGCGCATCTGGACCCGGCGATGCAGTTGCAGGCCTGGGACGACACCAGTGAGGTCCGCTACGACCGGGCGTTGTGGGCCGAGCTGACTTCGCTGCGGTTCCTCGCCGACGCCTACAACGTTCTCGTCATGGGGCCAGTGGGTGTTGGGAAAACATTTCTCGCGAATGCGCTGGGGCACATCGCGGTTCGGCGCGGTAACAGTGTGCACGCCGAACGCGCCGACAAACTGTTCAAACGCCTCAAAGCCGCCCACCTCGACGGCAGCTACGACGAGGAAATGCGCAAACTGCAGCGGGTGGATCTACTCGTGCTCGATGACCTCGCCCTGCACCGGTTGGAGGCCACCGAAACCAGCGACTTCTACGAGCTGATCGTGGAGCGCCACCAGCAGGCCAGCACGATCGTCACCAGCAACAGGGCACCCGACGAAATCCTGGCGATGATGGCCGATCCGCTGCTGGCCCAGTCCGCGATCGACAGGCTGCAATCGGCGGCCTTCGAGCTCATCGTCGAAGGCCCCTCCTACCGGCAACGACAAAAACCGGCACTTAGCGAATGAGATTATTCGACACCCCGCTCGGGGCGCGCGTTTGGTGAAGACTGATCACATGCGTCACGGATTGTGGTTGGCGCCCTTCGGTCAACTCGCCGATCCCGTGCTGCTCGTCGATCTCGCTCGCCGCGCCGAAGCGTCTCGATGGCACGGTGTTTTCCTATGGGATCACGTCGAATACGGCTCACCAGCAACGCCGATTGCCGATCCTTGGGTTGCGCTGGCCGCCATTGCTGCGGGAACAAAATCGATCCAAATCGGCACACTGGTGACTCCCGTACCGCGGCGACGTGTCTACAAACTCGCCAGAGAAACCGCGACCCTCGACAGACTCAGCGGCGGCCGCTTGGTCCTTGGCGTCGGACTGGGCAGCGGCAGCATCGCAGAATTCGATCGACACGAAGCACCTACCGACATACAAGAGCGAGCCCGCAGTCTCGACGCCGGTCTGGACCGCATCACCCGATGCTGGTCAGGCGACTATCAACCGGTTCCGGTGCAACGCCCTCGTATCCCGATATGGGTCGGGTCAGAATGGCCGCACCGGCAACCCCTACGACGAGCTGCACGGTGGGACGGCTGGTTCCCGGTCGGCATTCTCAATCCCGACGACCTCGACATCGGTATCGCCGAACTCCAACGGCACCGGCCCGCCAACCGACACAACGAATTCGAGGTAATCGCATCCGGCGAACAAGGTGACGACCCGCGGCCTTACCAGCAGGCTGGAGCGACGTGGTGGCTCACGGGATTCGGACCCAATCCTCGAGCTGCGCTTGTTCGATCCGTCATCGACACGGGTCCCTGGCCCGCCGAAACAGTGTCATCTTGACGCATCGATCGGATTGCCGACCCGGCTGGAAACAATGCGGCCAGGCTCGCGCCATGATTAGGCAGGCCGACACGACAGGCGATGCGCCGAACTGATCGGGCACGGCCTCAGTGGACCCTTATTTGTTGACGGATAAAGGGCCCCTGGGACAGGATCACCCTACGGCCCAACGACCGGCTGATCCGGTCCCATGCTCATGGCAAACCAGTGGCCCCTTTTAGCTGGCAAGCGACATTGCCGGTGCGGTCCAGCCTCGAAAACAGTCGCATACGGTTCTGCTGACAGAACAGTCCAGGAAAGCGCCCATCCCTCAGGGTTTCCTCGAGGGTCGCGCCCCCGAATCCGATCTGTCCATCCAGTGACGCTAATCCCTGGCAAGCTGTCGAAGACCTGTACCGCCCAGCGCACTTCGGGGTCGATCGCGGAGTAGTCGCCCCGTTCGGGTCGACCCAACGGAGATGGGGAATAATTCGGGTAATCGGCTGGTACGTGAGCAATTGACAGAATTGCCCGGGCTCGGTCCTCGGCCTCATAAAGAAACAGGCCTTCGTCCTCCGTTAGATTCCAATCGTATTTGTCGTGCCCAGCTCGGATAACCGTCCGAGCCACGTACACGACGTCGCGGGAATTCAAGGCAGTGTCGAGATCCCGGCGGGCTACGTCATCAAGTTCTTGCTTCCGATATTCAGACAACGCCGACTTCAGGTATTCGAGGTCGTGCCGCCGATACCGCGAGATCGCCTGTGATACGGCCTTAGGACTGACTCCTAACTCGGCTGCGACAGATTCACCGTTAGCTCCTGGTCTTAAGGTCGCCTCGTAAAGGGCCTGGCGACGTATATCCGCGATCTGGCCCTGGATCTGACGCGCATCGTCAGCAGCCGTCGAGCACTCATGTGCTCGCTGAATGGGATCGGGGATTGAACGCAGATATGCCAGTGTGCGCTCGACCCCGAGCCCCCGCGCGTACTCCTCCAAACCCGGCGTACATTAAAGTCTATACCGGGGGTAACCCAATGCGGTCACACCTTGGTGCACGACACAGGACCCGTCGCGGTCGAGTTCTTCGACGATCGCGATTCCTACTTACTTCGCCGACCGGGAGCGGCAGATTGGGAAGTAGCGTGTCCGCAAAGCGCGAATCCGGTCACCGCTCGCGCTCCGCGCCGCCTAGCTGAACCTTCAGGCTGCATTGGGATCCCTTTCGATGACCGCTCCAGCTTCAAAACCGGTTCCGAGCGCGCTCAGGACAGGGTTGCTCCAAAGATGCAGGCCACGGCAGAGACGGGCTCTTGTCGAGCGACCCGGATAGAGTCTGTCCTTCGTGTCGGCGATCGGGGCCTCAGCTGGGTGGGTCGTGGTCGCGTCGGTAGTGGCCGGGTGGGTTCTGCCAGGTCCAAGTATGGCCGTGCCGCCGCAGTTGCCGTCGGGGATCGGCGGGGTCGACCGGTTGGGCGTCGCCGGTCGAAATGGCGTCGAGCATGTCCTCGATGCTCATGACGACCTCTACCGCGGCACCCACGGCCGTGTTTCGGGCCGGGCAGGCGCGGGCGGCGAGGTCGGCGGCCACGTGGTCGGTCAGGCCGGGGTAGGTGTCAGGGGCGTCGGTGGCAGCGCGGCAGGTGTGGCCGGTGCAGCCGGTGGTGATCGTGTGGAGGCGGTCGATGCACGGCCACAGGTAGCTGCGATGCCAGGCCGCGAGGTCGGCACGGTAGTCGGTAGGTTTGGATTCGGCGTGGTAGGCGGCTTTGTGCGCGCACATCAACGCTGTCAGTTCCTCCACGGCGCCGCCGTGGCGCCACCAGCATCCTGGTAGTGCCCCGTAGTCGAACTGGTAGCGCCGGCGCAGCCAGTCGACCCAGTCGAGCAGTTCCTCCCACAGCGCCGCGGCGCGCTCGGCGTCGAGATGCCGCCACGACCAGACGATGTCGAACTTTTCAACATCGGACCCGTCCTGGCCTGCGGCGGTCACGGCCACACCTTGCGGCCCCGCCGCGTCGACATGACCGACCGGATAGACAGATCGGCCACCTCGGTGTCGAGGGCGTCCAGCGCATCCATTAGCTCTGTGTCGGCGGCGGTCGCCTCTGCCTCGGCCAGCGCGGCCGCGGCCTGCAGCGCCTCCACGTCGCCCTCCAGGCCGGCGAACTCGGGACTGTCGAGGTCGATGGTGGCCAGCCGCCGAGCCAGCCGGCCCCGCTCGGTGGTGACCCGTTCGGTCTCGGCAGCGGCGGCCTCAACGCGGGCGGCGACTTCGGTCACGTTCTCGCACAACCGTATCGAGCGGGCGGTGGTGTCGGCGCCGTCTCCACCGTCCCAGTAGGCGGGCAGGCGCAGCAGCACCCCGGGCTGGTTGCGGTAGATCAACAGGCCTTCGTCGTAGCGCAGGCGCCGGATCTCGTCGACGGACAGCACCGGCCGCTCGGCCTGGCTGTGGCTCAGGCCGTGCTCGCTGTGGCTGGCGCGCCAGTCGGTGATGGTGCCCAGCAGGTTCGACGCTTCCTTCAGGTCGTGGTCGGACAGCAGGCCGGGCAGGATCAGCCGCGCGGTGGCCGACCCGATCAGGTCGGCGGCTTCGGTGGTGCTGAGGCGTTTGCGGATCTGGTTGATGTTGTGAACGAACACCCACAGGTTGATCCCTACACCGCCGGAGTCGGTCATCTTCTTGCCCAGCTCCGGCACGGCTGCGACGTTCATCGCCTCGTCGAGCACCATCCGCAGCGGCGGGTCCAGCCGCCGCGCGGGCCGGCGAGCTGCGGCGCGGTAGCCGACGTAGTGGCATTCGTTGACCAGCGCCGCCGCGAACGGTGCCACCGACCCATTGCCGCCATCGGAGATCACGAACAGAGTGCCGGCCCCGTCTGTCACGAACCGGGTGACATCGAACGAATCGGCCGAGTCGGCGTCGACCGCGGCCAGCAGCGTCGGAGAAGACAGCGGATCGAGGATGTCCTCGACCGTCGAGCGCACATTGCCGTCGGTGCGCGCATCCCCAGAATTCGTCGCCGTGGCGAACGCCGCCGCCCACACAGGGTCGCGCTCGCCGAGGATACGCGCCACCTGCTTACTGGCGCGGGGGTCGCTGGCCCAGGCCGCTACGTCGGCCAGCGTCGCGCCCGACACCGCCGCGGCGCGGAGGTAGGAGCGCAGGATCACCGTGGCGCGGCGGGTGAACCACGCGCCGTTGTCGGAGGTCGAGCTGACCGGGCGGGCACTCGCGAGCGCCGTCGCGCGCCGCGCGGCGGTGTCCGGGTTTTCGCAGCCGGCGATTAGCGACCAGCGGGTCCTGCGCGGCCAGCCGGTGACG
This sequence comes from Skermania sp. ID1734, assembly GCF_007489285.1. Classification (GTDB taxonomy): domain Bacteria; phylum Actinomycetota; class Actinomycetes; order Mycobacteriales; family Mycobacteriaceae; genus ID1734. The sequence goes on from NZ_VLIY01000028.1 coordinate 15,057, forward strand.
TTTTCCGGGTCGAACACCGCCATGTAACCTTTGGCGGCGCGGGTCAGGTAGGTGGCGGCGAGCAGGTCACCGCGGGTGGACGACACCACGCACGCGCCGGGGGCGGTGTCGATCTTGCCGGCCGCGACCCGCCAGGACTTGCCGGAGCCGGTGGAGCCGATCACGAGCACACTGTCCTTGTTCTGCAGCACGATCGGTTTGCCGTCGATCGCGTTGAGCCCGAGCGGGGCGACCAGTTCGGCGGCGGGCAGATCGCGCAGGCGGTACTCCGCCAGCGACGGGCGGGTCCGCAGCGCCTCGGCTTTGCCGCCGGCCTCGTCGAGGACACCGGCGACCTGGCGGGTGCGGGCCAGCCCCGGATAGCGACGGGCACGGTCGCGGCGGGCGCCGAACACGATCCAGCACCACATCCACGCGACCAGAACCACGGCGGCCAGGGCGGCGGCGCACCCGTACACCGACACCGCGGGCCCGGGCCGCGGGTCGGCGGGCCAGCCCGCGGCCGGGTCGCCGGGGTGGGTGATCCAGCCGGTGAAGGTGGCAGCCAGCCCATGCGGCCAGGCCAGTCCGTGCCCGGCCAGCCACCCTGAGATCGCTGCCCCGCACACCAGCGCCACCACGACCAGCAGGGCAAGTCCCCACAGGCTGGCCAGCACCGGGTCGAACAGCGGCCGCGGCGCGGGCGGGGCGGCCGCGGGGTCGCGGCGGAGGGGCGCGGTCATTGCAGGGCCTCGATTCCCTTGATGGCGGCGTCGGAGTTAGTGATGGCCCGTTCGAGCGGGGACCGTATGTGGCGCATCAGGATCGGGTCCTTGGTGCCGATCTTGAGCAGGCATTGGCCGACCCCGAGCGACATCAGGGTTTCGGTGGTGCCGGCGGGGAGCTGGAACATTTCCGCGCACGCCGCGGCGTCATCGGCGCGCTCCTGCCGGTACAGGTAGACGATTGAGGATTCCTGCATCAACGCTCGGGCCGGGGAGTCCCTGGCGAAGTCGGAAATATGGTGAAACGCGCTCACCGTCGAAAGACCAAGGCCGCGTGAGAGTTTCATGTTCGCGCGGAACAGCGCTCCGGTGGAGCCGTCGGCGACGTGCCATCCTTCGTCGATGAGCAGCTCGGTCTGTTCATACCGGGACGAGCGGGCGGCGAGCCGGTTGGCCAGCCACGTGTTGATCACGGTCATCACCACCCGCAGCGCCGGTCCGGAATCGGGCAGGTCGCACACGTCGAAATGCACGAACGGATGCGTCAGCGCCTCGCGCACGTCGGCGCTCGTGGGGGCATCCACCAACCCGGCCAGCTCCCCGCGCGACAGGCGCCGCAGCGCCAGCGCCACGTCCCGGCCCCACCACTGGGCCTTCTTCGACCAGATGCCGGCATAGTCGAAATCGCCCGGTTGCGGGTTCATCATCCGCTCGGCCAGGTTCCCGATCACCGGCTCCCGCCCGATACGGCGGGCGTCGTCGGTGACCAGCCGCAGCGCATTGGCGGTGGCGGCGCGTTCGATCTCGCTCAGCGCACGGCCCATGGTGTCGGTGAGCACCGCATACAGCAGCTCGGTCTGACCGGCGGGGCGGACCTCGGCGTCGTCGTGGACCCCGCGCAACGCGATCTGCGGGTCGAGCAGATTCAGCCGGGGTCCGACGTTGGCGCCGGTGGTGAACCGGATCGACGGCGCCCCCACGGCATCGGCGAGCACTCCGTACTCCCCGCGCCCGGATTGGCGTTTGCGGTCGATGCTCACCACCTGCCGGCCCAGCGGCATCTGCCGCATCGCGTAGATCGTTTTCGCATTCGACGTCTTGGCTACCCCGATGCTGCCCAGCAGCGCCACGTTGATGTTGGTGACATCGGTGCCGTAGGCGGTGAACTGATCCACGCACACCAGCGACGAATTCGTCGCGTCCACGCCGTTGACGATGCCCTCGGTGCCGGACGGGCGCCGCGTCATCGCCAGATGCAGCGCCTCAGTCTGACGCGTCGTCGATGTCACCGGGTCCGGGCGCGGCTCGTACCAGCCGTGTCGGTCGAGGAACCTGCGCCGTTTCGGCAGCGGGCGACGCGGCGGCGGGAACCATGCGCCTTCCTTCTTCCGCGTCGATCCCTTTCCGCGGCCGAGCGGGCCGGCAACACTGCGCGGTGCCGCCGCATCCGAGCCGTTGTGCACGGTCGCTGTCATCGCCGCGAACTCCTCCCCTGCCTTTTTGTGTCTCGAAGTGCGTGTGTATCGGGTGTGTCAGTTGGTGCGGGCGTGTTTGACCCCAGCCATGCCCCGGCACAGCGGCAGGGTCTGCACTTGCGCGGTGTCGTGGCGGTCGGTGTGCCAGTCGATTCCCCCGATCGCCGAGGATCCGGCGGCCTGCTCCACCCGCAGGCACGCCCGGCGCAGGTCCTCGCTGTCGCGGCCGGTCACCGACACCGACATCGCATACGCCGAGCCGGCCACCCCGCGCCCCGGCGCCAGATCGTCGCGGCGGCGCGCCGAGGCCGATTCCATGACCTCAGCGGTGCCGTCGGAGATCTTGCCCTTCTGCCGGTGCCTGTGGCGGGTGGCGGCGTCCTGGGTGACGTCTTTGACGGCTTCGACGCGGGCCTTGGCGTCGGGGACGAAATCGATGCGCACCGAGATGGTGCGGATGGTCGAGGCGCGCGCCAGGTCCTCGCGGCCCTCGTCAGCTTCCACCCCCACCAGCAGCGGCTGCAGCCACAACGGGCCCAGCGTCTCGCCCTGGATCGCCCCGGGCGGTACCTGCCCGCAGCGGGTGTGCCACTTACCGGCCACCACCACCGCGTCGGCGCCGCCGATGTAGGACTGCCAGCACGATTCCCAGTCCACGTCACGGTCGTCGTCGAGGGCGTAGTCGGGGTTCTGCAGCGCCCGGATCAGTGCGGCGGTGCGCCGCTCCCCCAGCACGTGCACCGGTCCCCACCCGGCGCCGTCGAGCAGCCGCACGAGGCGTTCCAGTTCGTCTTTGACCACCGACGCCCATCCCACCTCGACGCGGCGGGTGCCGCCGAACTCGTCGCGGGTCGCGGCTTCTGCGTGAAACTCCGGGGTGAGCGGGACCTTCACCACCACGAACGTGCGGTGCTCCTCGGCCAGCGGGGCGATCTCGGTCAGCAACTGGTCGTAGTTGGCGACCAGCATTTCCAGTCGCCCGTCCTCGTCCGGTGCGAGCTTGTCGCGGTACCAGCGCACATGCGGGGTGATGTCGGCGGGCACCGACCGGTGCAACAGCTGCAACCCGCGGATGAACGAGGACCGTTTCGCCAACTCGGCCTGCACCCACCCCCATTCCCGCCACGCCGCGGCGTAGTCGGCGTCCGATCCCAGCCCGGACTGCACGCCTTGCACGGCCAGCACCACCGACAGGTAGGCGAACCTGTCGCCCGGGTTGGAATGGCGCAGCACGAACAGTGGGTCGAACCCGGTCCCGGCCAGCGGCAGCGGCTCCACCCGCCCGCAGAACACCGGCCGGCACCACGCCGGGTCCGCGCCCGGGTCATAGTCAGGTGCCGGGACACCGCTGCGCTCACCGCGATCGGTGACCGACCAGAACACGTGCTCACCGTTGCGGCGCCGCGACCATTCTCGGATGGTGTGCAGCCGCCGCTGCGCCCACGACTCCCGCCCGTCCCACGACACCGTTGTGGCCGCGACCGCCGCGCCCACCAGCACCCCCGCCACAGCACCAGCCCAGCCCTGCACGCTCCACCAGCACAGCACCGCCAGCGCTGCGGCAAGCGACCACACCCCGGCGAGCAGCGGATCCACTCCCAGCAGCCCGCGCCGGGCCACACCTTCTCCGGCCAGGGTCGCCGTGCGCGCCGGACCGCTCACCACACACCGCCGCCTGCGCCGACCAGTCCGCTGTCCGTGCTGCTCATACCCGCCTCCTCTGGGTCGTCCGCTCGCTGCGTGTACTGGGCCCGGTCAGTACCAGGCGGTGCCCGGTGGGTCGTCGCGCACGACGGCGCCCTGAGCGTCGACGATGACGCGGTGCCCACGGGTGTCGACGAACTCGCTCGATCCGTCGTCGCACTGAATCACGTTGTGCGCGTCGGGAAGTCCGCACGTGGCAGCGGCCGCCGTACCGGCATGACCAGTCACCGCCATGCCCGCGCCGCCAGCGACGGCCAGCCCGGCTGTTGCGGCGATGCGCGCGATTGTGCGGGTGAGTCTCATCGGTTGTCCCTAAGCGGTTGGGTGTGGGTGTCAGATGTCCAGGTCGGGGGCCGCGCCGTCGGCGGCGGCTTTGGCTTTCGTGATCGCGGCCGAGGCGGCGCTGGCGGCCACCCCAGCAGCGACGGCGACACCGCCGCTGGCTGCGCCGGCCCCCGCTTGGGCACCGGCCTGCCCGCTACGGGCCGCGGATTCGCCGGAGCCGTGCACAAGCGGGCGCGCACCGACCGGCTCACCACCGGACCTGCCGCCGATGGTGGCGAGGTCGCCGCGCTGGCGCTGCAGGTAGGCGGCTTGCAGCGGCCCCATCTGCGGTGTCGCGGCGGCGAGACCGCCGGGTGCCGCTGCGCCCGCGGCCGGGGGACTCAGCGCGGCAGTGGCAGTGTCGGCACGTACCGTCGGCTGGGCGGAGCCGACCCCGATGTCACCGCCGCTGCGCCCGCCGCGGCCGTACATCAGATAGTTCCCTGCCGCGCCGAGGGTCACCGCGCCCACACCACCGCCACCGCCGGTGTCGAAGGAGTTGCGGTCGGGCAGGATCGGCGCCCATTTCAGCAGCGACCACGGCGCCGCCGCGGCGATGACGAACCCCACCGCCACGAACAGCACCTTGCTGGCCGTGCCCGCGGCGGGATCGACCCAGCCGGCGTCGGCCACCCGGTACACCACCCCGAGCAGCAGGATCAGCAGCGGCACACTCAACGCGATCCCCAAAAACACCGCCACCGGGGTCAGTGCCTTGCGCCGCCAGCGCGGGGAGACCAGCATCAGCAGCGAAATCCCGGCCACGAACGCACTCAACGGCAGCCCGTACTGGTGAAACATCATCCCGACCCACAAGATCAGCGAGGCGAGCAGCAGCACGAAGAACAGCACCAGCCCGCCGATCGCGCCACCGAGGAAGTTGTCCGAGGTCGCCGACCCGAACCCGGTCACGTCGGAGACGAGTTGGCCGACCGATTGGCCGGTCAGTTTCGCCGCGCCCTCGCTCAACGGCTCGGTCACCCCCAGCACGAACGAGGCGAACAGCGGCGCGAACATCGACACGAAGATCCCCGCCGGGGCGTACAGGAACAGTGACTGCGCCAGCTCCCGCGGGGAGCCGTGGGTGCCCGAGCGCACCACCGTGTGCACCAGCAGGAACGCCATCACGACGAACCCGAGCGTCACCGCCGCCTGATACTCCTTCAGGAAATCCGGTGCCAGCGGGTCGAAGCGGTGACTGCACGTGATCGATTGCAGGGTCGAAGTGGACACGTCCACCGCGCCCTTTTTCATGTCGTTCGCCCACGACGCCGCGAGGCTGCCGCCCGGATTCGCCACAAAATCGACCATCGCCTTCGCGGCCTTGACCTCGGTTTTCGCCACCGCACTCATGCCTTCCAGCGCGAACTTGCCCGCCTGAAACGCCGGCAGCGCCTGTACCAACCCGGAAAAACGGTCGCTGAAACTTTTGTTCTTCTCAAGCCAGTTCGCGGTGCCGCCGAACATCGCGCCCACCGCCTGATTCCACTTCGCGCAGGTTTCGGCTGAAAGGTGCCCATCGGCGTGGGTGCAGTCGAGGAAAAAGGCGTGCATGCAGTAGGGGGCGCCCGCCGAGCACGGCCGCGACCAGGCCTCGCCGGGAACGGTGCCGTGCGCCGCGGCCGCGGCCTGCATGCCCGACAGCGAGTCCGAGTCCGGGGCCGCTGACCACGTGAATCCCCACGGGTTGTCCGCGGGCGAGCCCCAGGCCTTCAGGTCGTTGGCGCACATGCCGGTCGGCATCGCATACGCCGGGTCACCGGCGGGGAACACCTTCGGCAGCACATCGGAGCCGGGTTCGACCCCGTCCTTGATCGCCTGCGCGATCTTCGTCTGCTCCCCCGGTGCCAGCTCGCCGAACTGGTGGAACGACAGGAACGACAGTTTCTTGTCGTCGGGCAGGCGCCAGTAGATCAGCCGGTTCTCCTGGGCCAGTTCGGCATTGATGTAGGCCCCGAGGTCACCGCCCTTGCCCGCACAGGCCCCGGTGAACCACGATCCCTTGCGGAATTCCTCGGTCCCAGCGACGAACTGGCGCAGATCGGCGGGGAACCCGTGCGGCAGGCCCGACGCGTCCACCGGCGCGGCGGCGGTACCGGCGTGCGGGGCAGCCGGTGTCGCGCAGTCCGCGGCCGCGATCCCCGCGCCGGCCAGCAAGCCCACCAGCCACAACAGCACGGTCACGACCACCCGGCGCAGCACTTGAGTCTCTTTCTTGTTAGTTGACGAAGAAGCTGTAGTAGCCGGACTGCACTTGGGCGCCCGGGGTGTCGGCCGCACCGGGCTGGCCCGGCTGCGGCCCGACGTGGAACGACTGGTCGGCCACCTTCCAGTCCCCGTCCTCCCACACCAGGTGCAGGGTGCTGGTGCCCCAGGTGGCGATGGTTGCCCCGTTCGCGGACTTGTCGATTGTCGACTTGCCGGCCGTCACGGCCCAGATCGAGATGTCGGCGGTGTCGAGGGTCGAGGAGAGCACGGTGGTCATCGCCGGCAGGTCCGCGAACGCCTCCCCGGTGTCCTTGCGGTCCTTGGCGTCGTTCAGCGCCGATACCAGCCCTGCCCCGGGGTGCGCGGCGACCATGTGGTTCTGCACCGCCGCCAGCGGCAGCTTCCCTCCCCACGCAAGGTCGTAGGCCTGGATGAAGTTCACTGCGGCGGTGGCGGCGCCAGAAGCGTCACGGGTGTAGCCCAAGGGCACCCCGTCGACGATGCGCGACGGGCCGTGCGGGGCGTGCGGGACACTCGAGCTCGCCGACGTGTCATCGCCGCCGCTGCGAGTGGCCAGCCCCACCGCCAGCCCGATCATCGCTACGACCACCAAACCGGCCAGCCCCCACACCAGCCACTGCCGCCGACCCGAACTGCGCGGGCCTTGGGCGGCGGTCGCGCCGTTGGTGCTGCTCGCGGAGCTGCGGGTGGGCCTGTCGCCGGCGCTGGTGCCGGCGGGGTTGTCGGGGGTGATGGAGGAAAAGTTCTTGCCCATGATCGGAAATGTCCTTACCTGTGTGGGGCCTGGCCGGTGTACTCAGTGCGAGGGGAAGATGGCGACGATGCCGCCGACGAGGACACCGAGCATGGTCAGTCCGCCGAACGCGATGCCCGCCCATTTGGCGTCCTCGGTCTGCTCGGCCACCGCGACCCCGTAACCACCGCGCTTGGCGCGGGCCAGGCTCACCACCGCGCGCACCGCCGAGAACGCGGTCACCACGAACCCGAGCCCCCACACCCCGGCGAGCAGTTTCTGCCACGCGGCCTTGAACTGGATGCCGAACAGATCGAAGTTCGGCACCACGTTGTTGAATGGGTTACGGGAATCGTCGGCGAGCACACCGACGGTGGCCGCATCCGCGGCCGCGGTACCCAGCAGCAGCGCGGCGGCGAGGATCACCACTACCGCGGCGGCGCGGGCGGTCCAGCGCTCGGCGAACCGGTCGCGGTTAGGGGTTGGGGTCGAGGGCATCGGCGCTTCCTTTTCTGATCGGGCGTAGTTGCAGGTCTGGTTGTGCTGTGTGTGCTGGAGCATGGCGGTGCTCATCCGGTGCGCCGTGTGGCGGTGTCATAGCGGTCACGGCGGACGCGTTCGAGTTCGGCTTCCAGTTCGGCGATCCGCGCCGCCGCATCCTCGGCGGCCGCGGCGGGATACTCGTGCACGGGTTCGGCTGCAGCAGAGGTCGTTTCGATTCGAGTCGCGGCTGCGGCCAGGCGGGCCGCGACGTGTCCGGCAGCAACCGTCCACGCCCGTCGTGTCGGGGCGCCCAGCTGCTGGTAGTCGATGCGCCCGCCGCGGGCCAGTACCGGGTCATAGGGGATCTCGGCGACGGTGTCGATACCGTGCTCGGCAAGCGCGGCCAGCAGATGCGCCCGCAACCCCGCATCCGTGGGAGCCGGCGAGCCGGTGATCACCGCGACCGCCGAGCCCGCCAGCCGATCCAGGCCGTGTTCGCGCAGGGCGGCGAGCATCTTGAGCACGGTCATCCCGGCGGCGGCGTCGTAGACCAGCGGGATCACCAGCACGTCGGCGGCGTACGCGGTCCACAACCAGTTGCTGCGGCGGCGGTTGTTGCCGGTGTCGACGATGACCAGTTCCCGCCAGCGCCGCAGCACCGCGTCGATGCTGCGGCAATGCTCGGCGGTGATCTGCTCGAGGCGGCGCGCGCAGTCGTCGGAGGCGATGATCTCCACCCCGGACGGTTCGGTGCGCACCAGCCGCGACAGCGCCGAAGCCTGCGCGGCCGGGGCGGTCAGCGACTCCGCCGCGGCCAGCAGGTCCCATACCGTCACCGACCCGGTCGCGTTGGCGCGGTAGCCCAGGGTGCCTTCGGCTTCGGCGTTGTCCCACACCACGGGCGCCGCACCGGCCCGGCGCGTGGTGGCGAAGGTGTTGGCCAGCAGCAGCGCGGTCGTGGTTTTGCCTTGCCCGCCTTTGGCGTTGGCGACCATCACCACCTGCCGCCCGCGCAGCGGCGCGGTCAGCGCCGCGTGTGCCAGCCGGTCGGCGGTCTCGGCCTGTGACGGTGCCAGCCGCAGGCCCAGCAGCCGGTTGATCCGGCCCCGATGCCCCCACTGCGCGCGCTTGGCCGGCTCCTGCCCGGCGGCGTCGAGCAGCTGCTCGGCCCCACCCGTCGCCGGTGTCGAGGCGGCGGCTAGGGCGCGTTCGCCGTCGTCGATGGCGGGTGGGGTGAACTCGTCGGCGTCGAAGCCTTCCCCCAGCACGTCCGGCTGGGCCGGGGGCGGGGCGGCGGAAATGATTATCTTGCGGGTGCGAGTCAAATCCACCGGCGCCTCACCGGGGTAGAACATTTCGCTCACCACAAGCCTCCTCGTGTCATTGCTGGTCCACCTGCGCCAGCGCCCATCCCGATCCCGCATCGGGCCGGGTCAGTACCACGTCCACTACCTGATGCTGGGTGCCGCTCACTCGCCCGTCCGGGCCCGTGATGGCCTGATCCACCACGAACTGCCGGTAGGCGGCGGTGTCGGTGGACAGCGGGACCGGTTCGACCCCGGGACTGATCGTCGGCACCAGCCGCATGCCCGCCGCCGCCCAGTCGTGCCACTGCAGATCGCCGCCTTGGCCCTGTCCGTCGACCGGGATGCGCAGTTTGTTGGTCAAAGCGGCGGTTAGCAGCGGCGCCGCCCGAAGCTGCGCCACCGTCGAGTCGGTGTCGATGGCCGGATCCCAGGTGAACCACAACGTCAGCACGGCCCGCGCGACCGCGTCGGGGTCGCTGCGGTCCAGCCCGGCGTACTGCGGAGGCAGCACCGCCGCCGCGGCTGGGGCCGGCGACGGGGTCACCGACACCGGCGCCGTGGGCGGGCTCCAGCCCTGCGCCCCCGGTAGCGCCGATGTCGACGGCGGCGCTGTGGTCTCACCGGAGCGGGTCGCGCACCCCGCCGTCAGTCCTACCGCCAGCACGCACCCGGCCGCGGCTGCGGCCAGACGTCGTACGGACCGGCGCGGCGCGGGCGCGTTCTCGACGCAATGTTGATGGGAAAGCCGCAAAGAAGAACGGGAAACGGCCGCAGAAGCAGGTGTAGGTTCCGCGGATTCTTTGCGTCCCCGCTCGCCGCGACGTGCACGGATCGTGGTTCGTCCCACGTGTTTTGCGGCGGCGCGATCCGATCGGTTTTGCGTTTTCTTCCGTTCTCCGACGTCGAGAATTCCCGACGGCATCGGGCTGTGCTGCGGGTTTCCCGACCGATTCTGCGCCCCCGCAAGCGCGCCGCAATCTTGATGGAACAACCGCAAAGAAGAACGGGAAACTACAGCAGGGATCATTTCACTCTCCGGACCGAGGGATGGTCACCGACCGCGGCGGCCATCGGCACGATGTCGATGAACTGTCCCGATTCCGGGGCCTGGATGATTTGGCCGCCGCCGAGGTAGAGCACCACGTGCTGCGGCGAGGACCCGGCCGGGAACATCAAGTCGCCGGGGGCGGCCTGGTCGAGCGGGACCGGCTCGAGCAGCGGCGAATTCAGCTGATCGACGGTGAAATGAGGCAGCAGCACCCCGCCTCCGGTGCCCTGATACACCGCGTACTGCACCAGCCCGGAGCAGTCGAATCCGACCTTGTTGGCGTCCCCTGCCATCGTCGCCGCCCCACCACCGTCGCCATGGCCGAGGGTCGGGCCGAACTGGTTGCCCCCACCCCACGCATACGGCAGGCCGAGCTCCCTCCGTGCCGCGGTCAGGATCGCCTCCCCGGCCGGACCGCCCACCCCCAGCGGGGCGGCGGGCACCGACCAGGCCAGTGCCCAATGCGGGATGTCGGTGACGTAGGCGCGGGTTTCGCTGTTACCGCAGATCCCGCCCGCGGCCTTCGACGCCGCCGGGCCGCAGTTGTAGTAGGACAACATCAACTGGCTGGGGTCGCCGTGCACACCGCCGCTGGCGAGATCCTTGTGCGCCAGCTCCGCCAGGTCGCAGTCGTATTTCACCTGCGAGGCGACCGCGTCGGCGATGTCGAACGGGTCCGCTTTCCCGTCCCCGTCGCCGTCGATCCCGTGGGTCGCCCACGTCGAGGGCAGGAACTGGGTCGGGCCCTGCGCGCCGCTGGATGGGTTGGTGACTTGTACCTGAAATCCGCCCGATTCGTTTCGGATCTGGGCAGCAATGATCGGGGCGGTGGTTTCCCGGCAGCGCCCGGCGAATTTAAGAATCCACGGCACAAACGCCGCCGCTGCCGGATAGTCGTGCAGCAGCGCGGCCAAGTTCAGCCCCGTCGCCCCCGGCACCGCCGCGCACCCCGCCGTGGCCGCCGCTGGGTCGGGTGGGTTGACCGCCGCGGCCAAACCGATCCCCGCCGCGGCAGGGCAGGCCAGTCCCGGCTGTTGCAGTGAGCGCGACCCCAGCATCATCAACGCCAGCCCGGCCAGTGTCACCAGCGGGAGGCCCGCCAACAGTTTTGCGGCGCTCATCAGTTCACCCCACCGGCCAGCGCCTTGGTGAAAAAACTCAACAGCCAGCCGATCGCCGAAGTGGCGCCGTCGACCAGGAAGCTGCCGTAGGACTGGTGCGAGCCGGAGGCGAAAAACGTCGCGGCGTCCAGGCCCTGCTTGGCCAGTTGCGCCAGATCCTGGGCGCCCTGCGATGTGGCCAGCGACCCCAGCTGGGAACTCAGCGCGGCCAGGTTCCCGCCCGAGGCGGCTTGCACGAGGTCACCGGACTGACCGGCCGCCGCCGTCATCGCCCCTAGCTGGGATGGGTCGGTTTTCGGGCCGCCGGTCAGCACCCCGGCCGCGACCGAGGCCAGATCCAGCCCGATCGGCAGCAGTCCGGCCAGCGCGGCCGGGTTGCGCAGCGCCGCCCACGCCACCTCTTGGGCGCGCCCGACATCGTTGGCCAATCGGATCACATCGACATTGCCGAGCATGTTCAGCACCAGCGCCGCAATCTGGCAGTACCCGCTCGGATCGGGCAGCACCCCCACCACCCGTGCGGCCTCATGCAGGTCGATCGCGGCGGCCATCTTCACGATCGGGGACAGCAGGTTGTTCAGGTCCCCGGCCAGTTTGTGCGCGCCGTCCACATCCAGGGCAGCGATGCGAGCCGGCAGCGCCGCCAGATCGGCCCCGATCGCGGGCAGGTTCGCCGCCAGCGCCCCCAGGTTCGACCCGACGCCGACGACCTGGTCGATTAGCGTCGACGGTTTCAGCACCGACAACACCGACTGCGCGGTCTGCAGCGTCGCCGGCGGCAGCCCGGTCAGCGGCCCCAACGCACTGGTCAGGCTCGACACAGGACCCGTCAGGGCATCGGCCACCGAACCCGCCGCCCGCGGGGCCGTGGTGCCTGACAGCATTCCCCCGGCGGTCGAGGCCACCGTGTTCGCCGCCGAAATCGCTTGCGGCAGATTCATTTTCGATGCTGCGTCGAGTACCTCACCGGCAGCGGCCTGCGGCGAGCCCGCAGGTGCGAAGTCCAGCAGTTTGCGCGCCGACGGATTCTCTGCCGCAAAGCGGGCCACGTCCGCCAGCGGCGTCAGCGACTGCGCCACCGAGGACGCGGCCGCGCCCACCCCGGCTACCTGCTCGGCCCGCCCCGTCGAGTCCACCGCAGGCGAGGCGGCCAGGTCGCTGACCTGGGCGGTCATCGCCTTCGGTGTCGCCGACAACCCGCCCAGGTCCGCGCCCGAGAAATCCGACACCAGTCCCGAACCCGCCCCACCCGGCGCAGCGGTTGCATCGGCGGCGGCTTGGTCGCTGTTGTCCGGGTTGGTGGGCGACTCAGCCGTGGTGGACTGCTCGGTCGTGGTGGACTGTTCGGTCGTGGTGGCCGACTCGCTCGGTGCCGACGAACCATCAGTGGGCGGGCTGGAAACGCCCGACCCTCCTGCGGTCGCAGGGCCGGATGGTCCTTGGCTCGTTGAGCCGCTTGTCGCTGTGGTGTTGTTGCCCAGGACGCGACCGAGCGCCCCGAGAATGCCGTCTTGTCCGGTCGAGGTCGCGCAGTACAGGTCGGTGGGGGCGCAGATCTCGCGCACTACCGGCGTCAGCTCGCCGAAACCCTCCGGACGGCCCCCCGCGATGCCGGCACCTGGCGGTGTCGGGCCCACCGATTCGGCCTGATCCGGGGAGCGTTTGGGGTCGGCCAGCAACCCCACCGCCGCGACCTGCGACGCCTGGATCGGGCCCTGGCCGTGGCCTATCGCTGCGGCCACATCGCCGGCGACCTGCGCGCCCTGGGAGTAGCCGCCCAGCAGCACCTTGGTACTCGAGCAGAGCCCCGACAGCACCCGCCGCACGGCGGCGACTCCCGCTGTCTCGGACTGGGCGTAGGTCTTGCCCTTGTCGAACGCGCTGGCCGGATACGCCGGAAAAACCACCCGCACGTCGCTGCCGTACTTGGTGGTCAGACCCTTGCCGACCGGGGCGAGCATCCCCACCGGCACGTTCGGGTCCGCATGCTCGCTGGTCTCCCACGTGCCCGGCACCAGCACCGCCAGATACGGGCGGCACCCGCCGCCGTCGGCCGTGGGGACGTCGGCGGCCGTGGGGACGTCGGCGGCCGCCACCGCAGTCCCCGAGGTGACCGCGACCGCACTCAACACCGCGAGCGTCGCCACTCGGCTGGCCAGCAGTTTCGTCATGGCCGCGCAATCCCTTCCCTGTCGCGTCGCGTCGTGAGTCGTTTACGGGTGGGCGGGGTCGGCGGTCAGCGACACCACCCCGTAGCGGCCGTCGGTCTCGGCGACGCGGGCCAGGTTGTCGTGGGCGGTTTGGGAGCCGTCCGGGTGCCGTTCGGTGATGTGCAGGCTGTACACGCCGTCCCCCTTCGGGCGGATCAGCAGGCAATGCTTGGTCCCTACCGGCACCGCGTCGATCCCGGCCTGAATTGCCTGCGCGGGCGGCAGCGTCGATCCCGGCGCGGCCAGCGCTGCCGCCGTCGCACCGCTGCGCATGTCGTAGTAGGCGTGCTCGATCGCCGCGATCACCCCCGGACCCGACGCCGTGTCCCCAGCCGCGGCCGTCGTCACGGCACCATCAGCCGCCACCGCATCGGCACACCACGACGACGCACCCGCGGTAGCTCGGGGCGCCGGGGCAGCCGGAGCCGGGACAGGCGACTCGTCACCGCTGCCGGTCACCACCACGACAGCGCCCAGCAGCACACACCCCGAACCCGCCGCCAGCAGCAGCCAGCGCCGCGGCGGGCGGCGCTTCCAACGCCGCCACGACCCCGCCGCATGCAGGGCTGTGTCCGGGGCGGTCTCGTACCAGGTGGCCCACTCCGAGGTCTCCCGCTCCTGCGGGTGCATGTCCGTCGCGCCCATCGCGCTCACCCGATCAGCGGCGCGGCGCGGCCGGGCCGACACCCGGGAGCTGGATAGCCGGCAACGACGGAAGCTGCGGGGCTGGCGGTACCGGCAGCGGTGGCAGCTTTGCTGGGTCTGACTCGTGATCGCCCGCGCCGTAGAGGGTGCCCACCACCGCACCCGCGGCGCCGCCGATCGCCGCACCGACCGCGGCCGCCGGGAGCCCCGCCACCGCCGCGCCGATGCCCGCGCCTGCCGCCGCTCCCGCCGGAGTCCCGACCAGCGGGGCCGGGATGTTGCCCGCCCCCGCGCCCAGAACACCACCGACGACAGCGCCGCCTGCTGCGAACGGCGCTCCTGCCACCGCACCGCCCAGTGCCGCACCCGCCAGTCCCGCGCCCAGTCCGGCCGCGGCCATGCGCTGCGCGCTGTCGGTAGGCACACCGATCGACCGCCAGCCGTTCTCCACATCTGCCTCGGCGATCGCGGAATTGACGTTGATCGAGTTCTTGACGTTGTCGGGCATCCAGCCGGGCTGGCCGGTCTGGAAATCTCCAACCCGCACCACGTGGGGGTCGGCCGGGATCACCGGCGTCACAGGTTTCACCGGAGTCGGCGCATGCCACGTCGGCGCCGGATTCGTCGACGGGACATTCTCTTCACGAGATATCGAGGAGTGCCCGCCGCTCGATGAATCAGGCGACACATACCCGGAATCACCGCCGCCGTCTCCGACCTCGTTGTCGGTGATCGGCGCCACCGGATACGGCAGATTCGGCACCGCATATCCACCTTCCGGCTCAGCCGGAGCCGGAACGGCCGGTGGCGCGGCGGGGGCCTGCGAGGTCAGCCCCGGCTGCGGGGTCGACGGATCTGGTGAGGTCAAACCCGGCTGTGGCGACGCGGCCAGGACCAGTCCAGGTGCCGCCGCCGCGGGGGCGGCCAGAGCTACCGCTAGCGAGCCGATCGCAGAACTCATCAACGTGCCGACGGCTACGCGGCGGCCTTGTCGCAGATGTGGTCTTGCTTGGGTCATTGCAGTCCCGTCCCTCTCCTTGGATGGATCTGGAGCGTCCGGCCGAGTGCAAGGCCGTCGGGCGGTCGGCTAGAGCTACTCGACCGGACGCTTCCAGAAGTATACATTAAACCGGTACAGCAAACCGGTACAGTGTTGGTGTTGCGATTGGGGTGCGGCAAAGTGTCAGGCCATGAGGTCCGCCACATGACCCGGCGCATCACTCGCGGGTTCCGCGTGGATCGGCTGGTGGCTGCCCGAAAAGACAAGGGGTTCACCCAGGCCGAGCTGGCAAGGCTTGCCGGGTTGACGACCGGTGCAGTGAAGTCTTGGGAATCCGGCCGCACGACCCCGGAAGTCGCCAACCTCGCGCGGATCCTGGATGCGCTCGGCCTGCACATCGCCGATGTCATCGATATCCCCGTCGGTGACCGCCACCTCGGCGACCTGCGGGTGCTGGCGCTGTTGCCGCAGACGGAATTGGCCCGCCGCATCGGCATCTCGACGACCGCGCTAGGCGAGCTCGAACGCGGCGAAGCCAACCTCAGCGATACGGTGGCTGCACGACTGGCGGACGCCCTCGGTGTTGCCGAGAGCGAAGTACGTGAAGCATTTGTACGGACCAGAACGCGGCCGCCGAACACCCCGGCATAGGGCCAGTGGTGCCGGTTGCCGTCGTGACTCACAACCGTGAGGTTGTCGGCATTGGTGCCACACGAACAACGACTTCGGCGTTCCGCACGGTTATCGTCGCAGGTCAGCCGATATGAGCAGAGTTTTCCGCAGCGGAACCGGCGAGTGCGCGGAAACCGGACAAAGGGGGAGCGTGTCGATCACCGAAGAATCGTCGCCGCGGCGGGAGTTCGCGAACGACTTCGAGATCTTGTGGAACGCGGCCGGGAACCCGACCCTGAAAGGAGTCGAGGCACGCGTCAACGCCGGGCCGCCGCTATCGGGGCGCATGCATCTGCACAAACGTCTCAGCGAATGGCGCAGCGGTGCACGGCTGCCCTCGGAAGAGAGCTACCCGGCCTTCGAACGCGTTCTCGCCCTGCTCATCGCCGAGGCCCGCAAGCACCACCAACAACCACCACAGCCCGGCCTGTACGACCCAAGAACATGGCGGCGTAAATGGAGCACGGCCCGCACCAGCTCGGCGGCCGGCCAAGCGATCGCTGCCGATGACGACGCCGTATGCCCCTACCGCGGCCTGGAGTCGTTTCGCGTGCAAGATGCCATGCGGTTCTTCGGCCGAGGGCGCAGTCTCGAGCAACTTTTCGAGAAGCTAGCCGCTCCAGGGGGAATCCACGTTCTGTTCGGGCCCTCCGGTGCCGGAAAATCCTCCCTGCTGCAAGCCGGCCTCATGGCCGAGGCCACGCAGAAGGGCCTACCGGGCATGCCCCAACGGGCGTGCACCACACGGTTGTTCACTCCGGGTCCGGAGCCGATCAAGGCTCTGATCGCCCGCATCCCCGAATTTCGCGACTGGATCCGCAACGGCGCCACGCACGATCTCGCGGCGGCTCTCGCGGAAAACTTCGGCGACAGTGCGCTGCTGCTCATCGTCGATCAATTCGAAGAAGTGTTCACCAGTTGCACCGACCGGGACACCCGGAGAAGGTTCATCACTCTCCTCAACGACCTAGCTGCTGCCGAGACAGTTCGCGTCGTCCTCGGGCTACGCGTCGACTTCATCCGACCCTGCCTCGATCACAGCGAACTCAGCGAAGCGATTTCCGACAGGGCAATGGCTCTGGGTCCCATGACCGTCGAGGAAATGCGCACCGCGATAACTGAACCGGCCCGAATCAACGGCCTGAAACTCGAGCAAGGTCTCGTCGAACTAATCTTGCGCGACCTCGACATCGACACCACCCAAAACGCCGGTGTGCTGCCTTTGATGTCGCACGTTCTCGAGGTGGTGTGGCGCCACCGCGACCAGCGAGGACAGCTGACCATCGCTGCCTACAAAGCCGCAGGTGGTGCTCGCGGATCAGTGCAAGACACTGCCGAACAGGCGTGGAAACGCCTCGACACC
The DNA here is from genome assembly GCF_007489285.1 of Skermania sp. ID1734. GTDB lineage: Bacteria > Actinomycetota > Actinomycetes > Mycobacteriales > Mycobacteriaceae > ID1734. Next base: position 32,075 of record NZ_VLIY01000028.1, read on the forward strand.
CACCAGCAAGCCGCCGCCCGCAACATGCTGCTACAGCTCGTCCAGATCGGCGAAGACCATCGCGACACCCGACGACGAATCGCCCGGGCCGAGCTGCTGCAAGTGGGCAGAGCCGGCGGGGGAAACAGAGCCGCCGACACCGCGCTGGAAACTCTGCTCGGCGCCCGGCTGCTCAGCGTCGACGACAACGGCGACATCGAGTACGCCCACGAAACCGTGATCGACTCCTGGCCGCGCCTGCGCGAATGGATCGACCAGGACCGCGAGGGCAACATCCTTCGTCAACGACTCGAACGCGACGCCCGCGAGTGGGAGAGCTCCGGACGCCCCAGCGAACACCTCTACACAGGTGCGCGACTGGCCGCCGCCCAGGAACGAAACACCCGAGACAATGCTCTTGTAACGGCGTTTCTCGCCGCCGCAACCTCAAGCAGGCGCAAACGACAGGCAGCGCGAAACAGCGTTGTTCTGGCGGTCGTGGTGCTGGCGGTATTTGCCGGAGTTCAGTGGATCAGGGCCGCGAATAGCCGCAGCGATGCGCAATACCGCGCAGTCATCGCTACTGCCGACCGGCTTCGATCGTCCGATCCCTCTCTGTCTGCCCAGCTCGCGCTAGTTGCACATGAGCAGCGCCCAAGCGACTCCAGTTCCATTTCACGACTCCTTAGCACCGAAGATGCGCCCATGGCTACTCCAGCCATCGGGCATTCCGGTCCTATCTACACCGCCGCCTACCGGCCCGACGGCAAAGTCGTTGCCACCGCGAGCGGTGATCGCACAGCCCGGCTCTGGGACATCTCCGATTCCGGCCACCCCAAACAACTCGGCGCACCCCTGACCGGACACACCAACTTCCTTACCTCTGTGACCTGGTCACCGGACGGCGCATTGCTCGCCACCTCCAGTGGAGACGGCACCATCGGCCTATGGGATGTCCGCAATCCCGCCGCGGCGCGCCGGATCGGTCACCCGCTGCGAGCCCCGCACAGTCACGGAACCATCTACGTGACCTCGATCAGTCCTGACGGTCGACTCCTCGCGGCGCCGCACGACGACGGGACAACGGCGCTCTGGGACATCGCCGACCCGGCACACCCCGCCGAACTCGCCACCCTCACAGGCCCAGCAAAGGCCGTGCGCACCACAGCGATCAGCCCCGACGGCCGCCTGCTCGCCGTTGGCAGTGATGACAAGAACGTGTGGCTGTGGGACATCAGCGACCCCCGCAATCCGACCCTTGCAGCAGATCCACTGCCGGGATTTACCCGTGCGGCGCATAGCGTCGCCTTCTCCCCCGACGGCACCATGCTCGCCGCTGCCAGCGACGACCGAACCATGCATTTGTGGAACGTCACCGACCCACGCCGGCCTACCCCCTACGGACCGCCTGTCGTCGTCGACGGCGGTGCCGTCTGGTCGATCGCGTTCGGCCCCAACAACACAACGCTGGCCACCGGCAGCTGGGACGGCACCGCCCGAATGTGGAACATCATCGATCCAGCGCACCCACGCGCCCTCGGACAACCCTTCGCCGGCAGCAACGGAGGCGTGATCACCGTCGCGATAGCCCCCGACGGACACAGTCTCATCACGGGCAGCGAAGACGGCGTCCTACGCCTGTGGAACCGCCCCACGGCCGTCATCGACGCCCACACCGACCGCGTCATGACACCGCGATTCAGCCTTGACGGGACACGCATGGTGACCGGATCCGTCGACGGCACCCTGCAACTGTGGGACACCACAGACCCGCACCACCCCATCGCGCTCGGCCGCACTACCTCGCCGAACGGACAGATCGACAACCTCACCTTCACCCATGATGGCCACACCATCTTGACCACCGGCGGAGACGACCACTCCATCCGACTCTGGGACGCCACCGACCCGCAATCCATCAAACTGCTGCGAGCTCCGCTACCGGTGGGCGCCAGGTACTCCTACGCGCTGGCCATCAGCCCTGACGGCCGCACCCTGGCAGCCCCGAACGACGACCACTCCATCCAGCTCTACGACGTCACCACTATCACCGATCCCACGCCGATAGCCGCGCCGATCCCGGCAGGGGCAGACACACTCACCGACGCCGCCTTCTCCCCCGACGGCCACACCCTCGCCGTATCCGGAACAGGAACCAGCGGCATCACTCTCATTGACATCACCAACCGCGATCACCCGAGGACAATCGCCACGTTGCACGGTCACACCCGAGCTGTGGAAGCACTTGCATTCGCCCCCGACGGAACTCTTGCCAGCGCAGGCGACGACCAGACAATCCGGCTGTGGGACGTCACCGTCCCGAGTCAGCCGCACCTACGAGGTGGCCCGCTCCTCGCGCAAACGAGCACCATCAGATCTCTAGCGTTCTCCCCCGACGGCCACACCCTCGCCGCCGGCAGCGATGACGGCACCGTCGCGCTCTGGGACACCGCCGACACAGCAACGCCCGTCACCGTCAACGATGCCAGCGACACCGCCACCCGTTGGTACGTCGCCTTCAACCCCCGCGACAACAATGCACTGGCCGCAGGCGGTGAAGGCGGTTCTGTGCGTATGTGGGATCTATCCCCGGACCCCGCCGAACAACGAATCTGCCACGACACCCACGCAATCCTGACCAAGACCGTCTGGAACCGCGAACTACCCGGCCAGGACTACCAGCCCCCATGCGCCAACTAGGAGGACCACCCATGCTCGAACCCACCTCAGCCCAGACCGCGACGCCCCTCCAGTACGTCGCCGACCACCGCGACATCCACATCGATGGCACAGCGCGGCGAACCGCCACAGACCCACATCAAGCCGCAAAAGCCGTCACCGCCGAGATCACTGACCGCATCGCGGCAGTACTCGACGCCTACCCCGGTCAACCCACCGTCCTACTTTCCGGTGGAGTCGACTCGATTCTCGTGGCCGCCACCGCCGTTCACCTGGGTAAGAGACCGCACGCCATCACCGTGGTCACCGAGGGCGAAACCGACGACGAAACCCCGGCCCGGGCAGCGGCGCAGGCGCTCAACATAACCCACGACGTCATTACGCTTGGCCCGGCCGATGTCGTGCGCGTCGCCAAGCAGGCGGTATCTGCTCTCGACACCAGTGAGCTCTGGGAGATCGCTGCGGCAATGCCAATTCTCGCTGCCCAGTCCGCGATTCAGGCGCATGAAGCCGAACAAGCCGGGCCCGTGTCGATTCTGACCGGCAGCGGCGCTGACGCCATCTTCGCCGGCGGGAGACCGGTTACCTCGCCGGTCGACTCCCTCGACGCGACAATAGAACTCGACAAGCTAGTCCGCGACGAAGTTGGCAAGAACTTCGTCCGGGACCGACTCATCCCCGACTTCTACGAACGAATCCTCGGCGACAAGGCCGACAAACTGATTCATGTCTTCCAAACCGAGCGCTTCTGGGAGCTCGGTGAACAGCTAGCTCCCCCAGCCTTGTTCGTCCCTCGGGACGGGGATGTGTGCGACAAAGCCGCGTTGCGGATCGCCTGTGAAGCGTTGCTGCCCGCCGATGCCGCATACCTCGCCTGGACTCGGAAATCTCCAATCCAGCGCAGCAGCGGGCTCTTCGCCGCACTCGCCGATGCCGCGCGCGCCGCCGCGGCGGAACTGCCAGGCGCGCAAACCTATACCGACCCGCGAACCGAATCCTTCGAAGCCGTCGCCACGCGCCTGTATCTGGCTCGACTTGCTGGGAACGTATAGAACCGCCTGCCGGCGCGTTTATCAGGATCTATAAGAGAGCGTCTTATAAATCCTGATAAAGTCTGATGGATGGATCCGGTCCTGAACCCATTCAAACCCGGAGCGGGCCAGCGGCCTCCCATTCTCGCTGGGCGTGATGCCTTACTCCACGACTTCGACATCGTCCGACGCCGAATCACAGAGCTGGGCGAAGGTGATCGCAGTTGGATTCTCACCGGTCTGCGAGGCGTCGGAAAAACCGTTCTGATCGGCGAGCTCGAGCGCGTGGCCGTCAATGCCGAATGGCTTGTCGCAAAGGTCGAGGTCAGGAAAGGGCACGGTCTAGCCGACGAGCTCGCTACTCGACTTGCGGCCAGTTTGCGTCGTGCACAACGACGCTTCGATCCGGAGAAGCTTGAGTCGCTACTGAGAGTGTTCAAGTCCTTCACGGCGTCACTGAAGCTCGGCGTAATCAACCTCGGCGTAGAGATCACCCCGGCCGCCGGCTATGCCGACACCGGGCGGTTATCAACGGATCTGACCGACCTTTTCGTCGCTCTGGGCGAAGCTGCGCGCGGCCTGGGCGTCGGTGGGCTCATCTTGGTCGACGAACTGCAAGATGCGACTGCGGAGGAAATGGCCGCCATCAGTACGGCGATCCACCAGATCAGCCAGACCTCTCCCATGCTGCCGCTGTTCTTCGTCGGCGCCGGTTTACCGTCCCTTCCCTCCCAACTTGCCACCGCAAACAGCTATGCAGAGCGGCTCTATCAGTACCGCACGCTGTCCGTTCTCGACGCCGCCAACTCACGTGCGGCACTGATGCAGCCGGTCATCGAACGCGATGCAGTCTGGGATGAGGATGCGCTCGAAGTCGCGATGGCCGCCGCAAATGGCTACCCCTACTTCTTGCAAGAAGTAGGCAAGGCCGTCTGGAACTTCGCTGACGGACCGCGATTCACCGTCGAAGACGCCAAGGTCGGCACCGAAATCGCAAGAGAAGAGGTCAACGCCGGGCTTTACCAATCACGATGGGACCGCGCCACTCCCGCCCAAAGAGAGCTCCTCCGCGCCCTCGCGAACAAGGGACACGGTGAAGGCGTCATGGTGCGCGAGTTGGCCCGTGCGATGAAGAAGCCAAACGCGTCCGTTCTGTCGGTCCCACGTGACGAACTGATCAAAAAGGGACTGGTGTACGCGCCGGAACGAGGAGTGCTGGCCTTCACCGTCCCCGGCTTTCACCAATTCATCCTCAACCAGCACTGATACCGACACAAAGCGACTGCCCCCAGGAAGCGCATCTTGGTACACCGGTCGGAAGTTCCCCAGAAAGACTCGAGTCCTCAGCGAGACCTCGGCGTGTCGCGCCCGTTACTCGTGATGCTCGAGTTAGTAATAAACGCATGGCGCGACCAGTTTCTAAACCACCGGCGAAGTTGGTTGGTGTGAACTTGTCTCTCGAGTTGATCGAAGCAATCGACAACGCAGTCCGAGAGCGGGGGTGCACCAAGCGCGCGTTCTTCGAACGTGCAGTTTGTCAAGAGCTCGGAATAGAAGCACCGGCGTTGTCGGGGTTCAATCAAACAGAGTTGCCGGTCATTACAGATCGCGACCACCAGAAAGGCACTGCTGCATAGCAACAGCTAACACATAACGGATCGGTTCGCGGGCGGCGTATCCGGATCCGACAGGCCCACAAAATTATGAAACCCCCCAGCGGGCGGCTAGGGGGCTTCAAGATCCCGAAGGGACTGTCTTGGTGGACAGGTCTCACAGTAGCGCATATCCAAATGTGCCACACGCAGACACGCGCATCGCTCGTCACCAACCGCCAACCCCAGATCCGTTGCTCATCTGGCGACAGTTGGCTCCCCGCGTTGCAGCCCGACAATCCATGCGGCTGCGGTCACCTCACACCCGCAAATTTGACATCGCGCAACCACGGTTAACCGCCATAGTTCCAACCCTTCCCGCTGCGGTTCCCATCTTTCGACGCGACGGCACTACCACCCTCCTTGCGCTCGACTTCGACGCCGCGACTGGATTTCCGGGCGAGGTCGAACGCGACGTAGAGCGGGCCGTCGAGTGGATCGAGGCCGCCGGCGGCCGAGTCGTCATCGACCGATCGACATCGGGTGGAATGCACGTTCTGGTGCCGTTGGCACCACAGACGCCCATCCGGCAGGCCAATTTGCGACCGCTGCTCGAGCTGTTGGCGTCCCGCCTACCCACACTCGATACCGCGCCGATGCTGACACACCCGGCCGTAGCCTGCATCACCCCGCCCGGCTCAGTCTGCAAGAACGGGGGGCACCGACAACTCGTCGGCACCACACTCGACGAGGCGCGAGACGCTTTCGCGCTCCGATCCGAACCAGGACTCATCGCCCGGCTCATCGAATACCTAGGCCCGCAACAACCACTCCCCCGCACAGGCTCCGACACCCCGCCCACCCCAGCTGCCGCGGTACAGGTGGTGTCACTCGACACAACGCTGCCGAAAACCAGGATCTCTGCCGCGCCGCTGCCCGCGTGGGTCGCGCGATTCCAGAAAGACGGAATCGTGCCGAAGAAGCGGCGACCGGACGGGCGTGTCTGGACCGCCAGCGAAGCACGACTGAGCACCTTCGAACAGTTAGCCCTCCGCGGATGGAGTGGCCAAAAGATCTGGAACGTCATGCAGCGGCAATGGCCCGCAATGTGGGCGGCCTACGCCGAACGTAAAGACCGCCACCGCCTGTTCGCCCACGAATGGGAACTCGCGCACAGCCATGCCTGGCACCGATCAGCCAGAAGAGTCGCGAAATCCCACTATTCCGAGCATCAACCCGTACTAACCCACACGGGGGGGATACGGGGACTGCGCTGGAAATTAGCTGCCGCGCGGAAATGGGTTCACCTATGCGACCAGTTCAGTCGAGACGAGGTATTCACCGCCTTGGCCGTGATCACCGCTCTGGCTTACGGTGTCGCGATCAACACCGGATCAACTGCGGCGATGGGAGGGCGATGGCTATCGGTGGCGGGCGGAATGATCGCCGAGGAATCGGTGTGGACGATGTTGCAGAAACTGAGGTCTATCCCAGGATCTCCAGTTCAGTTCGTGCGAGGGCACACCGCCGAACTCGGTGACGAATATGCACTCGTCACGCCAACAATCGGAGGTCGACCAGTACGGCCGTTCGAATGGGAGGCCTACGCGAGTCGCTTGGACGCGATTGACCCAGTTTGGGCGAAGATCGGACGCAGTGCATGGCACGTATGGGAAACCATGCGAGTGATCGAACCGCAGCCTGGGGCCCGCCTGACCCGGCGAGTCATCGCGGCCGCCGCACGAATAAGTCTCAGCACAGTAGACAACGCGTTGGCGGCCCTCAACGAACATGGACTCGTCGATGCAGGACACGGCTGGGCCGCCCGAACCCGGCGCAATGTTCGCCAGCTTGGCGAAACCACCATCGAGGCCGATCAGCGCAAGCAACAGCGGATCCGGCGCCACCGTGATCAACGAAGGGCCTGGAAACAATTCCTCGGAATTGTCGATGGCACTGACTTCGCAGCTGCAGAGACTGATTCGGCGATTACAGATGACGAGGATTACTTGGACGCTGTCGCTTTATCTGGGCCGGCAGGTTCCCAAAGTGCTCTCCTGGCGGCGATCGACGACCCAATCGACCTTTTGGCGCGTGAACTGGGCGCGGTCAGACTCGAGGTGTTTGCGGGGGGTTGGGGTTCCGGTAGTAACCGCCGAAAAATCAACGGATATGGCGTAGCTGCTGGTCAGCGCCGGTTGGCATCCGGGCCGAGTAGCGCGGTGAGCTCGCGCATCGCCTTCGGGGATGGTTTGAAGTAGCGGCGCAGGTTCTCGGCCTTGCGGTGGCGGGACTTGGCCATCAGTTCCAGCAGGCTGGCCCCGGATTCCCCGAGGTGGGTTAAGCCGGAGTGGCGCAGTTCGTGCAGATCCCAGCCGGTTCCGGGCCCGTCGACGGCGGTGGCGGCGTCGAGCAGGTCGAGGGCCTGGTCGTAGGACAGCCGGGCCAGGCCGGTGTCGGGGCAGACGTCGCGGTCGGCGAGGTACTTGCCGGGCCCGGGACGCCGGTGGCCCACGAAGACCGGGCCGCGGGTGCGGTCGCGGATCAGCCGCGGCAGGAGCCGGGCGGTGCCCGCGTCCCAATACACGTTCTCGAGGACGTGCTCGTGGTGGGCGGCGCCGCGTCGGCGGGTGCGGGGTTTGGCGCCCTTGGACTTCACCGGCGCGCACCGGCCCGCGAGGTCGAGGTCCTCGATGTTGAGTTGCAGCAGTTCCTCGGTGCGCGCGCAGGTCTCGTACAGCATCCGCCACAACGTCTTCTCCCGCAGGTGGACGTCGCGGCGGCCGATGAGCCGGTCGATCGCGGTCCGCGAGCGGACCGGGGTGTCGGAGTCCGGCGGCGTCGACCGCCCCGCCGACGCGGGCACCCTCGGCGCGGTCCAGCCCTGCTCGGCGCACCAGGACAACCATTTCGCGACGGCGGCGCGGCGCGCGTTCCAGGTGTTGACCGCCGCGCTGCCCCACAGGGATTCGAGCGCGGCGCCGACCTCGTCGTCGCCGACCGAGTCCAGGGCGCGACTGGCACCGGTCGCCCCGTTCGGGCCGCGGCCGTCGAGCTGGTCGACGGTCTTGACGATCGCGATGCCGTAGGAGCGGCGCGTGTTCGGCGAGGCGATGGTGTCCAGGTACGCCTCGGCGGCCGAGCGCAGGGTGCGCGCCGGTGTGGCGCGCAGGCGGGTGACGGTCGCGGCCATCGGATCCCCCTCGTCGGTGCTTGCCCCGGATAACGGGGCCGCTTCGTGTCGTCCCGGCCCGTGAGGAACAACGGAACGAAAAGTCACGCCAGGACCTGATTGCTGGGCGTACGGTGTGCGGCTGTGCCGGTGGAGTTCCTATCCGATGAACAGGCGCGGGCGTTTGGGCGGTTCACCGGGATTCCGACCCGTGAGGACCTGGACCGATTCGCCTTTCTGGATGACGCCGATCTGGAGCTGATCAGTCGGCGCCGCAGTGACTATTCGAAACTCGGGTACGGCCTACAACTGGTGACGGTGCGCTGGTTGGGAACGTTCCTGCCGGACCCGTTGGATGTGCCGGTCGCGGTGC
>NZ_VLIY01000029.1 GCF_007489285.1 Skermania sp. ID1734
ACGACCTCGTCTCCGACCGCGCCATCGCCGCCAAACCGCTGATCCTGACCAGCAACCGCGCACCCAAGGACTGGTACCCGCTGTTTCCCAACCCCGTCGTCGCCGAATCCCTACTCGACCGACTGATCAACACCAGCCACCAGATCCTCATGGACGGCCCCTCCTACAGGCCCCGCAAACGCCCCGGCAACCGAGCCACCGACACCGGCCGAACCAGCCCGCTACGCTGAACACGGCACACCCGAACATGGGGAATTACCTGACAGACACCCCTGGGGAATTAACTGACCGTCGACATCCGCAGCGCAACTGCCGACGAGTTGGCCAGCACCAGATCTAATCGGCGGACCGCAGCGAGTTCACTGGCGCGAGCGATCGACGACAACATCGACAGTGCGGCCGCGCCCATCGGTCCGCCACGTTCGCTGGTCCGCATGGTGGGATCCCACGCCCAGCGCGCGGGAGTGTGCACATAGGCGACCGTTCTTCCGGAAGTGGCGAACGCAGCCTGCACTGCGAAAGCGTGATGGCTGATTATTACCAAGTCAGCGTCGCGGAGTGGCAACTGCCGAAAAGACCGTGGCATCAGCGGCATCAACGGCGCATAGGTCTTTTGTCCAGTTGCGCGATAACACCGGTCCAATAGCGTTGTTTCGATGGAACGCTCCAGACCGGTCGGTATGCCGGATTCCGTGGCTATCGGTGCATATAGATATGCCTCCGGAAATTGAGCAGCCAATCGCTCGACTACCCGCTCCGCGCCCGCCACCTCGGTAAACCGCTCGTGGACCAGGGCTATCCGGCCGGTCATCGAGCGATCCGGCTTATGCGTGCCGGCGCGCACTGGCGTGCCGCCACGGATCGCCGAATCAGTGTCATTCGCGCAGAATACAAGATAAACCTGCTCGCTATGTCTTAGGTTCGGGACGAATATTGTCGGATCCGGCCGAATCGGACAAATTGAATTCGACATCGACGCCGACCTGGCGGTATGCCGCTGCCGTCATTTGGGCAGTTTGCTGCCAGGAAAGCCGGGCTGCGACTCGTGGTGCGGCCGCAGCTAATTCTTCGTGAGCGTCGCTATCGTAAAGGATCTCTTTGACGGCACGCGTCCACGTCGGTAGATCGTGTTGTTCTATCAAAACTGCCCCGCCGCGACAAGATTCGGCAATTGCTCCCACCGCGCTCGTTACCACCGCGGCCCCGCACGCCATGGCTTCCAATGGCGGCAATCCGAACCCCTCGTAGTGCGACGCGTAAGCGACAACAGAAGCGGCGCGGTACAACGCCGGAAGGTCCGCTGACGCAACAAAACCGAGGCCGTGTACCTCCCGCGGCAGGGTGGCTTGATCCGACCCTGCGCCGGCGAGAACGAGCGGGATTCCCGCTGCTTTTGCTGTTTCGATGACTAGTCCTATGTCTTTGCGGGGCTCGATGGAGGCAACGTGCAAGATAAATCGCTCTGGTAGGCCGTAATGTTTCCGGATTGCGGCAACTTCCTCGGCAGCGGGAATCCGACACCACGAAGGTGCAGCGAGTGGTATCACGATGGCATCTCGCCGAAATTCGTCAAAAATTCGCTGCGCAGTAAAATCGGACACTGCTATCAGCGCGTCGGCGCGGCGAATTGCGTGCCGCAGCAGCGCCCGCTCGCCGGCGACGCGAATCTTGCCAAATGCCCATGGCACGTCGAAGACGGACAGATCATGCACCGTCGAAACCGAAATTTGCGGACCGGTTACCGGTATATCTACGTCGAGACTGTGAAATAGATTTACTCCAGAATTGGGCGCAAAACCGGTGATTGCGCGCCTGATGCCGGAATTGACCGGGCGCGGCACTGCTCGGACCTGCGGCGGAAGCTCATCGATGGCATCTCGCTGTACCAAGGCGCTCAGTTGCGCCCCGCAAATATGCGGCCCGAGGACGGCGAGCAATTCCCGAATGTAGGTCGAGGTGCCGGCTCCGGCCGGTCGCAATGCGAGGGCACCGAACCTTAGGCTTGCAGTGATCGACTCGGATCTCGTGTGCATGAGTGACGATAACGTGCAGACTGGCCGAGCAGCCCGGTGGCGCACGCAGGGCAAATCGTGGCGATTATGCGGCTATCGCATACGGCGCCGCAGTGGAAGGGTGGCAACGTGGGTATCAGACGGCAGTCGAAATCGGCGGCACAGCACGGGGATTCTTCGCGTCGGCGGTTTGGCGTCAAGCTCTTGGGGGCTGCAGCCTTTGTGTCCGTCCTGTTGGCCACGGCGGTCCTGACCGGTTTGCCCGATTCTCGCGGGGACGTGCGTGGTGGCACCTACGGCTTCGTTTCGGTTGACGCGCTGATGAATTCGAGCGACGCCGAAATCAATGCCGAGATGGACGCCATGGTGGCAATGGGCGCTTCGTGGGTGCGGGTGGGCCTGCACTGGAACCGGATCGAAGCGGTGCCTGGCGTTTTCGACTGGGGCGTCACCGACCGCATCGTCGCCGCCGCAAAACGGCACAACCTGAATGTTCTTGGACTCTTGGGTGGAGGTGCACCGCTGTGGGCGGCGACGCCGACGCCGGTGAGCTTCATGGAAGCGCCGCCACAGGATCCGCGCCAGTTTGCAGCCTTCGCGCTTGCGGCCGCAACGCATTACGTGTCGTCGGTCGCGACGTGGGAGATCTGGAACGAGCCCAACAATCCCATCTTCTTTCCGCCGGCACCCAATGTGGCCGCTTATGCGGCGATGTTGCGTGCGGCTTATGCGGCAATTCATTCGGTGTCCGGCAACGTGACGGTGCTCAGCGGGGGCCTCGCGCCCGAGCCTGCGGGCAAGGTGATCCCGCCGACGCAGTTCGTCAGCCAGCTTTACGCGGCGGGCGCGGGCGGCTCGTTCGACGGTCTCTCATTGCACCCGTACACGTTCCCGTTCCCCATCGACAGCGACCCGAATGGTGGGTGGTCGTCGATCGCCGAAGCCCATCAGGTCATGATCGACCACGGCGACGGCGGCAAGAAGATCTGGCTGACCGAATTCGGTGCCCCGACCGGTACTTCCCCGGTATCGGTCAGTGAGCAGGCTCAGGCCAACATTTTGGTTGACGCCATCCATCGGGCGGAGAGCATGTCCTACGTCGGCCCGCTGTTCGTTTACACGATCCGTGACACCGGCGTGGATCCGTCGAACCCCGAGGATAACTTCGGGGTGCTTCGGCACGACTTCACACGGAAGGCCGCATATCAGGCGCTGGCTGGAACTCGGTAAGAGTTACTTCCTCCGGGCTGGCAGTCGTGGAGTCTCGGTAGTCGGCGAGCAGCGGCAGCAGGGCAGCGATTGGCGCAATGCCCAAGTAGTAGGGAACGTATACCGATTCGAATGCGCAGAGTGCGAGCACGGTCGCGTAATAGCCGACGAGGTAGGGCTTCATCGCTTGGCTCGCATGCGCGATGTGGTACCCGACAGCGATGACGATCACCGCAATACCCAACAGGCCCACCGAAACTGCGACATCGAGCCAAATGTTGTGTGCGGAGTAGTTGGCCTGGAAGACTGCGCTGTCGCCCTGGCTGCGCCAGAAGCCGGGGCCGTGGCCGACGATCGGGTTCTCGGTGATCAGCTGCTTTGCGCGATCCCACAGGTAGCCGCGCAGCGTGAAACTCGTACCGCGATAGGGGTAATAGAGCGGCAGCATCGAGAAAATCAGCGCGCCGGCAAAAGCGCACCAGGCAACCACTACATGAATGGACGGTCGCAGCCGCGCCGCGAGCGGTACCACCGCCGCGATGACAAACGCGATGAGTGCGGTTCGACTGCCCGCGACGACACCGGCCAGCAGCACCGAACTAGCAAGCAGAAGAATGCATTTGACGTCGATGCGAGCCAGCGCAAACGGCAACAGCAGTACCAGGAAGATGCCCACCAGGTTTCCGATGCCGCCGTAGTTTCCGCTGGTGAACTGGACGGTGAGCACCTGGTTGAGGATCGAGCATTTGAAGGTCGGGCACGGAAGCAGGACGCTGCTCGGCCAGAACGTGGCGAGCACGGCGAAGCAGACCAACATCGTCGCGATGCTGAGGCGGCAGCCCAGCGCCACCTGATCCAGGGTGATCTTCGGTTCGCCGTGCAGTACGACACCGAGCAGCACCACCGTGGCGGCCGCGAAGTAGAAGATGCTTGCGTCCCCGGTGGCGACGAACACGCCGACCACCGGCAGCAAGGTGGCCAGAATCAGCGCAGTCAGATTGAGGGTGAGCTTGCCGTTTACCAGCGCTCGGACAAATGCCCATCCGGCGAACGCGGCGGTCGGCAGCACCTGCATAGTCGCAAACAGCCCACCTGACGCCGACGGACTGTCCCAGATCAGCGGCGCCACAATGAATCCGCTGATCATTGGCCAGGCGCCCAGCGCCAACACGAAACCAACCGGAAAGACCAGTTCGGTCAGCCGATAGCCCCTCGGCCGCGACAGGTACACGGCGCCGGCGGCCAGGAGCGCTGCCGCAATGAGGAAGTACTGCGCGATGGTCACGTTGTCACCTTCTCGGCCAACGGCATCGAGCTGCCGTCGCCAACACGTCGATTCACCGATCTAAGCATCAAGAACACGACCGTCTGCGCCGTAAGCGGCGCGACCGCGAGCAGGTTGGTGTTCTTGGTGAGCCCGAGGAGTACGAGCAGGGCGATGGAGAGAAACCCGCCGGCGGAAATACAGCGAGTGACCTGCTTGGCGAAGCCCTGTGCGATGAGCTTTGCATTCAAAGCTTGGGAGGAGAGCGTTATCGCGGCGGCGGCGACCATCGCGAAGATCAGCACGCGTGCGGACTGGTACTGCTGACCGGCAATGAACACGATCAGCTCGGCGATGGGCCATGAGGCTGCAGCCACGAGGAAGGACAGCACCAGCGTGGCTCGCCAGAACTTCCTGAACAGATGGTCGAATTCCGGGCTGCCGCAGCGGCGGGCCAGCTCCGGAATGACGACTTGCGAGATGGCGGCGGAGAACAGCGTGATCGGTCCGGCGACCCGGGCGGCGATGGCGTAGATGCCCGCCGCATCGCGTCCGGCGGTGGCACCCACCGCTGGCGATTCGACGTGCTGGAACATCCACGTCAACGTGTAGGTCCAATAGTGCAGGGACCCCCGAAGCGGGTTGACAAAATGACCGCCGATCGGCAGGACCGACAGCAACCCGATCAAGGCGGTGACGATGAAGGCGAAGATAAGCGGCGGGTAGACGTTCGTGCTGGTTACGGCGCAGTACAGCACAGCGACCAGTGGAATTGCCCGTTGCGCAACGACGATGACGGTGGCGGCGCGGTGGCGGCGCATGGAGGACAGGTGTGGTTGTGCGTAGTTGTTGAGCAGGTCGCTCACCCCGAAAAGGACGCCCGTCCACGTGGCCAGCCCGAGATGCCGAAAGCCCACAACCCCACTGGCGACGACGAGGATCGTCGCGACAACCGCCGCCTGCCCGATCCACATACTGCGCAGCAGCGACTCCGTATTGGGCTCGCCCGCCGCGCGCAGGGCCCTGCCCTGCGCCCCGAATCCGAAGAAGATCCCGCAGGCCATCACCACCGAGAACGTGATCATGAGCTGACCGAACTGACCGACGTTGGTCTCGCGGGCGATCAATACCAGCGTCGCCGCCTGCATCCCAGACGCAGCCAAGCGGGCGACCGTGCGGAACGCGGCAGCGTTCGCGACCGACCGCAGGCCCTCGGAGGTGGTTGCGGCCGGCGCCGCGCCCGCGGCTGGCGCGGCGCCTATTTCGGGCACAGCGCCTATTTCGGGCGCAGTGTCCGACTCTGGCGCTGCGTCTGAGTGCGGCACTGGATCTCAGTCGAGGGAGTCGACGCGTCCGACGCGCAAGTCACGGACGACGCGGACGAAGTAGCCCTCGGCCTGCAAATCCCGGACTCGCTTGGCGGGTATCCCGGCAAACAGGCCGTTGGGTTCGAGAGTCTCGTCCGCCTTGGGCGGGGTGAGGACACCGCCGGCCGCCAGGACCGATTGCGGTGGCAGATAGGCGTCCTGCAGGACGACGCACCGGGTGGTGAGCAGCGAGTGATGACCCAGCACGATCTTGCCGGCCGTCATCACGCCGCCGTAGAGGTCGTGGCCGTGCGACTGAACGACCGACCCGTGGCCGCCGATCACCGCATACGGTTCGAGTTCCACCAGGCCGGAGCAGTCGATGTAGTGCTTACCCGTCATTGCCGCGTTCTCGCCCATGATGAGTGTCCCGGCCTCTGGATGGTGCAACTGATACTCGGGCCCGGCGCCGATCCAGATGAAGTTGCCGATCTCGGCACCCGGACCGAGGGCCACTCGACGGCATGAACGAAACACATTGAACGCGCCGATGTAGGCACCTTCTGCCATTTCGAACGCGCCGCATTTCCACACGAGGCACGGATTAACACGTGCGGAATCAGCAATGGAATTTCCAAGCATTCGCAAAAGCTTGATCTTCAGCGAAGAGGACGGCAATAACCAAACAAAGAGAGACAGGATGGCGTTTGGTCGCTTGGCCTCGGCGGCGCTAGTCATTCGTGCGATGTTCCTTTCCGACAGTCCGTCAGGCGGCAGTCGAGTTGTCGGCCACGGCCAGCGAGGGTGCCGGTCGCCGGACCACGAGACGGCGGATGCGCCGGTACCGCTTGGTCAGCCGGATGCGCAGGGTAGCCCATGCTGCGAGTTGTATCGCTTCGCCGTAGATCGCCCACAGGTAGTCCGCGCCGTGGCTGTAGCGCCGACGCAGTTCCCAGCACTCTCGGACGAATATGTGCGCGGCATTCGACAACTTCGTCGTGTCGTTCATCCGGAGTGCGCCTAGGGGCTTGTCGATGTAGATGCGACCAGGATTGCGCTCCGCGAGCCGGAATTGGAGGTCGAGATCCATCGCGCAGTAATAGCGCTCGTCGAACGCGCCGATTTCTTCGAGGATGTCCTTGCGAATGACTGTCGAACCGGAAAACATTGCGGTGCCGACCCGTAACAGCGTGCGCTTGTCGAGCGGATCTGCCGGAAAATCGTCGATCGTTGCTCCGGCATCGTCGACAATCAGGTGGTCGCCGATTACCAGACCGATATCAGCACCGTCGTCTTCGCCGCGCAGCGCGGCCCGAACCGCGTCGAGCGCCCCAGGCAGCAGCATGTCGTCGGCGTTGAGCCAGACGATCCACTCGTTGGTGGCCTTCTTCAAGGCTCTGTTGAGCGCGTCGGTTTGGCCACTGTCGCGCTCGATGTAGTGGCGAATGCGTGGATCGTTGGCTGCTCGCCGGGCGACTGTCTCGCTGGTGCCGTCGGTCGAGTGGGCGTCCTGCACGAGAAGTTCGTCACCGTCGGCCATCTGCGAGAGCGCGCTGTCGAGCGCAGCGTCGATGTAGCCGGCCTTGTCCAGACACGGCATCAAAATGCTGAATCGCGGCTCTTCTTTGCGGTGTTGACTCATTTAGCAGTAATCCTCAACCGTCGAATTAGTACTTCCACCGCTTCGGCTTGCGGACCATCATGCATCATTGCCCGGTGCGCATTAAAGTGATCGAGCTCGTGTTGAGCGTCCTGCGGGACATTATCCTCAATTCCATTCTCGCGAGTCCGCTCGTTCATCCACGTATCCGTGTTCGTGTGTTGCGATTGGTCGGTCACGACGTCGATCCGTCCGCGGCGATCGGTGCCAGCGGTTTCATCGGGGCATGGCGGGGTCTGGTGGTCGGTCCGGGCGCCGGTATCAACCGCGGTTTCTTTTTTGATCTCGGGGCGCAGACTGTCATCGGTGCGGGTGCCGGGCTGGGATACGACGTCATGGTCATCACCTGTACCCACGACCTCGGTGCGTCCTCCCGGAGATGGGGAAAGGACAAAAAGGCAGCGGTGCGGATCGGCGCCGGCTCGTGGATCGGTGCCCGCGTGACGATCATGCCCGGCGTCACCATCGGCGAGGGCTGTGTGGTGGCTGCCGGGAGCGTGGTCGTCGAGGACTGCCTGCCCAACTCCCTGTACGCCGGGGTCCCGGCCAAATGGAAGGCGCAGCTTCCCGATGTGCCCAAGACTTCGGCAGACGAGGTCGCCGCGCTGGGGGCGGCCGAGTGACGCTGCCACGCTACACCGCGAACGCCGGTATCGGCGCAGCCTGCGAGGCGCGCTTGCGGTGATCGCGGATGACAGCGGCTGCGCATCCGAGTTCTAGCCCAATCACCACTCCCAGCAGCATGTTTCGGCGCTTGAGCGGTTCGACGCGGGCGGCCGGTGGCGCCGCGGGGTCGACGACTAATGCTTGGAGTCCGGTTGCGCCGTTGGCGTTTTCGAGCGCGGTGATGCCGTTGGCCAGTTCCGTCGCCACGGCGTTTGCCTGATTGTCGGCGTCGTGCTCGCTGGCAGCTCGAACCGAGATGTCAAGTAGCGCACTGTCTGCGGGGGAACTGACCAGCATCCGGTGCGCCAAATCCGATTCGGTGACGTTGAGTTTGTGCAGCTCGATTGCACTGTGCAGCACGGTACTGGTGGCGGCGAGTTCGGCGTAGGTGCGCAGCCGGTTGGTGGCAAAAAGCTGACCGGCGAGAGCGCTGGTACCGCCCAAGTCTTGGTCGGCGCGGATGTAGATCCGCGCGGACGCCTGATAGACGGTGGGCGCGAGCTGGGAATAGCCGAACGCGGCAAGGGTGCCCACTGCTGTTGCCGCGACTATAACCGCCCACCCTTGCCGGAGTGCCCGCAAAAGTGCGGCCAGAGTCATCGGGCGGCCGTTCGGTGCAGCAGTGTGCGCCGGCCTGTCGCCGAATCAGCGACCAGCATCCTTCTCACTTCCTACTGGACGCTCGCCTGCGAATGCCGACCGCGGCGGGAACCGTTGTCTTGACCAGAGCCCACGGCCGCCGCCTCGGGGACAACCGATGGAATGGCCTCGGGCCATTCTTGTTCGACCGGGTTCTCGGCGCCGGCCGCGGTGTAGGTGTAGCCGTAGGAGAGGTCGCCCTCACCGCGGGTCATTGTGAGCGCGCCACCTAGGACGTTCACGTCGATGCTCGTGAGCTTGGTCAGCGCTCGGAAGATTTCCGGCTTCTTGGTAGCCCCGTACCGCACGCACATCATGACGCCGTCGGCGTTCTTACCCAGCTCAGCTGCGTCGATGACGGGCAGCAGCGGTGGTGAGTCGAGCACGATGTAGTTGTAGTGCGACTTCAACTCGGCGATCATCGCGCGTGCCTTCCCCGAACCAAGCAACGCCGCGGGGTTCGCCGGCTTATCTCCGGCAGCGAGGAAGACGAGATTGGGTATCTGAGTCGCCTGCAGTGCGTCATACAGTCCGATGCGACCGGCGAGGACTGTGGTGACCCCGACGGTGTTGACGCAGCCGAGCAGGTCGGCGAGCACCGGGCGGCGCAGATCGCAGTCGAGCAGTGCGACCGAGTCGCCGCCCGCGGCCAGGGCGAGCGCGAGGTTCAGCGCGGTAATGGATTTACCTTCACCGGCTCGGGCCGAGGTGACGACGATGGCACGCGGTGGATTGTCTACCTGCAGGAAGTGCAGTTGCGTCCGCAGCGCACGGAATGCCTCGGCCGCAGGTGTGGAATCGGCATCGAATTCGATGATCGGCTGCTTGGCGAGCTTGCGGGCGTACGGAATCGCGCCGAGGCCGGTGAGATTGGGGACGGTGTCCAGCTCGAGCGGGTCGATGATCGAGCTGTCGAGTCGGTCCCGAATCGCCGCGAGCACAGCGCCAACGACGAGGCCGATCAGCAGTCCGACCCCGACAATGAGGTAGGGCGGGAAGCTGGACGGTTTGCTCGGCACCTGTGCCTGGTCGACGATGGTCAGTCGCGACGCCGGAACACCGCCGCCTGGCGGGGTTTCGATCTTGGTTACCAGTGCGACCAGCTGGTCCGCCACAGTGTTGGCGATATCGCTGGCACGCTGCGGATCGGTATCAGTGACGACGATGTCCAGCAGCACCGATTCCGGGGTGGTGTCGGCCTTCACCCGGGACAGCAGTTGCTGTGGGGTCATGTCCAGGTGCAGCGCCTTGATGGTGGATTCGGCGACGCTGTGCCCGGTGGCGAGACCCGCGTAGGAGACGATGCGTTGCTGCGATGCGAGGTTGCCCTGGTACATCTCGAGGACGCTCGAATTGCGAGTCGACGCAAAGAGGCGAGTGGTGGCCGTGTATTTCGGCGGCACCAGCCACGCGTACAAGGCGCCCAGTAACAGGCCGAGCAGAGCCACCGCGAAGATCGTTTTCCATCTTCTACGCAAAATGCGCCGGAAGGCACTGCGGCTCATGGGGATCCTTTCGACATCGTGGCCTGCGCTTGCAGGAGCGGCGCGCCGCACGGCGCGCCGTCAATTGTGCAGTTGTAAATTCTGGACGAACAGCGAATTATTGGCGAATATTGCCGACGTTATTTCTGAACCATTCCACCGTCGATCGCACACCATCATCCAGACTGATTCTTGGCGACCAACCGAGATTCGTCAGTTTTGTCACGTCGAGCACCTTGCGCGGAGTCCCGTCAGGCTTTGTACTGTCCCATTCAATGCGCCCACCGTAGCCGACTGCACGCGCCACAAGGTCCGCGACATTCGAAATTGTTACGTCCGCACCAGTGCCGACGTTGATCGGCTCGGCTTCGTGATAGTGCTCGAGCAGAAACAGCAGTGCTTCGGCGAGGTCGTCGACATGCAGGAATTCGCGGCGCGGGGTCCCAGTGCCCCAGTTGGTCACCGACGGTTCCCCGTCCAGTCGCGCCTGTTCGAACCGGCGAATGAGCGCGGGCAGGACGTGCGAATTGTTCTCGGCGAAGTTGTCGCCGGGCCCGTACAGATTGGTCGGCATGGCCGAGATCCAGTCCAGCCCGTCCTGCCGGCGCACGGCCTGGACCTGCAGGATTCCGGAAATCTTGGCGATCGCGTAGGCGTCGTTGGTGGGCTCGAGGTGTCCGCTGAGTAGGTATTCCTCTTTGATGGGCTGCGGGGCGAACTTCGGGTAGACGCACGAGGATCCGAGGAATAGCAACCGCGGAACCTCGTGCTGACGAGCCGCGTCGAGGACGTTGCATTGAATGCGCAGGTTCTCGGAGAGAAAGTCTGCCGGAAATCGGCTGTTTGCCAGAATTCCGCCAACCCGCGCCGCCGCCAAGATGACCGTGGTGGGTTTGGTGGCGGCGAAGAATTCGAATACGGCATTTCGGTCCAGCAGGTCGAGTTCGTCCGAACCGCGCCCGATCAGATTTATGAAACTGTGATTGGTCAGATTGCGCCAGACGGCGGAACCGACGAGTCCGCGGTGGCCGGCCACATATATCGGTTCGGAGCGATCGAGCCCGGACGAAGCGTTTTCTTGGCGCGTTGCGGTCACCGCTCACCCATACCCGGAAAACGTGGAGTATCAACCCACGGGCGGCCTTCGTGTTCGATCGCCAGTATGTCTGCGTCCACCATCAAGCGGGCGAGTTCCGGGGCCTCGATGGTGGCCTTCCACTCCAACTTTCGCTTTGCCTTGGAGGAGTCGCCGACGAGCGCATCGACCTCGGTGGGCCGCAGGTAGCGGTCGTCGTGGCGCACGTGTTCGCGCCAGTCCAGACCGGCGTGCGCGAACGCCGCGCTGAGGAATTCCCGCACCGAGTACTTGGTGCCGGTGGCGAGCACGAAGTCTTCCGGCTCGTCGACCTGCAGCATTCGCCACATGCCCTCGACGTATTCGGGTGCATAACCCCAGTCGCGGACGGCGTCGAGGTTGCCGAGGTACAGCCATTGCTGCTGGCCCGCCTTGATGCGAGCGGCCGCGCGCGTGATCTTGCGGGTAACGAAAGTTTCGCCGCGCCGGGGCGATTCGTGGTTGAACAGAATCCCGTTGACCGCGAACATCCCGTACGCCTCGCGGTAGTTGCGGGTCATCCAGTACGAATACAACTTCGCCGCGCCATAGGGGGACCGCGGATAGAACGGAGTTTCCTCATCCTGCGGCGGTGGCGTCGCGCCGTAGATTTCCGAGCTCGACGCCTGGTAGTAGCGGCAGTCGAGGCCCACGAGCCGGCACGCCTCGAGCAGTCGGGTGGAGCCGACGCCGGTGGTGTCGCCGGTGTATTCGGGCTCTTCGAAGCTGACCCGGACGTGCGATTGCGCCGCGAGGTTGTACACCTCGTCGGGACGGACCTGGGTCAGCAGCGACGCGAGCCGCCCGCCGTCGCTGAGGTCGCCGTAGTGCAAGAAGAGCCGCGCGCCGGGGTCGTGCGGATCCACGTACAGGTGGTCGATGCGCGCTGTGTTGAACGACGACGACCGCCGGACCAGTCCGTGTACCTCGTAGCCCTTCGAGAGCAGCAGTTCGGCGAGGTACGAGCCATCCTGACCTGTGATGCCGGTGATCAGCGCTCGCTTCATCTGTTCTCCATCCCAATCGCAGGGTCCAACAATAGAGCCATCCCCCGCGTGACTCGACGGAAAAACGATTACCGCTCTACGGATTGATAGCGCACATAAAAGCGGGTTGCCAATCGAGTGCCTTCGGTCGCGCCCGTAATGTCCGTTGCCGTCGCGTACGCAAGTCGTCGCAATTGGTCCAACGAAATGTCGGGCCGGGCGGTGAGCGTGATGTTGAGCATCGGCACGCCGTCCTCCCGGGTTGCCGACGCCGACGCCGAGATCCCGTCGTGATCGCTCAATGCGGCCGCCGCGACATTGGCAATCTGTGCGGGATTGATCGCGAGCACCCCGCCGGGCCCGCTGCCCGGCAATTCCAGGCTCGGCGTGCGGACGGATCGAATGTTACCGAGCAGCAACCACATTCCTAGGACGACCGCGGACACCGCGACAACCCCGAGCAGCCAGGGCCACCACGACTGAATCGGCGCGAGGCGGTACCAGCTCTGGTCGGCGTGGGCAAAGATCGTGCGGACAAATCCGATTTCGGCCCACCAGCCGAGAACCAGTAGTCCACCGATCAATGCGCAGCCGCCGACAAGGAGCGCTATCAATCGATCGATGGTTGCGGTGCTGCGCTTCATCGCGCGGGCCTGCGTTCGATCGCTACTTCCAGTTGCATCGGGTGCTGAAGTTGCGCCAGCGCCTTTCTGACTTCGGCGGCGACGGGTTCGCCGAGCCCATCACGGGAATCCGCACCCGGCTTCACCGTGACGTCCACCCGCTTGCGCCCGACGGCGGTGTGGGCTTCCGCGACGCCGTCGACCCGCAGTGCTGCCGCGGTGCATCGGCGGGCCATGTCCGTGGTGCGCAGCCACAGTGCGGGGCTGCCGCCGGTACGCACGTGCGTCGGCCGCTGCCGCTTGAGGCCCAAGGTCAAAATCAGAACGCCCGCGACGACCGCGGCGATCGCGGCGGGCAGCATCCACCCCTGCCAGGTCAGCCGACCCGCCCAGGTGAATGCGTTGGCCAGCCAGGGCGCGCCGTCGATCAACTCCTGTTGAATGAGCAGCTCACGGCCGGCAATGATGCCCACCGCGATCAGGGCGGCGGCCGCAACGACGGCGACCGGACCGGCTGCAGGCTGGCTCATCGGAGTGCGTTCGGCGCCGAAATCTGGGCGGGGTTCGACGTGCGCGGTGGGCGCGCCGGGGACGAGTCCACTGATGGTGACGTCCACACGTGCGGGCGTCCGGCCGGTTTGCTCCTGAATTTCACGGATCACCCGTCGCTGCGTCGCTCGGCAGGTATCGGCGAGCGGTGCCGGCCAGGCCGCGGCGATATCGACGCGGATGTTCGGTGCCTCGGGTGTCATGTCGACGATCGCGCGGGGCAGGTCGCGGCGGGTGAATCGGCTGTGCCGTTCGACGCAATCGACGCTCAGCACTGCTCGTTCGACCAGGCGGGCGCCCGCGCGGTTGCGGACTGTGAGAGTGCCACGTTCGGCCGGGTCTACGCCTTGCCCCGAAGTCACCCGCCTGTTGTCGTCGGACTGCAGTCGATCGACCGCAGTCCGACCACGAACGGCGGGTGACTTCACAGGGTCAGCCACGACCGCGGCTCCGCAGCAACGCGCCCAGGTCGATGGTGCCGTCGCGGTGGGCGCCGATGATCAGACCGATACCGCCGAGGACCACCGCGAACAGAAACCCGCCGATACCGCCCGTGATTCCGGCCAGTGCCAAGAACAGTCCGGCGAACAGGCCCAAGACGGCATTACTCACCTTCGGTCACTCACCTTCGCCATCCTCCACCACATCGGCAATCGTCACCCGCGCCGGCAGCCCGCTGATCCGCTCCGCGTGCCCGCGGACCTGCTCGCCGACAGAGCGCAAGTCGTAGGCCACGTCGACAATCAACTGCACCTCGACGGCGGTTTCGTTCAGTCGCACACCGACGATGCGCTGACCACTCAAATGCGTGACCACGTCGCCATACGGTCCCGCGTGCAGTGCGACCACACCGGGCGTGTTGATTGCTGCGTCGGCGATCGCGCTCGCCTTACCGTCGGCGGTCACAGGACGCGGGGGGTGGTCGTGGTGTCACCGGTCTCGTCTTCGTCTTCGAAGTAGACGTCGTGCACGGTGATGTTGACTTCGGTCACCTCGAGGCCCGTCATGCGTTCGACTGCGGCGATGACGTTGCGGCGGATGGCCGCGGCGAGTTCGCGAAGCGCGGTGCCGTAGTAGGCGATGACCCCGATATCTATCGCGGCTTGCTTCTCGCCGACCTCGACGGAGACGCCTTGGGTGGTGCTGGTGGGGAATGCGCCGGGGATGGTGTCGCGCAATCGGCCGACGACTCGAGCGGCGCCGCCGCCGACGTCGCGAACGCCGCTGATCTCGCGGGTGGCGATGCGGGCGATTTTGGCCACGACGGTGTCAGCGATGACGGTTCGCCCGAGCGAGGTGTCGCCGAGGTTGGTTGCGCTGCCAGCGAGTGCAGGTTCGGTCATAACTGCCATATTCCCAGTAATCGCCGGTTTCAGCGCATGGCAAGACTGAACTGTCAGCCGAGAGCCTCAGTTTGCTAGCAAATGTCTCATTTTGGTCACGGTTGTGACACAATCATGTTTGCTAGGGGTTTCGTCGAGGTCATCCCGTGATTCGGGGTATATCGCGCGATAAAGATTCGTGACGTTGGGGCGAAACGATACGAGTGTGACCAGCGATACAGGGGCCATGGTGTCGATTACTCGCGAGGCAACCCGCACGCGCGCGCGCCGCAAGGTCGCCATGGCGCAGCCGGTCACGCGGGTGTCACGAAAAGACTGGGAGCCAGCGCTTATCCGTCGCACCTGGATAACTGACACCATCGTAATCGCGGCATCGGTTGCTGCTGCGCAGGCGCTGCGCTTCGGCGCGTTGCACGTCAACGTATCGACCAAATCGCATGCCGGTTTGAATTACACACTTTTCTCAATTTTGCTGATCGTGGCATGGATCGGCGCTTTGGTGGCGAACGGGACGCACACTCCGCGTGTTTTCGGTAGCGGCCCGGACGAATATCGCCTGATTATTTCCACAACGTGCTGGCTATTTGGTGTGGTCGCCATCGTGGCGCTGCTGTTCCAGCTCGATTTCGCGCGCGGCTACCTTGCTATCGCTTTCCCGGTCGGGCTGGCCGGCCTCCTCTGGAGTCGATGGGTTTCGCGCCGGTCGATCGCGCATCGACGGGAACGCGGCGAGAATCAGACATCGGTCTTGCTGGTCGGCCGCGAACGGGCCGTCCGTGAGGTCGCCTTGCAGTTCGAGCAGAGCCTCGCCTCGGGCCATCGGGTTGTGGGTGTGTGCGTTCCTGGCCACGAGGGCCAGCCGGGCGCCACCATGATCGTGGGCGAACAAAAGTTGCCGATCTTCGGTGACGAGCACTCGGTCATCGCTGCGCTCGAGCATTGCGGCGCCGACACCGTTGCGGTTACCGCCACCGAGGAGCTCGGCCACGAAGGTCTGCGCAAACTGATGTGGGAGCTGGACCCCTACGACGTGGACATGGTCGTCTCGCCCGGCGTGTGCGACATTGCCGGTCCGCGCCTGGTGATGCGTCCGGTCGCGGGCATGCCGCTCATCCACGTGGAAAAGCCGACATACGAGGGCGCCAAGCGCTGGGGCAAACTCGCGTTCGACCTGTCGTTTGCGACCTTCGCGCTGCTGGTCGTCGCGCCGATCATGGTGCTGACCGCGTTGGCCATCAAGCTCACCAGCAAGGGCCCGGTGTTCTACCGGCAGACGCGGGTGGGTGCCGATGGCAAGGAATTCCAGATGCTGAAGTTCCGCAGCATGGTTGCCGGCGCGGACATGATGCTCAGCGATCTGCTCGCCTACAACGAGGGCGCGGGCGCGCTATTCAAGATCCGCGAGGACCCACGGGTGACCAGGGTCGGCAAGTTCATCCGGCGCTTCAGCATCGACGAGCTGCCGCAGTTCATCAACGTGCTGCGTCGGGAGATGAGCGTGGTTGGTCCGCGGCCGCCGCTGCCGCGGGAACTCGACTCGTGGGGCAATGAGGTGCACCGGCGGCTTCTGGTGAAGCCAGGGGTGACCGGGCTGTGGCAAGTGAGCGGGCGCTCTGACCTATCGTGGGAAGAGTCCGTGCGGCTGGACCTGTCCTACGTCGAGAATTGGTCCATGGTTGGGGACCTGCTGATCATCGTGAAGACATTGCGCGCGGTAACAGCAGGGGAGGGAGCTTACTAGCGTGCCGGGTGCTGCTATCGATGCGGCCGTCTTCGCGTGCTTCGATCCGCCGACAGAGGTGCTCAGTCGGATTCAGCTGGTAGCCAAGCGAATACCGCTAGTGGTGGTCGTGGATGACGGCAGTCCTGGGTTGCCGCAAGACTTTTACGAAACACTTGCAGGCGTACCGAACGTTGTTGTGAAGCATCACGATCGAAACTTTGGGTTGGCGCGGGCGCTGAAGAGCGGGTTCACCGCCGCGCTTGAGCAAGACTGTCGGCACATCGTGACGTTCGATCAGGACACCGAGATCGGTGATGAACTGCTTGACCGCCTCGAATCTACTGTTGGCGAGGTCGATTCAGACGGCCGACGATGGGGCGCGGTAGGGCCTGGTCGCATCAATGGCTTTGCGTACGACGGCAGCGACGCTCATGCGTTGTATGAGGCCACTGAGCTGATCCAGTCAGGGGCGGTGTTCAACTCGGATGCGCTGCGCGCATGCGGGCTGGCCGACGAGTCGCTTGTCATTGATTCGGTGGATACCGATCTGTGTCTGCGGATGCGATCGTCGGGTTGGTCTGTGTACGCAGACGCGCGGATCGATATGGCGCAGCCGATAGGAAACGTTCGAGTGCTGGAGTTTCTGGGTCGCCGGTTGGTGTCGACGAATCACAGTGCGCAGCGGCGCTATTACATGACCCGGAACCGGCTGGAGATGTTCCGGCGGTACCGGCGATTCGACGCGAAGTGGTGTCTGCGCGCGCTGTTCTGGCTGTTCGTTGCATCGGTGTTGGCTGTGACTGTGGAAGATCACCGGTGGGCATCGGCGCGGGCGATCGGGGCGGGAGTGCGCGACTTTGTGCGGCACCGGTCGGGTCCCCGTGTTGCGGAGGCTGAGGCCGCCTCAGCTCCAGATGCGATAGCCGTAGTGCTGGTTACTCACAACGGGGCCAAGTACATCGAGGAGCAGTTGGAGTCGATAGTCGAGCAGTCCGTGCTTCCGGAGGCGGTGTTCCTGGTCGACGATTCGTCACACGACGGCACGCCTGGACTGGTCCGAGACTTTTTTGCAGACCATCCGAATATCCGGTTGCTTGAGGTGACGGCGCCAGCGCGGTCGTCAGATCTGTACACGAGGATTGCGTCCAACTTCGAGGCCGGCTTGCGGGCCGCGTCAGGGTTCCGGTTCATTGCGCTGTCCGACCAGGACGATATTTGGGAGCCGGACCGGTTGGCGCGGCAGCGAGGTCGACTGCAGCGGACCGGTGCGGTGATGACTGCGGCTAATGCGCTGGTGGTCGATGCCGGCGGTGAGCCCACAGGTGAGACGTTGCGGGATCGATTCCCGGTGCTCGCAGATTGGGAAAACGCAGATCCGGTTGAGCAGCTGCGCTCGGTACTGCAGCAGTCCATGGCGACGGGCGCGGCCTCGATGGTGACCAATGAACTGGTTGAAGCGAGCGTGCCGATGCCGTACGGGTGGCTGCACGACCGGTGGCTCTCGGTGGTCGCCGTCGCGATGGGCAGATTAGATGCCGACGACACGCCGGTGGTGCGGTATCGGGTGTATCCGCACCAGGCGGTTGGATTCTCTGGTCAAGTAGGGCTGTTTGGGTGGCGGCGGATCAGGGATGCGGCGCGGAAGCCGTATATCAATACGCGGAAGGTATGGGATCTGATGCGGTTACGGAGGATGGCGACGAAGGAAACGCGCCCGGAGTTTCGGGTGTGTTCGGTTCTGCGAACGTATGTCGATGGCCGACCAGACGGACCCCGAGATATCATGACCGAGAATTGCGATTTTCCGGCTTTTTAGTCTGTGCACATATGGTAAGCGTCGCGTCAGTAATTACAACAGTATTGATCATTGCCGTCCCACCTAACTTGCGGAGGAAACTTCAATCCTTGCCGCGACGAACGGCTAGCGCTCCACGCTCTTACGCTATAATTCCGCCTGATTGATTCATGCTAGTCAGAAGTCTCGAAAGGCGTGCAAGAGATGCAGGCGCGACTCGGTACCGCCGTCACGATAAACATCACCGCACACCGCGAGGGCTATCTCTTGCACAAGTCATTGCGCGCCGTTGAAAGCGGAGCGAATCTTGCAAGATGCAAGGGCGTTAAAGGATTGCAGCTGAACATACATCTTGATGACAGCGACGAGCTAACCCGCACCGTGGCAATGAATTTTGTGCGTAACCATCCTGAGTTCCACATATTTGAGAACTGCTTCAAATCTCCTGCGGTCTCCCGAAACTTCCTAATTGAAATGAGTGATGGGAAGTACATTCAGTTCGTAGACGGCGACGATCTATTTACCGCAAATTTCTTTTACGCAGCCTATGAATGCGCAGAAAGACATGAAATACCGGCGGTATTCTCGGCAAATTATGTCATAGACTTCAATCGAAATGTGCGCCACGAAATCGTCAAAATTTGTACAACGACGGACGAGCCGCTGCGGCGCATGAACTTAGTCGCAGAAAATCCGTACGTATCGCAAAATCTTGTTCATGGCGC
This sequence comes from Skermania sp. ID1734, assembly GCF_007489285.1. GTDB lineage: Bacteria > Actinomycetota > Actinomycetes > Mycobacteriales > Mycobacteriaceae > ID1734. The sequence goes on from NZ_VLIY01000029.1 coordinate 19,100, forward strand.
TATCTATCGCGAAATACACTACGATCGAACTACGCATGGATACGGGTTCGAGGATTGGCATTGGAACACGAAAGTACTGGCCGCTGGGTATGAATTTATAGTGGTACCCGAAACCGCTTTCTATTACCGGCGAGGAAAAGCAAATTCGGTGCTGGTTGAGCACCAGGGCAAGGCGCTCATGCCCTCGCCGCTCTTTAATCCAGTACACTTTTCGCAATTGGCGGACTCAGTAGGGGTGCTGCCGACCGGCAGCGATCATGATGATGGTTACGCCGACGCTTCGCGCGAAGGCCTGCCACTCGAAACTGGCGGCGAAGGTAACGGCAGACTTCCCCTTGCGTCCCGGCTAGCTATCGGATTACAGCGCTTTGCCGGTCACGATCGGCTAGCTTATCGTACTGCGCGAGCGATATATCGCTCGGCAAAACTCGCCCGGACTGAAGCACGCGCTGGGGAGCGAGAATCCGCGCTGGACCAGACGGCTGAATTGCCAATCGTACGTCAAATTTCTGACCAGCTTCTAGAACATTGGCGGGAACTAGCGCTCATAGAACCGATCCTAAGCCCGACCACGTCAGTTCTTGAGAGCGCGCAGATCATTGAGCCTCCCACTTGCAGACCGAGCACACTTGCATATGCAAATTTTTGCAAAAGATTCAACGATACTATCGACGACATAATCGTAGTTTCGAGGTTTGAACCAAGCGGTGCCGACTTGTCAACGATTGAGTTAGTGGAGGCGTTGACGTCTGTCGGCCGCCGAGTTGCAGTAATCGCAACTGGCCGTCCTCGGTGGGGAGAACGCACCCGTGACCTGCCCAACTCAGAACTGATTGAGTGTTATGAATTCTTTCCTGCCATCGACGATACGGAGATGGAGGTACTGCTTGAGCGGATCACCCTGAACTTTGAAATCAAGACCCTTACAATAATTGATTCCCCACTAGGTTATTCATTCATCGACAAGCATGGCAGCGTGTTGCAAGGCAAGCTCCGCGTCCTAATGCATTCCTATGCGATGCCGGTCGACGGCTGCGGATTGCAGTGGGAAGCCTTTTCTCGGTTTCCGGGCGCGCTGCAATATATCGACCACATCGTGACTGACTCAAATTTTCACGCGATGCAAATTGTTAAGACCTACGGTTACATAGGCGAGATCACAAAAGCCCCGCTTCAAATGCCGCATACGATACAACGAAAGATCTCAGGCGTGACAGGTCGGGTGCTATTTGCGCACCGCATCGCAAACGAGAAGCAGTCGACTGATGCGATAGCGATAGCGAACGAGGTCGCCAATTTTGGTGTACACCTTGACATCTGGGGTCCAAAAGACGAAGAAAATTGCTGTCGAGTCCGATTCGATGAGTTAGCTGCTAGTTCATCGAATGTTCGCTACTTGGGCCCCTTCGATGGCCTTCACTCGGTCGATCTTGAAAATTATGATCTACTTCTCCTTACCTCCTTATGTGATCGGGTGCTTCAGTTATGCCGGGAAGCTGTTTGCGCTAACCTATTTATAGTTTGTCCCGATATGGTAGACCTTGCAGAGATTGTTGAGCATGGGGTTAATGGGTATGTAGTTAAGGATCCAGGCGACGTGGCGATGTATGCGAGCGCAATCGAGAGTTTCTATTCGACAACCGAGCTGCAGGATCTTTCTAAGAGATGGGATGGCACTCGTGAGGTGAGGGAGTTCCACTCACGACCCATATATACTCGCGAAATCGGAAAAATTTACCAGAAACCATAATTCGGAGCGCAGTCAAACCCAGTTAGTTCACCAGTTTATTTCCAAATCGCTTAAGCAATCTTTTTGTTCGAGGAAAGCGATCGAAACGTTTTGCAATACGGTAGGCTAGTGACACTTGAAGGAAAGACTCGTCGAGTATGCTGCCTTTCAATCCTTGACCTTGCGCAAGTAACACTAGTGGCTGCAAGGACGGGGGAACGGCCGATAGATATGGCCTAATATTTCGTTGGAGATTCGCCGTCTCTTCGGTGCTCTTTAGCATTCCCAAATTGGACTGACGGTACCAAAAGAGTGCATCCGGGATAATCCACGTGACTGCTCCTTGGAGCGCTGCGGTGCTAAAGAATTCCCAATCTTCGTGGCCCAAACCGTAGTCCTCGGTAAAGCCTCCGACAGCATCAAAGGTTTTGCGTCGTACAAGTGAGTTAGCATCGCCGAAGCAGTTGCGAATAGCGCCGAGCGATACCGGACCGCCCGTCATCAGGGCACGATGGTCGCAGGTAGGGGGGTAATGCTCTGCTTCATCACCGCGGAACACATCGAGCTGGCAGACGACGATGTCCGCGCCAGTGCGTTGCGCAACCCTTATGAATGTAGAGATTTCGTAGGGCTTGGCTGCATTATCATCGTCCATGAATAGGAGCCAGTCTCCAGAAGCTTCTGACGCCGCTGCATTCCTCGCGGCGCCCAGGTATTTGTTATCCTGCCGTATAACCTTTAACTGGAGCTGCGGGTATCGCGTCGTTACTGTGGCCAAATACTTGACAGCGTCCTCGCTTGACGATCCATCATCGACGAGAATCACCTCAAAGTTCGTATAGTCTTGCTCAGACAGCGACTTGAGGGCGTAATCGAGATATCGAGGGCGCTCAAAGTGAATCAAGCACACAGATACGAATGGGTCGTCTTCTGGAAAATCTGGCCAGACGATCGACGTATTTCTTGACTCATGTGCAATGAGCGTCTCTTGCTCTACCTCTGAAGGGTGCACTGCGAACTTCGCTAATTGGGCGCCTTGTCCGAGGACTTGCGCTAACTTGATCGCGAGCGAATTGGCGGTCGGCTCAAATAGCGATGCGAGATGACTGTCGGGCGCAATAAGCTCTGGAATCCCACCAACAGCACTCGCTAAAAATGGTATGCCCGACGCTAAGCACTCAAGTACCGTATATGGTGAGTTTTCGGCTAGTGATGCAATTACCGCCAGTCGCCCCGGCTCTGCTAAATAATCGAGCGCCGCACTTTGATCCTTGTTTGTAATTACCTGGTACTCAAGATTCCACCGAGATGCTCGTGCCGCAATATAGGAGGTGGACGGTGCACCATCCACGGTGCTGGTCTTCCCTAAAAACGTAACCTTCACCGGCCGCGAAATTTCAGCTCTATCAATAGCATCACAGAAGAGCCGAAGTCCCTTGCGTACTTCGAGTCGACCGAAGAACACGATCTCGTCGACCTGCAGAGTGCCGGAGATGCTAAGCGGTCTAGCCTCGCGGGTTCTATTGTGAAAGACGTTCTGTCTAACCGTCACGCGCTCTGGCAAACGCCAACCTTGGTGACGCATCCAATCGATCATGTAGTTGCTTGGACTGACGAGCTCATCTGCCAGACGAACTGATTCGCGCTCAAGATAGTCGGTGCGGATGTCTTCGGGGTCGGTCAGTAATTCATAATTGTTGTATTTATGCCAAAGAATCGGGCTGTGAGCCGTGACCACGATTCGTGTGTTGGCAAGAGAATGGCCCGAACGGCGACCGTACACGCTGAAGAAGCCCGCTCCCCGCCAGTCATGAAAGTGCACCACATCAAAGTCGGATGCACGCAGCCACTCATACGCTCTCATCGACACGACAGCGGAATAGGGTCCACCTAGCTGAACTTTCGATGGCGGCAGTGGCACTAAGGTGATACCCCGACGCCGGTAGTCGGCGACCCACTCGCTAATAGTGCCGTCCTCACAGTACGTACCCAAGAGGTAGAGAACAGTGACGTGGTGACCAGCAGCAACGAGCGATCGTGCAAGCTCGCTATTGGCGGTGCCGATGCCTCCGTTCCGGACCGGCCCGATGATGTCATATGTGGCTATGCAGACTTTCACTGTTCCTTCTTGAGGCGATAGATGCGGCAACGAGTCTCGACTCTAGCTTCTGCGGGTGATCTCGCCGTTGTTCGCGGCGGGCGCGATTGTTTGCCGACTGTTGCTCTAGTCCGATGTGAGAGTTTGAACCGCCCCGGCTTGACGCACTTCGGTGTATTTGAGCCCAACCTGCCGGCCGGTGCGATGTGCATGGTAGTCGGCCGCGTACTCGACCGGGTGGTCTGCAGTCGAGGCGATACATCAGCCGGGGGTTGTTGTACCAATCCACCCAGTGCGCGGTGACAGACTCGACGTCACAGACGTTGTGCAACGGTCCGCCACGGAACGGCGAATCGGCACGCATCGATTCGGTCCTATAGAGCCCAATCGTAGGCTCCGCCAAGGCATTGTCGTATGCGTTACCGACACTACCGATGGACGGAATCAAGCCCGAGATCATCAGTGTTTCGCCGCGTCGAATCGAGGTGTACTGTGAACCGGATATCAATGGTGAATTGTGTTGCTGCTCAATGGGTTGCCTTCACGATCCCGCAGAACTGCGGCCAAGCGTGTCCCGCGGTTCATCCTTCTCGCTGCTGCTATCGGTCATATGAACCCCTCCGTGGTCTCAGCGCAAGCTATCGCCTGTCCGATCAGCTTCGCCCGCCACAAGGGTACTCATGGCATACCAACCAAAATGGCGGCGCACCAACCGTTAGAGCTGCGAAAACCCAGATGATTCGATAGAGGCTGAGGGCTAGGTTGACGTCGAGCGGCGTGCTGCAGGGGGCCTATGCTCGCCTCGGAGCCGCCTTCTAGTCGCACCGTACGGTCACGCTAAATAGAAAAGGACATGTCATGGCCTACAACTTCACCTTTGGTGACGACAACCTGTATGGCCATGTAGTGCGACTGCTCGATGAGTTGGTCGAAGCCAGGGGAAACCGCCCGGAAACGGCGCCGGACTCTGCTGTGCACCTCGATATTGGCTGCGGCTATGGCGCAGTAGCGGAGGCACTTCGTGAGCGTGGATACCAGTACGTCGGCCTCGATATCGATGAAGAATCTGTGGGCAATATTCGCGAGCGAGGGTTCGAAGCGTGGCAAGTCGATCTCCGCGCGGTTGATCGCCTCAAGGAGTCGTTAGATTCGATACTGGGCGATAGGCAACTGCGGTCCATAACAATGCTCGACATCATCGAGCACCTTGCAGATGGCCGTGCGGTTCTGTCGTGCGTGCGTCAAATAGCGGAAGAAAGAGGACTTCCGCCGTTGATTGTCAGCGTGCCCAACGTGACCCATCGTGACCTCGGCATCAAACTGCTGACAAACCGGTGGCAATACACTCAGACAGGGCTTCTGGACCACACTCATCTGCGCTTCTTCACCGAAGTCGACCTTGAAAAATTCATGGGCAGTGTCGGATGGCGGCTCCTTACAAAGCGAGATTTCGAAATGCTTAGGAGTGACCAGCACTTTCCGATGGATAGCATTGCGTTGTCGGATACCACTCCGCTTGGCGCGTTCTTGCAGTCGATACGCGAGCTAGCTGGATATGGATCGACGGTTAATCAATTCGTGCGCGCGTACTCTCCTGGCGACGTTACTGATGTACCGGTCCTGTACGACAGGGTCGGTGATCGTTCCGCATTATTGAGCGTGATAGTGCCGATCGCGTCGGAAAACATTCACCAGCTCGGCGGATTGTTCGAGTATCTCGAACGGCAGGAGTGGCGTGAATTCGAACTTATCGTGACCGGTTATGGACTCGACGAAGCGGAGCGGGCACATTGTCGAACGCTGACGACCGATATTTCGAGCGTTCTTGGATGTCGCACTGCTTTCATGCATGTAGACGGCAAATCTGAGGCGAGCGCCCTAAACGCTGCACTCGAGTGCGTTCGCGGCAAGTATGTATCAATTCTTGTGGATGATATTCCTACCGACTGGCCTGCGTCATTCGTCGGTCAGATCACTGAGCCATGCGTCCAGATGCTGGTAGCTAAATCTACCGGGACACCTGCAGCCCGCGGTGAAGCAAGTTACAAAAACGTAGATCGAGATGCTGCGCTCGCTTACCATGGCAGGCATCGTCCGATTAGCTACTATGCGTTCCCGTGGCAGTTCTTCGGTGAACTAGGGTTTCGGTTCGATGAGAGTGAGGAAAGAGTCGACTATCGGCATCCAATCTCTCGTGCGCTGTCCCTTTGTGGTGTACAGCAGGGCGAAGAGGCTACGCCGGCCAAAGAACCCGCTAGTTATCAGTTGATTTCCACTGACTCGCTGACCAAACTTTTGGGGCGGACGCAGAAACTTGAGGCTCGATGCGCGGAGCTTGAATCAGCAGTTAACCACCTACGTCAGCCACGCAGGCTCAAGCTCATGACCAGCCTCAGATCAATTAAATCAGGAAATAGGCCATAGTTCCGTGGGTGATCATCCGTCGGTCAGGGCGAGGCCTCGCTAAACGCGCCCTCCGCTTTCAGTTGACTTGCTTGGCCAGTCAAGCCAACTTGCTGTTGAGCACTCCCGCACAAGTCGGTATGGGCGTGTCGCGACCCAGCGCCGACCGCATATCCGGAATGAGCCCCGTCCGCCCACCGGAGTCTAACCTTGCCGCTGGGCACGAAGTAAGCGGATTGTTCACGAAGGTCAATCGCCATCTCTCGGTGAGACTGTGTCGGACATCGAGGAGTGCTCCGCCGTAAAGACCCGATGGCGTGTTGTGCACGCGAATAGCCACCGCTCCTCGAGGATCTACGCCCGTCGCGACAGTCCCTGACAAAGGTGAGCGAGTTCCTTTGTGTTGGAAAAACTGGCGGACGGATTAACACTGTCATCTGAATGATATACATCAGCCACATGGGCATGCTGCGTGAATGTCATTTATTCAGAGTAAAAGGGCGCCTCGGCTAGCTTTGGAGCTCTCCGTGATGATAGCTTCGGCCCGCTTTCGTAAGTACGGACGACCAGCAAGGGCGCGGGTCCGAGGAGGACGGATTGTGAAAACAATTAAAAGGGCAAAGGTTGCCGCATGTTTGACTCTCGGCATGGCACTGGCAACACCCATGGCTGGTGTGGCTTCGGCGACACCAGTATCGACCGTTCCGCCCCCGCCTGTGGTCAACAAGAATGTCCACAACGCCGGTCTCTCGGACATTGGCCCTGGCATAGCCGGTGGAACGACTAGCTTCCTAAGTGGGCTAGGTTCGGGATATGCGGACGGAGGGCAAACAGTCGCAACTGGCGCAGTCAACTTCACCGGTTGGGTGCTGAACGGTGACTACAATTTTATTACGCACTTCGTTCTTCCTCCGCTCGTTTGGCTTGGCACCAAAATGGGCGAACCCTTTGACCCACTGAACAACTATCTGGCAAATAAGGAAAGCAACTTCTTCAATTCCCTTCAGCCACCCCAGCAGTCGCACTCTTCTACGCCACCTCCCGTCACTCCCCCGGCTACGAGCGGGGAAGAGGGCAATAGTGACAATTCAGACGGGGATTGGGGCGCGGTTCAGCGAGCTTGGCAGCAATATCTACAAAACAACGACAAGAATCAGCAACAATTGCATCAGTCCTGTGTTCAGAATGGGTTGGCACCCGGATCTACTCCATGGTGCTAACCGCCGGCTTTCGCTGGCATCTAGTGCGATGCCGCGTCATTGGCGGAAAGGTGCTCTAGCCGGAGGATTGCCGGGGTGCGGCAAAGCGACCGCCCGTGTCGACGCAGGAACGGTCGCTTGAGTGCGGTCGGTGCCGCGCGCTTTACGTTTGGCGGCTTCAATCTGCTCGGTGGTGGCCACGGACACGTAGGTGGGTGTGCCGTCGTGGTGTACCGCGTAGGCGTAGGCGCTGACCGGCTTGCCGCGATTCGTCCCGAACTGCTTGAACTTGTGGAAGGCTCGCCGTCGCCACGGGCCTCGAGCACGGCATCATCTGCCGCCAAGGCGATGGCGACCGGGATCCCAAATGTCGTCGGCGCGCGACCTTGATGATTGGGCTGACCGAGTTGCAACCGTTCATAGCGCTCCACTCGACGCTCGTCCTGAGGTCGGCGCAGGTGTGCGGCGCGATGGCAGAACAGCTTTTGGTACCCGAGTTACCCGACCATTACGGCGACTGGTCCCTTTTGAACATCGTTTTCACGAATGTGTGCATTCCGCCATCGCATGAATGGTCTTTCTACGGCGATATATGTGGCTGCTGCCAGTGCGTAGCAAAGTCCGAATGCCACACCCAGTGCAGTCGCCTTTCTGCTCGCGCTGGTCAGCCGTTCCAATATTGTTTCGTTGCTGAATATCAACATGAGAACGAGAACGTGCCCAAGATAAAGTGAGTATGAGATCTTTGCAGTCCCAACAATAAACTTGTCAAGTGCCGATGCTCGAAAGGTTTGGAGACGCGTCGCCGCCGCGAGAACTAATGCTATGGAAATGGATAGGAGCGGGAAGTATGCGGCAGCGACCAATGGATTAGTGATGGTTGCGTTGACGACTGCCGGAAGCAAGGTCACGCCTGCTACCAGGACGAAGGCGGGGAGCGTTACCTGCCAGCGACGCCCCAGTCGATCGAAGATGTTCTTGTGATACAACCGAATGTAAGCTGCCGCAACACCGATAAATAGCGAATCTATGCGGCAGAATACGCACTTCCGGATGTACGCGTCGTACGTCGAAACATCTGTCACGTTATGCAGCAGTACCAGCCGAAAAACCATGGGAATCGCCATAAAGACGAAAGCGATCAATAAAAATCGCCTCCCTCTTTTCATGCTGGTAAGAGCCGTGGTACCCGCGATCGCTATTGGAACAAAAATGTAGAACCATTCTTCGACGGAAAGGCTCCATGAATGAGCAAAAAAGCGTGGATTGGGCCACGCTAGATTTTGGGTTAAAGTGGCGTACCGCCAAGCGTAGCTATATCTGTTGGCGTCTGCCGTGTCAGCTAGGAGGTAGATAAAAAGAAAAACAAAGTACAGCGGCAGCGTACGTGTCCATCGGCGGATCCAAAACTTGAATAGGCCGGTTGCATTACTTAGCTGATTTGCGTCAGCGGACCGCAGGAGGATATGTCCTATCAAGAAGCCGCTGAGAACAAAGAATATCTCGACACCGATGGTTCCAAGTGGCGCTACATAGCCCAATAGCCAACCTGAATTGACGCGCGAAAATACGAGCGCATGGCCAACGACCACGGACAGCACCGCAAGCGCGCGAAGAAGATCCAACCCGAACATGCGCCCGGTGGTCGAAGTAGCCATTCGCGCTCCCAAAGATGTTGCTCATGCGGTGGAAACATAACACCAAGCGTCGACTGAAGCCTTGATCAGCGTCAGGAGTAACGCAGCGTGAATCGCTGGCTAAGTGCTAGTTGCTAGTGCCGGCGAGACGTTATTCGAGCGTGTTCTGCGAGAGGTGAGTTCGATCATGCTAGGTCGCTGTCGCCCAGAGTCACGTACATTCGCTTAGCTATCGCGTGTGGTTCAAGACCCGGTTTCAGCACGGCGACGGTCAACCCGAGAGGGAGCGGGTTTGGGTTCGGCCCCCAACCGCCCGCCGCAAAGATGCGAAGAGCCTTTTCATCGCCGTTCAGCCACATCTCAAGCGTGGTAGCTCCCGCCTCAACGGCGCAGCGAATGATCTCAAGGTTAAGCAGACGAAGCGCCCGACTATCGCGGCCATCCCAAACCAGATCGACCACCTTAATTTGATTGTCAACCTTCCGCAGGACGGTCCATGCGTGCAGGCGTTTCCCGCGGGAGACGCTCCGGTAGATGTAGTTGATCGGGTTCTTGACATACCGGTAGTCGAGGTAGGCGCTATCGCGCACTTGAGCTACCGGGTACCGGTGGCTCGATCGTTGCCATAGGCTCTCGATCGACGCTAGGTCCGCGTGGTCGTCGACTCGGTAAGGCCACCGCAAGACCCGCGGGATGCCGGCGCTAGCGGCTCGAACTAGTTGAATTACATCGACGGGGTCCGAGTACCCGAGTCGCTTCAGGCCGATCTGCAGATGACGGGCACCTGGGAAGCCGAAGCCGATTGCGAAGTCTTCATGTTGTAGCGCATGGAGGATGGTTTCCTGCACTAGCGCGCTGAATACCATCGCAGTCGACGTGCCCTCGCGTTTGAGGCGAAAAACGTCGCAGGGTTGAAGAGATTTGTGCTCTTGACCATCGACCTGCAGGTGGCCAATAAGTGAACCGTAGTACGCGATCAACTCCGATTGACGATCTACTGCTACCAAGGCGAACACGCGTTCGTGGTTCGCACCGTACTTCCACAGCCATTCTGATCTCGGCCGCTGCGCCCCGTTGAAGGCCTCCGAGAATCCCGCCTCGATCGCCGGCCAATCCTCTTCGTTGACGAGCCGGAATGAGACTCCTTCGATGGGTTCGAGCGGCGGCAGCTTTGGACGGGCGTCGATGACCATTGCATCAATGTACGGGAAGCTCACAATCCCCCCACTGTTGCCGGACTTCGTGCCCGCGAAACGCTGAAACCGATGGTCAAGCCCCTAGAAGTGGTGTAACTGAATTGTGATCCTTCGTTGGTGATCAGGCGGGTAGTTGCATCAGTGCATCAGTGGTCACCTCCGTCTGCGAGCTGGTGTCGGTGTCGGTGGTCAGGGTGAGTCGGCAGCGGCCCAGGACTTCGAGTCCGAGGTATCGGCGTCCTTCGGCCCATTCGTCGGTCTGCTCGGCAAGGACGGCGCCGATGAGGCGGACGATGGCATCTCGGTTGGGGAAGATGCCCACGACGTCGGTGCGGCGGCGGATCTCTCGGTTGAGCCGCTCGGTGGGGT
>NZ_VLIY01000003.1 GCF_007489285.1 Skermania sp. ID1734
ACCCCACCGAGCGGCTCAACCGAGAGATCCGCCGCCGCACCGACGTCGTGGGCATCTTCCCCAACCGAGATGCCATCGTCCGCCTCATCGGCGCCGTCCTTGCCGAGCAGACCGACGAATGGGCCGAAGGACGCCGATACCTCGGACTCGAAGTCCTGGGCCGCTGCCGACTCACCCTGACCACCGACACCGACACCAGCTCGCAGACGGAGGTGACCACTGATGCACTGATGCAACTACCCGCCTGATCACCAACGAAGGATCACAATTCAGTTACACCACTTCTAGGGGCTTGACCAGGCAATGATCCCGATAATCGGCAGACTGCACCGCAGCAAGGGAGTGACGATCCTGCTGCACAGCCGGTCCTTGGTGAACAAGTCGGTGATCAGCATCCTGCGCACGCATCGCTTCGCGCGCCAGATCGAGGGCGAGGAACTGTCTGTCACCGACACTTTTCCGTTCTTGACGGCGCTCGCCGATTTGGACCTGGGACCAGCCAAGGTGGACCTCGGCCTGCTGCACCTGGCTTACGAGGCTGATGATCGCGGTCTGTCGATTCCCGAGTTCACCGCCCACGCACTGACCGAGATCACCGGCGAGAACAAAATCGAACCAAAGGGCCCGCGTGACGTGGTTCTGTACGGCTTCGGCCGCATCGGCCGGCTGGTGACGCGGCTGCTAATCGAGAAGGCCGGCTCCGGAAACGGCCTACGGCTACGAGCGGTCGTCGTGCGACGCAGCGGCGAGGGCGACCTGGCCAAGCGGGCGTCGCTGTTGCGCCGAGACTCGGTACACGGTCACTTCGACGGCACCATCCTCGTCGACGAGGCGAACAGCATGATCGTCGCCAACGGTAACGCCATCCGATTCATCTACAGCGACGACCCGACGACCGTCGACTACACCGCCTACGGCATCAACGACGCCATATTGATCGACAACACCGGCAAGTGGCGTGATCGGTCCGGGCTGTCAGCGCACCTTCGGCCGGGCATCGACAAGGTTGTCCTCACCGCTCCCGGCAAGGGTGACCTGCCCAACATTGTGCATGGGGTCAACCATCGCAGCATCGACCCGGCCGAGCGGATCCTCTCGTGTGCGTCGTGTACTACGAATGCAATCGTGCCGCCGCTGAAAGCCATGGACGACGAGTTCGGCATCGTCCGTGGGCATGTCGAGACGGTGCACTCGTTCACCAACGACCAGAATCTGCTCGACAACTTCCACCGCGCCGACCGGCGCGGTCGATCGGCCCCGTTCAACATGGTCATCACCGAGACCGGCGCGGCGTCTGCGGTGGCCAAGGCGCTTCCCGAGCTGAAGGCCAAGATCACCGGCAATTCGGTCCGGGTGCCCACCCCAGATGTGTCGATCGCCATTCTGAATCTTCAACTCCGACGCGAAGCTACGCGCGAGGAGGTGCTGAACCACTTGCGCTCGGTGTCCCTCGCCGGCCCATTGAGCCGCAACCTCGACTACACCGCCGCGACCGATGCCGTGTCGAGCGACTTCATCGGGTCCCGGGCGGCCTCGGTCGTCGACGCCAACTCCGCGATCGTCGACGGCGACACGGCGATCCTTTATCTCTGGTACGACAACGAGTTTGGCTACTCGTGCCAGGTCGTTCGGACGGTGCAGTTCATTTCGGGAATCGAGTATCCGACCTATCCGAGGGTCGATTCGAGCTCCGATACCTCGATGCCGGCACCACTGAAGGCGGCCGCGCTGGGCTAACGCTTCGTACCGAAGCCGACAGCCGCAACCTGACCACCGCCGCAGAGCCCACCGACCACCGCTCGGTACGGTGAGACGAGTGGAATGGTTGACCGCTCCGACATCGAGTTCCCGACTGCGCGACACGCGCGAACGGTTCCGCAAGCATCGACAAAGCCACCTGGTGCACGCCCGACCGGCGCTGCGCTCGTTGCGTCGGCGGCAGGCTGCAGCATCGACAGACCCGGAACCGCAGCTTCCCGACGACGCCACGGTGAACCTGGTCCTGGACCTGGCGCTGCGCATCGGCGAAATTCAGATGTACAGCGGCGCCGGCGCGTCCGACGTCACGGCGACGATCCTTGCCGTAACCCGTGCGCTCGGTCTCACCACCTGCCAGGTCGACGTGATCCTCACCTCGATCACGGTTACCTGTCATCGCGGTTCGATGATGGCGCCGGTGACGACAGTTCGGGTGGTCCGCTCACGCAGCAATGACTACAGCCGGCTGACCGAAACCGAAAACCTGGTCAACGAGATCGTCTGCGGACGCATCGATGCCAGGGCTGCGCAGGAAGAGGTCCGTCGGATCTCGCGAGCGCCGCATCCGTACCCGAAGTGGGTGGCCGTCGCCGCGTGGGGTGGGATGGCCGGATTCATCACCGTCATTCTCGGCGGCGGAATCGACATCGCACTCTCGGCCGTGGCCATCACCATTGTGGTCGACCGGATGGTCTGGCTGCTGAGCAAAGTCGCACTCCCACAATTCTTTCAGCAGGTCGCGGGTGGGGCGGTCGCAACCTTTGCGGCAACCGCGATAGCCAGCACCGGCATCATGAGCCGCGCGCAGCCCACCCTGCTCGTCGCCGCGGCGTTGACGGTTCTGTTGTCCGGGCTGGCGACGGTCTCGGCGGTACAGGACGCCATCACCGGATACAACGTGACCGCTGCGGGTCGGACCATGGAAATCGTCATGATGAGCGTCGGTCTTATCACCGGCGTGCTGATCGCCCTGAAAATTAGTCTCGCACTGGGATTTCCACGAGCGCCGCTGCCTGAGATAACGGTGACGACGGGGCAGCAACTCCCATTGATGATGTTCGGCAGCGTCGGCGCCGCGGGGTGCTTCGCGCTCGCCTCGTATTCGCGAGGACGGGCCGCGGCCGTCGCGGCGATTGCCGGTGGGCTCGGTGGAACAGTTTATGGCGCACTGGCTCTGACCGAATTGGGCGCGGTCGGGTCGGCCGCGGTGGCCGCGCTCCTCGTCGGTATCGCCGGTGGCCTGATCTCTCGGCGCCTTCGGATCACTCCACTGGTCACCGCTGTTTCCGGAATCACGCCGATGGTCCCGGGTCTATTGACGTACCGCGGAATGTACGAACTCGGCGTGGAGCCAGGCGGCAACGCGGCGACGCTGGTCACCGCGGCGGGCATCAGCATCGCCCTCGCGGCGGGTGTCGTGTTGGGTGAGTATTTGGCGCAGCCGTTCCGCATCGGCCTGCGCGGGTTGGAACGCAAGTTGGCCGGCCCGCGGATGGCGGGGCCGCTGCGCCCGGAACCCGCCACCGAGAACGAAAGCTAGGTTGCGCCGACTGTCGGTTCTGGCCTTCGTTCCGCTCCTTGCGCGTTCCGCGCTGCGATGCTCGCTCGGCCGTCACCTTTGCGCCGCCGCGGCATAGAACCACGCCACCACCAGTGCCCCCGGGTCGATGACGCCGCGGCCGGCTTCGCCGACGTAGCTCGCGCGCCCTTTGTGGGCGACCAACTGGCGCGTCGACTCGGCGCCAGCCTCGGCCGCGGCAGCCACGTCCGCCAACCCGTCGCCGGCCCGCAACGCTTCGTTCGCGGGATGCAGCGCATCGACAACTGTGTTGTCGCCCACCCGCGCCCCACCGAGCGCGACGATCTCGGAAAGGGCCTGGCTCGTTCCGGTTGCCAACGCCGTAGCGAAATCCTCCGCTGCGGCAAAGGATTTTGCGAAGGCACGAAACATTGTTCCGAACACGGCTCCCGAAGTGCCGCCCGCTCGAACGAAATACGACCGCGACAGTGCGTCGAGCACCTCGTGATCGGGACCGCGCATCGGCATCGTGAAATGGCTCAGCGCGGCCATCATGTTCGCGCCGAAGTCGCCATCGCCGGCCTGGCGGTCCAGCGCGGCGAGCTCATCGACATTGCCTTGGACTCGGGACACGAATGCGCTCAGCCAGCCGCATTCGGTCCCCGAATCGGCGGCGTCATCCGGTGGCGCAAACGACGTGTCGATCAACGCGGCCGGCTCGGCGCTGGTTAGTCGCGGCCAGGCCGGTGCGTCGGTCGGCGCGTCCCACAGGCGCACCATTTCCGCGTCCGATCGGACGAGCGTGACCGATGCCCCACGCATGTCCAGCGCGGTCACCATGGTGCCGACCAGCGTGCGCACCACGCGCAGTCCCCGGTTGCGACAACCCGCGAGCACGTTGCCGAACAGGAGGTTGAGCTCCAGCGAGTGGGTCGCGCCGAGACCGTTGACCACGGCGATCACCTCGTCACCGGGCGTGAGGCCGAGGGAGCCGGTGATGCGCTCGAGGAGGGTCCCGACGATCTGGTCAGCGGTGGCGATGGGCAATCGACTGGTCCCGCGTTCGCCGTGAATGCCGATGCCGAGTTCCATCTCGTCGTCGCCGAGGTCGAAGGACGGCACCGTCGACCCGGGCACGGCGCAGGGCGCCAACGCCACCGACATGCTGCGGGCATTTGCGGCCACCCGGCGGCCCAGCGCGCACACGTCGGCGAGCGATGCGCCGTCCACAGCCGCTGCACCGCAGATCTTTTCGACGACAATGGTGGCCGCGGTTCCCCGACGACCGGGGGCATCGGAGTCCGATTCTGTGGCCACGTCATCATCGACGAGGACAACGTCGGTGTCGATGCCGTCGTCAGCGACGATGCTGCGCGCGATCCGGAAATTCATGACATCGCCGGTGTAGTTCTTGACGATGTGCAAAACGCCCGCGCCCGCGTCGATGTGCCTGGTCGCGGCGGCGATCTGCAACGCGTTAGGGGAGGTGAAGATCAGGCCGGGACAGGCCGCGTCGAGCATGCCGGCGCCGATCAGCCCCGCATGCATCGGCTCATGGCCCGACCCGCCACCGGAAACAATCGCCACCTGACCGGCGGTTTTTGGGGTGGCGCGCGCGAGGAACCCAGGGTCGCGATGCCAGGTGATCCCCGGATGCGCCGCGACGAATCCGCGCAGGGAATCGGCGAGGAACTCCTCGGCCGCGTTCATGAAGTATGAGTTGCGCACCGCCCAACCGTAAGCATTCATGGCTAGCTTGAGAGGATGTTCGCCGACCTGAGCCGCGCCACCTCCTTCCTGCGCCCGGTCGGTCCACCCGACCGCACCGCCGGTGCGCCGCCACTGCCACCACCGCGGACGCTCGCACTCGAATCAGGGGAGACGACGGTCCGCTTCGTCCCAGGCAAGGTGCCGGTCCTGCTGCTGCACGGCTGGGCACTGACTGCCGATGTCAACTTTTGCCACGTCATCAACGAGATCGCCGCTCGGCACGGCGTGCTCGCCGCCGACGTCCGCGGACACGGGCGTGGAATTGCGTTGCGTAACAAGCGGTTCGCCCTTGCGGACTGCGCCGACGACGCGGCGGCCATCCTGGACAGCCTTGGTATCGATCGGGTCGTCGTCTGTGGCTATTCGCTCGGTGGGCCCATCGGTCTCGAATTCGCACGGCGATACCCGTCGCGCGTCGCGGGGCTTGTCTTCGAAGCAACGGCGTTGGCGTTCGACAGCCCAACGGACAAAATCGCGCGGCCCATCTATCGGCTGTTACGACCGCTGGCCAAACGGCACCGCCGAGTCGGACGCACGTTGCCGCTGCGCTACTTCAACCATGCGCGACGGAAGAATCCGAACACTGCGGCGCTCTGGCCGTGGCTGCGCGGAGAACTGGTGCAATGCGATCCGGTCACCATTCTCGACGTCATCCTGGCCGAGTACGACTTCGACTTCCGTCCGCACGTCGAGGAGATCAACTCGATTCCCGCGGCGGTGGTGATCACGGCTCGCGACCGGGCGGTTCCGTCGCCCGATCAACGCGAACTGGCGACACGACTCAACGCAAAGGCCATCGAAATCGACCGCGACCACGACGTGTTCCTGACCGATCCCGCGGTTTTCCGGGCTGCCACGCTCACGGCCATTGACCACGTATTGAGCGTGTCGACCCGGTGAGTAGGGCGACCGGCGCCGCGGTCGGGGGCACGACGCCGGTCTCATATCGGTATTCGCCGCGCAACCGCAACCGGATGGGTACGCCAGGCCACGAATTGTCTGTCGCACCCGTCACAGTGCACCTAGCTGTCTCGGCTAGGCACCGGTAACCAGTCCTGCACAGACGCATTGCCGCCGTGTTGCTCGGGTCACCTACGGGCCGCGGTGTGAGCTGTGGCAACGGTTTTCATGCGGTGCGCACAGAAATGAACACCTGGACCCGAGGCCGATCACGGGTAGCCTGGAGAAGATTTGAAAGGCGGTGGCGGTGAACGCGCAAGGATCGACGGTTTTCCAAGTCGAGCGCGACGGGCTGGATTCGGCAGCGTTCCTGGTCGGCGTGCGTCGTGTCGTCGTCGACACGGCGAAGCTCGATTCGATGGTGTCCGCTGCGGTGGTCCGCCACATCGACTACCTGCTCTCCGAACAGGGCGTGGGAATCAGCGACCCGCGAGTCGCCGATCGCGCTGAACAGGTGGAGGCCGGTCTGCGCAACGTCTTCGGCGTCGGCCGCGGCGCGCCGACCCCGAGCACCGCGCAGTTCAAGCAACTCATCGATCAGGCTCGTCCAGGTCCCGCCCCGGCAGCACCGAGCACCCCTGCGCGGCCCGTGCAAGCAGACCCGCGTGCAATTCGGTCGGTCCCGCCGAATCGGCCGACAGCCGACGAACAACAACCTCCAGCAGACAAGCGCAAGGGTGCTTTCAATCCGCTGCGCCGGCGTCGCTGAGTCGCAAATCACCACCGCTCGCACGTTCGAAAAGCCCGATCGAGGGTATCCGCGCGTGCATGCGCACCGGCCGGAACTTCATTGTTGCTCTGCTGTTTATCACCGCGACTAACGAGTACCGTCGGAGGAGAAGCGGAGGTGACCAGCAACGATGACGCTCGACACTAAGCGCGAAATCGTCGCGGTCGGAGCCTCGGCGGGGGGCGTTCAGGCGCTGATCTCGATGGCGGGAATGCTGCCGCGCGATTTTCCGGTAGCTGTAGTTGTTGTCCTTCATTTCTCGGGCGGCGCCAAGAGTGCGTTGGCTGGGATCCTGGATCGCGCCGGTGCCTTGCGCGCGCGTCCCGCCGAGAACGGCGAGCCGATAGAACCGGGCGTCATCTACGTTGCTTCAACGGACCGGCATCTGATCATCGATGATCGCACCGCGTACTTGACCGATGGACCGACCGAGAGCGGTCACCGACCGTCGATCAATGCGCTGTTTCGATCGGTTGCGCTCGACTATGGTCCGGCCGCGATCGGGCTGCTGCTGTCCGGAGTGCTTGACGACGGCGTTGCCGGACTGGCGGCGATTCGGTCGCAAGGCGGGGTGACCGCAGTGCAGGATCCGGCCGACTGCATTTTTCCGGCGATGCCGACCAACGCGATTCACGCCGGCGTCGTCGATCATGTGATTCCGCTCCCCGAACTCGGCGCTGCGCTGAGCAAGCTGGCCGCGGAGCAGGTCGGCCAACGCCAAGCTCAGCCCGACGCCAACTTGGAACTGGAGAACAGAATCGCCCGCGGAGCGAAGTTTGCCGTCGATTTCGATGCCGACAAGGTCGGTCAGCCGGCCGGCTTCAGTTGTCCCGACTGCGGTGGAACATTGATGACGTTGAGCCGCGGTAGCTTTCGTTGTCGCATCGGGCATGGCTGGACAGCGGAGGCATTGCTGAAAGCACAGGACGTCGAGGTGGAAAGCGCGCTGTGGGTCGCGCTGCGCAGCCTCGACGAGAAGGCGAAGCTGTCGGAAACGCTGGCCGACCGCGCCGGCGCGGCGGGAGCATTGGGACAGCGGTATGCGGCGTCGGCGAAGGAGGCGCGTCACGCCGCGCAAGTCCTGCGCGACCACCTCTCGCAAGTGCACGAACGTCCACCCGAAGCGGTGTCTGAATGAGCGGTTTAACGCCGAAGTTGCGATTCTGGCGCGAAGTCGTCGACGAATCGGTCGTGATTGTGCGGCCGGAGGGACGGCTCGATTCGCAAACCTATCTGCAACTGCGCGATTCCCTGTTGAAAGTCGGTGTCGACCAACCGCGTGCAGTGCTGGTCGAAGCGGATCGGCTCGACGTGCCCACTGGGTCGGCGTGGTCGGTGCTGACCAGCGCCCGCTGGCAGCTCGCGCAGTGGCCCGGGGTGCCGCTCGTCGTGTTCGCCTATGACACCGGAATCTTGGAAACATTGCAGCGCAATGGAATTTCTCGCTATGTGCCCTGCCGACCGACACTGACTACCGCGTTGCAGGCAATCGGGGATCCGGAGACGCGGCAGCGCGCCACCATGGCGTTGGAGCCCGTAGCGCAGAGCAGCGCCATTGCGCGACGGTTCATGGCGGAGACGCTGACGAATTGGGGAATGACGTCCTACCTCGACATCGCTGCCGTCGTCGGCACGCACCTCGTCGAGGAAACGCTGGCCAAATCTCTGGCACCTACGCTGCGGTTAGAGGCTGCGCGAGACCTGCTGTGGATTGCCGTGAGCGATCTGGATCCGACGTTGCCCACGCGGCACGAAACTCCGCATGGTACTGATCAGGTCGCCGGCCACGGGCTGTTGGCGGCGCTGTGTCGCGGCTGGGGGGCGAGCCCGAACGCGCTGGGCGGCAAGGTGGTGTGGACGGTGCTCGGACCGGAAAACCGTCTGTAGCGAGTATCGTCCGGCATGTGACGAAGCAGACCTTCACGCGGCATGAGGAGCCGGAGTACGCCTTCGAGTCCTTGCTGCGGTTTTTGCGCGACTCACGCGGGTTCGATTTCACCGGCTACAAGCGGACATCGCTGATGCGGCGTGTCCGCCATCGCATGGACCACCTCCGCATCGAGACGTTCGCCGAATACCTCGACTTGCTACAAGCCGATTCCGACGAATTTGCGGCGCTGTTCAACACGATCCTCATCAACGTCACCAGCTTCTTTCGCGATCCCGATGCTTGGGAGGTGATTCGCGACGAGATAATCCCGGCGCTGCTTGCCCAGCGCAGCCCTACCGACCCGATCCGGGTCTGGAGCGCCGGTTGCGCGTCCGGGCAGGAGGCGTACACGCTGGCGATGTTGTTCGCCGAGGCGATGGGCACCGACGCGTTTCGACAGCGGGTGAAGGTCTATGCCACCGACGTCGATGAGCATGCGCTCAGCGAGGCGCGGCAGGCCACCTATGACGCGGCTGCGGTCGAATCGGTGCCGGCGGAGTTATTGAGCAAGTACTTCGACGCGCAGGGTGTTCGGTATGTATTCCGAAAGGATCTGCGCCGAGCGGTGATTTTCGGGCGCAACGACCTCGTCCAGGACGCACCGATCTCCCGGATCGACCTGCTGGTGTGCCGCAACACGTTGATGTACTTCAACGCTGAAACGCAGAAACGGGTGCTCGGGCGGCTCCATTTTGCGCTCGCGGCGCACGGCGCATTGTTTCTCGGTCACGCGGAAATGTTGCTGAGCCACAGCCAGCGGTTCACTCCGCTGAACCTGAAGCACCGAATTTTCCGCAAGGCGATGGGGACGCACGCGCCATTGGAACCTGCAGATCCGGTGGAGTACCCGGCCGAGCGTTTCGGTGATCTTCCCGGTCTTGACCCCGTGCGCGAACTCGCCTTTCGCGCCAGCCCGGTGCCGCAGATCGTCATCACCGGCGATGACACCGTCGCGATGATCAACCAACAGGCGGAGACGCTTTTCGGCCTGTCGCCCCGAGACATCGGCAGATTACTGCGTGACCTCGAGGTGTCCTACCGGCCCATCGAATTGCGCACATATCTGGAGCAGGCCAAGGTCGAGCGTCGTAATGCGCGCATTCAAGACGTCGAATGGCAGCGCCCCGGTGCGGAATCGACCTGGCTGGAAATTCACGTCAACCCGCTGGTAGCCGCCGACAATGGCCTGCTCGGCGTCTCGATCGTGTTTTTCGACGTGAGCGCGACGCGGTCCTTGCTGGACAAGTTGGTGCAAACCAATCGGCAGCTGGAGTCGGCGTACGAGGAATTGCAGTCCACCAATGAGGAGCTCGAAACGACCAACGAGGAACTGCAATCCACGGTCGAGGAACTCGAAACCACCAACGAGGAGCTGCAGTCGACCAACGAAGAACTCGAGACCATGAACGAGGAGCTGCAGTCGACCAACGATGAGCTTCAGACGATCAACGACACCCTGCGGGATCGCACGATCGAACTCGACGAGTCCAAGGAGTTCCTCGACTCGGTCGTCAATTCGGTGCGCATGGGATTGGTCGTCATCGACCGGGAAATGCGGGTCGTCGTGTGGAACCGCGGCTGCGAAGAACTCTGGGGCGTCCGCAGCGACGAGGCCGAGGGGAATTCGTTGAGCCGGCTGGATATCGGCCTTCCGCTCACCGAGCTTCGCCCAATGCTGGGCAATGCGTTCGTCGACCCGTCCTTCCAGGGCAGCGTGACGCTGTCGGCCATCAACCGGCGTGGGCGGCACACCGAAATTCGTGTCCTGTGCACGCCGTTCAAGACAGGGAGCGGGTGGGTGAAAGGCGCACTGCTGCTGATGGAGGCGGGAGGCACCCCTAGCGGTCAGTGAGGGCTTTGGTCAATCGTGTGAGTGTTGATGGGTTGCCCCAATGGAGTGCAACAGTTGGTGAACTGTGTTGTCGGCGAGTCGGTATCGAACGATTTTGCCGTCGCGCTGCGCGGCCACCCAGCCTTGATGCCGCAACAGTCGCAAAGCGTGCGACACCGACGACGTCGACATGTGCAGCGCCGCGGCCAAATCCGTGACACTGATACTCGGCGCGTAGTGCAAGCACAGCAGCAGCCGCAACCGATTGACGTCAGACAGCAACTCGAAGCGGTCCGCCCAGGCACTGATTCCGGGGATTTCCAAGGCCGCGGCCGCCAGCGCTGAATCGGTCGGGTTCAGCGGTGCGGGCTCCGACGGCGAGGACATAGTGTCTATTCTCCGCCCAGGTCGCTCGCCGTCAGCTCGGCCGACCACCGCCGTTCCACGCCGGCGTACTTCCAGAGCGCGACAGCCACCAGCCAGGTCGTAATGAACAGGCCGACGATGATGAATCCCATTGCCGACAGGTCCAGCCCGCCGACGGCGCCCAGTACTCCGTCGGTGATATCGAGCTTGTTGGCGACGATCGAAATGATTTCCTGAACACCGATCAACAAGGCGACCGCAACGGACAGGCCGGTAATGATCAGGTTGTAGTAAATCTTTCGCACCGGCTGGGCGAAAGCCCATCCATAGGCAAAATTCATCAATGATCCGTCGAGTGAATCGAAAAGCGACATTCCCGCGCTGAAAAGAATCGGCAATACCAGAATCGAGTACCACGGCAGGCCGGTCACGGCCGCACCGCCGGCGATTACCAGCAGGCTCACCTCGGTGACCGTGTCGAAACCCATTCCGAAGAGCAGGCCCACCGGATACATATGCCACGGCTTGGTCACCATTGCGACCACCGGACCGAGCAGGCGGTTGAGCGCACCCCGTTCGGAGAGCGCTTGTTCGAGGCGGCTCTCGTCGTATTCGCCCCGGCGCAGAGTGGCGAGCACCCGGTAAATGCCGATCAGCGACACCAGGTTCACAACGCCGATGAGGATGAGGAAGCTGCCGGAGACGGTCGTGCCGAACAGGCCGGTCCAGCGCTGCAGCGCCGAGGAGTTGTCGTCGAGGCTGCGGGCGAGTTGGCGCACCCCTGCGGCCAGCAACGCGACCAACGCGAAGACGATGGTCGAATGGCCAAGAGAGAACCAAAATCCTACCGACATAGGCTTTTTGGATTCGGCTACCAATTTGCGGGTGGTGTTGTCGATCGCGGCGATGTGGTCGACGTCGAACGCGTGCCGCATGCCCAGTGTGTACGCCGTGACACCGAGGCCGACGCCGAAGACGCCGCCCTGAATCGCAAAATTCCCGGGCACCACCAGCATCAGCAACACGATCCAGCCGGCCAGATGCAGGGCCAGGACCGTCGTTGCCATTCCCGCGAGGCTGCGCCGCTGTGCGCCGTCGAGCCCGTGCCAGGAAACCGCGAGTCTGCGCAGTGTTGTCATTTGGCTGCTCACGCTGCAAACCCCCGAGGTTGACGCGTCGGCACGCTGGTAAATCCATCGTACGTCTGCACAACTGTTCAACTGAAGAAGCATTTTCTCGCGATAATGAAGCGGACAAATCGGGAGGAAATGTCGTGCTCCGTTCGCATTTCTTACGAATCAGTTTCGCCCTATATCGGGTCGATCATTTCCGTCGTATGGTGAGTTTTAGGCCCCGGAGGCCGGGTACTCGCCGTTGCATGCGGCCGAGCTTCGCTCCGGTTATCTGACGGCCATCGCGATCTTCGGTTCGCCCATCCTCTGAGGCGTGGTGGGAGGAGGCAACGCCGATGTGCCTGTCCGTTCCGCGGGAGGTTGTGGCCATCGACGCGGATAGACCTGGGCTCGCCCAGGTTTCGGTCGGCACCCAGCGTCGGTCGGTCAACGTCGGACTCCTCGACGCCGCGCCGAACGTCGGTGACTGGGTGCTCGTACACCTCGGTTTCGCCCTTTCCACGATCGATGCCGCCGAAGCGCACTCGCTGTTGGCGACCTTGCACGAGATCGGCCCGCAGGAGGGAGGCCGCCCGTGACTGGCGGCGTGGTGCAATGAGCGAACCGGCAGGGTTCGCCGGCGCGCAGGACGTAGGGAATGCAGTTCTCTACGAGGGCTACCTGCTCTACCCCTACCGCAAGTCCTCCGGCAAGAACCGTGTCCGTTGGCAATTCGGCATTCTGGCGCCGCGGGACTGGCTCTCGCCCGAAGCGGCCGCAGACAGTTCGGTATCCGGGTCGGCCGATACCTGGTATCAGCAAACCGAGTGTCTGTTCGAGGCGCCTGACGACGCAATCGTCCACGTGCGGGTGCGCTTCTTGCAGGTGCAGCAGCGCCGGGTCGAGGCGGCTGGTACCGACGGCAGCTTTGCACCCGTCGATGAGATCGACACGGGACAGCAGCGCTACCTGAGCTTCGACGAGGCGGTTCCGCAGCAGTTCGATGTGGTCGCCACGCTGGCGCAGTTGCGCGCCGGCCCGCACGAGGAAATCCTCACCGCACCGGCGGGCGAAGAGTTCGAGCCGATCGGTGCTGCGGGGCGGATCGTCCGAACGCGACAAAAGGTTTCGGCCGTCGTGCGGCTGTCGTTGCACCGCGCCGAGGCGCCCTTCCGGTTGCGGTTGCTCCGCGTGGTCATCGAGAACGATTGTGTCGGGATCGATCCCGACCTGCCTCGCCAGCGGGCGCTCGCGCGATCGCTGGTCTCGACCCACGCTCTCATCGGCGTGTTAGGCGGGAGGATGCTGTCGTTGCTGGACCCGCCCGAGTGGGCGGCGTCGGCGGCCAAGGCATGCCGAAACATCCACGCCTTCCCGGTGCTTACCGGTGATCGCGGCCGCGCCGACACGGTGTTGTCCTCGCCGATCCTGCTGTATGACCATCCCGCCGTGAGCCCGGAAAGTCCCGGCGACCTTTTCGACGCAACCGAGATCGACGAAATTCTTTCCCTGCGCACCCTCACGCTGACCGACGCCGAGAAGGCCGAGGCACGCGCGACTGATCCCCGGGCTGCCGCCATCATCGACCGCGTCGACGGCATTCCCAGCGCCGTTTTCGAGCGTCTGCACGGCGCGGTGCGGTCGTTGCAGCGGGTGGACCCGGCCTCGGAAGCGGTTTATGTGAACGGTGTCGCGGTTGCCAAAGGTGCTCGCGTCCAGTTGAAACCGCGCACGCACGGGACCGACGTACACGACATTTTCCTGGCCGGCCGCACCGCGACCGTGGCCGAGGTGAAGCTCGACGTCGACGGCACCCGCTTCCTCGCGGTGACGCTCGATGACGACCCAGGCGCTGACCTGCACGAGTGGTACGGGCGCTTCTACTACTTCACGCCGGAGGAAGTGGTTCCGGTGTCCGCAGGCGGTGAACCAGAGATCTAACGGGGAGGTCCGGATGGATGCAATCGAATTGTTGCAACACGACCATCGCATGGTCGAGCAACTGTTTGCCGACTATCAGTCGGCTGCCAGTGACTCTCAGCGCCGGGGCGTCGTCGAAATCATGGTGCGTGAGCTGTCCAAGCACGCGGCGCTGGAAGAACTGATGGTCTATCCGCTGGCCAAAGACGTACTGCCCGACGGCGAGCAGGCGGTCAACGAGCGCCTCGCCGAGCACATGGACGTCAAGAAGACCCTGGTGGAGTTGGACGGCCTCGAGCCCGGCGACGAGCGCACCGATCGGCTGATGCGCGAGCTGGAAACCGAGGTGAGCCAACACATTCGCAGTGACGAGGGCAGTCTGCTGCCGAAGTTGAGTGAGGCGCTGGACCAGTCGGCGCTCGACGAACTGGGACAGGCGCTCGATGACGCCAAGAAGCTGGCACCGACGCGCGCCCACCCCGGCGCGCCGGACGAGCCGCCGAGTCTTGCCCTCGGCGCGCCGGTGCTCGCGATCTACGACCGGGTGCGCGACCGGATCCAAGGCAGGCCGCGGACATGAACGCTCGCAACGCATAGGAAGGAAAGGCGAGATGACGCATACGCAGCCGCGGCCGCACGGCTTCGACGAGATGAACATTCTCTGGATCTCGGAGGGCATGAGTTGCGACGGGGACACGGTCTCCATCACCGCGGCCGGCCAGCCCGCCATCGAGGACGTGGTGACGGGCCTGATACCCGGATTGCCCACCGTGAATCTGTACAACAAGGTGCTCTCGCCGACGCTCGGCGGGGAGGAGTACCTCAAGCCCTTCCGCGCGGCAGCTCGGGGGGAGCTGAAACCGTTCATTCTGGTGATCGAGGGTTCGATTCCCAACGAGAACATTAACGGCGACGGGTACTGGACGTCGTTTGGGAACGACTTGGACACGGGCGAACCGCTCACGCTGAACTGGTGGATCGATCACCTTGCGCCACATGCCTGGGCGGTCGTCGCGGTGGGAACGTGTGCGACTTACGGCGGCATTCACGCCATGGCCGGTAACCCGACCGGATCGATGGGGCTGGCCGACTACCTCGGCTGGGATTACAAGTCCCAAGGGGCGCTGCCGATCGTGAACATCCCTGGGTGCCCGGTGCAGCCGGAGAACTTCATGGAAACGCTGACCTGGGTCCTCTACCACGCGGCAGGCTCGGCACCGCCACCACCGTTGGACAATCTGCTTCGGCCGCAATGGCTTTTCGGCAAGACCGTGCACGAGGGCTGCGACCGGGCCGGGTATTACGAGCAAGGCGACTTCGGCAAGGACTACAACTCGCCGAAGTGCCAGGTGAAGATCGGCTGCTGGGGCCCGGTGGTCAATTGCAATGTGCCGAAGCGCGGCTGGATGGCCGGTATCGGCGGCTGCCCGAACGTTGGCGGTATCTGCATTGCGTGCACCATGCCGGGCTTCCCCGACAAGTTCATGCCGTTCATGGACATGCCGCCCGGTGGCAGCCTGTCGTCGATGGTCGTCAAGCCCTACGGCGCGTTCATCCGCCGCATGCGTGGCATTACCAACTACACCGCCAACAAGGAACCGAAGTGGCGGCACAACGAAGAAGCGCTGACCACCGGTTACAACCCGCGCTGGCGTCCGTAACAGCCTGCGCCGCAATACGTTGAGAGAGGAACCGAAATGACGGCAACGCAGGACGCCGCGACGGGCACCAGCAAAACTCCGCAAATCATGGAGATGTCCTGGGACCCGATCACCCGCATCATCGGCAACCTGGGCATCTACACGAAGATCGATTTCGCCAATCAGGTTGTCACCGAATGCCACAGCACATCGTCGCTGTTCCGCGGCTATTCGGTGTTCATGAAGGGCAAGGATCCGCGTGACGCCGGATTTATCACCAGCAGGATTTGCGGAATCTGCGGTGACAACCACACGACCTGTTCGGTGTACGCGCAGAACATGGCCTATGGCATCAAGAATCCGGTGATGGCCGAGTGGATCATCAACTTGGGAGAGGCGGCGGAATATCTGTTCGACCACACCATCTTCCAGGACAACCTGGTCTTCATCGACTTCTGTGAAGCGATGGTCAAGCAGACCAACCCGAGCGTGCTGGCGCGCGCCGAAAAGACCGAAGCCCCGCACGCCGGGATGCACGGCTTCCGCACCATTGCCGACATCATGCGGGCGTTCAACCCGTTCGAAGGCCAGATCTACAAGGAGGCGTTGCAGGTCTCGCGCACCACGCGGGAGATGTTCTGTCTCATGGAAGGCCGCCACGTGCACCCGTCCACCGTGTATCCGGGTGGGGTGGGCACGATGCCGGAACCGACGTTGTTCACCGACTACCTCAGCCGGCTGATGCGCATCCTCGATTTCGTCAAGAAGTCGGTGGCGCTGAACGACGACGTTTTCAACTTCTTCTACGAGGCGTTGCCCGGGTATGAAGAGGTGGGTCGCCGGCGTGTGCTGCTGGGCTGTTGGGGCGCTTTCCAGGATCCCGATGTCGTCGACTACGACTACAAGAACATGACCAAGTGGGGCCGGGCCATGTACGTCACGCCCGGTGTGGTGGTCGACGGAAAGTTGGTGACGACGGATCTGGTCGACATCAACCTCGGCATCCGAATCCTGTTGGGCAGCAGCTACTACAAGGACTGGGTCAACGAAGAGCCGTTCGTCACGCGGGACCCGCTGGGCAACCCCGTGGATCACCGCCATCCGTGGAACCAGACCACACTGCCGGATCCGCAGAAGCGCGACTTCGGTGACAAGTACAGCTGGGTGATGAGCCCACGCTGGTACGACAAGAATTCCGGTGAGCATTTGGCGCTGGACACCGGCGGAGGCCCGTTTGCGCGCTTCTACTCCACGGCGCTGGCCGGTTTGGTGGACACGCCGTATGTCAAGTCCACCGGACACAGCGTGCAGATCTTCCTGCCGAAGAGCGCCGAACTGCCCGAGCAGACCGTTGAATGGCATATTCCGCAGTGGTCCAATGCCATTGAACGGGACCGGGCCCGGGTCTACTTCGTCGCCTATGCCGCGGCCATGGCGGTGTACTTCCTGGAGCGGGCGATGGAGCGGATGCGCGCCGGTGACATGAAGGTGTTCCAGGACTTCGACGTTCCCGACGAGGCCATCGGTTGCGGATTCCACGAGGCGGTGCGCGGTGTGCTGTCGCACCACCTGGTGATCCAGAAGGGCAAGATAGCCAACTACCACCCGTATCCACCGACGCCATGGAACGGCAGCCCGCGCGACAGCTACGGCACGCCAGGGCCGTACGAGGATGCCGTGCAGGACATGCCGATCTTCGAAGAGAACGGTCCGGACAACTTCAAGGGCGTCGACATCATGCGTGCGGTGCGCAGTTTCGACCCGTGCCTGCCCTGCGGTGTGCACATGTACCTGGGGAACGGCAAGACGCTTGAGAAGGTGCACTCGCCGATGTTCGGTGCCGATCATGGCTGACGAGGGCCCGCCGCGCCTGCGTGATGCCGCGGTGCGCGAGCGGCTTTCGCAGCTGGACGACATGTTGGCCCAGCTGGAGCAGACACCCGGACCGGCGGGCGAGATCGCGCTGGAGGCGGTGTCGTCACTGGCGCAGATCTACGGGGAGGCACTCGCACGCGCTGTTGGTTATGCGCTCGAATCGGATTCTGTGCGTGCGGCTTTTGTCGCCGACGAGCTGTTGGGGCATCTGCTCGCGATGCATGGGATTCATCCCGACCCGGTCGAGCAGCGGGTGTCCCGGGTGGTCGACCAGTTGCGCCCCGTCGTCGTCAAAGGTGGGGGTGACCTGCAGTTTGTCGGGTTGGAGGCGGGTGTGGCGCGGGTTGCGTTGTCCGCCAAGGGTTGCGGATCCAGCACGGCCGGGGTCGCCGATGCCGTCCGTGACCGGGTGCTGGCGGTGGCGCCGGAGCTGTCGGGGGTCGAGGTGGTCGCGGCGGCCCGGCATGACGCTACTTTCGTTCCGCTCGAATCGTTGCAGGTGCGAACGCATTCGGCCGCGGGGGCGCGGTCGTGAACGCACCCACGAAGGCGGCCGGGGCGGCCCTGCGACGGGCCATCGCCCGGTCGCCGCGTGTCGAAGGGTCGGCGCTCGAGCGATGTGACCTGTGCGGGGCGGGGTTGATGGCTCGGCACCGACACGTGCTGGACCTGCAGGACAACAGTCTGTTGTGCGCGTGTCAGGCCTGCTCGCTGCTGTTCAATCGGGAGGCGGCGGGCCGCGGGCACTACCGACTCGTTCCCGAGGGTCGGACCATGCTGCCGCCGCTTTCACCGAAAGAGCTTGGGGTGCCAGTTGGTTTGGCATTCTTTGTCGTTCAGCCGGATGGATCGGTGGTCGCAAACTATCCGAGTCCGATGGGTGCGACCCAGTGGGAACTGGACTCTGAAGTGTGGGCGGCGCTGTGCGAGCGGCAACCAGTGTTGGGTGAGCTGGAACCCGGCGTGCAGGCGCTGTTGCTGAACACGGCGCGGTCGGCCGATGAGGCATGGATCGTGCCCATCGACGATTGCTTCCGACTGGTGGCCGTCATTCGGCAGGAATGGCGTGGCCTGTCGGGTGGGAGTCGGGTGTGGCCGGCGATCGAGGAGTTCTTCGCCGGTCTGCGAGGCCGCCGCACGTCGCAGAATGGAATTGAGAAAGAGGAGTGAGATGGGCGAGATTCGGGTGGGCAAGCCCCAGGTGAAGGTCGATATTTCGGCGCACACCAAGGGTGTCCGCGAGGGTAACGCGCCGGGATCGTTCAAGAAGCAGATCGGGCACAAGAAGGACGGGACGGTCGATGCACGGCGGTCGACCGGCGTGAGCCCGAAGAGGCACGGGCCGATACTGCCGCACATGCCGAATTTGCCACCGGGCTGATCGATTCGAGGGAGGGTTCGATGAACAAGCGGAATATTGTTCTGGCCATTCTCGGGCTAGGTTTCCTCGCGCTGATCGGCCGGGAGTATCCGGCGATGGTGCGGTACATGAAGATTGAGCGTATGTGAGGTCGGCGCGATCGACGGTCGCTTGAGCGCCCGCCGCTGTCCGGTGGCCGTCGTGTAGCGGGCGGCGAGTGTGCTGACGGCCGCCGCCAGATCCGGTGTGCGTTCGGCCTCGGCACGGAAGCCGAGGGGAGAGCGACCTGCTCGGCGGGCGTGTCGCTCGGCCCAATTGATACCGATCTCGTACCGGCCGGTGCTGAAACCGGAGCGCTGGAAAGCGCGGCCGGCATGACCGTGCTCGGGCGGATCGGTCAAGCCAGGGACGTGGCTGACCTCGTAGCCCTGCTCGGCGGACCGGACAGTGCGTGGGTCACCGGCCGGAATATTCGGGTCGATGGCGGCCTTGCCTGACGAGATTCACTGGTCGGTTGTACCTCAGCAAATTCGCGCGCGGCGGCGCGAATTCGCGCGCGGCTGAGCAACTTTGCGCGCGGCGGTGCTGGTGAGGGGTGAATGTGTCGGTGGTCGAAGGTATGTTCGATGCATGGTGATCATCGACCCCGAGCAGCTGCAGCAGTGGATGCTGCTGGCGGTCGATGAGCTGACCGATCAGGATCTGGTGTGCGCGGTGGCTTCGGTGACGCAGGCGCAGAACGTGTTGGCCGGGGTGCAGGCGCGCCTACTGGCGCGGGTCGAGGCCGCCGAGTTGGCTGCGCAGTTGGGGGCGACGTCGACGGCGGCGTGGCTGGCCGATTCCGGGCGGGTGGATCCCGCGACCGCGAAACGACAGGTCGCGGTGGCCCGCTCACTGCAGGCGCTGCCGGTCATGGCCGCGGCACTACAGCGCGGGGAGATTTCCGCGGCGCACGCCGAGGCGATCGTGGCGGCCATCAGCGCCCTGCAACGGGCGTGCCCGGCCGCGGACCTGGCCGCGGCCGAACAACAATTGGTCGACATGGCTTTGGCCGGGACTCCGGCGGCGGTGCGCGAAACCGGCCGCGAGCTGGTGTTGAGCCACGCGCCGGAGCAGGAGCCGGTCGCCGAGGACCCCGAGCTCAACCGCCTCGACTACGGCACCGGCCGTGACGGGCGCGGCAAACTGCGCGCCGACCTGGACAAACTCACCTTCGAAAAACTGCGCTCGGTCCTCGAACCGCTCGCTGCGCCGCGCCCGGGACCGGACGCCGAACCCGACCCGCGCTCGGCGTCGCAGCGCCGCGCCGACGCCCTCAGCGACCTCTTGGACGCGCAGTTGAGTGGTCGCGGTGGTGGTGGGGTGGGGCGGGCGCAGGTGACGCTGGTCGCCGAGGCCCACGACCTGGTCGGCAAGGCCACCTTCGTCGACGAGGCCGGACGCGTGAAAGACACCCGGTGGCCGTTTCACCTGTCCTGGACCGGGTCGGTGTCACGCCAGGTCGCCCAGATGCTGGCCTGTGACTGCGAGGTCACCGTGGTCGTGGTCGACGGCAACCGGGTGCCGTTGGATGTCGGGCGCAGCGAACGCCTGGTCACCCCCGCCATCCGCAAAGCGTTGATCGTGCGCGACGGCGGCTGCGCGGTACCCGGCTGCGGGCGCCCACCGCACTGGACCGACGCCCACCACATCCGACACTGGGCCGAAGGCGGCCCCACAACATTGGACAACATGGTGCTCCTCTGCCGAGCACATCACCGCATGATCCACCGCGGCACCTGGCAGGTTTTCCTCGGCGACGACGGCCACCCCTGGTTCCTCCCACCGAAAACCCTCGACCCCGACCGAAAACCCATCCCGGCTCACAATCGAAGACGAATACCCAGGGAGGCAGCGTGACCGCCCGGCTACTGTTCGCGGGCCAAGCGGCGATTCGTGCGGTCCAGTTGCCAATTCGTCCAGTGCTGCAAGCAGTTCGCCTGTTCTCGAGTCAACCGGTCGCAGATGAAATCCCAATGCACGGCGACACGGTCACCGCGACGAAGGTCGGCAACGAATGCCCCTTCGGCGAGACGATAGCGGAGGGGCCGGTCTTCCTCGGCAGCGAGCGCGAGGGTCCCCTCGAACCGCAGCCTCCGCGAGCGCACAAGCGCGCGTTCATCATTGACGTCGACGACAACACCGTCGGTGATCCGGCAGGAGTCGAGAACCTCGAGCGGCTGTGGCATGCCGGTCTTCAGCAACCGCGACCAGGGGTAGACGCCGAGCACGTGGAACGCATGCGTGGGCGCCGCCTCATCGAGCAGCGCGGGGGTCAGATGCTTCCAGTAGTGGCCGGCCTGACTCGCGAAGCGGCCAAGCAAGGCCTCGCCAAAGCGCTGTCGATCGATGCGGTCAGTGAGTTCGCTGCCGGTCCAATACGCGCGTACCACGTCTGCGCCGAGTGGGTCGGGCGCATCGGAAAGTTCGGCAATCAGTTGCTGATACGGCCAGGCGCCGGTGAACTTTCGCGCAATGTCGGTCAGGTCCGCCGAGCGCCTGCCGCAGGCTGTGGCCGCCAACGCGTGGGCCTCGGCCGGACCGCAGTACCCCAGCGCATTCGGTGCATGCACATATTGCGCAAACAGCCGGTGGCCTGGGCCGAATGCCATTCAGCCCACGGTGCTTTCCGTGCGCCGGCCCACAAGGAGGGCGGTCTCACGGTGCAGCCTGCCGAAGTTGTAGTACGCGGCGCACGCGCCCTCCGGCGAGACCATGCAGGTGCCGATCGGTGTCTCGGGCGTGCACGCGGTCCCGAACACCTTGCATTCCCAAGGCTTGATGACGCCCTTGAGTACCTCGCCACATTGGCACGCTTTGGGATCGGCGACCCGCACGCCAGGCATCGAAAAGCGTTGTTCGGCATCGAAGTCGGCATAGGCGGCGCTGATTTTCAGCGCACTCTGCGAGATGAACCCGAGGCCGCGCCACTCGAAGTGCGGCCGCAATTCGAAGGTCTCTGCCATCAACTTGAGCGCCTGAATATTGCCCTCGTTGCGTACCACGCGGGTGTACTGGTTCTCCACTTCGCAGCGACCATCACGGATTTGCTGCAGCAACATGTGCACCGAGGCGAGGATATCGAGCGGCTCGAAACCTGCCACCACCAACGGCTTCCCGTACACCGCCGGGACAAATCGATAGGGCCGTGTACCGACGACTGTCGAAACATGGCCTGGACCAAGAAAACCGGACAGTCGCAGGTCGGGGGATTCGAGAATGGCCCGGATCGGCGGAACGATCGTGACGTGGTTGCAGAAAACGGTGAAGTTGCGAACCCCGAGTTGTTTGGCGCGCACCAATGTCACCGCGGTCGATGGTGCCGTGGTCTCGAACCCGACCGCAAAGAACACCACGTCTTTGTCGGGATTGTCGACGGCGATCTTGAGTGCGTCGAGAGGGGAGTAAACGAATCGGACATCCGCGCCGCGCGCCTTGGACTCCAACAGGTTTCCGTTGGAGCCGGGGACCCGCATCATGTCGCCGAAGGTGGTGAAGATGATGCCCGGTCGATCAGCGAGCGACATCGCGTCGTCCACCCGCCCCATCGGAATGACGCACACGGGGCAGCCCGGACCGTGCACGAGTTCCACATTCGGCGGCAGCAGGTGCTCGATGCCGTGACGGTAGATGGTGTGGGTGTGGCCGCCGCACACCTCCATGAACTTGAACTCGTCGTCACCGGCAAGTTCGGTGATCGAGCGCACCAACGCCCGAGCAGCCGCTGGGTCGCGGAATTCGTCGACGAACTTCATTCTGTCACCCCGTTTTTCGTATCAAGCAATCTGCGACGAGTTGAACGCGTCGATTTCGTTTACGTAGTCCGCGCCCATCTTCTGCACCTGATCGAGCGTCAACTGCGCCTCCTTCTCGTCGATCTTCGACATGGCGAAGCCGACATGGACCAATACCCAATCGCCGGGCCGCAGGCCGTCTTCGGCGAGCAGGCGGACACTGATGATCCGCCGGATTCCGTTGACGTCCACCTTGGCCAGGTGCTGCTCGGCATCGGTTATCTCTGTCACCTGCCCTGGAATTCCCAAGCACATAGCGGTTCTCCTGTGTGTTATCAGCAGATTCGGGGTAGCGGGTCGCCGACCAGCATGTCGACGATGCGGCTGCCACCGAATGCCGTGCGCAGCGCCACGACGCCGTGCGGTTGTTCCAATACCTCGCCGATCACGGTCGCGTTTGCGCCGAGCGGGTGCGATCGCAGCGCCCCAACCGCGGCGTCCGCCTCGTCCGGCGCGACGATCGCGATGAAC
The DNA here is from genome assembly GCF_007489285.1 of Skermania sp. ID1734. Classification (GTDB taxonomy): domain Bacteria; phylum Actinomycetota; class Actinomycetes; order Mycobacteriales; family Mycobacteriaceae; genus ID1734. The sequence goes on from NZ_VLIY01000003.1 coordinate 23,076, forward strand.
TTGCCTTCGTTCGCGACGTACACCGGGTCGATGCCGAGCATGTCGCACGCGCCCAGCACCTGCGGCTGGACAGGAAGCCGGTCCTCGTCCAGAACTATTGCGACACCGGCGGTCTGGGCGAGCTCGTTGCACACGGTCGCGACGCCGCCTCGGGTCGCGTCACGCATCCACCGCGTCGCCGGCGCGGCGGCCAGCAGTGCCTCGACCATGCCGTTGACCGGCGCGGTGTCCGAGTCGATGTCGGCCTCGAACGCCAGGTCGCCGCGGGCAAGCATCACGGCCATGCCGTGCTCGCCGATGGTCCCCGACACGACCACCCGATCACCCGCTCGTACCCGGCTCGGCGATAGTTCGCGACCGGCTGGAATTACCCCGACTCCGGCGGTGCAGATGTACACGCCGTCGGCGGCGCCCTTGCCGACCACCTTCGTGTCACCGGTGACGATGTCCACGCCTGCGTTGTGCGCGGATTCGCGCATGTCGGAGACGAGTTCGACCAGCCCGGCGATCTCGAACCCTTCTTCGATGACAAACGCCGCGGAGAGCCATTGCGGTCGTGCACCCGACACGGCGAGGTCGTTGACCGTTCCGTGGACGGCAAGATTGCCGATCGAACCGCCCGGAAAGCGCAGCGGCGAAACGACATACGAGTCGGTGGAAAACGCCACCCTGTCGCCGGACGGCAATGTCAACGCCGCCGCATCACCGAGTTGCTCCAACTCGGGATTGCGGAAGGCTTCGAGAAACACCGCGTCGAGCAGCGCCGCCGACGACTTTCCGCCGGCGCCGTGTGCGAGCGTCACCACGGTGTCGCGCAACCGCGGACGCCGCTGGCGGAACGCGTCTATGCGCTGTAGGACTCGGTCTTCACGGTCCGTCGGGGTGGTCATGGCCGGCCACCCGCCAACTGGTCCTGCACCACCGACCACAGTCGGTATCCCACGAGTGCGTGGCTCTCCTGGATCCGGTGGATGCTTTGCGACCGAATGGTGAAGCAGTAGTCCAAATCGGGCGTGGTGGCCATCCGACCGCCGTCGTGGCCGGCGAAGCCAATGGTGAGCAGTCCGCGCTTCTTGGCTTCGGCCAGGGCGGTCATGAGGTCGTCGGAGTTACCGGAGGTGGACAGGGCGATCGCGATGTCGACCGGCTTAGAGTGAGCGATGATCTGCCGGGAGAAGATCAGCTCGAAGCCGACGTCGTTGCCAAGGGCCGTCACGACGGCCTGGTCAGCCGCGAGCGACCAGGCCGCCACCGGTCGGCCACGCGCCGGGCGGCTGAACAAGGTCGCGAGGGTGGCGGCATCGGTCGAGCTGCCGCCGTTGCCGAAGGTGTAGAGCCGGCCGCCGCGCTGGAACCGCTCGGCCATCTGCTGCCCGGCGGCCCGGATCTGCTCACCCCATTCCTCCATCGAAACTCGTTGGAGACGAGCACTTTCGGTCGCTTTGCCTTGGGCTGAACTGGCCAGGTCGCGCAGCAGCGAGTCGGCGTCGGTTTCCTCGGCGTCGATGAAGGGGTAGAGGAAGTTGGTGGTTTCGGTGTCGCTCATTGGACCTCCTCCAGTCGGGTGATGGCGGTGCCGCCGTGCACGAGCAGCAGGTCGTTCACGTCGACGTCGCCGAGAACGGTGGTGTCGACGAGCTCTTCGCCGGTGTCGGTGCGGACCAAGGCCTGGTTGTCGGTGGGCGGAAGGATCACTTCGGCGAGCCGGCCCTCGTCTCCACAGGTGATGCAGACGTTGTGGCTGCTGTCGACGGTGAGCAGGCCGGGGTGTTCGAAGCAGACGTGCGTCAGTTCCCAGAGGAGGTGGTACATCAGGACGAAGCGACCGGTTGCCGGGATCATCGGGTCGTCGGAGGCCAGCCACAGCGTGTGATCCGCGCTGCCGACGGGTGGGCGGGGACCTGAGCCGATCCAGATCGTCATCGCACCCCACGCCGGCGCTCGGCGCATCGCGTCGATCACCTGCGGCTGGTCGGCGGACGCCACGGCGATAATCACGTCGCCGGGCCGGGTAGCGACGCGGCACTGCGCCACCGGATCGGGCTCGACGAGCGCCACCGACGGTAAGGCGCGCAGGCCCATGATCACCGGGTGGACGAACTCGACCGCCACGTGATGCGCGTGCGGCTCCCACTGCGGCGAAATCACCCACAAGGTGGCGCCGGCGTTGAACTTTCGGGCCAGCGCGAGGGCAGCGGCGGCGAGGTCGGCGGCAAGGTCGGCATCGATGAGCGGAGCGGATATCTGAGCTGTCATGGTGCTACTCCGATCGAAGGTGTTGCGGCAATCCCGAGGACGGCCTGTCCGAGCGACAGGCCGCCGTCATTGGCCGGCACGATCTTGTGGTCGAGTACCTCGAATCCGCGGCGCTCCAGGTCCGTTCGAAGCGCGCGCAGCAGGATGCGGTTCTGGAACACCCCGCCGGTCAGACCGATAGTGCCGACGCCGGCGCTGTCGGCAAGGGTGGCGGCGAGGTTCGCGGTGGCGGTGGCGAGCGCGTGATGGAAGCCCAGCGCCAGCGCGGCCGGGTCGGTTCCACCCAGCAGACCGGCGATGATGCCGCGCAGTGCCGGCTCGAAGTCGAGGATGTTGTCGCGCAAGGCCATCGGCACGGCAGCAGCATCGTCGGCCGACCGGGCGAGTGCTTCGAGTTCGATCGCCGCCTGGGCTTCGTAGCTGACCCGATGCCGGACTCCGAGCAGCGACGACACGCCGTCGAACAGTCGGCCCATGCTCGTGGTGCGCACGCAGCCAACGCCGGTGCGCAATTGCGAGGCAACGAGGTCCCGCTCGGGGTCGTCGAGTGCTCGGGTGCACGGCAACCCGTCGATGTCGGTGATGCTTGCCTCGTGCAGCAACGCCAGTGCGACGCGTGCGGGGTTGCGCACGGCCGCCTCGCCACCCGGCAACAGGAAGTCACGCAGGTGCCCAACCCGCGAGGCCGCAAGAAGATCCGGCCCAACCAGGAGCAGTTCGCCGCCCCACACGGTGCGGTCGCAGCCGTATCCGGTGCCGTCGAACGCGACACCCAGGATGCGGGTGCCGACCCGACCATGCTCAGCGAGCAGCGAGGCCACATGGGCGTGGTGGTGCTGCACCGTGCGCATCGGCACGCCGGTCGCGTCGCTGTAGCGCTGCGCCCACTGCCGCGTGGCGTAACCGGGATGGTCGTCGGCCACGACGAGTTCGGGAGTGACACGGTGCATCGTGGTCAACTGCTCGACCGACCGTTCGAAGGCGCGCTGGCTCTCCAGCGTGCCCATGTCACCGAGATGAGCCGAGCAGAACGCAAAGTCTTGCCGGGTCAGGCAAAAGGTGTTCTTCAGTTCGGCGCCCACGGACAACACAACGGGTGCCGGTGAGTCCAGCAGCACCGGCAGCGGCGCAAACCCGCGCGACCGCCGAATCGGCACCTCCCGACCAGCCGACACCGCGAGCACCGAGTCCTCGCACGGCACCGCGATGTCGCGGTCATGCATGAGGAACACGTCGGCGATGTCGGCCAGCCGCGCCCGGGCGTCGTCGTTGGTGTAGCAGAGCGGTTCACCGCTGAGGTTGCCCGAGGTCATCACCAACAGGGTCGACGGCGGCTCCAACAGCAGATGGTGCAGCGGCGTGTAGGGCAGCATCATGCCGAGTTCGTCGATTCCGGGAGCCACCTCGTCGGCTATCGGGCCGCAGCCGTGCTTGCGCAGCAGCACGATCGGGCGCGTGGGCGCCTCGAGTAGGCGTTGCTCGTCGGCGGACACGGTGCAGCAGCGACGAACCGCCGCAACGTCCGGCGCCATCACGGCAAACGGTTTGGCCGGCCGGTGCTTGCGCTCGCGAAGTCGGCGCACCGCTGCGGGATTGGTTGCGTCACACGCTAAATGGAACCCGCCGAGCCCCTTCATCGCGACGATGAGTCCCGCCGACAACGCCTCCTGCGCTGCACTGAGCACGGCGTCGTCACCGTCGACGCGCCCGGCGTCGGTCTCGAGCCAGATCCGCGGGCCGCACTGGTGACAACAGATGGGCTGCGCGTGGTAGCGGCGGTCGGTGGGACGGCGGTATTCCGCGGCGCAGTCGGCGCACATCGGGAAGGACGCCATGGTGGTGACCGGGCGGTCGTAGGGCAGGTCGGTGATGACCGTGAACCGCGGCCCGCAGTTGGTGCAATTGATGAACGGGTGCCGATAGCGGCGATTGCGCGGATCCCGAAGTTCGCGTAGGCAGTCGGCGCAGGTGGCGATGTCGGGGGACACAAGAGTGCGGCCGCCGGCGGTGTGCCGGCTTTCGACGATCCGGAAGGTGCGGTCGCCCTGCGGCGGCAGGTCATCGACGGCGACGGCGGAAATCACGGCGAGCGGTGGTGCGCTGGCCGGGAGCCGGCGAACAAAGTTTTCGACGGCGTCGTGGCGACCCTCGACCTCGATGAAGACACTCGAATCGTCGTTGCCGCAGTAACCGCACAGGTCGAGCTCACCGGCGAGCCGGGCGACGAACGGCCGGAAGCCGACGCCCTGAACGACGCCCCGGACGGTCAACCTGCGGCGTGCGCTCACGTGCGCGGCGAATGCGAAATTCCGAAATTCACCCCGACGAACCTCCTCACCAATGTTGGTGTGGCTGCGAATTCGACGTTACCCCTTTTTGCTGTACCCCGGAATCGATCAGTCATATCGTGATCGCAAGCGGTATTTCGGGGTAACCGGGAAAAGCGATGCACGAAATGTCGATCACTCAGAGTGTTGTCGATGCCGTGTGTGAGCACGCGGGCGATCGCACGGTGCACAGCGTCCAAGTGCAGATCGGGGTGCTGTGCGCCGTCGTCCCCGACGCCATGCAGTTCTGCTTCGAGTTGGCGACCCAGGGCACGGTCATGGAGGGCGCCCGGCTCGATATCGAACAGCCGCCCGGGGCCGCGCATTGCCATGAATGTGGGGCCGATTTCGAGGTTACCGACTTCATCGTGTTGTGCCGTTGCGGCAGCGCCGACGTGACGGTGATGTCCGGTCGAGAATTGCGGATCATGTCGATGGAAGTGAGCTGACCATGTGCGCGACCTGCGGATGCGGCGAAGCGGAAACGACCGTAATCACCTTGGGCGACAACGCCGCCCATACGCACGAGCACGGTCATGGCCACGGTCACGGCCACACGCACGCACCGGCCACCGAGACCATTTCGCTGGAACAGAAGGTACTGGCCAAAAACGACTTGGCAGCCGCACACAATCGCGGCTGGCTGGCCGGGCGCGACATCGTCGCGCTCAACATGATGAGTTCGCCGGGCGCCGGCAAAACGACCCTGCTGGAGAAGACGATCACGCAGGTGGAGCGGCCGGTCGCGGTGATCGAGGGCGACCAGGAGACCACGCTCGACGCCGAACGCATCCGCCAAACCGGCTGCGCGGTGGCGCAGATCAATACCGGCGCCGGCTGCCACCTGGACGCGGAAATGGTGCAGCGCGCGCTCAATTCGTTGGATCCGCCACCGCATTCCCTGCTCTTTGTCGAAAATGTCGGAAATTTGGTGTGTCCAGCGCTCTTCGACCTGGGCGAAGCCGCGAAAGTGGTGGTGGTATCGGTTACCGAGGGAACCGACAAGCCGCTGAAATATCCGCACATGTTTTCCGCAGCAGACCTGGTGCTCGTGAACAAAGTGGATTTGCTGCCGTACGTCGAGTTCGACGTCGACACGTGTGAACGCTATGCCCGCTCGATCAATCCGAGACTTGAAATGCTCACGGTTTCGGCCAAGACCGGCGAAGGCATGTCGAAGTGGTTCGACTGGATCGCCGCCCGCCACTCATGAAGATTCTGGTCGCCGGGATCGGCAACATCTTCTTCGGAGACGACGGATTCGGGCCGGAGGTGCTGCGCCGGATGGCGACAGTCCGGCTGCCCGACGGTGTGCGTGCCGTCGACTACGGCATCCGCGGTGTGCACCTGGCCTACGAGCTGCTCAACGGTTGGGAGACGCTCGTTTTGGTCGACGCCATCCCCAATCGCGGCACTCCCGGCCGGTTGCATGTGTTCGAGGCGGACACCGCTGGCGCAGGTGCCGGCCAACTCGACGCGCACAGCATGGATCCGGTGGCCGTGCTCGCCGGCGTCACCGCATTGGGTGCCACCCCGCCGCGCACAATCGTGGTCGGCTGCGAGGTCGCCGAAACCGCGGACGGCATCGCGCTGAGTCCGCCGGTGTCGGAAGCCGTTGGCCGCGCGGTCGATTCGGTGACGGAACTGATCCGGACGTTGACCACTGTTTAGCCACACTGCCGCCGGGTACCTCCAGCGACGTGGTGCGAGGCAGGTACCTACTAGTGGTAGCGGCGACCGCGGTGGCTGCTGGGTGCGCTGCGCCAGGTGAGGTGCTCGAATCGTCGCCTGCGGTGAACATCGAACGGATCGGGGCGCCGCTGCATGCGCCGGTCTGGTCGTTCTCCGACGCCGCGCTGCTCGGCCTGACCGGCGACAACCGAATCGCGAAGGTCGACGCGAAAGACCATGGCGCTACCACGTTTTCCGCGCCGATGCCGGAAGTGGGCGAAAACATCGAGATCAGTCCGGTCGACGACACTGTTGCCTTCGTCGCCGAACCAACCCGCGATCGAGTCGCGCTGATCCGCACCACCGACCTCAGCGCGGCCGGCACCCTCGCGGCCGGTGCGTCGCCGTCCTATCTCGGTCTGGACTCCGGGTTGCGCGTCCTGTTGGCGCTGTCGAAGGACGGCTCCACCGTGACTCCCGTTGACCTGCACCGTCGCACGACGCTCGCGCCCACCTCGGTGCACGCCGGCGCCGACGCCGAACTCGAGGGCGCGGCTCGCGGCCGGCAGGTGGAGTTCCACGTCGTCGGGAACAACGGCATCGCGCACTACAAGGGTATGTCCTCGCCGGCAGAAGACACCGGCAACCTTTCCACCGCGGTGGCCGCCATTGCCGGTGACGGCACGAAGGTCACCCGCGTCTACATCGCCGAAAAAGGCACCAACCGGTTACTCGCGATCGATTCCCGGCCTGGCGGCGACGGATTGACGATCGTCGGCTCCGCCGACCTCGGTGGCCAGATCAGAGCGATCGGCACCGACGACACGCGCATCTATGCCGCGACCGACCGGAAAGTGGTGGTGCTCGAAACCCGCAGCTTCGAGGGGTACACCGACGGCGCGATCCCCGTCGTCCGCACGTTCGACATAGCGAGCGTGCGACCCTCTGGGGTCACGGCGCCGGTGTCAGGCATGACGGTCGGGCCGCACCGGGTGTATCTGACACTGCGGGACGAGCCGTATCTCATCAGCGTCGCGAAGCCACGAGTATGAGCACAGTCATCGGCGCCGACACTGATCTCGACATCCTGTTCGAGCAGGTGAAACTGTTGCGCGAGTTGGCCGCGAATCCCGATCTGGCCGCCGACGACGGCAAGGTGTACGACTTCAGCATCCGGTGGGGAGCGATGATTTCCGGTCGGCTGCCGCGGCTGGCCTACTATCACGATCGCGGTGTGCTTTCCGAGCACCAACGGGCTCGCTACGGTCAGTTGTGTTCGGACCTGAACTCATTGGCGTCAGATATGCAGCGACTAAAACTGCCGCGACCAAAAATCATTACAGGTCAAGCAGACTCGTGGGAGGCGCCGCGCAAGAACTGATCGCGGTGCAGATGAACGCCCGTGTGCGGCACCTCGCAGTCTGGGTTTTTGCACGTCAGCGCAACCATGTAGGCGTCTTGATCTTCGCTGCGGAACAGGAATCCCAGATACAGCGCATCGCCCACGGCGAAGTCGGTGCCGCCGCAACTGTGACACTTTGCGCCGATGTCCTCGACGTGGGCAAGGACCAAATCCTTTTCCGGGTCGGACAATTCGGTGTTCTCGGGTCGACGCCCGTTGCTGCCCATCAGACCTCCACGTCCTTGTCGTAGAAGACGTTGTCCTCCCGCCAGCCGCCCATGCCTTTACCGATGGCGGAGTAGTCGTCGATGAACTCCATCCTGTCGATCCACTTGGCCATCTTGAAGCCGACCTGGTTCTCTACCCGCAGTCGCAGCGGCGCACCGTGTTTGATCGGCAAGGGGTCGCCGTTCATCTCGTAGGCCAGCAGTGTCTGCGGGTCGTCGGCGAGGCTGAGATCCAGCACCTCGTAGAACTGGCCGACGCCTTCTGCGCTCGGGTCGTCGCGGCCCGTTTCTTGCATGGTGAGAAAGCAGATGTATTTGGCGTCGGGCAGCGGCCGCACCGCGGCGACGAGGTCGCGCAACGGCAGTCCACTCCACTTGCCGATGCTGGACCAGCCCTGCACACAGTTGTGCAGCACGGTCTGATCCTGCTTTTCCCGCATCCCGCGCAAGTCGTCGAGGGTGAACTGACGCGGGTTCTCGACAAGTCCGCCGACGTCGAGGCGCCAGTCGGCGAAGTTGTGCACCGCCATGACCTTGTAGGCGGTGCAGTCGGGAGGTTTGCCGTTGACCCGGTGCTCGCCGGAGATCGTCCGATTGGAGTAGTCCTGCCGCGACGTCATCGGGCGCAGCAGACCGAGCCGGGCCTGGCGGACAATGGCGCCGAGCACCTTCTGCACCGACCGCGGACTGCGCAGGCTCCACACGGTCGCCGCCACGTGGATCGCCACGATGCCGGCGATGATCCCGAACGAACATCCGATGGCCCAGTTGAGGTTGTGGACGTGGCCGAAGATCATCAGCGCGTTGAGCTGGCCCCAACTCCAGAAGAACACCATGAACAAATGGACGATGATGAAGACGATGAACGCGAGCAAGCCGAGGAAGTGCAGGCTGCGTGCCGACTGTCGCCCGCCCCACAGTTGGACGTACCAGGGGAACCGCGCCTCGACCGCGGGGGATTGGGCGGCACCGGTCAAGATCTGGAACGGTGCCAGCAGGAAGATGACACCGGCGTAGGTGAGCTTCTGGATCGCGTCGAGCGGCTCGCCGGGCAGTAGCGGCGGCAGATTGAAGCTCAGGTAGGTGACGACGTCGGTCCATGCTTCGGGCACTATCGACCACGACATCGGGATGTAGCGGCGCCACTGACCCGTCGCGAACAGCAACACGTAATAGGCGACGCCCACCAGAATCCAGCCCATCACGCTGACGAAGTGCCAATGTCGGCCCATACCAAGCTTTTTGTGCCCTGGCAGCGCGATGATCGACGAGTAGCTCTCCTCCTCGTCGAGGGTGTCGTAGAGCTTGTCGGTCGGCATGGTCTTGCGGGTGAACCGGGCCCATTCCTCGCCCGGCTTGCTGTCGTCGCGCCAGAACAGCTTCGGGTAGCTGGCCAGGATCTCGATGCCGCTGCGGATGAGCAGCGTGATGAACAGGACGTTGAGCCAGTGCTCGATGCGCAGCCAGGCGGGAAAGTCGAGTTCAGTCATGCCAGGCTCGTTTCTGGGGGTAGGCGATGACGATGCCGAGCGGGATCGATGCGGACAGGCCGAGGTACATCAGTGCGCACGCGCCGGCCAGGCTGCCGGGGGAGTAGTCCCACCAGGTCCGCGCTTCGGGCATACCGGGCAGTCCGGCGAGTCGGCTGACCACGTAGAACACCACGAACGCGATCGAGGCAATCACGCCCAGCGCCCAGCCTGCCCACACCACCGGTCTCAGTGTCAGCATGACCGCGGCCACGAAGCAGATGACGATGAACGCCACCGTGGCCGCGAAAGCCCATGTCGGCAGCGCACTTTCGCTGACCAGGATGTAGATGTGCACGCCCGCCAGCCCGAGTAGCAGCCCGGCGCCGACGAGCGTGATCACTTTGGGCAGGTTCAGCGCCACGTACTGGTAAACCGTGAGCATGCGGTAGAGCCGCGTCTTGCGGAACTGCTTCAGTAGGAAGCCTTCGAGGTTCATTGCTGAGAAGCTCCTGCGACCGGGGCCGGACGTCCGACGCAGGAAGTACCCGAAACGAGCCGGGCTATGCGCAGTAAAGAACCCCACACTGCTGCACGGTCGGGGGTCGAGCAGCAGCGCGGGGCTACCTCTATGTATACAGGCAACGGGTTGGTGTTACACGGAGTTTTTCAAACTTCAGGACTGTTTTTCCCAGAAATTATCTACCGAGTGTCCCTTGACGGTGTAAAGCGCGCTCGGCGCAACGGTTTCATAACGAGCTCGAGCAAAGAGTTTGCGTCTGTTGCCTTCTGTTGTCACAGTGAAACATCACTACTTGTGTGATTGATGTGGAAGGAGGCGGCGTGGCATTGCCCTGCCGCGCCGGTCCGAAATATGAAGCGAACTGTTCTTAAAGCCGGCCTTGCCGCCGCGTTGGCGTCGTCCGTCGCGGTGCCGGCGGTCGCCCACGGTGATCCCGACACGACAACGGCTAACACCGAATCCACTGCGAGCGCGGGTACGTCCGCCACTGCGACGACCGGTACCGACACCAAGACGGTGCTCGCCGGCAAAACGATCTTCCTCGACCCCGGTCACCAGGCCAGCGCGACGCCGGAACAGCTGAGCAAGCAGGTGCCCGACGGTCGCGGCGGTCACAAGGACTGCCAGACCACCGGGATGACCACCGTCGAGGGCGTGCCGGAGCACACCATCGCCTGGAAGGTCGCGCAACTAACCAAGAGTGCGCTGGAGAGCCTCGGCGCGAAGGTGGTGCTCAGCCGGCAGGACGACACCGGCTGGGGTGGCTGCATCGACGAGCGCGCGCAGGCCGCTAACAACTCCGGTGCGCAGGTCGCGGTCAGTATCCATGCCGACGGCACGCCCGCCGATGTGGCTGGCAAAGACCACGGCTTCCACCTGATCGTGCCCACGCTCCCCATTCCGGACAAGACAGTCAACGACGTGCAGTCGACAAAGGGCCTGCAGTTCACCCGCGACATGCGCGATGCATATGTGAAGAACGGATTCACGCCGTCGACCTATGCAGGGGTGGACGGCGTGATGCCGCGCAGCGACATTGCCGGACCAGCGCTGACCAAGATCCCGCTAGCCTTCATCGAGATGGGTAACGGCGCCAACGCCGACGACGCCAAGGTTCTCGACTCGCAGGACGGTCAACTCAAGAATGCGATCGCCATCACCACGGGCGTCGTCACCTACCTGCTCGGGTCGGCCAACTCGCCGAAGGCAGCCCTGACCGCCGCGACGACCAACGCGGCGGCCGCCACGCCGCTGGATGCCTTGCCGACCGCCGACGCGGTGCCCACCACCGACGTCGCGGTGCCCACCACCGACGCCGCGGTGCCCACAACCAACACCGTGCCCACAACCAACGCGGCAATTCCGACCACCGACGCCGTGCCGATGACCAACGCAGTGCCGATGACCAACGCAGTGCCGATGACCAACGCAATGCCCATGACCAACGCGGCAGTACCGACCACGGACGCGGTGCCGCCCGTCGGCGCGGTGACGACCTCTGCGCTGCCGCCGGCCACTGCGCTCGGCACCCAGTCGATCCCGGGTAGCGACAGCCTGTCGCAGACGACTACCGCGCCGGCCTACAGCGGCAAGGCGAACGAGCTGCTTTCCACCCTGATCTCGACCCTGCAGCCGCTGCTGCAGGCCGCCGGTATCGACCTGCACGGGACGAGCCCGGTGTCGCTGCTGTCCGGGCTCGCCGAAGCGCTGGTGGGCGCACTGGGCAAGGGCACCGGGTAGCAGCGCTACCCTGGGCTGCGATGGTGGCCCACGTTCCTGTGCTCCTTGTCGCCGGATTTCTCGGCGCGGGCAAAACGACCCTACTCAACCATGTGTTACGGCATCCGTCCGGCGCGCGAATAGGCGTGGTGGTCAACGACTTCGGCAAAGTCAACATCGACGCGATGCTGGTGGCCGGCCAGGTCGATGCGATGGTGTCACTGGGCAACGGCTGCGTGTGCTGTGTCGTGGACACCGATGACCTCGACCGGGTACTGCACAGGCTGGCCGCCGTGCGCCCGGCGCTGGACAGCATCGTCATCGAGGCGAGCGGTCTCGCCGAGCCGCGCGCGCTGATCCGCATGGTGCTCGGCGCCCGCAGCGAGCGAATTCGCTACGGCGGCTTGGTCTATGTGGTCGACGCGGTCGAGTTCGACGACACCTGTGACACGCATCCGGAGCTTGCACGACACGCACGGCTGGCGGACCTCGTGGTGATCAACAAGGCGGATCGCGTCGGGTCGGACGAACTCAGCGACCTCATCGCGCGCGTGCGTGCGCTGGCCGGACCCGTGCCCGTGCTTCCCACCGCGCACGGGCGGGTCGACCCAGCCATGCTGTTCGACGTATCCGGGAAGCGCACTTCGCAGGCCGGAGCGCAACTCTCACTCGACGAATTGATGCGCGAAACCGGATGCGAGACGCACGAGCACCTGCATGACCGCTACCAGTCTGTGGAGTTCAGCACCGACGTCCCGCTCGATCCGCGCAAGCTGATGGCTTTCCTGGAGCACCCGCCCGCCGGACTCTTCCGGGCGAAAGGCATCGTCGGATTCGCCGCCGACATCCATCGCAAACACGTCGTGCACACGGTCGGAAGACATGTCAGCTTCACCGCGACCCGGTGGCGCCGCGGCGAGCAGGCGCGCACCCAACTCGTGTTCATCGGCATCGGCCTGGACAGCGCGGACGTACTCGCCCGACTCCGGGCGACAGAGCACGACGAGGATCAGCCGCCCGACCCGCACGCCATGCTCCGCGTCGACGCGCTCACCCGGTGATTACAGGCCCACCCATTCGGACACCCCGTCGGCGAAGTGCTGACGCTTCCAGATCGGCACCTCGTGTTTGATCCGCTCCACCAGCTCGGCGCAGACCCGGAACGCCTCGCCGCGGTGCGGGGCCGCCACGGCCGCGATGAGCGCCAGGTCACCGACCTTCAGTTCGCCGACCCGGTGAATCGCGGCAACGGGAAGGTCGTTGGCGCCCGCGATTTCGGCGCAGATCTGCGACAAGAATCGCTCCGCGTCGGGGTGGCACTGATACTCCAGCATCGAAACAGCTTGGCCGCCATCGTGATCACGCACTACTCCGGTGAACACGACCACGGCGCCGTGGCGTGGGCCGGCCACCGCTGCGTCCACGACTGCGGGGTCGAGCGGTTCGGCGGAGATCCGTGCGACCAACTCAGTCATGACGACCACCTCCGGCGACCTGATCCAACAGGTGATCCAGCATCGGTTCCAGCACCGCCAGTCCATCGCGGACGCCACCCGGTGAGCCGGGCAGGTTGACGACGACAGTGCGACCCACAAGGCCCGCGATGCCGCGACTCAGCGACGCCAGCGGAAACGCCGCAGCGCCGCGCTGCCGAATCGCTTCGGCAATCCCGGGCAGTTCCCGGTCGATCACGGCGCGGGTCGCCTCCGGCGTGGCATCGGTCGGCGACGCGCCGGTGCCGCCGGTAGTCAGTACCAGGGCGGGGGAATCCGAGAGGGCGTCGGCGAGTCCGGCAGCGATGTCGGCGTCGGCGTGCACCAACGGACCGCGGACCGCAAAACCGCGCTCGCGCAGCCAGTCTGCGATCTGCGGACCGGTCGTGTCGGTGCGACTGCCCGCGGCCGCGGCCGTCGAGGCCACCAGCACGGTGGCGGAGCGCTTGGCGGGAGCCGTTGCCGGGACGGCGGTTTCACGCTGCCAGTGGCCGTGCTTACCGCCGTCTTTGGTCAACAACCGCACGTTGGTGAGGGTGGCCGCCGGGTCGACGGCCTTCACCATGTCATGCAACGTGAGACCGGCCACCGCCACGGCGGTGAGGGCCTCCATCTCGACCCCGGTGGGGCCCTTGGTCTTTGCCGTCGCCTCGATGGTGATCGCCGTGTCGGTGAAGTCGAAACGCACCGATACCGACGACAACGCCAGTTGGTGACACAGCGGGATCAACTCGGAGGTCTTCTTGGCCCCTGCGATGCCCGCGATCCGGGCCGTGGCCAGCACGTCCGCCTTGGGCAGACCATCGGCGCGCACGAGCGTCACCACCTCGGGTGTCGTGACGAACTCGCCCGCCGCGACGGCCGTTCGGCTGCTGTCGATCTTGGCGCTGACATCGACCATCCGTGCCCGGCCTTCGGCATCGAGGTGGGAGAACGTGCTCATAACTGCAACACTCGCACACACTCGCCGGCGGGAATCTCGACGGTGTCTTCGCCGATGTCGATGAGCACGTCGGCGGTGACCATGGCCGCCACCAAATGCGATCCCGGACCCGAAACCTGCTCGACCCCAAGATCGGTGGTGCGCCCGCGCAGAAACTGGCGACGGCCGGGGATCGAGGTGATCCGGCGCTGGGTAGGCAGTTCGCACGTTTTGCGCGCAGCCAGGCCCGCGGCGGCGCGCAGGAACGGGCGCAGAAAGATCTCGAACGACACCAGGGTGCTCACCGGATTCCCGGGAAGGCTCAGCACCGGAACGCCGTCGAAATTCGAAATCCCCTGTGGTCCACCAGGTTGCATCGCCACATGCGCGAAGTCGCCGCCGCGCGGTTGCAAGGTTTCCTTGACCACTTCGAAATCACCCATCGACACCCCACCCGAGGTGAGCACCAGATCCGCCGCGGCGGCCGCCGCGGTCAAGACAACGAGAAACTCCGCGGGGTCATCGCTGCTGTGGCCGACCGACACCACCTCGGCGCCGTTGGCGGCGACGCTCGCGGCGAGAGCGAGCCCGTTGGAGTCGTAGATCTGCCCGGGCCGCAACGGTTCTCCGGCCGGGATCAGCTCGTTTCCGGTGGTGATAACGGCGACGCGGAGACGGCGGCGGACGTCCACGGTCTGGATACCGACGGCTGCCAGCGCGGCGAGGTGTCGGACCCGCAGCAGTGTGTTCGCGTCGACAAGGTTGGCGCCGGCGGCGACGTCGCTGCCCGGTTCACGCACGAACTCGCCCGCCGTGCGTCTGCGGTGAATGGTCACCTTTTCGCCGTCGACGGCGGTGTCCTCCACTGGGACGACGCAGTCGGCGCCGTCGGGCAGCGGTGCGCCGGTCATGATCCGCACCGCGGACCGCGGCGGCAATGGTGTGGCGCCGGTGTCTCCGGCCGCGATGGTCCCCACGATCGGTAACGTCGCCGGAATCGCGCCGAGATCGACCGCATGAACCGCGAAACCGTCCATCTGCGAGTTGCGGAACAGTGGCAGATCGATCGGGGCGACAACGTCCGTGGCGAGCAGTCGCCCGAGGGCCTCTCGCAGCGGTACCCGCTCGGCGGGCTGCGCACCGATCGGCTGCAGGAGCGCCGTGACTTTGCTGATCTGCTCGTCCACGGTCCGCCGCGTCATGGGTTCAGGCTAACGGCTCCCCGCGCCCGGTCGCCGCTGGCCGCGGCATACTGGACCAATGACGCTGGTTGACGTGGGCATCCCCGCTGTCCGTGGTGCCCGCCCGACGGCGGCGGGCCGCCCGGAGGTGCCCGAACTCGTCGACCGCTTCGGCAGGGTGGCGCGTGATCTGCGCATCTCCATCACCGAGAAGTGCTCGCTGCGCTGCACCTATTGCATGCCGGCCGAAGGGTTGCCGGCTATTCCGGCCGAGGAATTGCTCACCGCGGAGGAAATCGCGCGGGTGGTCGGGATAGCGGTGCATCTACTCGGCATCCATGAGGTGCGCTTCACCGGCGGGGAACCGCTACTGCGCCGCGACCTCGAGCAGATCATTTCCGGCTGCCGGGAGAAGGCGCCGGACGTGCCGCTGTCGATGACCACCAATGCCGTCGGTCTACAGCACCGGGCGCCCGGACTCGCCGAGGCGGGGCTGAGCCGGGTCAATATTTCGCTGGACTCAGTCGACCGCGCGGAGTTTGCTCAGCTCACCCGGCGTGACCGGCTGCCGTCGGTCCTAGCCGGCATCCGGGCCGCCCACGGCGCCGGGCTCACGCCTGTCAAGATCAACGCGGTGCTGATGCCGCAGACACTGGCGGGCGCGGCCGATCTGCTCGGCTGGTGCCTCGAGCACGGCCATGAGCTGCGGTTCATCGAGGAAATGCCACTCGACGCCGACCACGAATGGGCTCGTACCAATATGGTCACCGCTGCGCAGCTGCTCGAGGTGCTGTCTGCACGCTTCACGCTCACCGAGGTCGGCCGGTCGGATCCCGCGGCCCCGGCGGAGCAGTGGCTGGTCGACGGCGGGCCGCAGCGCGTCGGGATCATCGCCTCGGTCACCCGGTCCTTCTGCGGCGATTGCGACCGGACGAGGCTCACGGCTGACGGAATGATCCGTTCGTGCTTGTTCAGTGACCGGGAGTTCGACCTGCGTACGCCGATGCGCAACGGCGCCGACGACGCCGAACTCGCGCAGTTGTGGCGCGCCGCCATGTGGAACAAGTGGGCCGGGCACGGCATCGATGCGGCCGATTTCGCGCCGCCCGAGCGGAGCATGGGAGCTATCGGTGGCTGATACCCGCACTGTTGAGGTTCGCTATTTCGCCGCCGCCGCCGAGGCGGCCGGACGCGCGAAGGAAGATCTGCACCTGACCGCTGCTGCGACCGTGGCCGACCTGCATGACGTGCTTGCCGACAAGTACGGCGCAGCCATGACGCGCATCCTCGGGGTCGCCGCGTTCCTGGTCGGCGACGAGCTGACCCGGGACCGCGGACAGCTGCTCGGCGACCGGGTCGACGTCCTCCCGCCATTCGCAGGCGGCTGATTTTCGCGGTCGACATTGCAGTGCCGCCAAAGTGATGTCATCATGACATCATGCTTCTCGAACCCTACGTCGAACAGGTACACCGCCAACTCGAGGCGGCCGCCGCGCTCGGTGACGAGCGCACCAAACAGACAGCGGCGGCATTGGCCGGCGCGGCAGAGTCTGCGGTCCGGCTCGCGATCCTGTCTGCCGTCACCGACGCCGCCCATGAGATGACCGCCGCGCTCATCGACGCCGACGCACACGGTGCACCGGCCATCTCCACGCAACTCGACGGCGACGAACTGCGCATCCACGTGGCGGCCAGCCCCGCGCCCGAACCGCAATCCGACGACGGCGACGCGAACGCCCGAATCTCGTTGCGGCTCTCCGATGCCCTCAAGGCCGAAATCGAGCGCGCCGCCAACCGCGAGTCGGTGTCGGTGAACACCTGGCTCGTGCGCACGGCCCGCGCCGGATTATCGCTGCGCACAACGTCTTACGGCAAGCAGACCCACGGCCGCGTCACCGGCTGGGTCACCGGATAAGCCGACCACGACCATTGGGAGAGAAAACTATGACCACCTATACGCTTCCCGTCTCTGGCCCCATCAGCCTCGCCTGCCGCCTCGGCTACGGTGCGCTCACCGTGCACGCCCGCGACGACGTGACCGAAGCCACCGTGACGCTGTCGTCACGCCACCCCGATTCGGCGGCGGAGGCCATGGTCACGGTGGACATGAGGGGCACCACCCTGACCGTCGAGGAGCAGCAACCGCGGTTCGGGCTTGCCGACATTGCCGCGCTGATCGGCGGGCGCCGCGACGCCCTGGACGTGGAGGTCACCGTTCCCACCGGCACGCCGGTGCGCATCTCCACTCGCGGGTCGCAGATTACGCTGACCGGCACCGTCGGAACCGCCGACATCGTCACCGGCGCTGCGGATTTGATCTTCGAAACCGTCGACGGCGACCTGCGTTTCCGTTCCGGCAGCGGCCAGGCGCGGGGCACCGAGGTCACCGGCGATGTCAGCGTCAAGACCGGGTCGGGTCGCGCCCGCATCGATCAGATTCGTGGCGGCGTCGAAGTGCGTTGCGGGAGCGGCAGCCTCGACATCGGGGTGGCCCGTGGACCGGTCAACATGCGGACCGGGTCGGGCACGGCCAGCATCGAGTGCGCGGAGGGCGACATCGATTTCGTGAGTGGCTCCGGCGGAATGAGCATAGGCCTACCGGCCGGTCAAACCGCGCGGCTCGACGTGCTCACCGGCAACGGCCGGGTGCACAGCGAACTTCCCGTTGAGGACACACCGCCGACCGGCAAGGCGGTCATCGACATCCGCGCCCGCACCGGCAACGGCAACGTGCGGCTGCACCGCAGCACCCGTCAGCCGGTGTAGCCGCTCAGCTGCGCCACCAGTCATCGAACGGCGCGACCGGGGTGGCGCGCTTGTGCCGGGTGGTGTTGAAGATCGACTCGATGCGTTCGGCCACCTCCGGGGTGACGTCTTTGCCCTCGAGATAGTCGTCGATCTCCGCATAGCGCAGGCCGAGCGCCTCTTCATCCGGTAGCGCAGGACGGTCGTCCTCGAGGTCTGCCGTGGGCACTTTGACCCACACGGACTCGGGTGCTCCGAGCTCACGCAGCAGTGCGGCACCCTGACGTTTGGTCAGTCCGCCCAGTGGGGTGACGTCGACCGCGCCGTCGCCGTACTTGGTGAAGAAGCCGGTGACGGCCTCCGCGGCATGATCGGTCCCGACGACCAGCAATCCGAGCTGGCCGGCGATCGCATACTGCAGCACCATGCGCTCGCGGGCCTTGATGTTGCCGCGAACGAAGTCCCGCAGCGACGTCTCGCCGTCGAGCAGGTCGGCGATCGCGGCTGCGCTCTCGGCCGCCGCGGCGTCGGCGCTCGGCTTGACGTTGACCTCGACCGTCCGGTCGGGCTGGATGAACTTCAGCGCGATCTGCGCATCCGCCTCATCGGCCTGGGTGCCGTACGGCAACCGCGCCGCCAGGAACGTCGCATCATGCCCCTCGGCACGCAATTCCTCGGCGGCCAACTGGCACAGCCGCCCGGCCAGCGTGCTGTCCTGGCCGCCGCTGATGCCCAGGACGAAACCTTTGGCTCCGGAGGTGACCAAGTACTGCTTGAGGAAGTCGGTGCGCCGGCGGATCTCGGCGGCCGGATCGATCGTTGCGGCGACGCCGAGTTCGGAAATGATCTGTGCTCTGGTCACCTGCGCCACGATAGCCACGAGAGCAAGGTCGTGGCTACCTCCACCACAGGCATTTGCGCTGGCGGCAGCCCCTCTCGGTAAACTTTTCGACATGCTCAAGGCCGTGCCAACCCGGCACGTGCGCCAGATGCGCTACCCGAGATTGAGAGTCACCCGAACGTGAGTGAACCCGTCGCCCCTTCCGCGCGCCCATGGAACATCCAGCAATGGGGATTGCGCTGGAAAGTGGTTGCCGTGGTGGCGGTTCCGCTGATTGCTGCCATCGTACTCGGTGCCATGCAGGTGGCGAGTGAAATTCAGCAGGCCACCAAATTGCACGACGCCGCGAAGTACGCGGACGTCATCTCCACGGTCGCCGAGCTCAATGGCATCACCGGAATCGTCTCCGGCGGCCAGCTGTCCAACACGGTGACCGACGCCGACCTGGCCGAGTTCGACAAGCAACTGCAAGCCGCCCGCGCCGACCTGAACCGATCGGGGCTGTACCCCGACGCCAAGGGCGCGATCAGCCAGATGATCGACACGGCCGAGTTGGTCCGGTCCACCGGTAAGCAGCCGGGACGCGGCCTGCCCGAGACTGCGGCCGTCCTGCACCGCCTCGCCGACGAGACTGCCAAGACGATCGACCTGATCGTCGGGCCCATGTCCGACAGCGCCATCGACAAGGCCGCCAACCGGCTGCTCGAGGTGCAGGGGGCCTACCGGGCGCTGCGCGACGAGACGCTGGCCGGGGTGCAGATGCTGCTCAACCCCAAGGACCCGGGCACCGACGTGCTCACGCAGGCCGGCGGCGAACTCGCGATGCTCGACAACTTGCGCCGCAGCAATCCGGACCTGACCGCCAAGATCGCCGATCTGCAGAAACTCACCAACGACCGGATCACCACCCTGCTCGACGCGCGCGGCCACAACCAGCCGTTGCCGGTGGACAAGCTGCGTGCCTCGCTGCTGGCCAGCCAGGCCGCCTACACCGACATGACCCGCCAGGCGGCAGCCGACATCAGTTCGGTGATCGACCAGCGTGTGGCCGACGCTCGGAACGTCGCTATCCGCGACATCGCCATCGTGCTGGCGGCACTGATCATCGCGACGGTGCTCGCGGTCCTGGTCTCGCGCTCCTTGCTGTCGCCGCTGCGCCGGCTGCGCGAAAGCGCGCTGCGCGTCTCGCACGCCGAACTGCCCGAAGAGATCGATCGGATCAAGGCCGGCGAGCGGCTCGAGAACATTCAGGTGTCGCCCGTTCCGGTGCGCACGACCGAAGAGATCGGTCAGGTGGCCCGCGCCGTGGACGACATGCACGGCCAGGCGCTGCGCCTCGCCGGCGAGCAGGCCCAGCTCCGGTTGCAGGTCAACGACATGTTCGAGACGCTGTCGCGCCGCAACAAGTCGCTGGTGGATCACCAGCTCAACCTCATCGAGTCACTCGAGCAGGAGGAGAAGGACCCGACTCGGCTCGACAGCCTGTTCCGGCTCGACCACCTTGCCGCCCGGATGCGCCGCAACAACGACAACCTGCTCATCTTGGCGGGCACCAAGACCCGGCAGCAGCGCAACGCGGCCGTACAGCTCGGTGACGTGGTGCGTGGTGCGATCTCGGAGGTCGAGGAGTACCAGCGGGTGCGCATCGGGGCTGTTCCCGACGGCCTGATCGCCGGCAGCGCGGTGGCCGACGTTGTGCACATCATCGCCGAACTGCTCGACAACGCCCTGCGCGCGTCGCCGCCGGACAGCGAGGTCGGCTTCCACTACGGCCGCGCGATCGACGGCGGCTGGATCATCGAGATCGCCGACACCGGCATCGGCATCCCGCCGGCGCAGCTCGACGCGATCAATACGCAACTGCGCGAAGGCTCGACGGTGAGTGCGGAGACTGCGCGCCGCATGGGCCTCTATGTTGTGGGCCAGCTCGCGCACCGCCACGGGATCAGCGTGCGGCTGCGGCCGACGCTGGAAACCGCGCGCAACGCTGGGATCGTCGCCAGTATTCACCTGCCCCCGCAACTGACGGTTGCCGCGCCGTCGCCCGCACCAGCACCGGTGCCGCAGGCGTCGGCCGAGCCGCGCGAGCCAGTCGCTCCAAGGCCGCCGCTGGCCCCGGTCGCCGCTGCCGCGCCGAATGGCGTCGACGCGGTCCACACCGGCCTACCGCAGCGCCAACCGGGCAGCGCATTGCCGCAGCGCCAACCTGGGCCGGGATTACCCCAGCGCGAACCCGTCAGTCCGCCGCCGCAGGGCGAACCCAGCCCAGAATTGCCGCAGCGGCAACCGGCCAGCGGATTGCCGCAGCGCCAACCCGGGGCAGGGCTGCCGCAGGGTCAACCAGGGGCAGGGCTGCCGCAACGCCAGCCGGCCGCGCCGGCCCCGGAACCGACTGCGATACCTGTTGCCGCCACCGCCACCGAGCCCGCGGCACCGACGCGGCACCGCGGCGACCCCGCGAAAACGGCGTCGTTCTTCACTTCCCGGCTCGAGGAGGCGCCGCAGCCGATCGAGGACACGCCGATCTTCGGCGAAATGGTGTCCGCGTGGCTCGCCGACTCCGACAAGGTCGACTTCAATGTCGCCGACGTGTGGAACAGCCGTGCCGACGCCGGGTGGACGGCGGCCCGCATGGCCACCGAAGCGACGGTGCAAGGCCGTACGGCAGCGGGGTTGCCGAAGCGGCAGCCGGGCAGCCGGTTGGTGCCGGGCTCGGTGTCGAGTTCAGCGGCGGGGAGGCAGGGGCGCCGCGATCCTGATGCGGTCCGGTCCAGCCTGGGCCGCCATCAGCGGGGGGTGCGAACCGGCCGGGCCGACCAGGCGCGGCGGCGGAGTACCGAAGGAGAGCGATGAACGACCCGATGAGCGCCAGCGCCGGTGCACCCGGGCGACCACTGGACTGGCTGGTGACCAACTTCACTCGCGAAGTGTCCGGCGTCGCGCATGCGGCGCTGGTCTCCGCCGACGGATTGCTCATGGCCGCGAGCGAGCATTTGCCCCTGGACCGCGCCGAGCAGTTGTCTGCCGTGACCGCCGGGATGGCCAGCCTGTCGACCGGCGTCTCGAACCTGTTCGACGGCGGCGGCGTGCTGCAGTCGGTGATCGAGATGCAGCGCGGTTATCTGTTGCTGATGAGTGTGGGCGACGGCTCGCATCTGGCGGTGCTGACCTCCTCGGAGTGCGATATCGGTCAGGTGGGTTACGAGATGGCGCTGCTCGTCGACCGGGTCGGGGCGGCGGTACAGGCCTCGCCGCGCTCTTCGACGGCGTACTGACAGGCGGGCGTCACCATGACTGACCGCTCGCCGGAGCCGCAGGGGCCGAGCCTGGTTCGGCCCTACTCGCTCACATCCGGCCGCACTAAGCCGGCCGTGGAGCTTGCGGTGGAGGCGCTCATCAGGGCGCTTCCCGAGCCGGTGAACAGGCATCGGGAACTCGATGATGTCGAGGCGGCGATCGTGGCGCTGTGTGCGCAGTCGCCCTCGGTTGCTGAAATCGCGGCGCGGGTCGGGGTGCCCCTGGGCGTCGCCAGGGTGCTGGTCGCGGATCTGGTTGAGGCCGGATATGTGCAGGTGCTGGCCACCTTGCGCGACGACGCCACCGACGACGAGCGGCGGCAGCTGATCGAAAGGGTGCTGAGTGGGCTTCGGAGTATCTAACCAAGACCGGGCCGCGACGTCGGCGAAAATCGTCATCGCGGGCGGCTTCGGCGTCGGCAAGACCACGCTGGTCGGCGCGGTGTCGGAGATCGTGCCGCTGCGCACCGAGGCGATGGTGACGGAAGTCAGTGCCGCCGTGGACAGTTTGGCGGCCACGCCGGACAAGGACACCACGACGGTCGCCATGGACTTCGGCCGGCTCACCCTTGCCGACGACCTCGTGCTGTATTTGTTCGGCACCCCCGGGCAATCGCGGTTCTGGTTCATGTGGGACGACCTGATTCGCGGCGCGATCGGTGCGATCGTGCTGATCGACACCCGCCGACTCGACTCCAGCTTCGCGGCGGTCGACTACTTCGAGGCCAAGAACCTGCCGTTTTTGGTGGCGCTCAACGTGTTCGATGATGCTCCGCGGTATCCGCTGGAGGAGATCCGGCAGGCGCTGGCCATTCCCGCGGATGTCCCGATGATGGCCATTGATGCGCGCGAGCGGGATTCGGCAAAGTCGGCATTGATTGCCGTGGCCGAGTACGCATTACAGCGACTGTCGGCACCGGCCTGATGCAGGAGCGGACCTTCCGCAAACAACGCGCCGGCGTTCACCCGGACTTCTTTCCCGCGGAGGCCGCGGGTTTACGGTGGCTGGCCGATGCCGGAGCGCCGGTAGTGCGGGTGCTCGAGGTGGACAGCTCGCACATCGTTTTGGAACGGGTCGACAGCGCTGCACCGCGTGCCGCGGCGGCCCGCGCGCTCGGCGGTGCGCTGGCCCGCATGCACGATGCCGGGGTTGATGGTCGCGGCTTCGGTTGTGCCCCGGACGACTTCACCGGCCAGATCTTCATCGGTAAGCGCCCGATGAGCAGTACCGAGCACGCGCGGTGGGGCGAGTTCTACGTGACCGAGCGGGTGTTGCCTTACCTGCGCATCGCCGTCGACGCCAGCAGCGTGACCGGCGAGCAATTGGGTGATATCGAACGCGCCTGCGATCTCGTCGCGGCCGGCACGTTCGATGACGGTGAGCCGCCTTCGCGCATTCACGGCGACCTGTGGAACGGCAACGTCATGTGGACGACCAATGGCGCGGTGCTGATCGACCCGGCGGCGCACGGCGGTCACCGGGAGACGGATCTGGCCATGCTCGACCTGTTCGGCTGTGCCTATCTCGACGAGATCATCGCGGGCTACACCGACCAGCATCGGTTGCGCGACGGCTGGCGAGCGAGAGTGCCGGTGCACCAACTGCATCCGCTGGCCGTGCACGCCGCGGGATACGGCGCCGGCTACGGCCGGGCGCTGCACGAGGCGGCGGTGCGGACTCGTCGGTTGGCCTAACGGCTCGCCATCTCCACGGTGACGCGTCCGCCGGTGACGAGCGAATGCCGTGCCGCCGCGCACACCGCGGCCGCGGCGTACCCGTCCCAGGATCCGGCGGCCACGAAACCGGTTGCTACGTCGACCGGCGCGCCGCGCACAGCATCGATCCAGCACTGCAGTTCCCGGGCATAGGCGTGCGAAAAGCGTTGGCGGAAGTCACCGGTCACGCCGTCGCGTAGGCCGAGCACCGCGCTGCCGTCACTACCGACCACCTCGGCGCGCACCTCGTATCCGGTCCCCGTGGTGACAAACAGCTCGACGTCGACGAGCACGCCGTCGGTGGTCTCCAGCAGCGCCAGCTGCGGGTCCCGCAGGCCCTCAGGCGCCTTCGGCGAGGATCGACCGGAAACCATGGTCACCGCGGCGATTTCACTGCCAAGCAGAAACCGGGCGGCGTCGATCTCGTGCACGAGTGAATCGTTGACCACCGATGCATTGTCGTAATAGCTTGGCACCGAGGCATTTCGATGGGTGCAATGGATCAGCAGCGGGGTGCCGAGCCTGCCGCTGCCGATTCGCTCGCGCATCTGCATGTACTCGCTGTCGAACCGGCGCATGAAACCGAGTTGGATCAGTCTGCGACCCGTCGCGGCCTCCGCCTCGACGACCCCCAGCGCGGTGTGTGCGTCGGTGGTGAGCGGCTTCTCGCACAGCACAGGCTTACCTGCGGCCAGACAGGCCAGCAGCTGCTTTTCGTGCGCATGTGCAGGCGAGGCGATGAGGACAGCGTCAACGTCGGGATCGGTGATCGCGTCGAAGGGATCGATGACGACCCGCGCCCCAACCGTCGACGCAACCGCACGCGCCCGGTCCTCGCACACATCGCTGACCACCCGCACCTTGGCTCCCGTTGTGCCGCTGGTGATGCGCAGCGCGTGATCGGTGCCCATGACGCCGGCGCCGATCACGCCGACGCGCAGGGTGCTCATCGGAACCGAACCGCCGGACCGGCGCAGCCGGCGAGGTAGTTGCGGGTGCGCCGGGCGATCGGGGCGGGTGCGTCGGCCGGGCATGGAAACATGTCTTGCTCCACGATGGCGAAAATGTCTCGGTCCAGGCCGGCGATGGCGTCGAGCAGCGGCGGCCACTCGGGAACGCCGAGCGGTGGCTCGACCATCGCGCCCAAAGCCACTGCGGCGCCGAAAGAAAGGTCCTCTGCGCTGACCTTGGCGGCGATTTCCGCATCGACCTGCTTCAGGTGCAGGTAGCCGATGCGCTCGGGGTGATTGCGGATGAGTGCCGCGTTGTCGCCGCCGCAGTAAGCGATGTGGCCGGTGTCGAGGCACAGGCTCACGTAGTCCGGATCGGTTTCGGCCAAAAACCTCTCGACCTGCTCGGGGCTGGCGACGTGGCTGTCCGCGTGCGGGTGGTACTGCATCCGGACGCCGTAGTGTTCGTAAAGCTCGCGGCCAAGCCTGTTGATGCCCTGGATCTTCCGATCCCACGCGGCGCTGTCGAGCATCCGCGGCTCGACCTCGGCGCCGGTGCGGTCGTCGCGCCACAATTGCGGTATCACGACGATGTGGCGGCCGCCGACGGCGGCGGTGAGCTCGGCGACCCTACGCGCCCGCTCCCACACCTGCGCCCAGGAGCCTTCGCCGTGCAGTTGCTCGAAAACCGTTCCCGCGGCCAGCCGCAACTCGCGCGCGCGGAGTTCGTCGCGCAGCTGTGCGGGATCGGTCGGCAGATAGCCGTAGGGGCCGAGCTCGATCCAGCCGTATCCGGCGCTGGCGGCCTCGTCGAGGAACCGCCGATACGGTGGTTGGCGCGGGTCGTCGCTGTACCACACACCCCACGAATCGGGTGCTGTGCCAATATGAATCACGCTCATTAGCTGTCCTCCCTCAGCGAGTCGCGAGTCGGCCGCAGGTAGTCTCGTTGCGCGCGTTTGTGCGAGTCGTACTCGGTGCGGGCGCGGGCGGTGTCTGCGACCCCTGGTACTGCCGAAACCGGTACATCCCACCATGACTCGCTCGCCGGTGCGACGGTGTGCGGGTCGGTGCGCACGTGGATGACCGTCGTATGTTCAGATGCCTTCGCCTCCCGGAGCGCATCAGCGAACTCGGCACAGCTTGTCGCGCTGATGGTGTGCGCGCCGAGGCTGGCGGCGTTGGCGGCGAGGTCGACCGGCAGCGGCGGGCCGTCCAGGCGGCCCGATGGCGAGCGGAATCGGTATGCGGTACCGAACCGTTGGGCGCCTACGGATTCGGATAGTCCGCCGATCGAGGCAAAGCCGCCGTTGTCGACGAGCACGACTATCAGCTTGACGCCCTCCTGGATGGCAGTGACCAATTCGCTCGACATCATCAGCCACGAACCGTCACCGACCAGTACGAACACGTCCCCGCCGGGGCGCGCCAGTCCGACGCCGAGGCCGCCGGCCACCTCGTAGCCCATGCACGAGTAGCCGTACTCCACGTGATACGTCCCCGGCTTGGTCACCCGCCAGAGCTTGTGCAGGTCACCGGGCATGGACCCGGCGGCGCACACCACGACGTCGTCTTCCCCGGCGGCCGCGTTCACCATGCCGATGACCGCGGCCTGGGTTGGCGGCTCGCACCCGTCGACGGCGGTGGCTTCGGCGACGGCGTGGTCCCAGTCCGCCACCCGTTCGGCGACTGTGCGGTGATACGCGTCCTCTACCCGATAGCCGCCCAGTTCTTTTGTGAGAGCGTCGATTGCGGCACGTGCGTCGGCGACCACGTCGATTCCGCCGAGCTTGACCGCGTCGAAGCGGGCCACGTTGATATTGACGAAGCGCACCTGCGCACAGCCGAATGCGCTGTGCGATGCGGTGGTGAAATCGGTGTAGCGCGTGCCGACTCCGATGACCACGTCGGCGTCACGGGCCAGCGCGTTGGCGGCCGCCGTGCCGGTAACGCCGATGGCACCAGCACATTCGGGCTGACGCGAGGGGATCGCGCTCTTGCCGCTCTGGGTCACGGCGACGGGAATGCCGGTGGCGGCGGCGAACTCGGTGAGCGCGTGCGACGCCTCCGAATACAGCACCCCACCGCCGGCGACGATGAGCGGACGACGGGCCGCACGGATCGCGGCGGCGGCCTCAGCGATGTCGGCGCCCTCCGGCGCCGACCGCGGCACGCGCCAAACCCGCTCCGCGAAAAGATCATCCGGCCAATCGAACGCCTCGGCCTGGACGTCCTGCGGCAACGCGATGGTGACGGCACCCGTCTCGACCGGATCGGTGAGCACCCGCATGGCGGACAGTAGCGCGGCGGGCAATTGGTCCGGACGCCACACTCGATCGAAGTATTTCGACACCGGCCGCAGCGCGTCGTTGACGCTGATATCGCCTGCGCCAAAGCATTCCAGCTCTTGCAGCACCGGCGGCGCGCTGCGGGTGGCGAAGACGTCACCGGGCAGCAGTAGCACCGGCAGGCGGTTGATGGTCGCGAGCGCGGCGCCCGTGACCATGTTCGTCGCTCCCGGTCCGATGCTCGACGTCACTGCCCACGTCTGCAGGCGGTTACGGGCACGCGCGTAGGCCGCCGCCGCATGCACAAGCGCCTGTTCGTTGCGGCCCAACACATACGGCAGCCGCCGGGGGTCGTCGAGTTCGGACTCGAGCAGCGCCGTTCCGAGGCCGGCCAGATTGCCGTGCCCGAAGATGCCGAAGCAGCCGACCACGAGGCGCTGGCGCTGGCCGTCGCGCTCGCTGTACTGATTGGCCAGAAAACGAATTGTGGCCTGTGCGACCGTAAGTCGAATCGTGCTCATTGCGGCCTACCGATCGGCAGTCGGGCATCCACCGGCTGGCCTGCCCACGTGCCGCGAATCCAGCCATGCGCGGGATCGTCGGTGATCCGCCAGGCCCGTTCGGGATCGGGGCCGGCCATGACGTTGAGGTAGTACATGTCGTATCCGGGCGTCGCGATAGACGGCCCGTGATAGCCGTGCGGCACCAGCACCACATCACCGGCGCGCACCTCGGCAAGCACATCGATGGGGCGCTGGCTGGTTCCATATACCCGGTGGTAGCCGAAACCGTTGTCAGAGTCGGAGAATTCGAAGTAGTAGATCTCCTCGAGCCGCGACTCGTGCTCGGTGTGTTCGTCGTGCTTGTGGCTGGGATACGACGACCAGTTGCCGGCCGGCGTGATGACTTCGCACGCGATGATCGAGTCCGCGTCGAACGTGTCGGCAGTGGCGAAGTTGTGGACTTGCCGACTGCACTGCCCGGCTCCACGCAACTCGACCGCCACGGCCGAGGCCGGAACGTAACGGAACGGCAGTGTCTTTCGGGCCCGCGCCCCGCAGAATGCGAACCGCCCACCAGCCGCCGATGTCACGGTGAACGCGCTCTCGCGGCCCACATAGGCGAAGTCGGTGGGGCCGGCAAACACCGAGGGGCGCCCGGACAGCACGGAGCATTCTGCGCCGCAAGATACTTCGGCCGAACCGCGCAGGGGCAGCACGACGATCTCGTCCTCGGCGCTTTCCAGTGGCACGGCCTCGCCTGGCGCCAGTTCGATGATCCAGAGGCTGGTTTCGCTCCATCCGGCGCGCTTTGGCGTCACCACGCAGGAAAAGCGCGGCGTCGCAAGGGAACCCGCGGGCAGGTGGTAGCGGCGATCAGACATCGGCACCGCCGGCGAGCAGATCGGTGACCTCGGTGACTGTCGGCATGGCCGTCGAGCATTCGAGCCGGGACGCGACGATCGCGCCCGCGGCGTTGGCGAACTGCACGGTCTTCTCCAGCGACCAACCGTGTAGCAGTCCATGGCAGAG
Organism: Skermania sp. ID1734; assembly: GCF_007489285.1. Classification (GTDB taxonomy): domain Bacteria; phylum Actinomycetota; class Actinomycetes; order Mycobacteriales; family Mycobacteriaceae; genus ID1734. The sequence goes on from NZ_VLIY01000003.1 coordinate 51,634, forward strand.
CGCGCCGCCGAATCCGTCGCCGGCGCCGAGGCCATTGACCACCGCGACGTCGAGGGCGGGCACCCGGACGGTTTCCGTCCTGGTCTTGGCCAGCACGCCGAGCGGGCCCTGCTTGACCACCGCCAACTCGACACCGAGGTCCAGCAGACGCTCGGCCGCGTCGTCCGGCTGCGCGGTGCCGACCGCCATCTGACACTCGGCGAGGTTGCCCACCGCGACCGTCACCAGGGCCAACGCCTGCCGGACTTGCTCGCGCGCGGACTGCACCGACGGCCAGAACATCGGCCGGTAGTCCAAGTCGAGCACGGTGTGGCTGCGGCGACGACGGTGGTCCCAGGCGGCGAAGTGCGCAGAGCGGCTCGGCTGCGCGCACAAGCCGGTGACCGTCGACCAGAACACCCCCGCGCCGGCCACGGCATCGGCGGGAATGTCGTCGGCGCGCAGCTGCAGATCGGGTGGTGCCGGGCCGCGATAGAAATAGAGCGGGAAGTAGTCCGGCGGAAAGATCTCGCAGAAAGTGACCGGCGTCGGGTGATGGTCGTCGACCACGACGTACCGGTCGTCCACCCCAAGCTCGCGCAGGCTGGTGCGTACGAAGCCGCCGAAAGGATCGGCGCCCACGCCGGAGATTAACGCGCTGCGGCAACCCAGGCGTGCCGCGGCGACGGCGACATTGGCCGCGCTGCCGCCGAGGAACTTGCCGAAGGTCTGCACCTCATCGAGGCCGACGCCGGTCTGCAGAGGGTAGACATCGACACCGCAGCGCCCGATGGCCACCACATCGAAGCTGCCGCTCGTCACCTTCTCACTCCGCGTCGATGGTCTAGCTGTCGCACCCGCCCGCCAAAACCCGGCGCGCGATCAGTTCCCAATTGTCGGCGATCTGCTCGATCGGCATCCCTAAACCGCGGAGTTGGTGCATAACTAGTTCGGCATCCAGCGGCGCGAGCAGTGCATCGGCGAGCAGACGCACGTCGCCTGCCACGCCGGCTGAGCGCAGCAGCATCATCACGTGTGACAGCGACAACAAATAGGGCGGCAACTCGTAGCGTTGCCCGCCGGCATCCTCGGCCGCGATGCGGACCTCGCCCTCTACCTCGGTGCGGGCGAGTCGCGCGCGGCCGAAGGCCACCAGTCGCTCGACGGGTTCGGCGCCCGGGCCCAGCGGTGGGGGACCGAACATGAAGGCTTGCTGCAACTCGCGCTCGGAGTGGTCGAGCAGGGCGTTCATCAGGCCGGCGCGGCTGCCGAACCGGCGAAAGACGGTGCCTTTGCCGACGCCGGCCCGGTTGGCCACCGCGTCCATGGTCACCGCGCACACTCCGCGTTCGGCGACCAGTTCGGCCGCGGCCTCCAGCAACAACCGCCGGTTGCGCGCCGCATCACCGCGCTCGGAGCTCTCCACGGTCAACGCGGGAAAACCGTTGAGGACGGGCAATTCGGGCGAGGACACAGTAGCCATCGTACGCAGCGGCGACCGACCGGGAATGAACTCGGACCGCGGTCCGTTTGTACTGGCAGTGTGTCCGCGTGCTGGCGGAGAGTTTCGAAGCGAGGAGAAGTTCATGAGTGACAGTCGCATTGTGGTCCTGTACGGCAGTCTTCGTGCGGACGCGATGTCGCGTCGCATCGCCGAGGCGGCAGCGGCGGCGGCGCCGGCCGGCGTGGACGTCGTTGTGTACGACGGCCTCGGCGAGGTGCCCTTCTACAACGAAGACATCGACGTTGCCGATGGCCTCGACCCCGCCGCAGCTGCGCTGCGCGAGGCGGTTGCCGCGGCCGATGCGGTGCTGTTGGTCACTCCCGAATACAACGGCACCATCCCGGCGGTGTTGAAGAACGCGATCGACTGGCTGTCGCGGCCTTTCGGCGCGGGCGCGCTCGCAGGGCGCCACGTTGCGGTCATCAGTGCGTCGCCGAGCCCCAACGGCGCCGCCTGGGCGCAGGCCGACACCGCGAAGGCGGTCGGCGTCGCGCGCGGCGTAGTGCATGATGATCTTGGCCTGACCGTGGGCAAGACGATCGAGAAGTTCGGTGCCGAGCATCCGCGCGAGCATGCTGAATTCGCCGACGAGCTGCGTGCGGTCATCAACGGCTTGGTCGCGGCGTCGCGGCGAGAGTTGCTGCCTGTGCGCTGAGCTCTACGCGGCCTCGACACGCCAGCCGCCTCGGTGTGATGTGCGACACGCCGAGGCGGCTTCGTAATTTTTCCCGGCCGAAGTCTTACGACCAGGGAATTTCATGAATGTGAGTCGCAACATCTCGTGTTTGCTAAATCTGTCGGCCACTAGGTGTAGTGTCTGGGGCACGGAAGAAGCACAACCCATGAAGGACTAATTCAGGGCATCTCGAGCCGCAAAATTTCGCTCCGATGCCGAAAGCAACCCCGAAGATCCGGCGTGATTCGTGTCACTTCCGCACCGAGCAGCAAACCATTAACGACAACTGTCAGCCAGTTCCGGGAGCGATGCAGTAACTACCCCGGGGCCATGGAAAAGGGGAAGTTTCTATGACCGTCACCGTCTACACCAAGCCGGCTTGCGTTCAGTGCAATGCCACCTACCGCGCGCTCGACAAGGCCGGTATCGAATACACCGTCGTTGACATCTCTCAGGACCCCGAAGCGCGCGACTACGTGATGGCGCTGGGTTACCTGCAGGCTCCGGTCGTGGTGGCCGGTGACACGCACTGGTCCGGGTTCCGTCCCGACCGCATCAAGTCGCTGACAGTAGTGGCCGCCTGAGGCCGCAGCACGCCGAAATTTCGCGGAACGGTGTCGACATGGCTGACGGCATGGGATTGGTGGTCTATTTCTCCAGCGTTTCGGAGAACACCCGCCGATTCGTCGACCGGCTCGCACTGCCCGCCGTGCGTATTCCGTTGCACGACTCCGGCGGCGAGTTCCGGGTAGACGAGCCTTACGTGTTGATCACCCCGACCTATGGCGGGGGAGCGCACATCGTCGGCCGGGAGCGGGGGCTGGTGCCCAAGCCCGTCGTCCGGTTCCTCAACAATGCGCACAACCGCTCGCTGATACGCGGCGTCATCGCGGCCGGCAACACCAACTTCGGTGAAACATACTGTGCCGCAGGAGATGTGATTTCTCGAAAGTGTCAGGTGCCGTACCTGTACCGCTTCGAGTTGATGGGAACGGCCGACGACGTTGCGCGCGTCAGAGAAGGCCTGGGATCGTTCTGGGAAGGAACTCAGTGGCAACGTCAACCACGCTCGCACCGGCTGGGCGCGTAGAGCGCTCGGCCCCCCGGATGGAGTCGGACACCGAGGGCTTGGATTACCACGCCCTCAACGCGATGCTGAACCTGTACGGGCCGGACGGCAAGATCCAGTTCGACAAGGACAGGGAAGCCGCCCACCAGTACTTCCTGCAGCATGTCAATCAGAACACCGTCTTCTTCCACAACGTGGACGAGAAGCTCGACTACCTGATCCGCGAAAACTATTATGAGCGTGAGGTTCTCGACCAGTACACCCGCAACTTCGTCAAGGGCCTGCTTGACTTCGCGTACTCGAAGAAGTTCCGGTTTCCCACCTTCCTCGGTGCGTTCAAGTACTACACCTCCTACACACTGAAGACCTTCGACGGCAAGCGCTACCTCGAGCGGTTCGAGGATCGGGTGTGCATGGTGGCGCTGACGCTGGCCGCCGGTGACGAGACGCTGGCCATGCAGTTGGTCGAGGAGATCATCGAGGGCCGGTTCCAGCCGGCCACTCCGACGTTCCTCAACTCGGGCAAGAAGCAGCGCGGCGAGCCGGTTAGTTGCTTCCTCTTGCGCATCGAAGACAACATGGAGTCGATCGGCCGGTCCATCAACTCGGCGCTGCAGCTGTCCAAGCGAGGTGGGGGAGTTGCGTTGCTGCTCAGCAACATTCGTGAGCACGGCGCGCCGATCAAGAAGATCGAGAACCAGTCCTCCGGTGTCATTCCGATCATGAAGCTGCTCGAGGACTCTTTCTCCTACGCCAACCAGCTCGGTGCCCGACAGGGCGCGGGCGCGGTCTACCTGCACGCGCACCACCCGGACATCTACCGCTTCCTCGACACCAAGCGCGAGAACGCCGACGAGAAGATCCGCATCAAGACGCTGTCGCTGGGCGTGGTGATCCCGGACATCACCTTCGAGCTGGCGAAGAAGAACGAGGACATGTATTTGTTCTCGCCGTACGACGTCGAGCGCATCTACGGCGTGCCGTTCGCCGACATCAACGTCACCGAGAAGTACTACGAGATGGTCGACGACAAGCGGATTCGCAAGTCGAAGATCAAGGCGCGCGAGTTCTTCCAGACCATCGCGGAACTGCAGTTCGAATCGGGCTACCCGTACATCATGTTCGAAGACACGGTGAACCGGGCCAACCCCATCAAGGGCAAGATCACCCACTCGAACCTGTGCTCGGAGATCTTGCAGGTGTCCACGCCGTCCTACTTCAACGAGGACCTGTCCTACCGGAAAGTGGGCAAGGACATTTCCTGCAACCTCGGCTCTCTCAACATTGCCAAGACGATGGACTCGCCGGACTTCGCCCGGACCATCGAGGTGTCGATTCGGGCGCTGACCGCGGTCTCGGATCAGACGCACATCTACTCGGTGCCCTCGATCGAGCAGGGCAACAACGATTCCCATGCGATCGGTCTCGGGCAGATGAACCTGCACGGCTACCTGGCGCGGGAACGGATCCACTACGGGTCCGAAGAGGGCATCGACTTCACCAACATCTACTTCTACACGGTGCTGTACCACGCGCTGCGTGCGTCGAATCTGCTTGCCAAGGAACGTGGTTCGTACTTCAAGGGCTTCCCCGAGTCGAAGTACGCCACTGGCGAGTTCTTCGACAAGTACACCGAGCAGGCGTGGGAACCGGCGACCGAGCGGGTGCGGCAGCTGTTTGCCGACGCCGGCGTGCACATCCCGACTCAGGACGACTGGCGTGAGTTGAAGGCCGCGGTAGCCGAGCACGGCATCTACAACCAGAACCTGCAGGCCGTGCCGCCCACCGGGTCGATCAGCTACATCAACCACTCCACCAGCTCGATCCACCCGGTGGCGTCGAAGATCGAGATCCGCAAGGAAGGCAAGATCGGCCGCGTCTACTACCCGGCGCCATATCTCACCAACGACAATCTGGAGTACTACTCCGATGCGTATGAGATCGGGTACGAGAAGATCATCGACACCTACGCCGCGGCCACTCAGCACGTGGACCAGGGACTGTCGCTGACGCTGTTCTTCAAGGACACGGCGACCACCCGCGACCTGAACAAAGCGCAGATCTACGCCTGGCGCAAGGGGATCAAGACGCTGTACTACATCCGGTTGCGGCAGTTGGCGTTGGAAGGCACTGAGGTGGAGGGTTGCGTTTCGTGCATGCTGTGACGGCGCGGGACTTCAGACGAGGAACGAACACATGGTGAAACTGATCGATCGCGTTTCCGCGATCAACTGGAACCGGGTGCCCGACGAAAAGGACGCCGAGGTCTGGGACCGGCTCGTCGGCAACTTCTGGCTGCCCGAGAAGGTGCCGGTGTCCAACGACATCCCGTCGTGGAACACGCTGCGCGACTCCGAAAAGCAGCTCACCATGCGGGTTTTCACCGGCCTGACGCTGCTGGACACGATCCAGGGCACGGTCGGTGCGGTGAGCCTCATCCCGGACGCGCTGACCCCGCACGAGGAGGCCGTGTACACCAACATCGCGTTCATGGAGTCGGTGCACGCCAAGAGCTACAGCTCCATCTTCTCGACGCTGTGCTCCACCCGCGAGATCGACGACGCCTTCCGCTGGTCCGAGGACAACCCGAACCTGCAGCGCAAGGCCGAGATCGTGCTCGAGTACTACAAGGGCGAGGACCCGCTGAAGAAGAAGGTGGCCTCGACGCTGCTCGAGAGCTTCCTCTTCTACTCCGGCTTCTACCTGCCGATGTACTGGTCCTCGCGCGCCAAGCTCACCAACACCGCCGACCTGATCCGGCTGATCATCCGCGACGAGGCGGTACACGGCTACTACATCGGCTACAAGTACCAGCGCGGCCTCGAACTGCTCACCGAGGCCGAAAAGGACGAGCTGAAGAACTACACCTTCGAGTTGCTCTTCGAGCTCTACGACAACGAGGTGGAGTACACCCAGGACCTCTATGACGAGGTGGGCCTCACCGAGGACGTCAAGAAGTTCCTGCGCTACAACGCCAACAAGGCGCTGATGAATCTCGGCTACGAGGGTCTGTTCCCGCGCGACGAGACGGACGTGAACCCGGCGATCCTCTCGGCGCTGTCACCCAATGCCGACGAGAACCACGACTTCTTCTCCGGGTCGGGTTCGAGCTACGTCATCGGCAAGGCGGTCAACACCGAAGACGAGGACTGGGACTTCTGATCCTCTAACCGGTCGACGAGATGATGGCTAGGGACAGGGCCACTCGAACAACGTCTCCGTAGCCATCATCTCGGCAAAAGAGAGCAGAGCCTCAGCCGGTGACGAACCCGTTCAGCGTGGCACGCAGGTCGGCCAGCATGGCGCGAGCGGCGGTGAGCCCGTCGCCGTGCCAAATCGTGTCATCGACGTTGAACACGCGACGGTCCACCGCGGCGCCGAGTTCGCGCCATGCGTCGCCGTTCATTACCTGCTCGGCGTGCGACTTGCCCGCATCGCCGTCGAACAGCACATAGATAAGGTCGCCGTCGGCGTTCGAGAGGTCCGACGACGTGATGGGGTAGGACTTGCCGCGCTGATAAGCCGGCCGACGCACGCCCGCGTCGGACAGAACTTGCCCGGCGAAGCTGTCGGAGCCCTGCACCTGCATCGAATCCCCACCGAAGCGGACCACCGAAGCCTGGGTTTGCGAGGCGTTGAGGTCGGTCCCGGTCTGGGTGGCGTCGCGGTGGTAGTCCGCCAACGCCTTCTTCGCGGCCTCCGGCCGACCCAGCGCTAGGGCGGCGACTTGAAACTGTCGCTGCCAGCCGCCGTCCACGCTGTCGAAAACGGTCGGCGCAATCGCCGACAGCTTCGCGGCGACCGCCGCATCGGGAACCGACGTGCCGAGGATCAGGTCCGGCTTGAGCTGGGCGATGCGGTCCAGATCGGGCGCGGACGGCGATCCGACCGAGGGAATGAGCCCGATCCCGGTGCCGAGATAGCTCGGTTGAGCCGACGCGCCCGGCGGCAAAGTCGCGCCGACGACGCGCTCCCAGAGGCCGAGTGCGCAGGTCGTGTCGAGCGCCTGAGTGCCGAGCACCACGATGCGCATCGGATCCCCGGTGACCGTCGTAGCGCCGCCGGCGTGCGCAACGTTTCGGGTCGAAGCGCCGGGGTCCATCGGCGCGGGAGCTGGACAAGCGGTGCGCGTGTCGCGCTCGAGGCCTACCACACCGGCACCGGCGACCATGGTCGTGGTGCGCACGATGGACGGGTCGGCGTCGGTGAGTCCGGTGCTGCCGCATCCGGCCGCCGCTGTCAGTGTGACCGCGAGGGCGACCAGGGCGCCCACACGGCGCAGACCAGCGGGGCGACGAGCGGGAAACGGCATGACGGCGAGGTTACTACTAGCCATGGTTGGCCCCGAGGAACGACCTGCGTGCGAGATTTCGACCCGCGCTGTGCGTCGATGATGAGAGTATCTAGCTACCACTGCGACAGGTACTACAGCGGAAATACGACACAGGGTAGGACCCGTTCCGCCGGGCACTGCGGCACGGTCTACGATTCCAAGAGCGCTAGGTCCCGTGGCAACAGGAGCGGAGCCTGCGGAGCGACCCCACAGGCACAGTAGGAGGATCAGTGACTGCCGTAGCGCCCAAGCCAGTCCCTCAGCTAGAGCCGGCGCGGCCCTATCCGCAGCGGGTTGGTCCTAAGGGTTCATACCTGTACAAGATGATCACGACCACCGACCCCAAGGTGCTCGGCATCATGTACCTGGTCACCTCGGTGTCGTTCTTCTTGATCGGCGGCCTGATGGCCCTGCTGATGCGCGCGGAACTGGCCGTGCCGGGCCTGCAGTTCCTGTCGAACGAGCAGTTCAACCAGCTGTTCACCATGCACGGCACGATCATGCTGCTCTTCTACGCGACGCCGATCGTGTTCGGTTTTGCCAACGTGGTGCTGCCGCTACAGATCGGCGCTCCCGACGTCGCGTTCCCACGGTTGAACGCCTTCAGCTACTGGCTGTACCTGTTCGGTGCCACCCTGGCCACGGCCGGCTTCATCACGCCGGGCGGTGCGGCTGACTTCGGTTGGACCGCCTACACCCCGCTCAGTGACGCGGTCCACTCACCGGGCGTGGGCGCGGACCTGTGGATTCTCGGCCTTGCGGTAAGCGGCCTGGGCACGATCCTGGCTGCGGTCAACATGGCCACCACCGTGATCGTGCTGCGCTGTCCGGGTATGACGATGTTCCGGATGCCGATCTTCACCTGGAACATCTTCGTCACCAGCCTGCTGGTGCTGCTCGCGTTCCCGCTGCTGACCGCGGCGCTGATGGGCCTCGCGGTGGACCGCCACCTCGGCGGTCACATCTACGACCCGGCGACCGGCGGAGCGATGCTGTGGCAGCATCTGTTCTGGTTCTTCGGCCATCCCGAGGTGTACATCGTGGCGTTGCCGTTCTTCGGCGTCGTCACCGAGATCTTCCCGGTGTTCAGCCGTAAGCCGGTCTTCGGTTACACCACGCTGGTGTACGCGACGCTGGGCATCGCGGCGCTGTCGGTGGCGGTGTGGGCGCACCACATGTATGCAACCGGAGCCGTGCTGCTGCCGTTCTTCTCGTTCATGACGTTCCTGATCGCGGTTCCGACGGGTGTGAAGTTCTTCAACTGGATCGGCACCATGTGGAAGGGCAAGTTAACTTTCGAGACGCCGATGTTGTTCTCCGTCGGGTTCATCGTGACCTTCCTGTTCGGTGGTTTGACCGGTGTCCTGCTCGCCAGCCCGCCGCTGGACTTCCACGTCTCGGACTCCTACTTCGTGGTCGCGCATTTCCACTACGTGCTGTTCGGCACGATCGTGTTCGCCACCTACGCCGGTGTCTACTTCTGGTTCCCGAAGATGACCGGACGCATGCTGGACGAACGCCTCGGCAAGTGGCACTTCTGGGCGACGTTCGTCGGCTTCCACACCACGTTCTTGGTGCAGCACTGGCTGGGTAACGAAGGCATGCCGCGTCGCTACGCGGACTACCTGCCGACCGACGGCTTCACCACCCTGAACTCGGTGTCCACCATCGGCGCCTTCGTGCTCGGCGCTTCGACGCTGCCGTTCGTGTGGAACGTCTTCAAGAGCTTCCGCTACGGCGAGGTCGTCACGGTGGACGACCCGTGGGGCTACGGCAACTCGCTCGAGTGGGCCACCACCTGCCCGCCGCCGCGGCACAACTTCTACGAGTTGCCGCGCATCCGGTCGGAGCGCCCGGCGTTCGAGTTGCATTACCCGCACATGGTGGAGCGGATGCGGGCCGAGGCCCACGTCGGCTGGGGCTCGAGCAACCACGGCACTGAGGTGATCGAGGAGAAGCGGGCCGCGACCACCGCTGGCGGCTAATCAGCCGATCGCGCGGCCATGTGCCGAAAACTATCCCGATGCGGGCTCGGCCGATAAGGCAGGGCCCGCATCGTGGCGTCCGGGTATGGGCCACAATGAAATCGCGGGCGTGTCCGCCCGAAGCGCCAACGGAATGGAGTTGCACTAGTGGGGGCGTCGGAAACCAACGTGCTCGTCACGGTCACCGGTCAAGACAAACCTGGAGTCACCTCTGCGCTGCTGGCCACGCTGTCCCGGCACGGCGTGCACCTGCTCGATATCGAGCAGGTGGTCATCCGCGGCCGCCTCACGCTCGGTGTGCTCGTCTCCTGTCCGGACGACCCGGAGTCGATGCAGCGCGAACTCACCGACGCGATGGCTAGCGTCGGGGTTGACGTGCATGTCGAATTCGGTGCCGATCCGGTGGGCAAGGGACCGCTGTCCACGCACGCGGTGGTGGTGCTCGGCAGCCCGGTGACCGCGCGGGCGTTCAGCGCGATCAGCCGCCGCCTCGCCCAACAGGGCACCAACATCGACTCGATCCGGGGCATCGCCGACTACCCCGTCACCGGCGTCGAATTGCTGGTCACCGCGCCGAATACCGGCGCCGATGCCGACGCGATGCTGCGTACGGCGCTGGCGGACGTGGCCGTGGCTGAAGGCGTGGACATCGCGGTCGAACGCGCGGGCCTGGCCCGTCGCGCCAAGCGGCTGATCGTCTTCGATGTCGATTCCACCCTTATTCAGGGCGAGGTCATCGAGATGCTGGCCGCCCGTGCCGGCGTCGAGGATCAAGTCCGGGCCGTCACCGAGGCGGCGATGCGCGGCGAAATCGATTTCACCGAGTCATTGCACCAACGCGTCGCCACGCTCGCGGGTCTCGACGAGTCGGTGATCGAGGAGGTCGGCGAAAGCATCGAACTCACCCGCGGCGCACGCACCACGATCCGAACGTTGCGGCGGTTGGGCTTCCATTGCGGGGTCGTGTCGGGCGGTTTCCGTCAGGTGATCGAGGGTCTCGCGCACGACCTGGAACTCGACTTCGTGCAGGCAAACACCCTTGAGGTGGTCGACGGCAAGCTGACGGGCCGGGTGGTCGGCGACATCGTCGATCGCAAGGCGAAGGCGACCGCGCTGCGTAAGTTCGCGGCCGAGGTTGGCGTGCCGATGGAGCAAACGGTGGCGGTCGGCGACGGCGCGAACGACATCGACATGCTCAACGCGGCCGGTCTCGGCGTCGCGTTCAATGCCAAGCCCGCCCTGCGCGAGGTTGCCGACACCGCGCTGTCCTATCCCTTCCTGGACACTGTGCTGTTCATCCTGGGGGTCACCCGGACCGAGGTCGAGGCCGCCGATGCTTTCGACGGGCTGGTAAGGCGGGTACCGCTCGATCCCAGCCTGCGGTGACTCAGGTCGATCCCGGGCTGGCTGCCCGCCACGCCCGCCTGCGCCGCGGATACGGCGGCACGCCCGATCCCGATGACTCGGCACAGGTGCTGGCCATGCCGATAGTGCTACACCTGCCCAAGACGGAACCGCCGGCGCGTACGGCGCTGCTCGAGGCCGCCGCGGCCGCGACGATTGCGCTCTGTCTGGATCCGCGAGTGGATACCGGCGGTCCGTGGCATGAATCTTTCGACGCCTGGATGAACGGCCGGATTCGCAAGGTCGCCCGGCGTGCGCGCGGGGCGCAGTGGCGGGCGGTGCAGGACGCAGACGGGGTGACTGTCGAGGTGGACGGCGCGCAGGCCCGCGCGTTCGTGCCGTGCCCGGTCGGTGAGCTCGATCCCCGGATCAAGCGTTTGCAGATCGGAGGGACGGATCTCGAGCATGACGCACCGGAGGAGCCCCCGCCGGATCTGCCGCTGCTGTGGGTCAATTCGTCGCTGGACATGACGCTCGGCAAGGCCGCCGCCCAGGTTGGGCATGCGACCATGCTGCTGGCAGGCCAGCTGGATCTTTCGGCGGTGCTCGACTGGTCGCGCCGCGGCTACGCGGTCGCGGTGCGGGAGGCCGATTCCCGCACGTGGGCGCTTGCGTGCGACGAGGTGGCTCGCGGTCGGGCGGTGGCCGTGCGTGACGCCGGGTTCACCGAGGTGGCGCCCGGGTCGATGACAGTGATCGCTCGGAGGTGACGGCCGCGTGAGCATCGCAGCGCGGAACGCGCGAGGAGCGGAGCAAGGCCAGAACCGACAGTTAAGCCCTATACCTGCACGATCACCGACGACCCGTGCCCGAACAGCCCCTGGTTGGCGGTGATCCCGACCCGCGCGCCCTCGACTTGACGTCCGGTGGCCTGCCCACGCAGCTGCCAAGTCAGCTCACAGACCTGGGCTAGTGCCTGCGCCGGGACCGCTTCACCGAAGCAGGCCAGCCCGCCCGAGGGGTTGACCGGGATACGGCCGCCCACGGAGGTGTCGCCCGCGCGCAGCAAATGCTCGGCCTCGCCGCGCTTGCACAGCGCGAGATCTTCGATCCAGTCCAGCTCGAGCGCGGTGGACAGGTCATACACCTCGGCGACGTCGACGTCCTCGGGCCCGATGCCGGCCTCCTCGTAGGCCGCGTGACCGATCGACTCCTTGAACGTGCGCTCGGGGGCGGGCACGGCCGCGGTCGAGTCGGTGGAGAAGTTCGGCATGTCCATGACGGTCTGTGGGAACGTCGGCGTGACAGTCGAAATCGCGCTTATCCGAACCGGATTGGTGAGGCCGCGCCGCCGGGCGAAGTCGAGCGATGTCAGCAGCACGGCCGCGCCGCCGTCGGAGGTGGCACAGATGTCGAGCAGGTGTAGCGGGTCCGCCACCACGGCCGACTCCAGCACGTCGGCGACGCTGACCTCTTTGCGGTAGCGCGCATTCGGGTTGTTCAGGCCGTGCTTGGCGTTTTTGACCTTCACGGCGGCGAAGTCTTCGGGCGTCGCGCCATAGAGGTCGATGCGTCGGCGCGCGTACAGCGCGAAATACGCCGGGTTCGTCATGCCGAGCAGCCGGAAACGCAGCCAGTCCGGGTCGTCCCAGCGCTCACCGGCGTTGGGCGCCAGGAAACCCTTGGGCGTGGTGTCGGCGCCGACCACGAGCGCGACGTCGCTGAGACCGGCCAGGATCCGCGCCCGCGCAGTGTCCAGTGCCTGGGCTCCCGTTGCGCAGGCGGCGTAGGACGTCGCCACCCGGGCGCCGTTCCAGCCGAGCGCCTGCGCGAACGTCGCGCCCGCGACGTATCCCCCGTATCCGTTGCGCACTGTTTCGCCGCCGACGACGAGGTCCACGTCGGTCCAGTTGATCCCCGCATCGGCCAGCGCACTGCGAGCGGCCGCGACGCCGTACTTCACAAACGGCTCACCCCACTTGCCCCACGGGTGCATGCCGACTCCGGCGACGGCGACATCGTGGCTCATCGCGAGGCTCCTTCGGTTGTGACGGGCTTCCAGCGCCAGATGGTCCGATCCCCGCGGTCGTCGGTGTAGAGGGTTTCGATGACGAGTTCCACCTCGCTGCCTACGTGCAGGTCGTCCACGCCGTAGCCGTCGGCGACCTGTCCGAGGACGACGATTCCCTCCGCGAGCTCGACGGCTGCCAGGGCGAACGGCACGTACGGGTCGGTGCTGGGAATGTAGGGGGCCGGCGGGCGATAACGGGCGTCGGTATAGGACCAGACGGTGCCGCGCCTGGACAGTTCGACGTCGTCGAATTCCATTGCGTCGCAAGCAGGGTTGCGGCAGAAGCCGGTCTCGCGCGGAAAGCATACGGTGCCGCACGCGCGGCAGGAACTACCGATCAGCGCGGGAGCGTCGCCGGTGCTGAACCAGCCGTCGATCACGGGAATTGCGGTATCGCTCATGCACGCCTCAGCTCCGCTAGCCATAACTGGAACGTGTTCTAGTATGGCATGCCGGGCCCGGTGCGCGCATCGGGCCGTCCCGCTCAGTGGACGCGCAGTCGTTCAGCCGGTGGCGCTGCTGTCGCCCAGCCACGCCGGACGGATGATGCGAATCCGCAGCTTGCGCTCGGAGTGGCGTTCCTCTTGGACGTCGCGCGCTCGCCCGGCCAGCAGCATGGTGGAGCTGATCAAGCCGACAACGCGGCGGGCATCGTTGCGGTCGACCACCGGCATGCGATCGATGTCGTTGGCGGCCATGTCGTTGGCCACCATGCGCAGGGTCTGATCCGAGTGCGCGACCCGCGGCGTGAGACAGAACTTTCCGACCGTCGCCGCGCCCCCGCCCTGATGGAACTCGGTTTCCAGGATCGTGCGGGTGATGACGCCGGCGAGTAGCCCCTCGACGTCGACGACCGGGTACAGCATCTGTCGTCGACCGGCGACGTTCGCGGGATCGTGGTCGGAGATCGTGGCGAGGGCATCTTCGATGCTGAGGTCCGCTTCGAAGGTGACGATGTTGGTCTCCATCACTTCGTCGACGAACAAGATCTCGAGCGGGTCGACGTCGTATTCGCGGGTCAGGTGGAAGCCGCGTCGCGCGATCTTCTCGGTCAGCACGGAGCGCCGCAGCATCAGCACGGACACGGCGAAGGCGGTGGACGCGCCGATGATCATCGGGAACAGCGCGTCGAATCGCCCGGTCAACTCAGCGGCGAAAATGACGCCGGTTATGGGGGAGCGCATGACTCCGCCGAGTACGCCGGCCAGCGCGACGAGCGCCCAGAAGCCCGGTCCGACCGTCGGGAAAATGTGTGACTCCAACGCGCCGAGCGCGCCACCGATCATGAACATCGGCGCCAGCACACCGCCGGAGGTGCCCGATCCCAGCGACAGCGACCAGATCAGCGTCTTGACGATGAGAATCCCGATGACGAGGTGCAATCCGATCGAGCCGTTGAGTTCGGCGCCGATCACGTTGTAGCCCACGCCCAGAGCCTGCGGGACGAACAGGCCGCCGATGCCGATCACGACGCCGCCGATTGCCGGCCACCACATCCAGTGCACCGGCAGCCGATGGAAGGCGTCCTCCGACGCGTACACGAGGGTGGTCGCCAGCACGGCGAGCAGGCCGGAAGCAATTCCCGAGGCGACCGCGAGACCGCAGGTAACCGCGGTGATGTGCAGCGCTCCGGTGGACGGGAACAGCGCGCCGGTGCCCAGAATGGGGTGGCGGATCAAGGTGGCGACCGTGACGGCGGCCGCCACGGGCACGTAGCTGCGTGGCCGCCACTCGAATAGCAGCAGTTCGACCGCGAGCAAGATCGCCGCGAACGGCGTGTTGAAGGTGGCCGCCATGCCTGCCGCGGCGCCCGAGACCAGCAGTGTTTTGCGCTCGTCGGCGGTGAGCCGAAGGAACTGTGCCAGCAGCGAGCCCAGCGCCCCGCCGGTCATGATGATCGGACCTTCGGCACCGAACGGTCCGCCGGTACCGATGGCCACCGCCGACGCGATCGGCTTGAGCGCTGCCACCCGCGGTTGAACTGTGCTGCCGCCCAACAAGATCGACTCGATGGCCTCCGGCATACCGTGCCCGCGGATTTTCTCCGAGCCGTAGCGTGCCATCACGCCGACGATCAAGCCGCCCACCACGGGCGCGCCCAAGATGAGCAACGGGTGGTGCGAAACGGCTCCCGGCGCGACCAGTTCGGTGCCGACGCGCTGGTAGAAGACCAGGTTCGTAATGAGGCCGATCAGCCGCAACAGCACCCAGGCCGCTCCGGCGCCTACCGCGCCGACCGGTATCGCCAGCGCGGTGATGGTGAGCATGCGCGGCGTTGCAGTGAAGTCTGCAAGGTGTCGCACGTCGCGTGGTCGCTCGCCCGGGGCTGCCACCTTTTCTCCGATCTAGCCAGTTATATCGTATTCCGACATTCAGACGATAGAGGGCAGATTTATCGTCCACAAAATGTCGTGACCGGGGTCACGGCTTTCGCCGACGACACGAAGTGCGATCCGGAATGAATCCCACTCAAATCTAGGCAAAGATAGGTCCGTGCCGGTACCCGATCCCGATTTGCTCGTCGATTTCACCGATGTGGTGATTCGCCGCTCCGGAGTGACGCTCGTCGGCCCGGTGAGTTGGCAAGTCGAACTCGATGAGAAATGGGTGGTCCTGGGACCCAACGGGGCCGGCAAGACCAGCCTGCTGCGGATCGCCGCCGCCGAGGTGCACCCGACGTCGGGGACCGCACACCTGCTGGGCGAGACCCTCGGCCGCGTCGACGTTAGCGAACTGCGACCGCGCATCGGGCTGTCGTCGGCGGCGCTGGCCAGCCGAGTGCCGGCAGACGAGAAAGTGAGCGACCTGGTGGTGTCGGCGGGCTACGCGGTGCTCGGCCGCTGGCGCGAGCAATACGACCGTGTCGACACCGACCGCGCGGTAGATATGCTGGAAAGCCTTGGTGCCGAGCATCTTTCGGATAGATCCTATGGAACTTTGTCCGAGGGCGAGCGCAAGCGGGTGCTGATCGCGCGCGCCTTGATGACCGACCCAGAGTTGCTCCTGCTCGACGAACCGGCGGCAGGTCTGGATCTTGGTGGACGCGAAGAACTGGTCGCACGGCTGGCCCATTTGGCCGACGACCCGGATTCCCCCGCGACCGTTCTGGTGACCCATCACGTCGAGGAGATTCCGCCCAATTTCACCCATGGCCTGCTGCTCAAGGAAGGTCAAGTGGTGGCCCAAGGGCTGCTCGACGATGTGCTGACCAGTGCCAACCTCAGCGAGACGTTCAGTCAGGCGATCACGCTCGATCGCGCGGATGGGCGCTGGTTTGCGCGGCGGACCCGCGCGCCCGGCCGGCACCGCGCGGGCTGAGACCGGCGTGGGTTCGCCGGTCCAGCCCACGCAAAGACCAACACAGCGGGCTGAGACCGGCGTGGGTTCGCCGGGCCAGCCCGCGCAAAGACCAACACCGCGGGCTGAGACCGCGTGGGTTCGCCGGGCCAGCCCGCGCAAAGACCAACACCGCGGGCTGAGACCGGCGTGGGTTCGCTGGACGAGCCCGCGCCCAGACAGCACCGCACGGATTAGCCGGGCGTAGCGTGCACGATGTGACCGACACCGCCGTGCCCACGCCCAAAGATGCTGCGACCGTAATCCTGCTGCGCGACGCGGCGGCCGGGATCGAAGTGTTTCTGCTGCGTCGGGTCGGCGCCATGGCGTTCGCCGGCGGAATGACGGTCTTTCCCGGTGGCGGTGTCGATCCCTCTGACGCCGACACCTCCATCGGCTGGGCGGGACCACCGGTCTCCTGGTGGGCGGACCGGTTCGGCGTCGACGAGCCGCGCGCGAAGGCGCTGGTGTGCGCCGCCGTTCGCGAGACGTTCGAGGAGTGCGGTGTGCTGCTGGCCGGTCCGTCGCCGGACACGGTTGTCGCCGACACGTCCGGATACCGCTCGGCCCGTGAGTTATTGGAGAAGCGCGAACTCAGCTTCGCCGATTTTCTCGCAGCCGAAAAGCTCGTACTTCGTGCGGATCTGCTGCGGCCCTGGGCGAACTGGATCACTCCGGTGGGGGAGCCGCGTCGTTATGACACTCGCTTCTTCGTCGCCGTTGTTCCGGCCGGTCAACGCGCCGACGGGCAGACTCCCGAGGCGGCCGCAGTGGCATGGGCGACGCCGCAGGCCGCGATCGACGAGTGGCGGGCCGGCAGAAGCATCCTGTTGCCGCCCACGTGGACGCAGCTCAACACGTTGGCGCAGTACGCCGACACCGACGCGGTCCTGGCGGCAGACCCGCGAATCGAACCAATCGAACCGACCCTGCACACCGTCGACGGCCAGCTGACGGTGACATTCCCCGGCCAGGACGGCTACTACGCCGAGGGGCCGCATCCCTGGAGCAGCCGCTAGCGCTCTTCGGCGTCGAGCGCATAGATTTCGTCGTGAATTGGCACCTGGCGACGACGAAAAGTATGCGTTCGCCGGTGGAGCCGCTGCGATGCTCACGCGCGGCCTGACCGCCGGGTCACTTGGCTGGTCAGCTCCACGCGCTCCGCTCCTCGCGGCTGCGCCGCTGCGATGCTCACGCGCGGCCTGACCGCAGTGTCCCATTGGCCGGTCAGCTCCACGCGCTCCGCTCCTCGCGGCTGCGCCGCTGCGATGCTCACGCGCGGCCTGACCGGCAGTGTTGGTTGGCCGGTCAGCTCCACGCGCTCCGCTCCTCGCGGCTGCGCCGCTGCGATGCTCACGCGCGGCCTGACCGGCAGTAGAGTTCGCTGTCATGCCCGAGTTCGTGAGCCTGGCGGTATCCGACGGCATCGGCACTATCCGAATCGACCGGCCTCCGGTGAATGCGATCACCGTGCAATGCCATCGCGAACTGGTGGCGGCCGCACGAGCAGCCAGCGAGGATCCCGACGTGGCAGCGGTGATCATCGACGGCGGCCCCAAAGTTTTCTCGGCCGGTGACGATGTCGCCGAACTGGCGACCATCACCGCGAGTCAGATGCAATTGATGGCCGTCGACGTGCAGAAAGCACTCGGCGCGGTCGCGGAGATCCCTAAGCCCACGGTCGCCGCCATCAGCACCTACGCGCTGGGCAGCGGCCTCGAGATTGCGCTGTGCGCCGATCGTCGGGTGATCGGCGACAACGTCAAGCTTGCGATGTCGCAAGTACTGGTGGGCCTGATCCCCGGCGGCGGCGGCACCCAGCGCCTGACTCAGCTGGTCGGACCGAGCGTGGCCAAGGATCTGATATTCACGGGCCGGTTCGTCGAGCCGGACGAGGCGTTACGGATCGGCCTGGTCGACGCGGTTGTCGCGCCGGACGACGTCTACACCAGCGCGCGTGAGTGGGCCGCGCAGTTTGTCGGCGGCCCAGCCCGTGCGCTCGCGGCGGCCAAGTCCGCGATCGACACCGGCCTCTCCGCGACGGCCGCGGCGGGCTTCGAGGCCGAACGGGAAAGTTGTGCGGCGTTGTTCGCGACCGACGATGCGCGCGCCGGGATGCAATCTTTCCTCGCCGATGGTCCCGGTCGGGCGCCGTTCGTGGGCAGATAAACAGCTGAACTTGTTCTCATAGAACTGGCTAGTAGGCTTGCCCACCATGACCGTCAGCCCGCAGGAGCACGACCGCCACCTCGCCGCCGTGCCGGATCTGGATCCGGCGCCCAACCCGCATGCCACGCAAGCGGAGGTCGAAGCGGCGCGCCATGACACCAAGCTCGCGCAGGTGCTTTACCACGACTGGGAAGCAGAGAGCTACGAC
Organism: Skermania sp. ID1734; assembly: GCF_007489285.1. Classification (GTDB taxonomy): domain Bacteria; phylum Actinomycetota; class Actinomycetes; order Mycobacteriales; family Mycobacteriaceae; genus ID1734. The sequence continues at coordinate 70,308 of NZ_VLIY01000003.1, forward strand.
GAGAAGTGGCACATCTCCTACGACGAGCGCTGCATCGAATACGCAAGGGACCGGTTCGACGCGGTCGCCGGCCCGCAGCCGCTACCGTACGGGCGCGCGCTGGAACTCGGCTGCGGCACCGGGTTCTTTCTGCTGAACCTGATGCAGGCAGGGGTGGCGGCGACGGGCTCGGTCACCGACTTGTCACCGGGCATGGTGAAGGTCGCGCTGCGCAACGCCGAGCACCTTGGGTTGCCGGTGGACGGTCGGGTAGCCGACGCCGAGATCATTCCGTACGAGGACGAGACGTTCGATCTGGTAGTCGGGCACGCCGTCCTGCACCACATTCCGGACGTAGAGCAGGCGTTGCGCGAGGTGTTGCGGGTGCTCAAGCCGGGCGGCCGGTTCGTGTTCGCCGGCGAGCCGTCGACCATCGGCAACCTGTACGCCCGTTGGTTGGGTTGGGCGACCTGGAAGATTACCACCAACGTCACTCGCATACCGGCACTAGCGGATTGGCGGCGCACCCAGGAAGAGCTCGACGAGTCCTCGCGCGCGGCGGCTCTGGAGGCGGTTGTCGACCTGCACACCTTCGATCCGGCGGATCTGGAGAAGATCGCCGAGGCCGCGGGCGCCATTGCGGTCCATGCGCACACCGAAGAGTTCGCGGCCGCGCTGCTGGGCTGGCCGGTGCGGACGTTCGAGGCCGTCGTTCCGCCGGGCAAGCTCGGCTTCGGCTGGGCGAAGTTCGCGTTCAACGGCTGGAAGACGCTGAGCTGGGTCGATGACCACCTGCTCAACCGGATCGTGCCGCGTCGCTTCTTCTACAACGTCGCCATCACGGGTGTGAAGCAGAGCTGAGCTACCGGTTCGACGTTGCCGACGTCGAGTACCTGACCAGTTCGGCGGGGATGGCCGCGCTGGAATCGGTGCAGCGTCTCGATTTCAGTACGCGCTCGCACGTGCGTGACGTCGAGGTGGTTCGGCGCGAATTCGGCGCCCGGGCGCCCGTGCTGGTGGAGACGGTGCGGCTGCGTCGCAAGTCCGTCGTGAAATTCCCGGACGGCCAGCGCCGACTGTTCACCGACGACGCCCTGCAGCAGGCGACCCCGACTGTGGTTGCGCGGCACAGGGCTCGACGGTTGGCCGGGCGGATGGTGCACGACATCACCTGTTCGGTCGGTGCGGAACTCGACGCGCTGGTACCGGTGTGCCCAACCGTGCTGGGCAGTGACCTCGACCCGGTGCGCCTGGCCATGGCGGCCTACAACGTGCCCGGGGCCGCTCTGGCCCGGGCCGACGCCTTGACACCATGCAGCCGGAATACGGTGGTGCTCGCAGACCCTGGCCGCCGGGCCGACGGCAAACGGACCCACGATCCGAATCGGCTGCAGCCGCCGTTGCCGGCCCTGCTGGACACCTACTGCGGGCGCGACCTCGTGGTGAAATGCGCACCGGGCCTTGATTTTGGTGCGTTGGACTGGTCCGGCGAGATCGAGGTCGTCTCCCTCGACGGCGGCGTGCGCGAAGCGTGCCTGTGGTCGGCGGGGTTGTCCGAGAATGTGCGTCGTCGTGCGACCATGCTGAGTTCCGCCGGCCGCGCCACCACGCTCACTGACGCCGATCCGGACGACATTCCGATTCGCGAACCGGGGGAGTGGATTATCGACCCGGACGGGGCGGTCGTGCGAGCAAGTCTGGTGCGCCACTACGCCGCTCGGCACGGGCTGTGGCAGCTCGACCCGCGAATCGCCTATGTGACCGGGAATGCGGTCCCGGCGGGTGTCCGCGGTTTTCGCGTGCTGGCCCGGCTCAAGTTCGCCGAGAAGGCGCTGTGCCAAGAGCTGAGTCGACTCGACGCGGGCACGCTGGAGATCCTGGTGCGTGGCGTCGACGTGGATCCCGACGCACTGCGAAAACGGTTGAAGCTGCGGGGAACTCGCCCCTATGCGCTCGTGGTCACCAGAATCGGCGATGCCGCAACGGTGTTCGTCTGCGAGCCCGGAGCCCAAAACCCCGGATCACAAAACCCCTGTGCGTGATTTTTCACCGCCCGCGGTGAACATTCACGCACAGGGGGTGCTGGCCGGGGCCAGCGCTACCTCGATCCGTCCGTCGACAACCCTGGTTGGATATACCCGGACCGGCGCGACGCCGGCCGTCGTACAAGCACCGGTGTTCAGCGCGAACGAATACTGGTGCAGCGGACAGATCACCACCGAGCTGTCTACCTGCCCGTCAGCCAAGGGCCCACCCCGATGCGGACAGACGGCATCGACCCCGCGCGCCGTGCCGTCGCCGAGCAGAAACACCGCGACCTGGCGGCCGTCCACCGTGTAGGTGCGGCCTTCGCCCGGCGTGAGGTCGGTGACCGGCCCGAGGTCGATGTAGGCGTCCACGCTGGTCATCGCACCGGCACCTGCGGGAACGGCAAAAGCGGCAGGGCCGAGGAGAACTGGGCCGCCGAACGCGGGGCCGTGCGGTCGAGCCACGGGTCGCGGTAACCGTCGACGGCGATCTGCATGCGCTCGTCCAGGCCGGCACACAGCCCGTCGGCATCCTCGATGAGCAGTTCGCGCAGTCTGTCGAGCCCGACGCGGGGCACGAAATCGTAGGTGCGTTCGAGCCACTTCGCGTTCTCGCGGTAGTACTGGATGAACCGACTCGCCAGGGTCAGCACCATCGCGGTGCCGTCGACCGTGGCCAGCAGGTCGCCCTTACGGACGTGCGCACCGGCGGCACCGCCAACGTAGACCTCCCAGCGATCCGCTCCCACCGAAACCACGCCGAAGTCCTTGCACAACGCTTCCGAACAGTTGCGCGGGCAGCCGGCAACGGCCAGTTTCAGTTTCGCGGGAGTCTCGAGACCCTGGAAGCGTTCTTCGATCGCGATGCCCAAGGACGTGGAGTCGCCGAGGCCGTAGCGGCAGAAGTCGCTGCCCACACAGGTTTTCACGGTCCGGAAACTCTTGCCGTAGGCGAAACCCGACGGCATGCCGAGGTCGCCCCATACCTTGGGCAGGTCTTCCTTCTTGATGCCCAACAGGTCGATGCGTTGGCCGCCAGTCACTTTCACCAGCGGCACGCCGTACCGGTCGGCGACATCGGCGATGCGGCGCAACTGATCCGGCGTGGTCACCCCGCCCTTCATTTGCGGTACCACCGAAAACGTGCCGTCCCGTTGGATGTTCGCGTGCACGCGGTCGTTGATAAACAGCGCGCCCTGCTCCTGCACCCAGTCCGGACCCCACACCACGCGTAGCAACGAAGCCAACGGCATCTTGGCGGTCGCGTCCTCGCCGGCAGGCGCCAACTGTGCGAAAAGCTCCGAGACAGAACGTATCCCGCGCTCACGCACGGCTGATATCAACTCGGCCTTGGTCATCGGAATACACGGCACATACCAGTCGGCGGTCGGGTCGACGGCGCCGCCGCCAGCACATCCGACGATCTCCTTGACCAACGATTTACAAGAGCCGCAACCCTTTCCGGCGCGAGTGGTGGCCATGACGTCGGCGACCGTCGAGGCTCCGTTGCGGACGCAGGCCACGATGTCACCCTTGGACACCCCGTTGCAGTTGCATACCTGGGTCTCGTCCGGCAGGTCCGCGGCACTGGCCGTCGCGCCATCGCCCGACACATCGAAGAGCACGCTGATTCGCTGCTCCGGCAGCGCCACCTTGTCGACGAACAGCTGCGTCAACAACGCCGCCTTGCTGACGTCGCCGAGCAGCATCGCCCCGATGAGAGTGTTGTCGCGTACCACCATGCTCTTGTAGACGCCGGTGCCCGGCTCGTAGATCTGCAGGAACTCGTCGTCGGGGTGCTCGGGGCCTTTGACGCCCATGGCGGCGACGTCGATGCCGGCGACCTTGAGTTTGGTTGCCGTGCGTGAACCACGGTAGCGCGCTTGCGGATTCGTGCCCGTGAGATTGTCGGCCAGGATGGCGGCCTGTTCCCACACCGGCGCCACGAGACCGTAGACCTCGCCGCGATGCTGGGCGCATTCACCTACCGCGTAGATTGCGCTCTCGTCCTCGCAGCGCATCTGGTCGTCGACGACGATGCCTCGTTCGACGACAAGCCCACCAGCCCTGGCGAATTCGGTGTTGGGCCGGATCCCGGCGGTCACCACGATCATGTCGGCCGCCAACGTGCGGCCGTCGGCGAACTCCACACCGGTGACCCGCCTGCGCGCGTCCCGCAGTACCGCGCTGGTGCGAGTGCCGGTGTGCACCCCGATGCCGAGCTGCTCGATCTTGGTGCGCAGCACGTGTCCACCGCGCTCGTCGAGTTGCTGATTCATCAGGTGGGTGGGCGAGTGCACAACGTCCACCGACAAGCCTTGGGTCCGTAGGCCGTACGCCGCCTCGAGCCCGAGCAGCCCGCCACCGATCACCACTGCGGCGACATCATCACAGGATTCGGCCATCTGCAGCATGCCGTTGGTGTCGGCGATAGTGCGAAACCCGAACACACCGCGGCCCAGCCGACCGTCGGACTCGCGCAGCCCGTCCATGTTGGGAAAGAAAGTGTTGCTGCCGGTGGCCACCACGAGCAGGTCGTATTCGACGACGCGGCCGCTCTCGCAGGTGACTGTCTTGGCAAAACGATCCAGCCGCATCGCACGATCGCCCGCGTAGAGAGTCACCCCGTTTTCGCGGTACCAGCTCATCGGATTGATCAGCAGGTCGTCGTCCTCGAGGCCCGACGCGCCGGAAAGAACGTGCGACAACATGATCCGGTTGTAGTTGCCGTAGGGTTCGTCGCCGATCATGGTGATCGCGAACATGTCACCGCCACCGCGCGCCAGAATCTCCTCCACGGCACGGGCACCCGCCATGCCGTTTCCGACGACGAGCAGTCTCGTGGGTGTCATGCCGTTCAGCGTCCGATCAACCGGTGACGGGACTGCTGCCGCAATGTTACGGGCACATAATCTTTAGCTCAGTCGCGGCTTATTTGAAGGTGAAGAGCTCGCCGATCAGCGTAGTGACCACGACTTCGCCCCTGGGGCCGATCGCGGTCCCGATGGTGGTGCCGCGCGCATCCGGCAGCACGTCGCTGTCCAACGTCTTGCCAGTCGCGGTGTCGAAGGTCAACAGTGCCAGACCGTCGTCGTCGTTAGCGCCGGCCCGAACCACGGTGTAGCCGGTGTTTCCCGACGTCTGCACGGGAACTCCGCGCTGCACCAGATCATCACGCTCCCAAGCGACTTCGACGCTGTCGCCGCGGTCGCGCAGCGCAATCAGGTGGCCGTCGCGGCCGCCGCCCGGAATGATCAGGCCGTCACTGGACACCGACGAATTGCTCAACGGCACGTAGCCGAGATTGTGCGTCCACTTTGTCCGGCCGTCTTTGGTGTCCATGGCGATGAGCAGGCCGGTGTTGTCGGTGATGTAGACGGTGTGGCCGTCGGCAGACAGGGCGGGCGCCGTCGCCGGGCCGTTGGTCAGGTTGTCGGCGCTCCAGTCCTGGCGGATCTGCGGCGGGTTCGTGCTTTTGTCGTAGCGCAGCGCAACCAGCGACGCCACCTTTGCGCCGGGGCGCCACAGCGTCACGTAGAACTTGCCGGTGGCCGGGTCGATCGCCGTAGCCTTCGCTACCGGACAACCGGCGCCGCCCACGAAGCAGTCGGTGATGCCCTGATCGTTCGGCGGCAGCGGAGTGTTCGGCTGCGCCAGGAAGTCCGGTCGGCCCAGCAGCGCGAAGGGCGGCACTTCCTGGTGGCCGGTTTGCCGACTGACGACGTCGATCTGCCCGAGTTGGGTGACGTAGAGAACGTTTCCGTCGCCGGTGAAGTGCGCGGAGATCGGTGTGCCCAGTACCGGCGTATGCCAGCGCGGTTGGCCGACTTCGTTGTAGGAGTCCAGCGAGCCGTTCTGCCCCAGATACGCGTTGGCATCGCCGTCGATGAGCGGCGTCGCCGCCGCGACGCCGGGGGTCAGCCGGTCACAGAAACGCTTGCGGCCGTTGTCCATTTGGAACGAAAACAGGTTGCACCCGGCCTGCACGTTCGATGTCACAAAGACTTGGCCGTTGTCGGCGATGGTGGCGTTGGCCTGTACGGTGCCGCCGATCGGACGCATCCACGCGAGCGCGAGTGATCGCGACCCCGTTTCCGTGCTGGTGTTGCTGTTGCGCGCGTCGCCGTTGGCCGCGGGCCAACCGCTGGCGACAACCTCGTCGACCTGGCGCTCGGGCGCCCCACAAGCACCGATCAACAGACAGAGGATTGCGACGAACGCCGCCGACGTGATTCGACCGATGGTGCAGCGCCGCAAGGGTGACCTTCCTCCTTGTTGGTGACCGTCCTAGGTGGTGACCGCCCGACTCGATGATCACTGCGACGAGACTATCCCGGCCGCCGGAGCGCTCTCCTACCGGCGAGCCGGGAGGTCGGCCGCGAAAGTAGGATCTGCCGTGACGCCGGGATTCGATGGGAGAACGATCAGTGACGAGCATGTGGAATGCGCCGCTGCGTTCGCGGTGGCGCGGATCGCGGCGTTCCGACAGCGAGCAGGCGAAGTTCCTGACCATGGCTTCACTGCGATGGGTGCTGGCCAACAAGGCGTACACCCCGTGGTATCTGGTGCGCTACTACCGGTTGTTCCGTTTCAAGCTGGCCAACCCGCACATCGTGCTGCGCGGCATGGTGTTTCTGGGCCGCGACGTGGAGATTCACGCTACGCCCGAACTTGCACGCATGGAGATCGGCCGCTGGGTGCACATCGGCGACGGCAACGCCCTGCGCTGTCACGAGGGATCCCTGCGCATCGGCGACAAGGTGGTATTCGGCAAGGACAACGTCGTCAACACCTACCTCGACATCGAATTCGGCGAGTCCGCTCTGATTGCCGACTGGTGCTACATCTGCGATTTCGACCACAAGATGGACGACATCAACATGCCGATCAAGGATCAGGGCATCGTGAAGTCGCCGGTGCGGATCGGCCCGGACACCTGGATCGCCACCAAGGTCACCGTGCTGCGCGAGACCCGTGTCGGTCGCGGCTGCGTGCTGGGCGCGCACGCCGTGGTAAAGGGCGACATCCCGGACTACAGCATCGCGGTCGGCGCCCCCGCACGGGTGGTGAAGAACCGCAAGCAGGCTTGGGAGGCCGGCGCGGAGGAGCGGGCGAAATACATTGCGGCGCTGGAGGACATCGAGCGCAAAAAAGCCGCCCGCTGAGCGGGCACATCCAACACCGCCCGCTGAGCGGGCTACATCCAACACCGCCCGCTGAGCGGTTTCGCGTCTCTTTCCGACGGCTCGCGTCCCGGGCACGGGCCGCGAAGTGCGCAGTCGAGACGCGAACTCAGTTGCCGGTGTCCCGTTCGGGCAGTGGTCGCTCGATGATGTCCGGCCGACCCAGCGGGTGCCGCACCCGACGCTTGGCGCCCTGATACACCTGCACAGTCTCGGTGGCCACGACGTGCCAGTCGAAGTCCGCAGTTAGCCGTGCGCGCGCGGCGATGGCCCGCTGTTGTGCGGCGTCCGGATCGTCGAGCAGCTCGCGCACGGCGGACGTCAGACCCGCGACGTCGCCCGGCTGGAACGACAGGCCGGTAACCCCGTCGACGACGGCCTCGCCGAGCCCGCCGGCGGTCGAGGCGATCAACGGCGTGCCCGCGGCCGCGGCCTCAAGCGCGATGATGCCGAAGGGTTCGTAGCGACTGGGCAGCACGATCGCGTCGGCGCCGTGCAGCCAGCCGAGCAGTTCGTCGTGACCGAGCTTGCCCAGGAATTGCACAGACCGGGTAACGCGGTGCTGCCGGACGAGTTTCTGCAGCCAGTCGTACTGGGTGCCCTCACCCGCGATGGCCAGCGTGGTGCCGGGGTGGCTGCGTCGGATCCGCGGCAGTGCCGCGATCGCGTCCTGAATGCCTTTCTCGTACTCGAGCCTGCCGACATAGAGCAGCGTCGCCGGCCCGTTGCGCGGTCCGCGCTCGCGAAAGCGCCAGGTGGACACGTCGATTCCGTTGCGGATGACGGTGACGGGTGCGAGTTCCGGACCGAAGAGACGGGTGACCTCGTCCTTCATCGATCCACAGCAGGTGATCAGCGCGTCGGCCTCGTTGGCCAGCCACCATTCGACGGAATGCACCTGCCGGTTGATCTTTCCGGACACCCACCCGCTGTGCCGGCCGGCTTCGGTGGCGTGAATCGTCGCCACCAGCGGGACGTCGTAGTGCTCGGCCAGGGTGATGGCAGGGTGGGCGACGAGCCAGTCGTGGGCGTGCACGACGTCGGGCTCCCAGCCTTCCCCGACACCCGGCTTGGCCAGCGCCAGTCCCGCGCGGACCATGGCATGCCCCATCGCCAACGTCCAGGCCATCATGTCCTCGCCGAAGATGAGGTGCGGCGGGTCCTCGGCAACAGCGACCACGAGGACGCCGTCGGCAATGTGAGTGACGGTGGGGTGACTCACCGCATCGGTACCCGACGGGCGTCGGGACAACACCACCACTTCGTGTCCGGCCGCCGCCAGTTCGGTGGCCAAGTGATGCACGTGCCGTCCCAGCCCGCCGACCACCACCGGCGGGTATTCCCAGGACACCACGAGAATCTTCAGTCGGCCGCTGCCCGTGGGCTTGGCTCTCATCAAGGCACCGCCGAGTCGTTGTCGGGCAAACGTCGTGCATCGAGGCCGGGAAAAAGATTGTCGGCCATCGACCACCCTGCCGCCAACCGTTGTGCCCGCGCAACCTGTCGTGACGAAACGGCTTCGGCGATCTCGCGTGTCGCGTGCGCGTGCAGGTGGGCCCGGTCGCGGGCGTATCCGGCGGCGGAGTCCTTGCTCACCATGAACGCCCAGTCGCTCGACACTGCCAGCAGCGCCTCGCGCAGCAGTTGATCGTTGACCCGGTCGCGCAGTTCCACCTCGCCGGGCACCTTAGCGGCGGCGCGGGCCTTGTCCACGGTTTCGAGTGCGGTGGCAACCACCTCGTCGTTGAGCTGCACCAGATCGGCGACCTGCTCACCGGCCCACACCCGCCAGTCCTTGCCCGAGCCCCAGGACGATTCCCGCAGGTCGACCGGCGTGCCGACATAGCCTTCTTTGCGCGCGTCATCGAGGGTGCCGATCGTGACCCCGGCCTCCGGCAAGGCGCGCAGCACCTGCTCGAGCCATTGCGGTCCTTCGTGCCACCAATGGCCGTAGAGCTCGGTGTCGAAGGCCGCGACGACCAGCGCTGGGCGGCCGATGCGTTCCGACTCGCTGGTCAGGCGCCTGCGCACGGTGTCGACAAAATCGGCGACATCGCGGCGGACCGCAGCGGCGGCCAGTTCGGGGTCGTAGGGCGCCTTGTCGGGTCCGGCGACGTTTCGGCCGGTTACCCGGGCTGCCTTCAGTCCGGTGTCGTGGTCGTAGGTATGAAAATCGCGGTAGGCGGCGTGACCGGGATAGCCCGACTTCGGCGACCACACCCGGTAGCTGACTTGCAGGTCGCGGCCGAAGGCGACGACATCCGAGTCGCGCACGGTCCGGCCTAGCGAGGTGTCGCCGCGCAAGGATGGGCCGTCGACCATGAAATGACGCACACCGGCGGCCTGGTAGCCGCGTTCCATGCCGGGGGCGAACCCGCATTCCGGCGCCCAGATGCCGGCAGTCCTACTGCTCCAGCGCAATTCGGCGTCGGCGAGGCCCTCGGCGAGCGAAAAAGCCCGCATCCGTGGGTCGAGCAGCGGCTGGAACGGGTGGGCCAGGGGCCCGCCGAGGAGTTCGATGGTGCCGGCGTCGATGAGTTCGCGCAGGATCGGCGACGCGCCGTGGCGCCAATGAGTCTCGAAGTCGGCAAGCGCCGACGTGGCCAGGTGGTGTTCGCGTCGACCGAGCGTGCGGTGACGGCGCTGCATGGCGGCTTCGTGCGCGCGTAGCTGCCAGTTGCCGAGCCAATGGTGCATTCCGTTGAGGCAGTGCGGGTCGTCGAGTTGAGCTGCCAGCACGGGCGTCACGCCGAGGGTGAGCAGCCCGGTTCGTCCTTCGTCGGCGAGTGTGCGCAGCACGCGCAGCACCGGCAGGTAGGACGCGGCCCAGGACTGGTACAGCCACTCCTCGCCGACGGGCCAGCGGCCGTGGTTGGCGAGCCAGGGTAGGTGCGAGTGCAGTACCAGGCAGAATTTGCCGGGGGTGGTACTCACTGCGGTTTCACCGCAATGGCCAGCAGATCCAGGCTGGTGTCGATGTCCTCGGGATGCAGGTCGAAGTCGTCGATGGTGACCGCGGCGACGTCTGCTGTCAGCTCGTCGGGCCAGGGCTCACCGGCGAGCGCGCGCTGAATTTGCGCGTCGATGAGGGAGCCGCCGTGCTTGGCGTCGAGGTAGCGCAATCGTTCGCCGTGGTGCACCCCGATCATGTCGGTGACCTCGAAACCCGCGTCGATCAGCAGCTCGGTCAATTCGACGGCGTTGAGTTCGCGGGTGTGGAAGGGATTGAGCGGGGTGTCGCGGCCGGGGGAGAAGGTGATCCGGTTTGGTGTGCTGATCAAGAGTTCGCCGCCGGGCGCTAGTACCCGCAGACACTCGCGCAGGAACTGTCCTTGGTCCCACAGGTGCTCGATGACCTGAAAGTTCACGACGACGTCAACACAGCCGCTGGCGATGGGTAGCGCGGCGAGGTTGCCGTGGCGCATGTCGACGCGGGGGTAGCGGGCGCGCACGTGGGCCACCGCGGAATCGTCGTAGTCGACTCCGATGACCGAGCTGGCGACGTCGGCAATCATGTTGGCGCCGTAGCCTTCTCCGGAGCCGGCCTCGAGGACTCGCTTGCCGGCGCAGCGGGAGAGCAGCCGTGCGTATACCACTTCGTGGCGGCGGAACCAGTAATTCTCCTCCGCGATCCCGGGCACCGTCCGCTCGCCGGTCAGCGGCAGCGGGTCGGTGGGTAGCGCGGTTGACGGTTCGCTCATCGTGACGAGGGTAGTGCAGGAGGCGTTTTTACTGTACCCGCGGGTTTATACGCTGCACATTCGGCTAAGTTACTAGCGAGTAACTTGACATGGGGTAATCTCACGCTCCGAAGCTATGCGGTTTTCTTTGCAGCTACTACAGGAGGTCGACGTAGACCCATGCCAAACATCGTCGTATTGATCAAGCAAGTCCCGGACACCTGGTCCGAGCGCAAGCTCACCGAGGGGGATTTCACGCTTGACCGCGAGGCCGCCGACGCCGTGCTCGACGAGATCAACGAGCGCGCCGTTGAAGAAGCCCTGCTGATCAAGGAAGCCCAGGGCGGCGAGGTCACCGTGCTGTCGGTCGGCCCGGACCGCGCCACCGACGCCATTCGTAAGGCGCTGTCCATGGGTGCCGACAAGGCCGTGCACGTCAACGACCCGGCCATCCACGGCTCCGATGCGGTGCAGACCGCGTGGACCATCGCCGGTGCGCTCGGTCAGATCGAGGGCGTCGAGTTGATCATCGCGGGCAACGAGGCCACCGACGGTCGCATGGGCGCGGTGCCGGCGATCATCGCCGAGTACCTCGGGATCCCGCAGCTCACCCACCTGCGCAAGCTGACGGTCGAGGGTGACAAGGTCACGGGCGAGCGCGAGACCGACGAAGGCGTGTTCCACCTCGAGGCCACCCTGCCGGCCATCGTCAGCGTCACCGAGAAGATCAACGAGCCGCGCTTCCCGTCTTTCAAGGGCATCATGGCCGCCAAGAAGAAGGAAGTGCAGACCTTCACGCTGGCGGACCTGGGTATCGACGCCGACACCGTGGGCGTGGCAAACGCCGGCTCGGCGGTTACCTCGGCCACCCCGAAGCCGCCGCGGACCGCGGGCGAGAAGGTTGTCGACGAGGGTGACGGTGGCGTGAAGATCGCCCAGTACCTCGTGGCGCAGAAGATCATCTGACCCGCACCCAATCGAGAATTACCTAGGAGAAGAGCAACTAATGGCAGAGGTACTTGTGCTCGTCGAGCACGCCGAGGGTGCGCTCAAGAAGGTCAGCACCGAACTCATCACCGCCGCGCGGGCGCTCGGTGAGCCGTCGGCAGTCGTCTTCGGCCCCGCCGGGACCGCGGACGCGCTGGCCGACAAGTTGAAGGAAGCCGGCGCCGAGAAGATCTACGCAGCCGAGGGCGACGCCGCTGAAGGTTTCCTGGTGACCCCCAAGGTCGACGTTCTCGCGTCGCTCGTGGAGTCCGCCAGCCCCGCCGCAGTGATCACCGCGGCGAGTGCCGAGGGCAAGGAAGTTTCCGGCCGCCTGGCCGCGCGCATCGGCTCCGGCCTGCTCTGCGACGCAATCGAGGTCCGCTCGGACGCCACCGTGCTGCACTCGATCTTCGGTGGCGCGTTCACGGTTGAGGCCAAGGCAAACGGTGACGTCCCGGTCATCTCGGTTCGTCCGGGTGCCGTCGAGGCCCAGCCGCAGGCCGGCGCGGGCGAACAGGTGTCGGTGGAGATCCCGGCGCAGGAAGACGGCGTTACCAAGGTCACCTCGAAGGAGCCGGTGGTCGGTGGCGATCGTCCGGAGCTCACCGAGGCCTCGGTGGTCGTCTCCGGTGGCCGCGGTGTGGGCAGCGCCGACAAGTTCTCGGTGGTCGAGGAACTCGCCGACTCGCTCGGTGCTGCGGTCGGCGCCTCGCGTGCCGCCGTCGACTCGGGGTACTACCCGGGTCAGTTCCAGGTCGGCCAGACCGGTAAGACGGTCTCCCCGCAGCTCTACATCGCCCTGGGCATTTCCGGCGCCATCCAGCACCGCGCGGGCATGCAGACCTCGAAGACGATCGTCGCCGTCAACAAGGACGAAGAGGCGCCGATCTTCGAGATCGCCGACTACGGCATCGTCGGTGACCTGTTCAACGTCGCTCCGCAGTTGACCGAGGAAGTCAAGAAGCACAAGGGCTGACCAGCCCCGCACTGTCGCGCGCGACTTTGCTGAACTGCACCCCGTATGGGCGGTGCACCGAAGCAAAGTCGCGCGCGACAGCTTTATGCGGCCGGCAGTTTATGCGGCCCGCCCACCCAACCCGCGGGCGAACGCGTGCAGAATCCGGTCGCGCAATGCAAGCGGTCGCGCGAGGTCTTGCCACGTCCACCGCACCACTTCCCACCCCTGTTCGCGGAGCCGGTCCTCGCGCAGCTTCTCCCGGAACACCACCTCACCGGCGTGCTCGCCCTCCCGAAGATGCTTGCCGTACTTGACCTTTCCATCGAATTCACCGATCACGCCCTGCTCCTCGAAGAAGAAGTCGGCGCGGCCGATGAAGCTGCCCTGACGGTCGAAGAAGGGCTCTTGCAGCACGGGCCGCGGTAAACACAGCCGCTCGAAGAGCACGCGGCTGCGTGACTCACCGATGCTTTCGCTGCGCCCATCGAAGAGTGCGATGGCTCGCCTGGCAGCCGGATACCCTTTGCGACCCTCGGCATAGGACAAGGCAGCCAGCACGTCATCGCGCGAGCACAGCCCCTGTCGTAGCGCCATGTCGCCCAGCACCACCGCTGCATCGATCGGCTCGGTTCGCGCGATGTCCGCAAGCGCGCGGGCTAAAGGCAGCGTCCGCACGCCGGCGATCGAGAGCACCTCATTGGTGTCGAACGGCGCGCAGTGCACGTGCAGCCCGCGGGTTCGGCGTCCGCCGGAGGGCCGGTCCCGGGTGACGTGCACGCGGTCGAGCGGCACCGCCCACGGCGTCAGGCCGTGCAGCACGGTCGCGGACTGATGGCTCACGACCGCATGCGGTGATACCGCCGCCATGGTGGCGCGGACGAGTTCGCGATGGCGCTCGACGGAATCCAACGTCGCGTCGAGTTCGGGTGGCAGATACCAGCCCAGTCGCAGACGCGACCACCCTTCCCGTTCGGTGAGCCGGCGCAACTGGGCATCGGTGTAGCCGCGGTCGAGAGCGCGACGACGTTCGACTGGGATCGGTTCGCTCATGAGCCGATCCTCTGGCATCACCACCGGTGGACGACCGCTCGAGCACACAGCTGTGGATGGATTTGCCCGTGTGGATAACGCCGTTACCCCAGCTGCCGCGCGCAACTTTGCGGATCTGCACTCCGTCCGGGGAGTGCAGTCGAGCAAAGTCGCGCGCGGCAGGGGAAACGTCCGGAATTCATCGAAGCGGCACCGCCTCGACACGTCGCCGATGCCGCAACGCTGCACGCGCTCAGTAGATCTCGTGGCATGACTACAACGTCTGTCATCCAACCCGTCCAGCGACTCCTCGACACCCAGCGGTATTCGCTGGTCGTTGCTTCCGATGCCGAGCATCGCGAAGCCGCTCAGCGGCTGCGGTTCGACGTATTCGCGGCCGAGCCCGGATTCGCGATTCCGTCGCACCCGAGCGGGCGGGACGTCGACCGCTTCGACGGGTTCTGCGACCACTTGTTGGTCCGCGACAACGCCACCGACGAATTCGTCGGGTGCTACCGCATGCTCGGACCGGACCAGGCCGGCAGAGCGGGCGGGTATTACACAGCCACCGAGTTCGACATCACCGCGCTCGACGCGCAGGCCAACCGGATTGTGGAAATGGGTAGGGCATGCGTGCGACCGGCGCACCGCAATGGTTCGGTGCTGACACTCATGTGGGCCGGCATCCTGCGCTACATCGAGCTGACCGGTTACCACTGGGTCATGGGCTGTGTATCGGTGCCTATGCAAACCACGCAGATCGACGTCCCAGGCCAAAACGTTCGTGGCGTGCGTGACTACCTGTTGAGCCGCCACGCCACGGCCAAGCGCGTCCGCCCCTACCGGCCGGTCAGCGTGAACGGCGTCGCGCTCGATGACATTGCGGCGCCAGCCAAACCTGACATTTCGCCACTGCTGCGCGGGTACTTGCGCCTGGGCGCGTCGATCTGCGGTGAGCCGGCGCACGATCCGGACTTCGGGGTGGCGGACTTCGTCGCATTGCTGGGCTATCACGAGGTCAACCAGCGGTACCTGCAGCGCCTGCAACAGGCGGCGGCGAGCCTGGATCGGCCGGCCGGGTGAGCCACGCCTGGCTGCCGGTCAGCCCCTGCGGACCGCGGTGCTGCCCAGACCCGGATCGGCCGGTGCACATGGTTCGGCTCGCGGCGCGACTGATCGGTCTGATCAGCTTGTTTGCGGTAATGCCGGTCCTCGTCACCACTCCGAAGCGTTTTCACCCCCACTACGCCCGCGCGATGCTGCGCTGCTGCGGAATCCGGCTACGGGTGATCGACGGACGCGGCGACAACCCGGCAACTGCGCCGATCATCGTGGCCGGACACACCAGTTGGGCAGATGTCCTGGTTCTCGCCGCGCTGCGACCGGCCAGTTTCGTCGCGCGAGCCGACCTGCTCACCTGGCCGGTGCTGGGGCGCCTCACGGAGCGCAAGGTCATCCCGATCGATCGCGACAGCCTGCGCGGCCTCCCGGCGGTGATCGCGACGATCACCGACCGAGTTCGCGCGGGCGAAACGGTGGTGTTCTTCCCGGAGGCGACGACCTGGTGCGGGCGCGCATACGGTTCGCTGCGCCCGGCGCTGTTCCAGGCGGCGATCGATGCCCCGGTACCGGTGCAGCCGGTTGGCCTGCGCTACCTCGACGCTGACGGGTCGACCACCACGACGGCGGCTTTCGTCGGCTCCCAGACGTTGGCGGATTCGCTGTGGCGGGTGCTGCGAAGCTCGGGCATCACCGCGGAGGTGGTGTTGGCCCCGCCCCAGGAGCCGGGCCGAGATCGTCGGGAACTTGCCGCCCGGTGTGAGCGGGCAGTGCGTGGACGCACATTTTCGCCAGCCGGATGGCTCGACGTACCCTTGACGGGATATGACGCCGCCAAGTTTGCCAGATCGGGCTCACCGGCAGGCGGGTAGTGGTGCGCCCAGCCCGTCGGCAGCTGTCTACCTCGATCACGCCGCAACAACACCCATGCGGGTTGCCGCCCGCGCGGCGATGCTCGACGTGTTCGACACCGTCGGCAATGCGTCGTCGCTGCATGGCTCCGGTCGCGCGGCCCGTCGCCGGGTCGAGGAATCACGCGAATCGATAGCCGAGTGCCTCGGCGCGCGGCCCTCGGAGGTGATCTTCACCTCGGGCGGCACGGAGAGTGACAACCTGGCCGTGAAGGGCATCTACTGGGCCCGCCGCGCCGCCGATCCCCGGCGCCGGCGAATTTTTGCCAGCGTGATCGAACATCACGCGGTGCTCGACGCGGTCGAGTGGCTCGAGCGGCACGACGAGGCCCTGGTGACCTGGCTTCCGGTCGACAGCGACGGCTACCTGGCCCCGGAGACGCTGCGCGGGGCGCTGGCGGAGCACGCCGACGAGGCGGCGCTGGTCACCATCATGTGGGCCAACAACGAAATCGGGACCGTCTTGCCGATTGCCGAACTCGCATCCGTAGCTGCGGAATTCGGGGTACCGATGCACAGCGACGCGGTGCAGGCCGGCGCGCACGTGCCTATCGACTTTGCCGCCAGCGGGCTCGCTGCCGCGAGCTTCGCCGCGCACAAGTTCGGCGGTCCGACAGGCACGGGCGTGCTACTGCTCGGTCGCAGCGTCGGGTGCGTGCCGATTCTGCACGGCGGCGGTCACGAGCGCGACGTGCGATCGGGCACCATCGATGTCGCAGGCGTGTCGGGAATGGCTGCGGCCCTTGCCGAAACCGTGTGCGACCTCGATGGTCAGGGCAGCCAACTGCGCAGCCTGCGGGACAGGTTGATTCAGGGCGTGCGCGCAATTGCCCCTGACGCCGTCCTGAACGGCTCGCCCGGCCGTCCGCAGCTGCCGGGGATAGCGCACTTCACTTTCCCTGGCTGCGAAGGGGATTCGCTGCTGATGCTGCTCGATGCCGCGGGTATCGAGTGTTCCACCGGGTCGGCCTGTACCGCGGGAGTGGCCAAGCCGAGTCATGTGCTCGTCGCGATGGGTGTCGACGCGCTGCAGGCGCGGGGGTCGCTGCGATTTTCGTTGGGACACACCTCGACCGAGGCCGATGTCGATGCTTTGCTGGACGCGCTGCCGCATGTCGTGGAGCGCGCCAAGGCCGCGGGGTTGGCGGGTGTGAGTAGCAGGGGAGGTGTTGGCTAGTGCGGGTTTTGGCCGCAATGAGCGGTGGGGTGGATTCCGCCGTCGCGGCGGCGCGCGCAGTGGCCGCCGGCCACGACGTAGTGGGCGTGCACCTGGCGCTGTCGCAGGCGCCGGGAACGCTGCGAACCGGCTCGCGCGGATGTTGCTCCCGCGAGGACGCCGGCGACGCCCGTCGCGCGGCGGACGTGCTCGGAATCCCTTTCTACGTCTGGGATTTTGCCGACCGGTTCAAGGCCGAAGTCATCGACGACTTCATCGAGTCCTACGCCAACGGGCAGACGCCCAATCCATGCCTGCGCTGCAACGAGAAGATCAAGTTTGCCGCGCTCGCCGACAGGGCGATCGCGCTGGGCTTCGATGCCGTTGCCACCGGCCACTACGCACGCCTGCAGGGCGGCGTACTGCGCCGGGCCGTCGACGCCGAGAAAGACCAGTCCTATGTGCTGGGAGTGCTGAGCGCCCAACAACTTTCCCGCGCCATGTTTCCGGTGGGCGATACTCCCAAGGAGCAAATCAGGGCGGAGGCGGCCGCGCGCGGGCTTGCGGTCGCGAACAAGCCCGACAGTCACGACATCTGCTTCATCCCGTCGGGCGACACCAGGGCGTTTCTCGGCGCGCGGATCGGTGTCCGAGCGGGCGCCGTGGTTGACGCCGAAACCGGCACGGTGCTTGCCGAACACGAAGGCGTACACGGCTTTACGATCGGTCAGCGCAAGGGTCTGGGACTGCCCGGCCCGGCCCGCGACGGCAAGCCGCGCTATGTCACCGACATCGACCCCGAAACGGCGACCGTACGGGTCGGCACCGCAGATCGCTTGCAGGTCTGGGCAATCCAAGCCGATCGGGCAATCTGGACGTCGGGTGCCGCACCGGGCGGTCCCGTCGAGTGCGTGGTGCAGGTGCGCGCGCACGGCGGCACTGCCGAGGCGGTGGCCGAGGCGGTTGATGACGGCATTGTCATCCGGTTACGCGAACCGTTGACCGGGGTCGCGCGTGGGCAGGCCGCGGTGCTCTACCTACCCGATCCCGACGGCGACGTGGTTCTCGGCAGCGGCACCATCGCCGACACGGACCACCGCAGGTGAGCTTCCCCGCCGGCGTCGCCACGGGCATCGGATCCTGGCCGGGCACCGATCCACGTGAGGCCGCCGCCGTCATCGTCGGCGAACTCGTCGAATTGCCGCACCTCGCGGAACTCCCGGCGCGTGGCATCGGCGCCGACATGATCGGACGAACCGGAGCCTTGCTGGTGGACTTGCCGTTCGACACCACCACGCGCGGCTACCGGATCGCCGCGCATCGCGGCGCGGTGAGCAAGCGGGCCACAGATCTGCTCAATCGTGACCTCGACGCTCTCGAGGAGGCCTGGGAGACAGCGGGTTTGGTTGACGCCCAGCGACACATCAAGGTGCAGGCGGCCGGGCCGTGGACACTGGCGGCCGAGGTGGAATTGGCCAACGGTCACAAGGTCTTGACCGACCGCGGCGCGGTTCGCGAATTCGCCGAGTCGCTCGGTGAGGGGTTGGTTCGGCACGTCACCGAAGTGCGGCGTCGTCTCGGCGCCAGCGTCGTGCTGCAACTCGACGAGCCGCTGCTCGCGTCGGTCCTGGCCGGAACGATCTCGGGTGTCACCGCCCGGGAACGGATACCGGCGATCCCGGCACCGGACGCGCTGGTCCTGCTGGACGCGGTGATTGCTCAGGCCGACGTGCCGGTGGTGGTCCACGACTGCTCGTCCGCGCCGCCGTGGGAACTGTTTCGGCGCAGCCGTGCGGACGCGGTCAGCTTCGATCTGAACCTGATCGATTCGGCCGACCTGGACCCGATCGGAGAGTTGCTCGACGCCGACAAGAACCTGATCCTAGGTATCGTGCCGACGCGGCCGCTGACCCCCGCGCCCACCTGGCGCGACTGTGCCGCGCCGGCGGTCAAGCTCGTCGACCGGTTGGGTTTTCCGCGATCCGCGCTGGGCGGGCGCGTTTCGGTGTCACCCGCCTGCGGTCTCGCGGGGGCATCGGAGTCGTGGGCGCGGAAGGCGCTGGCGCTGTGCAACGACGTGGCGCGGGCGCTGGTTGAGGAGCCGGAGAAGCTGTAGATCAATCGATGCTTCCACGCGGGACAACCCACGCAACGGATTGACCGGTGGTTTCGGCGATGTGATCGAAACCGATTGGCTTCCCCGGGAACCGGCGACCCGTGAGACCCTTGGTTCGAGGGTCTCGACAGTGCTCGGCGTCGAGGAGGCGGATCGTGACCGAATCGGTGAACAGACTTCGCGCAGCCGCCAGCAGTGCCTTCGTCGATTCGCCGGTGTTGTTTGCCTATCTTTTCGGCTCGCACGCCGCGGGTACGGCGACCGCGCGCAGTGACATCGACGTCGCCGTGTACTGCCGACCGCTGCCAGACCTGCTCGCACTGCGGTTACGCATGGCGAGCGTGCTGACCGAGAGCTCTGGTCTTGCTGGGATCGAGGTGGTCGTGCTCAACGGCGCGCCGCTGGCGCTGGCCGGACGGGTCTGCGAATGCCACGTGCCGATCTATTGCGTCGACAGAGCTGCTCGCGCGCGCTACGAAAGCCTGATCAACCGCCGGTACCGCGAATACAAGGTTCATGAGGAACGAATTGCGCGGGACTTGTTGGCGCGCATGGCGGTCGGAATCTGAAACGACATCGGAATCTGAAACGACATGGTGGACCTGGCTCGTATCGCGACACTGCTGCAACGGATCCGCATCGAGCGCGAACATCTGGTGCGGGCGGGCAAGCGCTCGGACGAGGAGTTGCTGACCGATCCGGATGCGCTGCCGGCCGCCAAATATCGGATGATCGTGTGCTTCGAGTCAGCGATCGGCGCGGCAGACCACGTGATCGCAAGTGAGGGGCTGCGGACGGCGACGAGCTTTGTCGACAGTTTCCGCATTCTGGGCGAGGCGGGGGTGATCTCGCTCGAACTGTCGACGACGCTGCAGGATGCGGCACGGTTCCGCAATCTGCTGGTTCATCAATTTGGCGACGTCGACGACCACCGGGTGATCGAAATGGTGCGAACCGGGCTGACAAGTTTGGACAGCTTCGTGCAGTCGCTGGCCAGCTACCTCAGTGCCCGGTGAAACCATCGGCTGTCGGTGCCCTCGACTAGTGTCGCTGGCGTGACGGACAACCACGACGATCAGCCAGCCGCGGTATCTTCTGCGCGGCCCGCGGCGGTATCTTCTGCCCCCGCTGACGTGCGGGAACGCTGGCAACAGCTCGCCGAGGAGGTGCGCGAGCACCAGTTCCGCTATTACGTTCGCGACGCGCCGATCATCTCCGACGGCGAGTTCGACCAGTTGCTGAATCAACTGATCGCGCTCGAGGAGCAGTACCCGGATTTGCGCACCCCTGACTCGCCGACGCAGTTGGTCGGCGGCGGCTTCGCCACCGATTTCACCGCGGTGGATCATCTCGAGCGGATGCTCAGCCTGGACAACGTCTTCGACGAAGAGTCGCTGCGGGCGTGGTGCCGCCGGGTTGAAGTGGAGGCCGGCACCGATCCTGCGTTGCATTATCTGTGCGAGGTCAAGATCGACGGCGTTGCGCTCAATCTCGTCTACGAGGACGGCCGGCTGACGCGCGCGGCAACCCGCGGAGACGGTCGCACGGGTGAGGACGTCACCCTTAACGCGCGGACCATTGACGACATCCCGCACCGGCTCACAGAGTCGGCAGAGTTTCCGGTGCCACGCCTGCTCGAGGTTCGCGGCGAGGTCTATTTCCGGCTCGAAGACTTCCAGGTGCTCAACGCCGCGATCGTCGCGGAAGGCAAAGCGCCCTACGCCAATCCGCGCAATACGGCGGCCGGGTCGTTGCGTCAGAAGGACCCCTCAGTGACGGCGAAGCGAAACCTACGGATGTACTGCCACGGCCTCGGCCGGATCGAAGGTTTCTCGCCGTCGTCGCAGTACGAGGCCTACACCGCGCTGGCCGCATGGGGCCTGCCGGTCTCGCCGCACACCCGCCGCGTCCAGGGCGTCGACGCCGTGATCGAGCGGGTCGAATACTGGGGGGCGCACCGGCACGACATCGAACACGAAATCGACGGTCTCGTCGTGAAGGTCGACGAGATGGCGCTGCACCGCCGGTTGGGCAACACCTCACGCGCGCCGCGCTGGGCCATTGCGTACAAATACCCGCCGGAGGAGGTCACCACCAAGCTGCTCGACATCCGCGTCAACGTCGGCCGCACCGGGCGGGTCACGCCGTTCGCGTTCATGGAACCGGTGACAGTGGCCGGTTCGACGGTGTCACTGGCGACGCTGCACAACGCCTCCGAGGTCAAGCGCAAGGGTGTGTTGATCGGCGATACGGTCACCATCCGCAAGGCCGGTGACGTAATCCCCGAAGTCCTGGGTCCGGTGGTCGATCTGCGCCCCGAGGATGCGCGCGAATTCGTCATGCCCACCCATTGCCCGGAATGCGGGTCGCCGCTGGCGCCGGAAAAGGAGGGCGATGCCGACATCCGCTGCCCCAACCAGCGCAGTTGCCCAGCACAGTTGCGGGAACGCGTCTTTCACGTCGCCGGCCGCGGCGCCTTCGACATCGAGGCGCTCGGCTACGAGGCGGCGATCGACCTGTTGAAGTCGAAGGTGATCGGCGACGAGGGCGACCTGTTTGCGTTGACCGCGGACGACTTGCTACGGACCTCGCTGTTCACCACCAAGAAGGGCACTCTCTCTGCCAACGGCAAACGGCTGCTGGACAATCTCGCCGCTGCCAAGGACCGACCGCTGTGGCGAGTGCTCGTCGGGCTGTCGATTCGGCACGTCGGTCCGACCGCCGCACGCGCGCTCGCCACCCACTTCGGCAGCCTCGACGCAATACGCGCCGCGTCGGTGGAGGAGTTGGCGGCAGTCGAGGGCGTCGGTCCCACCATCGCGGCCGCGGTCGCGGAGTGGTTCACGGTCGATTGGCACCGCGAGATCGTCGACAAGTGGGCGGCCGCCGGTGTGCGGATGGCCGACGAGCGCGACGAGTCCATCGAACGCAACCTCGAGGGCCTTTCGATCGTGGTTACGGGCTCCCTCGAGGGTTTCTCGCGAGACCAGGCCAAGGAGGCGATCCTGCAGCGCGGCGGCAAGGCGGCGGCCTCGGTGTCGAAGAAGACGGCGTTTGTGGTGGTGGGGGAGGCGCCGGGGTCCAAGGCGGACAAGGCCGAAGAGCTTGGCGTGCCCATCTTGGATGAGGCGGGCTTCCGCCGACTGCTCGAACTCGGACCCGAAGCTGTCGCGGGAACCACTTGACCTCAACAATGGTTTAGGTTTCACGATGGACTCCAGACCCGAGAGAAGGAGTCCTCATGGCACACCCCGTGTCCGCCGGACCGGCAGCAGAACGCAAGGTTGCCCTGATCACCGGCGGTTCGGCCGGTTTCGGACGAGCGGTGGCTCGTCGTCTGGTTGCCGATGGCTGGTCGGTCATCCTGACCGCACGTGGCATCGACCGATTGCGATCGGTGCAACGCGAACTCGGCGAACAGGCAACAGCCATCGCCGGGGACGTCGCCGATGAACGCCACCGTGCGGACGTTGGCGCGGCCATTGCCGCGGCGGGGCGCCTCGACCTGCTGGTGAATAACGCCAGCGCGCTCGGGCCGAGTCCGCTGCCTGTCCTGGAGCACTACCCACTGGACGCGTTCACCCAGGTGCTGCAGACGAATGTCGTTGCGCCCCTTGCGTTCCTACAGCTCTGCCTGCCGTACCTGCGAGCGTCGCGCGGAATCGCCGTGCAGATCAGCTCGGATGCCGCGGTCGGCGGATACCAGGGGTGGGGCGGTTATGGATCGTCGAAGGCTGCACTGGACCAACTCAGCAACGTTGCGGGCGCGGAGAACCCCGACGTCGCCATCTACGCACTCGATCCCGGCGACATGCGCACGGAGATGCACCAAGCAGCGTTTCCGGGCGAGGACATTTCCGACCGGCCCGAGCCGTCGGTGGCGGTGCCCGCGCTGATCCACCTGCTCGAATACCGCCCGCCCAGCGGACGCTACATCGGGTCACAACTACTCGAGCAGGTGCAGGCATGATGGATTTCGCACTGCCACCGGAACTTCAGGCGGCCGGCCCGCCGGAGTCGCGTGGGCTGGCGCGCGACGAAGTCCGGCTACTGGTTTCAGACACCGCAGGCCTGACGCACGCGGTCTTTCGCGAGCTGCCGACCTTCCTGCGTCCGGATGACATTGTGGTGGTCAACAATTCGGCGACACTGTCTGCCGCGGTCGATGCCCGGTTGGGCGAAGCCGCTGTGGTAGTGCACTTTTCGACCTGGCTCGATGATGGCTCGTGGGTCATCGAGGTCCGCACCACGGACGGCAGACCGGTGCCTTGGCACATCCTCGACATCGGTACCGAGCTGCGTCTTTCCGGCGGCGCGACAGCAGTTCTGCGCCAACCCTGGCTTCCGCCCGCGCGCCGACTGTGGACGGCCGACATCGACGTCGCAATACCCGCTTATCTGGCGCGGCATGGCCGGCCTATCACCTACGCCTACCTGCGGCAACGCTGGTCGGCGCAGTACTACCAGACCGCCTTCGGCACCGTAGCCGGCAGCGCGGAAATGCCTAGCGCAGGACGACCTTTCACCGCCGAACTGGTTGCCCGGCTGGTGTCGACCGGCATCGCCGTAACGCCGATCACGCTGCACTGTGGGGTGTCCTCGCCTGAAACCGGCGAACCGCCGAGCCCCGAACGGTTCGCCGTTTCCCAGCAGACTGCGGATCGGGTAAACGCGACCCGTGCCGCTGGTGGTCGGGTCATAGCGATCGGCACCACGGTCACTCGCGCGCTCGAATCAGCTACTGGCAGTGACGGAATCGTGCATGCAGCGTCGGGCTGGACGGACGTGGTGCTCGGTCCGCAGCGGCCGGCCCACGTGGTCGACGGGCTCGTCACCGGCTGGCATGCGCCCGGCGCATCACACCTCGATCTGCTGGAGGCCGTCGCGGGCGCCGAGGTGGTTCGTGACGCCTATGCCGCGGCGCTGGACGCCGGCTATCTCTGGCACGAGTTCGGAGACAGCGCACTGCTCGTGCGGTACTAGCTCAACACGGTGGCGATGATTCCGGCGAGATAGCCGAGTCGGGCGACCTCGGACGGCCGGAACTCCGGGCCGCCGGGCCGGCCGAGCAGCAGCACCTTGCCAGTGTCGCCCAGCGGTGCGGCCGCCAGCTTCGTATCCATATCGCGCCAGATCTGCGGCGACCAGTCGGCCTCATCGTCGAGGACGGTGGGCTTCTGCAGCGGCATCCACGGGGTATCGGCGGCGTGCGTTTCCGGTGCCCCCGAGCTGCCGACAACGCGATACGCCCCTTCGGGGCCCATCGCGACAACGATGCACCAGCCGACGCGAAGAATCCGCGGCGCCCCGTCGACCAGCACCTGCAGCCGGTCGTGCCGTGCGGCGGCCACCCGATCGATCAGTTCCAGTTCGCGGTGGGTGTCCAGGACGCCCGCGTAGGGCCGGATGGAATCGACGTGCACGCCGTCGAGCGCCTCGGCGGCGGTGAGCAGTGTGTCGGGCAACGAACCCGGCTCGACGTCAACGACCAAATCGTCGACCGCGTAGCCCATCCCGCGTTCGACGACGTCAAGGGACAGAATGTCGGCGCCCACCGAGCCGAGGGCAAGCGCCAGGGCGCCCAGACTTCCGGGCCGATCCGGAAGTTGCACGCGAAGCAAAAATGACACGCGCGTCCCTTTCCCCATGCGATAAGCGCACTACACGCCAACGCAATCCTTACACCGCCAGCCGTGTAGTTTCGACTCGAGACGCCCGGCGTGACCAATTCGACAGCTACGCCGCAAGCTTTGACCTGCTCGAACGGAAAGGGGCCCACGGTGCCTGCCATCTCCCGTGACGAGGTTGCCCACCTCGCCCGGCTGTCCCGGCTCGCTCTGCGCGATGACGAACTCGACCATTTCGCCGGTCAACTCGACTCGATCCTGAGCCACGTCAAGGCGGTCTCGGAAGTGGCTGCCGACGATGTGCCGCCCATGGCGCATCCAAACCCCGAGGTGAATATCACGCGGCCCGATGTCGTCGTGCCCGGCCTGACCCCGGAGCAGGCGCTGTCGGGTGCTCCGGCGGCCGAAGACGGTCGATTCCAGGTCCCGCAGATCCTCGGGGAGGGCGAGTGATGAGCGACCTGACAGCACTGTCCGCCGCCGAATTGGCCCACGGGATCCATTCTCGCGAGGTTTCCAGCGTCGAGGTCACCCAGGCGCATCTCGACCGCATCGCCGAGGTAGACGGCGAGTACCACGCCTTCCTGCACGTGGCGGCGGAGTCGGCGCTGGATGCCGCCCGCAGTGTCGACGGCGCGCTGGCCGCCGGTGAGGAGCCGCGGTCCGCGTTGGCCGGGGTGCCGTTGGCGCTCAAGGACGTCTTCACGACCACCGACATGCCCACCACCTGCGCATCGAAGATCCTCGAGGGTTGGGTCGCGCCGTACGACGCGACGGTGACCCAGCGCTTGCGCGCGGCCGGGATCCCGGTGCTGGGCAAGACCAACATGGACGAGTTCGCGATGGGCTCCTCGACCGAGAACTCGGCGTACGGTCCGACGCGGAACCCGTGGGACACCACCCGGATTCCCGGCGGGTCCGGCGGTGGCTCGGCCGCGGCGCTGGCGTCGAATCAGGCGCCGCTGGCGATCGGCACGGACACCGGCGGCTCGATTCGCCAACCCGCCGCCGTCACCGCGACGGTCGGCACCAAGCCGACCTACGGCACCGTGTCGCGCTACGGACTGGTGGCCTGCGCATCGTCGCTGGACCAGGGCGGCCCCTGCGGGCGCACGGTGCTCGACACCGCGCTCCTGCACGAGGTGATCGCGGGATATGACCCCCGGGACTCGACCTCGCTGAAAGCGCCGGTGCCACCGGTTGTTTCGGCCGCCCGGGAGGGCACAGCCGGCAACCTTAACGGCGTTCGGGTCGGGGTTGTGAAGGAGTTGCATTCCGACAGTTACCAACCCGGGGTGATCGCATCGTTCGATGCGGCCGTGGCGACCCTGACCGAGCTGGGCGCCGAGGTGGTCGAGGTGTCTTGCCCGCACTTCGAATACGCCCTTGCCGCTTACTATTTGATTTTGCCGAGCGAGGTGTCATCGAACCTGGCGCGGTTCGATGCCATGCGGTACGGCCTTCGGGTCGACGACGGCAAGTCGAGTGCCGAACAAGTGATGGCCGCGACCCGCGCCGCCGGGTTCGGTCCGGAAGTCAAGCGCCGCATCATGATCGGCACGTACGCGCTGTCGGCCGGGTACTACGACGCCTACTACGGGCAGGCCCTGAAGGTCCGTACCCTGATCGCCCGCGACTTCGACAAGGCATACGAGTCCGCGGACGTGTTGATTTCGCCGACGAGCCCGTTCACGCCATGGAAGCTCGGCGAGAAGGTCGACGATCCACTGGCCATGTACCTGTCCGACTTGTGCACCCTGCCAACGAATCTCGCTGGTCATTGCGCCATGTCGGTGCCGTCCGGACTGTCTGCCGACGACGGGCTGCCGGTGGGACTGCAGATCATGGCGCCCGCGCTTGCCGACGACCGGTTGTACCGGGTGGGCGCGGCCTACGAGGCGGCGCGCGGCGACATCGGTTAGACGGTATGGGTGAGGTTACAGCGCTCGGCGCAGCACCGCGTCGACGACGGGCACCGGAAGCTTGTCCAAGACGGCTCTGGCCCGGTTCGGCTTGACAGAGTAGCGAATTCGCGGTCGGGGCGCGGTCGCCGCGGCGAAAATCGTGTCAGCGAGAAGGGCCGGTTCGGATGCCGTTGCGTGCTCTTTGCGCGCCATTCGACCCGACTTGCGGGCCATCGCCGCGAACGGTGAGTCGGGTGGCGTTGCCCGCGCGAACGCGTCTTCGATCGATGCCGTCATCGAAGTGCGGAAGGGTCCCGGCTCAACGATGCTCACCGGCATCCGCACCGCTGCGAGTTCGCGGCGCAACGCATCGCCGTAGGCCTCGACGGCATGCTTGGTCAGCGCGTAGGCGCCGTTGAAGGGCATCGCATGCTGCCAGCCGGTCTCCGAACTGATCAGGATCACCCGGCCGTTCCCCTTGCGCAGCAACGGAAAGCACGCACGCACGCTGCGGTGCGTGCCCATGACGTTGATGTCGATGACGCGCTGTAGTCGGTCGTCGGGCATTTCGGCGAGCGGCCCGATGTCCAGGACGCCGGCCAGGGTCACCAAGGCGCCAAGGCCCGCGGGAGACAGTTCGGCGATTCGGTTGGCCGCGACGTCGACCGACTCGGTATGGGTGACGTTCAGCTGGATCGGCACGACGTTGTTAGCTGCCGGTGGGGGTGTGAGGTCGGCGGCGAAGACGGTCCAACCGGACCGGACGAATCGCTCGGTGGTTGCGGTGCCGAGACCGCCGGCTGCGCCGGTGATGAGAACGGTCTGTGGTGTGGACACGCTGGGCCTCCTGGTCAGGGATTCGGGCCAATAGTAGAACAAGTTCTAAATTGCTGGCAGTCGAACAATAGTTCGAGTAGGTTTGGGGTATCGGTGTGACGGACAAGGGAGGGTGTATGGATCACGTTGCAGTACTTACCGACGCGTTCGGCCGGGTGCGGGACGAGGTGCACGCGGTTCTTGACGGTTTGCCGGAGGCGGCGCTGACGTACCGGATCGACGGGGACGCGAACACGATTGCGTGGTTGGTGTGGCATCTCACCCGAGTGCAGGATGACCACGTTTGCGATGTGGCAGGCCGGCAACAGGCCTGGACGGAAGGTGGTTGGAGCGAGCGATTCGCACTCCCGTTCTCGGCCGAGGCGATCGGCTATGGCCAGTCGTCTCAGGAGGTCGCGCAGGTCCGTGCTGACGCCGACCTGCTGCGCGGCTACTACGACGCCGTCCACGACCGAACGCTGGACTACCTACGTACCGTGACGGCAGAAGACCTCGACCGCGTCGTTGACCGGCGCTGGGACCCGCCTGTGACGCTGGGCGTGCGACTGGTCAGCGTCATCTCCGACGATCTTCAGCACGTCGGCCAGGCAGCATTCGTCAGAGGCGTCTTCGAACGACAATGATGGAGCCATGCGCATCGGAATCCTCACCGGCGGCGGTGACTGCCCGGGCCTGAACGCGGTGATCCGCGCGGTCGTACGGACCGCCAACGGTCGATACGGCGATTCGATCGTCGGCTTCCGCGACGGTTGGCGCGGTCTGCTGGAAGACCGGAAGGTGCAGATTCAGAACGATGACCGGATCGACCGGTTGCTCACCAAGGGCGGGACCATGCTGGGCACCGCGCGGGTGAATCCGGACAAGCTGCAGGCGGGCATCGAACAGATCAAACAGACGCTCGACGACAACGGCGTCGAGGTGCTGATTCCGATCGGCGGCGAGGGCACCCTCACCGCGGCGCGGTGGTTGTCCGAGAGCGGTGTCGACGTGGTCGGTGTGCCCAAGACGATCGACAACGACATCGACTGCACCGACGTCA
Organism: Skermania sp. ID1734; assembly: GCF_007489285.1. GTDB lineage: Bacteria > Actinomycetota > Actinomycetes > Mycobacteriales > Mycobacteriaceae > ID1734. The sequence goes on from NZ_VLIY01000003.1 coordinate 98,800, forward strand.
CATTCGGCCACGACACGGCGCTGACTATCGCCACCGACGCCATCGACCGTCTGCACACGACCGCCGAGTCGCATCAGCGCGTCATGCTGGTCGAGGTGATGGGACGCCACGCCGGCTGGATCGCGGTGAACGCCGGGCTCGCGTCGGGCGCACACCTGACGTTGATTCCCGAGCAGCCGTTCGACGTCGATGAGGTATGCCGACTGGTGAAGCGCCGGTTCCAGCACGGAGACTCGCATTTCATCTGCGTGGTCGCCGAGGGGGCCACCCCCAAGGCTGGGTCGATGACCCTGCGGGAGGGCGGGATCGACGAGTTCGGCCACAAGATCTTCACCGGCGTCGCCCAACAACTCGGCGATGAGATCCAGCGCCGGATCGGTAAGGAGGTCCGCACCACCGTCCTCGGGCACGTGCAGCGTGGCGGCACCCCGACGCCGTACGACCGCATCCTGGCCACCCGGTTCGGCGTGCAGGCCGCCGAGGCGGCTCATGCTGGAAAATATGGCGTCATGGTGGCTCTGCACGGCACCACGATTGATCTCGTGCCGCTGGCGGAGGCGACTCGTCAACTGAAAACCGTGCCGACCGACCGATACCGGGAGGCTGCCGCCTTCTTCGGCTGAACTGGCGATAGCCTTTTGCACATGACTGATCTCCTCGACTACACCGACGTCCTCGATCGCTACGAACCGGTGCTCGGGATGGAAGTGCATGTCGAGCTGGGCACGGCGACCAAGATGTTCTGCGGATGCCCAACGACGTTCGGGGCCGAGCCGAACACGCAGGTCTGCCCGGTGTGCCTGGGCCTGCCGGGAAGCCTGCCGGTGGTCAACCAGGCCGCGGTGGAGTCGGCGGTCCGGATCGGGCTTGCGTTGAACTGCGCCATCACGCCGTGGGGCCGCTTCGCGCGCAAGAACTACTTTTATCCGGACCAGCCGAAGAACTACCAGATCTCTCAGTACGACGAGCCCATCGCCACCAACGGCCACCTCGATGTGGTGCTCGATGGCGGGAGCACCTTCCGCGTCGACATCGAGCGCGCGCACATGGAGGAAGACACCGGTAAGTCGTTGCACGTCGGTGGCGCGACCGGCCGGATACACGGCGCGAGCCATTCGCTGCTCGACTACAACCGGGCCGGTGTGCCGCTCATCGAGATCGTCACCAAACCGATCACCGGTGCTGGCGAACGCGCACCCGAGGTCGCCCGGGCCTACGTCACTGCCCTGCGGGACCTGTTGAAGGCGTTGGGAGTTTCCGACGTCAAGATGGAGCAGGGTTCGCTGCGCTGCGATGCCAACGTTTCGCTGATGCCCATCGGCGCAGCGGAATTCGGCACCCGTACCGAGACGAAGAACGTCAACTCGCTGCGCAGCGTCGAGACCGCCGTACGGTTCGAAATGCGCCGCCAGGGCACGGTTTTGGCCAACGGCGGCACCATTGTGCAAGAGACTCGGCACTTCCAGGAGTCCGACGGCACCACCTCGCCGGGCCGGCGCAAGGAAACCGCCGAGGATTACCGCTACTTCCCGGAGCCTGACCTCGAACCTGTTGCACCGGACGCTGATTGGGTGGAGTCGCTGCGCGTCACGATTCCGGAGATGCCGTGGTTGCGGCGCGCGCGCATTCAGCAGGAGTGGGGAGTTTCCGACGAGGTGATGCGTGACCTGGTCAACGCGGGCGCGCTGGATCTCATCCTGGCGACCGTGGACGCGGGCGCGCCGGCGAAGGAGGCGCGCTCGTGGTGGGTCGCCTACCTGACCGAACGGGCGAACGCGAACGACGTGGCGCTCGACGAGTTGCCGATTACGCCGAAGCAGGTGGCTGCGGTCATCGCCCTCGTGGACAGCGGCAAGATCAGCAACAAGATCGCCCGTCAGGTAATCGATTTCGTGCTGGCCGGCGAAGGTGAACCGGCCGACATCGTCGAGGCGCGGTCGCTCGGCATGGTGAGCGACGAGGGCGCCCTGCAGGCCGAGGTCGACAAGGCGCTGGCGGCGAACCCCGACATTGCCGACAAGATCCGCAGCGGCAGGGTGCAGGCGGCCGGAAAGATTGTGGGCGACGTGATGAAGGCCACGAAAGGCCAGGCCGACGCGGCGCGGGTCCGCGAGTTGGTTCTCGCGGCCTGCGGCGCGCAATAGGCACAGTGGCGCGGGTCCGCGAGTTGGTTCTCGCGGCCTGCGGCGCGCAATAGGCACAGCGGCGCGGGTCCGCGAGTTGGTTCTCGCGGCCTGCGGCGCGCAATAGGCACAGCGGCGCGGGTCCGCGAGTTGGTTCTCGCGGCCTGCGGAACCGGTTAGGCGCCGCGCAGCCAGCCTGCGCCGCTGCTAGTCGTGCCCGCCACCACCACCGGGCATCTGGATCTTGACTACCCGGTCGTCGTTCGGGCCTGGGTTGCCCCCGGACTTGTTGACCGTCGACACCCAGAGCGCGCCGTCGGGACCTGCTGCGGCGCTACCGAGTTGGCCGTAGCGATCCTGCGCGACGAGTGACGGCGCTGCGGTCACGGTACCGGTCTGGCCGTCGATGGCCACTGCAGCGACGGCCTTGCCGACCGTCAACGCGACGGCGACAGCGTCTTGGGTCGCCGCGCAGCCGTCGACGCCCGGTCGGTCGGGCCAGCTCCAGGCTGGCGACACGACGCTGCCGTCCTTGTTGATCTTTTGCAATCGGTCCTCGGCGGGCAGCCGGTCGGTCACCCAGGTGGCGCCGCCGGGGCCGAGGCAGACCGCGCCTGCACCGCCGATACCGGTTAAGACGACTTGCGGCGGCGGACGGTCGCCGACCACGTCCGGCTTGGACAGCCGCAGCAGTTTGCCCGCCAAGGATCCGGGGTCGTTCGCGGCTGCCGGGTTTCCCGCGTCTCCGGTCAAAACCAGCATGTTGTTGTCGTCGGTGAACACGATGGAGCCGGCGTTGTCCGATTGCCCCTTAGGGATGCCGGCGAGGACGTCCTTGGGTACGTCACCAGGTGCAATCCGCACGACGCGGTTGTCGGTCGCGGTGGTGACGTAGGCGTAGAGCAGGTTGTCCTCGTCGTAGGTGGGCGAGAGCGCCAAACCGGTCAGGCCCCCGTCGGTGGACCCGTCGACATCGATGTGCGCGATCTCGACCGGATCGCGCTCCGGTTCCACTCGGAGAATCCGGCCGGTGCGGCGTTCGGCAACAAGCGCCGAATTGCCGTCGGGGAGCACGACCAACGCGCCGGTGGCGTCGAGGCACGTCGCAACGACGGCCGGATCCGGGTCGACGCAGGGCCCCGGCGGGCGCTTCGGCTTGGTGGTCGTCGGCGGGCTCGACGGTGTGCGCGGGTGCAGATCGCTGCCGCTGAACGTCGGTGCGGGACTGAACGGGCTGGCCGACGCATCGTCGAAACGCGCGCATCCCGCGGTGGCCAGTACAGCTGCGGCAGTTACCGCCAGAGCTGCCCGGAAGGCGGGACCCGAACGCGCGAACGTCATGGTGGAAACGTTACGGAAACTCCTGCGCGCACGCTCGGATGGGGTGCGCAGGGAGTGTTGCAGTCGAGATGTCGCGTTCGCGGGTCTTATCGTGAGGACCGTGACCGACGCGGAGGAACCCAAGAAGGTGCCGACTGGGCGCGACGCGTCCAGTCCGTTCGACGAGCCGACCGAGCAGCTGTCTCGACCGGTTGCGGGCCGAACCATCCCGGAGACCGACGACGATCTCAATCCCGTGCCGACCGAGCAACTGCCGGTGTATCGACCGCGCGAGGGGGAGGTTCCGCGCCCCCCGAGTCAACCGACCGAGGCCTACACCGCCTACACGCCACCGCCCACCGCGGTGCCGCCGGCGAGGGTGGAAACGGTGCGTACCGACACCGCGCCGCAGGTGCCGGCCTATTCGAAACGCGACCTCGATCCGGGTCTCGGTCGCGGCACGCTGGATTTGGGACTGCTCATTTTGCGGATCACCGTCGGCGGGCTGTTCCTCTTCCATGGTTTACAGAAGCTGACTGGCTGGTGGGGTGGGCCGGGCCTGGACAAGATGCCCGACATGGTCGAGCACCTGGGCTGGAAGCAGCCGCAGATCTCGTCGGTATTGTTGATGGTCGGCGAAATCGGCGGTGGTGCGCTGCTGATCCTGGGCTTGGCGACACCGTTGGCGGCCGGTGCGGTGCTGGCGGTGATCATCGACGCCTGGTTGGTGCGTCAGGCGGCGGCGCCGGGTCTGCAGTTCACAGCGCCGGGCGGCGTCGAATACGAGACGATGCTGGTCGCCGCGTCGGCGTCGTTGATCCTGACGGGTCCAGGCCGGATAGCAGTGGATGGCGGGCGAGGGTGGGCGACTCGGCCCTACGTCGGTTCGTTCGTCGTGCTGCTCATCGCGATTGCGGCGGCCGCGTGCATGTGGATCTTCATGCACGGCGGGAATCCGTTCATCTAGGGATTGTCGCGTTCCGCCTTCGCAGTTCGCGTTCCGTGCCCGAAACGCGAACTGCCGACACGGTAAGCGGACGTGCACAGTGGTTCGCACGTACCAGAATCGATGCACAGGCACGAAGTAGTCCACATTTGATCGTGTCGGCAGTCCCGGCTCGACGTGATGCTCAATCGTTGACCCATGGAGGTTTTCGACACCAGGCTGATACTGCGACGCGACGCACTGGATCGGGGCTTCACCGACCGCGAACTCGCTCGGGCGCGGCAGTCGGGCGAGCTGCAGACGATCCTGCGTGGGGTGTACACGCCAATGACTAGCCTTGACGCGGCGCAGCGGCATCGGCTCGCGATCGAAGCGGCGTTGGCCACCACGCGGCGAGGCGTCGTCGTCAGCCACACGTCGGCCGCAGTCCTGCACGGGCTTGCGATGTGGCGCCCCAACCTCGATCTGGTGCACGTGTGGCTGAATTCGGTTGCCGGCGGTAAGCGCACGCGCACCCGGCACGTGCACGTCGGGAGGTTGGCCAGCGCGGACGTCACCGTCATCGACGACATTGCGGTCACCTCAGTCGCGCGAACCCTCGTGGATTGTGCGCTCCTCCTCCCGTTCGAGGAGGCGGTGGTGCTCGGCGACTCCGCCCTGCAGCAAGGGTTGGTGACGCGTACCGACGTCGAGGAAGCGATGGCCCGAGCCCGTGGACGCCACGGACTCGCTGCGGCAGCCCGCGCGGTTGCCTTTCTGGACGGTCGAAGCGAGTCGGTCGGTGAATCACGCAGCCGAGTCCTGATTCACCGTGCGGGGTTGCCCCGGCCGCAGTTACAGCACACCGTTTACGAGCCTGGTGGCGAATTCGTCGCACGGGTGGACTTCTTCTTCGACCAGTTCAAAACGGTCGGCGAATTCGACGGCATGGGCAAATACGCCGCCGACGGAAGGGATCCTCGCGCAGCTCTACGGGCCGAAAAGGCGCGTGAGGACGCGCTCCGAGCGTTAGGGCTCACCGTTGTTCGGTGGACGTGGCACGACCTCGACCGCCCGGAATGGGTGATCCAGCGGTTGCAGAATGCGTTCGGCCTCGGCCGTCGCGCGGCCTGAACCGTTTTCGCGTTCCGCCTACACACTTCGCGTCCCGCGCCCGGGGAGCGAACTGCTCAAACGGGGAGCGAAAACCAAGAACCTACGGCACCCGCCGCACCGCACCCTTGTCCGCTGAGGTCGCCAACGCCGCGTACGCCCGCAGCGCGGTGGTCACCTTGCGGTCGCGGTCGACCGGCTGCCACGGCCGTTCAGAGGCTTCCATCTTCGCCCGGCGCTCGGCCAGCACGGCGTCGTCCACCAGCAGTTCCAGCGTCCGGGTGGCGACGTCGATCCGGATGCGGTCACCGTTTTCGACCAGGCCGATGACACCGCCGCTGGCCGCCTCGGGGGAGACGTGGCCGATCGACAACCCGGAGGTCCCACCTGAAAACCGGCCGTCGGTGATCAGCGCGCACACCTTGCCCAGTCCCTGGCCCTTCAAGAACGACGTCGGGTGCAGCATCTCCTGCATGCCCGGCCCACCGGCTGGTCCCTCGTAGCGCACCACGATCACGTCGCCGGGCTTGACCTTTTTGCCCAGGATCACTGACACGGCCTGTTCCTGCGACTCGACCACCAGCGCGGGGCCTTCGAAGGTGTACAGGTCCTCGTCGATGCCCGCGGTCTTCAAGATGGCGCCGTCCGGCGCCAGGTTGCCGCGCAACACACACAGTCCGCCTTCGACGGTGTAGGCGTGTTCGAGGTCGCGGATGCACCCACCTTCGGCATCGAGATCCAGCGACGACCAGCGGTTCTCGGTAGAGAACGGCACTGTGGTGCGCACGCCACCCGGCGCGGCGTGGAACAACTCGACGGCCTCGTCGGACGCCTTGCCGGAGCGAATGTCCCAGGTGTCCAGCCACTCGTCGAACGACCGCGTGTGCACGGTCGCCACGTCAGTTTCCAGCAACCCGGCGCGACGGAGTTCACCGAGGATCGCGGGAATCCCGCCAGCCCGGTGCACGTCCTCCATGTGGTAGTCGGAGTTCGGGGAGACCTTCGCCAGGCACGGCACACGACGGCTGATTTCGTCGATGGTGCCGAGGTCGAAGTCGACCTCGCCCTCCTGCGCCGCAGCCAAGGTGTGCAGCACCGTGTTGGTCGACCCGCCCATCGCCACATCGAGGGCCATCGCATTGCGAAAGGCCTTGGGAGTGGCGATGTTTCGCGGCAGCACCGACTCGTCGCCATCGCGGTAGTAGCGCAGTGCGGCGTCGACCACCACGGTTCCGGCGCGCTCGAACAAGCGTCGGCGGGCGGCGTGGGTGGCCAGCGTCGAACCGTTGCCGGGCAACGCCAGCCCAAGCGCCTCGGTGAGGCAGTTCATCGAGTTCGCGGTGAACATGCCCGAGCAGGAACCACAGGTCGGGCAGGCGCTGCGTTCGACCTCGGTCAGCCCTTCATCGCTCACCGAATCGCTGGCGCTGGCCGCAATTGCCGTGATGAGGTCCGTCGGGGCCTGCGCGACGCCGCCGACCACCACCGCCTTGCCCGCTTCCATCGGCCCGCCGGAGACGAACACGGTCGGGATGTTCAGTCGCATCGCGGCATTGAGCATGCCCGGGGTGATCTTGTCGCAGTTCGAGATACACACCAGCGCATCAGCGGTGTGCGCGTTGACCATGTATTCGACCGAATCGGCGATGATCTCCCGGCTCGGCAGCGAGTAGAGCATGCCGCCGTGGCCCATCGCGATGCCGTCGTCCACCGCGATCGTGTGGAACTCGCGGGGCACGCCGCCGGCGACTCGCACGGCCTCGGCCACGATCTCGCCGACGTCCTTGAGGTGCACGTGACCGGGCACGAACTGGGTGTAGGAGTTGGCGATCGCGACGATCGGCTTGCCGAAATCCGAGTCGGTCAAGCCGGTGGCACGCCACAGCGCGCGGGCTCCGGCGGCATTGCGGCCGGCCGTAGTGGTGCGGGAGCGCAGGCGAGTAAGAGGCTGGTCAGCCATAGAGGGAAGCTCCTCGAGATTTATTCGGCGTAAGGGTCAGGGATGCGGCCGTTGGACGCGGCGGCGAGTTCACGGATTCGGTCGAAGCCGACCGCCGGCAGGGCTACCTCGGCGCCGTCGCCGAGATCCGCCCGCGCCCAACCGCGCTTGGGAAAACGCACCCCGCGTACCTGTGTCCAGGAAAGGTTCTGCGCGCCGAACACGCTGCGCAGCTCCAGGCCGTCGGGGGTGACCGTGGTGCGAATGCGGGCCACCCAAATTCCTACCGCGACGGGAATCAATAGCAACCAAGCGAACGCAGCGGGCCACGCGATGACCGGAAGGCTGACGCAGAAAAACAGCATCACCACGGCGATCCAGGCCAGCCGGGAGATCCGGATGACGTAGCGCGACCTGCGCTGCGCGGGCTGTACCTGCGCGGTAGCGGAGCTGGCCGTATGGGAAGATGGTTCCGGTGGCACGGGCTGATGCGGTGATGACACCACACCATCTTCGCACTTCGGCGAAACGCACCCACATGATGGGATGTCTCACACTCTGGGATTGGCGTGATCGCCGGTTTGACTGTGCGGGCCGCGCGCGCATAACGTCGAGCGCGTGATCCGTACTGAGTTGCTCGTAATCGGCTGGCGCGTCGTCGCGTGAGTCGATAATCAGCCAACTCGCCTACGACGCGCCACCCTCGCACAGCGAATGCTGTCGGGGGTTTTTTGTTGTCCGGAACAGTTTCCACACAGTTCTCATCACGAGGAAGCATCAACGTGAGCGCACCAACCGCACGGCCGGGGCAGACCCGCAAGGCGACGCCCCCTAGCCAACCGACGCCCGCAGCCGCAGCGCAGTCGGGTCCACGTCGACAGTTGCCGCCCGAACGCGTGACCGGAGCACAGTCCGTCGTCCGCTCGCTCGAGGAACTCGACGTCGACACCGTCTTCGGTATTCCGGGTGGTGCGGTGCTTCCGGTCTACGACCCGCTGTTCGACTCGACCAAGGTGCGCCACATCCTCGTTCGGCACGAGCAGGGTGCGGGCCATGCCGCCACCGGTTACGCGCAGGCCACCGGAAAGGTCGGCGTCTGCATGGCCACTTCCGGCCCAGGCGCCACGAACCTGGTCACCCCGCTGGCAGACGCCCAAATGGACTCCGTCCCGGTGGTCGCCATCACTGGGCAGGTGGGCCGCGCCATGATCGGTACCGACGCCTTCCAAGAGGCCGACATCTCCGGCATCACGATGCCGATCACCAAGCACAACTTCCTCATCACCGACGGCGCGGATATCCCGCGGATCATCGCCGAGGCGTTCTACCTGGCCGCCAGCGGCCGCCCGGGCGCGGTGCTCGTCGACATCCCCAAAGACGTGCTGCAGGCGCCGACCGTGTTTAGCTGGCCGCCGGAGATGCGGCTGCCCGGCTACCGTCCGGTGACCAAGCCGCACGGCAAGCAGGTGCGTGAGGCCGCGCGACTCATCATGGAATCGCACTCGCCAGTGCTGTACGTCGGCGGTGGCGTGATCAAGGCCGAGGCGTCCGAGCAACTGCTGGAGCTGGCCGAGTTGACCGGCATCCCGGTGGTTACCACCCTGATGGCGCGCGGCTCGTTCCCGGACAGCCACCGTCAGAACCTGGGCATGCCCGGCATGCACGGCACCGTGGGCGCGGTCGCGGCGCTGCAGCGCAGCGACTTGCTGATCACCCTCGGCGCGCGGTTCGACGACCGCGTCACCGGCAAGCTGTCGTCCTTCGCGCCGGACGCCAAGGTCATCCACGCAGACATCGACCCGGCCGAGATCGGCAAGAACCGGCACGCGGACGTCCCGATCGTGGGCGACTGCAAGGAGGTCATCACCGAGCTGATCGAAGCGTTGCGCGCCGACATGGCCACCGGCACCCGGCTGTCGCTGGACAAGTGGTGGGAGTACCTCGACGGGGTGCGCAAGACGTACCCGCTGGCCTACGACCGGCCCGCCGACGGTTCGCTCTCGCCCGAGTTCGTCATCGAAGCCGTCGGGCGCCTGGCCGGACCAGATGCGATCTACTGCGCCGGCGTCGGTCAGCACCAGATGTGGGCCGCGCAATTCATCCACTACGAAAAGCCGCGCACCTGGCTGAATTCCGGCGGTCTCGGCACGATGGGCTACGCGGTTCCGGCCGCCATGGGAGCCAAGCGTGGGCTGCCCGACGCGGAGGTGTGGGCCATCGACGGTGACGGCTGCTTCCAGATGACCAACCAGGAGTTGGCCACCTGCGCGGTGGAGGGCATCCCGATCAAGGTCGCGTTGATCAACAACGGCAACCTGGGCATGGTCCGGCAGTGGCAGACGCTGTTCTACGAAGAGCGCTACTCCAACACCGACCTGGCCACCCACAGCCGGCGCATCCCGGACTTCGTCAAGCTCGCCGAGGCATTGGGCTGCCACGGCATTCGGGTCGAGCGCGAGGAAGACGTCGAGGCGGCAATCCGCGAGGCGCAGGCGATCAACGACAAGCCGGTGGTCATCGACTTCATCGTTGGCGCCGACGCGCAGGTGTGGCCGATGGTTGCGGCCGGCACCAGCAACTCCGAGATCCAGGCCGCGCGCGGCATTCGCCCGCTGTTCGACGAGGATGAAAGCGCCGCCGAGCCGGCGGTCATCCATGAAGCAATGGAACGTTCCCAGGAGGACGGTCAGTGAGTACGTCACACACCCTGAGTGTGCTTGTCGAAGACAAGCCCGGCGTGCTCGCGCGGGTGGCCGCGCTGTTCTCCCGCCGCGGGTTCAACATCGAGTCGCTCGCGGTGGGCGGCACTGAGATCCCGGACATATCCCGCATGACCATCGTGGTGACCGTCGAGGAACTGCCGCTCGAACAGGTGACCAAGCAGCTCAACAAGCTGATCAACGTGATCAAGATCGTCGAGCAGGACACCGAAGCCTCGGTCGCGCGTGAACTGATCCTGGTGAAGGTGCGGGCCGACGCCAGCGTGCGCACTCAGGTGGTCGAGGCCGTTACGCTGTTCCGAGCGAAGGTCATCGACGTGTCTCCGGACTCGTTGACGATCGAGGCCACCGGTACTCGGTCGAAGCTCGACGCGCTGCTACGCATGCTCGAGCCGTACGGCATCCGCGAGATCGTGCAATCCGGCGTCGTCGCCATGGGGCGCGGTCCCAAATCAATCACGGCCGCCCGCTAGCGACGGCCACCGAGTCCACCACGGCCGCCCGCTAGCGACGGCCGCCGAGTCCATCACGGCCGCCCGCTAGCGACGGCCGCGAAACAACCTTTAGAGAAGGGAACTGCCAGTGGCTGTCGAGATGTTCTACGACGACGACGCCGACCTGTCGATCATCCAGGGCCGCAAGGTCGCCGTCATCGGTTACGGCAGCCAGGGCCACGCGCACTCGCTGAGCCTGCGCGACTCGGGCGTCGATGTTCGCGTCGGCCTCAAGGAAGGCTCCAAGTCGCGGGAGAAGGCCCAAGAGCAGGGCCTGACCGTCGGCACGCCGGCCGAGGTCGCCGAGTGGGCCGACGTGATCATGCTGCTCGCGCCGGACACCGCGCAGGCCTCGATCTTCACCCAGGACATCGAGCCGAACTTGAAGGACGGCGACGCGCTGTTCTTCGGGCACGGGCTCAACATCCACTTCGGCCTGATCAAGCCACCCGCGAACGTCACCGTCGCCATGGTCGCGCCGAAGGGCCCGGGCCACCTGGTTCGTCGCCAGTTCGTCGACGGCAAGGGGGTGCCCTGCCTGATCGCGGTGTTCCAGGACCCGAAGGGCGAGGGCGAGGCGCTCGCGCTCTCCTACGCCAAGGCGATCGGTGGCGCGCGCGCCGGTGTCATCAAGACCACCTTCAAGGAAGAGACCGAGACCGACCTGTTCGGTGAGCAGGCCGTGCTGTGCGGTGGCACCGAGGAACTGGTCAAGACCGGTTTCGATGTGATGGTCGAGGCTGGCTACGCGCCGGAGATGGCCTACTTCGAGGTGCTGCACGAGCTCAAGCTCATCGTCGACCTCATGTACGAGGGCGGCATCGCGCGGATGAACTACTCGGTGTCCGACACCGCCGAGTTCGGTGGCTACCTCTCGGGCCCGCGGGTGATCGACGCGGGCACCAAGGAGCGGATGAAGGAAATCCTGCGCGACATTCAGGACGGCTCCTTCGTCAAGCGCCTCGTGGCCAACGTCGAGGGCGGCAACAAGGAACTCGAGCAGCTGCGCAAGGAGAACGCCGAGCACCCCATCGAGGTCACCGGCAAGAAGCTGCGCGACCTGATGAGCTGGGTCGACCGGCCGATTACCGAGACCGCGTAGAACCGCCTGTGCGTGAAATTCCACCGCCCGCGGTGGAATTTCACGCACAGCGGGGACGGGGGCTGGAGAGCCAGTCACTAGGCTGTTGACCGCAATATTCGTATAAATCAATCACCGGGAGTCGTACACCGTGAGCCAGAATGGCCGCCCCATTGTCCTGATCGCCGACAAGCTCGCCCAGTCCACCGTTGCTGCGTTGGGTGACGGCGTCGAGGTGCGCTGGGTCGATGGGCCTGACCGGCCCGCGCTGCTCGCGGCTGTTCCGGAGGCCGACGCGCTGCTGGTGCGGTCGGCCACGACCGTCGATGCCGAGGTGCTCGCGGCCGGTACCAACCTGAAGATCGTCGCCCGCGCCGGCGTCGGCCTGGACAACGTGGACGTACCGGCGGCCACCGAGCGCGGCGTCATGGTGGTCAACGCGCCCACCTCGAACATCCACACCGCGGCCGAGCATGCAGTGACGCTGCTGCTGGCCGCCGCGCGCCAGATTCCCGCTGCCGACGCCACGCTGCGCGAGCACACCTGGCAGCGCAGCAAGTTCAACGGTGTGGAGATCTTCGGCAAGACCGTGGGCGTCGTCGGACTCGGCCGCATCGGCCAGCTGTTCGCCCAGCGGCTGGCGGCGTTCGAGACGCACATCATCGCCTACGACCCCTACGTGTCGCCGGCCCGCGCGGCCCAGCTGGGCATCGAACTCGTCAGCCTCGATGAACTGCTCGAGCGCGCCGACCTCATCTCCGTGCACCTGCCGAAGACGCCCGAGACCAAGGGCCTCATCGGTACCGAAGCGCTGGCGAAGACGAAGAAGGGTGTCGTGATCGTCAACGCGGCCCGCGGTGGGCTGATCGACGAGGCGGCCCTGGTCGAGGCGATCAAGTCGGGCCACGTACGCGCGGCGGGTCTGGACGTGTTCGAGACCGAACCGTGCACCGACAGCCCGCTGTTCGAGCTGCCGCAGGTCGTCGTCACCCCGCACCTGGGGGCTTCCACCAGCGAGGCGCAGGACCGGGCCGGTACCGACGTAGCCAAGTCGGTGCTGCTGGCGCTGGCCGGCGAGTTCGTGCCGGACGCCGTCAACGTGTCCGGCGGCGCGGTCGGTGAGGAGGTGGCGCCGTGGCTCGAGATCGTGCGCAAGCAGGGTGTACTGGTCGGCGCGCTGTCACGCGAGCTGCCGGTGAGCCTGTCGGTGGACGTCCGCGGTGAGCTGTCCTCGGAGAACGTCGAGGTCCTGGGGCTTTCCGCGTTGCGCGGATTGTTCTCGGCGGTGATCGACGACGCCGTCACCTTCGTCAATGCGCCCGCCCTGGCCGAGGAGCGCGGTGTTCGGGCCGAGGTCACCAAGGCTACCGAGAGCCCCAACCACCGCAGTGTCGTCGACCTGCGCGCCGTGTACGGCGACGGCTCGGTGCGCAACGTGGCCGGCACGCTCAGCGGGCCGACGCAGGTGCAGAAGATCGTCAACATCAACGGCCGCAACTTCGACCTGCGCGCCGAGGGCCTCAACCTGGCCATCCACTACGACGACCGTCCGGGCGCGCTCGGCAAGATCGGCACCCTGCTGGGCAACGCGAACATCGACATCCAGGCCGCCCAGCTGAGCCAGGACGCCGAGGGTCCGCAGGCGCTGATTCTGCTTCGTATCGACCAGCCCGTCCCCGACGACGTCAAGTCGGCCATTGCCGACGCGGTCGGGGCCACCCAGATCGAACTCGTCGACCTGAACTGAGTGCCAAAGATGAAACTCGCTGTCATCCCGGGCGACGGAATCGGCCCGGAAGTTATCGCTGAGGCGCTCAAGGCGCTGAACGTCGTGGTCCCGGACGTGGACAGCACCTCCTACGACCTCGGTGCGCGCCGCTATCACGCCACCGGGGAACTGTTGCCGGACAGCGTGCTCGACGAGATTCGGCAACACGACGCGATCTTGCTGGGCGCGATCGGTGACCCCTCGGTGCCGAGCGGCGTGCTCGAACGCGGCCTGCTGTTGCGAGCCCGGTTCGCGCTCGACCACCACGTCAACCTGCGTCCGTCACGGCTGTACCCGGGCGTCACCGGGCCGCTGCGCGAGAATCCGCCGATCGACTTCGTCGTCGTCCGGGAGGGCACCGAAGGCCCCTACACCGGAACCGGGGGAGCGATCCGCGTGGGAACACCGCACGAGGTGGCCACCGAGGTCAGCACCAACACCCGCTTCGGTATCGAACGGGTGGTGCGCTATGCCTTCGACAAGGCGCAGCAACGGCGCAAGCACCTGACCCTCGTGCACAAGACCAACGTGCTCACGTTCGCGGGCTCGCTGTGGCAGCGCACGGTCAACGATGTCGCCGCCGAGTACCCCGAGGTCGAGGTCGCCTACCAGCACATCGACGCCGCGACCATCCACATGGTCACCGATCCCGGCCGCTTCGACGTGATAGTCACCGACAACCTGTTCGGCGACATCATCACCGACCTCGCGGCCGCGGTCACCGGCGGTATTGGCCTAGCGGCGAGCGGCAACATCGACGCGACGCGGGCCAACCCGAGCATGTTCGAGCCGGTGCACGGCAGCGCGCCCGACATCGCCGGGCAAGGCAAGGCCGACCCGACCGCCGCGATCCTGTCGGTGTCGCTGCTGCTTGAGCACCTGGGCAACGCCGACGCCGCCAACCGCGTCGCGTCCGCCGTGGCTCGCGACCTCGAGAATCGCACCGCACCGGCGTCGACCACCGAGATCGGCGACCGGATCGCCGCACTGCTGTAAGTCAGATCGACTGCCGGTAGCCGAAGAACTCGTGGTCCTCGTTGTAACCGCCGTAGCCGCCGCCGATGTCGGCAAAGTGTGCGACGAAGTCGATCCCGGAAATCCACTTCACCTGTTTGAAGCCGAGCTGGTTTTCGTTGCGCAGGCGTAGTGGCGCACCGTGGCCGAAGCTGAGCGGCTGGTCGTTCATGTCGAAGGCGAGCATGACCAGGTGGTGGCTCATCTGCTCCATGGCGTGGGCGTCGTAGTAGGAGCCGCCGTCGGCGCCTTCGGCCAGTGAGTAGAACACCACCCACTTGGCTTCGGGGAGCGGCTTGACCAGGTCCATGATCGTGCGCATCGACACCCCGCCCCACTTCGCCACTCCTGACCAGCCCTGGATGCAGAAGTGTTGGGTGATCTGCTCGTGCCGCGGCAGCGCCCGCAGCTGCTCCAGCGAAAGGTCGACCGGGTTGTCGACGAGTCCTGATATCCGCAGCCGGTAGTCGGCAAAACCGTTGTCCTGCAGGGCTCGGTACGCGTCGCTATCCGGGTAGGTGCCGTTGTGCCAGAAGTACGGCGAGATGTCCTTCTCGCTGTATTCCCCGGGTTTCGCATCCACATGCTCGAACAACCGCTGAGCCGGACCGATCAATGCGAATCCGACGCGCTGCACGATGCGCGGATGACGAATGGTGAACGGGGTCGCCGCGACCCAGCAGACGATCACGACGATCATTGCCACGCAAAAGACGCCGAACCCAATCCAGTCGTCGCTGTCGCGGCTGGCGAATATGTGATTGAAGTTGCGCAGCGCGCCGGTGGTCACCACGAGGGTCACGTGGATGAGGATGAAAATCAAAAACCAGCACAACACCAGAAAGTGCAGAGAGCGGGCGGCCTGGATGCTCAGCACCTTGCTGACCGGGCGGAACCGCGTGGACAGCGCCGGTGACATGCCGAGGCCGGCCAGCATGGCGGCCGGCGCCGCAACGAAGACGGTGAAGCCGTAGGCGAGCAACTGCAGATCGTTGTAGACGACCCAGCCATGTTCCAGCGGCCAATCCAGCGACAGGTATTTGATCAGCACTGTCACCGAGCCGGGGAAGACGTCCCAGCTGGTCGGCAGGATTCTGCGCCATTGGCCGGTGAGAAACAACAGGATGTAGAAGACGACGCCGTTGAGCAGCCACAGGGTGTCCATGCCCAGATGCCACCAACGGGCCAATCCGATGGAGTGCCGGATTCCGGGCAAACCGAGCTGTCCGGGTAAGCCGACCGAATCCTGCTTCGCGGTCCACAGTGCGTCATCGGGCACCGGCTTGGAGATGCGCATCCACTCCTTGCCCGGGGTACTGTTGCGGGTCCAGTACAGCCTGGGATGGTCGGCGAGAATCTGAATTCCGGACCGGATGATGAACGTCATCAGCAACAGGTTGAAGAAGTGCTGCCAGTCCAGCCACCCAGGCATGCCCACCGGCGCCCGGGGGTCGCGATGTTCGCCGGGGTATCGGCTCATGAAGTCTTGGACCGCCGGCATGTTGCGCAGGCCCTTCGCCACGGCGATCGCCGTGATGAGCATGACGAATCCGATCGGCAGTAGCCACAAGATATTGAGCCAGCGCTCGCGACCGATGCGCACGTGCGGTGCGGTGGCGCGCGCAGGAGGGATACCGCCCGCCCAGGTCGAGCGATTGATCGTGTTTTCACCTGGTTCCAGCCGCGCCTGGTAGGCAGGCCGAGGATCGGTGGCCATGCAGCCGAGTGTAGGAGGCTAACGCTTATCGGGTGGCACCAGCGGAACCGCGCACACCGCGAACAGGGCTGCGCATGCGAAGGCCGCCGCATACCCGCCCGTGCTGATGAGCAAGCCGAACACCGGCGGGATCGCCGCTGCCGCAAGGTTTTGGCCGGTGTTCTGCACGCCCAGCCCGCGCCCGCTCCAATACGGACCCGCGATCTCGGCGACCGCGGTGAAGGCCAGGCCGTTGTCGGCGACGGTTACCACGGAGGCGACCACGAGCAGCGGGATCGCCAGCCACCACCAACCGGCCCAGGCGGCGAGTCCGAGCGCGCCCATGCTCACCACGGCCGCGATCGCGACGCGGCGCAGCGGACCCATCCGGCTGCCCACCCGGTCCGACCAGGCGCCCGCCCCGATCCGCCCGAGTGCGCCCAGCACCTGGGTCACGGTGACCAGCGCGCCGGCGACCGGCAGTGACATTCCGACGTCGTGGTTGAGCCACACCAGGGCAAAGGTCCACACGGTGGCCTGCGGGATGACCAAAAGCACTGACACGCCATGGATCCGCCACAGCGTCGCATCCCCGCGGTAGGGGTTGGCCAGTAACCCGCTGCGCCGGGCATCCGTGGCCGGTGGGCGCGGCGGGTTCACGATGCCGACGAGGCAGCCGATGGCGCCGAGCGCGGCCATTGCCGCGGGCAACAGCAGCGCCGCAGAGACACCGTGGGCGGCAGCGATATTCGGAATCGTGACCGCGCCCAAGGCGACACCGAGGGGTTGCGCGGTTTGCCGGATGCCCATGGCCAGACCGCGCCGGTGCGGCGGGAACCAGCCGACGATCACCCGGCCGCTCGCGCCGTTGGTGCTCGCCGCGGCCATGCCGCCGAGCAGCAGAAACGCGCCCAGCATCAGGTACGACGACGTCATCGCGGCCGCCAGCGCGGCCAGGCCCATCAGCGACAGGCCCAGCACCAGCACCTTGCGCTCGCCGATGCGGTCCACCACCCAGCCCCATGCGATGAGCGTGGTGACCAGGCCCACCATCGGCATCGCCACGAGTAGGCCCGCGGTGGCCAGGTGCAGGCCCCGATCGGTCAACGCCGGAAGCAGAAAGGCGGTGCCGTGCACAAAAAGCGCGCTGGTGCACTGCCCGAAGACGCCGAGGGCGAGCATCGACCACCGTCGCCGATCCGAAATGTCTCGGTTCGCAACGGCTGCCATGGTCACGACCCACTCCTAGCCATCTCAATATTTGAGACATCGTCCTAGCAAATGGAAACTACAGGCGAGGATACACCGTTGGCAGGCGGCAAGTCAGCCGCCGATAGACTGACCGGCATGCGCTTGGGACGGATCGCCAGCCCCGATGGGGTGGCCTTTGTGGCCATCGAAGACGCCGAAGGGGACGCTCGGGCCCGCGAGATCGCCGAACATCCGTTCGGCACACCGACTTTCACCGGACGCAGCTGGCCGCTCGCCGACGTTCGCTTGCTCGCCCCGATTTTGGCGACGAAGGTGATCTGTGTCGGAAAGAACTACGCGGCACACGCCGCGGAAATGGGCGGTACCGCGCCGGAACAGCCGGTGATCTTCCTGAAGCCGAACACCTCGATCATCGGGCCGGGTGCCGCGATCGTCGTGCCGCCGAGCTCGAACGAGGTGCACTACGAGGGCGAATTGGCCGTGGTGATCGGTCGGCCCTGCAAGGACGTGCCGGCCGCCCGCGCGGCCGATGTCATTCTCGGCTACACGATCGCCAATGACGTGACCGCGCGCGATCAGCAGCGCCTCGATGGCCAATGGACGCGGGCCAAAAGCTACGACACTTTCTGCCCGTTGGGTCCGTGGATCGAAACGGACATCGACCCGGGCGATCTGGAGATCACCACCACCGTCGACGGCGAGACCAAACAGCACAGTCGGACGTCGTTGCTGCTGCACAGTGTGGGCGAACTCGTCGAGTGGGCGTCGACCATCATGACTTTGCTGCCCGGAGACGTGATCCTCACCGGCACCCCAGAGGGCGTCGGCCCGATCGTCGCCGGCCAATCGGTCTCGGTCACGGTCACGGGCATCGGCACGCTGACCAATCCGGTTGCGGCCAAGAAGAATTGACAGGAGTCTCCAAGCGCATGACCGCCAGTGGTTTACGAGTCCGATTCTGCCCGTCGCCGACCGGAACTCCGCATGTGGGCCTGATCCGGACCGCGCTGTTCAACTGGGCCTTCGCCCGACATCATCAGGGCACCTTCGTCTTTCGCATCGAGGACACCGACGCCGCGCGCGACAGCGAAGAGTCCTTCCAGGCGCTGCTCGATGCGTTGCGCTGGCTGGGGCTGGACTGGGACGAAGGCCCCGAGGTCGGCGGACCGTATGGGCCGTACCGGCAGTCGCAGCGTCGGGAGCTGTACCTCGAGGTCGTGCAGAAGTTGCTGGCCGCGGGGGAGGCCTATGAATCCTTCTCCACCGCAGAAGAAGTGGAGGCCCGCCACCGCGCCGCCGGCCGCGACCCGAAGCTCGGTTACGACAACTTCGACCGCGATCTCACCCACGCCCAGCGCCAGGAATTTCTCGACGCCGGCCGCGGACCGGTCGTGCGGCTGCGCATGCCGGACCATGACCTCACCTGGAACGATCTGGTCCGTGGCGAAACCACCTTCCGGGCCGGCAGCGTCCCCGACTTCGCGCTGACCCGCGGCTCCGGCGATCCGTTGTACACGTTGGTCAACCCGGTCGACGACGCGCTCATGAAGATCACCCATGTGCTGCGCGGCGAGGACCTGTTGCCGTCGACCCCGCGCCAACTCGCCCTGTACGCGGCACTTCAGCGCATCGGTGTCGCCGACTTCACACCGGAATTCGGCCACCTGCCGTTCGTCATGGGCCAGGGGAACAAGAAGCTGTCCAAGCGCGACCCCGAGTCCAGTCTGTTCGTGCATCGCGACCGCGGCTTCATCCCCGAGGGCCTGCTCAATTACCTTGCCCTGCTGGGCTGGAGCATCGCCGAGGACCGTGACGTCTTCTCGCTCGGGGAAATGGTGGCGGCGTTCGACATTTCCAAGGTGAACGCGAATCCGGCGCGGTTCGACCAGAAGAAGGCGGACGCGATCAACGCCGAGCACATCCGCATGCTCGCGCCCGACGACTTCGCGCAGCGGCTGCGACAGTTCCTGGTCGAGCACGGACACCTCACCGAACCGGTGGACGAGACGGTTTTTGCGACGGCCGCCGAGTTGGTGCAGACCCGCATCGTCGTGCTGTCCGACGCCTGGGGTCTGCTGCAGTTCCTTTTCGTCGACGAGGCCGACTTCGCCGTCGACCCGGCCGCGGCGGCGAAGAATCTGGGTGCCGACGCGACGCCGGTGCTCGAGGCCGCGGTGGCAGCGCTCGACTCGCTGTCCGAATGGACCACGGCGGCCGTGGAAGCGGCCCTGAAAGCGGCGCTGATCGACGATCTGGGCCTCAAGCCCCGCAAGGCCTTTGCGCCCGTTCGGGTGGCCGTCACGGGCTCGCACATCAGCCCGCCGCTGTTTGAGTCGATGGAATTGCTCGGCCGGGATCGGTCGCTGTCCCGGTTGCGGTCGGCGCTACCGGCCTGACCGGCTGGTTTGCGGAACTACGGCAGGGGTTTGGTACCCTCTACTGCGGTCCGAACGAGCTAGCCGGACCATTGGGGTATGGTGTAATTGGCAACACAGCTGATTCTGGTTCAGCCATTCTAGGTTCGAGTCCTGGTACCCCAGCGGAAGCAGCAACTCCAGCGAATTCGATTTGGTACTGCTGATCGCGCCAGCTAAGCTGGTGCAGCTTCCAAGCAAGAGTTGGTTCTCGGCCCCGTCGTCTAGCGGCCTAGGACGCCGCCCTCTCAAGGCGGTAGCGCGGGTTCGAATCCCGTCGGGGCTACCAGAACAACTCTCACCCGCTCTTCCGGCGAAATTCCCGTTTGTGCTCCGCAGGCCCGTGCGTGCCGTGCACTTTGGACTGGGCGTCACGGTGTTCGATCGCCTGGGCATGATTGTGATTCTTGCGATCGAGCGCCTCGCGGAACTTCTGTTTCACTGCGTCGCTGTTTTCACGGGCCGGTTTGTCTCGCATGGCGATCCCCTTTCGCGCCGGTATCGCTGAAGGTACCGCCGCGGGCAGGCGCCGTCACGCAAATTACCGGGGACGCGCGGTGCTGCCGCTGTAGGGCATGGCCGGCAACCCCAGTTTGCGGTGGTCCCAGGACCGAACGCGAAGCGGGCGAACGCGAACTGCCACCCGCTTGTTCATCATCGCGTCGACGGCGGGACGCATCTCTTCGCTGTAGGGGCCGGTGTAGCGCTCCCAGACGCTGACGCCTACCGCGAAGAGCGTGTCCGGGTCCTCGACGATGTCGGCCCGGCCCTCGATGGAAACCCCGCGTAGTTGGTCGTAGGTGTCGCCGGCCTCGACGAGGCAGGTGATCCGATCGTCCCGGCGCAGGTTCACGACCTTCTGCGACTTGGCCTTTGTCTCGATCCAGATCTCTCCGTCGATGAGGCCGTACCACATGGCAACGAGATGCGGTGTGCCGCTGGGACCGAGGGTCGCAAGAGTGGCGACTCGGCTCGACTCGAGAAATTCGGCGATCTCCGCGTCGGTCATTGTGATCTGTGCTCGCTGGTTGACGCCCATGAGCGGACTCTACAAGCGCTTGTGCAGCGCATCGGCAGCCGCCAGGAGATCCGCGGCCCAGCGGGCGCCCGGCCGGCGGCCCATCCGGTCGATCGGACCGGAAACCGAAATTGCCGCAACGACGTTGCCGTCGCGGTCGCGCACGGGCGCCGACACGCTGGCGACACCCGGTTCGCGCTCGCCGGCGCTCTGCGCCCAGCCGCGGCGGCGAACGTCGAGCAACGCCCGCTCGGAGAAGACGGCGTCGGCCAGGACGCTGCGCTGGGTCTGTGGATCCGCCCAGGCGAGCAGCACTTTCGCGCCGGACCCCGCGGTCATCGGCAATCGGGCGCCGACCAGCACGGTGTCGCGCAAGCCGGTGGGCGGCTCCATGGCCGCAACACACACCCGGGAGGAACCGTCGCGGCGGTACAGTTGCACGCTTTCGCCGGTGATTTCGCGCAGTCGCGGCAGGATCGAACCGGCCGCGGCGACCAGGGCGTCGCCGGCGCCCACGGCGAGTTCGGACAGCGCGGGTCCGGGCCGCCATGATCCGTCGCTGTCGCGGGCGAGTAGTCGGTGCACCTCGAGGCCCACCGCGAGCCGGTGCGCCGTGGCGCGCGGCAGCCCGGTGCGGTCACACAGTTGCGCCAGGCCGCATGGGCCTTCGGCTACCGCATGCAGCACGGTCACCGCTTTGTCGAGCACGCCAATGCCGCTATGCTGTCCCATAGAGCGATATTAGCGTCTCGAATTGTGAGATTTCAAACGAAGCGGCCAAGGTGGAGGAAATGAGCGACAAGCCACGCACGCTGGCGGAAAAGGTATGGGACTCCCATGTCGTGGTTCGCGGTGAGGGAGAAGGTGACGCCCGCAAGCCGGACCTGATCTACATCGACCTACACCTCGTGCACGAGGTCACCAGTCCGCAGGCCTTCGACGGTCTGCGGTTGGCCGGGCGGGCAGTGCGCCGGCCGGATCTGACCATCGCGACCGAAGATCACAACGTGCCCACCGTCGATATCGACAAGCCCATCGCCGACCCGATTTCGCGCACCCAGGTGGAGACTTTGCGCCGAAACTGCGAAGAGTTCGGAATTCGGTTGTACCCCATGGGCGATCTCGAGCAGGGCATCGTGCACGTCGTCGGGCCGCAATTGGGCCTGACACAGCCCGGCACGACGGTGGTCTGCGGGGACAGCCACACCTCCACGCACGGCGCATTCGGTGCGCTGGCAATGGGAATCGGCACCAGCGAGGTCGAGCACGTGCTGGCGACCCAGACGCTGTCGCTGCGCCCGTTCAAGACGATGGCCATCACCGTCGACGGTGAACTGCCGCCGGGCGTCACCAGCAAGGACCTCATTCTCGCGGTGATCGCCAAGATCGGCACCGGTGGCGGGCAGGGATATGTGCTCGAATATCGCGGCGACGCGATCCGCAAGCTGTCGATGGAAGCCCGAATGACCATCTGCAACATGTCGATCGAGGCCGGCGCCCGCGCCGGCATGATCGCGCCGGATGAAACCACCTACGAGTTCCTCAAGGGACGCCCGCACGCGCCACAGGGCGCCGAATGGGATGCTGCGGTGGCCGCGTGGGAGCAGCTCAAGACCGACGAGGGCGCGGTTTTCGACAACGAAGTGCACATCGACGCAAGCACTCTGACGCCGTTCGTCACCTGGGGTACCAACCCCGGCCAGGGTGCGCCGCTGGGGGCATCGGTGCCGGACCCTGCCGAAATCGTCGACGAGAACGAGCGGGCCGCGGCCGAAAAGGCGTTGCGGTACATGGATCTGCAGCCGGGCACGCCGTTGCGACAGGTTGCCGTCGACACCGTGTTCGTCGGGTCGTGCACCAACGGTCGCATCGAGGATCTGCGCGCCGTCGCCGACGTGCTGAAGGGCCGCAAGATCGCCGAGTCCGTGCGAATGCTGGTGGTCCCCGGCTCGATGCGGGTGCGCGCGCAGGCCGAAGCTGAGGGCCTCGGTGAGATCTTCACCGCTGCAGGCGCCGAGTGGCGCGCTGCCGGTTGCTCGATGTGTCTGGGAATGAATCCGGACCAGCTCGCCCCGGGGGAGCGCTCCGCGTCGACCTCCAACCGCAACTTCGAAGGCCGCCAAGGCAAAGGTGGCCGCACCCATCTGGTCTCGCCCGCGGTGGCCGCCGCCACCGCGGTGCGCGGCACGTTGTCGGCGCCGGCCGATCTGGACTGAAAGCAAGGAGAGACAACTGTGGAACCCTTCACCGTGCACAAGGGAATTGGCGTGCCGCTGCGGCGCTCCAACATCGACACCGACCAGATCATCCCGGCCGTCTACCTCAAGCGGGTGACGCGAACCGGTTTCGAGGACGGTCTTTTCGCCGCCTGGCGCAACGATCCGGAGTTCATTCTCAACGTCGAGCCCTACACCCGCGGCAGTGTTCTGGTGGCCGGCCCGGACTTCGGCACGGGCTCGTCCCGCGAGCACGCCGTGTGGGCGCTGTCCGATTTTGGCTTCCGGGTGGTGATCTCGTCTCGGTTCGCCGACATCTTCCGTGGCAACGCCGGCAAGGCAGGGTTGTTGGCCGCGACCGTGGCCCAGCCAGACGTGGAACTGCTGTGGAAACTGCTCGATGAACAACCGGGTCTGGAATTGGTTGTGGATCTTCGCGAACGGACCGTCACTGCGGGAAATACGGTGGTGCGCTTCGACATTGACGATTACACGCGTTGGCGGCTGCTGGAAGGACTCGACGATATCGGCCTGACTTTGCGGCAAACGGAGGTAATTTCGGACTTCGAAAAGACAAGGCCGTCATGGAAACCGACGACTACCGCGACCGGAGTTTATCGGCCGTAAACGGCAGTAATTAGGCCGTTATTGGCCCGCTACGTTATGTCACGTCGCATGAAAATTCGCGTGGCACATAGACTCTTGCCGTTTTCCGGTTTACCGTGTAACTAGTCGGTCCGACAGCGGGCCATTAGTTTGCGGAGGAATTGGAATGAACAAAGCGGAGCTCATCGATGTGCTCACCGAGAAGCTCGGCGCCGACAGGCGCACCGCTACCGAGGCAGTCGAGAATATTGTCGACATCATCGTGCGCGCCGTGCACAAGGGCCAGAGCGTCACGATCACCGGCTTCGGAGTCTTCGAGCAGCGCAAGCGCGCCGCGCGGGTAGCGCGCAACCCGCGGACCGGAGAAACGGTGAAGGTCAAGCCAACTTCGGTGCCGGCGTTCCGTCCCGGGGCACAGTTCAAGGCTGTTATCGCCGGCAAGCAAAAGCTGCCCGCGAGTGGTCCGGCGGTCAAGCGCGGTTCGGCTGCCACGGCAACCAAGGCGACTGCGGCCAAGAAGAGTGCTGCCAAGAAGGCCACTCCGGCCAAGAAGGCCAGCAAGGCGGCCGCCGCCAAGGCTCCGGCAAAGACGGCTGCTCGCAAGACAACTGCCAAGGCGACCGCCAGCAAGGCCACCAAGAGCACGGCTAAGGCGACCAAGGCAACCGCCGCGAAGTCGGCGACCAAGTCGGCGGCAAAGACCACCAAGAAGGCCGCGGCCAAGGCTCCGGCTAAGACCACGGCCAAGAAGACCACAGCCAAGAAGACGGCAGCGAAGAAGGCCCCAGCCAAGCGTGCCACCAAGAAGTAGCCGCTGGCTCAACGGATCCGACTGAAAACGGCCCCCGCCAACGCGGGGGCCGTTTTCTCGCTATTCGGACTTCCCGGAGTATTCGGGCGGCAGCGGACTGTCTATGTGGTCGGCGGTGATCAGCCGCCCGTTGCGCAGCGAGAGAACCCACATGCTGCCCTTACGATTCCGGGCGGGCGGCAATTCGACGCCGTCGCGGTCGGCCCACCACTGCATCAGGTCGGGAATGACCTTGCCCTGACTGCAGACCACCCGAACGCCGTCTTTCTGGGCGATTTTGCAGGCCCGCGCGCGCCCGGCATCCCGGTCGTTCGCGTAACCCTCCTCGGATAGCAGCGGCTCGAGCTTGATGGAGACATCGAGGGCGTCGGCCAACCGTTGCACGGTCTGCACACAGCGGGTCCGGTCGGCCGAATGCACGTGCGTCGCACCGAATGCGAGCAGTTGCGGGACGAGTGCCTGCGCCTGCTGCCGACCCAGCTTGTCCAGCGGCCGCTGCGTGTCGTCCCCGCGATACCGTTCGCTACGACCAGCGCGGGCATGTCGCACGAGCAACATGGTGCTGGTATCGACCGGGTGCCGCAGGAAGGACCGCAACACCCGGCGGTCCATCGGGTAGGAGAGCTGATCCAGCGCCAACGAGCTTGGCAACCAGAGCAGTTCATCGACCTCCTTGTTGGGGGTGAATCCGCCGCCGGTGACCTCGGCCGCCCAGTAGTCCACGCGCTTGAGCTTGCGGTGCCCGGTCACCGGATACGTCACCCGCGTCAGGTGGCGACCCAGACGGCAGTCGAATCCGGTCTCCTCGCGCACCTCGCGGACCGACGCGAGCACCACGGTTTCGTCGCGTTCCAATTTGCCTTTGGGAAACGACCAATCGTCGTAACGCGGGCGATGCACGAGCGCCACTTCGAGGCTGTCTGGATCGGTGGGCGACTTGCGCCAGAGCACGGCGCCGGAGGCAATGATATTCGCTTTGGCGATATTGGCCTTGGTGGCATTCTGATTCGCGGCATTCGCTTTTGCATTGCCGGTCGACTTGCTCGGGCTCACTGATTTCCTTCGCGGTGGACGTGCGGAGAAGAGGGTGGGACCTGGCGATGCGTGCGCGCTCAGGTGGCTGGTGTGCGCCGCTTGCGCATCAGATCTTCCTGATATTCGCGCACCTGCTCGCCCCGGGCGGGCGAAGCCTGCCAACTTCCGTCCGACTGCAGGACCCAGCATCGGGTGGTGGGATCCAGAGCCGAATCGAAGATGTCGTTGAGTTGAGTCGTCAACCGCGGATCCTTCACCTGCGCCATGACTTCCACGCGTCGATCGAGGTTGCGATGCATCATGTCGGCGCTGCCGATCCAGAATTCATCGGCGGCCTGGAAATGCAGAATTCGCGAGTGCTCCAGAAAGCGGCCGAGGATCGAGCGGACATGAATGTTGTCGCTGAGACCCTTCACCCCGGGCTTGAGGGCACAGATGCCGCGCACCACGATCTGCACCTCCACACCGGCCTGGGAGGCGCGATAGAGCGCGTCGATGACCTGCTCGTCGACCAAAGCGTTGGCCTTCAGCCGAATCCGCCCGGTGCGTCCGGCGCGCTGGTGCTCGATCTCCCGGTCGATGCGCTCGATGATTCCGGAGCGAACGCCATAGGGCGCCACCAGCAAATTGCGGTATTCCGCCTTACGGGAATACCCGGTGAGCGAATTGAACAGGTCGGTAAGGTCGGCGCCGATATCCGGTGCGGCGGTGAACAACCCGACGTCCTCGTACAGCCGGGCGGTCTTGGGGTTGTAGTTGCCGGTGCCGATGTGGCAATAGCGCCGGATGGCCGACCCTTCCCGCCGCACCACCAGGCAGGTCTTGCAGTGCGTCTTGAGCCCGACGAGGCCGTAAACGACGTGCACGCCAGCCTGTTCCAGGGCCCTGGCCCACTTGATGTTGGCCTGTTCGTCGAAGCGGGCCTTGATTTCGACCAGAGCCACCACCTGCTTGCCGGCCTCGGCCGCGGCGATCAGCGCGTCGACGATCGGGGAGTCACCCGAGGTGCGGTAGAGCGTCTGTTTGATTGCCAGCACTTGGGGATCGGCGGCGGCCTGCTCGATGAACCGTTGCACGCTCGTGGAGAACGAATCGTAAGGATGGTGCACGAGGATGTCGCCCTCGCGCAGCGTGGCGAAGACGCTCTTGGGCGTCTCGCGCTCACCGAACGCGGGATGGGTGGCGGGCACGAACGGAGCGTCTTTCAGATTCGGCCGGTCTACGCCATACACCTGCCACAGGCAGGTGAGGTCGAGCAATCCGGGTACCTGAATCACATCGGCGGGATCCACATCCATTTCCCGCAACAGCAATTCGAGCATGTGCTCGGTCATGTCGTCGGCCACCTCGAGCCGCACCGGCGACCCGAACCGGCGCCGGGCGAGTTCGCGCTCGAGCGCCTGCAGTAAATCCTCGTCGCGGTCCTCGGTGACCTCGAAGTCGGCATTGCGGGTGATGCGAAAGGCGTGGTGCTCCAGCACTTCCATGCCCGGAAACAGCACGTTCAGGTGCGCGGAAATCAGTGCCTCCATGGGCAGGAATGCCGCAATGTTGGAAGCCGCTTCTTCGCGGCGGACCCGGACGAACCGTTCGACGTTGTCGGGCACCTTGACGCGGGCGAAATGTTCGCCGCCGGTTTCGTCGTCTTTGACGGTCACGGCCAGGTTCAGGCTCAGGCCGCTGATGTAGGGGAACGGGTGTGCAGGATCCACCGCCAGCGGGGTGAGCACCGGGAAGACCTGCTCCTGGAAGTAGGCAGACAAGCGCTGGCGCTCTTCGGGTTTCAAATCCGACCAGCCGATGATCGCGATGTTGTTGGCGGTGAGTTCCGGCAACACCGAGTCGAGAAAGACGTGCGCGTGCTTCTTCGCGATTTCCTGGGTGCGGGTGGCGATCAGCGCCAATTGCTCCCGTGGCGAAAGTCCGTCGGCGGAACGCACCGAAAGTCCGGTCTCGTCACGACGTTTGAGCCCAGCGACGCGAACCATGTAGAACTCATCGAGGTTCGAGGCGAAGATCGCCAGAAACTTGGCTCGTTCGAGCAGGGGCAGCGAGGTGTCCTCGGCCAGCGCCAGCACGCGGGCGTTGAAGTCGAGCCAACTCAGTTCGCGATTGAGGTAGCGATCTTCAGGCAGGCCGGCGGCGGCGGTATCGAGCAACGGCGTGGCTGCGGGCGGGGCGGTCGGTATCGACCCCGTCGCCGAGCCGGTAGGCGCGGGAGGTGCCGCGGGCACTGGCTGCCGCACCTCGGGCCCCCGCCCGTCACCACCGACCCCTGCCAGCGTGGCCGTGCGCGCTCCCTTCTTGCCGTTGTCGCTGTGATGTCCGCTGTCCCGTTTACTCACGCCTCGATCATCCCCCAGAAGGTCCGCCCTTGGCAGGTCGTCGGATCGATTGGCGGCAACGGGCGCCTGGAGTTCTGTTACGGCCGCCACCCGATCTCGGCCAGCAGCGCGCGGGTGGCCGGACCGAGCCCCAGGTGCGCAGCGCGAGCGAGGTCCTCGGCGGTGTCGACGTCGAGGCGCAATCCGGGCCAGTGCCCGGACAATGCGTGTGCACCGCTGCGCAAGTGGTGGTCGGCCGAGTGGTGTCCGAATTGGGGTAGGAGTTGCACTCCGCGCGCGATGAGCGCCGACGTGCCGACGCCGCGATGGTCGGTGACCAGCGACCGCCGCTGCGCCGGTGCCGCCGCGAGCGCCGCGGCGAGCTCGCCGGCACGGACAGCAGGAAGGTCCGCCTGCAGGGCCGCAATGTTTTCCACCCCGCGCCCGCTCAACTCCGCGGCGGTGCTGGCAAGTGCGGCGTTGAGGCGCTGCGCTGCGGAGGCGGGCTGCTCGGGTTCGGGGCTCACGTCGGCGCCGCATTCGACAGCGACCGCGGCGACGTCGCTGTCCGGGGTGATCACCGTCAGTGCGCCCACCGCTGGGACCGAGGCCGCGACCGCCAGGGTGTCGCGGAGCATGGCGATGACCAGGCGGCGGCGGGCGTCTGCCGGGAAGTCGGGTGTCATGCGCGATTTGGCGCGGCTGAGTTCCTTCACCGCGATCAGCACATGCACGCGCGGATCGGTCACGGCAACCAATCCTGCCAGTATTGTTGCCGCAAGACGTCGATCGGATGATTGGAGCTACCGTCATGGCCGATGCGCCCGCCGGTTACAAGGCAGCGGTACTCGGGGCTGGCTCCTGGGGCACCGCATTCGCAAAGGTGTTGGCGGACGCGGGAACCGACGTCACCATGTGGGCGCGCCGCGACGAGGTGGCCAAGGCGATCTCGACGACGCACGAGAACGCGCACTATCTGCCCGGAATCACTCTGCCGCAGCGGATTACGGCTACCAACGATCACCGGGCCGCGCTCGATGGCGCAAATATCGTGGCGCTCGCGGTGCCGTCGCAGACGCTGCGGGCAAACCTCGAAGACTTCAAGGACGCGATCGGCTCCGATGCCACCTTGCTGAGCCTGGCCAAGGGCATCGAGAGCGGCACGCTGCTGCGGATGAGTCAGGTGATTCACCAAGTCACCGGCGCCGACCCGGCCCGCATTGCGGTGCTGTCCGGGCCGAACCTGGCCCGCGAGATCGCCGTCGAACAGCCCGCCGCAACCGTTATCGCGTGCACCGACTCCGCTCGCGCCATAGCCGTGCAAAAGGCTTGTGCCACCGGGTATTTGCGTCCGTACACCAATTCCGATGTCATCGGCTGCGAAATCGGCGGCGCCTGTAAGAACGTGATCGCCCTGGCCTGCGGTATCGCCTCCGGAATGGGATTGGGCGACAACAGCATTTCCAGCATCCTCACCCGTGGGCTGGCCGAGATCATCCGGCTCGGTGTGGCGCTTGGTGCCAAGCCGGCGACGCTGTCGGGTCTGGCCGGGGTCGGGGACCTGGTGGCCACCTGCACGTCGCCGCTGTCGCGCAACCGCACATTCGGCCACGTGCTCGGCCGCGGTGGCTCGATGGACGCGGCACAGGAGGCCAATCACGGTCAGGTGGCCGAGGGTGTGAAGTCGTGCACGTCGGTGCGGGCGCTGGCGGAGAGTTACGACGTGGATATGCCGCTGACCCAGATGGTGCACGCGATCTGTCACGAGGGCCTGTCCGTACCTGATGCGGTGGGCAAGTTACTGGGCCGACGGATCAAACCCGAATAGCGGTTCCTCCGGCGCGCGCGGGTACGGTTTGGAACGTGACTGAGCGGATCAAGGTCGGCGTACTGTTCGGGGGACGCAGCAACGAACACTCGATTTCCTGCGTTTCCGCTGCGAGCGTGCTGCGCAACCTGGACCCGCGACGCTTCGACGCCGTGCCCGTCGGAATCACCCGGGAGGGCACCTGGGTGCTGCTCGACGCCGACCCAGCGCAACTCGAGATCCGCGATCGGGTGCTGCCGCAGGTCCGGCGCTCGGGACCGGTCATCGGGCTGGCCAGTGATCCGGCGCAGGCCGGCGCGATGATAGACCTTTCCACCGGAGCCGTCGTGGCGTCGGTCGATGTGGTGTTCCCGGTGCTGCACGGCGCGTACGGCGAGGACGGCACAATTCAGGGCCAACTCGAGATGTCCGGCGTCCCGTATGTGGGCGCGGGCGTGCTCTCCAGCGCGACCGCCATGGACAAGGAATTCACCAAGAAACTGCTCGCGGCCGAGGGGCTGCCGATCGGGCGCCAGGAGGTGCTGCGCGCGGACGTCGCCACCCTTACCGCCGAGCAGCGGGACGGCCTCGGGCTGCCGGTGTTCGTCAAACCCGCCCGCGGTGGTTCGTCGATCGGAATCTCGCGGGTCAGCGACTGGGCCGATCTCGACGCCGCAATCGCCGAGGCCCGCAAACACGACCCGAAGGTCATCGTCGAGGCGGCGGTCGTCGGGCGCGAGGTCGAATGCGGCGTACTGGAGTACCCGGACGGCCGGGTCGATGCCAGCGTGGTCGCCGAAATCCGGATGCCCGACCGATCCGACGACGAGTCGGCCTTCTACGACTTCGACACCAAATACCTCGACGACGGCTGCGAATTCGACGTCCCGGCCAAGCTCGATGATGCGGTGGCCGACGACGTGCGGGAACTGGCCACCGCCGCCTTTCGGGCGCTGGATTGCCAGGGTCTGGCCCGCGTCGATTTTTTCGTCACCGACGCAGGCCCGGTGATCAACGAGGTCAACACGATGCCGGGGTTTACGCAGATTTCGATGTTCCCGCGAATGTGGGAGGCCGCCGGCGTCGACTTCCGCGACCTGATCACCGCAATGGTGGACACTGCACTCGCACGCGGAACCGGACTGCGATAGCCGCTATTTCGGCAGCGGTGCCGGATCGATCGGCCGAGCGGGCAGCGCCGCGCTGATTGCATCCGAAACTGCTTGCAGCGGCGTGGGTCCGGTGCCGTCCGGAACGGTGAGCGCGATGTAGACGCCGCGGTCGACGGCGTACCACGTCGCTGAGTTAAGTCCCTGCGACTTGCCGGACACCTCGAACCACTGCACGCCGTCCACCTGCGTAATAGCGGCGCCGACGGTGAACTCTGCCGGCCGGTCCAGGCCGCAGCGCAACACGATTGGATCACCGCCCGACGATTTCTCCCACGCTTTTGCGCCGGCAGGTGCGGGGAAGGCGAGCTTGGCCCCGGAATAGTCACCGATCGTGTTGGGCAGTGCGCCAAGGACTTTGGCGCAGTCGGGCCCGTTTGCCGCGGGCGCGGGTACCGAACCGAGGGCGATCGGCTCGCGCGCGGGGATGCGGTTGGCGAGCACAGCGGCCACGATGATTCCCACCACCAACGCGACCGGCAGCGCGACCGCGGTCGCGATCAGCGCCGGGTGCCGGTGATGCGTGGGGGAGTCCGACACTTCTCAACCTCTCGATCCGGGTATGCGTTGTGCGAGTGTATAGGTGTTGCCAGGTCCGCGAATCTCCCTAGGAGGCCAGCATCGAAACGCCGGAACGCACCGTCGCCGAGCTAGGCGAGTTCGGGGTGATCGCACGCATCACCGCTGCGCGCACCCCTAGCTCGGTGGAGTTGATCGGTCCCGGTGACGACGCCGCGGTATTGCGCGCGCCCGACGGCCGGTTCGTCGTCACCACCGATATGTTGGTGCAGGACAGGCATTTTCGGCTCGACTGGGCGACCGGTACGGAGATCGGGCGCAAGGCCATCGCGCAGAATGCCGCCGATGTCGCGGCCATGGGCGCCCAGCCCAGCGCCTTCGTTGTCGCTCTCGGTTGCCCGGCACAGTTGCCGCTGAGTTTCGTCGACGACCTCGGCGCGGGGATGAGCGCGGAGGCGGCACGCGCCGGTGCCGCGATCGTCGGTGGTGACCTGGTCAGTAGCGATTCGATCGTCATTTCGGTCACCGCGCACGGTGATTTGCAGGGCCGAGCGCCAGTGCTGCGCTCGGGTGCCGAGCCCGATCAGGTGGTAGCGGTCAGCGGCCGGCTCGGCTGGGCTGCCGCGGGTTACGCCCTGCTGAGCGCCGGCGTCGCGGATGTGGACAATTACGAAGCCCTCCGATCGGCGCACGTGTCACCGCAACCGCCCTACACCGCCGGTATCGCCGCGGCCATCGGCGGGGCCACCGCGATGATCGACACGTCCGACGGACTGTTGTCGGATCTGGGTCACGTCGCCGACGCGTCCGGAGTCGCCATCGACATCCGCATCGAGCAGATCGATCCGGTGCTGGCCGGCGCCGCCGACCGGCTCGGCGTCGACCCGCTCGCCTGGGTGCTGACCGGCGGCGAGGACCACGCACTCGCCGCGGTGTTCCCCAGTCCCGACGCCGTGCCACCGGGGTGGCAGCGAATCGGCACCACCGCAGCGGGTCGCGGCGTCACCGTCGACGGTCAACCATGGACCGGCCCGACCGGCTGGCGCAGCTTCTGAGAGCGGATCGCTTATGGTCTTGCTCATGCCGAAACCGCTGCAGGAGGTCGTGGAAGCGGGCTGGGCCCAGGCGCTCGAGCCGGTGGCCGGTCACATCAGCGCGATGGGTGAGTTTCTGCGGGCCGAGAATGCAGCGGGCCGCGGCTACCTGCCGGCCGGCGCCAACGTACTGCGCGCATTTGCGCAGCCCTTCGACGACGTCCGGGTGCTCATCGTCGGGCAGGACCCGTATCCGACGCCCGGACACGCGGTGGGGCTGAGCTTTTCCGTGGCGCCGGACGTGCGGCCGCTACCGCGCAGCCTGGAAAACATCTTCGCCGAGTACGCCAAGGACCTCGGGCACCCCAAACCGAGCTGCGGTGATCTCACCCCGTGGTCGCAGCAGGGCATTCTGCTGCTGAACCGGGTGCTGACCGTGTCACCCGGTCAGCCGGCGTCGCACCGCGGCAAAGGCTGGGAAGCGGTCACCGAGCAGGCGATCCGGGCGCTGGTGGCGCGGCCGGGACCGCTCGTGGCGATCCTGTGGGGCCGGGACGCGGCCACGCTGAAGCCGATGCTCGGCGACGTGCCGGTGATCGAGTCCGCCCACCCGTCGCCGTTGTCGGCGTCGCGCGGCTTCTTCGGTTCGCGTCCCTTCAGCCGGGCCAACGAGCTGCTCGACACCCTCGGCGCCGAACCGGTGGACTGGCATCTGCCCTAGTGCATTTCGGATTCGTGTGAAATGGTCGGATCGTGAGCAATTCGAATGATCCGGCGGTACCTGCTCGGATGACGTTCCATGGTGTTGACGGGATCGAGCTGGCGGGTGACGCGTGGGGGCCGCCCGACGGTCCGCTCGTCGTGTTCCTGCACGGCGGCGGACAGACCCGGCACTCCTGGAAGGCGAGTTGCGCGCGGCTGGCCGACAAGGGTCTGCGGGTCATTGCGCTGGACGCCCGCGGGCACGGCGACAGTGCCTGGGCTCCCGACGGCGACTACTCGCGACGGGCGTTGGCCGGCGACCTCGCCGAGGTGCTCGGGCAACTGGGCAAGCCGGCCGTGGTTGTCGGCGCAAGCATGGGTGGGCTCACCGCGCTGCACGCGTCGGTTGACCTGGCCGACCGGATGGTTGGCCTCGTATTGGTGGACGTGGTGCCCCGCCCGGAAGAGGCCGGGGTCGCGCGCGTGATCGGGTTCTTGACCGAGCACCGCGACGGTTTCGACACGCTCGATCAGGCCGCGGATGCCGTTGCCGCATACCTGACCCACCGGCCGCGGCCGAAGAGCCACGAGGGCCTCAAGCGCAACCTGCGTCAGCGCGCGGACGGCCGGTGGTACTGGCACTGGGACCCGAACTTCGTCGTCGACCACGGCGGCGAGACACTCGATCAGCAGGCCGAGGCGTTGGAAGCCGCGGCTCGTCAACTGCGCATGCCCGTACTGCTGGTGCGCGGCCGAATGTCGGACGTGGTGAGCCCGCAGGGCGTCGAGGCCTTCCGCACGTTGGTGCCGCACGCGGATTTCGTCGAGCTGTCCGATGCCGCGCACACCGCCGCAGGCGACGACAACGATGCGTTCACAGACGCGGTCAGCGAGTTCGTGGTCGCGGTGGCCGGGCAGCGGTAAGCCGTCAGTCCAGGCCGGTGTAATCCGGTCGCCGCTTGGCCAGGAACGCGTCGACGCCCTCGCGTCCGGTCGCGCTGTCAGCCGCCGCCGAGATCGTGCGGGTCTCCAAGTCGAGTTGCGCCGCAAGGGAGTTGGTGGGCGAGGCCGCTAGCAACGACCGGATGTTCGCGTAGGTGCGCCGCGGTCCGGACGCCAACGAGCGCGCCACCTCTGCGGCTTGTGTGGCCACTTCGTCGTCGGCCACCACGCGGCTGAGGATGCCCAAGCGGGCGGCCTCTTCGGCGTCGAGAATGGCGTCGGTCAACAGGATTTCGGCGGCCCGGCCCGTTCCCACGATCCGGGGCAGTGACCACGACATCCCACCGTCCGGTGTGAGGCCGATGCCGGGGTAGGCGGGGCGCATTTTCGTCGACGTTCCGCCGATGGCGACGTCGGCCGCGCACACCAGGCTCATGCCCGCCCCGGCCGCCCAACCGTGTACGGCGGCTACCACGGGCGCCGGCGCAACCGCGAGTCCACGAAGAAACGCATGTAGATCGGTGGCCAACTGGGCGAGATATGCACCTCGATCGGCTGCAGCGCCGAATGCACCGACATCCCCGCCCGCGCAGAAATTCTTTCCGGTGCCGACCAGCAAGATCGCGCCAACCGACCGGTCCAGGTCGGCAAGCATGGGGGTGGCCTGGTTGATGCCGGTGAAGTCGAGTGAGGTGCCCTTGGCCGGCGTCGAAACGACGATGGTGAGCACGCCGTCGGCGATGCGGACGAATTCGGTTGCCGATGGGTCTGCCACGGAAGTCACCGGCCCACGATATCCCGCGTGGGTCGGGCCATTCGCATCTCGGTCAGTCCGGTGAACGGCTCGATCCGGTGTTCGCCGTCGGGCGCGAATCCGTGGCGGCGGTAAAAGGCCTGGGCGCGGGCGTTGCGGTCGAAGACCCACAACTGGCAAGGCTCGTCCGCTATGGCCGCAGTGAGCAGCGCGTCCGCGAGGCCACTGCCGTGCAACGACGCCCGGACGTACAGAGCATGCAGTTCGAGTCCGGCGGCGGAGTCCACGCTGACAAACCCGACGACACGGCCCTCGTCGACCGCTACCAGAGTCCGCCGGTCCGCACGCAGCAGTGACTTATCCCACTGAGCGGCCAGCCGCACCGTATCGAACGCGTCGAGGAGGTGCTGCGATACCAGGCGGGAAAACGACTCGCGCCACGATTCGATATGGCACTGCGCGACCGAGCGCGATAGTTGCGAGGTGAGCGGCAGGATCAGCCGCGGGCGACCTTGCCGGCCTTCAGGCACGAGGTGCAGACGTTGAGACGCTTGGTGTTGCCGGGGGCAACCTGCGCGCGAACGGTCTGGATGTTCGGGTTCCAACGACGGTTGGTGCGCCGGTGCGAGTGCGAGACCGACTTCCCGAAGCCGGGGCCCTTGGCGCATACGTCGCAGACGGCAGCCATAGTCGCGAACTCCTTCAATCGAAATAGTCTGGGATCTATCTGCAACCCATACGGGTCGCTGCATGTAAACACGCAACCCTGCAAGGGTAGCCGGACGGATGCGGATGGTCCAAACCGCCGCCGCAACGCCGGTGCCGCTAATGTTGCTCCACCGATGCTTCGATGACGTTGGAGGGGTGGGAACAGGTGCTCGAGGTCCTCGACGCCCTCGACGGCGACGCGTTGCGGCGCTGGGGGAACGCGAGCATCGACGGCTTGGTGCAACGCTGCGAGGAGATCAACCGGCTCAACGTTTTTCCCATCCGCGATTCGGACACCGGGACCAACCTGTTGTTCACCATGCGTGCCGCCGTCGACGCCGTGACCAGAGATTGTCGCGGCGAGGACCGGCCCACCGCCCACCAGGTCGCCCGCGCCATGGCCCGCGGCGCGACCACCGGCGCCCGGGGGAACTCGGGGATCATCCTGTCGCAGGTGTTGCGCGGGATCGCCGAGTGCGTCGGTGACGGCCCGCTGACCGCGCTCACGCTGCCCGAGGCGCTGGAGACCGCGGCCAGTTTGGTGCGCGGGGCGGTGAGCGAGCCGGTCGAGGGAACGATGGTCACCGTCCTCGACTGCGCGGCGGGCGGCGCCCGCGACTGGATCAGCGGCGAGCTGGACCCGCCGTCGGTGCGGCTCGCCGACGTCGTCGCCGCTGCCGCCGCGGCCGGCGCCGATGCCCTGCGGCGCACCACCGAGCAACTGCCGGCGCTGCGGGATGCGGGCGTGGTGGACGCCGGCGGTTTGGGTGTGGTGGTGCTCCTCGACGCGCTGGTCTACGTCACGACAGGCCAGGCACCCGAGCGCGAGCAATTCATCGGCGGCCGTGCCGATCAATTACCGGATCTCGGGCCAGATCACACCTGGTCGGAGCTGGCCGAGCACGAGGTGATGTACCTGGTTTCCGGCACCGACGCCGCACGAATGGGCCGGTTGCGACGCCGATTGGACGAACTGGGCGATTCGGTCGTCGTGGTCGACGACGCTGC
The DNA here is from genome assembly GCF_007489285.1 of Skermania sp. ID1734. Classification (GTDB taxonomy): domain Bacteria; phylum Actinomycetota; class Actinomycetes; order Mycobacteriales; family Mycobacteriaceae; genus ID1734. Next base: position 135,272 of record NZ_VLIY01000003.1, read on the forward strand.
CGGGACCTGGTCGGTGCACGTGCACAGCAGCGATGCCGGCGCAGCCGTGGAGGCGGGGATGGCCGCCGGAACCGTGCGGCAGATCCGCATCGGCTGTTTCGCCGCGGTCAATTCCGGCTCCCTGCGCGGGCCGGCGCACCGGGGCATCCTCGCGGTCGTCACCGGGGCCGGCGCCGCCGACCTGTTCGAGGCGGAGGGCGCGAGAGTGGTGCGCAGCGACACCGCCATCTCGGCGGCCCAGCTGCTCAACGCGATCGAGCAACTGCCGTTTCGCGAGGTGCTGGTGTTGCCCAACGGCGCGCTCCCGGCGCAAGAGCTGGTGGCGGTCGGCGTGGCGGCCCGCGATGCGAACCGTGACGTTTTGCTGCTGCCGACGTCTTCGGTGGTGCAGGGACTGGCGGCCCTGGCCGTGCACGACGATCAGCGCATCGCTGTCGATGACGCGTTCGCGATGTCGGAGGCGGCCGCAAGCACCCGCTGGGGCTCGCTGCGCGTTGCGCCCGAACGCGCGCTGACCCTCGTCGGCACTTGCGCGGCCGGCGACGGGCTGGGCCTGATCGGGCACGAGGTGGTGGTCATCGAACCGGACGTTCGCGCGGCCGGCACCGCGCTGTTGGACCGCGTGCTGGGCCTGGGCGGCGAGATGGTCACCATGCTGCGCGGTGCGGACGCCACCGACGAGTTGGTGCAAACCTTGACCGAACACGTCGACGCGCATCACCCAGGTGTCGAGGTGCTGGTGTATGACGGTGGGCAGCGTGATGACCTCATACAACTGGGTGTGGAATAACCGGGGACCATGGCGACTCTGACCGATCGGCTCGATCATCTGCTGGGCGCGCGGGCAGCCAAGCGCCTGGCCGAGGAACTCGACATCCACACCGTCGAAGACCTGTTGCGCCACTATCCGCACCGATACGCCGAACAGGGCCAGTCGCTCACCGAGGAAGCTCCCGAGGATGGAGCGCGGATCACCATCATCGGCCGCATCGTCAAGGCTCAATCGATTCCGATGCGCAACCGCAATGGCTCGATGCTCAAAGTCGTGCTGTCCACCGAGAACAACCAGAACGTGCACGCGACGTTCTTCAACGCAAACAGGGTGCAGCACAACGTCAAGACCGGTCGCCGCGCCATGTTCTCCGGGACCGTCAAGACGTATCGCGGGCAGTGGAGCCTGACCCATCCGGGCTATCTGATCCTGCCCGAGTCGACGCACGATTTCGGCACCGTCGTCCGCAGCGGGGGTGGCGATCTGCGCGGCTTCGCCCGCAACGCCCGGGAGGCCGAACCCGGTTCGACTGGCTTGGACATGTCGATCTTCGATCTGCCGATGGTCCCGGTGTATCCGGCCACGGCGAAGATCGAAAGCTGGGACATCGTCGCGTGCGTTCGTCAGATCCTGGATCAGCTCGACGCCATCGATGACCCGTTGCCTGCCGCGATGCGCAAGGCGCACGGATTGATCGGTCTGGAACAGGCGCTGCGTCTGGTGCACCTGCCCGCCTCGAAGGCCGACATCGCAAAGGCCCACGAGCGCTTGCGTTTCGATGAGGCGCTGGCCGTGCAGCTGCTGCTCGCGCAGCGTCGCCGCGAACTCGACGAACGCCGAGCCCCGGCCGCACCGGTAAAGCCGGGCGGGATCGCGGCCGCGTTCGATGAGATGCTCCCGTTCGAGTTGACCGCCGGGCAGCATGAGGTCGCCGCCGAGATTTCGGCGGACCTGGCCCGACCGCACCCGATGCACCGGTTGCTGCAGGGCGAGGTCGGCTCGGGCAAAACCATTGTGGCGCTGCGCGCGATGCTGCAGGTGATCGACAACGGCTACCAGTGCGCACTGCTCGCGCCGACCGAAGTGCTTGCGGTGCAGCATTATCGGTCACTGCGCAACCTGCTCGGCCCGCTCGGTCAAGGGGGTGAGCTCGGCGCGGATGAGCACGCGACCGGGATTGCGCTGCTGACCGGCTCGATGATCACGGCAGCAAAACGGGAGACCCTGCTGCGGATCGTTTCCGGTGACGCCGGAATCGTCATCGGTACGCACGCCCTGCTGCAGGAGACCGTCGAATTTCACGATCTCGGCATGGTGATCGTGGACGAACAGCACCGCTTCGGCGTTGAGCAACGTGATGCCCTGCGCAGCCGCGCCCGCGCCGGCCTAACGCCGCATCTATTGGTCATGACCGCCACCCCGATTCCACGCACCATCGCGATGACCATGCTGGGCGATCTGGTGGTTTCGACGCTGCGGGAATTGCCCGCCGGTCGCACCCCCATCGTGTCCCGGGTGGTGCCGGCCGGGGAGCGGCCCCAGTGGGTGGAGCGAGCGTGGGAGCGCATCCGCGAAGAGGTGGCGGCCGGTCGGCAGGCGTACGTGGTGTGTTCACGGATCGGTGACGAACCGGAGGCCGAGCCGAAGCGTAAGGGCGCAAAGGGTTCAAAGGACTCCGATTCGGAAGAGCCCGAGCGCCCGACCGTTTCGGTGCTGGACCTGTTCGACGCGCTTCGCACCGGTCCGTTGCGGGGTTTGCGGGTCGGATTGCTGCACGGCCGGCTGCCCGGTGAGGAGAAGGACGCGGTGATGCGCGACTTCACCGCCGGTCAACTCGACGTGTTGGTCTGCACCACGGTCATCGAAGTGGGTGTGGACGTGCCGAACGCGACCGTGATGGTCGTTGTCGACGCCGACCGCTTCGGCGTCAGCCAACTGCATCAGTTACGCGGTCGCGTGGGTCGGGGCCGCCACGAAGGGCTCTGCATCCTGGTCAGCGGATCGAAGGTCGGGTCACCGTCGATGACCCGGCTGGAAGCGGTGGCCGGGTCCAACGACGGATTCGAACTCGCCCAACTCGACCTGGTCCAACGCCGCGAGGGCGACGTGCTGGGCGCCGCGCAGTCCGGCACCGTTCGCAACCTGCGGCTCCTGTCGCTGCTCGAGCACGTCGACATCATCGTTGCGGCAAAGGATTACGCGGAAGAAGTGGTGAGCGCCGATCCACAGCTCGCCCGTCATCGCGGCTTGGCCAGCATGGTGCGGGCGGCACTGGATCAGGAGCGGGTGGAGTACTTGAGCAAGGCGTGAGGAGCTACCCAGCTATCCAGCCGTGCTGGCGCGCCTTCAGCAGTAGAGCCTGGCGGATGTCGAGAATCTGCGACGCGGTCAGCCCGGCCGAACTGGCCAGCAGCACTTCGGTGATCTCGGTCAGGTACGTGACCTCGCCGAGCACCTCCCCGCCCGCGCCAGTCACCACATGCTCGGCCGGCCCGGTGCCGTGGTCGACCAGATGCACCGATGACGCCTTGGCGCCGCGCTCACCCTCCTCGGCGCGGTAGCGAACCTGCGCACCGGGACGCGCAGCGGCCTTCTCGAAGGAGAGGTCGTTGGTGTGCACAAACAGGTCGTCACCACCGGAGTCGGGGCGGATGAAACCGTAGCCTTTGTCCGGGTCGAATCGAATGATCTTGCCGGTCTCCACGGTCGCCACTGTAATCGCCGAACGCTCACACCGCAGGCGGTCGAATGTGAGGTCGGCCGGATCGGGGACTGGGTGCTCAACGTGGGCTGAATCACCGGTACGTTTAGCCAATGTTCTCCAAAGTTCTGGTGGCTAACCGCGGTGAAATCGCTATTCGTGCGTTTCGTGCCGCATACGAACTCGGCGCTGCGACGGTGGCGGTATTTCCTTATGAGGATCGCAATTCGGTGCATCGGCTGAAGGCTGACGAGGCTTATCAGATCGGTGAAAAGGGCCATCCGGTACGGGCGTATCTGTCGGTGGACGAGATCATTTCGGCGGCGCGCCAGGCCGGTGCGGATGCCGTGTATCCCGGGTACGGGTTCTTGTCGGAGAACCCGGATCTGGCGGCGGCGTGCGCGGAGGCCGGGATCACCTTCATCGGCCCGTCCGCGGAAGTGCTGGAGTTGACCGGGAACAAGGCCCGGGCCATCGCGGCGGCGCGGGCGGCGGGTCTGCCGGTGTTGAATTCGTCGGCGCCGTCGGCGGATGTGGAGGAGTTGCTGGCGGCCGCGGAGAACATGGAGTTCCCGGTGTTCGTCAAGGCCGTGGCCGGTGGTGGTGGTCGCGGAATGCGCCGGGTGGCCGAGCCGGAGTTGTTGCGGGAGTCGATCGAGGCGGCCTCGCGCGAGGCGGAGTCGGCGTTCGGTGATCCGACGGTGTTTCTGGAGCAGGCGGTGGTGGACCCGCGCCATATCGAGGTGCAGATCCTTGCCGACACGCAGGGCAATGTCATCCATTTGTTCGAGCGGGATTGTTCGGTGCAGCGCCGGCATCAGAAGGTGATCGAGCTGGCACCGGCGCCGAACCTGGATCCGGCGTTGCGGGAACGGATTTGCGCGGATGCGGTGGCGTTTGCCCGGCAGATCGGTTACACGTGCGCGGGCACGGTGGAGTTCTTGTTGGACACCCGCGGCAACCACGTGTTCATCGAGATGAACCCGCGGATCCAGGTGGAGCACACGGTGACCGAGGAGGTCACCGACGTGGATCTGGTGGGTTCGCAGATGCGCATCGCCGCCGGGGAGTCGCTGGCCGATCTGGGGTTGAGCCAGGAATCGATCGTGTTGCGGGGTGCGGCGCTGCAGTGCCGGATCACCACCGAGGACCCGGCCAACGGGTTCCGGCCCGACACCGGCCGCATCACCGCCTACCGCACCCCCGGTGGGGCCGGGGTGCGCCTGGACGGCGGGGCCACCTTGGGTGCGGAGGTGGGTGCGCATTTCGATTCGATGCTGGTGAAGCTGACCTGTCGGGGCCGGGATTTCCCGACCGCGGTGCGCCGCGCACGGCGGGCGACCGCGGAGTTCCGCATTCGCGGGGTGGCCACCAATATCCCGTTCCTGCAAGCGGTTTTGGACGACCCGGATTTCCGGGCCGGGCGGGTGACCACGTCGTTCATCGAAGAGCGCCCGCAGCTGTTGACGCTGCGCACCTCCGGGGACCGGGGCACGAAGATCCTGAACTATCTGGCCGATGTCACGGTGAACAAGCCGCACGGTGAGCGCCCGTCGACGGTGTATCCGCACGACAAGCTGCCCCACATCGACCTGTCGGTGCCGCCACCGCCGGGGTCGCGGCAGCGACTGCTGGAGTTGGGCCCGGAGGGTTTCGCGCGGGCGTTGCGGGAACAGAAAGCATTGGGGGTGACCGACACGACGTTCCGCGATGCACACCAGTCGTTGCTGGCCACCCGGGTACGCACCACCGGGCTGTTGGGGGTGGCCGGTCACGTCGCCCGGGTGACGCCGCAATTGTTGTCGATCGAGTGCTGGGGCGGGGCGACCTACGATGTGGCGCTGCGGTTTTTGCACGAGGACCCGTGGGAGCGCCTAGCCGCGCTGCGGGAGGCCATCCCGAACATTTGCCTGCAGATGCTGCTGCGCGGACGCAACACCGTCGGCTACACGCCGTATCCGGAGGCGGTCACCCGCGCGTTCGTGAAAGAGGCCACCGACACCGGTATTGACATCTTCCGGATCTTCGACGCCCTCAACAACGTCGATCAGATGCGCCCGGCCATCGACGCCGTGCGCGAAACCGGCACCGCGATCGCCGAGGTGGCGATGAGCTACACCGGTGACCTGTCGAACCCGAACGAGAACATCTACACCCTCGACTACTACCTGAAGCTGGCCGAGCAGATCGTCGATGCCGGGGCGCACGTGCTGGCCATCAAGGACATGGCCGGGCTGCTGCGCGCCCCAGCGGCAACCACACTGGTCAGCGCGCTGCGAGAGAACTTCGACCTGCCCGTGCACGTGCACACCCACGACACCCCCGGCGGGCAGTTGGCCACCTACCTGGCGTGCTGGAGCGCCGGCGCCGACGCTGTGGACGGCGCGAGCGCGCCGATGGCCGGCACCACCAGCCAGCCCCCGCTGTCGGCGATCGTGGCCGCGACCGCGCACACCGACCGTGACACCGGGCTGGACCTGGCCGCGGTGTGCGATCTCGAACCGTATTGGGAGGCGCTGCGCAAGGTCTACGCGCCCTTCGATGTGGCGCCGTCGGGGCTGGTCAGCCCCACCGGTCGGGTCTACACCCACGAAATCCCCGGCGGGCAGTTGTCGAACTTGCGCCAGCAGGCCATCGCCCTGGGCCTGGGGGACCGCTTCGAGGAAGTGGAAGCGAAATACGCTGCGGCGGACCGGTTGCTGGGTCGGCTGGTCAAGGTGACCCCGTCGTCGAAGGTGGTCGGTGACCTCGCGCTGTCACTGGTGGGCAGCGGCGCCGATGTCAGTGAATTCGCCGCTGAGCCGCAAAAATTCGACATTCCCGACTCGGTCATCGGGTTCCTGCGTGGCGAGTTGGGCACCCCGGCCGGCGGCTGGCCCGAGCCGTTCCGCAGCAAAGCATTGGAGGGCCGTGGTCCGGCGAAGCCGGAAACCCCGCTCTCGCCGCAGGATTCGGCCGCGCTGGACGGGACGTCGCTGCAGCGGCGGGCCACGCTGAACCGGCTGCTGTTCCCCGGACCGACCAAAGAGTTTCTCGCGCACCGGGAAAAGTACGGCAACACCTCCACACTGTCGGCCAACCAGTTCTTCTACGGCTTGCGCCACGGTGAGGAACACCGCGTCAAACTCGGACCCGGGGTGGAGTTGCTCATCGGGCTCGAAGCGATCTCCGAACCCGACGAACGCGGCATGCGCACCGTCATGTGCATCCTCAACGGCCAACTGCGGCCGGTGTCGGTACGCGACCGCTCCATCGCCAGCGAAATCCCCGCCGCCGAAAAAGCCGACAAGAACAACCCCAGCCACATCCCGGCACCGTTCGCCGGCGTGGTCACCCTCGCCATCAGCGAAGGCGACCACATCGCCGCCGGCGACACCATCGCCACCATCGAAGCCATGAAAATGGAAGCCGCCATCACCGCACCCCGCAGCGGTACCGTCGCGCGCCTGGCCATCTCCAAAATCGCCCAAGTCGAAGGCGGCGACCTGCTCGCCGTCGTGACAGCAGGGGAGGAAACCAGCCCCGAATGACCCGGATCATCGGTGGCGTCGCGGGCGGGCGGCGGTTGCGAGTGCCGCCCGCCGGGACGCGGCCCACCTCGGACCGGGTGCGTGAGGCGCTGTTCAACATCCTCGATGCCCGCATCGACCTCGAGGGCGCGCGGGTGCTCGATCTCTATGCCGGCTCGGGCGCGTTGGGGCTTGAGGCGATCTCGCGTGGTGCCGCGCATGCGCTGCTGGTCGAGTCGGATCGGCGGGCGGCCGCGGTCGCCGAACGAAACATCGCCGAGATCGGCCTTCCGGGCGCCGAGATCCGGATCGGCTCGGTCGGCATGGTGCTGGCTGCTGCGCCGACGCAGACCTACGACGTCGTGTTCTCCGACCCGCCCTATGACGTCGATTCGGCGACGGTGGCGACAGACCTGGCGCTGCTGGGCGAGAACGCGTGGGTGCGGGCGGGTTCGTTGGTGGTGGCCGAACGTGCGACGCGGTCGCCGGCGCTGGTGTGGCCGGCGGGCTACACAGCGCTGAAGGTCCGTCGATACGGCGAAACCAAGCTGGAAATGGCCATCGTCTGCACTGCTACGGTTTGAGAATGACTGGCGCCGTCTGCCCCGGATCGTTCGACCCCGTCACCAACGGTCACCTCGATGTCATCACGCGAGCGGCGGCGCAATTCGACCAGATCATCGTGACGGTCATGGTCAACCAGGCAAAGCGGGGACTGTTCAGCATCGACGAGCGCATCGAGATGCTGCGCGACGCCACCCGTGACCTGCCCAACGTCCGCGTCGAGGCGTGGCAGGGACTGCTGGTCGACTTCGCCCGTGCCCAGGGCATGACAGCGATCGTGAAGGGTCTGCGCGGCGCCAACGACTTCGACTACGAGCTGCAGATGGCGCAGATGAACCAAAAACTCTCCGGCGTGGACACCCTGTTCATCGCCACCAATCCCACCTACAGCTATCTGTCGAGTTCGCTGGTCAAAGAGGTGGCGACGTTCGGCGGCGACGTCACCGGAATGCTGCCGCCCGAGGTGCACAAGCGGCTGCTGGCACGTATCGCCGAGCGGGAGCGCTCGGCAGACGGCTCAGTCGAGCGGCCGTCCGGCGGCTCAGTCGAGCGGCCGTCCGGCGGCTCAGTCGAGCGGCCGTCCGGCGGCTCAGTCGAGCGGCCGTCCGGCGGCTCAGTCGAGCGCCCGTCCAGCTCAGTCGAGCGCCCGTCCGGTTCCTAGTTCACCTGATCGAGACCGACACACCGGCCCGCCCACCGACGCACACCCGGATCGGCCGGGGCACACTGGAAGCGGAACGTGCGGTCAACGATTGGGGTTTCTAGCGTGTACCGGGTATTCGAGGCGCTCGACGAGTTGGTAGCGATCGTCGAAGAGGCGCGGGGAATTCCACCTACCCGCAGTTGTGTGGTGCCGCGTGGTGACGTGCTGGATCTGCTCGACGACGTCCGCGAGGCGCTGCCGCCGGAGCTCGACGATGCCCAAGATGTGCTGGATCATCGCGACAAGCTGATCGGTGATGCGCGCGCCAACGCCGAGCACACCGTTACCTCGGCCAATGACCAGGCCGATCGGACCATCTCCGAGTCCCGCGAGGACGCCGATCGCATCCTCGCCGATGCCAAGGCCCAGGCGGACCGGATGGTGGCCGAGGCCCGCAGCCATGCTGATCAGCTGGTCGCCGACGCGGAAGCTCAGGCGGAACAGACCATCGCCGCGGCCAACCGCGAATACGACTCGGTCACCTCGCGCGCGCGGGACGAGGCCGACCGGATGGTCGAGTCCGGTAAAGCGTCCTACGAGCGTTCCGTCGCCGAAGGCCGGGCCGAGCAGGAGCGCTTGGTCTCGCATACCGAGGTTGTGCAGGCCGCGCACGCCGAATCCGCCCGTGTCATCGACGCCGCGCATGCCGAGTCCGACCGGCTGCGGGCGGATTGTGACCACTACGTCGACTCGAAGCTCGCGGAGTTCGAGGAGCTGTTGTCGAACACGATCCGCTCGGTCGGTCGCGGGCGTCAGCAGCTGCGCACGGGCTCGGGTATCCCGGATTACGCGGCCGCCGATTACCGTCGCTAGCGTATTGTGGGGTGGTTGTCCATCAGCCACCAAACATCCGGAGATGTGTCATGTCCGCCAGTTCCACGCACCGGCACCGGCTGACCGATTCCGACTTCGTGGTCGACACGCGCAGAGTGGGCCGTCGGCCCGGCACCATGCGATCGCTGTCGCGCACCGTCGCCGCGCCGGCGCGGATCGGTTTGGATCTGATCGCGATTGAAGCGGGCACGCCGATCGAGCTCGACCTGACGCTGCAGGCGGTGTCCGAAGGCGTTTTGGTGACCGGTTCGGTTGCTGCGCAGACTCGCGGTGAGTGCGCTCGCTGCCTCGAAGATTTCGACGATCGGGTTCGGCTGGAGCTGACCGAGTTGTTTGCCTACCCGGACAGCACCACGGAAGCCACCACCGAAGAGGGGGAGGTGTACCACGTCAGCAATGACGAGCACATCGACCTCGAGCCGCTGATCATCGACGCCGTCGGCCTGGCGTTGCCGTTGTCGCCGCTGTGCAGTTCGGATTGCCCGGGATTGTGCGCAGAATGTGGCGTTCGCCTGGCGATTGCCGGTTCTGAGCACCGTCATGAGATACTTGATCCTCGCTGGGCTGGGCTCGCTGACAAGTTCGGGCACCCCGGCGGCGAACTTTCGCAGGAAAAGACTCGTTCCGTAGAAGCTGAGGAGACGTAAAGTGGCCGTTCCCAAGCGCAGGATGTCGCGTTCGAACACCCGCTCGCGGCGTAGCCAGTGGAAGGCCACCGCGCCGACGCTGATCACCTGCCCGAACCGCGGCTGCGGCGAGAAGACGCTGCCGCACACCGCGTGCCCGAGTTGTGGCACCTACAAGGGTCGACAGGTCACCGCTGCCGTTTAGCGGCCCGGGTGCAACCTGTGGCCGACAACGACGAGCGGACGAGTGACCGCGAAGACCTGCTCGACGCTCTGGGGGTGCAGCTCGAACCCGGGCTGTTGACGCTGGCGCTCACCCACCGCAGCTACGCCTACGAGAACGGCGGGCTGCCCACCAACGAGCGCCTGGAGTTTCTGGGCGATTCGGTGCTGGGTTTGAGCATCACCGAGCAGCTGTATCTGGCGCATCCGGAAAAGTCCGAGGGGGAGCTGGCGAAGCTGCGGGCCAGCGTCGTCAACATGCACGCGCTCGCTGAGGTGGCGCGCGGTCTCGGTGCGGGCGGACTGGGCGCGCATCTGCTGCTCGGTAAGGGCGAGGAGCTGACCGGCGGCCGCGACAAGCCGAGCATTCTCGCCGACGGCATGGAGTCGCTGCTCGGCGCCATCCATCTGCAACACGGCATCGAGGTGGCCCGCCAGGTGGTGCTGGATTTGTTCGCGGATCTGCTCGAGCGCGCACCGAAGATGGGCGCCGGCCTCGACTGGAAGACCAGCCTGCAGGAACTGACCGCCGAACGCGGTATTGGCGTGCCCGCCTACGAGATCACCTCGACCGGTCCGGACCATGACAAGGAATTCACCGCCACCGTGATCGTCGGTGGGGAGGCGCTCGGCACGGGCATCGGCCGGTCCAAGAAAGAGGCGGAGCAGAAGGCTGCCGGCGCGGCCTGGACCGTGTTGTCGCCCGACAACGGCTGACGAAGGTCATGCCCGAGCTGCCCGAAGTTGAGGTAGTACGTCGTGGCCTGGCCGCACACGCTGTCGGATCCACCGTGCGCGCGGTCGGGGTCCATCATCTGCGTTCGGTGCGCCGCCATGCCGAGGGGCCGACCGACCTGATCGGGCGGTTGACCGGACGGCGGTTACTCGCGGCCGACCGTCGCGGAAAATACCTGTGGCTCGTGCTCGATCCTGGCGACGAGGCGCTGGTGGTGCACCTGGGCATGAGCGGGCAGATGCTGGTCTCCTCGCCCGACGCTCCGCTGGAAAAGCACGCGCACATCGTGGCTGCCCTGGACAACGGAACGCAGTTGCGGTTCGTCGACCAGCGCACATTCGGCGGTTGGGCGCTCGCGCCGCTCATCGATGACGGTGGCACCGCGGTGCCCGAACCGGTCGCGCACATCGCGCGCGATCCGCTCGATCCGCACTTCGACTCCGAAAATGTCGTGTCGAGGATCAAGGGCAAGCATTCGGAGATCAAGCGGGTGCTGCTCGATCAGACGGTGGTCTCGGGCATCGGCAACATTTATGCCGACGAGGCGTTGTGGCGGGCGAAGATTCACGGGTGCCGCAGCGCCGATGCGCTGACCCGGCCGCGGCTGCGCGCCCTGCTCAACGATGTGCACGCGGTGATGGGGGAGGCGCTCGCGGCTGGCGGCACATCGTTCGACTCGCTGTATGTCAACGTCAACGGACAGTCGGGCTACTTCGAACGCTCGCTCGCGGTCTACGGTCGGGCCGATGAGCCGTGCCTGCGCTGCGGCGCCGCGATTCGGCGGGAGAAGTTCATGAACCGCTCGAGCTACTTTTGCCCACGCTGCCAGCGAAAACGCTAGCCGAGCAGTCGTGCCAACGCGACCACAGTCGGGTGGTCTCCTCGGCGTCAGGCGACCTGAATGCGCTGATCGCCCATGACGTACTCGATCACGGGCCGTATCCGCTCCGGGCGCGGCATCCCGCGCAGGTGGTCGTTCGGCGAGCAGCGACGCACCCGGCTGAGACCGGAGAGCCAACCCGACATACCCGGGTCGATCCACGCGACCACCAGCAGCATGCGGCCGTGGAGATCGGCCAGCGGGAAGCAGTGGATCGGCTCGTGGTGGGCGATCCGGTTGCGCAGAGTGAGCAGGGCTTCGACGTGCCCGTACACGACCTCGCGCTTCTGCGGCGTCATCCCCGGGAACGCACCCATCTGGGCACTTCCTCGGTTCCGTGGTCGATGCTGACGCTGTTCCTGAGGCCGGCGAGGCTCTGGGTGAGGGTGATCAGCGACTGCAGTTCCTGGCGGAGCGCGCGGTCCTCATCGTCGACCGATTTGGGGGTAAGGCCTTCACTTCCGCCGCTGCAGAACGCGGTGCGTCTCCTCGGTGGTGAGCGGCGGCCCCGGGAGCTCGGCGTCGTGCACGGGCCGAAGCCCGTCGAGGGTGATCCGCAGGTAGCGGCGGTAGAGGTCGTCGACGTCGTCGCGGTCGATGCCGCCCGCGCCGTCGGAGATCGTGGCCGCGACGGCGGTGAGCCCTATCTGGGCGAAGATCAGGTCGGTGCCGGTGACGCCGGGTCGGACGACGCCCTGCTCGCGGGCGCGGTCGGCGAGGGCGTCGACGAGGGGGGCGAGCCGGTCGCGTGACCAGTCGTGCTGCTCGGGGGTGACGCGGCGGCCGGAGAGGATCTGGGCGGTGGCCCGGTCGCGGGTCTGCATCGCCAGGGCACGTTCGAGGTAGTCGACCAGGCCCTTCCAGGCGTCGGGCTCGGCGAGGGCCTCGTGGAGGATGCTCTCCAGCTCGACGACCTGCTGCTCGAAGATCGCGTCGATGAGCGCTTCCTTGTTGGGGAAGCGGCGGTAGGCGGTGCCGACGCCGACGCCGGCGTGATGCGCCACGTCGTTGAGGGTGGCGTCCAGGCCGCGCGCGGCGAACACCTCTCGGCCTGCCTGCAGCAGTCGCTGGCGGTTTCGTTCGGCGTCGATGCGCAGCGTCGTCTCTCCCATGGGTCCACTCTACCAAATAAGTGGATGCACCATATCCGTTTGTCGTGTACGATCGATGCGGTAAGTGGATGCGACGCATCCGATTGATGCGATGGGAAGGAACCGCGTGAGCCAGCAGACACAGACTGTTCCGGCAGGAGTGAAGACGGCGTCGTGGGCGGCGGTGTGGACACTAGCGGTGGTGGTGGCGCTGCTGAACGCCGCCGAGCAGCTGCCCGCGAGCCTGCTGACGCCGATGGCTGCGGGGCTGGACGCCTCGGAGGGGCTGATCGGGCAGTCGGTGACGGCCACCGCAATCTGCGCGATCGCGACCAGCCTGCTGATCGCCCCGGTGACCCGGAGGCTGGACCGGCGTCCGGTGCTGCTGGTGCTCTCGGGTGCGCTGGTGGTCTCCAGCCTGGTGGTCGCGGTCGCGCCGAATGCAGGCATCATGCTGGCGGCCCGGCTCGTGCTCGGGCTGACGGTTGGCGGCGTCTGGGGGCTGTCCGCGTCGCTGGCGCTGCGGCTGGTGCCGTCGGCCGACGTGCCGAAGGCGCTGGCGATCATCTTCGGCGGCGGCTCGGTGGCGATGGTCGCGGCCCCGTCGCTGGGCGCGTTCTTCGGCGGGATCGTCGGCTGGCGCGGCGTGTTCGTCGGGCTGACCGTCATCGCCGCGGTCGTCCTCGTCGCGCAGTTCTTCACGCTGCCGTCGATGCGCTCGCGGAGCGCGGGCAAGGGCGCTGGGCTCGGGGCCGCGCTGCGGCTGCCGGGCCTTGTGCTGGGGATGGCCGGGGTGATGCTGATGTTCGGCGGCGGGCAGATCCTGCGGACCTACATCCGGCCATACCTGGAGCAGACCTCAGGGATGGGCACCGACGAGGTGTCGCTGACCCTGTTCCTGCTGGGCGCGACCAGCCTGCTGGGCACGGTGGTCGTGCCGCGGTTCCTGGCTTCGGGCCTGCGCGGGCCGCTGGCGCTGATCTCGGCGGCTCAGGCCGCGTCGCTGGTCGCGCTGTTCGTCCTCGGCGGGTCGCCGGTCGCGGCCATGGCCTGCACCGCGGTGTGGGGCTTCTTCCTCGGGATGGTCAGCGTGTGCTGGTCGACCTGGGTCACCCGCGAGTACCCCGACCACGCCGAGCCCGCCGGCGGCATCCTCGTCACCGCGATCCAGGGGTCGCTGATGATCGGCGCGATGATCGGCGGCGGCTTCATCGATGCCCGCGGCGTCGTCGCCCCGGTCCTCGCCGCCGCCGTCGTCCTGGCCCTCGGGGCCGTCTACGTCCTGGCCGCGCTGCGCGGCCGCGCCACCACCACCGAAGGAGAGAACGCGTGAAGACACGCCAGCTCGGAGCGAACGGACCCGTCGTCTCGGCGGTCGGCCTGGGGTGCATGGGCCTCAGCGCGGGCTACGGCCCGGCCCCGACCAGGGAGGAGGGCGTCGCGTTCCTGCGCGCCGCCGTCGAGCGCGGGGTGACCCTGTTCGACACCGCCGAGGTCTACGGCCCCTACGTCAACGAGGAGCTCGTCGGCGAGGCCCTCGAGCCGGTCCGCGACCGGGTCGTAATCGCGACGAAGTTCGGGGCCCTCGGCGGCCGGGACAGCCGCCCCGACCGCATCCGCCAGGTCGCCGAGGAGAGCCTGCGCCGACTGCGGACCGACCGGATCGACGTGCTCTACCAGCACCGGGTCGACCCGGACGTGCCGATCGAGGACGTGGCCGGCACCGTGAAGGAGTTGATCGAGGAGGGCAAGGTGCTGCACTTCGGGCTGTCCGAGGCCGCCGCCTCCACGATCCGCCGCGCCCACGCGGTGCAGCCGGTCGCGGCGGTACAGAGCGAGTACTCGATCTGGGCCCGCGACGTCGAGGCCGAGGTCCTGCCCGCCTGCGCCGAGCTCGGTATCGGGCTCGTGCCGTGGAGCCCGCTCGGCCAGGGCTTCCTCACCGGCCAGGTCAGCACCAGCGGCCAGTTCGGCGAGAACGACTTCCGCCCCGGCTTCCCCCGGTTCACCTCGGAGGCGCTGGCGGCCAACCAGCCCGTCGTCGACCTCGTCCGCGGCATCGCCGAACGGAGGGACGCCACCGCGGCGCAGGTCGCCCTGGCCTGGCTGCTGGCCAAGGACCCGGCGATCGTCCCGATCCCCGGCACCAAGAAGCTGCACCGGCTGGAGGAGAACCTCGCCGCCGCCGAGGTGGTGCTGACCGCCGAGGACGTCGCCGAGATCGACGAGCGCTCCGCCGCGATCGAGGTCGTCGGCGGCCGCGCCAACGGCCACGAGAGCTTCGACTGACCGCGCCGTCCGCACAAGACGGGAACCAGAACGACGAGAGAGGAATCGCAGGCATGACCGAGTCGGCCCCTGCCCTGACCCTGAACAACGGCGTCGAGATGCCCGCCCTCGGGCTCGGGGTGTTCCAGTCCCCGCCCGAGCAGACCGTCGCCGCCGTCCGGGCGGCGCTGGAGGCCGGGTACCGGCACGTGGACACCGCCGCCGCCTACGGCAACGAGCGCGAGGTCGGAGAGGCGATCCGACGCTCCGGAGTGGACCGCGACGAGGTCTTCGTCGAGACGAAGATCTGGATCAGCGACTACGGCACCGACGCGACCCGGCGGGCCTTCGACAAGGCGGTCGGCAAGCTCGGCACGGACCGGATCGACCTGCTGCTCCTGCACCACGCGGTGCCCTCGCGGTTCGACCTGACCCTCGAGGCGTACCGGGTGCTGGAGGGCCTGCTCGCCGACGGGCGGGTGCGGGCGATCGGCGTCAGCAACTTCATGCCCGCCCACCTGGACCGGCTCCTCGAGTCGGTCCAGGTCGTGCCCGCGGTCAACCAGGTCGAGGTCCACCCCTACTTCCAGCAGCCCGAGGTCCAACGGGCCGACCTTCAGCACGGGATCCTGACCCAGGCGTGGTCGCCGATCGGCGGCATCACCTTCTACCCGGGCTGGGAGAACGGCCACCGCAGCGCCCTGCAGGACCCCATCCTCGGCCGGATCGCCGCGTCCCACGGCAGGACGCCCGCGCAGGTCATGCTGCGCTGGCACCTGCAGCAGGGCCGCTCCGCGATCCCGAAGTCCGTCCGGCCGGGACGGATCGCCGAGAACTTCGACGTGTTCGGCTTCGAGCTCTCGGACGACGAGCTCGACGAGCTCGACGCGGTCGACGCGCTCGACACCGGCGTCCGCGGCGGCCCCGACCCTGAGAGGGTCGCGCCGGACGGCTACGACATCACGATCCCCGACGCATGACCGGCCAGCACGAGGCTGGCCGGCTCCGCGTCCTCCTCGTCGGCGGCTCCCTGGCCGGGCTGATGGCGGGCATCGCGCTGGCCCGCCAATGCCACGACGTGACGCTCCTGGAGCGCGCCGACCGCCACCGGCCCTCCGGCGCGTCCCTCGTGGTGCGGGAAGCCGACCTGCGCACCATCCTCGGCCCCGACCACGCCCGCGCCGCGGTCCGCATGGCCGGGCCCCGCGACGGGCGCTACGGCGCGGACGTCCCCTCCACCTGGGCCGGGCGTGTACGAGGGCCTGTGCCGCGCCGCCGAGAGCGAGCCGAGCATGCGGATGCTGCACCGCGCCCGCGTCGCCGAGGTCGGGCAGGACGAGGCCGGCGCGTGGGCGCGCACCGACGACGGCCGGCGCTTCGGCGCAGACCTGCTGATCGGGGCGGACGGCCACCGCAGCCTCGTGCGCCGCGCCGTCGCCCCGGGCCGGCCCGACGCCGAGTTCGCCGGGTACGCGCTCTGGCTCGGCGTCGCCCAGGAGCGCGACCTGTCCTTCGCCGGGCGCTGGCCCGGCGGCCTGGACATTCGCGACAGCGGCGACCACGTGCTCCTCGGCTATCCCCTCGCCAGCGCCGACGGCTCCACCGAACCGGGGGAGCGCCGACTGGGATGGGCCTGGTACGACGGCACCCGCAACGCCCTCTTCCGTCGGCTCGGAGCCGTGCGGGGGAGCGTGTCCCACCACTCGCTGCGCGCGACCGACCTCGATGCAGACGTGCGCGACGGCCTCGCCCGTGAAGCGGCCAGCCGCTGGCCGCGCCCGTGGCGCGACGCGATCGCCGACTCCGTGGCCCGCGCCGACTTCGTCGGCACCCCGATCGCCGAGTACGTCCCCGAGCACCTCGCCTGCGGACGCATGCTCCTCGTCGGCGACGCCGCGCACGTGCCCACCCCGATGACCGGCCGCGGCTTCGGCACCTCCCTCGACGACGCCGAGGCACTCGCCCGGCACCTCCGCGACGTCGACGCCGACTGCGTCCCCGGCGCTCTGCTCGCGCACGAGGCCGAGCGGCTGGGCCCGGCGCGCAGCCTCGTCCTGTCCGGGAAGGGCTTCAGCAGCTCGTTCTCCCGGTCCGCGTGAGCACCGATCGCGGGACGAGCAGGACTTGAGCAGAGGCTCCGTCGGCGTCTCACTGACATCTCCTTCCCAGGACGAGACGAGGCCCCCGCGATCATGCGGGGGTCTCGGTCTCGGAACTCCGTCTTGCAGGGCGAGCGTCCAAGGCGGGCTTCATGAGGCTCGATTCTCTGCACATGAGGTCCAGGTAGGTCGGGGCGTGCAAGGACGTTGAACAGCTTGACGAGCAGCGGCTGGAGCAACTGACCGCGTCGATGTCGTCAAGATCAGCGCTTGATCCCACGACGAACTGCGTCGAGCGTGGTCTCGGGCGAGTCGTTGAAGCAGAACCGGATGCCTGGTTGAAGCTCAGACACTGCGTTGACGGCGCGTTCGAAGATCTCGGTGTACTCGTGAGAGGTGCGCAGTCCTGATCCGATCTCGACCGCGTCGAACACCGTTTCTGCCAGGCACGAGCGGATCCGAACTTCCGCGGCGTCGGGATCGTCCGGCACCTGGCACATCATGACCTCGAATCCGGCGTCGCGCAGCTCCGCCTCGGCTGCGCTGACGCGAGCGCGAAGCTGGTCCGCGTCTTGACCGGGGTACGGCGAGAAGTCGATCACTGCCGGGTCCATCCCGATCTGGAGGACACGTACGTTGTTCATCGATCAAGGATAATGCGGCCACCTTGGCAGCGGAGTCGAGCAGAGTAGCGCCCCTTGTATGAGGTAGCGCCCCTTGTATGAGATGGAGACGTGCTCCCGAGTCCGGCTGCGCCAGGCGCGTTGCCGGTACCCTGGAGACATGCCGAGGACCGTCGTGACGCCGGAGACGCTCGCGCTGCGCGCGCTGATCGAAGCGCGCCGGGACGAGTTTCAGGCATTGCTGGTCAAGTACGGTGCGACCAACCCGAAGCTTTTCGGCTCCGTCGCTCGCGGCACTGCGCACTCCGACTCCGACATCGACATTCTCGTCGAGATGGACCCGGAAGACGGCAATCTCCTCATGCGTGCCTCCGGGCTGATGGAGGAGACGCGTGCGCTGTTCGGCCGTGACGACATCGACGTGTTCCCGGTGCAGCTGCTCAAGCGCCCGATCTCGGCCTCGGCACTTGGCGACGCGGTCGAGCTGTGAGCCGTGACGCCGGTCGGCGCATCGCTGATGTTCTGGTGGCCATAGAGCGGTGCCGTCGGTATGTCGCCGCTCTTGACGGTGATGGCGACGTTGTGGACATGGCCGAGGATGCGATCGAACGCAACTTGCAGATCATCGCCAACGCCACCATCGGGCCGCGCAGGTAACTAGGTACTAGCCGATCTGGTACGCCCCCAGGCCCTGCGCGATCAGCTCGCCGGTGCGAGCGCCCCGCAACTCGACGCTGCAGTGAATCAGGCGGCGGCCCTGACGTAACCGGGTGGCGATGATCTCCACGTCTTCGGCCTGCGCCGGCGCGACATAGTCGATCGACATCGAAACCGTGACGCCGCGCAACTTTTCGGGCAGTCGCGGCCCGGCCCAGGCCGCGGCCATGATGCCGATATCGATGCAGGCGGACAAGACGCCGCCGTGCACCATCTGGCCGACAGTGGTGAGTTCGTCGCGGTAGGGCAGTCGGAGGCGGGCCCGGCCGTCGGACATGTCGACCAGTTCGATTCCGAGGATGCCGACGAACGGTGAGAGCGGCAGGAACGCCTGGATGGCCTCGGAACCGGTGGTGGGGACAGAGAGTTCAGCAGTATCAGTCATGCATTCAGCGTAAACGTAGTGAAACTATGAAATCAATAATTGACTATGAAAACGTGGTTCTGCTACGTTTACCTGCGTGAGTTCGCTGCTCGACGAGCCGACGGACCGGCGGCGGCGTCGGACGCGAAATGCCTTGCTCGACGCGGCGTTGTCGCTCTTCGCCGAGCGCGGATACCGGCAAACGTCCGTGGATGACCTCGCCGAGCGAGCCGACGTGGCGTTGAGTTCCATCTACGCGAACTTCCCGGGCGGCAAGGCCGATGTGTACGCGGCCCTCGCGCATCGACTCGCGGTCGCGCACGCCGAGCAGATGCGGGCACGCCTCGCCCAGCCCGAGGGTCGGTCGGAACTCGCGGCCTTCGATGAATACGTGCGATTCCATCGGGCAAATCCACTGGCGTTTCGGCTGCTGGGTCTCACCGACGTCGACGGCTCGGATTCCGACTACGTCGGCGCGGTAAGGGCCGAGATCCGCGCGATCCTCACGGCCGTGGCCGCGGACATCGTGGCGGCGTCCTCACTTCCGCCTCAAGAGGCAGAAGAACAGGCACTCCTGATGTGGGCTTCGGTGAACGGCGTCCTCAGTCTGCGGGCGCAGGGCTTCATCGGTGACGATATCGCCGACCGGTTGATAGGCGCCGTTCGTGCCGAGATTCTGCGCCGACTCTCGCGCTCGTGAGACTCACTGTTCCCGCCGTCCGATTCGCGCTATAACGTCAATACGTCTGCCCCGCGCGAGGTCGACTGGAGGACGGTATGCGGAAACTGACCTACTACGTAGCTTCGACGATTGACGGATTCATCGCCGCTGAGGACGGCTCCGTCGACTTCTTCCCGGTCGGGGGTGATCATGGCCCCGCCATCACGTCGCAATATCCCGAGACCCTGCCGACCAAGGTCCGCGAGGCACGCGGAATCGACAGTCCCAACATCACTTTCGACACCGTGCTCATGGGTCGGAAAACTCACGACTTCGGCGTCAAGACCGGGACCGTGAGCCCCTATGCGCATCTGCGCCAGTTCGTCGTGTCCACGACGATGCTGGAAAGCCCCGATCCGGCGATCGAGATGATCAACGACGACCCGTTGGAGCGGGTTCGCGAGCTGAAGAAGGATCGGTCCGGGCTGGGGATTTGGCTGTGTGGCGGCGGCGAACTTGCCCACCACCTGCTGCCCGAGATCGACCAGATCTTCCTCAAGCTCTACCCGGTGGTTCTCGGCGGCGGTCGTGGCCTGTTCGGCAACGCCGGCGGATTGCCGGAGCCGGTGCGGTTCCGGGTGAGCACCAGCCGCGTGTTCGACGACGGGGTCGCCTTCATCAAATACGTTCGCAGGTAATGGATCCGGTATCGGCGCTGCGGGAGATCGCCTACTACTTGGAGCGCTCGCGCGCGGAAACGCACCGGGTCAAGGCGTACCGCCGGGCCGCCGACGTGGTTTCCGGGCTGTCGGAAGCCGAGCGCGCCGCTCATCGCGAGGCTGGTGATTGGACGGCCCTCACCGGGATCGGACCGAAGACCGCCCGGGTTATCACCGAGGCGTATTCCGGCGAGGTGCCCGCCTACCTGCGCGAGCTGCGCGGCGACGCCGACGAAATCGGTGCTGCGGGAAGGCAATTGCGAGCGGCGCTGAAGGGCGACCTGCACACGCACTCGAACTGGTCCGATGGCGGCAGCCCGATCGACGAGATGATGCGCACCGCAGCGGGTTTGGGCCACGAGTATTGCGCGCTCACGGATCATTCGCCGCGGCTGACGGTGGCGAACGGGCTGTCGGCCGATCGGCTGCGCAAACAGCTCGACGTGGTGGCCGAGCTCAATGAGCAACTGGCGCCGTTTCGGATTCTGACCGGCATTGAGGTGGACATCCTCGACGACGGCAGCCTGGATCAGGACGAGGATTTGCTCGGTCAGCTTGATGTGGTGGTGGCGAGTGTGCACTCGAATCTGCGGGCGGACTCGGCCACCATGACGAAACGGATGGTGTACGCCGTCGCCAATCCGCACGTGGATGTATTGGGACACTGCACCGGCCGGCTGGTGACCGGCGGGCGTGGAACCCGGCCGGAATCGACGTTCGACGCCGAAGTGGTCTTCGAGGCCTGCCGGCAGTTCGGGACCGCGGTGGAGATCAACTCGCGACCGGAACGCCGGGACCCGCCTCGACGGTTGATGTCGCTGGCGCTCGACGTCGGCTGCCATTTCTCGATCGACACCGATGCGCACGCGCCGGGGCAACTCGACTGGCAAGGCTACGGATGTGAGCGCGCATACGACTGCGGAGTCCCGGCTGAACGGGTGATCAACACGTGGCCCCTCGACCGGTTGCTCGAATGGACACGTGGCACGATCGAGACATGACTGAACAGGCCGAATCGGGTGCTGGAAACGACGGGGTGGCGGTCGCGCCGGCGACCACACTGTGGGTGGAACGCACCGGAACCCGCAGCTACACCGGTCGCAGCTCGCGGGGGGCTGAGGTGCTGATCGGGTCGGAGAACACCGAGGGCGTTTTCACCCCGGGAGAGCTCCTCAAGATCGCGCTGGCCGCCTGCACCGGCATGAGCTCGGACTTTCCGCTGTCTCGGCGACTGGGCGACAACTACGACGCGACAGTGCGGGTGTCCGGCGCGGCGGATCGGGACCAGGAGGTGTACCCGCAGATCGATGAGGTGCTGGAACTGGATCTCAGCGAACTCGACGAGGCCGCACGCGATCGCTTGCTGACGACCGTCGAGCGCGCAGTGGACAAGGTGTGCACCGTCGGGCGCACCTTGAAGGCCGGCGCCAAGGTGACGCTCACCTTCGATATCGATGCCTGAGAATGATCGATGCCTGAGAATGTTCGGCTGACGGCCTGGGTGCACGGTCGTGTGCAGGGCGTCGGATTTCGGTGGTGGACGCGGTCGCGAGCACTGGAACTCGGTTTGACCGGCACTGCCACCAACACCTCGGACGGCCGGGTGCTGGTGGTAGCCGAAGGGTCGCGCGAGCAATGCGACAAGCTGCTGGCGCTGCTGCGTTCGGACAACCCGCCGGGACATGTCGACCTCGTTGTGGAAAGCTATGGCAACGCGAAAGGCGATATGACCGGTTTCGAGGAGCGTTAGTGGTGGGTGGTCCCGAAGAGCCGGGTGATGCGCCGGAACCGCAGCAGCCGTCTGCTCCCGAGCCAACGCCTGAGCCGCCTGCTCTGGAGCCGAAACCGCCGGTGCCGGCGCCCGAGTCGCCTGCTCCCTCTCCCGGACGTATCCGCCGACAGGAACCCGGCGTCACCCGCCCGCGCCCGCCAACGGTCGCAGAGGCTCGCGCGCGTGACAAGGCTATTCGGAGGCAAGAGGAGCTCGCCGCCGCCAAGGCCGCCGCAGATGAGAAGCGGCGCAAGCGAAATCGGCGGTTGATCGGGGGCGCCGCGGTGGTCGGGGTGGTCGGTGTTGTCGCCCTGATCTATGTGAGCTCGCGGCCGGATACGGTCACCGCGCACTGTATTCGTGATGAGAACGGTCAAGAAGTGGTGGTCGACGATCACTACTGCTCGGGCAGTCCGGGCATGGGCGGCATCTTCATCTTCGGCGGACATCAGTACCGCTACTACTACGGCGGTAACTCCACGATCGGGCAACGGCCGACGGGCGGCAGCACTGTGCTGCCGAAAGGCGTTGATGTCAAGACGAAGTCGGGAACTGTCATTCAGCGCGGTGGATTCGGTAGCAAGATCGGAAAGATTGGTTCGTAGCTGATGCGGCGAGTACGGCGGGCCCCGCGCCGGGGCTGGGAATCGATCGTCCAAGCCCAGGGGCTGGTGTACGGCGATCCCGCACGGGACGGTAGCGGAGGGCGGCGACCGTACTGGGACGAGTCGGTGCACTACGAGTTCGACATGGACGAAATCCTCGCGCTTGAGGCCGACGTCGAACTGTTGCATTCGATGTGCCTGCATGCCGTGGAACAGGTGGTGCTCACGGAGCGCTACCGCGATTTCGGCCTCCCGGAATGGAGTTGGGAACACATCGCCGAATCGTGGCGGCGCTCCGACCCGTACGTGTACGGACGTTTCGACCTGCGCTACGACGGTCGTCGCCCAGCGAAGCTGCTCGAGTACAACGCCGATACGCCGACGTCGCTGCTGGAAGCGTCGATTCTGCAGTGGCACTGGCTCACCGATCTGTATCCGGGTGACGACCAATGGAATTCGTTGCACGAGAAGCTGGTCGAGCGCTGGGGCGAGCTGCGTGACGTATTGCCCTCTGCCGAGTTGCACTTCACCTGGTCTGGGGCGGATGCCTCGGGCGAGGACAACCTGACCACTGCGTACATCCAGGAAACGGCGGCAGAGGCAGGTTTCGACACGATCGCGCTCGCCATCGAGGACGTCGGGTGGGATAACGCGTTGGAGCGCTTCGTCGATCTCGAAGATGGCCCGATTTCGGCGATATTCAAGCTGTACCCGTGGGAATGGGTGCTCGACGACGAGTTCGGCAAGCGAGCCGTGGACAGTCTGCCGGCCACGATGTGGATAGAGCCGCTGTGGAAAACCTTGCTGAGCAACAAGGCCATCCTTGCAGTCCTGTGGGAGATGTACCCGGGCCATCCAAACCTGTTGCCCGCCTATATCGACCAGCCGAATGAGCTCACCGAGTATGTGCGCAAACCCAAGCTCGGCCGCGAGGGTGCCAACATGACCATCGTCGGCGCCGGCCTCGAAACTGCTACCGGCGGGGTGTACGGCGCGGAGGGCTACGTCTACCAACTTCTCGACCCTCTCCCGGAATTCGATGACATGCGTCCGGCGTTGGGCGCGTGGATCGTTGGCGACTCGTCGGCGGGTCTGGGAATCCGCGAGACTGCTGGACTCATTACCGACGACGGCGCTGCCTTCGTCCCACACCGCATACCGCAGAAGTGAACGGAGACACTGTGATGAACCTGGCGCTGGAGTCGGGATACTTCAACACCATTGGGCACGGCGCCGCGGCGATTGTGCTGTACGCGATTGTCGGCCTGGTGCTCATGATCATCGGCTTCTACGCCATCGACTTGACCACTCCAGGCAAGCTGCGCGACCTGGTGCGGTCGAGCAAGCCGAACGCCGTGATCGTCTCTGCCTCGGGAATGGTGAGCATGGCGCTGATCGTCGTGCTGGCCATATACAGCTCTTCCGGCAAACTTGCCGAAGGTCTGCTTGCCGCGTTCATATTCGGTTTGATAGGTATTGCGGCGCAGGTTGTTTCGGTTCGTCTGGTTGAGCTCGTCACCGGAATCGAGATCGGTGACGTGCTTGCGTCGGACGTTTACGTGCCGGACGTGTGGGTGGTCGCCGCTGCTCATGTCAGCCTTGGCCTCATCGTCGCCGTCGCGATTCTCTAAGCGGCCTCCACGTATTCGAGGAGTATCGATTCCGGGAGGCTGTAGACCTCGAACGGGCTTAGCGGCATGGGTTTTGGTAACGGCGGCGCTTCCGTACGGAATCGGTGTCCGGTGGGTGTGATGATCTCGTAACTGTGCAGTTCAGCCTCGTCAGCAGTGGTGGTTGCTGCGTTCCATCCCTCGCCTTCCTTGGCGTAGTTGCATCGTTCGCACAGTCCCGCTCCGTTGTCTGCAGTTGTCGGACCGCCCTCTGCCACGGCGGTGATGTGATCGCGATGGCGAATGGGAGCATCGCACCACGGCGTGCGACAGGTCCGGTCACGAGTATCGATCAGCCGCGCAAGCGCTTTCGGGAAACACCGCGACTTCGATTCCATCGCTGTCAGCGCCCCGGTGGACGGATTGGCGTACACCCGGCGCAGTTCGGCGAGAACCTCGTCATCGGTAACGGCGCCCTTGGCCCACAGGCGTGCCAGTCCGGCCGGTATCGGGCCGTAGCCGTGAACGTAGGCGGCGTCGTCACCCTGCTCGAAGAGCGCGCGGTCGGAAATAACAAGGTTCACTGTCACCGGGACGCCGTCGGCACTACTGATGCCCGTGGCGCGCTCGACGAGCAGATCGGCCATGATCTGGGATCGGCTTCGGGGATCTCCCTGGGCGAGGATCGCGTCCGCGTCTCGACCGAGCGCCGCCTGCACGGCTACCGCCTGCTTCACCGACAGCAGTGCAGTGAGGTAGGCCATCGTGTCGGGTGCCGGTCGAGACGTGACCCGTCGATCGCCTTCCGCCTTGCTGGCCCGGCGTACGAGAGCGTCGACGTCGAGTCGGGCGGCCTCTTGGCGGACTCTCGCTACCAGGGCCCGATTGCCGAGTTTGCCGAGCGTCGCGGCGTCCGAACAGAGACGTTCGTCGATGGTGCTGCGATCTTCCCTCGTAAGACACGCGGTTTCCCGGACCAGCAGCGTCGCCCGCCACTCGCTGAGTACCCCCCGTTCCAGAAGCGTCAGTGTGTGCGGCATTTCGTGGACGAGCGCACGGGCCATGCCGAGATGCAAACCGCCCATATGTGGCGATTCCTGCCGGGCGAGCGCGATCTCGGACGCGATTCCACGAGCGCGCCGTTCCGGTGGCACTCCTAATGCGGCGCGCTCTTCCTGTCGCGATCGGTCGAGATCTGCGGCGACACGGGCCTGAGCGGCTGCACACGCGCTCTTCGCGTGCTCGAGCGCGTTGAGCAGGTCAATCCGCGCCGCGTCGGTCACATCGCGATCGAGATTTGCGAGCTGCTTGACCGCTGCATGGACCACGGAAGCATCGAGGGGCTTACTGGCAACCATATCGAACATATGTTCTACGTTAGACCCATGAAGGTCATCTGTCTAGCCCAATTTGCATCAGTGATTCAATATGGTCAGCATCAGGGATGCGTATGCTGATTTCCATGCGAACCACCGTCCGTCTCGATGACGATGTGCTCGCGGCCGCTGAACAACTGCGGCGCGAGCGGCACATCGGACTCAGTGAAGCCGTGAACGAGTTGGCGCGCGCCGGGATCGGACGCCAACCGGCCGCGAAGCCGTTTCGGCAGCGCACTCATCGCCTGCGAATATCGATCGACGTGTCAAACGTCGCCGAGGCAATCGAGTACCTCGATGGAAACGAGCGCACGTGATCGTCGACGCGAACATCCTGCTGTATGCCGTCGACGCCGACAGCCAATTCCACCTGCCAGCGAAGAATTGGCTCGAGGCCGCCCTGAGCGGACCGACGCGGGTTGGGTTCCCATGGCAATCGCTTATTGCGTTCCAGCGCATCGCGACTCATCCGCGGGCTTCCGCTGCGCCGTTACGTCCGGATGAGGCGTGGTCGTTCATCTCCGATTGGCTGGATGCGCCGGTCGCGTGGATTCCTGTCCCGACCGACCGGCATGCGATCACGTTGCGGCAGTTACTCCTAGACGGTGACTTGCGCGGAAACCTCGTCAGCGACGCTCATCTCGCGGCGTTAGCGATAGAGCACGGCGTGGCCGTCTGCTCCGCGGATAGCGATTTCGCCCGCTTTCCAGGATTGACCTGGATCAACCCGTTGGCGGCTGCGTGAGCGCATCTAAATGTCGGTGCCCTTCGCTACCGTCGGCTACATGCCACTTTCTGCACTCGAACGCGAACAATTCCTGGCCGAACCGCACATCGGCGCCCTATCGGTGATCGAACGACCAGACCGTGGACCGCTCACTATCCCGATCTGGTACCTGTACGAGCCTGGCGGCGACTTGTGCGTGCGCACCGGGCCGGCCTCGCGCAAGGCGCGCGCGATTGCCGCGGCAGGCCGGTTCAGCCTCATGGTCGAGCGGATGGAGCCGACGGTGCGTTACGTGTCAGTGGAGGGACCGGTCACCAAGACTGTGGCGGACAGCCCGGATCTGGCCCGAGAGATGGCGACGAGGTACGTTCCGCCGGACAAGGTCGAGGGCTTTCTCGAGTACGAACGGACTCAACTCGGCGAGCACTTGGTCATCTACATGCGGCCGGAGAACTGGCTTTCCGCCGATTTGGGAGCCGTCTAGACACCACTTACAACACGACCACGCTGCGCAATGCCTCGCCCCGGTGCATGGTCTCGAACGCGGTCTCGACATCATCGAGTCCGATCCGCTCGGTCACGAAATTTTCCAATGGCAACCGGCCCTGCCGGTACAGCTGCACCAACATGGGAAAGTCACGTTCCGGCAGGCAGTCGCCGTACCACGACGACTTCAGCGCCCCGCCATGGGAAAACAGGTCGATCAGCGGCATGTCGATTCGCATGTCCGGCGTCGGGACGCCAACCAGCACAACGGTTCCGGCGAGATCACGCGCATAGAACGCCTGTTTCCAGGTCTCCGGTCGGCCCACCGCGTCGATCACGACGTCGGCACCGAAGCCGCCGGTCAGTTCCTGAACCGCCGCGACCACGTCACTGCTGCCGGCGTCGATCGTGTGTGTTGCGCCGAACTGCTTGGCCCACTCCAACTTCCGTGCGTCGCGGTCGATGGCGATGATTGTTGTTGCGCCGGCCAGCGCGGCGCCGGCGATGGCCGCGTCACCTACTCCGCCGCAGCCGATCACCGCCACCGAATCTCCGTAACCGACGTTGCCGGTGTGCATCGCGGCGCCGAGGCCGGCCATCACGCCACAGCCGAGCAGTCCGACCACGGCCGGGTCGACGTCCGGATCGATGCGCACGCACTGGCCCTCGTGCACCAAGGTGTAATCAGCGAACGACCCGATACCCAGAGCTGGCGTCAGCTCCGTTCCGTCACTCAAAGTCATTGGAACGCTGGCATTGTGCGTACTGAAGCAGTACCACGGTCTGCCGCGACGGCAGGCCCGGCAGCGCCCGCAGACGGCTCGCCAGTTCAAAATCACCACGTCGCCGACGGCCACGTTGGTGACATCGGCGCCGATTTCCTCCACCACACCCGCCGACTCGTGGCCGAGCAGGAACGGGAAGCTGTCGTTGATGCCGCCCTCGCGATAAGTGAGGTCGGTGTGGCATACGCCGCAGGACTGCACGCGGACAATAACGTCGTGCCGCCCCGGGTCGGGCACGACGATCTCGGCCACTTCGACCGGCGCACCAACGCTTCTCGCTATGACTCCGCGTGCGGTGCGCGCCATGATTCGTCTCCTATATAGCGATACCGTCGAACATCATTCTTACCGCTTCGTGCATGGTTTGGGAGCGTGCAGCGCGATCGAGGTTGGGGTTCAGTCCCAGCATGGCGGTGCCCAGGATCATCCCGACGAGAGACCGCGCCGTGGCGGTGCCGTCGAGATCGGCGCGCAGGTAACCGTGCGCGCGGCCATGGTCGAGGTAACTCGCCGTCAGGGTCACCGCGAGATCGAACAGGCCGAACACCCGTTGCTCTAGTTCGGCGTCGACGCCGGCTGCCTGGATCAGCACGATCCGCACGACACGCAGGTCGCTGGTGATGTCGTCGAGTGCCGCGACGATGCGCTCGACCTGGGCGCGGTAGTCGGCAAGATTGGTCGCCGCCTCGGGCGCGTTGTCGGCAGCCAGTGCGGCCGTGGCTCGCTCGATGACGCTGTCGATGACCTGGTCGAGAATCTCGCGCTTGGAATCGAAATGCCGATAGAAGGTGGAGTGCCCGATGCCCACTCGCGCGGCGATGTCGGCGACCCCGGCGTCGTGGTATCCGCGCTCGGCGAACACATCGAATGCGGCATCGATGATCTCCGCATGAAGCTGTTGCTTGCGACGCTCGGCGTAGGTCGGCACCTAGAAAGGATAGTTGACACCAAAACGGAATGATGATTCCCTTTGTGAACATCGTGTCTCAGTCCACTTGCAAAGGAGCAAGCAATGACCGCGCCTAGCCCCATGAAAGCTTCGGTAGCCGAGCGGGTTTCGGGTTTGCGGCAACTTGCCCTGATCGATCCGCAGGCGGCTCAGGATGCGGCGTGGGCATGGTTCGAGCGGGTCGGCGCCGGGTTGCCCGCGCATTCGGCGGAGATCGAGCTGGCCGAGCTGTTCGCGGTCGGCGGCCCGGCCGACGTCGACGGGCAGACCGAGGGCATCCTCGTGGGCTGGACCGATTCCTACGCCGGCCTGGACACGACCGCCCGGGTCCTGGTTCCGCCGCTGCGGCTGCTGACCACCCGCCTGGGTGTTATGCCGTGGCTGGGCAAGAAGTTCGACAAACAGGCTCAGCGCGGCACCAACACCGTCACAACGTCCGCAGTGCTCATGACCGCGATCGCCGCCCCGACGTACCGACTGCGCCGGACCGACGGCCGGTGGGAGGGTTTCGACATGCTCAATCGTGTCGAAGCCAGTGTCGTCGCTCCGGAGACGCAGGTGCTCGTGCTGGACTACGAAACCATCGGCACCAACCCGTGGCCCATCAACCGGATTCGCGACGAGGCGGTGCAGATCGTGCCGGGTACCTACCTGGGCGCGAAGCTCTGGCATCAGGCCGACGGCTACCGGTTGCTCGCGTACTGGGCGGCGCGAACTCAGCTCTGAGGTTCGTCCGGTTCGGTGTAGACGTACTTTCCGCCGCGCAGCCACGATGCCAACGCGGCGATGAGGCATGCCGCGATAGCGAATCCGAACGCGACCGTCAGTCCGTGTGCGAATGGCTCCGAGATCAGCTCGGGGAAGAATGCTCGGCCCGTCAGGTAGCTGGCGTGGGCGGGAGGTAGCTGGGCCAGCGTGTGTGGGCCGAGCAACGACGCGATGGGGTTGTAGCCGAGCAGCGACGCGAACATCACCGACACCGGCGGCAGGGCTGCCAGCTGCGCGGCCTTATCGGCGGGCACTCCTTGGGCTAGCAAGCCGTGCGACAACGTGGACGGCAGCGTATGCGCGAGACCGGTGATCATCAGACTGAAGAAGATGCCGATGGACAACACCATCGCCGCGTTCTGGAACGTCGTACTCATGCCGGCGCCGACACCCCGGCGGTTCGGGGGCAGGCTGTTCATGATCCCGGCGCGGTTGGGCGCGGCGAACATTCCCATCGCCAGACCATTGGCCAACAGCAGCACCGCGAACTGCCAATAGCTGAAATTGACGGGTAGCACCATAAGCCCGACGAAAGTCGCCGCGGCCACCACCATCCCGCCGGTGGCGAACAACCGGGCGCCGAGCCGGTCGCTGAGCCAGCCCGACACTGGGCCCGCCACCAGAAAGCCAATGGTCAACGGCACCATATAGATACCCGCCCACAGCGGCGTCGATTCGAAGCTGTAGCCGTGCCGCGGCAGCCAGATGCCTTGCAGCCAGATGATCAGGATGAACATCAGCCCGCCGCGGCCGAGCGCGGCCAGCAGGCTCGCCAGGTTGCCGGCCGTGAAGGCGCGAATCCGGAACAGTCCGAGTCGGAACATCGGGTCGGGAACTTTGGTTTCGATGACGCAGAACACCGCAAGCACCACTAAGCCCCCGATGATGGCTCCCAGCACCCACGGGTTCGTCCAGCCCATCGTGTGGCCCTGATAGGGCTGGATGCCGTAGGTGATTCCGACCAGCACGGCGATCAATCCGACGGCGAACGTCGCGTTGCCCCACCAGTCGAGCCGCGCCGGTTGTTTGATGCCGGTGTCATGCAGCTTCAGGTAGGCCCACACTGTGCCGAACAGGCTGACCGGCACCGAAACAAGGAAAACGAAGCGCCACTGGATCGGCGCGAGGACGCCGCCGACCACCAGTCCGACGAACATGCCCGCGATCGCGGTGACCTGGTTGAGTCCTAGCGCCAGGCCGCGCTGGTCCACCGGGAACGCGTCGGTGATGATCGCGGCCGAGTTCGCCATGAGCATGGCGCCGCCGACGCCCTGGAGAACGCGCATGACGATCAGCCAAACGCCTGCCGCCGTGCCGTGCATCCAGGTGACTGACAGCAAGACCGAAAAGACCGTGAATACAGCGAATCCAGCGTTGTACATGCGCACTCGGCCGAAAATGTCGCCGAGCCGGCCGAAGCTGACGACGAGCACCGCGGTCACGAGCAGGTAGCCCATGATCAGCCACAGCAACAGGCTGGTGTTGCCGGGGCTGAGCGGATCGATGGAGATGCCTCGGAAGATGTCGGGCAGGGCGATCAACAGAATCGAGGAGTTCACGGTGGCGAGCAGGCCGCCGAGCGTGGTGTTGCTCAGCACGATCCACTTGTAGTGCGGATGGGCGGTGGCAATTGCTGCTCGCTGATCGCGGGTGAGGCGTTCCCGAGTCGAGGCGACGGTCATCGGAAAATTTCCTTGCTCATCGGGGGTGTTGCTTGGCAAGAGCCCTGCTACCAAAGTAATCTCAATACTTGCAGTAAACAACCATTTAGGAGTCGGTCATGACTGCTGGTGCGGCATCTGCCGCGTCGCCGGGGGAGAAAGGGAACCCTGCTGCCGTCGGTTCTCCCGTCGTCGTCGGGTACGACGGTTCGGCGCCGAGCCGTCGCGCGCTGCGCTGGGCGGCGGAGATGGCCCGCGACGAAGGTCGACCGCTACTGATTGCGTTCGTGGCAACAAGTCATCCGGGCTATGACATGGGCTTCGGCTGTCCCGACGCGACCGGCGTCTACGACGACTCTGAAGCGCTACTGGGCTGGTTGCAGCGGGAACTGTCCGAGATGATCGACCTGTCCGCGATCAAAGCTCAGGTGGCCGAGCGGACCGGCGATCCGGCGCGCAAGCTTTCCGAACTCGCTGCCGAGAACAACGCGCATGCGCTGGTGGTCGGAGCGCCCGAGGGCAAGCTGCATCACCTGACCGGTTCCGTGCCGTCCTGGCTGGCGCGGCGGCCGTGCTGTCCGTTGATCGTGATTCCGTAACCGTTCGTCGGCTAACTGGGAGCGATCGTGACGTGGGAACACTTGTAGTAATCGACGAACAGGCCACTGTCCGGCGCGTCTGGGCCCTGCTGGATTGCAACATCATAGTTCTCGTATCGGCCGCACGTCGCAGTGGTCGAGCCGACCCTGTCAATCGGAATACCTTGCCAGGACTTCGATTTGGTCGCCTGCGAAATTGCGTCCACTACAGGGCTATTGTCCGGTGATGCCCCGGAAATATAGAGATTGCGATCGGCGATGAGCATGTCGTTGATATGGAGACGATCGGCGGTGGACTCTTCAATCGATGCTTTGACCGATCCATCCGTGCGATCGATAATCTCAAACCCTTTGGAGTAATACAGTCCGCTGGTGTCGGTGTCGCCAGCAATTGCCAGTGGACTCAACCGATCGATGTATATCCCGTGGATATTTTTGTTATCGACCTCGACCGGTCTGCCGGTTTCTCCGTCGATCCACAGGGCACCTTCCGCATCCGGGTGCACACCGCCTGTCAGGTCGCTGAAGGACAAACCATAGCCCTGTTCGCTCAAGAAATCGACGCTCAGGATTGAAGCGCCCGTCTTGGTCGTTGCTGACCAGACGGGGTTTCCATTGGTGGCATTGTCCACGATGAACTGTGTCTGTCCGTAGTCGTCGACCACGACCGTCTTCGAGATCAACACGGTCGCGGCTGAGGCACCCTCAAGTCTCCCGACCGTTGACCACGTATTCGTCAGCGAGTCGTCGGTAAAGAATTTGATGTCATCCTCGCGATGCGTCCAGCTGTTCCCGTCTTTGGCCGCGTCGACGATCACGCCACTGTTGGTTCCATACAAGTAGACGTATTTGTCGAAGTCGGAAGGCTGTTCGACAACCAGCTTCTTCGTCACCTCGTTCGATTTGGCAGGGCGAGATTGCTCCAGCCAGACTTGCCATGTCTCCGGCGACAGTCCGGAAGGCTTCTTGTGCCTCAGGACGGCAAACGTGATTCGCGGATCATCGCCCGTTCCGGTGATCACGCATGAGCTCCCGACGATTTCGGTACCGGAGGGTGCCGTCGGTGCGTCGACGCGCCAACGACTCCCAGGATCGCTGACCGACACCGCAATAACGCCGGGATCGGGTAGCGAAGAGTCCGCAAGGTGTCGCTCGCGAACTTTGCCCTCGTAGCACCCGGAACTGACGGTGTGGCGTTGATTGAGAAAAGTGCGGTCGCCAAACGGGTCGTCCGAGAAGACAGTCGGTCCGGCATTCGCTTGTGAAGTCGGTGTCACGGACGTTTCAGGACTCAATGTGGTCGGCACCGTCGGCGTTTGCTTGTGCGCGGACCCGCTGCTTCCGCATGCCGCGGCAAAAGACAGAGCGACGGCGAGTCCTAAGCAGGTCAGACTGCGCTTCATTCGTTCGCTCTCCTCCATCCGATCGATGTCGATCGGACGTTATCCAGCCGTCGCGGTCAGCAGTATCCGTCACACGAATGACAATGACGCTGCGCTGACCTGCGCCAATCCGTGCTACCTGCGCGTTTAGTAAGCTCTGGAACCTATGCACCTCAAGAGCCTGACGCTGAAGGGATTCAAGTCCTTCGCGTCGGCTACCACGCTGCGCTTCGAGCCCGGCATCACCTGCGTCGTCGGCCCCAATGGTTCTGGCAAGTCGAACGTGGTCGATGCGCTGACCTGGGTGATGGGCGAGCAGGGTGCCAAGGCGTTGCGGGGCGGCAAGATGGAAGACGTCATCTTCGCCGGCACCTCCGGGCGGGCCCCGCTGGGTCGCGCCGAGGTGACACTGACCATCGACAATTCCGACGGCGCGCTGCCGATCGAGTACTCCGAGGTGTCCATTACCCGCCGCATGTTCCGAGACGGCGCCGGGGAGTACGAGATCAACGGCAGCTCGTGTCGGCTGATGGATGTCCAAGAACTGCTCAGTGACTCCGGCATCGGCCGGGAAATGCATGTCATCGTCGGCCAAGGCCAGCTCTCGGCCATCCTCGAATCGCGCCCAGAGGACCGGCGGGCCTTCGTCGAAGAGGCCGCCGGCGTGCTGAAGCATCGCAAGCGCAAGGAAAAGGCCGTGCGCAAGCTCGACGCGATGCAGGCGAACCTGGCCCGGCTCACCGACCTCACCGCCGAGTTGCGGCGGCAGCTGAAACCGCTGGGCCGCCAGGCCGAGGTGGCCCGGCGCGCGCAGACCGTGCAGGCCGACCTCCGTGACGCCCGGCTGCGGCTGGCCGCCGACGATCTGGTTACCCAACGGGCGGAATTCGCCGACCAGCGCAGTCAGGAAGCGCTCATCCGTGGCCAGCAGGAAGCGGTTCAGGCCGCGCTCGACGCAGGCGCCGAGCACCAAGCAATGCTCGAGCAGACGCTCGCCGGACTGACCCCGCGCACCGAGGCCGCGGGCCAGACCTGGTTTCAGCTGTCCGCATTGGCCGAGCGCGTGAACGCGACCGTCCGGATCGCTTCCGAGCGCGCCCGGCACTTCGAAGCCGCGGCCGTGCCGAACCAGGGCCGCGACCCTGACCAACTCGAGGCCGAAGCACTGCGGGTCGCGGAGGAGGAGGCCGAGTTGCTCGAGGCCGCCGAGGTGGCCGCCGCGCGCCTGGAGTCTGCGCGTGAACAACTCGCCGAACGCGAACACACCGCCAAGGAGGCCGAGCACGCGCACCTGGCTGCGATGCGCGCGGTCGCAGACCGGCGCGAAGGGCTGGCGCGGCTGTCCGGGCAGGTCGACACCCTGCGTACCCGGGCGCAGTCGGTCGACGCAGAAGCGTCGCGTCTCGACGCCGCGATCGAATCGGCGCGCAAGCGGGCGCAGGAGGCACAGGACGAGTTCGAGGACGTGCAGTCGCACATGGGCGAACTCGACGCGGGGGAGTCCGGCCTCGACGCCGCGCACGAGCACGCGGTGGAGGCATTGGCGCTCGCCGACCAGCGGGTCACCGAGTTACGCGACGCCGAACGTGAAGCGGGCCAGCGCGTTGCGTCGTTGCGGGCCCGGATCGATGCGCTGTCAACGGGTTTCGGTCGCAAAGATGGTGGCGCTTGGCTGCTCGAGCACCGCTCGAACAACGGTGTGCTGGGGCCGCTGGCCGAATTGCTCAAGGTGCGAGCCGGTTTCGAAGTCGCGATCGCCGCGGCGATGGGTCCGGCCGCCGACGCCGTGGCCATCGAGTCCGCCAGTGCCGCGCGCGACGCGGTGGAGGCCTTGAAGAAGGGCGACGGCGGGCGCGCAGCGATCGTCTACGGCGCGGTGGGCAATGGTGCCGACCGGCCTTCTCATGCGCTCCCCGCAGGTGCACGCTGGGCCGCCGACGTGATCGACTGCCCGGATAAGTTGCGAAACGCGTTGAACGCCTTGCTCTCCGGCGTCGTCATTACCGAGACTCTGCCTACTGCAGTGGATCTCGTGCAAGATAACGCCGGCCTGCGGGCCGTGACCACCGACGGTGACCTGGTCGGCGCCGGGTGGATGACAGGTGGATCCGAGCGGCCGCCAAGCCAATTGGAGATCCAGGCAGCCGTCGACGCCGCGCGCGACGAGCTGCGTTCGGCGCAGCGCCGTGCCGAAGAGCTCGCGGCCGCACTATCCGGAGCTCTCGATGAACAAGCCGATCGACGTGAGGCCGCCGCGCACGCGCTCGAGGCGCTGCACGAATCCGACCGCAACATGGCCGCCGTCTACGAACAACTCGGCCGCCTCGGGCAAGCCGCACGACTGGCAAACGCCGAAGCCGATCGGCTGAGCACGCAACGCGCCGAAGCCGAACGCGGACGGGAGAAGACCCTCGCCGAACTGGCGCAGCTGGAGGAACGGCTCTCCCTCGCCGAGGAGGAGCAATCCGAACTCGACGACGACGAAGGCTTTGCCGGCAGCGAGGTCGCGCGGCAGCAGCGTGAAGACGCGGCGGCGGCGCTCGCCGAGGCGCGGACCGTCGAGATGGAAGCCCGCCTCGTCGAGCGAAGTGCCGTACAACGCGCGGAATCGCTTCGTGGCAAGTCCGATTCGCTGCGCCGCGCCGCTCGCGCTGAGCGCGAGGCCCGCGCGCGCGCCGAGCGAGCCCAGCGTGCCCGCAAGCGCGCTGCGGCCGTCGCGGCGGCGGTCGCCGAGTCGGGCCGTGAGGTCGCTGCGCACCTCGAAGACGTTGTTGCTGAAGCCGTCTCTCACCGCGACGAACTTGCCGCCCAGCGCAACGAGTGCGCGTCCCAGCTCGAGCAGGTGAAGGAACAGGTGCGCGGGCTCGCCGCCCAACTGCACTCGCTCACCGATGCCGCGCACCGTGACGAGGTGGCCCGCGCGGAAACTGCCTTGCGCATTTCCCAACTCGAGGAGTCGATCACCGAACAATTCGGCATCGGTCTCGACGACCTCATCGCCGAATATGGGCCGGACGTGCCGCTGCCGCCGTCCGCGCTCGAGTTAGCCGAGTACGAGCAGGCCAAGGAGCGCGGCGAGTTGGTGATCGCACCGCAACCCATGCCGTACGACCGCGCGCAGCAGGAACGTCGGGCCAAGCAGGCGCAGCGCGACCTCACCACCCTCGGCAAGGTGAATCCGCTTGCGTTGGAGGAGTTTGCGGCGCTCGAGGAGCGCTACAACTTTTTGTCCACCCAGCTCGAGGACGTCAAGAAGGCGCGCAAGGACTTGCTCGACGTCGTCGCGGAGGTCGATGCCCGCATCTTGCAGGTCTTCACCGACGCCTATGCGGACGTTGAGCGCGAGTTCGGCCAAGTCTTCGAGACGCTGTTCCCCGGCGGCGAAGGCCGCTTGGTGCTCACCGACCCGTCCGACATGCTGACCACCGGCATCGAGGTGGAGGCGCGTCCGCCCGGCAAGAAGATCAAGCGGCTCTCGCTGCTCTCCGGCGGCGAGAAGTCGCTGACCGCGGTGGCGTTGCTGGTCGCGATCTTCCGTGCTCGCCCGTCGCCGTTCTACGTCATGGACGAGGTCGAGGCCGCGCTCGACGACACCAATCTGCGCCGCCTGATCCGACTGTTCGAGCAGTTGCGGGAAAAGTCGCAGTTGATTGTCATCACTCACCAGAAGCCGACCATGGAAATCGCCGACGCGCTCTACGGCGTGAGCATGCGCGGCGACGGCATCACCACGGTGATCTCACAGCGGCTGCGAGGCGCCGACCTCGTCGGTCAGCAGGTCTGAGGTGGCCCGTCCCGGTAGTGCCGCGCGGGTTTTTGCGGCGGCGCGAGCCTGATGAGGCGTGCGGCGCGACAAAAACGCGCGCGGCGAGTCCTGGGTGGCCGTGCATTCGGCCTGCTGCTTGGTTTCGCCGCCGACCGCGCGCTCGGCGACCCCCGGCGCTGGCATCCGGTAGCCGGATTCGGTTCCGCGGCGCTGCTCGTGGAGCGCTACACCTACGCCGACCGACGCTGGGCGGGTGCGGCGCACGTGGGGCTGCTGGTCGGGGGCGTGGTGCTCGGCAGCCGCTGTTCTGGGACGCTGGCCACGGCCGCGGCGACCTGGACGGCGCTGGGTGGCACCTCGCTGGCGCGCACGGGCCGCACCATGGCCGACCGCCTCGAACGGGGTGACATCGACGATGCCCGCGAGCTGCTGCCGTCGCTGTGCGGACGGGACCCGCATGCACTCGATGCCGACGGTCTGGCTCGCGCGGCCCTGGAATCGATCGCCGAAAATACCTCCGATGCGGCGGTGGCACCGCTTTTTTGGGGCGCGCTCGCCGGTCCCGCCGGCCTGCTCGGCTATCGCGCAATCAACACGCTCGACGCGATGATCGGCTACCGCAACGAGCGCTACCGCAACTTCGGTTGGGCGGCCGCACGAATCGACGACGCGGCCAATTATGTCCCCGCGCGGCTAACCGGCGCGCTGATCGTCGCGCTGGCACCGAGTGTCGACGGCTCGACGCGAGCGGCCGCGCGGGCATGGCGTCGCGACGCGTCACGCCACCCGAGCCCGAACGCCGGCGTGGTCGAGGCCGCCACCGCGGGTGCGCTCGGGGTGACGCTCGGCGGGCAGACCGTGTATCCGCACGGGGTCGAGCTACGGCCGAGGTTGTGGATCGGTCGCAGACCTGTGGTCGCGGACCTGCGGCGCGCGGTGACGCTTTCCGTCGCGGTACAGGCGGCAGCGGCGCTGTGTTCAGCGGCGCTTGCCGTAGCGGTCGGCCAGTTTGGCGGCCGTCGCGTCAGCGGCTGATTTGGGCACCGTCGCGTCAGCGACAGATTTCGGCACCGTCGCGTCAGCGGCTGATGTGGGTACTGCCGGCTCGGGAGCTCCTGGGGTCGCGACGGGTTCCGCCACCTCGAAGGGTGCTGGTTCGGTGACTGCCTGCTTCTTTGGCTTCTTGCCCTTTTTGTCCTTGCGCCGCTCGCGCAGCTCGGCCCGGATGAAGTAGGCCAGACCGAGCGGGGCCATCACTCCGAAAGCGAGCCACTGCAGCCCGTAGGACAGGTATGGTCCCGCATCGAGCTGCGGTAGCCCGACCGGATCCAACACGCCTGGCTGGTTCTCGTCCAGCTGCAGATAACCACTGGCCAATGGCATTCCGAGCAGGCTCGAGATTTGTCCGGAGTCGATGGAGTAGACCTGCTTGTAGCCGTCCTGGTCGATGGGCGCTTTGCCGGGCACGACACCTTCGGACAGCCGGATTCGTGCCTCGAGCGTGACGGTTCCAGTAGGGGCGGGTGCGATGGCCGCTGGCCTGCCGCTCTCGATCGTCGGAACATAGCCGCGGTCGACGAGCACGGTTCGGCCGTCGGTCAATCGGAAAGGCGTCAGCACCTCGTACGCCGGATTGCCGCGATCCGTCCGCAACCGCACCAACACCGTCGAATTGTTCAGGTAGTGGCCCGTCGCGTTCACCCGCCGCCATTCGTCGTCGGCCTTCGGGTGCTCGGGACCGACCAGCTGGTCAGCGGGCACCGGAGCGGCCGACACGGACTGCGAGATCAGGTTGTTGCGGTGCTCGGTGCGTGTGTTCTTGCCCAGCTGCCATGGTGCGAGCACCGTGAAGCAGAGATAGGCGAAAGCCACGACCACGAGGGCCAGAATCAACCAGCCCGGTCGGAGCAGAAACTTCAGCCTTCGCACGACTCCACGTTAGCGGCCAGCCGATCGCGCACCCACATCAGTAGACCGGGCATCGCAGCCTCGATCTGCTCGCGGACTTCGTCGAAGCCGGCGTCGCCGCCGTAGTAGGGGTCGGGCACATCCTCGGTGTCGGCGTCGGGGTCGAAGCTGCGCAGCAGCCGCCGCCGATCGGTCGGCACGCCGAGCCGAGCCAGCGCGCGGTCGTGGCCACGGTCGAGTGCGATGACCAGGTCGGCGTCGAGGTGGTCGGCCCCGACCGCCGCAGCGACATGGCCGATCGGGTAGCCGTACCGCTGCAACACGCTGACCGTGCGGGGGTCGGCGTCGTCGCCCACGTGCCAGCTGCCGATCCCCGCACTGCTCACCCGGACTCGGTCGGCGAGTCCTTCGACCGCCAGGTGGTAGGCGAAGATCTTCTCCGCCATCGGGGAACGGCAGATGTTGCCGGTGCAGACGAAGGTGACGTGCAGGTCAGACACCGAGCAACGCTCCCAACTGTTCGACCGTGCTGACCCGGTGCTGAGCGCCTGCACCCTCGTCGGCCACGCCGTAGCCCCATTCGACGAAGATCGCGGGTATGCCCCAATACGCCGCGCCGGTGATGTCGTGGGCGCGATCGCCGACCATGACGACGCCACTGGTCGCCGCCTTACGCACGGGCTTACCCATGGCCGCCAGCGTGTGCGCGATGACCTGCGCCTTGTCGCGCCGGGTCAGGTCTGGGCTGGCTCCGCCGATGTATTCGAAGCACTCCGCGAGCCCGAAATGGTTCAGGATGCGGTTGGCCAGCACCTCGGACTTGGAAGTGGCCACACCCATCCGAAAGCCGTTGCTGTACAGCTGTTTCAACAATGTTTCCATGCCGTCGAAGACGCGGTTGCGGGCCCATCCGCCGCCCGCGTCGTAGCTTTCGTAGTAGGCCGCCGTGGCCCGCGGCATATCCGCTTCAGGTAGTCCGAGTTCGCGAAACAACTCGACCATCGGCGGTCCGACGAGATTGCGGTCGTGGTCCGGCGGCGGAAAGCCGACTGTCTGCAATGCGTGGCGGAATCCAGCGAGAATGCCGGCCGCGGAATCGGTGAGCGTGCCGTCGAGGTCGAACAGCACGATCGGGTGAGACGCGGGCCTGGGCACGTGCTCATCGTATGCTGCCCGATATGGACCCGGGCCTGGCCGCGCTTCGCCACCACGGCGACGCCGAGGTGGTGGAACCGGGAATGCTGGACTTCGCCGTCAACGTGCGCGGGACCGCGCCGCCGGCCTGGCTGCGCGACCGGTTGGTGCGCCAACTCGATCGGCTGGGTGCCTACCCCAGCGCCGCCGCCGAGATGGCCGCGCGCCAGACGGTCGCACGACGGCATGGGCGCGCGGTCGAGGAGGTTTTGCTGCTCGCCGGTGCCGCCGAAGGTTTTGCCATGCTGCCGCGACTGGAGCCAAGACTTGCCGCGGTGATCCACCCGTCGTTCACCGAGCCGGAGGTGGCCCTGCGGACGGCCGGTGTTCCGATCGAGCGGGTCGTTCTGCCGCCGCCGTACGAGTTGGACCCGGCGCTGGTTCCGGCGGAAGCCGACCTGGTGGTACTGGGCAACCCGACCAACCCGACGTCGGTCCTGCATCCGGCAGCGACCATCGCGTCGCTGCGGCGACCGGGGCGAATCGTCGTGGTGGACGAGGCTTTTGCCGACGCCGTCCCCGGCGAGCTGGAGTCGCTCAGCCGCGCAGAGTATCCGGACCTGGTGGTGCTGCGTAGTCTGACCAAGACGTGGGCGCTCGCCGGGCTGCGCTGCGGATACGCGCTCGGATCCCCAGAGGTGCTCGCGCGGTTGGTTCGCGGCCGCGCGCACTGGCCGCTGGGCACGCTGCAGATCGAGGCGATCACCGCGTGCTGCGAGCCGGACGCAGTCCGGGAATCCGACGAACGTGCCAGTCAGATCGCCGCTGAGCGCACCGCCATGATCCGTCTGCTTACCGACGCCGGAATCGAGGTTGCCCAACCGGCTGCCGGCCCGTTCCTCTTGTTGCACGTCGCTGATGCCACCCTGGTGCGCAAACGACTGCGCGAGAAGGGAATTGCGGTGCGTCGCGGAGACACCTTTCCGGGTCTGGGCCCGGACTATCTGCGCGTGGCGGTACGTCCGGCGGCGCAAACACGGATCCTTCTCGACGCTCTACAGGAGGTTATGCGGTGACTGTGACCCTTGCCGACGTCATGTCGGTTCTCGACACCGCTTATCCGCCACGGCTGGCGGAGTCCTGGGACTCGGTCGGCCTGGTGTGTGGTGACCCGGCCGACCCGGTCGAACGGGTACTGGTGGCCGTGGATGCCACCGAAGCCGTTGTTTCGCAAGCTCTTACCGTCGGCGCGCAGCTGTTGCTCGCCCATCATCCGCTGCTGCTGCGGGCGGTCGATACGGTCGGCGCGCACACCGCCAAGGGCGCGCTGATTCACCGGCTCATCAAGGGCGGTTGCGCACTGTTCACGGCGCACACCAACGCCGACTCGGCGGCTCCCGGGGTATCCGACGCGCTGGCGCAGGCGCTGGGCCTGGACGTCGCTGGTCCCATCGAGCCGATTGCCGCACCGGCACTGGACAAGTGGGTGGTCATGGTCCCGGGTGACGCCTCCGAGCGCGTGCAGGCGGCGATGTTCGACGCCGGGGCCGGACGAATCGGCGACTACCGCGAATGTAGTTGGCGAGTAAGCGGAGTCGGCCAATTCCGGCCGCTCGGTGGTGCGAACCCGGCCATCGGCGCGATCGATCAACTCGAACACGTCGAGGAGGATCGCGTCGAAATGATCGCCGAAAGGTCTGCGCGCGCAGCCGTACTCGCGGCGTTGCGGCGCGCTCACCCGTACGAGGAACCGGCTTTCGACGTCTTCGAACTTGCCGCGCTGCCGACGGCGACCGGTCTGGGCCGGGTCGGCACACTGGCCGAGCCGCTGACGCTGCAGCAGTTGACCGAGCGAGTCGCCGCGGCGCTGCCGGCCACCGCCTGGGGTGTGCGAGCAGCCGGCGAGCCGCAGCGGCGCATCGAGCGGGTGGCGGTGTGCGGCGGCGCAGGGGACTCACTGCTCGACGCGGTCACGCGGCTGGGCGTGGACGCCTACGTCACGGCCGACTTGCGTCACCACCCGGTCGACGAGCAGCTCCGTCGCGGCGGGCCGGCCCTCATCGACGTTGCGCACTGGGCCAGCGAGCAGCCCTGGTGTGCGCAGGCCGCCGCGGTGCTCGAACGCGCTTTCCCCGGTCAACTCGCGGTAGAGGTCAGCCCGCTGCGGACGGACCCGTGGACGCTGGGTTGTTAGCGGTACGGTGTCCGCGTGAAGGTCGAACCATCGATTCAGGCCCAACTGCTCGAGCTCGCCAAGATCGACACCGAGCTGACCCGCATCGCGCATCGGCGTAAATCACTGCCGGAACAGCAGGAAGTGGACCGGCTCGAAACGGAAAAGACGGCGCGCAAGGATGCCGCAGTAGCCGTCGAGATCGCCATGGACGACCTCGACCGCGACATCCGCAAGCTCGAGACCGAGGTCGATGGCGTCCGCAAGCGCGAGCAACGTGACCGCGCCATGCTCGCGGCCGGGACGGTGGGCGCCAAGCAGCTCACCGAGCTGCAGCACGAGCTCGACACCCTGATCCGGCGCCAGCAGGTGCTCGAGGACGAACTGCTCGAAGTGATGGAGCGCCGGGAAGCCGCCGAAGCAGACCACCAGCACGCTGGAGCTCAGCTCAGCCGCGCCGAGGATGAACTGATCGACGCCGCGCGACGGCGCGATGACGCGATGGCTGACCTGAATGTGGCCGAACAACGTTGCAATGCAGATAGATCCGCGGTTCTCGACCAGCTGCCCACCGAACTTGTCGCAGACTACGACCGTCGGCGTAGCCGCAGCGGTATCGGCGCGGCGCTGCTGCAGGCGCGGCGCTGCGGCGGTTGCCGGATCGAGCTCGACCGCGGTGCCATTGCCGAAATTGCTCATGCTGCACCGGAACTCGTCGTCCATTGCCCCGAGTGCGGCACGATTCTAGTGCGCACCAAGGAATCCGGACTGTGACGTCTCGCGTCATAGTCGAGGCCGATGGCGGCTCACGCGGCAACCCCGGCATCGCCGGGTACGGCGCGGTGGTGTTCGACGCCGAGAGCCGGCAGGTGCTGGCCGAGCGCAGCGCCGGCATCGGCATCGCGAGCAACAACGTCGCCGAATACCGCGGGCTCATTGCGGGATTGACCGCGGCGCAGGAACTCGGCGCCTCCGACGTCGAGGTCCGGATGGATTCCAAGCTGGTGGTCGAGCAGATGTCCGGGCGCTGGAAGGTCAAGCATCCCGACATGATCGAGCTGGCCGCACAAGCGCGGAAACTCCTCGCCCAGTTCCGCTCGGTCGATTTCATCTGGGTGCCTCGCTCGGA
Source organism: Skermania sp. ID1734 (assembly GCF_007489285.1). Classification (GTDB taxonomy): domain Bacteria; phylum Actinomycetota; class Actinomycetes; order Mycobacteriales; family Mycobacteriaceae; genus ID1734. The sequence goes on from NZ_VLIY01000003.1 coordinate 178,190, forward strand.
GAACGCCTACGCCGACCGGTTGGCCAATGCGGCGATGGACGGCGCGGAACCGGCCGCAACCAGCAAGCCGCCCGGTTGGACAAATGCCACCGGCACGCCCACCCGCATGCTGCTGCTGCGCCACGGCCAGACCGAGTTGTCGGTGCAGCGTCGCTACTCGGGCCGTGGCAACCCACCGCTGACGGATATCGGACGCGGACAAGCCAAGTCGGCTGCCCAGCACCTGGCGCGTAAGGGCCACATCGCGGCCGTCGTCACCTCGCCGCTCGATCGCGCGCGAACCACCGCGGCCGCTGTCGCCGAGATGCTCGACGTGGAGCTCTACCCTATGGAAGCGCTCACCGAGACCGACTTCGGTGCCTGGGAGGGCCTCACGTTTGCCGAAGCGGCGCAACGTGATCCGGAGCTGCACGCGCGCTGGCTGGGCGACACCTCAGTGCGACCGCCGGGCGGCGAGAGCTTCGACGAGGTGCGGGTGCGCGTGACCGAGGCGCGGGATGCGATCGCAGGGCGGTACGGCGCCACCAATGTGGTGGTGGTCAGCCACGTGACGCCGATCAAGACGCTGCTGCAGCTGGCCCTCGACGTGGGCCCGTCGCTGCTGTACCGGTTGCACCTCGACCTCGCGTCGCTCAGTATCGCCGAGTTCTATGCCGACGGTGCGGCGGCGGTGCGGTTGGTCAACGACACGTCGTTCCTGCAGACCTGAACTCAGGCCAACGCGTCGATCCGGCCGGTCTTACGTGCTTGTGCAAGGCCGCGGCGCGCGAGGAACCCGTTGCCCAGCAACAGGATCGTCTTGTTCGGCGGGGCCGCGAAGCCGGATTGGGTATGTGGCGAATACACGGCGTCCACGCCGCTCACCTCGAGCCAGCCGGTGTTCTGTCGGGACTCGAGACCGATGAGCTTGGCCCGGTAGGCATGCGCGAGCAGGCCCGCGCGGCGACCGCCCTCGGCTGTGCCGGCCGGCACCTTCAGGTGCACGCCGTCGACCCCGAATCCGGTCACCTTGACGGGCAGCACGATCGGGTAACCGTCGGCTTGCCGGTAGGCGAGCAGGCAGTGCGGTAGCCGGATAGCCCGCTCGCCCGTCTTGACCGCGTCCACCCGCGGCCGGGTGCCATTCTTGGGTGGCTGCTGCGCGGCCGGATCCTGCTCGGGCATCGGTTCGCCGGACACCTCCGGTCGACCGTCGGCCGCCAGGTTGGGCCATGTCGCGATCCGCGTGACCGCGACGGTGACCACTACCCGGTCGGCGTAGTAGGCGCGCAGCCAGCGGTCCCAGAACGGTCCCCGCCGCGGTGCCCCCAGGTAGGGCACGCTCATCGCACCGACGCGTTCGAGCAACTCTTGGTCGGGATGGGCCTCGAACGACGCGATGCCCTGGACCAGCACGTAGTGCTCGTTGTCCGCCGCGCCGATACCGTGTTCGCGGGCGTGGTAGGCCAACGCGATCTTGGGGTCAGCCTTGATCCGTTCGAGCTTGCGGCCGAACCCGAGTGAGGTGGTGAAACCGACGGTGCCGGCGTCCCGGTCGCGCATGCCGATGGGTGCGACCGCGGTGACTACCGCGCCACCGGCGGGAGTGACATAGCCCAGCCCGCACGTCAGGTCTCCGCGAATGACGTCATCGACGTCGTCGGACCAGGCCACAGCCATAACGGGGGAGCCTACCGGCTACCGGTCGCCTTCACCAGGGAGGCGGTGATGGTCTGCACGGGCTCCCCCGCGACGTCGGTGATCTCGGCGCGCACAACGATGGTGGCGCTCGGGCCCACCTCCCGGTAGGCGTCGAAGTACACGTCGCAATACAGCCGGTCGCCGACCTGCAGCGGCCGGTGGTAGACGAACCGCTGTTCGGTATGCAGGATGCGCTCGAAGTCCACCTTGATGCGTTGGGCTACAAAGAATTCGACCACCGCAAGCATCCCGAAGCTGGAGGTGAAGGTGAGCGGGGCGACCAGGGGTTCACGGTGATGGGCGGGGTGGGCGTCCTGGACGGCGCGTGCGTACTCGCGGATCTTTTCCCGACCCACCTCGTAGTAGTCGCTGTAGCGGTGGTGGCTACCGATCAGGTAGTCGCCGAGTTCGCGCAGCGGCGCGGCGCCTTCTTCTGCAGTCACGCAACCACTTTCTGCACCGTGCGGACGTTTCGCGTGGTCGTGGTGGACTTGTATTTCTTCTTGCTGCTGGCCTTGCCGAACACGCTGTCGAGGGTGTGTCCGCGCTGCACCTCCCAGTACAGCACGCCGCGGCCCAACTGTATCCGCTCACGATCCGGATCGAGTTGTGGTGCCAGCTCATTCAGTTCGTCGAGCACTGCGGTGTCGGAGGCGAACATGATGTAGGGCTGCCAGTCGGCGCGCTCGGGATCGAACGGGTATGCGGCGAGGATCTCGCGCACTTCGTCGACCGGCAGCAACACTATCCACGCGTCGTAATCGAAGGCGGTGCGCAGCGCGGATTCGATCGTGCGCTTCAGCGCTGCAGCGTCCGTGCTGGTCGATTCAAACACGACGTTGCCGGACGCGAGAACGGTGCGGACCTCGCGCAAACCCAACTCTTCGAACACCTTTCGCAGATCGGCTGACTTGATGGTGATGCCGCCGACGTTGACGCCGCGCAAGAACGCGGCATAACGGTTCCCGTCCGCCCCGGAAGTGCGATTTGCTTTGGCTGCCATGCTGATACACCTTAGGCCAGGATGACGGGTACCCTAAGCGTGCGGACGAGTTGGCCGGGCGGCCGCGGCGCCGAGAACCACGTGCGGGTGCACGCAGGCTCGGCATCGAGGAAAGTCCGGACTCCACAGAGCAGGGCGGTTGCTAACGGCAACCCGAGGCGACTCGCGGGAAAGTGCCACAGAAAACAGACCGCGCGCGATCGAGGTCGTGCGTAAGGGTGAAACGGTGCGGTAAGAGCGCACCAGCGTCCCGGGTGACCGGGACGGCTCGGTAAACCCCGCCCGGAGCAAGGTCGAAGGTCGCACCGCGTGCGGTGCGGCTGCGCAGGCGTTCGAGGGCTGCTCGCCTGAGCCTGCGGGTGGACCGCTCGAGGCACCCGGTGACGGTGTGTCCAGATGGATGGCCGCCGACCAGCAATCTAGCTGGTCACAGGATCCGGCTTACAGGCCAACTCGTCCGCCCGCTTTCGCCGGTTATTCGCTGGCACGCAAGCCGGTTGCGTGCTGACCGGTGACACAGGTCATACTGTGTGGCGAAGCGGTCACTGACCACATTCGCGGTCATTGGCCAAAGTCACAAAGTCAGTCGTCACAACTTAGGGGAATTCGCAATGCGGCTTGTTCGTACGCTCGCAACCGGGATGCTGGCCATGGGTGCAATCGCCGGCATCAGTGTCGTGGGCGCCGGTTCGGCATCGGCCTTGGGCATCACTCCGCTGCCGGGCGGAGTCGAGGTTGACCTGAACCACGCCGAAACAGTGTGGGCGCACGACAACCACGTCGGCATTGCGATGGCGCGGCTGCCGCACCCGTCGGCCGAGTCCTTCGGGCAGACCTTCGAGTCTGCGGTCGCGCTTTCTTCGCAGTACCCGGCCGGACGGGTGAGCTTCACCGCGTACGGCCCGCTCGACGACCTGAGCGGCACCATGGTCGCGTTCAAGGAATAACGCTCGCGTGGCCGTTCGACGCATCGTCGCGCCGGCGCTCGACTTCGCCCCTGTCCGTAGCGAATTCGATCTGCCGGCCGACTTTCCCGCCGCTGCGCTCGCCGAGGCGCGCGCAACGAGCGACCGAAACAGCGCCGAACGGGCAGACCGCACAGACATCCCGTTCGTGACCATCGACCCGCCGGGATCGATGGACCTCGATCAGGCCATGCATCTCGAACGGCGCGACGACGGATTCGTCGTGCGCTACGCCATCGCGGACGTGGCATCGGTGGTGGTGCCGGGTGGCGCACTCGATGTCGAGACGCACCGGCGCGGGCAGACGCTGTATTTGCCGGACGGGTCGGTGCCGTTGCATCCGCGGGAACTGTCCGAAGGCAGCGCGAGCTTGCTGCCGGAACAAGTCCGCCCCGCCGTGCTGTGGACGATAGATCTGGATGCGGCGGGGCAGGTGACGAATTTTGCGGTAGAGCGGGCGCTGGTTCGTTCGGTGCAGCGCTTCGACTACGCCGAAGTCCAGGCTGCTGCCGAGGCGAGCACGCTGCACCCGTCGATCGCGGCGCTACCCGAGGTGGGTCGGCTGCGCCAGCGGTTGGCCATCGAGCGCGGTGCCATCGAACTGGGGTTGCCCGAACAGGACGTGGTGCCCGACGGCAGCGCGCGGTGGCGGCTCGTGCTGTCGCCGCGCACCCCGGCCGATGCGTGGAATGCGCAGATATCGCTGCTGACCGGAATGTGCGCGGCACAGTTGATGATTCGCGCCCGAATCGGGCTGCTGCGCACCTTGCCGTCACCCGATCCGCAGGCCATCGATGAGCTGCGCAAGACCGCGCAGGCGCTCGGCGTCACCTGGCCCGCGACGATGTCGGTCGGGGAGATGCTCGCCGGCCTCGACCCGACGGCCACCACCACGCTCGCGCTGATGTCGCAGGCCACCACCCTGCTGCGCGGGGCCGACTACGTTGCCTTCGACCACTCGGTGCCCGACCACGTCGAGCACGCCGGCATTGCTGCGCCGTACGCCCACGTGACCGCACCGCTGCGGCGGTTGGCGGATCGCTACGCCACCGAGGTGTGCTTGGCAGTCGACGCCGACAAGGCGGTGCCGGACTGGGTGCGCTCGGGACTTGCCGGGCTGCCCGAGACGATGCGTGGCTCCGATGCACTGGCGGCAAAGGTCGAACGCGCGTGCATCGACCGGACCGAGGCGTACGTGCTCGCCGACCGGGTAGGGGAGTCGTTCAGCGCTACCGGCGTCCGTCCGGCAAACGGTAAGCGTGACGCGGAAATATTCGTCGCCGCACCGCCCGTGTTCGCCAAGTGCAGTGGTCACCCGCCCGAGGGCACGAAGATCATCGTCAAGCTCACCCGCGCCGATACAGCTACGCGCACAGTCGAGTTCGACTACTCAGGGCACTAGTCACCCAACGCGGCACAGGCGAGCGTGAGCACCTCCAGCGCACGCGGATAGTCGGCGATAATGCGGTGCGCCTGCTGGCGTTCGGCCATGTAAGCCACTCCGTAGCTGAACAGGTCGTCACCGGCGGCTCGTGCCGCCTGCGCCTCGCGCAGAATGAGCTCCTGGGACTCGGCCGCGTCACGGTGATCGCCGAGAACCGATTGCAGCGACTTTGCGTCCCCGGCGACGCGCTCGGCAGGCTCGCCCAGCACCGGGCTGGCGGCCTCGGCCGCGTACCGCAATCGCTTCGCCGCCTTGCGCACCGCGTGTAGGGCGTCGAGGCGATTCTGCGGCGTGGACGCGAATTCCGCGCGGACGCGGTCGCGCAAGTGGCGGTAGTCCTTGCGCAGTGCCGTCGCCATCACCTCGGCCGCTGGCTGATCGGCCCTTGCCGAAACAGGCGGCCGTTCGATGAAATCGGTGAGTGCCGAGCGCAGTTCCCGGTACCTGGTGCCGTTGAGGGTATCGACGACGACGGTGTGTGCCGCTGTGTAATGCGCGCGCTGCGCCCGCGGCAAACGATCGGTGATGTCACCGAAGATGAGATCCGATCCGATCGCCGCCAGCAGCGTCTCGAGCCGCTCGGCCATCACCTCGGCGTCGCGCGCCTCGCCGAGAATTCCAGCGAGCCAGCGAAGCTCGGATCGAAGCTCCTGGACCTGGGCCTTGTCGAAGACGCTGCGGTAGGACCGCAGCACGCTGCGCAGGCGACGGGTGGCCACCCGCATCTGGTGGACGGAATCGGGTTCGTCCTGGCGGACAGCCGGTTCGGCGCCGAGCAGACGCTCGACGTCGCTTGCGACCGCGGCTGTTGCGGCTGAGCCGGCGGTGGTCACGACCGGAACCGATCCGTCGCCTCGATCAGCGCGTGCGTCGTACCCGGCTCGGCCGCGGCGTGTCCCGCGTTGTCCACGATGACCAATGTCGACGCAGGCCACGCCTGATGCAGCTCCCACGCGCTCGTTGCCGGGCAGACGATGTCGTAGCGGCCCTGCACGATGACGCCCGGAATATCCTGCATGGCACCAATATTGGTGAGCAGCTGACCTTCGTCGAGAAACCCGCCATGGGTGAAGTAGTGGTTCTCGATCCGGGCGAACGCCCGCGCGAATCGTGGCTCGGCGCTTTCGGCCACCCGATCCGGCTGGGGCAGCAAGGTACTGGTCGCGCCTTCCCAGGTGGACCAGGCGATCGCCGCCCTCGTCGCCGCCTCTTCGTCCGACGAAAACAGGAGGCGGTGGTATGCGGCCACCAGGTCGCCGTCGCGCTCCGATTCCGGCACCGGAGCGAGGAAGCGCTGCCAGTTCTCCGGGAAGATGTTGCCGGCCGCACCGTTGTAGTACCAGTCGATTTCGGAGCGACGCAGCAAAAATATGCCGCGCAGCACCAGCTCCGTCACCCGTTCTGGATGCCGCTGAGCGTAGGCGAGGGCCAGTGTCGATCCCCACGAGCCGCCGAACACCAGCCAGCGCTCGATATCGAGATGCGTGCGCAGCGCTTCGATGTCGGCAATCAGGTGGTCGGTGGTGTTGGTGTCCAGGCTGGCGCCGTCGGCGACGTGTGGTCTCGACTGACCGCATCCGCGCTGATCGAACAGGACGATTCGGTAGGCGGCCGGATCGAAGAAGCGGCGCTGATCACCGGTGGTACCGCCGCCTGGGCCACCGTGCACGAACAGCGCGGGTTTGCCGTCCGGGTTTCCGCTTGTCTCCCAGTAGATCTCCTGGCCGTCCCCGACATCGAGCCAGCCGTGCGCGTACGGGTCGATGTCGGGATAAAGCTCGCGTAGTTCGGTTATCACAGGCCGACCAACGCCGTTGCCAGGTCGGGAATCTGCAACTCTTCCATGGCTTTTGCCCGGATGTCGGGACATGTCGCGACGGTCGCCGCGTCGACAAGGGTGCGGTCGCGAAGCACGTCGAGGTTGACCGCGCCGTTGTGCGCGGCCCACGTCTGCACGACGATGTTCAGACCCGGCTTTCCGAGGGTCGGTCCCTGCACCCGCCAGTTCGACAGCTCCGCCGAGATCGAGGTGCACAGATTCTGCGCCGCGGCCTCGGTCATGTTGGGCGGCAGCGCGGCGGCCGCGGTGGTGGTCGGCAGTGCCGGCGGCGGGGTGGTGGTCACCGAACCGCTGTCGGCGGTGTTGGTGGTGTTCATGCTGCAGCCGGCGGCTACCGCGGTAACGGCAAGTGCGGCAAGCAGAACCAATGGGCGCTTCGGCATTCCTCGCCTGACCTCGTTTCTAGCCGGGATGCGGTTGGAGGGCGCCACGTAAGGCGTCGAGCAGCATCGTGACGGCCTGCGCGCGCAACTCCATCGTGGGGTCCACGGTAATCCACGGCACCAGCCCGATCAGTGGAGCCAGCCTGCGCGCCGCGTCGATTTCGACCGGATCGACCGGGGTAGTGTTGCTCCATGCGTCGAGGAATGCTCGGCGCCAACTGCCGCCGTGCATCCGCACCGACAGGAACGGGTGGGTCAGGGCGGCATCACCCCAGTCGAACAGCGCGCCGTTGGCAAAGACGTTGCGGGCGTGAAGATCGTTGTGCTCGACGGTGATCCGGCCCGTCGCGGTCAAGATCTGCGCGTAATGCTCGATCGCGGCCGCGAGGCCGGGCGCGGCTGCCTCGTAGTGCGCGTAGATGTCGAGCAAGCGATCCGGCGGGAGGAACGGGGTACCGGTAGCCCGCAGCTCGTCCAGATGCGCCGCGCTGGTTTGTTGCAGGTGCACGTACCGCCGCACGACGTCGGTCCATTGTTCATCGGTGCCGGTGAAGGTTTCGCCGCCGTCGCTGCTGAGCAGCCAGCCGCGATCGGAATCTACGGCGATTGGGGCGTGAACGGTGCCGGGTTGCAGGCGGGCGAGTGTCGCGATGAGCGGTCCCTCATGAGCGAACGCGCGGGCGTTGGCCTTGGCCCACAGGCAACCGGCCGAGGTCGGCAGCCGGATCAGCAGCGACCACGGCCGGCGCCGGGTCTCGTCGGGGTCGCCGACGATGTCTATACCGCGCGCGGCGAGCACGTCGTGTGCCCAGTCGAGCAGCGGTGCAGCCTGCACGAGGTCAGAAGCTGTGCTCGGCCGCCGGGAAGGTGCCGGCGGCCACCTCGGCGGCATAGTTGCGCGCCGCGTTGAGCAGTTCGTCGCCGACGTTGCCGAAGCGCTTGACGAACTTGGCCGTCTTGCCGTGCGTGTAACCGGCCATGTCCTGCCAGACGAGCACCTGGGCGTCGCATTCCGGGCCGGCGCCGATGCCGACAGTCGGGATGGTCAGCTTGCGGGTCACCTGACCGGCCAGTTCGGCGGGCACCATCTCCATGACCACCGAGAACGCGCCGGCCTCCTGTACGGCGATGGCATCGGCGACCAGTTGCTCGGCGCCGTCACCGCGGCCCTGGACGCGGAAACCGCCGAGGGTGTTGACGCTTTGTGGGGTGAAGCCGATGTGCGCCATCACCGGGATACCGGCGGCGGTGATCTTGGCGATGTGTTCGGCCACCCGCTCGCCGCCCTCGAGCTTGACGGCGTGCGCCTGGCCCTCCTTCATGAACCGGGTCGCGGTGGCGAGGGCCTGCTCGGGGGAGGACTCGTAGCTGCCGAACGGCAGGTCCGCGACCACCAGCGCATGCGGGGCGCCGCGGACGACGCCACGCACGAGCGGCACGAGTTCCTCGATGGTGACCGGAACGGTCGTGTCGTAGCCGTAGACGACGTTGGCGGCGGAGTCGCCCACCAGCAGGACCGGGATGCCGGCTTCTTCGAATATCGCGGCGGTGGAGTAGTCGTACGCAGTGAGGACGGTCCAGCGCTGGCCTTCAGCCTTCATCTGCTGCAGGTGTTGGACGCGGGTCTTGCGCTTGGCCGACCTAGGGGTCGCAGATGCACCGTAAGGGGAATTTTCGGACATCGTTGTCTCTTCTCTGTCTGCCTCGAGGCCCATGGCGGGTCCCCGGGTTTGTTTGACAGGGCCAAGTCTGCCACCAGCGCATTCGCCACGTGTAGGGGCTAGGCGAGTGCGGTTGATCACATCAGCGGCGTCAGTCCTTGCTCGGGACCGGGAATTGCGCGCGCATGGCGAGGTCCCAGACGCGGTCCGGGGTGAGTTGGCGTTGCAGGATCCCCAGCGTGGCACTCGGAGTGACCGTGTAGCGCGCCTTGGGTCGCTTGGCGTCGACCGCTTTGCGGATGACTTTGGCGACGGCATCGGGGCCGCCGCCGGCGACCTTGGCAACCACGCTCCGATAAATATCGGCGGTGACCTTTCCGACGCGCGCGTTGAAATCGGCGTAGGGCCCGTCATCGAGGTTGCCGACTGATCCCACGGCGGTGTCGGCGAATTCGGTGGTGATCAGGCCCGGTTCGATCAGCACGACCTGGATGCCGAAGCCCTGTACTTCGAACCGCATCGCGTCGCAGATGGCCTCGACCGCGTACTTGGTGGCGTGGTAGATGCCCCCGCCGGGAAAGGTGAGTTTGCCGCCCATCGAGCCGATGTTGATGATGCGTCCCTGTCCGGCTTTGCGCATGCCCGGCAGCACGAGTTGGCTCATCCGGATGAGCCCGAAGACGTTGGTTTCGAACTGCTTTCGGATGTTGTCGAGTGGGATCGACTCGACGGCCCCGGATTGTGAATAGCCGGCGTTGTTCACCAGGACGCCGACGGATCCGTGTTCGGCCTCGACCGCAGCGACTGCCGCGGCCATCGATTCTTCGTCGGTGACATCGAGCGCCAGTGTGCGGCAACCCTTCTCGGCTAGCGACGTCAGTGTTTCCGGGCGCCGGGCGGTCGCGTAGACGGTGTGGCCGTCGGAAGCGAGTTCCGCCGCGGTGGCCGCTCCGATGCCGCTCGAACAACCTGTGATGAGGACAACAGTCATGCGAGCAGACTCTACTCGCAAATGTTGACACCGATCACACTTTCGGGCACCGAGATCATGCCTACGGAGGCGTCTGTCGAGTAGACGTGTCCGTAGCCATGATCTCGGCGCCGCTACTTCACGCCGGGCGTCCGTCGCAAGAGACGCAGTGCCCTCGTCACGATTCGCGCGTAACGAGCCGGGTCCAGGCCGGTCGGAGCACCGACCGGAAGCAGCCGCTCCACCGCGATGGTTTGTGACTCGGTGTATTTGAGGATGCCGTGCTCGCCGTGTCGGCGTCCGATGCCGGAGGCCTTCATCCCGCCCATCGGAGCATCGACCGATCCCCACGCAGCGGCGTAGGCGTCGTTGACGTTCACCGTGCCGGCCTGCAGGCGGGCGGCGACGCGGCGCCCACGGGCGGGATCCGAGGTCCAGACGCTGAAGTTGAGGCCGTATTCGCTGTCGTTGGCCTTGGCGATCGCTTCGTCCTCGCTGTCGACGCGGTAGAGCGACACCAGCGGCCCAAAGGTCTCGTCGGCGTACACGGTCATGCCCTCGTGCACGTCGGTGAGGATGGTGGGTTCGTAGAAGTAGGGGCCGAGGTCGGGGCGGGGTTTGCCGCCGGCGAGAACGGTGGCGCCTTTGCCGACCGCGTCGTCGACATGGCGGGTCATCGTGTCGAGCTGTTTCTGGCTGATCAGTGATCCCATGTCGGCCGAATAGTCCAGCGCGGCCGAGAGTTTCATCGCCTTCGTCGCCGCGGCGAAACGCGTGGTGAACTCGTCCCACATCGTTGCCGGGATATACATCCGTTCGATCGAAATACACAGCTGCCCGGTGTTGGAGAAGCAGGCGCGCACCGCCCCGTCGACGGCTTTGCCGATGTCGGCATCATCGAGGACCAGCAGTGCGTTCTTGCCGCCGAGTTCCATCGAGCAGTCGATGAGCTGCTCGCCGGCCTGGGCGGCCACGGTGCGTCCGACAGCCGTGGACCCGGTGAACATGAGGAAATCAGACTGTTCGATGATCGCCGAACCCAGTTCGGCGCCGGATCCGGTGACGACCTGCACCAGACCGGCTGGCATGCCGGCCTCCTCGAGCAGTCGCACGGCCCACAGGGTGGCGAATGGGGTCTGCTGGTCGGGCTTGGTGAGCACGGCATTGCCGGCCACGATTGCCGGAAGCGCGTCGCTGATCCCGAGAGTGAGCGGATAGTTCCACGGCGAGATGACCCCGACCAGGCCCTTGGGATGGTGCAGTTCCGACACCTGGGTCAAGGCGAGCTGGGCCCCTTGGCGGCGTTTGGGTTTGAGGTAGTCGGCGGCGGTGTGCGCGTAGTAGCGCGAGACCAGGGCAACGTCCATGATCTCCTCGAACGCGTGCCGGCGGGCTTTGCCGTTCTCGCGCTGAATCAGGTCGAGAACCTCGTCCTGGCGCTCGAGGACCAGATCGTGGAACCGCAGCAGCATCGCGGCGCGTTCGGTGACCGGCCGGGCGGCCCACGCCGGCTGAACAGCCCGGGCTCGCGTGGCAGCCGTCGCGACATCCTCGGGTGTGCAGCGGGGCGTGTCCCCGAGACGGGTGCCGGTCATCGCGTCGAGCACCTCGATGCGCGAATCGGGGTTGGCGGCCACGACGCGAGCGGTCAACTCGTGCAGGTCGACCGTGCCGACCGTGTCGCGGGCGCGCCCATGCAGTGCGGTCATGATTGGTTTGTCCCTTCGTGCAGGGCGTCGCGCAGGGTGTCCTGGGCGAGTTTGATGGCGGTCTGCGCGGCGTGGGTGTGCGCGAGCGCGTGCAGCATGACGAAGTCGTGGATGATCCCGCCGAACCGCACCTGGGTGACCGGAACACCGGCCGCCCGGAGCTTGGCCGCATAGGCCTCGCCCTCGTCACGCAGCACGTCGGCTTCGCCGGTGATGATCAGCGCGGGCGGCAGACCGGCGAGCTGTTCGGTCGAGGCGCGCAGCGGACTGGCGTAGATTTCCTCGCGTTGGGCGTCGTTCTCGGTGTACTGGTCCCAAAACCATTGCATCCCTTCGCGAGCCAGGAAGTAGTGCTCGGCGAATTGGTGGTAGGAATCGGTGTCGAAGTTGGCGTCGGTGACGGGATAGAACAGCACCTGTTGTCTGATGTGGACGTCGCCGCGCTCCTTCGCCATCAGGGTCAGTACGGCGGTCATGTTTCCGCCCACCGAGTCTCCGGCCGCCGCGAACCGCGACGCGTCCAGCCCCTTCTCGGCGCCGTGGGCGAACACCCACTGCGCGGCGGCGTAGTTCTGTTCGATCGCGGTCGGGTACTTCGCTTCCGGTGCGCGGTCGTATTCCGGGAACACGACGGCGGCGTTCGCGCCGACGGCGAGTTCGCGCACGAGTCGGTCATGGGTGTGGGCGTTGCCGAACACCCAGCCGGCTCCGTGGATGAAGAACACGACCGGCAGCGTCCCGGTTGCGCCGGCGGGTTTGACGATGCGGACCTTCACAGTGCCGGTGGGGCCGCCTTCGACGGTGATCCATTCCTCGTCGATGTCGGGTTTGTCGATCTCGCTGGATTGGACCTCATCGACGGTCTTGCGGCCCTCCTCGGGCGGCAACTGGAACAGGAACGGCGGGGTGTCGGTGTCCTTGGCGAACTGTGCCGCCGCGGGCTCGAGCACCGGTTGGACGTCGGTCATCGCGAATCTCCTTCTGTGTTGCTAGCTGCGGACCGTGTTCCTAGCTGCGGACCGAGGTCGGGACCGGCATGTGCAGGGCGAGTTGGGCTTCGGTGTTGACGTCGAGCTGAATCGTCTTGATCGGTTTGAGCGAGCGCAGGTCGTCGGAGACGCGGCCCTGCCCTAGCTGCAGGTCGAGATTGCGCGGTAACAACGCAGTTCCAGTCGACAGCGCATTGATCTGACTGGTCGTCGAGTGCCAGGCACCGTCGATCGTCGTGTACGAGGTCATCGTCGACACCCGCTGGCCGCTCGGGTGCTTCTTTTGACCGGGGGTGGGCACCGACAACGAGATGTCGGTTCCGCCGGCATCGTTGGCCACCCGCGCAGTGGTGCGGTTGGCATCGATCTCGACGTCGATGTCGGTGACCCACTTCGGGAAACCGTAGCCGTCGTGGCCACGCACCTGGGCGATTTCGGTGTTGACCGGTAGGGACAACACGTAGGAGTGGATGTGCTCGTTCTTCAGCCCGGCGAGCACGTCGACGAATCCCAATCCGCCATGCCGTGCCGGTTCGACGGCGATCCCGATGCCCACTTCGGTGTAGAAGTCGATGTCACACACGTCGTAGCGGAAGAACATCGCCGAAATCACGCCGACGCCCGGCGCGACCTGCAGGGGCGCCAATTCTTTGGGCAGGCGCGCACGGATCGCGCTGGTACGGGCGAGCATGACCAGCCGGGCGGTCGAGATGCGGTAATAGAAATTCGGCGTAAGCGTGGGCCCGATCCGGGAGTCGACCTTGGTCTTGGGCAGCCGCCGGAAGAAGTCCACGCCCGGGACCCGCGGATCGCGGGCGACGACGTCGAGCGGGGTCTGCATCTGATACTGGTCGTAGAGGCCACCTTTCGGCACGGCGACCTTGCGCGCACCCAACTCGTACTCGACCGTCTCCTGCTGAATCGTTGTCATCGGCGATGCTCCTCGCTCAATCCGCACACTTCCTATGTGTACGCTGCTTACATAGAGCGTAGCCATAGATGTAAGCACAGTCAACACCGAGATTGCGTGCATGTCACTGTCTGGCGTAAAGTAAGCAGCGCAAACACTTGTTAGGTTGAGGTCCATGTCGTCGAAAACCACGTATCACCACGGCGATCTCCCGACCGCACTGGTGCGCGCCGCCGTCGAACTCCTCGAGGAGGGTGGGGCCGGAGCGCTGTCGCTTCGGGCCGCGGCGCGGCGTGCGGGCGTATCGACCGCCGCGCCGTACCGGCACTTCCCCGACCGCAGCGCGCTGTTGTCGGCGGTCGCCGCGGTGGGGTACCGGGAGCTTGCTGCCGCGCTGATGGCGGCGAGTCCGGATCCGGCGACCCCCGACGATCTGGCCGATATCGCGATCGCCTACGTCCGCTTTGCACTGGACAAACCGGGACTGTTTCGGGCGATGTTCACCGAGCAATGCGACAAAGACAACCCCGATCGAGTGGCGGCGGTTGCCGCCATCCACGACTACCTGCAAGGAATCGTGAAGAAGGCGGTGCCGACGTCGGATCCCGACTCGATGGCCACGGCGCTGTGGAGCATGGTGCACGGACTGGCCTTCCTGCACCTCGACGGCAAGTTGGACACGTCGTCGGACCAGGAGGTCGCCGACCGGATCCGGGCGGTCACCGCGGCGGCGCTGGCTCGATAGCGAACCAACCTGGTGTTGACAGCGCTTACATTCGCCTCTACGCTTGGGCATCTACTTCACGAGTGAGGACGCCTCCGATGGCCAAGCGCATCCTGCATGTAGTAACCAACGTTTCCCATTACGACGACCCCGCCGAGCCCACCGGACTGTGGCTGTCGGAACTGACCCACGCCTATCACGTCTTCGAGAAGCAGGGTTATGAGCAGCGCATCGTGAGCCCGAAGGGTGGCCTGTGTCCGCTCGAGCCACGGTCGCTGAAGTTCCCCAACTACGACAAGACGGCCAAGGCGTGGCGCGCCGACGATGCGCGCATGGCGCTGCTGGAGAACACGGCCGCGCCCGAAGACATCGATGCCGCGGACTTCGACGCCATCTACTTCACCGGCGGCCACGCCGTGATGTGGGATTTCCCGGATAGTGAAGGGCTGCAGTCGATCACGCGGGAAATCTTCGAGCGCGGGGGCATCGTCTCCTCGGTGTGCCACGGCTACTGCGGCCTGCTCAACACCAAGCTCTCCGACGGCTCGCTGCTCGTCGCCGGTCGCAAGGTCACCGGGTTCGCCTGGAAAGAGGAAGAACTCGCCAAGGTCGACAAGCTGGTGCCCTATAACGCCGAGGAAGAGATGAAAAAGCGCGGGGCACACTACGAAAAAGGACTGCTGCCCTTCACGCCGCACGTGGTCGTCGACGGCCGCCTCGTGACGGGGCAGAACCCGCAGTCGGCCAAAGCGACCGCGAAAAAGGTTGTCTCGCTGCTCTAGTTCCGCACCAGCCGCCACGACGGCAGCTGGTCGTAGCCGCGAACGTCTTGTGGCGGCTGGGCCTCGAAGTGAAAACGCGGGTCGGCTGTGACTGCCGTAGCGGTGGCTTCGTCGACCCGCACTTCGCCCGGTCTGCCGACCGACGTGAGTCGACTGGCGATGTTCACGGTCGGACCGAAGACATCGCCGAGTCGTCGCAGGATCGGGCCGGTGGCCACCCCGGCGCGGATCGGTGGTTGTGTCGCCGGCCAGGATTCGAGTAGCTCAGCCGCAATCTCGACACCGGCGACCGGCTCAGCGACGGTGTAAAGCACGGCGTCGCCGATGAGTTTCACCACGCGCCCGCCGTGGGCGCCCACGGCATCGGTCGCGACGGATTCGAAAAGCTCGAGCAGGTCCGCCAGCTCGGCCTGCCCGGTGCGCCGCGAGAGCGCGGTGAATCCGGAGATGTCGGCGAAACCGACGGTCGCGCCCTGATCGGCGTCCAGATGCTTGCCTAGCTGCATGGCTTTTCGGGCGACGAACGCTGCGAGTTGGCGCCGCCACACGTAGGTGTGCAGCTCCTCGATGAACGGTAGGAGTTCGCTACCGAGCGTTTCGACCGCCGCGGTGAAACCGCCGGGCTGCCGCAATGCGAGGGCATACATCGCCTCGCCCTCGCTCTCGGCGAGCTGGGCGAAGATCTGCCCCGCCAGCCGCGACAACGACACCGTCTCCTCGAAGGTGGCGATGCCCGACTCGATCGCCTGCTGAATGCGTTGGGCGGCAACGAGATCGTAGTCCGTCAAGGAGATCTCGTTGTCGTAGCCTTCCTCGTCGACACTGGCGAAACCCATCGATTGCCACAGCCGCCGGCCGGCTTCCCGGTGGAGGTTCGCCCGCTGCGCCAGGTCGAGCGGGGTCAGCGTGCGAGGACCGCCAAGCAGGAGAGCCTCGACCGATTCGGCAAACGCCTGTGGATCGACCCGCTCGTTTTTCGAATCGCTCACGTTCAGCATTCTCTTGGGATGTCATGGCAGCATCGTGGAATGACGCGGCGCAAACGGCTGATTGTCGGGTTCGGTATCGGTGCGACATGCGTGTTGGCCGCGTGCTCGACGACCACGGCGGGCCAGGGGGTGCCCAACGCGTCAGCGCCCCCGGCGTCGCCATCCGCGCCGTCGCCGACGTCTGCGGCGCCACCGAGCGGTGACACCGACGGCCTGGCCAGGTTCTACAACCAGAAAATGACCTGGGGCAGTTGCGACAGCTACGCGGCCATCGACGGCCACCTCGACCCGGACCTGCAATGCGGAAAAATTATGGTCCCAGTCGATTACGCCAAGCCGAACGGTGACACGGCCGAGATCGCGGTCTCGCGGCTGCCGGCGAGCGGCAACAAGATCGGCTCGCTGCTGATGAACCCTGGCGGCCCGGGCGGCTCGGGCCTGTCGATGGCATCCGTCGGAAAGAACACCGAACTCGCCGAGCGATTCGACATCGTCGGTTTCGATCCGCGGGGAGTCGGCGCCTCCACCCCGCAGATACGTTGTGTCACACCGAAAGAAGCCGATCAGCGGCGCAAGGACAACGACGTGGACATGTCCCCGGCCGGCATCGCCCAGACCGAGTCCGAGGACAAGGACTACGTCGCCAAGTGTGCGCAGCGCACCGGCGATGAATTTCTCGAGCATGTCGGCACGCGTGAGGTGGTGCGCGACATGGACGTCATGCGGGCGGTCCTCGGTGACGACAAGCTCAACTATGTCGGGTACTCCTACGGCACCCGCCTCGGCGGTGAGTATGCGGAGACTTTTCCGACGAAGGTGCGGGCCATGGTGCTCGACGGCGCCGTGGACCCGGATCAGGACCCGCTCACCGATATTCGCTTGCAGGCGCAGGGTTTCCAAAAGGTGTTCGAGGCCTACGTGAGCGATTGCGTCAAGCATCGTAACTGCCCGCTGGGCACCGATCCGTCCGACGCGGTCAAGCAATTTCGGGATCTGGTCAACCCGCTCATCGACCACCCCGCGCAGACCACCGATCCGCGTGGACTGAGTTATCAGGACGCGATGACGGGAGTGCAGCAGGCGCTGTACTCGCCGGATCTGTGGTCGATGCTCACCGACGGGCTCAACGAACTCAAACAGGGCCGCGGGGACACGCTGCTGCAGCTTGCCGACGCCTACGACGGGCGCAACGACGACGGCACCTACTCGAACCTGAACGACGCGTTCAACGCCATTCGGTGCGTGGACGATCCGCGGATCATGGACCGGTCGGTGATGGGGAAGCTGGACGTGGAGGTTCGCAAGATCGCCCCGTTCGAGGACGACGGCCGCGGCACCGGGCAGGCGCCGCTGGACATGTGCGCGTTCTGGCCGGTGCCTAATACCAGCACGCCGCACAAGTATTCGGCGCCGGGCCTACCGACCACGGTGGTGATCTCGACGACCAACGACCCGGCCACGCCGTATCAGGCCGGCGTTGATCTGGCGCAGCAGTTGCACGCCAGCCTGATCACCTACCACGGCGATCAGCACACCGTCGCGCTGACATCGGGCGTCAAATGTGTCGATGACGCGGTGATCAACTATCTGATCAACCTGACACCGCCGCCGGCCGGGCTGACGTGCTGAGCGGCGCCCGCGGGCAAGACACGCCGCTGCGACCGATTTCACGATGTAACACAGATTTAACGCCAGCTGCCTAGTCTCGCAGTCATGGATCGCCAGAAAGAGTTCGTGCTTCGCACCCTCGAAGAGCGCGACATCCGCTTCGTGCGGTTGTGGTTCACGGACGTCCTCGGTTACCTCAAATCTGTGGCGATCGCTCCGGCCGAACTCGAGGGGGCCTTCGAGGAAGGTATCGGCTTCGACGGTTCGGCTATCGAGGGCTTCTCGCGTGTCTCGGAGGCGGACATGGTGGCCCGTCCCGATCCATCGACCTTCCAGGTGCTGCCGTGGGCGACCAGCAAGGGCCACCAGCACTCCGCCCGGATGTTCTGCGACATTTCCATGCCCGACGGGTCGCCATCCTGGGCCGACCCGCGGCACGTGCTGCGTCGTCAACTGAACAAAGCCGGCGACCTCGGCTTCAGTTGCTACGTGCATCCGGAGATCGAGTTCTTCCTGCTCGAGAGCGGCCCACTGGACGGCACTCCGCCGGTGCCGGCCGACAACGGGGGATTCTTCGACCAGGCGGTGCACGATTCGGCGCCGAACTTCCGCCGGCACGCCATCGACGCGCTGGAGTCGATGGGCATCTCGGTGGAGTTCAGCCATCACGAGGGTGCGCCGGGGCAGCAGGAGATCGACCTGCGCTACGCCGACGCGCTTTCCATGGCCGACAACGTCATGACGTTCCGGTACGTGGTCAAGGAAGTCGCCATCGCCGAGGGCGTGCGCGCTACGTTCATGCCCAAGCCGTTCAGCCAGTATCCGGGCTCGGCCATGCACACGCACATGAGCCTGTTCGAGGGCGAAACCAACGCCTTCCACGACCCGGACGACCCCATCCAGCTGTCCGAGACCGCCAAAGCGTTCATCGCCGGCATTCTCGAGCACGCGGCCGAAATCAGCGCCATCACGAATCAGTGGGTGAACTCGTACAAGCGGTTGATCCACGGCGGCGAGGCGCCGACGGCGGCGTCGTGGGGCCGGTCGAACCGGTCGGCCCTGGTGCGGGTGCCGATGTACACCCCGAACAAGTCCTCGTCACGGCGCATCGAGGTGCGCAGCCCCGACTCGGCCTGCAACCCGTACCTGACATTCGCCGTGCTCTTGGCCGCTGGGTTGCGGGGCATCGAGAAGGGCTACACCCTGGCCCCCGAGGCCGAGGACGACGTCTGGGCGCTGACCGCCGCCGAACGTCGGGCAATGGGTTATCGGGAACTGCCGGGCAGCCTGCACGAGGCGTTGCAGGCGATGGAGCGCTCGGAGTTGGTGGCCGAGACGCTGGGCGAGCACGTGTTCGATTTCTTCCTGCGCAACAAGCGGCGGGAATGGGAGGAATACCGAAGCAACGTAACGCCGTTCGAGCTTCGGGAGTACTTGGGCCTGTAGGTTGGCGTCATGATCCGCCCGCCGACTGCCCGATCGCTGGTGCCGAGTGCGGGACGCCTGGGCTTGCTCGAACCGACCGCCAGCGCGGACCTGCACGAGTTGGAGTGGGACAACCCCGAAAGCGTCGAACTGCTGTGGTCGCTCTCGCGCGCGCCTGACGCCGACTTGGCGCTGCGCACCCTCATCACGCTGCGCACCGAACTCGGGCCATCGGGATGGGCGGAACTCGAAGACGTGCTGCGCACAGACAAGGCCGTGCGCGGGCGGCTGTTTTCGGTGCTCGGATCCTCGATCGCGCTGGGTGATCACCTGCGCACGGACCCGCAATCGTGGCGGGTCTTGCAACGGCCGTCGCTGCCGACGCGGCAGGAATTGATCGACACGCTGCTGGCCGCGGTCGACGCCGAACCCGAGTCCGGACCCAACGCCAGCGCGGGGCTGTACCGGGCGAAAATGGTCGGTCCCGCAGCGATTCTGGCGCTGCGCAAGGCCTACCGCGACGAGTTGCTGCTGCTCGCCGCCGTCGACCTGGCCGCGACTGTCGAGAATCAGCCGGTGCTGCCGTACCTGCGCGTCGGCGCGCAGCTGGCCGATATGGCCGATGCCGCACTGACCGCGGCACTCGCCGTCGCGGTGGCGACGGTCTGCGGCGAGGCGCCGTGTCCGGTCCGGCTGGCCGTGATCGCGATGGGCAAATGCGGTGCGCGCGAACTCAATTACGTCAGCGACGTCGATGTTGTCTTCGTTGCCGAGCCCGCCGACGTGGTAGCCAGCCGGTTGGCCTCCGAGCTGATGCGCGTCGGCAGCGCAGCCTTCTTCGAGGTGGATGCGGCGCTGCGGCCGGAAGGCAAACGCGGCGAGCTGGTTCGGTCGCTCGAGTCGCATCTGACCTACTACCGGCGGTGGGCCAAGACGTGGGAGTTCCAGGCGCTGCTCAAGGCGCGGCCGATGACGGGCGACGTCGAGCTGGGCAAGCAGTACTACGAGTCGCTGGTGCCTATGGTGTGGACCGCGTCCGAACGCGAAGACTTCGTGTCCGAGGTGCAGCAGATGCGCCGCCGGGTCGAGGAATTGGTTCCCGCCGAACTGCAGGACCGGGAGCTGAAGCTGGGCCGCGGCAGCCTGCGCGACGTCGAGTTCGCGGTGCAACTCCTGCAGCTCGTCCACGGCCGGGCCGACGACTCCCTGCACGTGACCAACACCGTGGAAGCGTTGGCGGCGCTGGCTGAGGGTGGCTACGTCGGGCGCGACGACGCGGCCAACCTCACCGCCTCCTACGAGTTCCTGCGACTGCTCGAACACCGCCTGCAGCTACAGAAACTCAAGCGCACCCACACGCTGCCGCCGCCGTCGGACGAGGAGGCGCTGCGCTGGCTCGCGCGCGCGGCCCACATGCGGCCCGACGGCCGCAACGACGCGCTAGGTGTGCTCAACGCGGAGATCAAACGCAACGCCCACCGCGTGCGGCGGCTGCACGCAAAGCTTTTCTACCGGCCGCTGCTCGAGTCGGTGGCCCGGTTCGACAAGGACGCGCTGCGGTTGAGCACCGACGCCGCCGTCCGTCAACTCGCCGCGCTCGGCTACCTGGCTCCCGAAAACGCGTTGGGGCACCTGCGCGCGTTGACCCAAGGTGCCTCCCGCAAGGGCCGGATTCAGGCGTTGTTGCTGCCGACGCTGTTGGAGTGGCTCGGCGAGACACCGGATCCGGATGCCGGTCTGCTGGCCTACCGGCGGGTGTCGGAAGCTCTCAACGACCAAACCTGGTTCCTGCGTGAGCTGCGCGACGAGGGGGCGATCGCGCAGCGCCTCATGATGGTGCTCGGCGCCTCGGCCTATCTGCCGGATTTGCTGATGAAGGCGCCGGAAGTGATCCGGCTGTACGCCGATGGCCCGAATGGTCCACTGCTGCTCTCGGTCGATCCGGACGAGGTGGCCCGCGGAATCGTGTCCTCCTCAGCCCGCTACGACGACCCGAAACGCGCGGTCGCCGCGGCCCGATCCCTGCGCCGCCACGAGCTCGCCCGGGTCGCATCGGCCGACATCTTGAGCTTGCTCGACGTGCAACAGGTGTGCCACGCGCTGTCGTCGGTGTGGGCGGCCGTGCTCAACTCGGCGTTGCAGGCGGTGATTCGGGCGACCGAAGCCGAAACGGGCGAGCCAGCGCCGGCGGCGTTCGCGGTGATCGGCATGGGCCGACTCGGCGGTCACGAACTCGGCTACGGATCGGACGCCGACGTGCTGTTCGTGTGCGATCCCAAGCCCGGCACGGATGAAACCAAGGCCGTGAAGTGGGCCGTCGGCGTGGCCGAGCGGGTGCAGAAACTGCTCGGCGCGCCCAGCACCGACCCGCCCTTGCAGGTCGATGCGGGGTTGCGCCCGGAAGGCCGTAACGGTCCGCTCGTGCGCACGCTGGCGTCGTACGAGGCCTACTACGCGCAGTGGGCGCACGCCTGGGAGGTGCAGGCCCTGCTGCGCGCCCACACCATCGCGGGCGATGAGGATCTCGGCTTGCGGTTCCTGCACGTCATCGACAAGGTTCGCTACCCCGAGGGCGGGGTGTCGCAGGACGCCGTCCGCGAGATCCGCCGCATCAAGGCCCGGATCGATTCCGAGCGGTTGCCCCGCGGCGCCGATCCGGCCACGCACACCAAGCTCGGCCGAGGCGGCCTGGCGGACATTGAATGGACAGTCCAACTGCTGCAACTTCAGCACGCGCATGCCGTCCCGACGCTGCACAACACGTCCACGCTGGAGACGCTCGACGCGATCGGGGCGGCCGAGTTGCTGTCCGAAGAAGATGTCGCATTGCTGCGCGACGCGTGGATCACCGCAACGCGAGCCCGCAACGCGCTGGTCCTGGTCCGCGGTAAGGCCACCGACCAGTTGCCCGGTCCCGGCCGCGTGCTGTCGGCTGTCGCCTGGGTCGCCGGGTGGCGCAGTCCGGGCACCGGCCTGCATACCGCCGCTGCCGCGACCCGCCGGGGCGACGCCGGGGAGTTCCTTGATAACTATTTGCGCGTGACACGGCGCGCCAAAGCCGTGGTAGAGCGGGTGTTCGGGGCATGATGTGCGTCGAGACGGACCTAGCCGACGACACATCCCGAGCAGTGATCTCAGTTATCCCGTAGCTAACTAAATTGATCGCGTCACGAGAATTTAGAGCATAGTTTTCGCATGTATAGTGCTCCTGGGCTCTCGGGTCCGCATTCACTCTTGATTCGACTGGCCTGTTGTCCGTGGGTTTGCTGCGAGCGGTAGACCGGGTGTTTGGAGATCGTTCGCATGAAGCGTTCCTGGCGAGGCGGCAGTCTGGTCATCGGCGTCAGCCCCTTCGAACAGCCGAACGCAAGGCTGACAGTCGCGGTGTGTCGCGCGGGTGGACTGGGCGTGTTGGATCTCGGCCGGGACAAGACGGCGGCGCTCGCGGCGCTCGGCGACGCCTGCGCATGGTGGAGCGGCGCCTTCGCCGTCCGTGTGCCAGATAGTTGCCCGCTGACACCTGCCGACCTCCCGGAGCAGATCGACACCGTCGTGCTGTCCGCGCTGGCCGACGCTGCCGAATGGGACGGGGCGGGCGCCCGTCGTGTGCTCGTCGAGGTTCGCTCGGTCACCGAGGCCGTGGCCGCGGCCGAGGCCGGCGTGGACGGGCTGATCGCCAAGGGCAGCGAGGCCGGTGGGCTGGTCGGCGAAAGCACCACGTTCGTGCTGCTGCAGCAATTGGCCGCGCGAGTCGAACTGCCGGTGTGGGCGGCTGGCGGCATCGGCATGCACACCGCCCCTGCCGCCGTCGCTGGCGGTGCCGCGGGCGTGGTGCTCGACGCCCAGTTGGCGCTGGTATCGGAGATGGAACTGACCGACACCGTTGCCGCCGCGATCCGCTCGATGGACGGCAGCGAGACCGTGGTCCTCGGTTCCCACCGGGTGTACCTGCGTCCGGATCTACCGGTTGCACAGCTTGCCAACGCGGACACCGACCTCGAGCCGGACACGGTCCGCGCCCGGCTCGGCGCACGCGACCTGCAGTCTCAGCTGCTGCCGATCGGGCAGGAGGGCGGCTTTGCGGCGCGGCTGGCCGACCGGTACGTGACCGCCGGCGGCGTCGTGCAGGCGATTGAGCGGGCCATCCGAGACGACATCGCTGCGGCGGCGCAAGCGTCCGCGCTCGGACCCGAGTCCAGCTTCGCCGCGACGCACAAGCTCGCCCTTCCGGTCGCCCAGGGACCGATGACCCACGTGAGCGACAAAGCAGGGTTCGCCGAAGCGGTCGCGGCCGCTGGCGGATTGCCTTTTTTGGCGCTTTCGCTGCTGTCCGGGGACCGCGCCCGAACACTGCTGCAGGAGACCTCGGACCTGCTTGGTGACAAACCGTGGGGTGCCGGAATCCTCGGATTCGTTCCGGCCGAGCTGCGTCAGGAGCAGCTGGCAGCGGTGCTGGAAGTGCGCCCACCGTGCGTGCTGATCGCGGGCGGTCGCCCGTCGCAGGCGGCCGAGCTGGAGGCGGCCGGGATTCCGAGCTTCCTGCACGTCCCCTCGCCGGGGTTGCTCGCGCAGTTCTTGGCGCATGGGTCTCGGCGGTTCGTGTTCGAGGGCCGCGAGTGCGGCGGACACGTGGGGCCGCGCAGCAGCTTTGCCTTGTGGGAAGCCCAAGTCGCCACTCTGCTCGAGTTCGGCGAGCGCGCCGGGGCCGAATTCTTCGGTGAACTCGAAGTGCTGTTCGCCGGCGGCGTGCACGACTCGCGGTCGGCGGCAATGGTCGCCGCGCTGGCCGCGCCGCTGGTGTCGCGCGGCGCCGGCGTCGGTCTGCTCATGGGCACCGCATATTTGTTCACCGAGGAAGCGGTGGCCGCGGGCGCCATCAAGCCGACCTTTCAACAGGCCGCGCTCGACTGCGATGCCACCGTGCTGCTGGAGACCTCACCCGGGCACTCCACCCGGTGCGCGGACACCACCTATGTCCGGACGTTCCTGCACACCAAGCAACGCTTGATCGACGAGGGTGTCGGTCGCCAACAGATGTGGGCTGAACTCGAGCAGCTCAACCTCGGGCGCTTGCGCATCGCCAGCAAGGGATTGCGTCGCCGCGGCGAGGAGATTCTCGCGGTCGACGACGACGTCCAGCGCACCGACGGCATGGTGATGATCGGTGACATCGCAACCATGCGTTCCGAACTCACCACCGTCGCAGCGATTCACGAGGGCGTCAGCGGCGGCGCGACCGAATACCTGCGCGGCCGTGCCCACGAGCTCGGCTACACCGCATCCGCGCCGAAGCCCGAGCCGAAGCCCGTCGACATCGCCATCGTCGGGATGGCCGGGATCTTCCCGGGCGCCACCGATGCCGCGGAATTCTGGTTCAACGTCCTCGCGGGCGTCGACGCCGTCACCGAGGTCCCCGTGCAGCGCTGGGATCCGGCGATCTATTACGACCCGGCGGCCACCGGCCATTCCGGTGGCGAGAAGACGCCGTCCAAGTGGGGCGGGTTTCTCCCCGACGTTCCGTTCGACGCCCTCGCCTATGGCATCCCGCCGGCGTCCCTGGCCGCGATCGAACCGGTGCAGCTGCTGGCGCTCGAGGTCGCCGCGCGGGCGCTGCGCGACGCGGGGTACGAGGTTCCCGGGCCCAACACGACGGGTCGCCCGGCGCGTCGCTTCGACCGGGACCGGGTGGCGGTGGTTTTCGGCACCGAGCCGGGCACCGACCTCAGCACGGCCTACGGCTTCCGCACGATGTTTCCCACGTACTTCGGCGATCTGCCCGCCGAACTCGATGCGCACCTGCCCCGGCTGACCGAAGACTCGTTTCCCGGCGTGCTCGGCAACGTCATCGCCGGGCGAATCGCGAACCGGCTCGATCTCGGCGGCGCGAACTACACGGTCGACGCGGCGTGCGCGTCGTCACTGGCGGCACTCGACAACGCCTGCAAGGAACTGCAGTCCGGCACCGCAGACATGGTGCTGTGTGGAGGTGCCGACACCCATAACAGCGTCTCGGACTATCTGCTGTTCTCCTCAGTCGGAGCGCTCTCGGCGTCCGGCCGCTGCCGCACCTTCGACTCGTCTGCGGA
Organism: Skermania sp. ID1734; assembly: GCF_007489285.1. GTDB lineage: Bacteria > Actinomycetota > Actinomycetes > Mycobacteriales > Mycobacteriaceae > ID1734. Next base: position 203,358 of record NZ_VLIY01000003.1, read on the forward strand.
CGGCATCGCGATCGGTGAGGGCGTGGGTTGTCTCGTCCTCAAACGCCTCGCCGACGCCGAGCGCGACGGCGACCGGATCTACGCCGTCGTCAAAGGCATCGCCGGGTCCAGCGATGGGCGTTCGCTCGGACTGACCGCGCCCCGTGCGGACGGTCAGCGGCGCGCGATGGAACGCGCCTACCTGATGTCGGGCCTGTCGCCCGCACAGCTGGGTTTGGTCGAAGCACATGGCACCGGCACGGTGGTGGGTGACCGAACCGAATTGGCCGCGCTGACCGAGGTATTCAGCGAAGCCGGAGCCGAAGCCGGGTCCTGCGCATTGGGATCGGTCAAGTCCCAGATCGGGCATGCCAAGTGCGCGGCCGGCGTAGCCAGCCTGATCAAGACAGCGCGGGCGTTGCATTCGGGTGTGCGCCCGCCGACGGGACACCTGGTCTCGCCGAACGACTACTGGTCCCCGCAGCAAAGCCCTTTCTACTTCGACACCGCGGCCCGGCCCTGGCTGGCTCCGGCCGCGCAACGATTCGCCGGTGTGAGCTCTTTCGGCTTTGGCGGCACCAACTTTCACGCCGTACTGGCCGGGTATGGCGGCGCTGCGGAGCCGAACCACGGACTCGACACCTGGCCCGCAGAGCTGTTTTGCTTCCGTGGCTCCGACCGCGACGAAGCCGCCCGCCAGATGGCGCGCCTCGCCGAACTGCTGACCGCGAACGAGCGTGCCGGTCGGCCCTGGCGACTGCGTGACCTGGCTCGTACGGTCGCGGAGCAGCCGGGCGCGGACCGGCCGGTTCAGGTCGCCGTGGTCCCCTCCGATCTCGATGAACTGGCCGGACAGCTCGACCGCGCGCGCGAATTCGCCGCCGCGCCACAGGCGGGCGTTTTCGTCGCCGACGCCGATCGGAATTCCGGCACAAAGGTGGCGTTCCTGTTCCCCGGGCAGGGCTCGCAGCGAGTTGGCATGCTCGCCGACCTGTTCATCGCGTTCCCGCGCCTGCGGCAATACCTGACTCTCGGTGCCGACTGGTACGACGTCATGTTCCCGGCCGCGGTGTTCAGCCCGGCGGACGTCGCGCGTCAGCGCGAGGCGCTGACCGACACCCGGGTGGCCCAACCCGCGCTCGGCGTGGCCGGGCTCGCGATGCACCAACTGCTGACCACGTTGGGTGTGCAACCCGACGCGGTCGCTGGACACAGTTACGGGGAGTTGGTGGCGCTGTGCGTCGCCGGGGGAATGTCGCCGGAGACGCTGCTCGACATCAGCCGGGTCCGCGGTGCGGCCATCGTTGCCGCCGCCGGCGAGGACCCCGGCGCGATGGCGGCGGTGAGCGCCGGGTCCGACGACGTCGTCGCGCTGCTCGACGCGTCACCCGGCTGCGCGGAAGTGGTCATCGCCAATCACAACGGGCCCAGGCAGACCGTCGTTTCCGGTCCCACCAGCGCGATCGAGGCTGCTGTCGCGGCGTGTGGCGAGCGCGGCCTGTACGCCAAGCGGATCCCCGTTGCGTGCGCATTCCACAGTCCGGTGGTGGCCGGCGCCGCGCAGACTCTCGCGTCGGCCGTCGATGGCCGGCTCGGCGCGCCGACGCTGCCGGTGTGGTCGAACACCACGGCCGAGCCGTACCCAGACACGGATGGTGCTGTCCAATCGCTGCTGGCGCGACAGGTGGCTGAGCCGGTGCGGTTCGTCGAACAGGTCGAGGCGATGTACGCCGCGGGCATTCGCGTGTTCGTCGAGGCTGGTCCGGGACGCGTCCTGACCCAGCTCGTCGGCAAGATCCTGGCCGACAAACCGCATACTGTTGTCGCCTGCGATGCCCCGGGCGAAGCCGGGCTGCGCAGGCTGCTGCTCGCGCTGGCCGAACTGGCCGCCGCCGGCGTTGCGGTCGACACCGCACCGCTGTTCCGTGGCCGCGACGCCGTCCGAGTCGACGAATCGACGCTGCCCCGCCGGCCCGGATGGTTGGTGAACGGCTTCCTCACCCGCACGGCAGATGGCGAGTATCTGCCGGGTGCATTCCAACCCGCCACCGAACTGGAGGTGCAGTCCATGACGACGCTGCAAGGGACTCACCGCGGCACACCGGAGCCGAGCCGCGACGCGATAGTGCTGGAATTCCTGCGCTCGACGCGGGAAATGATGGCCGCACAGCGCGACGTCATGCTCGGCTATCTCGGCGCCCCGGCTCCGGCCGGTTACCAGCCGGTCGCGGCGCCCGTCGTCGTGGACAGCGCCCCGCTGTTGCCGGTTCACGACATGGTCGCGCCACCAGCACCGAGTGCGGCGCGGGCCGAAGCGACGGTGGCGGCGACGCTGACGCCGGAATCGGCGCTGGCCACCCTGCGCGCGGTGGTCAGCGAGCGCACCGGCTACCCGGTCGACATGCTCGAAGCCGACCTCGATCTCGAGGCCGACCTGAGCATCGACTCGATCAAGCGCATCGAGATCTTCGGGGCGTTGCGCGAGCGGATCGACCTGGGCGGCACCGCGGACGTGGACGAGTCGGCGGTCGAGGAGTTGGCCCGGCTGAAGACGCTGCAGGCCACCGTGGACTGGCTGGTGACCCGCTCGGGTGCAGGGGACGGGCAGCAGGCTGAAGCCGCCCCCGAGTCGGCGGGATGCGAGCGCTATGTCGTCGAGTTGCGCGAGCTGCCGAGTGTGCCGACGCCGCGCGTCAACGGATCGGCGCCGCTGACCGGGCGCGACATAGTTGTGGTCGGGGCAGGCACCGAACTCGGCGCCGAGCTGACCAGCCTGGTCGAGCATTGCGGCGGTCAGGTGCGCTGCGTGCCCGCCGGTGCGTTGCCGGACGGTGCGCTGGACATCGTCGTGTACGCGGACGCGGCCGGTTCCGATACTTCGCTGCCGGGTGCCTTCGGGCAGCTGCGCGACGCGGTCCTCGGCGGGGCGCGGCGGCTGGTCATTGCCACCGGTCTCGGTGGCCGGTTCGGCATCGAACAGCCCAGCGCGACCGACCGGTCGGTCGGTCTGCACGGCCTGGCCCGAACCGTCGCCGCGGAGTACCCGCAGCTGGTGGTGCGCGCTGTCGACCTCGATCCGAACGAACCGGCCGCCGCGCTGGCCGCAGCTCTGTTCGCCGAAGCTGTTGATGCCGAGCCGCTGCCGGGCGTGTCGGTCGGGTACCGCGGCGCACAACGGGCGTGCCTGCAGGTGGTTGCCGCACCGCTTCCGGAGGCGAGCGCCGACTCGGTTGCCGGCGCGCTGCCGTTGGGTCCATCGTCAGTGGTGCTGCTGACCGGCGGGGCCCGCGGGATCACCGCCAAGGTGGCGGTTGGGTTGGCCAAAGCCACCGGGTGCCACATCGAGCTGATCGGGCGCACGGTCGCGCCCCGAGAGCCGGAATCCGCGGCGACAGCCCATGCCGAGGACCGAATGGCGCTGCGCCGGGCAGTGATCGAGCAGGGTGTTCGGGTGCCGGCCGAGGTTGAGGCGGCTGTTGCCCGGCTCCTTGCCGAGCGTGAAGTGCGCCGCACCCTGACCGAACTCGACGCTGCCGCTGCCTCGGTGCACTATCACGCGATCGACGTCCGCGACGCCGACGCGGTGGCTGCCGTGGTGGAAGGCATCTACTCGCGGCACGGCCGGCTCGACGGTGTCGTCCACGGTGCTGGCCTGCTCGAAGACCGTCTGCTCGTGGACAAGACCCAGGAGTCCTTCGAGCGGGTATTCGCCACCAAGGTCGACGGCGCCCGGGCACTGACTGCAGTGGTCCGCAACGACCTCGAGTTCCTGGTGCTGTTCGGCAGCGTGTCCGGGGTTTATGGAAACCGCGGTCAGGTCGACTACTCCGCCGCCAACGACGCCCTGGACTGTCTGGCCCGCCGCTGGTCGACCCAGCTGCCGGGCAGGGTGGTTTCGGTGGACTGGGGGCCGTGGGCGCCAGCCGAAGGCGGGATGGTCTCCGAGGAGTTGATGCGCGAATACGCCCGCCGCGGGGTCGGAGTGATCAGCCACGACGACGGTGTCGCTGCGTTGTTGCGTGAACTTGCGCATGGGCCCAGCAGCGATTCTCAGGTCGTGTACGCCGTGGGATCGCCGGACGTGTTTGCCGGTCACCCGGCAACCGACGCCGAGGTCGCCACGAAGGGTGCGGGCGGGCTTGGTGGCTGACGATCGCCGGGCCGGCAGCGGTGCGATCGCCATCGTCGGCGTCGGTGCGGTGTTTCCCGGCGCCGCCGACGCGGCCGCCTATTGGCGCAACATTGTCGACGGCGTCGACGCGATCAGTGCGGCACCCGCCAACCGCTGGGACCCTTCCTACTACCGTCCGGAACTTCCGCCGGCGAGCGACCGGTTGTATTGCCGCCGCGGTGGTTTCATCGATGACTTGGCCACTTTCGACGCGGCCGGATTCGGCATCATGCCGGTGGCCGCGGCAGGCGGTGAGCCGGACCAGATGCTCGCGCTGCGGGTGGCGGCCGAGACGATTGCGGACGCCGGCGGCGCCGACCGGTTGACCGACCGCAGCCGCGTCGGGGTGATTCTCGGCCGCGGCGGCTATTTGTCGCCGGCCGGCGTCCGGCTCGATCAGCGGGTGCGCACGGCACACCAGTTGGTGGCCACGTTGCGCGAGCTCGTGCCGGGCCTCGGCGCCGACGAACTCGACCGCGTCCGGCAGGCATTCCAGGACAAGCTCGGCCCCGAGCGTCCGGAGGCCGCAATCGGTTTGGTGCCGAACCTGGCCGCCTCCCGCATCGCAAACCGTCTGGACCTGCAGGGTCCGGCCTACACGATCGATGCCGCGTGCGCGTCGTCGCTGGTGGCCGTCGATCAGGCGATCGGCGAACTCACCAGCGGCCGTTGCGATCTGGTGCTGGCCGGGGGTGTCCACCACACCCACGACATCACCTTCTGGTCGGTGTTCACGCAGCTCGGTGCGCTCAGCCGCAGCGAGCAGATTCGCCCCTTCCATCGCGGTGCCGACGGCCTGCTCATCGGTGAAGGCACGGGCATGGTGGCACTCAAGCGACTCGCCGACGCTGAGCGCGACGGTGACCGGGTGTATGCGGTGATCCGGGGCAGCGGTGTGTCGAGCGATGGCCGGGCATCGACCCTGATGGCGCCGCGCATGCAGGGGCAGGTGCTGGCCTTGACGCGGGCGTGGCAGGCCGCCGGGCTCGACCCCACCGCCGACGGCGCGCTCGGCCTGCTCGAGGCGCACGGCACCGCCACCCCGGCGGGTGATCAAGCCGAATTGGCAACGCTTACCGAGGTTTTCGGTGGCGGCCAGCCGACCATCGGCTTGGGATCGGTGAAGTCGATGATCGGGCACACCATGCCCGCTGCGGGGATCGCCGGGCTGATCAAGGCGGCGCTCGCTGTGCACCACGCCGTCTTGCCGCCCACTCTGCACTGCGACGATCCGCATCCAGGCTTCGCCGACTCGCGGTTCTACCCGTTGACCGACGCTCAGCCGTGGGACAGCCCAATCCGGCGGGCGGCCGTGGACGCCTTCGGTTTCGGCGGAATCAATGCCCACGTGATCATCGAGCAGCCACCCGGCGCCGCCGCGAGTGTCGGCTATGCGACGCCAGACCCGGCGGAGAAGATCCTGCTGCTCGCCGCCGCCACGCCGGACGAGCTCGCCCGTCAGCTCGACGTCGAGGACGCGCGCCTGATCGACGCGGCCGGCGGCACGCCCGGCGCCGGAACCGTCCGGTTGGCCGTCATCGCTCCCGACGCTCGCCGGCTCGCCTTGGCGCGCAAAGTCGTTGCGCGCGGCAAACCTTGGTACGGCCGCAACGACATCTATTTCGCGCCACAGCCGTTGGCCACACGTCCCGATCAGGTGGCGTTCGTGTTTCCCGGGCTCGAACCCGAGCCGGTCGGGCGGCCGAGTGCCGAGTTGACTGCGCATTTCGGGCTGGAGCCGATCGAGTGGCGCACGGGTGACCACTTCGTCGACCACGCCATCAATCTGCTGCGCGTGAGTCGCTGTGAGGCCGCGGCGCTCGCGCAGCTAGGTATCCGTCCGGGCGCGTTGGCCGGACACAGCCTCGGCGAGTGGACGGCCATGCTGGAGGGCGGAATGTTCAGCGCCGCCGACGCCGACGAATTCATGACGGCCCTGGAAGGCGGGCAGGTTCCCGACCTGATTTATGCGGCAGCGGGTTGCTCGGCCGATGATGCGGCGTCGGCGCTGGGCGATCTGCTCGGCCCGGACGGTGTCGTGGTCACGCACGACAACTGCCCGCACCAGTCGGTGATCTGCGGCCACCCCGAGCGCATCGACGCGGCGATCGCCCGACTCCTCGACCGCGGGGTGCTCGCCCAGGTGGTGCCGATTCGCTCCGGATTTCATTCCCCCATGCTCGAGTCGCACCTGTCCGCCGCGCACAAGGGGCTCGATCACCTGCCGCCGCGGCCGGCACGGCTGCCGGTATGGTCGGCGACCACGGTCGCCCCGTTCCCCGCCGATCCGGATGAGGTGCGCGAGTTGGTGCTGCGGCACCTGATCGAACGGGTCCGGTTCCGTCCGATGATCGAGCGCATGCACGACACCGGAATTCGAGTGTTCGTGCAGGTCGGCCCGGGGAGCCTGCCGGGGTTCGTCGAGGACACGCTGCGCGGGCGCGAGCACCTCACGGTGGCGTCCAACGCACCCGGACGCGGCGCACTCGACCAGTTGCGTCGGGTCGGCGCAGCGCTGTGGGCGGCCGGGCTGCGGCCCCGGTTGGACCGCTTACCTGGCGAACATCGGGAAGGCTCGCCGAGGTCGCCGGGCATGCGCCTCGACCTGGGCAGCCCGCTGGTCCGACTCGACGGCACCGTCCCGCCGGTCACGCTCGCGTCCGTGCCGGACGCAGTCGGCCACTCGGACCCGATCCTGGCCGAACTCGACGCCTTGGTAGCTGACGTCAGCGCGGGCTCGCGCGAAATCCTCGCCGCCTGGCGTGCGCGCGAACCCCGCCCGGTTGCGACCGCGCCGCGGGCGCTGACCTGCACCGAGGTGGTGTCGCTGCAGACAATGCCGGAACTGCTCGACCACTCCATCATCGGCACGCCACCGGGCTGGCCCGACGCTACCGACCGCTTCCCGGTGGTGCCGATGACCAGCATGCTCGAACTGATGGCGCAAGCCGCTGCGCGGTTGGCGCCGGGCGCGAAGCTGATCGGGTGGACCAAGGTGCGGGCACTGCGCTGGCTCGCGGCAGCGCCGGCGACAACGGTGACGATCCGCGCCGAAATCGCCGCCGGCGAGCGCAACGGCGAGACAAGCGTCGAGGTCACCATCGAAGGCCACGCCACCGGCACGGTGCTGTTCGCCGATGCCTACCCGTCCGCACCCGCACCGAGCACAGAACCATTGGCCGGTGAGCGCCCGCCCACGGTCACGGCCGCCCAACTGTACGAGCGCCGGCACATGTTCCACGGCTCGCGCTTCGCCGGAATCGCCGAACTCACCGCCGACGCCGATCGCGGAGTACGCGCGGTGCTGCGCAATTTGCCGACGCGCGGGACGCTCTTCGACGCGGTCGGTCAGGTGATCGGGCACTGGGCGCAGCAGTCCCTGGCTGAGGACCGGATGGTGTTTCCGTCGAGCATCGACGCGATCCGGTTGTACGGGCCGATGCCAGCCGCCGGGGCACTGTTGCGGCAGACGGCGTGGATTCGCGAGATCGGGCCGGCCACCATGCGTTCGGACAGCGAGTTGGTGGAGGCTTCCGGGGCGGTGTTCGCCCGAGTGGAAGGCTGGACGAACATCCGGATCGGCGGCAACGATCGCACCTGGCAGATGCAGTTGCGGCCGGACGCTGCGGGGCTGGCCGACGTCCAGGACGGCGGATGGTGCCTGGTGCAGGAGTTCTGGGCCGACACCCGCACCCGCGAGATCACTATGCGAAGCTTCATGAACGCCACCGAACGGGCGGAGTACGAGCGGCTGGACCCGATGCATCAGCGCCAGTGGCTGCTCGGCCGGATCGCCGCCAAAGACGCCGTGCGCCAGACACTCTGGGACAGCGGGCGAACATCGGTGTTCTGCTGCGAGGTGACCGTCGGTCGTGGCGACGATGGCCGCGCGACCGTGGCAGCGGCGGGTTTGTCACCGCAGACCTCGCTCGCCTTCGCGAACACCGCGTGCCGCGGACGCGACCCGGGCCTGGGTGTTGCGCTGGTGGGCACCGGCTTTGTGGCGATCGGCATCGAGCCCGTCGCCGGTGACGAGGCGGCGGCCGCCGTCGTGGCCGCGACGCGGGCGATTTCGGAGGCGCTCGGCGGCGACCCGCAGCTGGCGGCACGGGCTAGTGTCGATGGCTCGGACATTGCCGTGGCGGTTTCGGCGGGGGAGAAGATTTGGCAGTGTCACGCTCGGCCGGTGCAGACCGGCGGGCGCCGCCACGTCGTGGCGTGGTGCAAGGAAGGAATACATCAATGATGGCAACAACGAGTGAGCACGGTGCGGTGTTCGACGAGGTCGTGCGGATGCTCACCGAGGTGATCGGCGACGAGTTCCTGCTCGACATCGAGGTCACTCCGGAAACGACGTTCAGCGACGACCTCGCCGTCGAGAGCGTCGAATTCGTGGCGCTCGGGCAGAAACTGCAGCAGCGCTACGGCGACAAGGTGAACTTCGTCGCGTTCGTCTCGGACCTCGACATCGACGAAATCACCGCCCTCGACGTGGGCACCGTCGTCGGTCACATCGAAAAGTGCCTCGCGCAGGGCTGACGCTATGGGTTTTGTCAGGGTGCGCGGCGCCCGCTTCCACACGGTCGACCTCGGTTCGGACGGTCCGGACGTCGTTATGGTGCACGGACTGTTCACCGGCAGTGTCGCGTCCTGGTACCTGACCGCGGCGCCGCTGCTGTCCGAGCACGCCCGGGTGCGGTTGCTCGACTGGCGCGGACACGGTCTCAGCGAGCGCACCCCGAGCGGGTATGGGTCGGAGGCCATGGCCGCCGATCTAGCCGCCCTGACGGCCGACCTTTCTCAGTTCACCCTCGTCGGGCACAGTTTCGGGGCGATTGTCGCGACCCGGTTCGCGCGCGCGTGGCCGGAGCGCGTGGCCCAGGTCGTGTTGGTGGACCCGCCGCTGGGCCCGGCAATCGGTTCCTGGTGGACGCCGCGAGAAACGGAACTGATCGCCGCGCGGGCGGCCGCGCTCGACGCCTCGACACCGCCCGCCCGGCGTGAACCGGCCAACACGATCGGCAAGCTGTTGGCGCATACCTCGGTCACCGCGGAACTGGAGGCGGAGTCGCCGTTCGGAGCCGCGCAGATCGCGGAAATCGGTGATGTGCCAGTGCTTGTCGTCGTCGGGTCCGAATCGCCGTTCCGGGCGGCGGCGGACGCCCTGACCGGCGTGCATCCGCGGCTCGAGCAGTGTGTGCTGCCCGGCGGCCACGACGTGCACGTGGAGTCGAAGCAGGAACTGGCAAAGCTGTTGAGCGAGATCGCCGGCGAGCCGGAGGTCTGCGGGTGAACACCGAAACCGCAAGGGGCCTGCGCTTTCACGTGCAGCAGATTCCACCGGCGCAACCCGGATCCGGTATCGGCGTGCCGATCGTGTTCCTGCACGGGCTTGCCGTTGACGATCTGTCGAGTTTCTACTTCACGCTGGCAAGTCCGCTGGCCCGGGCCGGCGCCGAGGCGATTCTTTATGACCAGCGCGGCCAAGGGCTTTCGGACCGGCCGCCCACCGGCTACGCGATTGCCGACGCCGTCGCGGATCTGTTCGCCGTGCTCGACGCGCTCGCTGTCGATCGGCCGGTGGTGTTGGTGGGCAACAGTTTCGGTGGCATGGTCGCCGGTTACGCGGCGCTGGCGCGGCCGGAGCGGGTCGCCGGCCTGGTCTTCGTGGAGTCCACGTGTGCCGGCCCGGTTGCCGAGGACTGGCTGGAAAGCATGGTCAATTCGCTGAGCGTGGCCGCGCTCTTGCTCGAACACGAACGCACCCACGAACAGTGCGGCGCAGCGGGTTTGCGCAAGGCGGCGAAGAAGCTCACCGGAATGCACCGCTTGCTCGAAACGACGTCGATCATCGAGGATCTCGCCGCGGAGGTGCCGTTGCCCGCGGAGCGTCTTGCGGAACTGAGCTGCCCGGTGCTCGGCGTCTACGGCGAACACTCGTTCCTTTTGCCCGCCGCCGACGACCTGCGCCGATACGTCCGCGACTGCCGGATCGAAGTCTTGCCGGACGAGAACCATTCGGTGCTCGGTCAGGCCACGGGGGTGTTGTGCGACATCGTCGTCGATTGGCTGGCGCGGTCGGTGACCTTGGCGGAGGCCCGTTGATGAGCCGATTCCTGTTTGTCGTTCCGCCTCTCGCCGGGCACATCAATCCGACGATCGGCGTGGGCGCCGAGTTGCTCGCGCGCCGGCATTCGGTCGCCTGGGCCGGGTTTCGGCACGGGCTCGAGGCTCGCCTGCCCCAAGGTGCACGCCTGTTCCCCGTTGGCGGCGACATCGACGCCGCCAATTTGCGTGCCCCCCATGAGCAATGGTTGCAGCTGCGGGGGACCGCCGAACTGAAGTTCTTTTGGGAGGACTTTCTGATCCCGCTCGCCGACGTGATGCTGCCGGGCGTTCAAGACGCGATCACCGAGTTCGAGCCCGATGTGGTGGTGTGTGATCAGCAGGCGCTGGCGGGTCCGCTCGCGGCTCGCCGCGCGGGTCGGCCGTGGGTGACGTCGGCGAGCACGTCATCGGAGATCACCCGCCCGCTGGCGGCCATGCCGAAGGTCGATGACTGGGTCCGGGACTGCATGACGCAGTTGCAGCGCCGCAACGACATCGGCGAGCCCGTCGACCTGCGCTGGTCCGAGGACCTGGTGCTGGTGTTTTCTACGCAGGCGTTGACCGGGCCCATCGCCGAACTGCCCGAGCATGTTTCGTTCGTCGGCCCGGCGGCGGTGCCGGCCGATGAGGAGCAACCCGAATTCCCGTGGGACTGGCTCGATCCGGCGCGGCGCACCGTGCTCGCGTCGTTGGGCACGTTGAATGCGGAAGCGGGAGTCGGGTTTTACCGGACGCTCATCGAGGCGGTCGGCAGGCTGGGTGAACCCATTCAGCTCGTCGTGGTGGCGCCGCCCGAGTTGATTCCGGACCCGCCCGAGCATGTGCTGGTGCGCCGCATCGTCCCGCAGCGCGCCCTGCTGCCGCGAGTGGCCGCGGTGGTCAGTCACGGCGGGCACAACACCGTGTGTGAGGCGTTGACGCTCGGGATTCCATTGGTGGTGGCCCCTATTCGCGACGACCAGCCGATCATCGCCCAGCAGGTCGCCGACGCGGGCGCCGGGGTACGGGTCAGCTTTGCCCGGGTGCGGGCGACCGCGTTGGCCGACGCGCTCGGTGCCGTCCTCGACCAGGAGACGTATCGGGCGGGCGCGCGGCGCATCGCGGAATCGTTCGCGACGGCGGGCGGCGCCGGACTCGCCGCGGATCGGCTGGTCGAACTAGTAGCGGTGGGAGCCGGCCATGGATGATCACCACCTCGTACAGGGCCTGCTGGATTCGGTACATGCGGGCGTCTACGGCGGCGCGGCCGCGGAGTCGTGGAACGCGCCCGGCGCGGTGCCGCTGCTCGCCGACGACTCCTTCGAACTGTGTTTCCCGGTCCAGTTCGGTGCGACGGTCGCCATCGACCCGCGTGCCGATGACCAGGTTGCGGTGCGCTGGGCGAACAAGCTTGCCGAATTCCAGCAGGTGTCGCTCGACGAGTTGACCGTTGGCGCCGCGCCGACCGCGCCGCACGCAGTCGTCGCCGCATTGCGGGAGCGGGGGTGCGGGCTCGGCGGGGTGGCCATCACCGTGCACACCGATGTGCCGCACGACGTCGGCGCAGCGGCCGCGGTGGCGATCGGCAGTGCCACGGCGCTAGCGGTGCGCTCCGTGTATGCGCTGGAGGTCGCCGACGATGACCTCGTGGAGTTGGTCGCGGGCGCACTGCAGGTGTTCGGTGTCGCCGAAGCGACTCTCGGTATGGTCGGGGCGTCGATGCTGGGCAGCAGCGATCGCGCGGTCGTCCATGACCGCCGGTGCGGATCCTTAACGTTCGCGCCGTTCGACCCCGATTCGGCCAGGCAGCGAATTCTTGTCGTGGACACCGAGATTCGTGGTTCCCGTACCGGTCCGGGCGTCGAACAAGACGTCGCCGTTGCCGCCGCGATCGGCGCCGGCGCTCTGGGGGCCCGCGCGATAAGCGACGGTCTGGGCGCCCCGGTCGTTGCCCTCGTTCCCATCGAACGTGTGCGGCCGGTGCGAGCGGCGGTGAACCGGGAGTTTCTCGCTCGCAACTGGCGACAGCCCCGCTTTCTGACCACCGCGCAGGTTCGCACGGCACAACGGACTTCGCACGAGAGGGGGAGCAGTGCAGCGGTTGCCCGGTAGGTCGACACTCGGCTGGCTCGCGGCCGTGACCGCGGCGGGAATCACGGTGAACGGGCTGCGGCTGCGCCGGCGCGCCGCAGCGTTGGCGACACTCGTGCCCACGCAGCGTCCGGTCGATCCCGAGCACCGGTTTCTGGTGGCATCCGGTGTGCGTCTCGACGACGACACCGCAAGGGCGGCAAGTGCATTCGCGAGTGATAACGATCTTTCGGTGCTCGACCTGGTGCCTGCCGACCTGCCCTTCGACAATGCCCTGGACCTGTTGCGCGGGGTGGACCCGGCGGCGTATCGCGATGGGCGGTTCGCGGCGGGGCGCGGCGCCTGCCATGCGGTGCTCGCGCATACCGACGTGTTGCAGCGGGCGGGGATCGCGGTGCACGACGATCTTGATCCCGCAGAACTCGCGCGAATCACCGTGCAACTCAAGCTGTTCGCCGCCGACTCCACCGATCTGGCAGTGGCCCCGGGGTTGCGCGCACGTGCCGACGACACCGCGACCCGACTCGCGTTGCGGGCCGCCGCGGCGGCTCAGGCCGGTACCGACGCGTTGCTGGTGGCCGGACCGCCGGTTGTGCACGCGGCGCTGGCGGCGGCCACCGTTGCGGCGCAGCCCGCCGCTGCCGCCGGGGTAGCGGCGCTGGCCGCGCAGCCCGCGCTGGTCTTCGCCGGATCGCCGCTGCGCCCGCGCGACCTGACGGCCGCGAGCATGGTCGCAAGAGCGTGGCGACGCCCGCGCGATTGGTTGCGGGCCCAGCAGGCCACGCCGCCCGCGGAAAAGCCTGAGCAGGATCCGCAAGTTCGGGCCCGCTACGCCGCCGACCTGACCGACGGTCTGGCGCGGTTCAGTCAGGAGCGCTCCGCCACGTGCCCATGGTGTGGCTCAGCCGAATTGACCTCCCGCGTGGTCAGTCCCGATCACCTGCAGGGTAAGCCGGGCAACTTCACGCTGGACCGGTGCGACTCCTGCGGCCACACCTTCCAAAACCCGCGACTCAACGACGCGGGCCTCGAGTTCTACTACCGCGACTTCTATGACGGCCTCGGCGCCGGACCGATGCAGTTGGCTTTCGCCTTCGGCGGCACCAGCTATCGCGACCGGGCGCGGTTCGTCGCCCGCCACACCCAGCCGGCCACCTGGCTCGATGTGGGCACCGGTCTCGGGTCGTTCGGCCTCGCCGCGCAGGAAGTGTTGCCACATACGCACTTCGACGGCCTCGACCGCAGCGACAACGTGGTCGAAGGGCAACGGCGGGGCTGGTTGCGCCGGGGAATCCAAGCCAGCTTCACCGACGTCGCCGATGAAATATCGGGCCGTTATGACGTGGTGAGTATGCACCACTACCTCGAGCACACCACCGAGCCGCTCGCCGAATTGGATGCCGCCGCAAAGATTTTGAAAGCGGGCGGGTACCTGTCCATCGAGGTTCCCGACCCCGAGTCGCGCTTCGCCGACGCGCTCGGGCAGTGGTGGATGCCGTGGCTGCAACCGCAACACCTGCACATGATTCCAGCCGGGAATCTCGTGGCGGCGCTCGCGGACCGCGGACTGACCACGGTGGAAGTGCAGCGGGCCCCGGCGAACCAGTCCGGTGATCTGGCGATGGCCGTGCTGCTGGCGTTCCTTCGCTTTGCCCGCGACCCGAACCTGCCCTGGCTGCCCGAACGCGACGACCCCACGCATATCCCGCGACTACTGGTCGGCGGTGCGGTGGCGGCCCCGCTCGGTGCCGCGGCGTTCACGGCGGACAAAGCGTTCGACTGGTATCTGCGCCGCACCGACGGGGTGGGCAACGCCTACCGGGTTCTGGCGCGCAAGGACGCATGAAAGGGACGGCGATGAGCGGTCATCTGGTGTTGCTGGCCTACGGGACGCAGGGCGACATCGACCCGTACCTGGTGCTCGGTCGGGAATTGCATGCGCGCGGTCACCACGTCCGGGTGGTCACGCCCGACCGCTACGCCGGTGCCGTCGAGCGGGCAGGTCTCGAGCAGTGGTCCTTCGGTCTCGACGTCGAATCGCTGCTCGTGCAAGCGGACTGGCAGACCTGGAAACAGGGCGGTCGGCAGCAGCAGGCCGACGGCACCAAGGAGTTTCTGCGCTATGTACTCGCGGACATGCCGGAGCGTCTGGGCGAGATCGATGCCGCCTGTGCCGGTGCCGCAGCGATTCTCAGCCCGTCCTGGGGCGGCATGAGCCATTTCGGCGCCGACAGCCGCGGCATCCCGGCCGCGTTCTTGCAGTTACAGCCGTGGGAGCCGAGCGCCACCTATCCCAACTTGATGCTGTCGCCGGACAGGTCGCTGCCCGGCCCGCTGAACCGGGCCACGCATCGAGTTGCCGCGCAAGCGCATTGGCATCTGATTCGCAAGCACATCAACGACTGGCGACACGAGCGCTACGGCCTCGAGCCGCTGCCGTGGCGGTATTCGCGGAGTGGGTCGGCGCCGGTGCTGTGCGGATTCAGCAGGCACATCGTCACCCCTAGCCCGGATTGGGGCAGCAATGTTGCGGTGACCGGGAACTGGTTCGACGATGACGAGCCGAAGTGGACGCCGCCGCAGGCGTTGACCGACTACCTGGCCGCCGGCGCCACCCCGATTTTCGTCGGGTTCGGCAGCTGGCTTCCGGCGAACGCCGCCGGCCTCTACGAGTTGGTGGTCGATGCCGCCCGGCAGGCTGGTGTCCGGGCCGTCGTGCAGGTGGACCCCGAGACGGCCGCAGACCCGCACACGTTCGGTGACGACATCTACGCCATCGGGTTTGTGCCGTACCGCTGGATGTTCGAGCGCGTGGCCGCGGTCGTGCATCACGGCGGGGCCGGTACCACGGCACTCGCGGTGCGCGCGGGCGTCCCCAATGTCGTGTGCCCCTTCTTCGCGGACCAGAACTTTTGGGCGAGCCGGGTGGCGGCTATTCACGCCGGGCCGAAACCGATTCCGGTACAAAAACTCACGGCTGACAGGCTGGCCGAGGCGGTCCGAACCGCGGTCAGCGACAAGACCATATCTGCCACCGTCGCCGGACTCGGCGCCGCGATGCGGGAAGAACGGGGAGCGGCCGTGGCCGGTGACGTGCTCGACGAGTGGTTGCGCAGCGAATGCGGGGTGCTCGAGTGACGCGCATTCTGTTCGTCGTCCCACCGCTCGCGGCGCACGTGCACCCAACAGTCGCGGTCGCGCTCGAACTGCGCGATCGGGGGCATGACGTCGCCTGGGTCGGGCATACGGAGCTGATCGCGCCGATGCTGCCGGCGGATGCCGAGATCATCGAAGTGTGCGGGGATGAGCGCCAGCGCAACGACTTTCGTGAGTGGTTCGACCACCTCGAGGCACGCCGGGAGAAGATGCGCGGCGCGGCCGCGTTCCGGTTCCTGTGGGAGGAGTTCCTGCTCCCGCTTTCGGTATCGATGTTCGACGGCATCGACCGCGCGGTCACCGGGTTCCGGCCCGACATTCTGGCGGTAGATCAGCACACGCTTGCCGGGGCCATCGTCGCCCGCAAGCGCGGGATCCCCTGGGCCACAATGGCAATCATGTCGGCGGAGATCGTCGATCCGCTGCCGCCGAAGCTGCAGGACTGGGTGCGAAGTTCGCAGCGTGACCTGTGTGCGCAGCTCGGCGAGAACCCAGACGACTACGCCGGGATCGCGGACCTACGATTTTCCCCCGACCTTGTCATCGCTTTCACCACTCCCGCACTGGTCGGTCCGGTCGATGACTACCCGTCGCACTATCGGTTCGTCGGTCCCTGTCTGCACGCCCGTGGCGGTGAATTCGATTGGGCGTGGCTGGATCCGCAGCGGCGACATGTGCTGATCACGCTGGGGACGGTGAGCTCGGTGATCGGCACCAACTTTTTGCGCACGGCCGTTGCGGCCGTCGGCGAGATGGCCGCGGACACCCAAGCGATTCTCATCGACCCGAACGAGGTCGTGGAGTCTGTTCCACCAAACGTGCTGCGCGTCGCTTGGGTGCCCTACCTCGAGTTGCTGCCCACGCTCGACGCCGTGGTCTGCCACGCCGGTCACACCACCAGCTGCGAGGCGTTGGCCAATGCGGTTCCGCTGGTGATGGCGCCGATTCGCGACGACCAGCCGGTGACCGCCTGGCAGGTCGAAACGGCCGGCGCGGGAGTGCGCGTGAAGTTCGGCCGGGCCCGCCCGGCCGACATCCGGGACGCGCTCGACCGGGTCCTCGACGATGCAGCTTTCCGGGAGGCCGCTGGTCGCATTCGTGACTCGTTTACCGCCGCCGGGGGCGCCCGCGCCGCGGCCGACTACGTGGAGAAGCTGACGTGAAGCGCTCAGGAAGGGCAATTCCGGCGCTGATGGCGGCCGGACTGGTTGTCAATGGGGTGATCAAGCGACGCCGCGTTCGCGCGCTGCCGAGAGTCGCTGCCGGTGCGCCCGGTGTCCGCCCGGACGATGTCCGCGTCGTGACCGTCGACGGCGTCGTGCTCGACGCGGAGACCGTGGAGGCCGCGCGCGCCCGATTGGCCGACGCGAGCCTGGCCGTGCTCGACCT
Organism: Skermania sp. ID1734; assembly: GCF_007489285.1. GTDB lineage: Bacteria > Actinomycetota > Actinomycetes > Mycobacteriales > Mycobacteriaceae > ID1734. The sequence continues at coordinate 220,231 of NZ_VLIY01000003.1, forward strand.
CGTTCCAGGGGACCTGCCGACCGGGCCAGCGCTGCGTCTGTTCGGCGGGCTGAATCCGAAAACCTATCGACAGCAACGGCTCGCGGCGGCGCAGAGTCCATGCCAGGCAACGCTTGTGGTCAAGGACACCCATGACCGGCTGGGTGTCAGCGACACCGACTGCCTGTCGGCGGCGGAGATGGCGCGCTTTGCGTTGGATGCGAAACGGTGCGCTGCCGGAAGTGCCGACGCTGCGCTGGCGCCCGGCCTGCGCTCGGTGACTTTCGACGCCGCCACCGAGCGCGTGATGTGGGAATCGATGGGTTTCAAGGTGCCCATCGTGCTCGCTGCGCCGATGCTGCGGCACCTGCTGCTCGCGGCCGGACTTGCGGTCAACCCGGTCTGGGGTGCCGTGGCGCTCGCGGCCTATCTCGGGCAGCCCTATCTGGTGTTCGCCGGCACGCAACTGCGACCGCGGGACCTGCACCGGGCATCAGCGACACGACTGTTCAACGAGCCGCGAAACTGGTTGCGCGCGTTGCGCGGTGACGAGCGGTCGCGGGCAGTGGCCGCTGAGCGCGCCGATCGCGTCGGGCAGGCTCGGGAACAGTACCGACGTGAAATCGCCGAAGGCGTCGAACGTTTCCTGGAGCCGCGGCGACCCGACTGTCCGTGGTGCGGAAGTTCCGCGCTGACCGACCACGTGCGCAGTCCGGACATGAACCGCGGGAAGCCGGGCATGTTCGTCCTCGACCGGTGCGCGGACTGTGGGCACATCTTCCAGAATCCACGGCTGACGCTCGCTGGCCTGGAGTTCTATTACCGCGACGCCTACGACGGCCTCGGCGAATCCACCAGCGAGTTCACGAAAGCGCTTGCCGGGCCGGCCTACACGGCGCGCGCCGAGTTTGTTGGACGACACACGACGCCGGGGAGTTGGCTCGATGTCGGCCTCGGCCATGGGCATTTCTGCACGGTGGCCAAGGGCATATGGCCGGAGGCGAGGATCGACGGGCTCGACATGAGCGCCAACGTGGACGAGGCTGCCCGGCGCGGCTGGATCGATACCGGCTACCGCGGACAGTTCTGCGAGCTGAGCGAGGAACTAGCCGGGCGATACGACGTGGTCAGCATGCAGCATTATCTCGAGCACACGCTCGATCCCAAAGCGGAAATCCGTGCCGCGGCACAGGTTCTCACGGTGGGTGGCTACCTGCTGATCGAAGTCCCCGACCCCGAGTGGCTGCTCGCGCGACCGCTGGGCAGGTACTGGCTCGGGTGGAGCCAGCCCGAACACCTGCACATGATCCCGATCGAGAATCTCAAAACCGCGTTGCGGCAATCGGGATTTGCCATTGTGGATGAGCAGCGCGGCCGGTCCCACGTCCCGATCGAACTGTCGACCGCGGCGATATACCTGACCAAGAATGCGGCGCCGAACCTGTCGGCCTGGTCACCGCGGGAGCCGTCGCGATTGCGCCGAATCGGCCTGGCCGCAACCTGGCTCGCTGGCGCACCGGTAATTGCCGCAGGCGCGATCGGTGACGCACTGCTGATGCCGGTGACCCGCGAGACCGATCGCGGCTCGGCGTATCGCCTGCTCGCCCGATTGGACGGCTGACGTCAGGCCGGCTTGGCCTCGATGACGCAGATGGGACCTGCGGTCGGCACTATGCGCGCCAGCTCGAATCCCGCTTCGGCCAGGAAGTCGCGGAATTCCTGCGCTGTCCGTTCGCGGCCGCCGAGGCTGAGCAGCATTTCCAGGTCTACGAGTTTGCCGAAATGCGGCTCGTCACCCTCCGGGAGCACGAACTCGATCAGAAGCAGGGTGGCGCCGGTCGGCATGGCCGCGCGGACCGTCCGCAGGATCGCCAGCGCTTCGTCGTGCGGCCAGTCGTGAATGATGTGTTTGAGCAGATAGGCGTCCCCACCGCTGGGTACTCGCTCGAAGAACGAGCCGGATTCGACGGCGCAGCGTTGCGCCACACCCTGTTCCGCGAGCACCTCGGCTGCTGCTTCGACGACGTGCGGCTGGTCGAAGAGGATGCCCCGCGACTGGGGTGTCTGTTGCAGAATGGCGGCCAGTAACCGGCCGCGGCCGCCGCCGACGTCGACGATGGTATCGAAACGCGTGAAATCGTAGGCCGCACAGATTGGTACGGTCGACAGTTCGGAAAGGCTGGTCATCGCCTCGTCGAAAATTGCCCCGAATTCCGGCTTGTGACTGAGGAATTCGAAAAATGGCATGCCGCGGATCTCGCGAACGCTTGGGTCGCCGGTTCGCACGGAGTCGGTCAGGTGCGCCCAGTGCTCCCAATGCTCAGGTGATCCCACGAACAAGGCGAAGCCCCGCATCGACGCGTCGGCGTCGGACCGCAGCGCGTCCGCGAGTGCGTTGAGGCGATAGCGTCCGCTCGAGTCGCGGGCAAAAATGCCTTTGCTGACCAGGAGACGCAGCAGGCGCTGGACGCCGTCCGGGTCGGCACCGACCTTGTCGGCGATCTCGGTTGCCGTCAAGGGTCCATCGGCCAGGGCGCCCGCGATGTCGAGTTTCGCGGCCGCATAGATCGCTTGGGTGGCCCAACATTGATTGATCATCTCGAGCAGCGCGACCGGCGGTGGCACCATCCTGCGGTGCAGGGCGGACACTCCCGATCGCACCACGTCCAGCACGTGTACCACCCGCGCGGGCGGTACCTTGGGGGCGGCAATCTTCAACATCGGCCAAGCATAGGTGCGCGACGACAAAACGGACATACCTCCGCCATCAGAAAATCTGCCGCTCGTTCAGACGCGCGCGGCGGTCTTCGAGAAAACTGACGACAGCTGGGTCGGTGGCTAAGGCAATGGCTCGATCGTAGGCCTGGCGGGCTGCGTCGCTGTCGCCCGCGGCGGCGAGCAGATGCGCCCGCGCGGCCCATATCGGTTGGAATTCATCACTTTTCGGTGCCTGCACGCCGTCGAGAAACCGCAATCCCGCCGCCGGACCGTCCTTTTCACCAAGGACCACCGCCAGCGAGACGGCCGCCCCGAGCGTCGGGGCTCGCGTGAGCAGCGCGCGGTAGAGGGTCTCGAGGGCAATCCAGTCCGTGGTACCGGTTCGGCGTCGATCGCAGTGCGCCGATTGCACCGCGGCCTCGAGTTGGAATCGCCCTATGTCGCCGTACGAATGCGCGCGCGTCAGCCACCGCTCACCGGTGTCGATCAGCGCCGTGTCCCACAACTCTGGATCCTGCTCGACGATCGGAACCAGCCTGCCTTCGGCGTCGTACCGTGCCGGTGCTCGGGCGGTGGCGAACGCAATCAAGGCGGCGAGACCGAGAACTTCCGCGTTGTCCGGAATCAGGTCGATGAGGGTCCGGGCCAGGTAAAGCGCCTCGGCGGCGAGTGAATCATTCAGGGAGTCAACGATGCTGCCGCGCCAGTCGATCGCGAAGGCGCCATAAACGGCCTCCAGCACGGCATCGAGTCGTTCTGCCAGCGCGTCTCGATCCGGCACCGAGAACGGGATGCCTGCCATCCGAATTCGGCGCTTCGCCCGGACGAGCCGCTGCGCCATCGTGGCTTCGGGCACCGCAAATGCCTCGGCGATCCGACGCGCGTCCAGACCGAGGACCGTTTGCAGCATCAGGGGAGTGCGGATGGCCCGATCGATTGCCGGATGGGCACACACGAAGAGCAGTTCGAGCCGTTTGTCTTCGATTGCGACGTCCTCGATTGCGACGTCACCGGCAGGGGCCGGGGCTGGCTCGGTCGCCGCGTCGAGTTCGGTGGTGGTGCGGTGGGCCGCCGAACGATACATGTCGCGCAATCGATTTCGGGCGACCGTCAACAACCACGCGGGCGGGTTGGCGGGTATTCCGTCGATGGGCCAGGTTCTCAGCGCGCGCTCCGTCGCGTCGGACAGCGCGTCCTCGGCCGCGGTGATGTCGCGCGTGGGCGCGGACAGGATCGCGATGAGCCGCCCGTAGTTCTCGCCGATCACGTCGGCGACCCGGGCACGGACGGCTGCATCCGCCATCATGGCCGCTTACCCGACCGCATCATCGATGCGGCAGCCCGCGCTCCAGGCGCCGTCGACGATGGAGGTGGCCGCCGGACGCACCTCAATGACGCCGTAGCGCGCGGCCGGGCACTTCTGCGCCCACGCGACGGCGGCGTCGAGATCGGGCACGTCGATCACGAATACCCCGGAAAGCATTTCCTTCGATTCGACGAACGGGCCGTCCTGGATGCGTAACCCACCGTCGCGGAGGGTGACGCTGGTGGTTGCCGAGCTCGGTGCCAGGATGTCGGCGCCGACCAGTACGCCGGCCTCGATCAGGTCGCGCGCGTACCGCTCGAATGCGGCCATCGTCTCGCGGATCATCTCGTCCGGGATTTCGCCGGGGGCGGGCTCGCCGTGATTGAGCAACAGTGCGTAACGCATGGTCTGGTCCTTTCGGTAGGTTGCGGACACTGACATGACGATCGAGGACCGGCCGAATCGACATCTCAGTCCAGATTCGCGGGAAGTGAGAACCCGTGCTGTCCGAGGGTGCTGCGCGCATGCACGATTCCGTGGCGCAGCAGCCCGTAGTCCCAGAGTTTCGCGGTCTTCAAGGCGTGATGTCGCGCGCAGAGGCATTGCAGGTTGGCCAGAATCGTCCAGCCGCCGTGGACCGGTTTGCTGTGGTCGTACTCCTGAATGTGGTCGATTTGGCAGTCTGCGGCGGGCACGCAGCATCCCGGGTGGCGGCAGGTTCCGTCTCGAAGACGGACGGCGTCGGCGAGTGCGGCGCTGGGCCGGTAGGCGAGCGCGCCTGGTGGTGGTTGGGTGAATCCGCCGTGGCCGTCAGGGAATTCGGCATGCACGGTGTGGGGGAAGTCGAGGACGTATTGGCGCAACCGCGCCAGTAGGTCGTGGGCTTGCGCGATCTGGGCGCTGCCGAAACCGTATGGGCTGGGCGCCGCGACGGTGCCGGCCGGCATGATCGGGCTCACCAGGATGGTGCCGTGCGCATAGGGGCCGTCGAAGGAGTCGACGGCGCGCTCGGCGGTGTCGATGATTGCCTGCCAGGTGGCGTCGGCGGCCAGCGCGCGCGTGGTTTCTGGGTCCAGCGCGCCGTATCCCTCGAGATGTGCGGGGTTGCGGCCGATGCCGAGAACGGTGGCCAGCCCGCACATGAGAGTCAGGCGGATCTCCGGGCGGGGCATGGGCTGTGCGGGTCCGTATTCGCATGCGGGATCACCACATTGGCAGCCCAGACACGACTGTCCGCGCATCAACGCCAGATAGGCATCCGCGCGGCGTTGGGTGATGCTGCGCGGATCGCCGTGACACACCGTCTTGGCCACGGCCGTGATCAGGGCCGAGACCTCGGCGGTTTCGGTGGCGGTGAGCGTTGCCGTCACCCGGCCCATGCCGCGTGCGAGCGGTCGTTGCTTGACGTTGCGTTCGCCTTTGGCGCGCTCGTGTGCGCGGCTGGCCCAGTCCGGGTCGTCTTCGGCGAGCAGGCGGTCGATCTCGGTGCCGAGCTTGCGCGGCGGCAGGGTCTGCGCGGCGTCGAGGATGCGCGGTTCGAGTCGGACGATCGTCGCCAGCGGGGCACCGCAGGTGTGTTCGGTGACGGCCTGCACGGCGGGCAGGGTGAGGAGCCCGTCGGTGAACGCCGCGGCAATCTCGGGCATTCGCTCGAGTTCGAAAGAGATCCGCAACCAGTCCGCGACCACGGCGTAGGTGGTCGACAGCGCCATGGCGATCTCTTCGAGCGACGATCTGTCATCCGGATTCGGATGCGCTTCCTGAAATTCTTTGACCAGAGCTATCTTGTTCGCCGCGGCGGCAGCTTCCGCGCGGCTGGCCGCGGTGATCAGGGTGAGCGTCGACGACTGAGCAGCTGGCCCAGTCAGTGTTTCGCTCATGTGTTCGAGTCTATCGTGAGAAGTGCACTGCCGCAATGATTCTGCTGTGGGTGAAATACGGCTACGATTCGAGCACCGACGGTGGCCGGGCGACAACGGGTGGAAGCGTGGACCACGGAAAATTGATCCATCGGTCGGTGCGGCGCCAGACGTATTCGCAGTTCACCTCCGAGTGCGGTTTCTGGTAGATCACCGCGCAGCGAGCCTCAGCAACATGGGCGGCGCAGAAGTCGCGAACGAGCCGCAGCGTTGCACCGGTATCCGCGACGTCGTCGGCGATCAACACCTTGGCGCCGGTGAGGTCTACCGGGTTGGGCACCGGAGGCAGCATGACCGGCAGGTCGAGGCGCTCATCGACGCCCGTGTAGTACTCGACGTTCATGACGTGCAGGTTCTTGACGTCCAGCGCGTAGCCGAGCGCCCCGGCGACGAAGAGCCCGCCGCGCGCGATGGACAAGATGAGGTCCGGCTCGTAGCCGTCCGCAGCCACGAGCGTCGCCAGTTCACGGCTCGCCGAGCCGAAAGTGTCCCAGCTGAGTTCTTCGCGAGCGGCCATCATCGAACACTACTGAACCACCAAACCACCGGCGAGACCGAACAAATGGCTCAGAATCCCGCTCTGGAAGCAGCCATTCGTTCGGTCTCAACAGTCAGGGCTAACTCACTGCGGCCGGGATGAGCCCGAGTTGTTGCAGCAGTCCGAGTTGATCGAGTCGGCCCCACCGCTCGACGATCTTGTCTGCTTCGATGCGGAAGATGTTGATGCCCTTGAGGTAGAGGGTGTTCTCGGTCGGGTCGGCGCCCATCAACGGCCCGCGGTGGGTGCCGCTGGCGGTGAATCGCTCGACGACGATGTCGCCTTCGGCGACGAGTTGTTCGAGATCGCTGTGCCAGTCGGGTAATGCTTGGCGGAACATCGCGGCGGCCTGCCGCATGCCCTCCCGCCCGCAGGCTCCAGGGACGGGCGGATCGTGGTCGACATAGGCCGGGTCGAGGTAGCGGTCGACGGCGTCGAGGTCACCTTTGCTGAACAGCTCCTGGATGAAGCTGTCGACGAGTTGCTTATTGCGAGAGATCTGATCGGTAGTCATGTCCCAATGCTCGATCGGTTTGTCGCCGGCGAACATCCCAACTATGTGGGGTTTCTTGTGCTCTGTCGGGCGCGCACACTGGTCGGGTGAACACACGGGCCGCTACCGAGCGCGCCGTGCAAGACGTGATCCGGAGCTGTCGCGCCGGCGGTACCGCTGCGGCGCTCGAGGACGCGGTACTGCGAGGACTACGTCGGGTGATGCCTATCGACGCAGCGTTCCTCGCGACCGCTGATCCAGAAACACTGATGTTCACGGGCATTCGAGTCGAGGAACCACTGTCGCTCGTATCCGCGTCATTTCTGGACAACGAGTTCGGTGGTGGCGACGTCAACCGGTTCGCATCGCTGGCGCGCTCGCGCGATCATGTCTCGTCGCTGGATGCGGTGACCGCGCAGGACCGCATGGCCAGCGCGCGGTATCGAGAGATCATGCGGCCGATCGGCCTCGGTGATGAGTTGCGTGCCGCCCTGGTCACCGGTGATCAGTGCTGGGGCTACCTGTGCCTGCACCGTGCGGACGGATCGCTCGGGTTTACCAGCAGCGAAACGGCCCTGATCAGACGGCTCGGTCCGCTTATCGCCGAGGGGTTGCGGCACGCGGTCCTGATGGGCGACGGCCCGAAAATCCCGCGGCCGCCCGCCGGAGTCGTCGTTCTCGATGATGCACTCGACCTGGTCGCGACCACACCCGAGGGCGACGAGCTGCTCTCGTTGGTCGCCGGGGATGGATCGGCGCGTTTGCCGCTGCCGGGTGTGGTGTTCGCCATCGCGGCTGCGCTGAAGGAGTCGGAGCGGCGCGATGGTGCCGCGCTGGCGCCCAGAGCCCGGGTGCGCGGCCGTAGCGGGCACTGGCTCGAGATTCACGCCTCGCGGCTACACGGGGTAGAACCGCGGATTGCTGTTGTCATTACGCCCGCGGAGCGACCCTCGGCGATCCGGATCATGTTGTCGGCGTACGGTCTTAGCTCGCGTGAACAAGAGATTGCAACGCGCGTGTTGCGCGGCGAATCGACCCGTGAAATCTCCGACAACCTCCACATCTCGGTCCACACCGTGCAGGACCATCTGAAAAAGATCTTCGACAAGATCGGCGTACGCAGCCGGCGCGATCTGGTGGCTCACCTTCTCGGGAACTCCGGCTAGCGAACTCGCTTCAGTCGCTCATTCCTCCAACAACCGCCGGCGAGACCGAACAAGTGGTTCAAAATCGCGCTCTGGAAGTAGCCATTTGTTCGGTCTCGCCACTGTGATATCTCTCCGCCCCACACTGTCCCCCAAAGTGCACTGGGTCACGTTCCCCTCGTCTTCGTATGGTCCGACCAGCGTCATTGCACGCGCGAACAGTCGAGAAGACGCCCAGGGACGCTGGGCGGAACGGGAGTAGTGATGACCGGAGATTTGAATCAGGTCGGGACGGGAGTGAACCTTTTCGAAGCAGGTGAGGTGCGCGGCACTGCTCGGTGGTTCAACGACACCGCTGATGTGCTGTCCATCGATGACGACGACCTGGACGAGACCATCGCATTCGTAAACAAGGGCGGCATGACGTTCTTGTCGCCGATCCTGCCCGATCTGCGCGCGATCGTGTGCACCGCCGGCAGCCGTGAATCGCACCTGGCGATCCTGTCGCGGGAATCCGATGTGCCGTGCGTGCTTGCGGCCGAACTGACCGGCACGGTAGCCGACGGCGACACCGTCGTCCTGGACCTCGGCGACGCCGAGACAGCGCGACTGGCGGTGTCGGCATGACCGCACAACTCACGCGCAGCGCGAACCTGCAGGCGCTCTACACCGATCCCAGCTACGAGCCGACGCTTCAGGAGTGGAACTGGTTGGTGCACGTCGCCGGTGCGGCCTACAAGTCGGAGCTCTCGGCTCGGACGGTGTTCGAGTCCGAACTGTTCGGGATGAACACCTACATCTTGATGTCGATGATGGAGGACTACCTCCGCGTCCCGGATCGCATTCGCACAATCCGCCAGCACGCCACTCCTGCGGAACTCGTGGCCAAGGCGCTGCCGATCGGCAACAAGCGCAGCTTTATCAACCTAGCTGCCATGCCCTTGCATTACCTCACGGGCCGTGAGCTTTTCGTGGACCTCGGCGAAAACAGTCTGGCCGACGGTCTGGAAGATCAACTCGAGGTGCTGCGGTTCTGGCGTGAGGCGACGATCGCCATGCGGACGGATGGCGTGCTTTTCAACATGGACGCTGATCCGCCGAACAGCTCGCACGTCGTCGGCGAGGGGTTGCTCGACGAGATCCGCGCCAACCTCGTCACGGCCGACGATCAGGTGAAGACCGGTATCCGCAAGTTCGGTGCCCGGCTCACCGCGTATGCATTTCTCGAAAACTGCGACGCGCGAACGGCGGTGTGCGACACCGGGCCGTATCAGTTGCCGGACGGCTCGTTCCTCGCGCTGCGCGAAACCTGCACGGACGGGGATGGTGACTTCCCCTGGGTGGACGGCATCCGGGAGACGCTGCCGTTTCACCACTTCGTCATCGCCTACCGCCTGCCGGGCGAGATCAAGATGGACAACAACGTCTGGGGCACAGCGTGGTTCACACCGAACGACTACCAGGCGAGCATCATCGAGACGCGTGTCTTCTGCACCGACGACGGCACCCTGCGTCCGCTCGGCGCGGAGGATGTCAACGAGGCAACGCAGGCAATACGCAAGGCGCATCGCGCGCTGTATCAGCGCCTCGCGGAGACCGATCCCGAGGAGCGCAACCTGTACGCGACGCAAATGTATGCCTGGAAGTTGAAAGCCTGGGCACGGCTCGCGGACTGTTATGACGACTTCGACTGGAGTATCACGCCGCGAATCGCCGCTTCCTACAACAGGTTCAGCGACCCGGATCTGGCTCTTCAACTCATTGGGGGTGTCTTCGTTCCTCAAGACCGTGACGGCTGCTTCCGCCCGTTGGGAGATTGACCATGAATGTGCTTGGAAAAGGCGTTCCGTCATACGCTTTCGAATCGGTCACCGGTACGGTCCGGCGATTCAGCTCGCCGGTCGACGTGATCGAATCGATCGACAGTGACCTGGAGACGACCATCGCCCTCGTCGCGTCCGGCGGGACAACGTTTTTGTCACCGATCCTCGGTCGCCTCGGCGGAATCGTCTGCCTGGACGGCACGCTGCGTTCGCACCTGGCGATCGTGTCCCGGGAGTTCGAGGTGCCGTGCATCGTCGGCGCCGAACTCGGCACCGATCTCGCCGACGGTGCGGAGGTCGAACTCGTCATCGAGAATGGAGCAGGGGTGCTCCGCACCGGTGCCGAGTCAGAATCTGCTCCGGTGGACGTGAGCGAAGCGTGGTGGAACTACATACGCCGCGTCGGCGACGAGATCGCGGTCAAGGACTTCGATGTCGAGGTCACGCCGGCGGCGTTGGATCGGCTGATTGCCGAGAAACTCACCGAGGAGCGACTCAACGATTTGGTGCAGCACATGGGCCGGGCATTCAAGCCCGAGATGACCCGCCGATCGGGATTCACCTCGGAGCTGTTCCCGATGCTGCCGTACATGTCGCTGTCCGTCATCGAGGACTTCCACAGCTACGCGGAACGGGTCGCCATCATCGACGCGGCCGTACCCGCCGAGGAACTCGGCCGGCGTCTCCGCGAAGGCCCGAACCGAATCAGCCCGCTGTGGATCTGGATGATCGGCTACCACTTCCTTTGTGGCCGTGAATGTTGCATCCACCTGGGCCAGGCGGAAAAAGCCGAACACCGCGAAGACATCCGCACCGTCGTCGACTTCTGGCGCCGTCTGACGCTCGCGCACCGCGGCGACGGCACCCTCGACAACAAGGACGCAGGATTCACCAACCGCTACCTCCCGCAACCGGTGGTCGACGAGTTGGTCAGTGGTGCACAAGCTTTGGACGCTGAGGCACGCAAGAATCTCAAGCGGCTCAACGCGACGGTGTCCGGCTATTCCTTCCTGTACTTCTGCGACTCGCGGGTGGGCACCTGCGACTCGGGACCGTACCCACGCAGTGGCAACCGCGAGACGATCGTTCGCGACTACCTCTCCCTCGGGCCGAGCACCTGGGCGTACCCGTGGGCGGCGGACCTGGAACCGCCCTACGCCGGTCTGACGATGGCGCTGACGTACGACCGCTCAGCATTTACCGAGTTCGAAATCAATGACTGGGGAACCACGTTCACCGAACCGGGACCGCTGCTGTCTGCGGTCGACGAGGCGGCGGTGTACGGGTACCGGGCGGACGGCAGCCGCGAACTTCTGCCACCGGAGTCCTGGCCGACGATCGCGGCGGAACTCAGCCACTGTCACATGGCGCTGTACCAGCGCTTCGCGGCGATGGACCGGCGGGAGCGCATCTTTGCGGCAACCACCATGTACACGTCCGGGTTGCGTCCGTTCGCGGCGCTCGCCGGTGTCACCGACCGCATCGATTGGTCGATGTCGCCGAAGACGCTCGCCTTGTATCCCGAACCGTTCGACAACGACGACAAGGCAGCCGCCATCTTCGGAACGGCCCTGGTAGCCAACGACATGCCGGGCTCCTTTTCGCCCATCCCCTGACCAGGAAGGAGGCGCGACGTGCGCCAATCCATGCAGAAACTCGTCGCCGCCGATGAATTGTTGTGCCACCAGACGCCGGAGACCTTCGCGACGATCAGCCAGGCCGACACCTCGTGGACTGAAAAGTTGTGGGCGTCGCTGTTCGCCCGCGACGGGTCGATTCAGGTCGACATCGGGATCGGGAAGTACCACAACCGCAACGTGATCGACATGTTTGCCGGGATTTCGCGCGGCACCGAGCAGTTGACCGTGCGGGCCAGCCGGCAACTCGATCTCGATCCGGAACGGGTCGGTGTCGGACCGCTGGATTACGAGGTGCTCGAACCGCTTCAGAAAGTCCGGTATACGCTGGCCCGCAACGACATTTTGCCACTTAGTTTCGATCTCACCATCACCGGTGTGCTACCGCCGTTCCTGGAGAGCAAGGACGCGCAGCGGGAACCGCACGGCTTCCGCATCCAATCCGATCTGCTGCGGTATCACCAGGCCTCGACGGTGAGCGGCACCGCGTGGGTGGACGGCGAGCGCATCGATGTGCGCGACGAGGAGTGGTTCGGTTTCCGCGACCACTCCTGGGGCGTGCGAATGGATGTCGGTGAACCGGCGCCCGACATCTACAAACCACAGCGACTCGACGGCGACTTCATCCTCACCTGGAGCCCCATGTGGTTTCAGCGCCCGGACGGATCGAGTTACGAGATCCACCATTACCTGCAGTCGGTGGACGGCGCGGTGACCTACTTCTCTGGGTTCGAAAACCTTTCCGACGGTGGACAACAGCCGCTGAACGGTCTGCGCGACGAGCTCAAGTACGACCCGGTCAATCGGCGTCTGCTCGGCGGGAAACTGACCTTCGACGCCGGGTGGGGTCAGACCCGGACCATTGAGATCGAACCGATCAGTGACACGGGCTTTCATCTGGGAACCGGGCTCTATTTCGGATTCAAGGGTCAGCGGCATGGCCAGTGGCATGGACCGTCACACTTGGACGGTGAGCGCTATGCCGATGTGTCACAAGCTGATACGGCGCGCGAGGTGCATCAGCTGCGGGACTGTGTGATTCGCTGTCGCGAGGGCGATGCCGTCGGTTACGGAATCTTCGAGTCGATGGTGATCGGCGAGCATCCTCGGTACGGACTGACCCGAGAATCATCGTTTCTCTGAATTACGGCTGGCCCGTTCGTCATAGACCTTGCGAGCGGGCCAGCAGCGCCAGTTCCATTCGGGACTGGCAGCTGGTCGCGGTGAGAATCCGACTGACGTACTTTTTGACGCTGTCCTCGGCGAGGGAAAGAGCCTCGCCGATTTCGGCGTTCGATAGCCCTTCGGCGACGAGTTGCACGACTTGGCGCTGCCGTTCGGACAGTTTGGCGAGCGTGGCCTGCGGGCGCGACACCGGCAACCCACGGCAGGTGGCCGAGAGCTGACGGCTCAGCAGGCGCAACGTCGCGGCCTCGGTTGCTCCGATCTTGTCGGGCGCCGGATCGAACATGCCGATGAGCGCCGTGTGCCCACCGGGCAGGATCAGCCGCATCGCCGCGGCGGTCTCCATTCGCCAGGTCGCCACGAGGAAGTGCCGAACGTAGGCGTCGGCGGTCGCCGGCAACGGTCCGTACGAGGACAGTTCCGCAAGCGAGGACACCCCGCTCGCGACGAGTTGGCGCATCGCCGCGGGGGTCCCGAACACGTCGTATCGAGCCCATCGTTCCCGGTATTCCGGCAACATCCGCGCCGTCTTGCCTTCGGTCAGCGGCGCGGAATCGCCGAACACGTTGTGGAAGGTCGCTCCGGAAAAGAACGAGACGTGCTTGAGCGCGAAAGTGTCCTCCAACGCCTCGATCACGCATTCCTTGAAATCCGGTAGCGACGCTGCAGTGTCGCAACGTTCGAGGACGTCGAAGACGCGTTCGTAGTCGCTTCGTTGGAGTGAATCGCGCAGTGGTGAACGTGGACGGTGCTGCGGGGATGGGGTGGTCATCAGAGCTCCGAACTGTCCACCAACGTGGACTGGGTCACACCCGCGATCGTACATAAATTCTTTTTACGCAGCCAAAGCGCAACCCCGGTTCCGAGCCTGTCCGAGCAGGTCAGGCCATGTCTGGGGGACCGACACAGCGAGGTGAGAATGTCCGACTCCACTGTTTCCGACAAGGCAGCGGTAACTCGGCCCAAGTGGGGCTCGTCCGAGATGCTGCCATTACCCAACCGCTTCAACAGCGCCGTGCGAGCGCTGGTCGCTGAGCGGTTCGCGGCGCTCGATGCGGACTGGAAAGACGTCGTTTTCGACCGCGATTTCGAGCTGTTCACAGCCGATGACGCGCGCGCGATAGAGCGGCAGACGCTGGAGTCCGGCTATCGGTTCGACTTCTCGGCGACCGTGTCGCTCGAGTCGGAGCCAGAGAAGTACAAGCGTCCCGAACGCGAGGCGCCCGCGTTTGCCGAAGGACCGTCGAGCAACGGCCGCCGGCAGGTCGGCGTCGGCGATAACGTCATCCGCAAGTCGCAGACCGTGACTGGTCCTGTCGCCCTGATCTCGAAGGTCGAGCAGGTGATGGATTACCTGACCGACGGAATCCCGGCGGACACCATCGCGGTGATCGACGACTCCGGCGGCACGCTGACCGCACCCATCATCGAGGGCTTCGCCGGCGTGATCTGCCTCGGCGGCACGGTGCGCTCACACCTTGGAATTCTTGCTCGCGAATACGACGTGCCGACCCTCATGAACTGCAAGATCGACCACCTCAACGACGGCGACGTCGTCGAGATCGAGGTCACCGCTTCGCCGCCGCCGGCGGACGCATACGAAACGGGAAACACCGGGCACGCCCGGATCTGGCTGATCGAGAACGAGGGCTGACACCATGGCGAATCTGACTTACCGGTCCCTGCTGGAGACCAACAACTACCTGAGGAACCTGTCCGACACAACGTACTGGCTGTGTATCACGCGCACGGTGCAGGAGTCGAAGTTGTTCCCGATGAACCCGTACATGCTGCTGAGCTACCTCAACTCGTTCTATCGCCTGCCGACTTTGCTGCGCGAAATCGACGCGGCAACGCCCGCAGAGGAACTCGGCGATCGGGCCCGCGAGGTCAGCCTCAAGGTCGACACCGTCAACGCAGCGTGGGGAATGCCGGCGTTCTACCTCATCGGCCGCGAAATGCTGATGAACTGGGGTCTGCTGCGCCCGGGTGACGCCGTCGAAGACGTGGTCGACGTGCTCGATTTCTCGCGCCGCTTCAACCTCGCGTATCACCGCAACGACGGGCACATCACCAACAAGGAATTCGGTGACCGCAGCCAGTTCCTGCCGGAGCGCACATTGCAGGTCTTCGAGGCGGACCTGCATGGCGTCACCCCCGGTGACCGTCTGCACACGGCGGCCACGAAACTCATTGCGCAGCTGAGCCAGTACGCATTTCTCGCGCACTGCGAATGCCGCATCGGACTGCACAACAGCGGGCCCTACAACTTCGGCGACAACCGTCAGCTGATCGTGCGAGACTTTTTCGAGCTGACCGAAGGCGACTACCCGTGGCTCGACGGCATCGCGACGCAGCTGCCGTTCAACAACCTCACCATCCCAATCGTATTCAAGGACACCAACTTCCACCTCATGGACGACTGGGCGTCGTTCGAGGCGGAGCCGAGCTACGACGCCGCCAACATCGTCGCGGTCGGGATGTATACCTCCGACGCGCTCACCGACGGCTACGTGCCGGTCGGCATGGAGAACGCGCAGACGCTCGCCGAGACCATGGAGCACTACCGCGAGATCCTCAACGAGGCCACCGCGGATCTGTGGAAGCGGATCGCGAGCTGGTCGCGGGAGCAGATGATCGACGCCGGAGCGCTGGTTTATTCCTCGGTCGCAAAGGACTTCGCCCACCTGGCCGGAACCTACCGCCAGGACGACTGGTTCCAGCTCGACGCGCGCGTGCAGCGGTTCAAGCCGCTGATGAACGACGAATTCGGCCGCGACAATCTGGGTGAGATGGTCGGTTTGCTCGGGTTGCCGCACCAGAAGGCGAACGAGTACACCATGGCTCGTTACTCCAGTCTGAACCAGAACATGCTGACCGCCATCCCGTACTCGGTACTCACCGACGATGATTTCGCGCCAACCGTCGGCGACCGATTCAGTGGGTCGAGCAGCCTGCCGGCCAAGAACGGCCTCTGGACCACCAGTGCCGGTCGCATCGACATCGAGGAGTACAACCGGCTGGCGCGGGGTTTCACCCCCGCCGTGCTCGGCAAGGAGAACCGCTACCTCGACGAGGAATGGGTGAAGTGGAACTACACCTCGTCCCGCGCGGACGACCTGTACCGACTCACCCAGCGGGGATCACGCAATCTAGCTGACCGAGGCGCCGGGCTGCGGCGAGCGGACATCGCGGGAATTGCCGAGGAGGCGCGCGGTGCAAATCGGTGACCTCATTCGCCGTGCTGGCCGTCAATTCGGTTCCGCGCCAGCGCTCGTCGATGGTGATCGGACGGTCAGTTTCGTCGAGTTCGACGAGCTGACCGACAGACTCGGAAACGCGCTCGTAGCGCGCGGGCTCGAGCCGGGCGATCGGGTGGCGGTCCTCATGCCCAACGGCATCGACGGTGTCGTCGTCTACTACGCGCTGGCGAAGGCCGGTCTGGTGCGCGTCCCGCTGAACGTGCGGGAAACTGCGGCCGAGCACGCCTACAAGATCGACGATTCGCAGTCGCGCGCACTGGTGTACGCCGGGGCACCTCCGGCGCAGGTGGAGATCATGATCGGCGCCGAGGAGCTGCCGGTGATGATCGAGCAGGCCTCGGCTGACGCCTGCGATGTGCGGCGCGATCCCGAGGCACCGTTGCGGCTCGCCTACACCGGAGGCACGACCGGGCGGCCGAAGGCGGTCGTTTTGACCACCCGCAGCGAGTTGGCAGAGGTTTCGAACTTCCTGGTGGATCTGCTACCGAACCTGCGGCCCGATTCGGTGATGCTGCACGCGGCGCCGATCACCCACGGCAGCGGCGCATTCTTCCTTCCGCACCTGGTCAAGGGCGCGACGAACGTGGTACTCCCGAAGTTTTCACCGCTTGCCTTTCTCGCAGCGGCCCAGGAGTACGGCGCGACGACCACGTTCATGGTGCCGACCATGATCGCGATGCTTCTCGAAGAACCCGTGACCGCGACGGCGGACCTCGCGCTCGAGCGCTTGTGCTACGGCGGGGCGCCGATCGCCACCAGTGTGCTGAGCCGTGGGATCGAGCTTCTTGGGCCGGTTTTCGCGCAGCTGTACGGCCAAGCCGAAGCGCCGCTTGCGATCACCTGCCTGCAGCCATGGGAGCACACCCCCGAGCGGCTGACAGCAGCCGGAAAGCCCTACACGTTCGTCGAGGTCGAAGTTCGTGACGCGGACGGAAATGCGCTGGGCGCCGGCGAGGTCGGGGAGGTGCTGACCCGCGGGCCGCACACGATGAGCCGCTACTGGCGCCGACCCGAAGCCACGGCCGAGACGCTCGAACCCGACGGCTGGCTGCACACCGGCGACATCGGCCACTGGGACGCGCACGGCTACCTGCACCTCCTCGACCGACGCCACGACGTCATCATCTCCGGCGGATTCAACGTCTATCCCAGGGAAGTTGAAGAGGTGCTGCTGCGCCACCCTGCCGTGGTCGAGGCTGCGGTCGTCGGACTGCCGGACGAGAAGTGGGGGGAGCGGGTCACGGCCGCCGTGGTAATCCGGGCCGCAGTGGAGCCCGACGAGATCCTCGGCTTCTGCGCCGAACGACTGGCAGGTTTCAAACGGCCACGTGCGCTGGAGATCTGGCCCGCCATACCGACAAGCCCGGTAGGTAAGTCGCTGCGCCGCGAAGTGCGTGACCGCATGGTCGCCGCGAGCTCATGACACCACCGGATACCGAAAGGACCATCATGTTAGACGACTACGAGCTCACCGTTCATACGCTTACTCTGCGCCAGCTGGGATCCGGGGAACAGTTGGCCGAGGTCAACGGACTGCCTGCAGCCGACGTCGACGTCGCGCTCGACAAGGCCGTCGCCGACGGCTTTGTGATCGCTGCCCGGGGCAACTTCATGCTCACCCCAGCGGGCCGGCAGTTCCTCGACAGTGTCTATCCCCGGGCGTTCGCAGAGATCCGTTCGAACGGCGAAATCAGCGCCGCCATGGACGCATTCGAAACCGGAGTGAACAAGCAGATTCTCGCGCTCACCACCGACTGGCAGACCGTCGACGTCGACGGTCAGCGCGTCAGCAACGACCACGGTGACGCGGCCTACGACGAAAAGATCCTCGACAAGCTCGGGCGGGTGCTCGACAAGACTCAGAAAGTGTTGCGTCCGTTGGTGAGTGCGGACCCACTCGTAGACAGATTCCTGGACCGGGCCGGGGCTGCGCTCACCCGCGCCGAAGGCGGCGAAACCGATTATGTCAGCGGCGTCCGCGTCGATTCGGTGCACACCGTGTGGTTCCAGATGCATGAGCACATCCTGCGGCTCACGGGGCGGGAGCGTCCGGAATGAGCACCGCTACCCAGATGCGTTGGCTGGTGGTCCCGGACGGGCCGGCGGAGCCGAGCCGCGACCTGGTCGGCGGCAAGGCGTGGAGCCTGTGGCGGATGCGCTCGCTCGGGTTGCGGGTACCACCCGCGTTCGTGGTGACGACCGAGGCGTGCGCTGCGTACTTCGAGAGCGGCGGCCTGCCAGACGGCCTCGCAGACGAACTGGAAGCCGGAATTCGGTTGATGGAGAAGGAACTCGGACGCACGTTCGGTGGC
This sequence comes from Skermania sp. ID1734, assembly GCF_007489285.1. Taxonomy (GTDB): domain Bacteria; phylum Actinomycetota; class Actinomycetes; order Mycobacteriales; family Mycobacteriaceae; genus ID1734. Next base: position 238,549 of record NZ_VLIY01000003.1, read on the forward strand.
CACGACCGGCCGCTGCTCGTCTCGGTTCGCTCGGGCGCCGCGATCAGCATGCCGGGCATGATGGACACGATTCTCGACCTGGGCTGCAACAACATCGTCGAAGCCGGCCTTGCGGCGGAAACGGGCGACCCTGCGTTCGCCGCCGAAGTGCACCGCCGCTTCACCGGCTTCTATGGCCGGTTGGTGCTCGGCTGCGCCGAGGAACTCGACGAATTGCCCGATGTGGCGGCCGTGCGATCCGCGATCGCGGCCGAGGTCGACGAAGCAGTGCCCGCCGACCCCTGGGAGCAACTGCGTGCCGCTGTCGCAGCGGTGTTCGAATCGAGCAGATCGCGCAGGGCTATCGCCTACCGCAAGCACTATGGAATACCCGACGACTTGGGCACCGCAGTCACGGTGCAGGCCATGGTTTTCGGGAATCTCGACGCGAACTCGGGTACCGGAGTCTTGTTCACCCGCAATCCCGTCGACGGCACCCGGCACCCGTACGGCGAGTACCTGCCGTGTGGGCAAGGCGAGGACGTCGTGTCCGGGCGGGTAACGCCGCAGCCGCTCTCTGAGTTGGCGGCTCGCGCACCGCATCTGCACGCAGAACTGCTCGCGGCCGCCGAGCGACTCGACCGTGAGGGCCGCGACGCGCAGGACATCGAGTTCACCGTGCAGCGCGGCGAACTGTTTCTGCTGCAGTCGCGCCCGGCGAAACGAACCGCCCGCGCGGCGGTGCGGATTGCGGTAGAACTCGTCGACGAAGGCGTCATCGAACCGGTCGAGGCGCTCTCGCGAGTGACAGCCGAGCAGATTCGTACTCTTCTTCGCCCCGAAATCGCCCCTGGCGCTGGCGTTACCGCCGAACTGCTCGCCTCCGGAGCGGCCGCCAGCCCGGGGGTGGCGACGGGACTCGTCGTCGACACACCCGAAGCGGCGCAAGCGAACCCGGGCAGCGTACTCGTCCGTCGCTCGACGAGCCCCGACGATGTGCACGGCATGATCGCGGCCGTCGCCGTCGTCACCGAACAGGGCGGGTCGACCTCGCACGCCGCGGTGGTGAGCCGGGCGCTCGACACGCCGTGCGTTGTGGGATGCGGGGCCGGCACCGTGGAAAAGCTCGTTGGTCGCCTCGTCACCGTCGACGCCACCAACGGCAAAGTCTATGCCGGTGCGGTGCCGACATCCGCAGTCGACGAGAGTTCCGACGACGACCTGCGTCGGCTCACCGAGTGGGCGGAACGCCACGCACCGGTAGCCGTCAACCAAACGCACGGTGACGGGCCAACGTTCGACGCGGACACGCTCGCGGGCGACCAGCTCGGCGAGCAGCTCCTGCAAATCCCACCCGGCACCAAAACTGTTCGCGGCGCGGCCTTCTCCACTCCCGAGGGTGTTCGGGCCGCTCTCGACGCGGGCGTCGAGATTATCGTCGCGGCACACCGGTTGCCCGTTTTGCTCGCGGCGATCGCTCATCGGAGGAAACCATCATGACAACACCGGACAACGTCACCCGTCGCGAGATGCGTCAGCTCCTGCGCACTTTCCACGACTCCTCGTGGACCGCTATGACTCTCGACGTACGAGGCATGCGCATCACCGTCGGAAAGAACGGCCCGCCGAGCCCTGTTTCGCCGGCGCGTGCAGTCACGACACCGGTGGCTGTCAACCCAGAGGTGCCCGCGCCGGAGTCCGTCGTGGCCCAGCCTGCAGCGACCGCTCCGGCGAACGTCGGGGGGTGCGTTGAGGTGCGCTCGCCGACCGTCGGTGCGTTCTGGACGGCGCCTAGTCCAGGGGAGCCGCCGTTCGTCCAGGTTGGCCAACACGTCGAGGTTGGCCAACAACTCGCCATCGTCGAGGTGATGAAGTTGATGAACCCGGTCGTGGCCACCGAATCCGGTGAGATCGTGCAGATTTGCGCGGCCAATTCCGAACTCGTCGAGTTCGATCAGCCGCTGTTCTTGATCAGGCCCTCCGATGGCTAGCCCAGCGATGGTGCCGACTGCGCCGCCGACGGGCGTGTCGCTGCGCCGAGTGTTGATCGCGAATCGAGGGGAAATCGCTGTCCGCATCATTGGGGCGTGCCGCAAGCTTGGTATCGAGGCCGTGGTCGTGACATCGACAGCAGATCGAAACGGGCTTCCCGCGCGGCTCGCCGACCGTGCGGTCTGCATCGGGCCCGGGCCGGCCGGACAAAGCTACCTGGCGATTCCCGCTGTGCTGAGCGCTGCGCTCGGTACCGGTTGCGACGCAGTGCATCCCGGCTACGGGTTTCTCTCCGAGAACCCGGAGTTCGCCGCCGCATGCGTCGCCGCCGGACTGGTGTTCGTGGGTCCGCGCCCGGAGGCCGTGGCCCAAGCTGGGGACAAGGCGCGTGCACGCGAACTCGCCCGGTCCGCGGGAATTCCCGTGCTCTCCGGGTCACCGGTGCTGGCCACTGCCGACGCCGCTGCGGCAGCTGCCGCGGAAATCGGCTATCCGGTGCTGGTCAAGGCGGCTGCCGGTGGCGGCGGCCGGGGAATGTCCGTGGTGGAAAACGAGGCAGAACTACGGGCCCGGTGGTCACCGGCTGCCACCGAAGCGCAATCGGCATTTGGTGACGGGCGGCTTTACGTCGAGCAGTTCATCCGGCGTGCGCGACATATCGAGGTTCAGGTCCTCGGTGACAAACACGGCCACGTCATTCACCTCGGTGAACGCGATTGCACGCTGCAGCGGCGTCACCAGAAAGTCGTCGAAGAATCGCCCGCGCCGAACATTCCGGAGCAGATCCGCGAAGATATCCGCCGCAGCGGTGTTGCGTTCGCCGCCGCTCTCGGCCTCGACAGCGCGGGCACCGTCGAATTCATCTACGACGCCGATACCCAGCGATTCGCGTTCCTCGAATTCAACGCGCGAATCCAGGTGGAACACCCGATTACCGAACTCGTCACCGGCGTCGATCTTGTCGTTGAGCAACTGCGCAGCGCAGCGGGGGAACCGCTACGTCTGCGCCAAGACGACATTTCGCTCACCGGGCACGCGATCGAAGTCCGCGTCACCACCGAAGACCCGGCTCGCGGATTCATCCCGAACCCGGGGACTGTCCAGGTGTGGGAACCGCCTGTGGGGGAGGGGATCCGGGTCGACTCTCATTGTGAGCCGGGCTACGTGGTTACCCCGTACTACGACTCGCTGCTGGCCAAGATAGCTGCGTACGGACCTACCCGCGACCGAGCCACCGACCGAATGACCGAAGCGCTGAGTCGATTGCGCGTAACCGGAGTTCCGACGACAGCCGACTTCGCACGCTTCGCGCTGGACCACCCGGACTTCCGTGCCGGCACCGTGACCACCGATTGGATCGCCGCGCACGGGCTTCCCGACTATCTGGAGAAAATCTCATGAACTACCTGGACTGCGCTCCGCGCAATGCTGATGGCAGCCGCCGGACAATCGACATCATCGATCAGACGCTGCGCGATGGTCCCCAAAGTTGGTGGGGAATGCGCCTGCGTAAAGACATGGGTCTGCCGATGGCAGCCGAACTCGACCGCACTGGTTTTCACACCATCGACCTGGTGGGCAGTTCCATCTTCGAGGTGCTCGTCCGGCATTGCAAAGAGGACCCCTGGGAACAGCTCATCTCGCTGTCGAAGGCGATGCCGAAGACTACTGTGCGCGCGGGAACCCGAAGCAACGGGATCGTGACGTTCGGTTTGACCGCCGACAGCGTGATGGACCTGTGGGTGCAGCGCCTGTGCGCGCACGGCATCGGCAGCTTCTGGATCTACGATGGACTGTTCAACATCGACAAGATCGGCCGGCTCGTCAAGACCGTGCAGGCACATGGCACCCAAGCGGTTCCGTGCATCCTGTATGCGGATAGCCCGTACCACACGGACGAGTACTACGCGGAACGCACGCGCGAACTGGTCGCCTTAGGTGCCGACGGTATCGAACTCGAAGATGCGGCAGGACTTCTCACGCCGGAGCGTACCCGCTCGCTGGTCGCCGCCATCAAGGGGGCAGCCGGTCAGCTGCCCGTCGAGATCCACTTCCACAGCAACAACGCGCTCGCGCCGGTCAACTACCTCGAGGGCCTGCTCGCAGGAGCGGATCGCGTGCATACAGCGAGCCGGCCACTGGCGGCGGGGGTTTCGTTGCCCTCGACGGAAAACACAGTCGCTAACTTGCGCTATGCGGGGTTCGACGTCGAGCTCGACGACTCGCGGTTCGCAGCGGTGGAACAGCATCTGCTTCGGGTCGCCGAGTACGAAGACCTGCCTGTCGGCCAACCCGCTGAATACTCGTTGTTCCAATATCGTCACCAGTTGCCGGGCGGCATGGCCGGAACCTTCAAGGCGCAGCTGCGCGATCGTGGCATGGAGGACCGATTCGAAGAGGTCCTGGACGAAATGGCGCGAGTCCGTGAAGAACTGGGTTATCCGGTGATGGCCACTCCGTTCTCACAACTGGTGGGAACGCAGGCGGTGCTCAATGTCGTCACCGGCTCGCGCTACTCGGTGGTTCCCGACGAGGTGTTGATCTACGTCCATGGTTTCTACGGCAAGCCGGTGGCGCCGATCGATCCTGACGTCCTGGACACGATCATGAGCTCACCGAAGGCCAAGACGTATCAGGATTGGGAACCGCCGCAGCCCAGCCTGGCCGAGATCCGCAAGAAGTTCGGCGAGTCCATCAGCGACGACGAATTGATTCTGCGGCTCCTGGTGCCGGAGCGTGACATCGACGTCATGCGGGCCACGCCGCAACGCAATCGGGACTTCTCGCCGACGAGCAACGAGATGCGCTACATCCGCGAACTCGTCGAGACCTCAGTGGGCGCGTACCTGCACATCGAGGCCGACGACTTCACGCTGACACTCGAGGGCGGCCACTGATGAGCGAACTGGGTGTCGGACGGCCCACCAAACGCCGTGCGGGCTCGGCGGTCGGCGGGCTGCCGGTGGCAGACTCCCGGCCGGTTCTCACAGCGGCGGGCGTCCTCGGATCACGTTGCATGGCGTGCCGTTACCCGAGTGCGCAACAAGGCATTCCGTGGTGCCCGGTGTGCTATGCGACCACCGAGCCGGCGACGTTCGCGCGCAACGGGGCGGTGTGGTCGTCGACCGTCGTTGCGATCCCCGTCGGGACCCGAAAGCCGCCGTTCGGCCTGGCGTACCTCGACCTTGACGACGGACCGCGGGTGCTCGTCCACCTCACCGAGCCGACGGTGCTGCGGATCGGCGAGCGGCTGGAAATCTGCGGTTGCGACGGCGGCGACCTGGTCGCGAAGAAGGAGGGCGCGTGAGCAAGCAACCCATGCTGTGGGGCGTAGGTACCTCAGCCTACGGGCGATTCCCCGAGCAGCGAGTCGAATCACTGGCCTGGACGGCGATCGCGGAGGCGATCCGGGACGCCGGTATCCGGCCGGACGAGGTGGAGGCGATCATCGTCGGATCGGTCTTCGGGCCGCCCGGTGTGGCGACGCGGGTTCAGCGCGGACTCGGCATCCCCGGCGTCCCGATGTGGACGGTCGAAAACGCCTGCGCCAGCGGGACGAGCGCATATCACGAGGCGGTCGAGGCGGTACGGCTCGGCCGATTTCGCTGCGTCCTGGTGCTCGGCGTGGAACAAATGTCGACCTTGTTCTCCGGCGCGATCGTGCCGGAGGCGACCGACCCCGAAGGCGCTGCGTCACTACCGCTGCCTGGTCTGTATGCCCTGCAGGCGCAGCGCTACATCGGCGAATTCGGTGTCGCACCTGAGCAACTCGCGGCCATCGCGGTCAAGAACAAGCGCAATGGCATGGACAATCCGCGGGCCCAGCTACGCGCCTCGATTCCCACCGTGGCCGAAGTTCTGGAATCGCGGATGATTGCCGAACCGCTGACCTTCCTGCAGTGCTGCCCGACCAGTGACGGCGCGGGAGCGGCGATAGTCGGGGTTGAGCGTGGGGTCCGCGGCGATCTTCGGATCGAAGCGTCCGTGATGGTGTCCGGCGCGTTGTGGGACCACCGCAGCGAGGATGTTTGGGGATTCGCGAGTGTTGCTCGCGCGGCCGCGCTGGCCTTCGAACAGGCCGACTGCGCGCCGCAGGACATCGACGTCCTAGAGGTACACGACGCCTTCACGATCGGCGAGATCATCACGCTCGAGGCGCTCGGCCTTGCGCCGCGCGGCAAGGGCGCGGAACTCGCGCCCTCCGGACACTCGGCACGAGACGGCGCGCAACCGGTCAATCCCAGCGGTGGACTGCTGTCGCGCGGACACCCACTTGGTGCGACGGGCCTGGCGCAATTGGCCGAAATCGCTTGGCAATTGCGCGGTGTGGCCGGTGATCGGCAGGTACGCCGGCACCGAACGGGCCTCGTGGAAACCATGGGTGGCGGCGCGGCTGGAATGGACGGCAACGCGTGCGTGGTCACGATCCTGTCGGCGCAGCAATGACTTACCCGGGTCTGCTCGGCTTCCGCGATGTCGGCGGTCTACGCACTCGCGACGGTGGTCGGGTGCGCAACGGTGTGCTCTTTCGCAGCGGCACACCGCAATTCCTCGACCGAGAGACGGCTCGTGCGCTCTTAGCCACCACCAGCATCCGGTCGACGCTGGATCTGCGGTTGCCGCACGAGATCGACAGGGAAGGCCGTGGGCCGCTCGACGAATTGAACGTGCGCCTCGTCCCGAATTCGTTCACCCTGCGCAATCGGGTGTCGGAGGATTCCGCCGTCGCGCCGATGCCCGAGGACGATCCGCTTTTACACACCTACCTTGGCTATCTCATCGAGGGTGCTGCAGGCGTGGCTGCGCTGGTTTCGCGACTCCTCGAACCTGAGATGTTGCCGACGCTCGTGCACTGCACAGTCGGAAAGGACCGGACCGGTGTAGCAATCGCCGTGGTGCTCAGTGCAGTCGGCGTGTGCCGTGACGACATCGTGGCCGACTATGCGGCTAAGCCGGACGACGTGATCGCGTCGATGGCCCGCCTGCAACAGATGGCGTCTTACGGCGCGGCCGCCGACGTGTATCCGGCGCAGGCGTGGACCGCGCCGCCGGATGTTATGGCGCGGTTTCTGGACGAAATCGACCGGCGCTACGGCGGCGTTCACGCTCTGCTGCACGAGCACGGTGTCGGACCCGAGGAGGTTCGCCGCCTGACTGACCTACTGATCGAAAGAAGCGAGGAGAAACCGGTGCACATCAACGAATCTCGGGTCATCACGGCAACACCTGAGGCTGTATGGGCCATCGGCGGCGATACCGCCAACATCGCTGCCTGGGTGCCGACGATCGAAAAGTCTTATCAGACAGGAGACCTGCGCTACGCGGTATTCGCCGACGGTGGCGATGAGGCGACCGAGCGGATCGTCGAGCATCGCGAGGGTCAGCGACGCTACATGTACGAATATGTTTCGGGGCCGCTGCCACTGCGGTTCTACCGGTCACAATTCGCCGTACGGGACCATCCGCGCGGATCGGAAGTGGTCTGGGACGCGGAGTTCAACGCTGTCTCTCCAGATGCCGAACCCGCACTCGCTGAGGCGATCTCGCAGATCTACAGCGATGCTCTCGATGAGCTCGCGCGTCAGCTCGAAAACTAGTGCCCCTGTTACTCATTTCTCCAACAACCGCCGCTTGACCATCTTTCCCGTCTCGGTGCGGGGCAGGTTCGTGACGAAGTCGACGGACTTGGGCGACTTGAACGCGGCGACCGTTGTTTTCGCGTGCGCGATAAGTTGTTGGGCCAGTTGGTCCGACGGTTCGATGCCGTCGCGGAGTTGAACCACGGCCTTGACCTGCTGGCCCAGCGCGGGGTCGGGCACGCCGATGACTGCGACGTCGAACACCGCTGGGTGCATGGTCAGCGCGTTCTCGACTTCCTGAGGGTAAATGTTCACGCCACCGGAGATGATCGTGAAGGACTTGCGGTCGGTGAGATAGAGATAGCCGTCGGCATCGACGTAACCGATGTCGCCCACGGTCGTCCAGTTGGGGTGATCGGGGTGCTCGGCATCCTTGGTCTTGTCGGGATCCTTGTGATATTCGAATGGGCGGGCTTCCCGCTCGAAGTAGACGACGCCGATTTCGCCGGCAGGCACTTCGGCGCCGTCGTCGTCGCAGACGTGCACAGGGCCGAGCATGCTGCGGCCCACCGACCCTCGTTTGGTCTGCCATTCCGGCGATGAGATCAGGGTCAGGCCGTTGCTCTCGGTGCAGGAGTAGTACTCGACGAGTATTGGTCCCCACCAGTCGATCATCGCCTGTTTGACGTCTTGTGGGCAGGGCGCGGCGGCGTGGATGGCCAGTCGCAGACTGGACACGTCATAGCCGGACCGGGTCTGCTCGTCGAGTTGCAGCATCCGCACGAACATCGTCGGCACCATCTGGGTCACTGTCACGCCGTACTGTCCGATCGCCGCGAGCGCATCCTCGGCGCGGAACCGCTCCATGACCACCACGGTTCCGCCGTACGCGTGCACTACCCCGGACCAGCGCAGCGGTGCGGCGTGATAGATCGGTGCGGGAGAAAGGTAAACGTCGTCGGCGTTGAAACCGAACGCCTGGCCGGCCAGCGCGGTCAGCGTGTCGCCGGGTTGGTCGACGGCGATGGGCAGCAACGGCGCCTTGACGCCCTTGGGGCGGCCGGTGGTGCCCGAGGAGTAGAGCATGTCGCTGCCGCGTGGTTGCTCGGTCAGCTCACGGTCGCCGGCCGAGGCCAACAACTCGTCGTAGGAGTCGAAACCGGTGAGTTCACCGTCGAAGCTGTAGGCGTGCGCAACCCCCGGCGACAGCGCACGCACTTGTTCTGCGAGGCCATCGAGCGATCCGGAGGCAATGAGAACCTTTGCGTCGCAGTCATCTACGATGTAGGCGGCCTCGCCGGCGGTGAGGTGAAAATTGATGGCTGTCAGATACAACCCGGATCGCAACGCGGCCCAGTAGATGGTGAAGCACTCCACGGCGTTGTCGCTGAGCATGGCCACCACGTCTCCTTTGCGGAGTCCGAGGTCGTGCAGCGCGACAGCGAGCCGTCGGGAGCTGTCGTCGAGTTCACGGTAGGTCAGCTGCCGCAGTGAGCCGGCCATGATGACTGCAGGATTGTCCGGTGTGGTCTGGGCGTAGGTGCCGGGATACATGGCGCTCCGTTGGTCGTCGGGTCGGGTCAGAGCGAGCAGGGCATCCGCTTGATCGCGTGCATGAAGTGCCCGGTGACGTACTCGGGCTCACCCAGCTTCAGTTCCGGCGCGCGCGTGACGATTTCCCGGAAGAGTGCGCGCATCTGCATCCGTGCGACATGGTTGCCGAGGCAGAAATGCACCCCGCCGCCGCCGAACGCGATATGCGGGTTCGGATTGCGGGTGATGTCGAAGCGCCACGGATCCTCGAAGACGGTTTCGTCGCGGTTTCCCGAGGAGTAGAACATGACCACCTTTTCCCCGGCCGAGATCTCCTGTCCACCGATCACGGTATCTTCGCGGGCGGTGCGGCGAAACGTCATCACCGCTGTGCCCCAGCGCAGGAACTCCTCGATCGCGGTCGGAATCATGCGGTCGAAGTCGTTGCGCAACAGATCCTTCTGGTCGGGGTGATCGTAGAGCGCCTTGATTCCGTGGCTGGTGGTGTTGCGGGTGGTGTCGTTGCCGGCGATGGCCAGTAGGCAGAAATAAGACCGCAACTCCTCGTCGCTCAACCGGTGCCCGTCGACCTCGGCTGAAACCAGCGCCGTCATCAAGTCTTCGGCGGGCGCGGCGCGGCGGGCCTCGATGAGCTTTTGCGCAATATCGTGCAGCGCCATGAGTCCGCCCATGACGCACGCGAAAGGATCACGGTCGCCGATGTATTCGGGATCGTTGTAGCCCACCATGTCGTCGACCGCTTTGACCAGGCGGTCGCGTTCCTCGACCGGGACGCCGAGCATTTCCGAGATCGTCCACAGCGGCAGTCGCATCGATACCTGCTCGACGAAGTCGCGTGGGCCGTCGGCCAGAAAGTCGTCGACAATCACGCGTGCCTGGCGGTTGATCTGCTCCTCGATGAGCCGGATCTGGCGGGGACTGAACGCCTTCACAACGAGCCTGCGGGTGATGGCGTGCTGCGGCTCGTCCATCGTCAGGATCGATTGCGAGGCGATCAGGACCTCGGCCGGCACGTTTTCGAACATAACGCCACCCAACTCGGGAGCCGACGAGAAGATCTTGTTCGCCCTGCTGACCGCGATGATGTCCTGATGGCGCACGACCGCCCAATAGCCGGGGTCGCTCGCGTCCGGCATCAATGATCCATACGCCGGCGGCTGCCACGAAACCGGTCGCTGGCTGCGCAGGATCGCGAACGACTTGTCACGTTCGCGTGCCGACTGTGCCCAGAACGACTCGCTCGACAGTTCTACGTGGTCGTAGGTGCGCTTGGTGGTTGCCGTGGTCATGACCGATCCTTCCTAGTGACGGCTAATATATGGCAGATTATATCAATAAAAGACGATGTCAAGATATTGAATACACGGCAAAGATAGCCTAGGTTATGTATCGAGTGAGTGGTGGAGAGTAAGCGGGAAATTGCGACGTGCTGAACCTGTGAGTGCTACCGACGTAGGGGAGAAGTAAAGTGACAGAACGCTATTCGAGCTACCTTAGCCCGCTCGACGCCGCCTTCCTGCACGTCGAAGACCGCAACAACCGGATGCAACTTGCGGGCGTGCTGATCTTCGACGGTCCTGCGCCCAGCTTTGCCGAATTTCGTGAGGCAATCAGCCGGTGCCTTCCGGCGCTGCCGCACTTTCGGCACCGCCTGCACCACACCGCCTTCGGCGTCCTGCGCCCGGCCTGGGTCGACGACGACGCATTCGATCTCGACTACCACCTACACCGCGTCAGCCTGCCGAGCCCAGGCGGCCACGCGGAGATCACCGGCCTTATCGACCACATGAGCGCCGACCCGCTGGATCTACAGCGGCCGCTGTGGGAGATGACACTGGTCGAGGGACTTGCCGATGGCGGGTTTGCCGTGGCGTTGAAGGTGCACCACTGCATGGTCGACGGCCTGTCGATCATGGACATCTTCGCAACGCTCTGCTCACCCGAGCCGGCGCGAGCATTGCCACAGCCGCAGCCCTGGGCGCCCTGTCCGCCCAAGAAGTGGTGGCAGATTTCTGGCGTTAATCCGCAACTGCCCAAAGCTGATTGGGAGGTAATCGGCCGGTTACGCCGCATCGGACGGTTGATCCGGCAGGCTCCCGACACTCCGTTCAACTCGGAAGTCTGCGGACCCACCCGGCGCACCGAGTACGTCACCGTGCCACTGCGAGACATCCACGACATCCGGCACGCATACGGCGCCACGGTGAACACCATCGTGCTGGCCGTCGTGACCGGAGCCATGCGCCGCTACCTATCCCGCCACGGGGAACTCGTCGATCATCTGCACGCGTTCGTTCCCGTCAACCGCCGTCCCGAGCACGCGCGCGGCACCCACGGCAACCAGATCGCCATGACCTATCCAGGGCTGCCGGTCGGCGAATCCGACCCCCATGCCCGCATCGGCAAGGTCGCCGAAGCGGTCAAGCGCGCCACCACCACAAGCCAGGCCGACGACACCGCCGCACTGCTGGAACTTGGAAGGTACGCGCCGCAACCCCTTGCCGCGCTGATGAATCGAGCCCTTCAGTTCAACGCCGGCATGTTCAACCTCACCGTGACCAACGTGCCCGGACCGCCCGTGGCGGTCTACTTTCTCGGCCGCCCGCTCCGGCTGATCCTGGGATCTACCCCGCTCACTCGCAAACACGCACTGACGATCGCCGTCGTCAGTTACAACGGCGCATTGACCTTCTCGGTCACCACCGATCCGCGCCGGCTTCCCGACGGCACCGACATCGTGGCCGACATTCGCGCCGAACTCGACGTTCTCGGCCAGATCACCACTAGCGCCAGGAGGCATTCATGAGCACCACATCGTTGCGCGGACGCCGCATTGCCATCACCGGAGCCGCCCGGGGCATCGGACTGGCCACGGCCAGCGAACTTCATGGCCGCGGCGCCACCGTGATCATCGGCGACCTCGACGCCGAGGCGGCGGCTGCTGCGGCGGCCTCGGTCGGACCCGGCGTCGAGGCGTATGCCGTCGATGTCGCCGACTACGCCTCCTTCGCGGCGTTCCTCGACAATGCCACCAGTGCAGGACCTTTGGATGTACTGATCAACAATGCCGGGATCATGCCGATCGGCCGGTTCCTCGATCAATCGGCACAGACACATCGCCGCGCGGTCGAAATCAACGTCCTCGGCTGCATCCACGGCATGCACCTCGCCCTGCCGGCAATGGTCGCACGCGGGGCAGGTCATGTCGTCAATGTTGCCTCCACTGCAGGCAAGACGCCGGTGCCCGGCGGAATCACATACTGCGGCACCAAGTCCGCTGTCGTCGCACTCACCGAAACTGCGCGCGTCGAACACGCTGGCACCGGAGTGCAATTCACCTGCGTACTCCCGCATTTCACCAACACCGAGCTGATCGCCGGAACCACCGCCACCAAGCTCATCCCAGTGGTCGAACCCGCCGACGTCGCGCACGCCATCGCCGACGCGGTGGCCAAACCGAAAGCGGACGTCTACGTGCCCAAGATCGTCGGGACGGTCCTGACCACCCAGCCGCTGCTCGGCCGCAGGCTGCGCGACTTCGTCAGCCGAAAGCTCGGCGCCTACAACACCTTTCTCGACTTCGACCCGGCCGCCCGCGCCGCCTACACCGACAGGATCAGCAAGTCATGACCGCAGTACAAGAGAAAGCGGTGAATTCGACCGCCGCACAAGAGGTGCGCCGCCTGCGCGCCACATTTGCCACCGGACGAACGAGAAGCGTGCAGTGGCGCCTCGATCAGCTCAAGGCCATCGAGACAATGCTGACCGACGGCGAACCGGCCATCGCCGCCGCCCTCGCAAGCGACCTCGGGCGCCCCGCCAACGACACCTTTCTCGGGGACATTGCGCCGCCGCTGGCGGAGGCCAAGTTTGCGCGAAAGCACCTGCGCCAATGGATGAAACCGCAAAGAGTCGGTGTTCCGCTGTCCCAGTTCCCGGGCCGCGCCTGGTACGACTACGAACCGCTCGGGGTCGTCTTGGTGATCGGGCCGTGGAACTACCCGGTGTATCTCACGATCGGGCCGCTCGTGGCGGCCATCGCGGCCGGCAACTGCGCCGTGCTCAAACCGTCCGAGCATGCGCCGGCGACGGCAGCCGTGCTCGCCGACCTGGTCACGCGCTACCTCGACACCGACGCAATCACCGTGCTCGAAGGCGGCGCAGAGGTGACCCAGGACATCCTGGCCCAGGGGCTCGACCACGCCTTCTTCACCGGCGGACCCGAGGTGGGCAAGGCCGTCATGGCCGCGGCCGCTCCGCACCTCACTCCGGTCACGTTGGAACTCGGCGGCAAATGCCCCGTCTTCGTGGCCGCCGACGCCGACCTTGATGTCGCCGCCCGACGCATCGCCTGGACCAAGCTGCTCAACTCCGGCCAGACCTGCATCGCGCCCGACTACCTGCTCGTCGACGCGAGCGTGCGGGAAGCGTTCTTGCCCAAGCTCGCCGACGCCTTCCGCGACCTAAGCCCGAATCGAGATGGCGGACGCCAACTTCCGATCGTCAGCAGTCGGCACGCTCAACGCCTCGCAGACCTGCTCGACAACCACGGTGGCGAAGTTCTCCTCGGCGGCGGCGCGGAACCTGACCAGCGCAAGGTCGACCTCACCGTCGTCGTCGACCCGAATCTCGACGCAAAAGTCATGCAGGAGGAGATATTCGGGCCAATACTGCCCGTGGTGACCGTCGAATCAGTCGACGCCGCCCTCGCGCACATCACCAGCGGACCGAAGCCTTTGGCCGCCTATATATTCAGCGGGTCCAAGGCGCTGCAACGGAGGTTCCGCAAAACCGTGAGTGCTGGCGCTGTGGTCGCCAACCATGTCGCCATGCATGTCCTCGTTCCCGAGCTGCCCTTCGGTGGCGTCGGCAACAGCGGCATGGGCGCCTACCACGGCAAATGGGGATTCGAAACCTTCAGCCACCGCAAGGCGCACCTCAACCGCGCCGTCCGCCCGGATCCGCGCCTGCTGTATCCGCCCTACAACGCCATCACCCAGCGAATTCTGCGATTCGTCTTCTAGCGGGACCTGCGGTAGGGATCGTTGTCGGAGTCCTCGCCGAAGCAGACAATGGGGATATGGCAACGCCACGTTCCGAGTCCGATCGCGACACCTCCGCCGACAGCAGGGCGCGCCCACGCCAGCAGCGGGTTCTGGGACTGACCATGATCGGTGGCGGGCTCTTACTGTTGATCTCGGTATTTCTCCCATGGGGCCACGTCGCCATTGGCGGCCCGCAAGCCATCATGACCGCTTCGGTCTCCGGGACGGGAACCGTCACGGTGAGTGTCGGCGACGGTGATGCGTCGTTAGAGCATCACGTCGCCGACTACCTCAATCCGATGATGAACCACCTCGGATGGTGGGTGCTCGTCATCGCCGTCCTGATCGTTGTCGCCGGCGCGTTCTATTTGTGGTCACCCGCGCGCCTCGAGGCGGCAATCGTTGTGACCGTTCTTGGGGCGATCGGTGCAGCGATGTGCCTGTTCTATGCCGTCCATATTCGCGAAAGTCTCAGCGAAGCTCTCGACGTCAGTTCCGGCGACGGTAGACCGGGCTACGGAGTTGTGCTGGCGTGCATCCTGACCGTCCTTCTCACCGCACTAGGTTTCATCGACGCCAATGCGGCCTTTAGCGCGCGTGGGCGGTCGCGCCGGGAGAAGGGGCGGGTCGGATAGCCTTTCAGCGCCTCAGGGCGGCGCCCTGCGACAGATGGGTGAGCTTATCCGGATTACGCACCGCGAAGATCTGCCGGATCCGGCCATCGTCGAATGCGAACCCGATGACTGTGTCCACGGCGCCCCCTATTAATACCCGCAGCCCGGGTGCTCCATTGACCAGCGCCGACTCGATAACGGCGTCCGGTGCAAGGCGCGGAAATCCCCGCAGCAGGTTGACGATCTTCTTCGCTCCCGACACGGGAACCCGGGCAGCCGAGACCACGCCGCCACCGTCGGCGATCAGCACCGCATCCGGTGCCAAGGCATCCATCAAGCCCTGGATGTCGCCGGTCTCCAACGCGCGGACGAAGCGCGAGACCACCAGCCGTTGCTCGGTCTGGTCGACTTCAACCCGCGGTCGTCGCGCAGCCACATGCGACCGGGCTCGATGCGCGAGCTGTCGTACCGCCGCCGACGTCTTGCCGGTGGCGGCCGCGATCTCATCGAACGGCAGGTCGAAGACCTCACGCAGGACGAACACGGCGCGTTCGGTGGGAGTGAGCGTTTCCAACACGGTCAGCATCGCTAGAGACACGCTTTCGGCCAGTTCGACATCCTCGGCTACGTCGGGGGTGGTCAGCACCGGCGATGGTAGCCACTCTCCGACGTAGTCCTCTTTGCGTCGCGCCAACGTGCGTAGCCGATTCAGGGCTTGCCGGCTGACGACCCGCACTAGGTACGCACGCGGATCGATGACTTCGGCCCGACCGCGCGGTCCGAGACCGTCCCACCGCAGGTACGCCTCCTGGACAGCGTCCTCGGCGTCTGCGGCTGACCCGAGCAACTCATAGGCGACGGTGAAAAGCAGGCTGCGATGGGTGACGAACGGGTCCACGCTCACCCCAGCGACTGCGTGGAGCGCTCGGCCAACGGCTTAAGGTCGCAGGACTGCGCGTAGCCCTCGGACTCGATGCCGAGCGCGACGTTGCCGCGGGCGTTCATGTTCGCGACCGCGATGAACGCGGTCAGCTCCACCATCGCTGCCTCCCCAAGTTGGGCCAACAGATTGGCGACCATATCGTCGTCCACGGTGGGCGGCGTCGTGGTCATCGCCTCCGCGTACTCCATCACATCCCGCTCCCGCTGCGTGAATGCGTTCGATTCGCGCCAGCGCGGCACCTCACGTGCCTTGTTCATGTCCAGATGCTCATTGAATGCTTGGAAGTAACCGAAGTCCAGGCACCAACTACAACCGATCATCGACGCGACCGCCATGTGTGCAAAGGACTTCAGCGATTCGTCGCACGCGTCCCATTTCTGGATTTTCGCGCCGACCCCCATCACCGTCTTCAGCACAGGGCGGTTGTGCCAATACACACCCAGCGGTTCTGGGACCCGGCCGAGCACTCGCCTGCTGTAGCTCTTCGCGAGGGCGCCGAAAATACCCGTGATCTCCGCCTTGGGGATTCGAGTGTTGCTCATGACTGCTGCTCCTTGTGGGTTGGTGTCCGCATGTAGACACCGCCGGGTCCGAAGCTGTGACATCTCGGAGGTTGTTCAAGCGCGACCAGAAGCAGCCGAGTAGTGGACGTGGGCCGGTGACCGCCACAGTGTGCGACGCGGCACCTACCGGGTTGTCTATCGAATTGATGACTCACTGAGATCTGTCACCGTGGTGGGGGTGTTCAGCCGGTCCGACGTGTACCGCCCTCGATAGTGAGTGCGGTCCGCGCGTGCCATCTGGATCGATGCAAACATTCATCTGCTGCTGAATCCCGCCGGCACCCAATCCGGATACGAAACCGGACCCACTGCCTCGCCCGCGGCGAACGACGCCAGCAGCCGCGGGCCTGCCAGCTCCGAGTTGTCGTAGACGAACGCCTCGTCCGCGAGTGCGATTGCCTCGGCGACATTGGCGAACAAGCGCGCATGCCGACCACGGATCTTGTCCTCCGGCACGCTATGCCCGCCGGCCGCCACGCGATACCTGACGCGCGCGACACTGAGCTCGACCGGGACTAACACCACATGCAAGAACACCGTGTAACCCACGGACTGCGCCGCGCGAACCAGATCGAGCTTGGACGGATGCGAGAACACTGTCTCCGCGATGAAGGGCCGTCGGGCGGCGATGAGGGCAGCACGAGTCCGCGCGGCAATCTCGGCCGCCTCATAGGCGTGCGATTCCGCAGCATCCGGCCAGTGCAGCGTGGCGATCTCGTCCGCGTTGACGAACACCGACTGGGGCAGCTCAGGCTGGAGCACAAACCGGATGAACGTCGACTTACCAGCGCCGTTAGGGCCGACAACCAAGTCCAGCCGGATCACGAAAGCTCGCGGGCCGTGCCATCCGGACGGTATTCGATGAGCTGCCCGTCGTCGTTGAGCGCAACAGTGCTGACGCCCTCAGCGGCCAGGCGGCGACCGAAGTGCGTTGCCGAAAGGCGAAGGCCGATACGGGTGTTCGTCTCCGCGTTGAACACCACACCTTCGGCGTCGCTGAGCTCACTCATGGGCAGGTCACCACGAAGGGCCGCTTCGACACGGCGATGCGCCACGGAATGCTGGCTCGTCACTGCACGTCCAACGCGCGCCCAGTAGTCGAGTTGCTGCTTGGCTGACCGAGACTCCTTAGGGCCCTCCACGGCCGCGGCTGCCAATAGGTCTGCAGCAACGCGGGTGACTCTGTCACCTGTAGACATCGGAAATCACCTCCGGTGTTACATAGTGTAGCGGCTCGTAGCATCCTGTTGCTTGCGTGGCGCAGGCGCCGGGTTGGAAACCGCCGCACACCGGGAAGTGTCGACCGGTGCGCGGCGGGCGTCGTGGCCATCAACAATTGGCAGGAATGACCCCGGTCCCTTGGGCGCGGGTGGCGATGATTGGTTCGGCGAGAACCTCTGCCCGCCCGGTCTCGTCGAGGGAGCGGCAGATGATGCGTAGCTCGAAATCGACCGTTCGACTGCGGGTGCCCTTGTGTGCGAGGCGCGCCTCGATCTCGATCACGTCTCCGCCCCGAATCGGAGCCAGAAATTCGACGGAGGAGTACCCGGCGAACAGGCTTTCGTGGCCGTCGCCGAGGATCGCGAGGTGTGTTCCGGCGTCGCCGAACAGCTTCAGGCTGTACGCGCCGTCGACGAGGTTGCCGGCATAGTGGGCGTCGGAGTACGCGACATAGCGCTGATGGACGACTTTCATCCGCCCACGACGGTGGCGACCTCCGCGTGCACCTCCTCCGACGCCGTCGCGGGTGTCGCCTCTGCGACCTCTTCGTCGATTCGCCCGATACCCGCGGCGACGGACCGTCCATCGAGGGCAACGCCGGGATAGCCGCGACGTGCGATCTCCTCGCAGATCCGACGATAGTGGCCGACGCCCCCGACGTACCCCATGAAGGTGGACGGCTTGCCGGCCACGTTGGATCCGCGGTACCAGGAGTCGGTGGTGGCGTAGAGCGTCTGGTTGACGGTGAGCTCGGTGATGTTCACCCAGTCGTTTTGGCCCTCGACGGTGGCTTCGACTACCTCGATGCCCTTCGCCCTGGCGATGGCGATCAGGTCGGTAATCCAGTCGACCGACTGCTCGATGGTCATGACGACGTTGCTCGCGAGCGCCGGACTCTGTGGGCCCGCGATCATGAAGAAGTTAGGGAACCCGGCGGTCATCATGCCCAAGTAGGTGCGTACGCCGTCGCTCCATGCATCCTGCAGTCGGCCGGAATCGGGCGTCGTGACGTTGAGCCCGAACAGTGGTCCGGTGAAGGCATCGAAACCGATCGCCAGCACGATGGCATCCACCTCATGCTCGCTGTGCTCGGTGACGATGGAGCCTGCGGTCATCGTGGTGAGGGGGTCGTCGCGCAGCGAGACGAGAGAGACGTTGGGACGGTTGAAGGTCTCGTAGTAATCGGTGCCGAAGCAGCTGCGCTTCGCACCGAGGGGGAACTGCGGCTCGAGCAGCGTTGCGGTCTTCTGGTCCCGGACGATTTCGTGGATCTTGCCGCGGAAGAAGTCTGCGGCGGTTTTGTTTGCCTCGAGGTCGAAGAGCAGGTCGGCGAACTCCGCTCCAACACCCAGGAAGCCGCTGCGCTCATACGCCGCTTCGTAGCGCCGCTGGCGTTCCTCGTCGGATACGTCGAATGCCTTGTCGGTTACCGGGCGGTCCGGGATGCCACCGGGGGAGTAGCGGCACTCCTGGCGGATATCGGGATACTTGCTCTTGATTTCGTCCACGACCTCCGGCGCCATCGGGGCGTTACGCGCGGGAAAGACGTAGTTGGGGGTCCGCTGGAAGACCGTCAGGTGCTCGGCGACCTTGGCGATCAGCGGAATGCATTGCACCCCAGAGGATCCGGTACCGATCACCGCCACGCGCTTACCGGCGAGGTCGTCGAGGGAGATGTTCCACCGGCTCGTCGAGACAACCAGTCCGCTGAAGTTCTGCAGGCCGGGCACATCGACGTCTTTTGGCGTCGACAGTCCGCCCGATCCCGCCAGCAGGTAGCGGCCGCGGCGCTTGGCGCCGGAGTCGAGAGTCAGCTCCCACAGGTGCTCATCGGGAAGCCAGTTTGCTTCAGTGACCTTGGTGTCGAACTGGAAGTGTCGACGAAGGTCGAAGCGGTCGGCGACGTGGTTGATATAGCTCAGGATCTCGGCCTGCGGCGCGAAGCGCTCGCTCCACGTCCACTCCTTCTGTAGTTCTTCGTCGAACGAGTAGGAGTAATAGATGCTCTCGACGTCGCACCTGGCCCCGGGATAGGTGTTCCAGAACCAGGTTCCGCCGACGTCGGGGGCCTTCTCGAAACCGGCGAACGTCCAACCGTGCTCGCGCGCCTTGTACGCGGCGTAGAGGCCGGAGAAGCCGGCGCCTACGCACAGGACGTCGACGACGGGTGTGCGGGGTGTCGCGGTGTCAGTCATGCTCTCTGCCTTCTAAAGTAGTCAATCGACTGAGTCGGATGACTAAGAAAGTTACTTGCTGATGTGACCTTCGTCAATGCCCGTGCACGAAGAATTCGGAGTCGTCGTCATGCGGGAAGCGACATCCTGGAGATGCCGGGCGACGTCGTCTATCGCTGTCTCGGCCTTGTGGATGATGCCGAGCTCGGTGAAGAAGCCGTGAAACACGCCCGAATAGCGAATGGCCGTAACCGAAACGCCGTGGCGCCGCAGGCGTTCGGCGAAGGCCTCGGCGTCGTCACGCAAAGGGTCGACCTCGGCGGTCAGGACCAGGGTCGGCGGCAACCCGCGCAGCGACGCAGCCCTCATGGGGGCTGTGTAGTGATCGGCGCTGCCGTCCCGATCGGTGGCTACGTACTGCTCCCAGAACCAGCGCGCATCGGCGGCGCTGAGCAGCGGTGCTTTGGCGAACTCGGACCAGGACGCTGCGGTGAACGTGTCGTCGACCGCAGGGTAGACGAGCACCTGGGACACCGGTTCGGGCAGGTGGTGATCGCGGAGGTAGAGGCACAGTGCGGCGGCAAGGTTGCCACCTGCGGAGTCGCCGCCGACCGAGATGATGTCCGGATCGACCCCCAGACTGGATCCCGACGTGCGTAGCCAAGCCAGTGTGTCGAGCGCATCGTGCAGGGCGGCTGGGTAGGGGTGCTCGGGAGCGAGTCGGTATTCCAGGGACAGCACGTCCCACCCCGATCGCGCGGCGATGGCGCGGCACACTTCGTCTACTCCGTCCAGGGTTCCCAGGACGAACCCGCCGCCATGCAGATACAACAGCGCCGGGCGCGGCGCCGACGCGCAGGGCGAGTGGTAGTGGCGCGCGCGGAGGTGTCCGGCGCGGGTGGGCACGGTCAACTCCTCGACTCGATCCAGGGGCGTCAACGCCGGCTCGGACGGCGCGGTCGCTAAAAGTTGTCGAGCGGCCTCGGCCCCGAGCTCGCGGACGGGTGTCGTCAACACTTCCGCAATCGCCTGGGCGACGGGCAGCACGTCGGGGTCGAGGCGCCCCCAGCATTGCGGCACTGGCTCGGTCGTTCGCGAGAGGCCTGCTGGAGAAGGTGCCGCATTCGGTGTTGACAGTGTGTGATCCATGCCGCACTATCATAGTCATGCGTTTGAGTCATTTGACTAAGTTACGCAGAAAACTACTCGAAACGGCGCGGGAACGTGTCGCGCGAGCTGTCGAAAGTCGAAAGGACCCAAAGATGACCGAAACCATGACGGCGCCCCCGTCGATCTCTGCGGGTGTCGCAGCGGTCGACGTCAGGATCGAGGACGATGCGAGTCCCATCGTCCGACTGATTGGCCGCACGCTGCGCGACTCGGCGCGATCCGGGCACGCCCTCGACGCCCTGACGAGGTCGACCGGCATTGTCGCGCTCCGCTCACATGACACACCTCAGGCCGCCACGATCAGCTTCGGAGAGACCGGCATCGACGTGTCCGGTGGCGTGCTGGTCGAGCCGGACGCGGACATCACCGTCGACCTGAATGCGCGCTTCGCGCCGACCGCGGATCCCTCGGGCGACGCCGACCTGGCCGCCGGTGTGTTGCGGGCGCTCACTCCGCCGGTGCCGCAGTGGCGTGCGGCCGCCGAGAGCTTCTGGGCGGCAACCCGTTGCTTGCCCGGAGTCCCTGACGTGCTGATCGCGGTCACCGAGGGGCCGGAAGGCCTCGAGCAGGTCGTGCTCGGCGAGGGACCCACCCAGTATCTGATGGCCGGAACTCCCGAAACGCTCGCCGGAGTGTTCTCGGGCGCCGACGACCTCATCGCAGTCCTGTTCTCCGGTGCTCTGGGAATCCAAGGCACCCTTTCCCAACTGTCGGCGATGACCGGCGCTTCCTGGAAGGTTCGTTACGATGTCTGAGCTCACCACCACCGTTGCGGGCGCTGCACGGCAAGACTCCCACCCGCGCGCCGTGCGGCTCGAGGCGACGAACCACGAGGGCTGCTTCCTCGGCAAGCATGTCTCGCCCGAGAAGTTCGCCGCTGGCAAGGATGCCGGGTTCGCCTTCGCGGACCTGCTGTTCGGCCTGGATCTGGGCAACCTTCCCGCCTTCGGCTCCGCATACCCGGCCTGGCGCGGACATCTCGACGACGTCTACCTGCGCCCCGACATGTCGACGCTGGTCGAGTGGCAGCCCGGCCTGAATTCGGTGATCGGCGACTACTGGCTCAAGGACGGCACGCCGGTCCCGATCTGCCCACGCAACCTCGTGCGGAAGATGATCGACCGCCTGGCGGAGCAGGGATACACCGCGACCGTCGCGGTCGAGATCGAGGCAACCGTCTTCGAGGAGTCGATCCACGAAGCGCGCGCCCGCGGTTACCGCGACCTCACCCCCCTCGGCGGCAACGCCGGAACGGCGTACCACCTCGCCAAATCAAACGACTGGATCGCCTACATGAACGCAGTTGCCGAGCGCCTCAGCGAGGTGGGCATCGAATGGGAGGCGTGGAGCGACGAGGACGCGGCCGGTCAAATCGAGATCAACCTTGCGCCCGCCGACCCCATCAAGGTCGGTGACTCCTGGGCGCGGACCCGCCAGATCATGCGCGAGGTCGCCTTCGAACTGGGGCACTGCGTGACCTTCATGGCCAAGCCCACCGCCGGCTACGGTCAGTCGTCCCACATCAACCTTTCCTTGCAGCGCGACGGCGCCAATGCCTTCTACGCCGAGGACGGTCCGTCGGAGACGATGCTGCACGCCATCGGCGGGCTGCTGGCCACGATGGAGGGGAACAGCTCGATTGTGCTGCTGCAGATCACCTCCTACCGGCGGTTGGTCGACCTCAGTGGCCCGCCGGTGACGATCAGCTGGGGGATCAGCAACAAGACCACGGCGGTGCGTGCGGTATGCGGACACCCTAAGTACTCTCGCCTCGAGTACCGCCTGCCCGGCTCGGATGCGAACCTCTACCTCGCGCTCGCCGGGGTCCTGGCCGGTGTCATCGCCGGCATCGAGCACAAGATCGACCCGCCAGAGCCGGTTTCCGACATGGCGTGGTGCCTGCCGCCCGGACTCGGTATCGAGCGCATCCCGAACACCATCAGCAAGGCTGCGGCTGCCCTGGACGCCGATCCAATCCTGCGCGAGTTGCTCGGCGACGAGTTCGTCGACTGCTGGCTCGCCTCCCGCAAGTGGGAATGGATGCAGTTCCACACAGCCGGCGGTGACCCGTTCGCCGAACTTTCGGAATGGGAGTCGGCTCGCTACTTCGAGCTGCCATGACCGCGCACGAGGAGGCCCGAGCCGAGCGACCACTGATCGGTATCACTGGACGGCGGTACCGGCTCTCGCTGATCAAGGGGGCAGACCAGCGGTACGGCGACCGGTGTATCGACAGCTTCATGTCGGACTTCGCGACTCGGATCGCGCAAGCCGGTGGAGTGCCGGTCCACCTGCCGTACGACGCCGACGCGGTGGAGGTTTGCCGGTGGCTGTCCGGCGTCGTGATCAGCGGCGGGCAGGACGTGCACCCGGCGTGCTGGGGCGGCGACCCGTCCGGGGTTGGCGATGTCGACCCGCGCCTGGACCCGATGGCTCATGACGTCGCTCGTGACGAATACGAGGTTGCGCTCGTCCGAGCTGCACTGGAGCGGGGAATCCCCGTGCTTGGCGTGTGCCGCGGCATGCAAGTGCTCAACGTTGCGCTCGGCGGAACCCTCGTCGCCGATCTGCCCTCCGGTCAGGTGAGCCACCTGTCGTCGCTGGCCGCCCCGACCGACGGCGCGGCTGACCACCTGGTGTCTTTCGAGAAGGGCTCGATCGCCGCCGAACTGTTCGGCGAGCACGCGACGACGAACTCGTGGCATCACCAGGCTGTCGACCGCTGCGGTGCCGGCCTGGTCGTGACCGGGCGAACCGGTGACGGCGTGATCGAGTCGATCGAGCTTCCTGGAGGCCCAGCGCTCGGAGTCCAGTGGCATCCGGAGTGGATGGTCAGCGCCGACCCGACGATGGCATGGATCGTTCGGGCGGCCGCGGAGCGACTGGCGGACCGCTGCGGTCCCGACTTGCAGAGGAGCCTGTCGTGAGCACGAACGTGACAGCCGAGCACGTCGGGCGCAGCGGTTCGCGTTCCCGCCCGGTCGTGCTGCCCGAAAAGATGGGTGCTGATCCGGCCATCGCGACGCTGACCGAGCTGTTGTCCCAGCGGTCGCAGGACGCGGGGATCAGGAATTCCTGCGGTTCGGCGAACGGTCCTTCAGCTTCGGCGAGATCGATTCCTGGACATCGCGGCTGGCTCACCGGCTGATCGAGGTCGACGGCGTTCGGCCGGGGGACCGGGTCGCGATCATGCTGCCCAACATCGTCCACTGGCCGGTGGCCTGGCTCGCCGCGCTGAAGGCAGGGGCGGTCGTGGTCCCGATCAACTGCTCCTACCGGCGCGCCGACCTCGCCTTCGTCCTCCGCGATTCCGGTGCACGAGTGGTGTTCACCGACTCCGAGCGATGCGATCTTGTCGCCGACGTGCGGTCAGCCGAGAACGAGCTCGCCCATCTCCGTGTGGTCGACGTCGCCGACGACGGGTCTGCACCCTTCCCAGCGACGGCGCCGAGAGTGCCGGTCCGCGCCGACACGCTGGCGAATCTGCAATACACCTCGGGCACAACAGGATTCCCGAAGGCCTGCATGCTCTCCCACGACTACTGGGTGCGGCTCGGCTGGATCTGCGCCGGGGCGACGGGCCTCGGCCCCGACGACGTCATCCTGACCTCGCAGCCCTATTCCTACATGGATCCGCAGTGGAACACCGCGCTCGCGCTGACGGTCGGTGCCCCGCTCGTCGTGTTGCCTCGCTTCTCCGCGTCGACCTTCATGTCCGACGTACGCCGCCACGGCGTGACGTTCTTCTACGTCCTCGGATCGATGCCGACGTTGCTGTTCAAGCAGCCGCCGTCTGCGGAGGACCGTGACAACAACCTGCGGATGGTGTTGTGCTCCGGGATCCCGGCGGCACTGCACGCCCATCTCGAGGCGCGGTGGGGTGCCCCGTGGCGTGAGATCTACGGGATGACCGAGTCCGGCGTCGACCTGTTCAGTTCCTTCGACGACTGTGCGGCGGTGGGCAGCGGGAGCCTCGGAAATCCGGTCCCTACCAAGGATATTCGCATCGTCGGTGCCGACGGCGCGCAAGCCCCGGACGGCGAGCCGGGCGAGCTAGTCGTTTCGGGAGTGCCGATGATGAGCGGCTACTGGAATCGTCCCGACGCCACGGCCGAGGTGCTGCGCGACGGCTGGCTGCACACCGGTGACCTCGTGGTGCGTCGTGACGACGGGGGCATCCAGCTGGTCGGGCGGATCAAGGACATGGTGCGCCGAGGTGGCGAGAACGTCGCCTGCGCCGAGGTCGAAGCCGCCCTCGAGCGAGACGAGAGAGTGGTCGCAGCTGCCGTGGTCGCCGAACCCGACGACATCCTCGGCGAGGAGGTCAAAGCCTTCATCCAGCTCGCGGCCGGTGTATCGGCCGATCGTGCGACCGCCGAGCAGATCATCGGGAACGCCGCGAAAGAGCTCGCCCGCTTCAAGGTGCCCCGCTACGTCGAGTTCGTTGTCGACTTTCCCCGGACCCCCTCCGAACGAGTATCCAAGCCCACCCTCAAGGCCCGTGCCGCTGAAAAGCCCGGCGTCACCTACGATTTCGCCACCCGAAGGAACTAGACCCGATGTTGATGCACACCAATGGCCAGGACTTCCTCGACATCAGCGTCGTCCAAGGCGTCGCAGTCCTGACTCTCAACCGCCCCGAAAAACTGAACGCGCTCGACGTTGCCACCCGCCGGCGCTTGGCAGCGGTCATCCGCGAACTCGGCACCGGCGAGAGCGTCCGCGGCATCGTGCTCACCGGCCGGGGCCGAGCCTTCTCGGCAGGTGAAGACCTCCACAGCGCGCCGTCGACGGACGCCGAAGTCCGCGAGGCGTTCGAGACCTTCCACGACATCACTCGCGCCGTTCTGGAAACCCGGGTGCCGGTCATTGCCGCCGTCAACGGCCTCGCGGTCGGGGGAGCCTCTGAGATCACCCTGTGCTGTGACGCTCGGATCGGGACCCCCGCGACGGAGTACTACCAGCCGGAGAACGGTCGCGGCATCACGATCTCGAATGCCTCCAGCGTTCTCCTGCGGCGCCTCGTCGGAAACCATGCGATGCGCATGGTCCTCGGCTGCCCGCGTCTCGGATCCGAGGAGGCCCTTCGGATAGGTCTGCTCGACGAAGTGGTCGAGCCCGACGCTCTCGTCGGCCGCGCCATCGACACAGTCCTCGCGTGGACCCCCGAGGGGAACACCACCGCGCTGCACCTCGCGCTGTTGCGTCCCCTGCCTGAGGAGATCGAGCAAGCCTTCGCGCGCGAGGACGCCGCCGCACAAGCGTCCTGGGACAGCGGAGCGCTCACCGCCGGGATCCAGGGCTTCCTGGCCACCCGGGGCACCGACGCGTAGATCCCGCCGGCACTTACATCACCAGCAACGACAGAGAAAAGAACCGACATGATCACCACCCGAGCCGCAGTTCTCACCACAATCAACGAGCCGCTCGAACTGACCACCATCCGCGTCGACGACCCTGAGCCGCACGAGGTACGGATCCAGGTGACCAACGTCGGTCTGTGCCACAGCGACCTGCACTACATGACCGGCACCGTGCCCACCGACCTGCCCGTCGTGGTCGGCCACGAGGTGGCTGGCGTGGTTGAGGCGGTCGGCTCACAGGTGTCCGACTTACGTCCCGGCGACCGAGTGGTGGGAGCGCTGACTCCGTCCTGCGGCAACTGCACGAACTGCGAGGCAGGACGGTCGACCCAGTGCCAGCGGGTCGAGGAGGTGCGCCGCCGCCCACGTGCCGCATTCCAGACCATGGCAGGTAAGCCGATCGCCCGGCTCGGTGACATCGGCGCCTTCTCCCAACACATCCTGATGCGGCAGAACTCGCTGGTGAAGCTGCCCGACGATGTGCCCCTGCACGTGGGATGCCTGCTGTCCTGCTGCATCATCACCGGTGTCGGTGCGGTCTTCCGCGGTGCTCAGGTCCGGCCGGGCAGCACCGTCGCCGTCATCGGCTGCGGCGGCGTCGGGTCGGCCATCATCCAGGGCGCCAGGCTCGCCGGAGCCTCGGCGATCGTCGCCATCGACCTCGACGACGACCGACTCAAGGCTGCCCGCGGCTATGGCGCCACGCACGTGATCAACGGCGTGGCCGACGACATTGTCCAAGAGCTCCATGACCAAATTGGGGACGGCGTCGACTACGCCTTCGAGGCGGTCGGGTCGGCACGCACTGCCGCGACAGCACTGGCGCTCGTGCGACCGACGGGAACCGCGTGCCTGGTCGGCATCGCACCGGCGGGCGCCGAGATCAGCGTGCCGGCCACCGACTTCTTCTTCCACGAAAAACGCCTGATCGGTTCCTACATGGGCTCGGGCCAGGCGCGGGAGGACATCGCCCAGTTCGCGCGCCTCTACCAGCAGGGACGTCTGCTCCTCGACGAGATGGTGACCCACGTCATCCCCTTCGATGAGATCAACGAGGGCTTCCGGGCAATGAAGAACGGCGACGTAACGCGCATCGTCGTCGACCTGCAGTCCTGACCAACGAACATACCCAGAGGAAAAGCCATGGCGCACAACGAGATCACGATTCCCCAGCCGGTGAACTACATTGGCGACGAGTGGACCGAGTGCACACCGGTTGGTGACGCGTGGAACATCGACCCCAACACCCGCCAGCCCATCCACCGGCTCGTCACCGCACCAGCGCGCGACCTCGAACGCGCGATACAGCACGCCGCGAGTGTCTACAGCGTCGGCCACTGGGACGAGCGCGCGCGTCGTGAACGCGCCGACATGCTCGAGCGGGTCGCCGACAATGTCGAGGCCCGTGCCGAGGACATCGCACGCACGGACTCGCTGACCAGCGGCACACCCATCACCGTCACCCGAAAGGTCGCGGCCTTCCTGCCGGCGCGGATCCGGGCGTCGGCCGCGGACCTGGTGAGCATCCCGCGCGTCACCGCGCTGGCCGCCGGCGGTCGTGATGTCCGGCTCTACAAGGTGCCGTGGGGCGCGGCCGCGATCCTCACGCCCTGGAACGGACCCAGCTTCATCCCGGCCGCCAAGGTCGCCAGTGCGGTCGCCGCGGGTTGCCCGGTCATCCTCAAGCCGTCCGAGCACGCGCCCGGTAGCGCCCAGATCATCGTCGAATGCTTCGTCGAGGCGGGCCTGCCCAGCGGCGCACTGCAATTGGTGCACGGCACCGGTGACATTGGTGCACGCCTGACCTCCGATCCGCGCATCAAGATCGTTTCCTTCACCGGCGGGCCCGGCGCCGGACGCGCCATCGCGCGCGCCGCGGCCGAAGACTTCAAAGTCCTGCAACTCGAACTCGGCGGCAACAACCCGGTGATCGTGCTCGACGACGCCGACATCGACGTCACGGCGGACGGCATCCTCGACGGCATGACCAAGCTCAACGGTCAATGGTGTGAGGGGCCCGGCAAGATCCTCGCCCCCAGCAGCCTGGTTGGCCCCCTTCTCGACGCGCTCACAGAGCGGATCTCCAAGCTCGTCGTCGGTCACTCCCTCGACGAAGGCGCCGACATCGGCCCCATCTCCAACGAGCCGCACTTCCACACCCTCGAGGGCAGGATCGAGCAGCTGCGACAGCTGGGCGCCGCCATCCACCAGCCGGCCGCGCTGCCCGACCTGCACGGCTACTTCCTGTCGCCAACCGTCGCCGTCGGCGCTGACCCGATGCGCGCAACGGCCGAGCTGTTCGGTCCGGTCGTCTCGTTGCATGCCGTGGAGTCCACGGACGAGGCGCTTGGCATCGCCAACGCCAACCCGTCGGGCCTGGACGCCTATGTGTTCGGCGGCGACACCGATCGCGCCATCGAGGTCGGGTCCCGCATCGTCGCGGGGGAGGTGCGCGTCAACGGCGCCAAGATCGCCGACCTCGGTGATGACTCAGCCCAGAGCTTCTGGGGACCGGCCGGCATCGGCGGCCACGGACCAGCGGAATCGGTACGCGTCTTCTGCGGCGATCGGGTGGTCGGTGTCGATTCGCCCGACCTGCCGCTCTGAACCAGCCACTCACTTCTAAGGAAGGCCCATGACCGAGACATCAGACCGGCCGCTTGCCGGGAGAACACTAATCATGTCGGGCGGCAGTCGCGGGATCGGGCTTGCAATTGCCCTACGCGCCGCTGCGGACGGGGCGAACATCACCCTGATCGCCAAGACCGACCAACCCCATCCGCGGCTGCCGGGCACGATTCACACCGCTGCTGCAGAGTTGGAAGCCGCTGGTGGCCGAGTTCTCAAGTGCATCGGAGACATCCGCGACGACGACGTTGTCGCTGATGCCGTGGCGAGCACTGTCGATCGCTTCGGCGGCATCGACATTGTCGTCAACAACGCGAGCGCGATCGACCTGTCGCCGACCGCGGCGATTGCGATGAAGAAATACGACCTCATGCAGGACATCAACTGCCGCGGCAGCTTCCTGCTGTCGAAACTATCTATTCCCTTTCTGCGTGACTCCGCAAAAGCGGGTCACAACCCGCACATCCTGACCCTGTCCCCGCCACTGAACCTCAACCCCCGCTGGGCGGGCGCGCACTTGGCGTACACGATCGCGAAGTACGGCATGAGCCTGACGACCCTGGGCCTCGCCGAAGAGCTCAGGAACGACGGCATCGGCGTCAACTCCGTGTGGCCGCGAACCATGATTGCCACCGCTGCCGTACGCAACCACCTCGGCGGCGACGCGGTCCTCAACGCCTCGCGCACACCGGACATCTACGCCGACGCTGCCTACCTGATCCTCACCTCGCCCGCCGCGGAGGCGACCGGCAATTTCTACCTCGACGAGGAGGTGCTCGCCGCGCACGGAATCACCGACCTCGACAGCTATCGCGCCGGTGACCCGAGTATCAACCTTGCGCCCGATCTCTTCCTCGACTGAACCATCCCGCCCCTGCCATCCGGCACTGTGACCTTTCCGCGAGCGCGTCACGCTCGTGGAAAGGTCACACCGTTACCGGCGCAGATCCGAGCCGAGCCGCGAGCCAACTCTCGAGCACCGAGGCGACGACGTCCATCTGCGCCATTGCCGCGGACCGATCCCCGTAGGTCAACCAGCTCAGGGCGAAGCCGTCGGACAAGGTGCCGATTATGTAGGCGATCTGATCGATGGTTTCCCGATCGACCGGCTGCTCTGATGCGGCACCTCGAAGCGCATCGCGCACTGTTTCTATGGCTTCGTCATATACCGCGATGCCGCGGTCTTCGTGCTGACGCCGGGCCCAGCTGATCAGCTCCAGGGTTGCAGCCGTGAAGTTGGCGGATTCGAGGTAGCACTGCATGACTCCGCGCAAGAGTTGACCGGCTGTGTCAGCCAATGTGGTGTGTGGATCGCTGTCTTTGACGACATCACTGAACCTGCCGGCGACGAACTTGTAGACGTCGGCGAACAGATCCTCCTTCGAGTCGTAGCAGTAGTGCAGCATCGCCAAGTTCGCCTGGGCATGCTCGGCAATCCGCCGGGTTGTCGCGCCATCAATGCCATAAATCGCGATGACATCGACCGCGGCGTTGATGAAGTCCCGACGCCGTTCTGCGGCGGAGATCCGCGCCACGAGGTCCTCCCGGTGCAAGCGTCCACAAAGTTGGACGATTGATTAAGTCAAGCCAAGGCTAGCAGCCTCGCGCATCTTTGGCACGGCGAGAAACTTAGTCATCTTTCTTAGTCAAACACCTTGATCAGATGACTAACTTCGCACTAGCATATGAGCCGGATCACACAAGCGGCGCCCACTCGGACGACCAGCAAGTTCAGAAAGAAAGAACGGATCTGTCATGACGCAGAACGAACTCACCCGAATCACTCCCGACACACCGGCAGAGGCCGCGGTCGAGGTGATCATGCGGGACGGCGGCGTAATCGTCGAAGGACTCTTCGACGAGGCCACCATCGAAGGCCTCGAGAACGATCTGAATCCCGTGCTGGACGCGGTCGACACCGGCTACGACGAGGTCTTCGCCGGCAACAAGACCAAGCGCGCAAGCGGCCTGTTCGCGCGCACCGAGCACATGGCGACGATCGCGCTGAACCCGTTATACCGGGGCATCGCCGAGCGCATCCTCAACAAGCCGATCAACGTATTCATGGGTGAAGAGCCGGTACCGAACCCGGCAGGTATGCATATCGGCGCGACGATGGCCATCAAGATTGGACCGGGACAGGGCGCGCAACCCCTCCACCGCGACGATTCCGTCTGGTTGTGGCGACACCCCACCTATCAGCGCGAAGCGCGAGTGCAGATCATGGTGGCGGTCAGCGACTTCACCGCAGACAACGGCGGCACCCTCGTGATTCCAGGATCGCACCTTTGGGACGACGAGCGTGCGCCGCGCCTCGAGGAGGCGGTCCCGACAGTAATGAAGGCCGGCTCCGCGGTGATCTGGATTGGCTCCACCTACCACGGTGGCGGGCAGAACATTACGTCCGACCAGTACCGCTTCGGCCTGTCGATGGGCTACGACCTCGCGTTTCTGCGGCCCGAGGAGAACCCCTTCCTCACCTACACCCTCGACCAGATCCGGTCATTCCCCGAAGAGATCCAACGAGCACTCGACTGGACCGCGGAACACTACCTCGGCTGGGTCGAGGTCGGTGGTCAAATGTCCGACCCCATGGAGCTGCTCAGCCGTACGGATTACACGTCCACCGGCGCCGGGCTCCCCAGCCACGTCTGAGCAGGAACCGGAGAAGAACCGTGACCGAGATCCACCAGCGGGCCGCACACGCCCGCCCGGGCAACGCCCGTCCCGCACCCGACAAGGGGACGCTCATCGGCGTCGGCGCGCTGCTGGTCACCTTGACCAACGCAGTCATCTTTGTCCTCCCTCCGCTGCTGCCGGTCATCCAGGCGCAGTACGGCCTCGCCACGGTCGCCCAAACGACGTGGCTGTACACGGCGCTGACCCTGGGCGGGGGAGCAGGGTTCATCCTGCTGCCGCGCCTGGCCGATCTCTACGGCGACCGAAACGCCTCAGTGGCGGCCTCGGCGTTCCTGGCTGTCGGCGCACTCATACCGGCCATCGGTGACTCCTACGCGACCTTGCTGATCGGCTGCATTGTGATGGGCTTCGGTTGCGCCGCGCAGTTGCTTCCGCTCGGATTCCTGCGGCGCAATCTCGGCGAGAGCGGCATCACGGTAGGGGTCGCAGTCCTGGTCATTGCCACCGGCATCGGAATCGTGGCCGGCATGATCGGTGGCGGCTTCATCGTCGAACACCTTTCGCTGCGTAGCTTTTTCATCATCCTCACCGCAGTTGGCGTAATCACGACCGTTGCCTCCTACCTCACAATCCCGCACGCCCCGCCCGCCGAGCGGGCCGGTCGCGTCGGCGCAGTGGGCACCGTGTGGATGATCGCGTGGGTCGCGGCGATCCTGCTCACCCTCACCCAGGGACTCGTCTGGGGCACCGCCGCACTGATTCCGTTGGTGCTCGGCATCGTTGGTGGCATCGCCTGGGTGCGCGTCGAGCGCAAATCGGCCTCGGCTGTGTTCGACGTCGCAATGATGAAGGCACCTTTGGTGACTGCGTCGTGCCTGTGCATCGCGCTGTTCGCAGCGGTGAATGCGGCCTTCCTGCTGCTGCTCAGCACCTACGCCCAGATCATTCCTGCCGAACTGCGTCCCGTAGACGCCTACGGCCTCGGGCTCAGCGCGCTGAAGACCGGCTGGCTCATGGTTCCCTTCGCGGTGACCTTCGTGATCGGCGGCGCCATCGTCGATCGTCCGGTGTCCAACGGCCGCGGTGTGCCCGTCTTCATCGCCGGGGCACTCATCAGCGCAGCAGGGCTGGCGTGGCTCGCCGCGGCGCACGATCAGGCATGGCAATACCTCGTGGGCGCAGCGGTCATGGGTCTGGGATGCAGCATCGGCTACGCAGCCGGTTTCACTATGGTGCAGATGGCAGTGCCCGAGGGGAAGGCCGGGATGGCAGCCGGTGTCGCCGGCACCTTCATGGCCGTAGGTTTCGCCCTCGGCACAGCCGTGATCAGCGGCGACCTGAGCGCCTCGTTGGTTACGGTGCCCGGCAGCAGTCTGCAGGTCGCGGCCAAGAGCCTCTACGGCGTCGGCTACGAGCTCTCGGGAGTACTCGCTCTGCTCGTGGTGGTGACAGTGCTGATTTCACGTCTTCGCCTGCGCCGGCGACTCGGAGGTGTTGCCTCCTGAACCAGCTCATTGCGGGAAAGCGATCCCTCCCAAAGCACATCGACAAACCGCCCCATCGCTTGGCCCTCGGCTCAACACACGGGGGTCCAACTCAAAGGAACCACACATCATGAAGGAAATGCTCTTCATGCTGGCCGATCTCTGGATGATCTTCGCCGGCTTCTTCTACGGATGGAAATTCATCCGCCGTTACAACAACTACCTGTTGGGCCTCGAGTGGATCATCATCGCCACGTCCGGCTCGAATTTCTTGGCCTGGTCACTTCTTGGAGGCGACCCGGGTAGCTTCCTGTACTCCATCGCGTACTTCTTCGATGCTTTCTCACGGTCGGTGGGCATCACCTTGATTCTCGTCATGGGTCTGATGCGCGTGACACACCGGTACAAGCCGACCTTGGCCGTCGACATCGGCGTGTTTGCGCTCGCGACAGCGGCCGGACTCTATCTACAGCAGTTCCGCGGCCACGAACTCCACGTCGGTCCAGCCACGTTCTACGTCATTGTCAACGCGCTCACGACACTGTTCCTGGCCTACTTCGTAGGGCGGCTCTGGAAGATCGGTGCCAAGGGTCTGGCTATCGGCGCGGGACTGGCTACCGCTGCGGCCACTGCCATCGCACTGATGTACGACTTCTTCCCGATCCCCGATGACGACTACCGCACCACCTTCTACATCCTTGCGCTGACCACGTGGGGGTGCCAGCTCTTCGTCTACTTCCACGCCTATCGCGCCCTCCGCAACCACAACGTGGCGGCCGCAGTCGAACCGGCTGGCAACGAACAAACCGTTGCGCACGCCCATGTCCACGAGCACTGACCACAAGACCGCAAGGATCGAAATGAAAACCCTCCACCACGCGGCGCTGATCTCGGCAGCGCTCGCGGTCACCGCTTCCGCCGCAGCGGGAACCGCCACGGCACAGACCGGTCCCGCACCTACGCCGCCGCCGAATTCGATTAGCGTCGAGGTAGTTCCCGGTGTCCACTACACCGCGGATGTGTCCAGCCAATCGGCCTTGTTGCAGACCGCATTCGGATCATTGACCACACGCGGTGGCCAGTTCCAAATCCTCGACAACCAGGACCATCTCGTTGCTGGTACGCCGCTGCCCCGACAGCCGCAAACAGGAGACTGGTCGACAGCGGCACAACCAGAGAGTTCTGTCGCGGCAAGGGTCGCTGCTACACCGGTCCAGTCGCCAAACCCATTGCGTCACAACGTCGATGCAGCCGCCGACTACAACGGCGCCCTCGCAATCGCGGCAACCCAGTTCGGCCTGGCCAGCGGGGTCGGTGCCATGGGCGGCGGACTGGCCGGCCTCGCGGTCGGCTGCCCGATAGGAGCGGTCACCGCCGGGCTCGCGGCGCTACCAACCGGACCAGCTGATCTGGTGATCTCCCCGCTGGGCTGCCTCGTCGGCGCTTCCGTCATGGGCGGCATCGGCGCGATCGTTGGCGGTGCGGCGGTCGGTATTCCGGTCGGAATCGCTAGCGGCGTGCAGGCGTACAACAGCTTGCACGCAGCAGGCGACATCTGACAAAGCCATAGCCCAGGATTCGCCGGGCGGGGGTGCATCGAGTGGTGCCCTCCGTCCGGCGGACCAAGGGGACATGGCCCAAAGCGAAGTCGCGCATCATCTTGACGGCCGTCTGTGGCCAGACGCAGACGAGTCCACCCGCCCGGCAGTGGTTGCCGAACGGGTGGACTCGTCTTTTGGATTGTCGAGCGACTTACACGTCGAAGTAGAGCTCGTACTCGTACGGGTGCGGACGCAGGTTCACCGGCGCGATCTCGTTCTCGCGCTTGAGGGTGATCCAGGTTTCGATCAGGTCCTCGGTGAACACGCCACCCTCGGTGAGGTAGTCGTGGTCCTGCTCGAGGCGGTCGATGACCGACGCGAGGCTGGTCGGGGCCTGCGGGATGTCCTTGGCCTCCTCCGGCGGGAGCTCGTAGAGGTCCTTGTCGACGGGGGCCTGCGGCTCGATCTTGCGCTTGATGCCGTCGAGGCCGGCCATCATCATGGCCGCGAACGCGAGGTACGGGTTACCCGAGGAGTCCGGGGCGCGGAACTCGAGGCGCTTGGCCTTCGGGTTGTTGCCGGTGATCGGGATGCGGACCGCCGCCGAGCGGTTGCGCTGCGAGTACACCAGGTTGATCGGCGCCTCGTAACCCGGAACCAGACGGTGGTAGGAGTTGACGGTCGGGTTGGTGAACGCCAGCAGCGACGGTGCGTGGTGCAGGATGCCGCCGATGTAGTGACGCGCCAGGTCCGACAGGCCCGCGTAGCCGGCCTCGTCGTGGAACAACGGCTGGCCGTCCTTCCACAGCGACTGGTGCACGTGCATGCCGGAGCCGTTGTCACCGAACAGCGGCTTGGGCATGAAGGTGACGGTCTTGCCTTCCTCCCATGCGGTGTTCTTGACGATGTACTTGAACAGCTGCAGGTCGTCGGCAGCGGCAAGCAGGGTGTTGAACTTGTAGTTGATCTCGGCCTGACCGGCGGTGCCGACCTCGTGGTGGCCGCGCTCGAGCTCGAAGCCGGCCTTCTGCAGGTTGGTCGAGATCTTGTCGCGCAGGTCCACGTAGTGGTCGTACGGCGCGACGGGGAAGTAGCCGCCCTTCGGGCGGACCTTGTAGCCGCGGTTCGGGGTGCCGTCGGCGTTGCGCTCGCGGCCGGTGTTCCACCAGCCCGAGACCGAGTCGATCTCGTAGAAGGCGCCGTTCACGTTCGACTCGTAGCGGACCGAGTCGAAGATGTAGAACTCGGCCTCGGGGCCGAAGTAGGCGGTGTCGGCGATGCCCGTGCTGAACAGGTACTCCTCGGCCTTACGGGCGACGTTACGCGGGTCGCGGCTGTAGGCCTCGCGGGTGAACGGGTCGTGCACGAAGCAGTTGATGTTCAGGGTCTTCGCGGCGCGGAACGGGTCGAGTTGGGCGGTGGTGAAGTCCGGCAGCAGGAGCATGTCCGACTCGTGGATCGACTGGAAGCCGCGCACCGACGAACCGTCGAACGCGAGACCGGCCTCGATCAGGTCGTCGTCGAACGATTTGGCGGGGATGGAGAAGTGCTGCTGCACACCCGGCAGGTCGCTGAACCGAACATCGACATACTCGACGTCCTCCTCGGCGATGTATTTGATGACCTCTTCGGCCGTGCTGAACGCCACGCTTTAGCTCCTAACGGTTCTTTCTCAACCTGTGTCGAATGCCCAGCCAGTGTCGATAGCGGCGGGTTGTCGCGCCCGACGGTATGGATCCGGTGTTGCCCCGTGGTCAAGGCTGTGTTTCGGCAGTGTTACACGTATCAACTTCGTGCCCGCCGCGGCCGCGTGCGAGCGGCCCCTATCCTGCCACTGCGCGCGGGCGAAGTGGTTGGCGGCCTGCACTTACGCGGCGCGTCCGACATATTGTGGAGTAATGGCACGCATCACCGGTTCCTGGCTTTCTGGCCCTTCAGCGGCGCTCCCGCAGCCTGACGACAAGTATCCGGGGGAGCTGCTGGGTCTGCCGGAGAACGGGCGCGGTTCGCTCGCGTCGACCGGTCGGCGGTTGATCGCGCTCGCGCTCGACTGGTTCATGGCGTTGGGTATCGCGCTGCTGATCGGCGCGACCGATGTAATGAGCGGGCACGGTTCATTCGTGCCATTGCTGGTGTGGGGGATCGTTGGCGCCGTCTCGGTGGCGTTGTTCTCGTTTACGCCGGGGCAGTACTTCACCGGAGTGCAAGTAGCGAGTGTCGCCGGTCCCGCCCGCGTCGGTATCGGTCGATCCTTGGCCCGAGTCGTGTTGATAACGCTGGTGATTCCGGTGTTTTTCACCGACCACGACGGGCGCGGGATGCAGGACCGGGCGACGGGGACCGCGGTTGTCCGCAGTCGCTAGCGGCGCTTGATCGTGCGCTGCACGCTGCGCATCTTCGCGCCGGCCGGAATCGGGCCCTTGGGCATGGCGGGGCCGCCGCGGATGCCGAGCGCCGACAGCCGCGACTCGATCGAGTCCATTCGCTTTTGGTCGATGTTGCGCGGCAGTTTCGTGAGGTGCTTCTGAAGGCCTTTGAGCGGGATCTGGCCTTCGTCGTTGCCGACGATAATGTCGTAAATAGGGGTGTCGCCGACCAGTCGCGCGGTCTTCTTCTTCTCCTGCGCCAGCAGCGATTTGATGCGCTGCGGCGCGCCCTCGGCGACGAGAATGACACCCGGTCGGCCGATGACCCGGTGC
Source organism: Skermania sp. ID1734 (assembly GCF_007489285.1). Classification (GTDB taxonomy): domain Bacteria; phylum Actinomycetota; class Actinomycetes; order Mycobacteriales; family Mycobacteriaceae; genus ID1734. Next base: position 275,738 of record NZ_VLIY01000003.1, read on the forward strand.
ACTGCATCCATCTGGGTGGTGCCGGCGACCGCCTTGGTGACCCGCCATGGGCCCTGCATGTTTTCCAGCACCCAGGCGGCGGCGCCGGGCTGGCCTTCCGCTTTGCCGAAGACGTTGCTCTGGACCCGGCGACCGAAGATGACGAACGCGAGCAGGATGCCGAGCAGGATGCCGATCGGCAGCAGGAACGTGAGCATGTCGAAGATCAGTCCGAGCACCAGGAAGATGACGATCGCGCCGACAAGGGCGCCGATCATCAAGGGCAGCAGCAGCTTGTCTTCCTTGCGCTGCATGTTGAACGCTTGCCACAGCTGCTTGCGGCGGTCCCGCGAGGCCTGCTTCTTGGCGGCTTTCGCCGCCGCCTTCGCCTCTTTGGACTGCGCGCTGTTCCCCTTAGCCATGTCCGCAAGGATAGTGCGATTACCGCGCGGGCATTACCGCGCAGCCATGCGGGCGAGCACCGAACTCGCCTCCTGTGCGGCGGTGCCCTCGGCAGCGAGGTGGCGCAACTGCTCCGGGAGTTCGCGTCCGTGGTGCAGCATCGCCTGCGCGTAGAGCCGGCCGGCGCGGTACGAGGAGCGAACCAGCGGTCCGGCCATGACGCCGGCGAAACCGAGTTCGGACGCGACGCGGGAGTGCTCGACGAATTCTTCCGGCTTCACCCAGCGATCCACCGGGTGGTGACGTGGTGACGGCCGCAGGTACTGGGTGATGGTCAGTAGGTCGCAGCCAGCGTGGTGCAAGTCGCGCATCGCGGCCGTGACCTCGTCGGGCGTCTCGCCCATGCCGAGGATCAAATTCGACTTGGTCACCAGTCCGGCGTCGCGGGCGGCGGTGATCACCTCGAGCGAGCGGTCGTAGCGAAACGCCGGACGAATGCGCCGGAACACCCGCGGCACGGTCTCCAAGTTGTGTGCGAGCACCTCTGGTCGTGACGAGAAGACCTCGGCGAGCTGCTCCGGGCGGGCGTTGAAGTCCGGGATGAGCAACTCGACGCCGGTTGCGGGGTTGAGCCGCTTGATGGCGCGCACGGTCTCTGCATAGAGCCAGGCTCCGCCGTCGGCCAGGTCGTCGCGGGCCACGCCCGTGATGGTCGAGTACCGCAGGCCCATGTGCTGCACGCTCTCGGCGACCCGGTTGGGCTCGTCGCGGTCGAGCGGGGCCGGCTTGCCGGTGTCGATCTGGCAGAAGTCGCATCGACGGGTGCACTGTTCGCCGCCGATGAGGAAGGTCGCCTCGCGGTCTTCCCAGCACTCGTAGATGTTGGGGCAGCCCGCCTCCTCGCAGACGGTGTGCAGGCTTGCGTGCTTTACGAGCCCCTTGAGTTCGGTGTATTCCGGGCCCATCTTGGCGCGCGTACGGATCCAGCTCGGCTTGCGCTCGATCGGGGTTTCGGCGTTGCGCGCCTCGATCCGCAGCAGCTTGCGTCCGTCGGGTTGTGCAGGGGCCGCAGTCACAACTCGATGCTACTCATGCCCGGGAGATCGCCAGCGCCACGTTGTGCCCACCGAATCCGAAGGAGTTGTTCAGCGCGTAGTCGACCGTTTGCTGCCTCGGCGTGCTGACGATGTCGAGATTGATCGCCGGGTCCTGGTTGTCGAGGTTGAGCGTCGGCGGCACGGTCTGCTCGCGAACGGTCAGGACGGTCAGAATCGTCTCCAGCGCACCGACCGCCCCGATCGAGTGTCCGAGCGCCGACTTGGGCGCGTATACAGCGGCATTCGGGGTGACCGCGGCGATCGCCCTGGCCTCGGCGAGGTCGCCGATCGGTGTCGAGGTGGCATGCGCATTGACGTGGGTGATGTCGGACGCGGTGAGGCCCGCCGTCTGAATCGCCTTGCGCATCGCCCGGGCGGCGCCGACGCCTTCCGGGTCGGGCGGGACCATGCTGTAAGCGTCAGAGGTGATGCCCGCACCGAGGATCCGAGCGTGGATCCGGGCACCGCGGGCGCGGGCGTGGCTTTCGGTTTCCAAAACCAGCAGTGCGCCCGCTTCGCCGAAAACGAAGCCGTCGCGGTCGGTGTCGAAGGGACGCGACGCCCGGGCCGGCTCGTCGTTGCGGGTACTCATCGCCCGCATCATGGCGAAGCTCGCGATCGGCACCGCGTCGATGTGGCCCTCCACCCCGCCGGCGACCACCACGTCGGCCTCGCCGGTGGAGATGAGCCGCCACGCGTGGGCGATGGCCTCCGAGCCCGATGAGCATGCCGACACCGGCGCGAAAACGCCCGCCTTGGCGCCGAGTTCGACGCCGACCGCGGCCGCCGGCCCGTTGGGCATCACCATCGGCACGGCCATGGGGGAGACCCGCCGGTACCCGCCTTGGCGCATCGCATCCACCGCCGCGACCAGCGCGTCGCCGCCGCCCAGGCCGGTGCCGATCGCCACGGCGAGTCGTTCGCCATCGACCTCTGGAGCGCCTGCGTTCGACCAGACCTGTCGGCCGAGAACCAGCGCCATCTGCTCGACGAAGGACAGCCGGCGCTGCTCGACGCGGGTCAGATCCTCGCCCGGGTGGCGGACCAGCTTTCCGCCGATGCGCACCGGGAGGTCGAACTGGTCGATGAAATCGGCTGTCAGAGTAGTGATCCCGGTCTCGCCACGGAGCAGTGCCGCCCAGGTGTCCTCGGCATTGTCGGCGAGCGATGTCGTCGCGGCGAAGCCGGTGACCACCACCCGGCGATCAATTCTTGAAGCGGTCGTTACAGTCACCGTTTCAGGAATACCTGTAACACCCGCTACAGTCAAGCTCGTGGCCAGAACGCTCGATCACGCCAAACGCGCCGAACTGCTCGCCGACGTGGTCACCTACATCAGCGAGCACGGTCTGGCCAACCTGTCCCTGCGGCCGCTCGCCGCCGCACTCGGCACGAGTTCTCGGATGCTGATCTATTACTTCGGCACCAAGGAGGAGATGCTGGTGCAGGCGCTGACCTCGCACCGTCCGGACATTGCCGCGGTGTTCGCCGACGTGTCAGACACCGCGGGATTGCGCCAGCGACTCATCGAATTCTCTGCGGAAAATCAGGCGGGTACCAGCGCCACCAGCGTGAAGGTGCTTTTGCAGGTGCTCGGCGCGGCGTGTGCGCCCAACAGTCCCTACGCCCAATATGCGAACGCGGCGATCGAGACCTTCGTGGCCAGCTTGAGTGCGGCGCTGCGGCGGATCGAGGGCATCGATGACCCGGAAGCGGTTGCCACCCTGTTGATTTCGGGCTTACGCGGGGTGTTGCAAGACCGGTTCATCACCGGCGACGTCGAGCGCACCGAGCGTGCGGCCCGGTTGCTCATAGCGCAGACGCTGCCCTGACCTCATGTGGCTGAACCGGCAGCGAGCCGTTCAACGCCGCACAGACCGCGTTGGTGGTGGCGGCCAGGACGTCGGCGACCGTGACCTCGCGGCCGAGTTCGGCCGTCAGCGACGTGACGCCCGCGTCCGCGATACCGCACGGCACTATTGCGTTGAACGCGCCGAGCTTGGAATTGCAGTTGAGCGCGAAGCCGTGCAGAGTGACGCCGCGCTGGACCCGCACGCCGATCGCGGCGATCTTGCGCTCCGGCCGCCAATCCGACGCTGGCAACCACACGCCCGACCGGCCCTCGACCCGGCCGCAGTCGAGTCCGTAGCCAGTGCACACCGAGATGAGCGCTTCCTCTAGGCGCCGAACGTATTTCACCACGTCGACGGGCTCGGCCAGCTTCACGATGGGATAGCCGACCAGCTGTCCGGGCCCGTGCCAAGTGATCTTGCCGCCGCGGTCGACATCGATCACGGGAGTGCCGTCGATCGGGCGTTCCTCGGGCGCGGTACGTCGGCCGGCCGTGTACACCGACGGGTGTTCGAGCAGCAGCAGGGTGTCGCTGCCGCGGCCTTCGGCGCGCTCGTCGGCGATCTGGCGCTGCAGTTCCCAGGCCCGCATGTAGTCGATTTCGCCGAGCCACTCGACCTTTATAGGTTCGGTGTCGAAGCGGGCCGAGATCTGCGCGAAAGCCATAGTTGCAGGGTAATCCGTACCTGAGGCAGCTGTACTGGGCGTCCATTGTTGACCGCCGGGGCGCATGATTCCGCGGCTGCGGGCACACGAATGGACAACGAGTGCACCGGACTCGGCTACAACTGCAGCTGCATCAGCGTCAGATCAAGCCAGCGGTCGAATTTGCGCCCGACCTCCGGCAACTGGCCGACTATCCGGAACCCGAACCGCTCGTGCAGCGCGATCGAGCCGTGATTGCTCGACTCGATGCCAGCGACCAGCGCGTGAATCCCGGATTCGCTTGCGTGCGCTATCAATTCGGCCAGCAGCAACGAGGCGATGCCGCGCCGGTGAAACCCGTCGGCGATGTACACGGAGTTCTCCGCGGTGTGCCGGTACCCGGACTTCGGCCGCCAGGGCCCGTAGCTGGCGTACCCGACCACCTGATCGTCGACGACGGCGACGAACACCGGAAATCCGGCTGCCCGCCGCTGTGCCAGCCACGCCTCACGTTCGGCCAGGTCAACCGTTTCGGTGTCCCAGATCGCCGTCGACGACGTGATGGCGACGTTGTGGATGCGCAGGATCGCGGGCAGATCTTCCGGTTCGGCATCGCGGACGAGGACGTCGCTCAACCGAGCGCCGCCTGCACGGCCGCACCGATCGTGTTGTGTTGGAAGCGATATCCGGCAGACTCGAGCACCGCCGGAATCGCGCGCGGACCGGTCAACAGCACCTCGTCGGCGAGTTCGCCGACGGCAGCGCGCAGCGCGAACTTCGGCAGCACCCACGGCGCCGGGCGGTGCACTCCGCGGGCCAGCGCCCGGTTGAATTCCGCCTGCGTCACCGGGGCCGGACCAACGGCGTTGACCGGGCCCGACACCTCCGGGTTGGTCAACAAGAAGGTGATCGCACCAATTTCATCCGCCAGGGAGATCCAGGGAAAGTACTGGCGGCCGCTTCCCATTCGAGCCCCGAGACCCAGCAGGTAGGGCAGCCGCATCTTGCCCATCGCCCCGCCGTGCGGGGCGAGTACCGATGCGCTGCGCAGCAACACCGTTCGGGTCCCGGCCGCACGAGCGGGCGCGGTCGCGGCTTCCCAATCCACACACAACGTCGGCAGGAAGCCGGTTCCGGCCGGTGCGTGCTCGTCCACGACGCGGCCATTGGTGTCACCGTAGATATGAACCCCGCTGGCGTTGATCAGCACCGGCACTCCGGCCGCGCCGACGGCAGTCGCGAGCACGTCGGTCGAGTTGATCCGGCTGTCGCGGAGTTCCTGTTTGAAGGCGCCTGTCCAGCGTCGGTGCTCGATCGCCGAGCCGCAGAGGTTGACCACCGCGTCCGCGCCGGTGAGGGCGCCGTCGTCGATGGTTGCGTTCTCCGGGTCCCACTCGAACTCGTCCGGACCGGCGACACGACGCCGCACCAACCGTGCGACGTCGTGCCCATCGCGCCGTAACGACGCGACCAAAGCCGTCCCGATCAAGCCGGAGGACCCGGCGATCACGACCCTCATCGTGGCGCTACAGCCCCAAGTCGGGCTCGAACGCGGCCTCTTCGAGGCGATGGCGAATGGTGGTGAGGAAGCGTCCGGCATCCGCGCCGTCGATGAGCCGGTGATCGTAGGTCAGCGGCAGGTAGCACATCGACCGGATACCGATCAGCTCGTTGCCGACCGAATCGGTGATCACCACCGGTCGCTTCACGATCGCTCCGGTACCGAGCATCGCCGCCTGTGGCGGCACCAGGATCGGGGTGTCGAACAGGGCGCCCTGGCTGCCGATATTGGTGATGGTGAATGTGCCGCCGGCCAGTTCGTCAGGCTTGAGCCCACCCACGCCCTTGCGGGCCCGGTTGGCGATGTCCGCGATCGCCCGCGCCAGCCCCGCTAGCGACAGGTCTCCAGCGTTGTGGATGACCGGCGACAGCAGGCCCTGCTCGGTGTCCACCGCGATGCCGAGGTGCACGGCCGCGTGGTAGGTGATCTCCTTCGCGTCTTCGTCGTAGGAGGCGTTGATGTTCGGATGCGTGCCCAGCGCCTCGACCACCGCCTTGGCGAAGAACGGCAGATAGGTGAGGTTGACACCCTCGCGCTCGGCGAACGCAGCCTTCGCGCGGTTGCGCAGCTGCGCGATCTTGGTGACATCCACCTCGTGCGTTTGCGTGAGCTGCGCGGTGGTCTGCAGCGACTCGCGGGTCTTCGCCGCGGTGATCTGCCGAATCCGGTTGGCCTTCTGCGTTGTTCCGCGCAGATGCGCGAGCTCGGGACGCACACCGGCCGGTGCGGCCTTGGCTGCGGCGGGTGCCGGGGCCTCACCGCCGCTCGGCGCGGCCGCGGCGGGCTTCTCTTCCGGAGCCTTCTTGGCCTCGGCGGCGGCGAGCACGTCCTGCTTGCGGATGCGTCCGCCGACGCCGGACCCGGTCAGCGATGACAGATCGACGTCGTTCTCCGCGGCGAGCTTGCGCACGAGCGGGGTCACATAGGGGGTGCCGCCGCCGTCGCCCTGTTCTTTTTCCTGCGGCTTGGGCTGCGGCTTTGATTCCGCCTTTGGCTCCGGCTTGGGTTCTTCCTTCGGTTCTTCCTTGGGTTCCGGCTTGGCCTGTTGCTTGGGCTGTTCTTCGGGTTCTTCTTTCGGCTCCGGCTTGGCCTCTTCCTTCGGCTCTTCTTTCGGCTCGTCCTTGGCCTGCGGCTCCGGTTCCTTCTTTTCGCCCTTCGGCTTGCCGCTGCCGATGATCGCCAGCCGGCCGCCGACCTCCACCACGTCGTCTTCTTCGGCGATGATCTCGAGCAGTGTGCCCGCGACCGGAGACGGAATCTCGGTGTCGACCTTGTCGGTGGAAACCTCGAGTAGCGCCTCGTCGGCGGCGACCTCGTCGCCCACGGACTTCAGCCAGCGGGTGACCGTGCCCTCGGTGACCGACTCGCCGAGTTCCGGCATCGTCACCGGCGTGCCTTCGCCGGAGCCGGAGTCATCCGATTCCGAGGAGGTCGGTTCTGGCTCTTTCTCTTGCTCTTTCTCTTGCTCGCCGCCGGACGATTCTTCTTCCTCGTCCTCCTGCTTCGGCTGCTCTTCTTGCTTCTCGTCCGAGCCGGAGCTGTCGGATGACGACTCGTCCGATCCGCCGCCCTCACCCTTTTCACCGATCTGGGCGAGCTCGCCGCCAACCTCGACGACGTCATCCTCCTGGGCGACGATTTTGGTGAGAACGCCCGCGGCCGGGGAAGGAATCTCGGTGTCGACCTTGTCCGTGGAGACTTCGAGCAACGGCTCGTCGACTTCGACCGAATCTCCTTCCTGCTTGAGCCAGCGGGTCACCGTGCCCTCGGTAACGCTCTCCCCGAGAGCTGGCATCTGGACGGAGAAGGCCATGTCTGTTGACTCCTCGAACGGTTGGTTGAGCTTGTCTAGTTGTATCGACTTGTGGTCGGCGGCACCCCACGAATCGCGCGTCGAAATCCGGGCGAACCTTGCCAAAGCAGCTGTCAACTCATTCTGCTTGTAGGCCGCGCTTTAGGTGGGTGTTGCGCTGATCTTCATCCTTGCACTTGATCGCGCGGGCCCGCCTAGCGACCCGAGCCGCATGTCGTTGCCAGATTTCTCTTAGCCATCGTTGGCAGGATGGTTCTGGGCAAGACACAGGAGGTTGCCGATGGGTCTGTTCGATCGGTGGAGTCGCGGTACGGCGACTGCCGGCGACGAGGTGCGCAGTTACCTGACGACGTGGACGCGCTCGCGGACCGGGGTGGAGGCCTTTGTGGAGCCGAAGACGACGGTCACCGACGTCACCGTCGTGCTCGTCGCTGCCGACGGTGAATGGACCCGCAGAGTCGTAGGCGAACGCGGGGCCCGGCGGCTCGCGCGCGACCTGCAGATACCCGTCTATGACGTTCGCAAGACGGGCTACCCGCAGCGGATGCGGGACCACGATGAACGCCAACGCATCCTGCGCAGACGCGAGCGTGGTGCGTAACTGTCGGCGCTAGCCGTTCGCGGCGATGTCCTCGAGCACCGCTACGATCGTCCGAACCGGTACGCCCGTACCGCCCTTGCCGATGTAGCCGAACGGTCCGCCCGTGTTGTACGCCGGCCCGGCGATGTCGATGTGTGCCCACTGCACACCGTCGCCGACGAACTCTTTCAAAAACAGCCCAGCGGAAAGCATCCCGCCCCACCGGTGATTGGTGACGTTGGCCAGATCCGCGACCTTCGAGTTGAGGTCACTGCGCAACTCGGTCGGCAGCGGCATCGGCCAGCCGTTCTCGCCGACCGACTGCGAGATGCGCGCGACGCGGTCGCGGAACTCGTCGGTGCCCATCACGCCCGGCGTGCGGGTGCCCAGCGCCACCATCTGTGCGCCGGTCAGCGTGGCGGTGTCGATGAGGTAGTCCGGCTGATCCTCGCAGGCCCGCACGATCGCGTCGGCGAGAATGAGTCGACCCTCGGCGTCCGTGTTGAGCACTTCGACGGTGGTGCCGCCGTACTGGGTCAGGACGTCACCGGGGCGCTGCGCGGTTCCCGACGGCATGTTCTCCGCCATCGGGACCGTCGCGGTGACGGAAACCGGCAGCCCGAGCTTGGCCGCGGCAATGGTGCTCGCGATGACCGCCGCCGCCCCGCCCATGTCGGAGGTCATGTTCTCCATGTTGGCGGCCGGCTTGATGGAGATGCCGCCGGTGTCGAAGGTGATGCCCTTGCCCACCAGCGCCACCTTCTTGTCACCGCCGTCGTAGGTGATGCGCACCAGTCGCGGCAGTCGTGACGAGCCCTTGCCGACACCCATCACACCGCCGTAGCCGTCGGCACTCAGTTGCTCGTCGTCCAGCACCTCGACGCTGAGTCCGGCGGCCGCGGCCAGCGCCTCGGCCCGCGCGGCGAACTCGGCGGGGTAGAGGTGGCTCGGCGGGGTGTTGACGAAATCGCGGGCGATGGCGACGGATTCGCCGATGACCTGGGCGCTGCGCAGGCGCTTCTCGGCGTCGTCCGATGCCTTCGCCACGAGCAGCACGACGGTGGCCAACGGTTCCTCGTCGGGCTTGGGAGCCGACTTCGACGACCGGAAGTCGGTGAAGCTGTAGGCGCCGAGGTAAGCGCCGAGCGCGGTGCTGGTCAGATCAAGCTCAGACAGCGTGAAGGCGGCAACGCTTGTCCCGGCGAGCGCGCGGGCGGCGGCGCCGGCGGCCTTGCGGATCTGCTCGGCGCGAGCGTCGGATTCGGTGGCCAACTCGCCGAGCCCCACGGCCAATACGCTGGCTACCCCAAGTCCTTCCGGCGCCGGGATCCGGATGGTCTGCTCGGCCTTGCCCTTGGCGCCGACGGCGCGCAGGCTGTCCAGCACGGCGTTGGCGAACGAGCCCAAGAATTCTGCGCCCGTGGCGAGCGTCGGACCATGCTCGCCGCCGGCGAGGCCGACCACCAGCACGTCGACATCGGTGCCGACCTCGGTCGCGAGCCGAAGGTCCGGTCCGAGTGAGCGAGTGGTCGGGGCGGCGGAACTCACGAGCGTCTCCAATCGGTCGGCGAGCTGTCTACCGCGCCAATGGTATGCCGCCGGGTAGCGTGGCCAACCATGACTGTGTTGCCCGCCTCGGCCCCTCGGTCCGCTCCTCGCTACGCGACGCTCACGGTCGGACTCGGCTCATGAGTGGCGAACTGTTGCAGGGTCCGATCCATGCCGTGCATGCCGAACTCGGAGCGACGTTCGCGCCGTTCGGTGGCTGGCTGATGCCCGTGTCCTACGCGGGAACGGTCGCGGAGCACAATGCCGTTCGTGCAGCAGTCGGGCTGTTCGACGTCAGCCACCTCGGTAAGGCGTCGGTGACTGGGCCCGGCGCCGCAGACTATGTCAACGCGTGCCTGACCAACGACCTGGACCGGATCGGGCCGGGCAAGGCGCAATACACGTTGTGCTGCAACGAATCCGGCGGAGTGATCGACGATCTCATCGCGTACTACGTCAGCGCCGACGAAGTGTTCCTGGTGCCCAACGCGGCCAACACCGCCGCTGTGGTGGCCGAGCTGAAAAAGTCTGCGCCACAGGATCTTACGATCACCGATCGGCACCGTGAGTTCGCGGTATTCGCCGTGCAGGGCCCGGAGTCGGCGGACGTGTTGCGGGCGCTCGGGTTACCCACGGACATGGAATACATGGCATTCGCCGACGCCACGTGGGCCGGTGTGCCGGTGCGGGTTTGCCGCACGGGATACACCGGCGAGCACGGTTACGAACTGCTGCCGCGGTGGGCCGACGCGGAGGCGTTGTTTCGCGAATTGCTCATCCACATCAAGGAACTCGGTGGGGAGCCGGCGGGGCTCGGTGCGCGTGACACGCTGCGCACCGAAATGGGCTATCCACTGCACGGTCATGAACTCTCGCTCGACATTTCGCCATTGCAGGCGCGCTGCGGGTGGGCGATCGGTTGGCGCAAACCACAATTCTGGGGGAAGCAGGCCCTCGAGGCGGAGAAGGCCGCCGGGGCGCGGCGGACGTTGCTCGGATTGCGGGCCCTCGATCGGGGAGTGTTTCGGCAGGGGCAGGACGTGTTGGCGGGGGAGCGCGCCGTTGGCGTCACCACGTCGGGAACGTTCTCGCCGACGTTGAAGGTAGGTATTGCGCTCGCGCTCATCGACGCGGATTCCGGGATTGCGCCCGGTGATCAGGTCGATGTCGACGTGCGGGGCAGGCGGTTGCGGGCGGAGGTAGTCAAGCCGCCGTTCGTCCACGTGCGAACGAAGTGACAACGGGGTTGGCTACGATTGAGTTATGAAAACCGCTGTCGATTTCGCGCGCGTGCCGCACCCTGCTCCCGCGACCCCGCAGTCTCGCGAGCAGATTCTGGCGGCCCCCGGATTCGGCAAATTCTTCACTGATCACATGGTATCGATCGACTACACGAAGGCCGACGGCTGGATAAACCCGCAGGTCATGCCGTATGCGCCGCTGGAGATGGATCCGGCCGCGATGGTGCTGCACTACGGGCAGTCGATCTTCGAGGGACTCAAGGCCTACCGCCAGCCCGATGGCAGCATCGCGTCGTTCCGGATCGACGCAAACGCGGCCCGGTTCCAAAGTTCGGCGCGGCGAATGGCCATGGCCGAGTTGCCGACCGAGCTGTTCGTGCAGTCGATCATCGAGTTGCTCGACGTCGATCACGAGTGGGTACCCGCCGCAGGCGGCGAGGAAGCACTTTATTTGCGGCCGTTCATGTTTGCCACCGAGGTCGGGTTAGGTGTGCGGCCGTCGTCGCAGTACAAATACCTCCTGCTCGCTTCGCCGGCGGGCGCCTATTTCCCCCGCGGGGTCAAGCCCGTGAGCGTGTGGCTGTCCACCGAGTACGTCCGCGCGGCGCCGGGCGGCACCGGTGCGGCGAAGTTCGCCGGCAATTACGCGGCGTCACTGATCGCACAGGCCCAGGCGATCGACGCGGGGTGCGATCAGGTGGTCTGGCTCGACGCGATCGAGCGCCGGTACGTCGAAGAAATGGGCGGCATGAACCTTTTCTTCGTCTTCGGTTCCGGCCCGGATGCCCGCTTGGTGACGCCAGAACTGTCCGGGTCGTTGCTCCCGGGTATCACGCGCGACTCGTTGCTGACCCTGGCCACCGACTCGGGCCTGGCGGTCGAGGAACGCAAAATCAGCACCGAGGAATGGCGGAAGAAGGCCGCGTCGGGCGAGATCACCGAGGTGTTCGCCTGTGGCACAGCCGCTGTGATCACCCCCGTTGGTTTGGTGAAGAGTGCAGACGGCGAGTTCGTCATTGCCGACGGTGAGCCGGGTGAGGTCACCATGGCGCTGCGCGACACACTTACGGGTATCCAGCGTGGGACATTCGCCGACATTCACGGCTGGATGACGAAGCTGCGCTGAGTCCAGTCCGCGGAGCGGCCGAGGTCGCTTCCGGGAAAAAGTGCGTGCATGAGCAACCAGCTCAGTTCCCGAACAACATCCGCCACTGCTCGAGGTTCGACGCGCGGAACACATAGTTCGACCGCTTGACCTCCGACAGCGCGGCACTCGGATCGGCGGAGTACCAGTGCCCGGGGAATACGGTCGGGTCGCCGTTCAGTTTCGCCAACTGCTGCAGACTGCGATACATCTCGTCGGAATCGCCGCCCGGAAAGTCGGTGCGCCCGCACCCCTCCAGGAACAGCGTGTCGCCGGCGACGAGTCGACCGTCGAGTAGAAAGCACTGGCTGCCGGGGGTGTGGCCGGGCGTGTGCAGCAGTTCGATCGGGATGTTTCCGACGTTGACGACATCGCCGTGGTCGTGTCCGGTGAGATCGCTTTCCGGAATGCCGGTGACCCGGGAAACCCATTGCAGTTCTTGGTTGTTGACGTGCACGGGAACCTGCTGTCGGTCAAGCAGCTCGGTCAGGCCCGGTAGCGAGAAGCCGAGCATTTCGCCGCCGACGTGGTCGGGGTGGTGGTGGGTGACGAGGACGCCCGACAGCTGCATGCCGTCCGCTTCGAGCGTGTCGACCAGATCACCCGCGGCATAGGCAGGGTCGACGACGACGCAATCACGACTCTCTCGGTCGCCGATCAGGTACGCGAAATTGCGCATCTGGGTCGCGATCGGATCCCCCGGCGCGAAGTCGCGACCGGAGAGCAATTGGCGGAAGTAGAGGCGGTCATCCGGCATGTGCCGAGCGTAGCCGCTCCTGCCGTGCGTGAAATTCCACCGCCCGCGGTGGAATTTCACGCACAGCCGAAGGTGAACCCCACCGCGGTCGCAGTGACCGTGAATTCGATTGCGGCGCCGAGCACGTCACCGCTTATTCCGCCGAAGCGGCGATTGCAGTGGCGCACCAACAATTCCGCCGCCACGAGTGCCGCAACGACGACCACGACGCCCTGCCACCACGGCCGCGCCAGGACACCGGCGACCAAGGCAGCGATCACTGCCCAACACCCGCCCAGCCACACCGGTTGCGTACCGGCGACCAACGCGCCGAAGTGGGCGTCGGGAGCGGCGGTGCTGCCGCGGCGGCAGGCGAGCGTCGCGGCGACCCGGCCGGTCGCGACCGCCACTGCGATGAGCGCCCAGGAGCCGTCGCGGCCCAGCTGGGCGAACGAAAGTGCTTGGATACCAATGGCAAACACCAATGCTGCGGCGCCAAAGGGGCCAATGTCTCCGGTCAGCATCACCGCACGGGCTCGCTCCGGCGGGCCGTAACAGCCCAGCCCGTCCGCAGTGTCGGCCAGGCCGTCGAGATGCATGCCGCGGGTGGACACCGCTAGGACGCCGACCGTCAGCAGGCCCGCGAGCGCGCCGGACAATCCGCCCGCGTGCAGTGCCCACATCAGGGCGGCCGCAAGGGCGCCCAACCCGGCCCCGACGACCGGGACCCACCCCATGGCACGGGCGCCGTCGCGCTGCTCGACCGTTGTCATGCGCAGCGGCGCGACCGTCAGCCAGGAGAACGCGACGAGTAACCCGCGCAGGATCACGGCTGGGCCGTCGAAACACCCGCGTCGGCGAAGGTTGCCATGTCGGCCAGTACCGCGATCGCCGCGTGGAGCAGCGGCAGCGCGGTCAGCGCACCGGATCCCTCGCCGAGCCGCAGGTCCAACTCGAGTAGCGGCGTCAGGTTCAGCCGGTTCAGGGCAATGGTGTGCGCAGGTTCGGTGGACCGGTGACCGGCCACCCACCAGGCACTGGCGCCAGGGGCCAACTGCTCGGCGACCAGCGCCGCGGCGGTCACCACCACTCCGTCGAGCACCACCGGGGTCCGCCGCACGGCGGCTTGCGCCAGGAAGCCGGCCATCGCGGCCAGGTCCGCGCCGGACGCCGCCCGCAGGAGGGCGACCGGGTCGTTGACGACTGGTCGTGCGCGCCGCAGCGCGTCGCGAATCGCCGCGGTCTTCCGGGACCAACCCGCGTCGTCGACGCCGGTGCCGCGGCCCACGACCGCGACGGGTTCGGTGTCGGTCAGCGCGGCGACCAGCACCGCGGCCGGTGTGGTGTTGCCGATGCCCATGTCTCCGGCAATCAAAAGATCCGCGCCGGAATCGATCTCGTCGTCGGCGAGCGCGCGGCCAGCGGCGATGGCCACCCGAACTTCGGCGTCGGTCAACGCGTCGGCCCGGTCGATCGGCTCCGAAGAGCGGCGCACCTTCAGCTTGCTCACGCTGGGATCGGTGTCGGCATCCACGGCGAGATCGGCCACGCGCACGGTGGCGCCGGCGACCTTGGCCAACGCGTTGACGGCGGCACCGCCGGCCAAGAAGTTGCCCACCATCTGCGCGGTGACTTCGCACGGATAGGCCGACACGCCCTTCTGGGCGATGCCGTGGTCACCGGCGAACACGACGACCCGGGGCCGGGCAAGCGGCTGCGGCGGACACGCTCCCTGACAGGCCGAGATCCAGATGCCGAGCTCCTCGAGCCGGCCGAGCGACCCGAGCGGCTTGGTCAGCTGCGCCTGCCGGGCCTCGGCCGCCGCGCGGGTACCGGCATCCGGTGGGGTGACCGGGGGGAACGTCGGGTCGGGAAGCGTCACCTCATGCCTTTCACTTCAGTCGGCTCGCCAGTCCGGCGACCACGAACAGCACCTCGTCGCAGACCCGGGCGAGCTGCTGGTTGAGGGTGCCGAGTTCGTCGCGAAAGAGTCTGCCCGACGCGCTGGCCGGAACGACGCCGAGGCCGACCTCGGGACTGACCACCACCAGCCGGGACGGGCAGGCGGCCACAGCGTCACACAACTTGTGGGTCTGTACGGTGCCGCGCGGCCGGGTCCAGGCGTCGGCGGCGTCCAACTGTCCGGTCAGCCACGTTCCGACGTCATCGAGCAGGATCGCCGGCCCCGGTTCGGCGAGCACCGCCACCGGATCGACGTCGTCGAGCGTCACCCAGTTGGCTGGCCGGCGCGCACGGTGAGCGCAGATCCGATCGGCAAAGTCGGTGTCGGCCGGATCGGGGCGTGCGGTGGCGACGTAGCGGACGGGCACCGCACCGAGGAGGGACTCGGCGTGCGCGGACTTGCCCGACCGGGCGCCGCCGAGGACGAGAGTGCGCACGAAGCGCCTGTTCAGATGGTGTCGCCGGGACTGACCCGCGGCTTGGGCGCGCGCATCCTGCGCAGTTGGGAGGCGCGCACGAACGCATACCAGCCGAGCTTGACGGTGCTCTCGGTGTTGTTCGGGAAGCGCTCGTTGACGCGCTTGCTGATCATGCGGCTCAGGTAGATGCCTTCAATAATCATGAAGAGCATCATCACGAGCATTGCCAACGTGACGATCGCCTGCAGCGCCGGGCTCACGAACATGGCGAGGATCAGCAGCAACGCGAGGGGCATGAACAAGCCGACGAGGTTGCGCCGGGCGTCGATGATGTCGCGCACGTAGCCGCGCACCGGCCCCTTGTCGCGGGCCAGCAAATAGCCTTCTTCACCGGCCATCATTCGAGCGCGGGCGTCCGAGGCGGACGCGCGCCGTAGTTCGCGTGCCGCCTTGCGCTCCGCTTTGGTGCCCTGCGACTGCTTGCGACGCGCACGCGCTTCCTTCGCCGTCATCGGGGCTGGTGCCACCGGGCCGCGCTTGCGGCCCTCGGCGTCACGACGCTTCGGGGTCGGCCGGCCCTTGCCCTCGGTGCCGACCTGCTTCGGCGCGTCGGTGGCTTGGACCGCCGTTGTTTCCGGCTCGTTCGAATTGGCCGCGTTCCCTCGGCGTAGCAACTTCACACCTCAAGGCTATTGGATTGCGCATTGGTGGGAATAGTTGAGCTGGAGGTACCGTTGAAACGACAGACTTGCCGCTCGACTGGGGAGAACCCATGACTGTAGAGAACGTCCAGGAAACCGCTACCCACGGTGTCACGCTCACCGATGCCGCGGCGGCGAAGGCGAAGGCGTTGCTCGACCAGGAAGGTCGCGACGATCTTGCCCTGCGTATCGCCGTACAGCCGGGTGGCTGCGCGGGCCTGCGCTACCAGCTGTTTTTCGACGACCGCACGCTTGACGGCGACCTGACGGCGGAGTTCGGTGGCGTCACCCTCGCGGTGGACCGGATGAGCGCCCCGTACGTGCAGGGTGCATCGATCGACTTCGTCGACACGATCGAGAAGCAGGGCTTCACGATCGACAACCCGAACGCCACCGGCTCCTGCGCCTGCGGCGACAGCTTCAACTGAATTCGACAACGTGAAGTGAGGGCCCCGAGCAAGCGCCGGGGCCTTACTTCATTGGCGGGCGCGAGGGCGGTAGCGTGAGGTGCCGCACGATGTTGTCTAGTCGAAAGGTCGCGTGCCAGTGACCACTCCCGCTTTCGGGACGATCGCCGTTTCCGGATCCATCGCCACCGATCATCTGATGCGGTTCCCCGGCAAGTTCTCACAGCTGCTGCTTGCCGACAAGCTCGAGCACGTGTCGTTGAGTTTCCTGGTGGATGACCTGGTGGTTCGGCACGGCGGTGTCGGCGGCAACATCGCCTACGCGCTCGGTCTGCTCGGCGGTTCGCCACTGCTGATCGGCGCGGTCGGTGAAGACTTTGCCGAATACCGCTCCTGGCTGGAGAAGGCGGGCGTGGACTGTGGCGCGGTCCGGACTTCCGATCGTGCGCACACCGCGCGATTCCTGTGCACCACAGACGACGACATGGCCCAGATCGCCTCCTTTTACCCCGGTGCGATGAGCGAGGCGCGCGAAATTTCGATCTCCGACCTGCTCGACGCCGGCCACGACTTCGGGTCCGTGGTGATCGGCGCGAACGACCCCGACGCGATGCTGCGCCACACCGAGGAGTGTCGCTCGCGTGGCATTCCGTTCATTGCCGATCCCTCCCAGCAACTCGCGCGGATGGACGGCGGTGACGCGGCCAAGCTGATCGAGGGTGCGGCGCTGCTGTTCACCAACGAATACGAATGGGCGCTGCTGTTGCAGAAGACCGGCCTGACCGAGGACGACATTCGGGCGCGGGTGGGCATGCGGGTGACGACGCTCGGCCCCAAGGGTGTCGACATCGTCGAATCCGACGGTGCCACCGTGCATGTCGACGTCGTACCCGAGCGCCACCGCACCGATCCGACTGGCGTCGGCGACGGCTTCCGCGCCGGCTTCCTTACCGGCCGCAATGCCGGGCTAAGCCTGGAACGCAGCGCCCAACTGGGCTGCCTGGTGGCCGTGTTGGTGCTGGAGAACGACGCGCCGCAGGGCTGGACGTTGGACCGTACCGACGGCGTGGCGCGCCTTGCCGACGCCTACGGACAGCAAGCCGCCGACGAGATCGGCGCGATCCTTCCTTAAAGCTCCACCGGGTAGGTCGGCTCGGCGATCTTCGGCACGATCCGCTTTTCGACGAAGATCCCGTGCCAAACCATGAACACCAGCACGGTCCACAGCCGACGGCTGTGATCGCTGGTGCCGGCACGATGCTCGTCGAGCATGGTTTTGATCGCCGCCTTGTCGAAGATGTGGTCGGTCTGGGAGTTGGCGATCTGTTCTTGCGCCCAGTCGTACAGTTCCGTCCCGCGCAGCCAGTGCCGCAACGGCACGGGGAAGCCCAGCTTCGCGCGGTGCAGCACGTGCGGCGGCACTATGCCCTCCAGCGCCTGGCGCAGCGCGTATTTGGAGGTGCCCTTGGTGATCTTCTGGTCGAACGGGATCTGCTCGGCCACCCGGAACACCTCGGGGTCCAGGAACGGCACGCGCAGCTCCAGCGAGTTGGCCATGGTCATCTTGTCGGCCTTGACCAGGATGTCGCCGCGTAGCCAGGTGAACAGGTCCAGGTGCTGCATCCGCGCCACCGGGTCCCAGCCCTTCGACTCGGCATAAATTGGCGCAGTGACGTCCTGGTGCGTCCATTCCGGCCGAAAGTCGCGCAGCACCGCGCGCAACTGCGCGTCGTTGAAGCTACGGGCGTTGCCGTAGTAGCGCTCTTCCAGCGTGAGCGAACCGCGCTGGAGCAGGCTCTTGCCGCGTCGGCCTTCGGGAATCCGCTCCGACAAGCGGCCGGCAGCGCGGCGCAGGCCGGGGGACAGTCGCTCGAACGGCTTGAGCGAGAGCGGCTCCCGGTAGATGGTGTAGCCGCCGAACAGCTCGTCGGCGCCTTCGCCGGAAAGCACGACCTTGACGTGCTTGCGCGCTTCTTTGGCCACGAAATACAGCGGGACCAGTGCCGGATCGGCGACCGGGTCATCGAGGTACCAGACGATTTCCGGGATGGATTCGGCGAATTCAGCGGGGCTGACCACCTTGATGATGTGCCGCGCGCCGATCGCGGCCGCCGACTCGGCGGCCACGTCGACCTCCGAGTAACCCTCGCGCTCGAATCCGGTGGTGAAGGTGATCAGTTTCGGGTTGTGCCGCATGGCTAGCGCGGCGATCGCGGTCGAGTCGATGCCGCCGGACAGGAACGAGCCGACCGTGACATCGGCGCGCATGTGCTTGGCGACGGAGTCCTCGAGTGCGGCCGCGATCTCGTCGTAGCGCTGCTTCTCGGTGCCGCGCTGGAACGGCCGGACCTTGAATTGCGGGCGGAAGTAGCGCTGAACCTGCGGGGATTCTCCCGGTTTCACCGTCGCGTAGCAGCCAGACTCGAGGCGGCGAATGTCGCGGTGCAGCGTTTCGGGCTCGGGAACGTACTGCAGAACGGTGTAGTGCTCGATGGCCCGCGGATCGAGGTCCTCGCTCAATCCCAGCAGCGGCAGCAGTTCGAGCAGGCTCTTCTTCTCGCTGCCAAAGGCGGTACCGTCCGGGCCGGTGGCCAAATACAGTGGCTTGATGCCGAACGGGTCGCGCGCGATGAACATCGTGCGCTCGACGGTGTCCCAGATCGCGAACGCGAACATGCC
The DNA here is from genome assembly GCF_007489285.1 of Skermania sp. ID1734. Lineage (GTDB taxonomy): Bacteria > Actinomycetota > Actinomycetes > Mycobacteriales > Mycobacteriaceae > ID1734. The sequence continues at coordinate 294,503 of NZ_VLIY01000003.1, forward strand.
GCGCAGGCGCTGGACGGCTTCTGGACCCCAATGGTGAAAAGCGGCCACGATCGGCTCGCCGTCGCCCTCGGTGTGAAAAACGGCACCGTCCGCCTGCAGTTCTGCTCGTAACTCGAGATAGTTGTAGATCTCGCCGTTGAACGTCAGCGCATACCGATCGGGCTGTTCGGGCGGACCCCAGCGCAATGGCTGGTGCGAGTGCGCGATGTCGATGATGGACAGGCGGTTGAACCCGAAAACGACGTCCGCGTCATGCCAGGTGCCATGCTCGTCCGGGCCGCGATGGCGCAGGCAGTGCATGGCAGAGTCGACCAGGTCGACTGCCGTCGCACTGGTCCCGTCTGCCGCCAGATAGCCGAGCAGTCCACACACTGGGTGACCAACCTCGTTTCACATTGCCTGCATTGCCCACTGAATCGCCGCTGGTGCGGGCGACCTAGACCTCCAGCCGAGTATGCCGCACAGCGACCGGAGTGTCGGCCCAGACCCGACGCCAAACCGGCCACGAGTTTGGTCTACGCTGCGTAGTATTCGGGCCAGCCCATGTTGTCGGCATGGCCTTGTGTGGAACTTGCGGCGATCAGGAAGGCGTTAACGTGGCGCGTACAAGTACAGCCCGCTCAGCGTCCAAACCACGCGGCCGGATTCTTCGGCGGGTTGGGCTGGCGGCATCTCTCAGTATCGCGGCGTTGATGCTTTCTGGGTGCTCGATCAACAACGATGTGCTGCGTTTCGGCTGGCCGACGGGTGTTACCGAGCAGGCGCACCGGATGCGCGAGCTGTGGACGTGGTCATGCATCGCCGCGCTGGTCATGGGTGTGATCGTCTGGGGCTTGACCTTCTGGACAGTGACCTTCCACCGCAAGAAGAAGGGTGACGACGAGTTCCCGAAGCAGTTCGGGTACAACGTGCCGCTCGAATTGGCTTACACTGCAGCGCCGTTCGTCATCATTGCCATTCTCTTCTACTTCACGGTCGTGGTGCAGAACTACGTCACCGAGAACAAGCCGAACCCCGACGTTACGGTCGATGTCACGGCGTTCCAGTGGAACTGGAAGTTCGGCTACCGCACCGTCGGCACCGGACCGGACAAGGTCGATCTTGCCAACCACCAGCGCGAGGACCAACTGAAGCAGCAGACGCGAGAGTCGGTCGAGCACAAGAATGACGAGGGCGAGCCGCGGCCGGGCCCGATCCAGGGCAAGGACGTCGAAGACCTCGGGTACCTGCATTACGACCGCGTCGAGACAGTCGGAACCAGCACCGAGATCCCCATCCTCGTGGTGCCGACCGGTAAGCGCGTGCAGATCGAGCTGGCCTCGGCCGACGTCGTCCACTCCTTCTGGGTGCCGGAGTTCCTATTCAAGCGCGACGTGATGCCGGATCCCGAAGCGAACCACCAGGAGAACATCTTCCAGATCAGCAACATCGACCGTGAAGGTGCCTTTGTCGGGCGCTGCGCCGAAATGTGCGGCACGTACCACTCGATGATGAACTTCGAGGTCCGCGCGCTGAACCCGCAGCGCTTCGCCCGCTACATCGAGCTGCGCAAGCCGACGGACATGGGCGGCAAGGGCTTGGATAACGCGTCGGCGCTCACCCAACTGGGCAAGGAAGATCCGAGCTGCGGTGATCTGTGCAGCCCGGTGGCGACCACGACGCACCCGTTCAACCCGGACCGCACCTACCGTCAAGCCAGTGAAGACACGACCAGGTAGCTGGCCGACTCAGCCCGCAAGAATTTCTGCCTAAGGACGCGAACTGACATGAAGATCGAAGCGAGAATCTTCGAACTGCTGGTGGGTTTCTTCTTCCTCGTCGCCATCGTGTACGGGGTCTTTACCGGGCTTTCGCGGACCCACGTCGAATGGGCGGGCACGACCGCGCTGGTCCTCAGTGGTGGTCTGGCGCTGATCATCGGCACCTACTTCCGGTTTGTCGCTCGACGCGTTGACCTGCGCCCGGAGGACTACGAGGACGCCGAAATCATCGACGGCGCCGGCGACCTCGGTTTCTTCAGCCCCGGTAGCTACTGGCCTATCACCCTGGCCGCCGCGGCTGCGTTCATCGCCACGGCGATTGCCTTCTGGGAGCCGTGGATGATCGCGCTCGGCGTCGCGTTCGTACTGCTGGCGGTCGGTGGGCTGGTCTTCGAGTACTACCTGGGGCCGGAGCGGCACTGATTTAGACGGCTCGAACGGGCGGTTATCGGCGGAACTACTCGACGTTTCGCCCGATAACCGCCCGTTCGCGTTTCACACTCCCGTCGCCCCGTCGATTCGTTCGCGGATGAGGTCGGCGTGACCACAGTGCCGGGCGTATTCGGCGATCATGTGGGTGTAGATCCACCGTAAGCTGACTTCGCCGCCACGGAAGGGGCTTGTCTGCTCTAGGTCCCGGGCGGCGCAGTTCGTGCGGGCTTGTCGTATTTCGGCTTCCCAGTTTGCGCGGGCCGAGTCGAATGTCCCGTCGTCGGTCAGTTCGAAGCCGCCGTCATGGCCGCCGTCGCCGGTTCCGTAGATCGGGGGCGCGTTCTCGCCGGCCAGCACCCGCCGAAACCAGTTTCGCTCGACTTCTGCCATGTGTTGCACCAAGCCCAGCAGAGTCATCGTCGACGGCGGGGTCGAGGGTGTCCGCACCTGTTCCTCGGTCAGACCAGCGCATTTCATCGCCAGAGTGGCACGGTAGAAGTCGAGCCAGCCTTCGAATGTCGCGCGTTCGTCGGCGACCGGGGGCGGGGTATGTCGGTCGATAGTCGTCACGGGTGGTAATGGTGCCATCGGGGTATGACATGGTCGATGGCCCGAGATGGGGCGGGGATGCCCGGATGAGCAGGGCGCTCATTGGATCAAGATCCACCCTAGGCTCAGCCGCTGATGATCGGGACAAGGTACTGCCGCGCGAACGCGGCCAGCTCCAGCTCCGAGGCGTCGCGCTCGGTGCCGTAGGGAGCCAGGATCATCGAATGCACGATTCGGCACACGATTTCAGCGCGAACAGCCAGGTCCGGAATATCGGGCAGCATCCCTGCTTCGACGGCTCGCGTGAGGGCCTTGATGGTGGCGGCGACGCTCATGGTGAACGTGAGCTCCCCGTCGTTGGTCAGCTTGGACAGGATCCGGTCAGGCTCTAACAGCAGCATCCGCTGCACCAGCGGGTGCGTACGCCACTTGGTGATAATGGTGACGAATACATCGACCACGAGGTCGTCGATGTTGTCGTGCAGTTCCGGGAGCTTCTCGATCTCGGCGAGCGTGGCGGCCACTTCCCGGGTCACCACAGCCTGCACGACATCGTCGCGTGAGCCGACGCGACGATAGACCGTCACCCGGTCGACGCCGGCCTGGCGGGCAATGTCCTCAATCGTCGTTTTTCGTAATCCGACCTTCTCGAACTGCACGAGAGCTGCGTCGAGGATGCGCGATTCGACGGTGTCTGATTCTTTCGGCGTTGCGGCGGAAACCTCGATCACGCATTTCACCGTAAGCCCACACCGGTGGCGATGCAACAGATGCACCGAAGTGTTACTTCAATAATGTAACAGATATTGTTAAAGTGTTGCCGGTCGGTTGACTGGTGATGCATGCTCGGCCACGGGCGCTGCAGCGGTGAGTAGTCGGTCGAGGTTGGTGAGCTTGACTCGCGGCCGGCCTGTGCTCCAGCCCGCGATGCGCTCGACAGCGTCGATGCGGCGCCAGCCCGGCTGGTCGACAAGGTTTGGCTGCCGGTGCCGTAGCTCCTGTTCGACGGTTTCGCGGGCGAGGGTTCCTTCGGTCGGCAGAAGGTTCAGATCAGCATCGGCGAGCAGTGCGCGCACGGTGTCGCGAGCGCATTTTTTGTTGGTGCCGATGATTCCGCGGGGACCGCGTTTCATCCATCCGGTGACATACGCGCCCCGCAGGTGCTCGACTCGGCCGTGCGTGTTGGCAATGACACCGCGGCGCTCGTCGAAGGGCAGACCTTCGATCGGCGAGCCGAAGTATCCGACGGCGCGCACTATCAACCCGGTTTCGATGACCGAATAGGTCCCTGTCGGGTTAACCGAGCCCTCGACGATTTCGTTGTGCTCGACGGTGAGTCCGGTGGCGCGATCCGTGCCGAGAACGTTCACCGGGGAGGTGAGAAATCGCAGAATGATCCGCTTGTCATGGCCGTTCACACGTGTCTGCGCATAGGTGCGCAGGGTTTTCACCTTGCGCCTGGTCGTCGGGTCGGGTTGGTGGGTCGCCTGAAACTCGGCGCCCTGCACGACAATGTCTACCCCGCGCAAATGGCCGAGTTCTTCGAGTTCCGGGTTGTTGAATGCCGCTTGTTCATAGCCGCGCCGGCCAAGCAGGACGACCTCACGAATCCTGCTGTGGCGCAGCGTTTGCAGCGCGTGGTCGGCGATGTCGGTGCGGGCGAGGACGTCGGTCGGTGCGGTCAGGATGCGTGCGACGTCGAGCGCGACATTGCCGTTTCCGATGATCACTGCGCGTTCGTGGCTGAGATCCGGCTCGAGATGGGCGTAGCCGGGATGGCCGTTGAACCAGGCGATGAATTCGCGAGCAGCGACTGAGCCGGGAGTGCTTTCCCCGGGAATCCGCAGCGCGGCATCGCGATCGGCACCATAGGCGTAGATGACTGCGTCGTACCACTGCGCGAGTTCGGCGACGGTGACATGGGTGCCGATCTCGATGTTGCCGAAGAACCGGAAACCATCGCGGGCGGCGATGTGTTCGAACACGGTGTGGGCGAGCTTCTTGTCGGGGTGATCCGGTGCGACGCCGTTCCGGACCAGTCCCCATTGGGTTGCGAGCCGGTCGATGACGTCGACCTCGATGCGCCGGTTGACCAGCTGGACCAGTCGACCGTCGAGGTAGGTGCCGCCGGGTCCTTCGAGCAAATGCCCGGCGGCGTACATCCCGGACGGCCCGGCACCGATGACCGCGACCCGCAGCGGCCGGGTCACTGTGTGCCCTCGAAGAATTCGGCGTTGATGCTCGCGTAGTGAGCCCATTTCGCCGGCAGCCGGGACGTGGCGTAGACGGCTTGGACCGGGCACGCCGGTACGCAGGCCTCGCAGTCGATACATGAGGTGGCATCGATGTAGAGCTGTTCGGTGGTGTCGAACTCGGGGTCGTCGGGCCGGGGCCGTATGCAGTCGGCGGGGCACACTTCCAGGCACGAGTAGTCGGCAACGCACGGGGCCGCGATAACGAAGGGCATGCTCATTCTCCCGTCGGGGCGACACTGTCGATGCGCTCGGCGCGCACGCGGATTCCGGAAAGGTGCGACATTCCCGACAGTGGATCGAGGTCTGCGGGGTTTGTCGACGCCAGGGCGTTGACGTTCGCGCCGGGTTCGCGGTTTGCTCGCTTCCAGCTGCCGCCCCCGTGGCCCCAGCCGTGCGGCACGGCGACGACTCCGCGGCTGATGTCCGCGGTTGCGATGACGGGCAGTTCGATGTGGCCGCTGGCCGAAACGAGACGGACCGGGCCCAGGTGGGTGAGGCCAAGGTCGTCGACGTCTTCGGGATGCATTCGAGCGGCGTGCGGTGCGCGGGCGGCGCGTAATGCCGCAACGTTGTGCATCCACGAGTTCTCCGACCGTGGCTCCCGCTGCCCGATGAGGCGCAGTGAAAAGTCAGGGTCCTCGCGGCGTTGTCCGAGACGTTGCACTTCGCTGCGAATCTCGGGGTGGTGGAGGTGAATCCGCTTGTCGCGATGACGGATCACGCGGCGTATCCGGCCGACCTCGACCGCGTCGGCGAACATGACGCCGTGCGGGTGGTTGGCGATGAGCCGGTCCAGTGTCAGTCCGTTTCGGCGGAGCCCGAACCGATCTCCGCCACGGCCTAGCCGGATGAGCGTGTCGAGGACCCGCCGTGGCGTCACCGGCAGGTGCACGAGGTTCGCCACCCCGGCGGCGAGCCGGACCAGCGGATTCGGCATTGGCCAAACGCCCGCCTTTTCGGCAATCTCTTGCAGGATCTCCGCTTCCAGGCGGGCCTGTCCGCGCGGCGGCACGACGGCGGGCGTTGCTTGGACGAACGGCTGGAGATAGAAGGTCCCGTTGGCGACCGGAAGGTCTTCGCGTTCGTACATGGCCGTCGCGGGCAGGATGAAGTCGGCGTGCTGGTTGGTTTCGGTGACGTAGAGATCGATCGACACCATCAGATCGAGCCCGGCGAGCGCGTTCTCCAGTTCGGGGCCGTTGGGTGTGGACAGCACGGGGTTGCCGGCCGAGACGAACAGCATCCGGATCTGATCGGGGCCGGGGGTGGTCATCTCGGCAGCCATGAACGCGGCGGGCTCTTGGCCCATGACCGTCGGCATGGCCCCGATCCTCGTCTTTGCGGGAACGTAGGAAGAGAATGCGTCGGTGTACGCATCCAGCTGGACCAGCGGCAATACCGGTTCTCCGAACACGACGCCGCCACGCTGGTCGATGTTGCCGGCAAGAATGTTGACGGCGTCCATGAGGAAATTGACCAGCGTCGGCGCTGAACCCAGGCAAGTACCGGTTCGCCCATAGACCGCCGACCGTTTCTGGGTCAGGTCGCGTGCGAGGCCGCGGACCGTTTCGGCGGGAATGCGGGTCCGCTCCGCAGTCGCCTCTGGTGGAAATGGCGTGGCGAGTCTGCGCAAAGACTCGACACCGGAGGCGATCTTGGCGACTCGCGCGCGGTCGACCAGGTTCTCGGCGAACAGGACATTGATGATCGACAGCAGCAACCAGGCATCGGAGTCGGGGAGGATGGGCAGCCACTGATGTTCGCGGGCGGTCTCGGTCCGGCGCGGGTCGATGACGACAACGCGGCCACCGCGATTCTCGATGGCGTGCAGTTCTTCGGCGACCCGGCCTACGCTGCACAAGCTCATGTGGGACACGACGGGGTTCGCGCCCATGAGGACGAGGAACTCGGTGTGATGGATGTCCGGGAGCGGGATTTGCATGATCTGGCCGTACAGCAGGTGGTTCGCGACGAACCGGCTGTTGGTGTCCTGCGAGCCCGCGGAGAAGAAATGCGTGATCCCCAGGGCTCGCATGAACAGCAATGACCACAACGCGTTCGAGTAGTTCAACGCCGCGGGATTGCCCAGGTAGAAAGCCCCGGACCGAGCGCCGTACCGAGACCGGATGTGCCTGACCCGGCGCGCGATCTCACTGGTCGCTTCGTGCCAGGACACCTGCTCGAACGTACCGTCGGGACGTTTGCGCAGCGGGTGCAGCACGCGGTCAGGATCGTTTTGGACCGCGGGGTAGGCCATGCCCTTCGGGCACGCGAATCCCCGCGACAGCGGATGGTCTTTGTCCGGTCGGAGCCCGATCAGGCGATCGTTCTCGACGGTGGCGATCATTCCGCAGAACGGTTCACAGATACGGCAGAAAGTGACCTTCTCTTGTTGCATGAGGTCATCCCGCCGGCATGTGTCGGCGAGCGCCGATCCGCTGCAATTCACCGCGGGCTTCGACGACCGTGACCGGGCTGACCGCGATGAGCTTGCGGACGGTCGCACCCGACGTCGTGTGCGGGACGCGTGCGCGCAATGATCCCCGATCGCTCATCGTCACTGTCCGCCCCGTTCCTCGATGCGCCGCAGCAGCGAGTGCACGCGCTGATCGCGCGTGAGCTGGCTGTCGAGGACGACGTTGATGAGTCCGCGGAACAGGGCGTAGGGCTCCCATCCGCTGGGCGCGATCGTGCGGGCCGCGCGGCGGGCGATGCCGGCGGCGATCGTCGTGGCCGCCTGGGCGGCGGTGATCCGGACGTTGAGCGGCCACGGCAGGAACCCGCCGATTTCCCGGCCCAGCTCGTCCTCATCGAGCGTGGTGTGTGTCATCGCGGTCTCGACGATGCCGAAATACGCGACTCCGGCGGTGGCATTGTGTGGTGCCAGTTCGACGCGCAGTGACCGGCCGAGCTGCTCGACCGCGGCCTTGCTGATCATGTACGGCGACCCTCCCATCCCGGGGGCGAACGACGCGCACGAGGAGACGACGACCACATGCCCGTGAGCTGCGACGATGTGTTCCAGTGCCGGGTGGATGGTATTGAACACCCCGGTCAGGTTGACGTCGATGACCCGATCGAACGCAGCCGCGTCCATGGTGCGCAGCGTCGCAGGTTTGGGCACGATCCCGGCGTTGGCGACCACGACGTCGAGCCCTCCGAAGACCGTCACCGCCAGGTTGACGGCGTTGGCCATCTCGTCGCGATCGGCCACGTTGGCCCCGATCGCGAGCGCCTTCTCGCCAAGGGCGTTGGCCGCGGTCGCAGCCGCCTCGCCATTGACGTCTACGAGCACCACGCACGCGCCGCGCTGGTGCAGCAGGCTGGCGAGTTCGAATCCGATGCCTTGTGCCGCGCCGGTGATGAGCACGACCTTGCCGTTGACGTCGTATTTCGGTCCGTACAGCCGCGTCAGTGGGTTGAGCTGGCCGATGTCCATCAGAGCGTCATCTCGTAGGACTCGGCGTCGAAGGCCGACAAGCGTTTGCGGTACTCGAAACTCCAGTTCGGGTAGAGACCGGCGTTCTCGCCGCTGTCGGTGGTGTAGTAGCTCTTGCAGCCGCCCTTGAGCCAGACGGTGTCGCGGCTTCGTGTCTCCATCTCCTCGAGGAAGGTGGCTTGGACCTCGGGACGGACCTCGACCCGACGGAAACCCTTCGTGCGTGCCGTCTTTAGGGCATCGACGATGTACGCGATCTGCGACTCGATCATGAAGATGGCGGACTGGTTGCCGGCGGCGCCGAACGGTCCGAGCGTGCAGAAGAAATTCGGGAACCCCGCAAGGGTCGCACCGAGGTACGTCTGCGGTTGCTTGCGGTACAACTCGGCCATCGACAGGCCTTCACGCCCGACGTAGTGGTCGAACGCGGTCGGAATCGCGGTGAACCCTGTGCCGTAGATGATCGTGTCGACTTGGTGTTCCACACCGGCGCGGTCGACGATCGAGTGGGCGCGAACCTCGGCGATGCCGTCGGTGACGACCGTGACGTTGGGCTTGTCCAGAGCGGGCAGGTAGGCGTCGGAGAAAATCGCCCGCTTACAGCCGATTACGTAGTCCGGGGTCAGCTTGTTCCGCAGCTTCGGGTCGCGGACCTGGCGCAGCAACTGAACCCTGGCCATCGACTCGTAGACGTGGCGGAAACGCAGGTCGACGAGGTTGATCAGGCCGAACGCTTCGATGGCGCCATACCAGCCGCTGCGCACCGCGCGCTGGACCAGCGGGACGTGCCGCAGGATTGACTTCTCGATACCCAGTGCCCGGCGGTCCAGGCGGGGCACGATCCACGGCGCCGAACGCTGGAACACCGTCAGGTGGTGAACGTCGGGCTGAATCTCCGGAATGAACTGCACGGCGGATGCGCCGGTGCCGATGACCGCGACCCGCTCATCAGTGAGGTCGTGGTCGTGGTTCCAGTGCAGGGAGTGGAAGCTCCTGCCCCGGAAGTTCTCGATACCCGGCAAGCTCGGGTACTTGGCTTCGGCGAAGATGCCGGTTGCCGAGATGAGGAAGGTGGCGGTCAGTGGGCCCTTTGAGGTCTCGATGCGCCACAGCGCCGCGTCGTCGTCCCACCGGGCGTCGACAAGTTCGGTGTTGAACCGGATGTGGCGCAGCACGTCGAACCTGCTCGCGACAGCACGGATGTACTCGAGGATTTCCTGCTGCGGTGCATAGGTGTGCGACCAGTCGGGGTTCGGTGCGAACGAGTAGCAGTACAAGTGCGACGGGACATCGCATGCTGCACCTGGGTAGGTGTTCGCGCTCCACGTGCCGCCGAGGTCGTTGGATCGCTCGAGCACGGCGATGTCGTCGAAACCGGCTTGCCGCAGTTTGATTGCCAGCCCGATGCCGCCGAAACCGGCGCCGACAATGGCGACGTGGGTGTGTTCGATCTGACCAGTCCGGTTCATGTCCAATGCGCTTTCGGTGTGTGGAATGGGGTCTTAGAGATCGACGACGAGCGAGTCGTCGCAGGCGCGGGATACGCACGTGAGCATCTGGTTCGCACGTTCGGAGTCCGGGAGGCGGTTATCGCGGTGCTCGACTCTGCCGCGCAGGACCGACACCTTGCACGTGCCGCAGAAGCCCTGTTGGCAGGAGTAGACGACACCGGGAATTTCCCGTCGGATCGCGGCGAGTGTGGTTTCGTCGGCGCGGACGCGGATGGTCCTTCCCGTTCGCGCCAGGGTCAGGTCGAATTCCCGGCCATCGACGACAGGTAATGCCGAGAAGCGTTCGATGTGCAGCGAACCGGTGGGATTGACGCGGAATGCGAATCGTTGAGCAGCTTCGAGAACTGGGATGGGACCGCACACGTACATCGCGGCACCGGGCTCGGCGGCGGCTAGGAGTTGCTCGAGGTCGGGGACCCCGTGTTCCTCGTCGGTGCGCACCTGGACGTTGTCGCCGAGCGCTTCAAGCTCATCGAGGAACGGCATGGTTCCGCGGGAGCGGCCGAGGTAAACCATCTTCCACTGCGCCCCGGCGGCCGCGGCTGCTTTGACCATCGGGAGAATCGGCGTGATGCCAATGCCGCCCGCGATGAAGTGGTACGACGGTGCCTCGACGAACGCGAACGCGTTGCGGGGTCCGCGGACGCGGACTTCATCGCCGACCTTGAGCGAGCCGTGCACTTCGAGCGAGCCGCCGCCGCCATCGACGATCCGACGTACGGCAATTCGATAGCGGGTCGTCTCCGCAGGGTCGCCGCATAGTGAGTACTGCCGCTGTTTGCCCGAGGGCAGGAACACGTCGAGGTGCGAGCCTGGGCGCCAAGCGGGCAGAACGCTGTTCTCGGTGTCCCGAAGTGTCAGCGCGACAACCTCCTCGGCGATTCTCTCGACCTTGCTCACGACCAGGTCAAGCTCGAAGCCGCTGCGACGCAGAGGCTTCGGGCGAGACAGGAGGGGGGCTGCCGGGCCGGCGACGAACACCTCACGGTAGGCATCCATGACCGTGCCCAGAATCCGCAACGTTGCGGTCGGGGTGACTTCGTTGTCCACGGTTTCGAATGTCCTTAGTGTCCCGCCGCGCGCGCGGCGGGCGAATGTGCCAGATACCGCAGGGCGGCGTCCATCGGGCCGAGCTGCGAAGGATGGAAACCCGGGCGCAGGTAGCGCGGCATCTCGGTGAAGAAGATGAGGGCGTTGGGGATCACGCCACGGGCGGTCGCGCTCAGCCACTGCAGGGCCCAGAAGCGACCCTTGTCTTCGGACGGGTCCTTCTTGAACAGGTACGCGGTCGAGATGATGAAGAGCGGAAGCAGGGTCGCCGACGCGATCGCCGCCGTGCGCGCGCGCCGTGCGTAGCCGCCATCCAGATACATGTAAGCGTCGTAGACAACGCTGCGGTGTTCGACCTCTTCAGCGCCGTGCCAGCGGACAAGGTCGAGCATCGTGGGATGCATGCCGAGGTCCTCGATGACGTCGGATTGAAGCATCCAATCGCCGATCACCGCCGTGAAGTGTTCCATGCCGGCGAAGATGCCCAAGCGTTCTTTGAGCCACTCTTCCTTCGCGCGGCCGGTCATGCCGTGGTCGCCCAGGATGCGATCGACGAGCCACGCGACCTTGTCGACAAAACTCTCGGCCTCCAGGCCGATCGCCTGGAGGTGCTTGCGGGCGCCTTCATGGCTGCTCGCGTGCATCGTCTCCTGGCCAACAAAGCCCTGCACCTCTTCCTTGAGGCGCTCGTCCTCGATGTACGGCAGTGCTTCCGAAAGTGCTTGCGCCATGGCGCGTTCACCTTCAGGAAGGACCAGATGCATCACGTTCACGATGTGCGTCGCCAGTACCTCGCCCGGGATGTAGTGCATCGGAACCGAATCGAACGAGAAGCTCACATCGCGAGGCTTGATTGCGTGAGCTTCGTCGCTGTACGTGCGCTTCGTTGCGCCAGCTGGTTCAGTCATATTTCGACCGTACAGCGCAACGGATAACTTTGCAATGTTGCAGATACAACTCTGAACAATTTGTTGCAAATAGTGCACTCACTGCTGATCGCGGTGCGCCGCGAGAGGCATTCGGTCATGCGAAGCGGGAGGCCGCTACTTGCGTTGGTGTGCAGTAGGGGAGCGCTGCTTCCACGACAGGTGGGCAGCGGCGAGTGCACAGCAGCGGGAGACAGCCGAACAACGAAAAACGCCCGCGAGCTGTAGTCAGCTCGCGGGCGTTTTTCGACTAGAACCTAGTGTTCGATTTCACCGTTCCCGTGGGCGCGATCCTGCTCCGCCTTGAGGATGGCGAGCTGGGTCATTTCGCCCTCGTGCTCGGCGTGCGCAAACGCGTCGCTTTGCGCGACCGGGTCCGCCCGCAGCAGGCTGCCGGTACCCGGGCGGCCGGCCGAACCGAGCTTGTTCATCTTCTTGGGCACGGTGGCGCCCTGGTACTCGAGCGGGATCGGATGGCCGTGCTCGTCGACCGGGCCAAGCGTCTGGTGCACCTCGATGTACTCACCGTGCGGCAGCCGCTTGATGACGCCCGTTTCGATGCCGTGTTCGAGCACCTGACGGTCCGACCGCTGCAGCCCGAGACAGAAGCGGTAGGCCACGTAGTAGGCCACCGGCGGCAGAATCAGCACGCCAATACGGCCCATCCACGTCGTCGCGTTCAGCGAGATGTCGAACTTCAACGCGATGATGTCGTTGCAGGCCGACAACGTGAGCACCACGTAGAATGCGATCGCCATGGCACCGATGCCGGTACGCACGGGAACGTCACGGGGACGCTGCAGCAAGTTGTGGTGTGCGTCGTCCTTCGTGAGCCGCTTCTCGATCCACGGGTAGGCGGTCATCAGGATCAGCACCACGCCCATGGTGAGCGCCACCCACACCACGGCCGGCACCATGTAGCGGCCGAAGTACAGCTCCCACGGCGGGAAGATACGGGCCAGACCTTCGGTCCAGAGCATGTAGAAGTCCGGCTGCGAACCCGCCGACACCTGCGAGGGGTTGTAGGGGCCGAGGTTCCAGATCGGGTTGATCTGCAACAGGCCACCCATCAGGGCGAGCACGCCGATCACCAGGGCCATGAACGCGCCACCCTTGGCCGCGAACACCGGCATGATCCGGATGCCGACCACGTTGTTCTCCGTGCGACCCGGGCCGGGGAACTGCGTGTGCTTCTGATACCACACCAGCGCCAGGTGAATCGCGATGAGGCCCAGGATGATTCCGGGGAACAACAGCACATGGACGATGTAGAGCCGCGGAATCATGATGGTGCCGGGGAAGTCACCACCGAACAGCGCCCAGTGGATCCACGTCCCGATCACCGGAAAACTCAAGACGATGCCGCTCATCGCGGCGCGCAAGCCGATGCCGGACAGCAGGTCGTCGGGCAGGGAGTAGCCGAAGAAGCCCTCGAACATGGCCAGGACCAGCAGCAGCGAGCCGATCACCCAGTTGGCCTCACGCGGCCGACGGAACGCTCCGGTGAAGAAGATGCGGAGCATGTGGATGATGATCGAGCACGCGAACAGCAGCGCCGCCCAGTGGTGAATCTGGCGGACGAACAGCCCGCCGCGCACCTCGAAGGAAATCTGCAGCGCGCTCTCGTACGCACGGGACATGTGAATGCCACGCAGCGGCTGATACGGGCCGTCGTACACAACCTCGGTCATCGACGGGTCGAAGAACAGGGTCAGGTACACACCCGAGAGCAGCAGCACGATGAAGCTGTAGAGCGCGATCTCCCCGAGCATGAACGACCAGTGCGTCGGGAAGACCTTGTTCATCTGCCGCTTCATACCGGCAGCGAGCTTGTACCGGGAATCGACCGCGTCAGCCTGATGGGCAGCCAGAGTGGCTATTTTGCTCATTTCTTGCTCCCCTAGTCAGAAGGTGTGTGGACACCGGCCGGGCGCTCCCAGAAGGCCGGGCCCAGCGGCTCGATGAAGTCTCCGTTGGCCACCAGGAAGCCCTCGGGGTTGACCGTGATCGGCAACTGCGGCAGGGCGCGGGCGGCGGGACCGAAGATCGGCTTGCCGTAGTGGGTGGCCAGGAACTGCGACTGGTGGCAGGGGCACAGGATGTGGTTGGTCTGCTGCTCGTACAGCGACGTCGGGCATCCCAGGTGCGTGCAGATCTTCGAGTAGGCCCAGTAGTCGCCGTAGTTGAAGTTTTCCTGACCCTTGCGCTTGACCGCGTGCTTGGCGTCGTCCGGCCGCAGCCGAATCAGCATGACCGCGTTACGGATACCGTGCAGCGCGTCGAGTAGCGCCTCTTCGTCGTGGCGCTCGGACTCGCGGAACGGGAAGACGGTCTCCATGGCGCCGGCGTCGAGATCCTCGGGCCGGACCAGCACAATCTGGCTCGGGATGCCGGTGTCGCGGCGCAGGTAGACAGTTTCGCCCTTGTACTTGGGCGTCCAGCCGCTGACCCACAGCGGGGAATCGCCGCGCTTGGCCCAGGGGTTCTTCACCAGCCCACCAACCATGGCGATCAGCGCGCCGACACCCACGACGCCGACGCTCAGGCCTGCGGTGCGGGTGATCAGCTTGCGGCGGCTGAGCGTGGAGGTTTCGAGGGCGTCGCTGAGCAGCGCGACTGTCGTGCGGCGGTCCACCTCGGAGGACGGTCCCTCGTGCCGCGTCTGGATCGCGAGCTCTTCGGGGATGAACTTCTTGGTGAAGAGGACCGCGCCCACGCCGATGCCGAGAACCGCCAGGCCGAGGGTGAGCCCGTAGAGCGGCGTGGTCATCGTGTAGAGGATGTAGCCGTCCTCGCCGCGTCCCTTGTACTTCCACGGCCAGAAACAAAAGATGCCGATGAAGGCCAGCCCCGACACCGCAGCCAGCGCAAACCAGAACGCCACGGTGCGCTCGGCCCGGCGCTCGGCGCGGGTGCCGCGCACCGGCCAGCGGGGACGCCGGAAGGCGAGGTTGACATCATCGAGTTCGGTACCGAGCTTGACCAGCTCGTCCCGACTCATGTCGTCGAGTTCGGCGTCGGTGTACTTCTTGGGCGCATCGCCGTGCCCGGTAGCGCCGACCTCCTGGTCGTGACGCTCCTGCCCGCCGTCGCTCATGACCTTGCTCCGATCCACAGTGCTACGCCGACAATCGTGGCGATTCCGAATACCCAAATAGCGATCGATTCCGTGACCGGCCCGAACCCGCCGAGACCGTAGCCGCCCTGCGGAAGCGTTTGCGTCGCGTTGTACACGTAGGCGACGATGTCCCGCTTCTCCTGCGGCGTGAGCTGACGGTCGGAGAACTTCGGCATGTTCTGCGGACCGGTCAGCATGGCCGCGTAAACCTGCTTGGACGAGGCCGGGGCCAGCGGCGGTGCGTACTTACCGGAGGAGAGTGCACCGCCCTTGCCGGTGAAGTTGTGGCACGACGCGCAGTTGAGGCGGAACAGGTCGCCACCGCGGGCCACGTCGCTGCCGCGGAAGGAGGCGTCGTCGCCGGCCGGCAGCGTCGGACCGCCGCCGTTGGCCTGCACGAAGGCGCCGAGCGCGTCGGTCTGCTCGGCGTTGAACTTCGGTGGCTTGCGCTCGATCTGCGCCTCGTTACGCGCGGCCGGCATGCGGCCCGAGGAAACTTGGAAGTAGACGGCCGCTTCACCGACACCGATCAGGCTCGGGCCGCGGTCCTGCACGCCCTGCAGATTCGCACCGTGGCAGGTGATGCAGGACGTGTCGAAAAGCTGCTTGCCTTGCCGGATCAGCGCGGCCTGGTCGAGCTCAGCCGAGGCGACCTGCGGCTTGGGGGTCAACACAGAAGCCAGGAAACCTGCGGCGACCAAACCCATCAGCAGAGTGAGTCCGCCAGCGACGCGTCGGCGTACCTTACGCCGACGCCGTGCCTTGGCGGCCGAGTTATCGCTGCGCTGCGGGCCGTCGTGCTCTTCTGCGGGTGGGGGAGAGGAACTCATCTGTATCCCTTTTTTTGGCGGGTACCGACGGGGGCTGTGTGGTCGAGGTGGGTGGCGAGCTAGCGGACGAAGTAGATGGTGCCGAACAGCCCGATCCACACGATGTCGACGAAGTGCCAGTAGTAGGAGACGACGATCGCGGCCGTTGCCTGCGCGGGAGTGAACTTACTGAGCTTGGTGCGGATCAGCAGGAAAATGAAGGCAATCAGACCACCGATGACGTGCAGACCGTGGAATCCGGTGGTGATGAAGAAGACCGAGCCGTAGACGCTGCTCGAGATGGTGGTGCCCTCGCTGTAGAGGCCGTGGTACTCCGTCAGCTGACCGGCGACGAAGAACGCGCCCATGAAGAACGTGAGCACGTACCAGCGGCGCAGACCGAAGACGTCACCACGCTCGGCGGCGAACACACCCATCTGGCAGGTGAACGAGGACAGGATCAGCACCGTGGTGACGGGGATCGCCAGCTTCATGTCCAGGTGCGTCGGCTCTGGCGGCCACCCCAGTATCGGATTTTGCTGCGCGCGCGCGGAGAAGTACATCGCGAACAAGCCGGCGAAGAACATCAGCTCGCTGGATAGCCAGATGATGGTGCCGACGCTGACCATATTGGGCCGGTTCAGCGAGTGCACGCGCTGGGTAATTGCCGATCCTGGTGTGCCTACTGCGGTCGTCACAGAGAGAAGTATGACCCGTCGTAGTAAGTCAGGAGTACTTGGGTGCGAAATTCGTTGGGGCGCGTCGTAGTACGAAGCCACCTTGGACACTGATTTCGCTGGTCGCGCTGTGCGATGCTGGGCGGGTGACGTCGGAAAAGGGGCTCGGGCGGTTGGCGCGTCGCCTCGGTCTACGCCGCCCGGTCGCGCCGCAGCTCGATCCCGACAGGTCTGACTTGGTGGTTGTCGCTGCGTGTTTCGACGATGCGGCCGCGTGTTCGACGGTACTCGCCGAGGCCGCAGAGACCGCGCCGCGCTGGGTAGCGGAGGCGCCCGCGGTGCTGCGCCATCACCTGCGGTTGCCGGCGGGCGCTATCGACTCCGTGTCGGCGATCGCCGCGCAGGACGGGT
The DNA here is from genome assembly GCF_007489285.1 of Skermania sp. ID1734. GTDB lineage: Bacteria > Actinomycetota > Actinomycetes > Mycobacteriales > Mycobacteriaceae > ID1734. The sequence continues at coordinate 311,440 of NZ_VLIY01000003.1, forward strand.
ATCGATTGGTTGCCCCCTCGCCCGCCGATGCGGAGTTGGTCCTGTTGCAGCGGGTGCAGGTGCTCGACGCATTGCATTGTTCCCAGGAACGATCGCGGATGGCCGGCCTGGCGCAGCGGTACGACGGCGATGCGCTGGGCTGGGACGCGCTGCAACCGGATGGCGCTAGCTAAGCTGCACGCTGTGTTCCCACGCGAAGAGTCGGCGCGAAGCTGGCCATCGATTCTCGGCGCGCTCGCCGACCGGCGTGACCTGGATGCGGCCGACACCGCGTGGGCGATGGACGAGATCATGTCCGACAACGCGACTGCCGCCCAGATCGCGGCGTTCGGCGTCGCCTTGAAGATGAAGGGCCCCACCCCCGCGGAACTGACCGGCATCGCCGATTCGATGCTCGGCCACGGCCGCGCCGTGTCGGTGGATGTCGACGTCGTCGACGTTGTCGGAACGGGCGGTGACCGATCCGGGACCGTGAACATCTCGACCATGGCAGCGATCGTCGTTGCGGCCGCGGGCGTGCCGGTGGTCAAGCATGGCAATCGGGCGGCATCGTCGAAGAGCGGCGGCGCTGACGTCCTCGAGGCCCTCGGGGTACGGATCGGCATCGGGCCCCGAGGCGTTGTCCGCTGCGTTAGTCAAGTGGGCATCGCCTTTTGCTTCGCGCCCGTTTTTCACCCCGCCTACCGGTTCACCGCGGCACCGCGCAAAGAAATAGGTATCCCGACGGTTTTCAACGTGCTGGGGCCGTTGACCAACCCAGCGCGGCCGCGCGCGGGCCTGGTCGGCTGCGCGTTCGCCGACCTGCAGCCGATCATCGCCGGGGTCTTTGCCGGACGCGGCACCAGTGCGCTGGTGGTGCGCGGGGATGACGGGCTCGACGAGCTGACCACGACGGGACCCAGCCAGGTATTCGCGGTGCACGACGGCGACGTGGTCCGTCACCACCTCGATCCGGCTGAGCTCGGTATCGACCGGGTGCCGCTCGACGCGCTTCGGGGCGGCGATGCGCAGGCAAACGCGGTCGTGGCGCGCGAACTACTGGCCGGCAAACCTGGACCGGTACGCGACGCGGTGTTGCTCAACGCGGCCGGCGCGCTGGTGGCGTTCGCCGGTCCCGGGCCGAATCTGTTGTCGCAGTTCGCCGCTGGCCTCGAACGAGCGGCCGATGCGATCGATTCCGGAGCCGCCGCGGCATTGCTGGACCGCTGGGTGGCGGTGACCAGCGAGTTGGGCGCGGACTGAGTCGCAAGTATCGAGAAGCTAGCTACTCGCCGATCGAAAACCCGGCCTCCACGTCGGCGCGCGCATATGAGCGGAACGCGATGTGGGTGGTGGTGCGCATGACCCCGGGCACCTTGTCGATGCCGGAGGTCACCACATCGGCGATCGCCGCGTGATCACGCACCCGCACTACAGCGATGATGTCGACGTCACCGGCGCAGGAGTAGACCTCGGTGACGCCATCGGTGTCCGCGACCGCTTGCGCTGTCTCGGGAATCCGGCTCGACTCGGCGTCGATCAAGACGATCGCGGTGATCATGGGACGCCAGACTACCGGGCGATCTCGTCGTAGCCGGCGCCGCGCGCTGCCGACTCGGCCAGTTCGCACCACGACATCCAGCTGCCGGCCCCGCGCGCGGGTTCGCAATAGCCGTCGGTGGTGGTGACGATCCGCACCCCGGGTTCGCTGAGCCAGCGCGCGATCAGGCCGACCTCTTCGGGAAGGGCGCCACGCAGCGGCGTGCCCTGCGGGAGCACGGTCTCCGCCGCGGCGACCAGCGCCTCGATCACCGGCATGGGTGCCACTCCCGCGCGGGCGACCCCCGCTCCGGCCAGGCGACCGGCCCGCACCACTGCGATCTCCCAGCCGCCGCCCACGGCCGGTTTGGCGGCCACCAGCTCATCGATGGCCGCCACCGCGCGCAGGCGTTGGCATCGGCGCAGGGCGCGCAGTACGTGTGCGGCCCGGTCCCGCCGCCGCGCCGCGGTCTCGAACCGCTCCGCGCGCGCGAGCTGGTCGATTTCGGTGCGTAGCGTCAGCAGCGGACCGTCGTCGTTGCCATTGATCAGTCCGGCAACCGTGGCCGGTCCCGCGCTGTATTCCGCCGCGTCGTGCCGACCCGCGGCGGCGCAGCCGCCCACCACCTCGCGAGGACAGTTGTGCGTCCCCCGACGGGAAATCCGAGTCGTGCAGGTGCGGACGCCGCAGAGCTCAGCCAGGGTTGCCGCGACGTCGGCCGCGGCGGTGCGGGAGCCGAACGGCCCGAGCGCCACCGCGGCTGGTTCACGGGTGATCGACAAGCGCGGGAACGCCTCGGTGGTCAGCGAGATCCACCACGCCCGTTTCGGGAACTTGGAGCGGCGGTTGTACGGCGGGGCATGCGCCATCAGCAACCGCAGTTCGCGTACCCCGGCCTCGAGGCTGTGCGCGCACGCGACGTGGTCGACCCGCTCGGCGAGCGCGACCATCTCTTTCATCCGCCCGCGCGTCTCCGAACCGGTGAAGTAGTTGCGCACGCGGCGCTGCAGATCGACTGCGGTGCCGATATAGAGGACTTCATCGCCTGGCCCACGGAAGAGGTAGACGCCCGGGGATCGCGGCAGCGACGAGGCCAGGAACCTCTTGGCGCGCTGGCCCGCCGAGACGTTGGGTAAGTAGTCGACGAGCTCGGTGAAGCTGTGCACGCCCTGGTTCCCGACCCGCTCGAGCAGTCCGTGCAGCACGTCGACGGTGGCACGGGCGTCGTCGAGCGCGCGGTGCGTCGGTGTGGTCGAGGCCTGAAACAGGGCGGCGAGCGCGGAGAGCTTCACCGAGGGTGCTTCGTCGCGGGTGAGCACCCGGCGGGCCAGCTTGACCGTGCACAACACCGGCAGGCGTGGCCAGGCAAGATCGCACTGCGCGGCCGCGCGGCGCAAGAATCCGACGTCGAACCCGGCGTTGTGCGCGACCAGGACCGATCCGGCCGCGAACTCCAGAAAACTCGGCAGCACCCGCTCGATCCGGGGAGCACCGACCACCATGGCGTTGGTGATGCCAGTGATCTCGACGATGGCGGGCGGGATGCCGCGGCCCGGATCGATGAGTGTGGCCAGTTCCCCGATCACCTCGCCGCCGCGCACTTTGACCGCACCGATCTCGGTGATCGCGTCCTGCTCTGCGCTGCCGCCGGTGGTTTCGAGGTCTACGACCACGAACGTCGTCTCGCGCAGTGGCGTTTCGAGCTCATCGAACGCGAGCTGGCGTGCCACAGGAGAACTCACGCGCCACACGGTAGGGCTGGGCACCGACATTTTCTGTCGTACCCACCCGATAGCTTTCGGCACGGACAAGGTCGCCGACGGACCAGCTGATTTCCCGGCCATACGCCTGGATTTGCGCAGCGGAGATGAGGATCACAGTGATTGTCGACTGCAATGAATGCGTGGTGCGCGGCCGTGCTTGCCGGGACTGCGTGATCACGGTGTTGCTGGGTGAACCGGACCCGGCGGAGTTGGGTTGTGCGCACACTTCTGGCGCGGGTGCTCGCGTGCGGTTCGACCAGGAAGAACGGGCGGCAATCGAGGCTCTTGCCGAGGCCGGATTGGTGCCGCACCTGCGGTTGGTGCGCAGTAGGGTGCCGACGCCCGGCTCGACGGTGATTGACGAGTCAACATCTTGTGACCCGCGTCGCATCGGTTGACCAGCTGTTTCGCCGCGACGGCCACGACTGAGTCAAGGGGTTAGACACCCTCGAGACCCATTCGTAACCTTTTCGAGACCTTGCGGAGTCTGCTGCGCCGACCTGGCGCGGCATCGCGGGTCGCCGCCTCATCGGCGCGCTCGAGTGAGCGCACCGAGCTGGACGCTGTTTTGTGCGAGCGGGCTAACTTCCAGTCCGCGTATCCGGCCGGCGGAAGAGTGGAAGGTAGCTTTTTCGTGGCGTCCATTGTTACGCGTCGTCCGGTCCGCCGGGCTGCTGTTGCCGGGGCCGTCGCCCTCGGCGCGATCGTGATCCCTGCCGCCCCCGCGCTGGCTGAGCCGGTCAATGTGCCGGGTGTGGGAACGTTCGATGTTCCCAACCTGCCGCCGCTGCCCGCGGCGCCCGCGATTCCGGCCCTGCCCGGACAGCCGCCACTCCCGTTCCAACAAGCCATCACGGCCGGTCAGCAGGCGCTTGACGCGGCCCGCAGCAAGCTCGGCGCCCCATATGTCTACGGCGCAACCGGTCCGAACGCGTTCGACTGCTCCGGTCTGGTGCAGTGGGCGTACCGTCAGGCCGGCCGAGTCCTGCCCCGAACCAGCTGGGAGCAGGCCGCCGGTGGCACCCCGGTCGCGTTGAATGCGCTGCAGCCGGGCGACGTCATCTCCTACGACGGCGGATCGCACTCGGCGATCTACGCCGGTGACGGTCAGGTGATCCACGCGTCGACGAGCGGTGTGCCGGTGAAGTACGCCCCGCTGTATTCGATGCCGATCTTCGCCGCGCGCCGGTACTGAAATTGCGCGTTTCAGACCCCGGGTGGACACAGCCGGTTGCCGTTCCGTAACCTAACCGAGATCTGATGATCTCGCGGTGGTTCGAGCGGCACTGGGTTGTGATCTGGGGCTGCTGAAGTAAGTTGGGCTGTGCCCGGCGTACCTGACGAGCAAGGAAGTGTTTTTCCGTGGCGCGCATCCGTTGGCAACACCGGGCTGGCGTAGCTGTCGTCGCAGCCGTGTCGGCAGTTCTCGCGATAATTCCCGCAGCGTCGGCAGGCGCGGATCCCGTGGCCATGCCCGGAAATGCCAGTGAAGCGCTGCAGCGGATGACCGAACTTGCTCGCCAGTCCGAGCAGACCAACGAAGCTCTGCTCAACGCCCAGATAGAAATGGGCAAGAAGGTCGACGCGCTGAAGGCGGCGCAGGCCAAGCAGGCCGCCGACCACGCTGCCGTGGCCGCCGCCCAGGCGCGTGTGGCGCAGTTCCAGCCGGCCATCGACCGGGTGGCCAGGGCCTCCTACGAGGGTGCGCGCACCAGTCGGCTGTTTGCGGTGCTGACCGCGGACTCGCCGCAGCAACTGCTCGACCAGATGACGGCCCTGGACGTGCTGTCCAGCGAGACCGCCAAAGAAGTGTGGCAATACCAGCAGGCGGTAGCCGATGCGGCCACCGTCGAAGACCAGGCGCGTCAATCGGCCGACGCCGCCCGCGACGCCGCGGCCCAGGCGCAGGCGTTCAGCGACGACCTGCAGAAGAAGCAGAGCGAGTTGCAGACCCAGATGGCCGCGGTGACGCAGGCCTGGGGTCAGCTTTCCGGACGCGAACGCGCGGTCATGATCGGCACCCCGTTCCCGCCGGGATTCGACCCGAACGTGCTGCTGCGCGGCCTCGTCCCGGGCTCGCAGACCAGTGCACTGCAAGCCGGGCTGAGCCGGATCGGTGATCCGTACGTGTGGGGTGCCACCGGGCCCAACGCCTTCGACTGTTCCGGCCTGGTGCAGTGGGCCTACAAGCAGGTGGGTAAGCAGCTTCCGCGGACCAGCCAGGCGCAAGGCGAGGGCGGCGTGCCGGTGCGCAAGGAAGATCTGCAGCCCGGCGATGTCGTGCTGTTCTACCCGGACCACTCGCACGTCGGCATCTACGCCGGTGACGGCATGGTCTTGCATGCGTCCACCTTCGGTGTTCCGGTGCAGGTAGTCCCGATGGCCACCATGCCGTACGCCGGCGCGCGCCGTTACTGAGCGCGGAGTTACGACGATTTCGCGTACTCTGCCGCGGCGGCTCGCCCTCTTGATCTGTCTGCTCGTTGCGGTCGGGCTGCTCGACACCGCATGTGGCAGCGACGCCACCCCCAATAAACCGGCCACCACGAACCCGCGGCCCGCCAGCGACCCCTACCAGCAGCAACGCCAGGCGGGGGTGCAAAGACTCCTCGACCAGTGGGCTGCTGCGCTGCGCTCGGACGACACCACTGCGCTGGCTCGGCTGGTTGACCCGCACGCTGCCCCGGGCTTCCTCGACGCCCAGCTCCGGCGCGCCAACAATCTGCGCGGAGTTCCCTTGTCGGACTGGGGATTCGAGATCAGCTCCGAGCCTGATGAGCCACTGCCCATGGACCTCGCCGACCAACTCGATGCCACCGACGTGTGGGCGCCGGCGGTCTACCTGCATTACGGAATAGCCGGTCCCGATGCGGCGCCGACCCGAAAACCGGTGTCGCTCACGGTCGCCCGCCATGGCGATACCTGGCTGCTGGTCTCCGAGGCGCCCGTCGGTCACCGGCAAACCTGGCACGGCCCATGGGATTTCGGCCCGCTGGAGGCGCAGAAGATGGCGACCGGCGGTAACCGGACCGCGGTGGTCATGGGCCATCCCGAACAGCGCGCGGAGATCGCGGCGTTGGCTGCCGACCTGCCGGCGGCGGTGGCATCTGTGACGCAGTTGTGGGGAACCGGCTGGTCCCAGGCCCCGCTGGTGATCACCACCGGTAGCGCCGACGAGTTCGCGCAACTGGCCGGGGCCGAGCACACTGGCGCCGAGATCGCGGCAGTGGCCGTGGCCGACAGCGTCGACACCAAGTCGAAGGTGGTCACCGGGCAGCGCGTAGTCTTCAGCCCGGACGCGGCGACGCGCCTCGACGCCGCGACGAGGCAGTCGATCCTGCGCCATGAACTCACCCACGTGGCGGCGCGGTCGGTGACGGTGGACGGCTCACCGATGTGGATGCTCGAGGGCTTCGCGGACTACTCCGGCTACCGGAACTCCGGGCTGTCGTTTGCGCAGATAGCGCCACGGCTGACGCAGGAGGTGCTGGCCGACGGCCCGCCGAAGGCGCTGCCCGCCGACGCCGACTATCAAACCGCGGATGACCGGGCGAAGCTCGCCTACGAGCAAGGGTGGTCCGCCTGTGCCTACGTCGCGGCGACGTTCGGCGAGAAGAAACTGGTACAGCTGTACCACGAGCTCGCGCGCGGTCCGGCCGACGCGCAGCAGGTTGACGCTGCGTTTCGTGACGTAGTCGGGCTGGACACCGCTCAGTTCATCAACCGCTGGGGCGGTTGGGTGCTCGTGCAAGCCCGGCGGCCGAGTTAGCCGCTCGGTACGGTTACTCCATGCCTCGGACGCTGTTGGTCACCAATGACTTCCCGCCGCGTCCCGGTGGTATTCAGAACTACCTGCACGCCCTCGCGTCGCATCTTCCGCCCGACGAGTTGGTCGTCTACGCGCCGCGCTGGCGTGGCGACAGTCACCTGCGCTTCGACGCCGCGCAGCCCTTCGAGGTGGTCCGGCATCCCACCACGCTGATGGTGCCCACGCCGTTCGTGGCCCGCCGCGCGACCGAAATTTTTCGTAGTCGCGACTGCGACAGCGTCTGGTTCGGCGCTGCCGCTCCGCTGGCGCTGCTGTCGCCGCTGCTGCGTCGCGCCGGCGCTCAGCGCATCGTGGCCAGCACGCACGGCCACGAGGTCGGCTGGTCGATGCTGCCGGCGGCCCGGCAGGCGCTGCGGGTGATCGGCGACCACACCGACGTGGTGACCTACGTGAGCCGCTACACGCGCAACCGGTTCGCCGCGGCATTCGGCTCGCACGCGGCGCTGGAGCACGTGCCACCCGGCGTGGACACCGAGGTTTTTCGGCCCGACGCGGCGGCGCGTGCGGAATTGCGCAAACGCTACGGCATCGGAACGCGCCCGGCCGTGGTGTGTGTCTCGCGCCTGGTTCCACGTAAGGGTCAGGATGTCCTGATCAAGGCGCTTGCGCGCATCCGCGACCGCATCGACGGGGCGGTGCTCGTCATTGTCGGTGGCGGCCCGTACGCGGAGTCGCTGCACCGATTGGCGGCCAAGGCGGGGGTCGCCGAGCACGTCGTCTTCACCGGCGGTGTGCCGAGCCAGGAACTCGCCGCGCACCATGCGATGGCAGACGTCTTCGCCATGCCGTGCCGCACCCGCGGGGCGGGGCTGGACGTGGAGGGGCTGGGCATCGTTTTTCTGGAGGCGTCAGCCAGCGGGGTGCCGGTCGTGGCAGGTGACTCCGGTGGTGCGCCGGAGACGGTCATCGAGGGCACAACCGGGCACGTGGTCAAGGGCCGCCGCGTCGACGAGGTCGTCGAGGCGATCGTGAAAGTGCTGGCAGATCCCGATGGCGCCGCGGCCATGGGTGCCGCGGGGCGGGACTGGGTGCAGCGGGAGTGGCGCTGGGACATGCTTGCCGCTCGACTCGCCAAACAGTTCGTCTAGGACGCTGGTTTAGGCTCGGCGTCGATGAACAGCATCCAAGTTGCCGATCAGACCTTCGTGGTCGCACCCGCGGCGCAGGTGGCCGCGGCGATCAACGCGCCCGAGAAGTGGCGGCGCTGGTGGCCGGACCTGCGGCTGACGGTTCGCGAAGACCGCGGTCCGAAGGGCATTCGGTGGACCGTGGACGGCGCGCTGACCGGGACGATGGAAGTGTGGCTCGAACCCTCGTTGGACGGGGTGATCGTGCACTATTTCCTCCATGCCGAGCCGAACGGGCCCAGCAGGGGATCGCTGGCGGAACAGAATCGGCGCCGGCGCGTGGCGGGCAAGAACATGACGTTCGAACTCAAGGCGACGCTCGAGGCGGGCCGGCGGGCGGGGGAGCCGCCGCGCGCGAGCGCTCAACCCCGGTGACGGTTGAGAAAGGAAGACTGACGCGCATGGCCGACAGGACCAACAGGTCGATAATCATCAACGCGACGGCGGCGAAGATCATGGACGTCATCGCGGATTTTCCGGCGTATCCGACGTGGGTGGCCGCGGCCAAGACGGTGCAGGTGCTCACCCCGGGTCCGGGCGACCGAGCGCAGGTGGTCCGGTTCGAACTCGATGCCGGTGTGCTCAAGGAAACCTACGACCTGGCCTACGACTGGGCGCCGGACGGCAAGTCGGTCACCTGGCAACTCATTCGTGGTGACCTGCAGAAGTCGCAGTACGGTGCCTACACGCTGGAAGATCAGCCGGACGGCAGCACACGGGTCAGCTACGAGTTGACCGTCGACCTCAACGTCCCCATGATCGGAATGTTCAAGCGCAAGGCGGAGAAGGTCATCACCGACACGGCGCTGAAGGAACTCAAGAAGCGGGTGGAAGGCTGATCGGCTCCCGTAAGCGACCGAAACACCCCGGTGCGCGCATCGAGCTTTTCCTCGGCAAGGGCGGCGTCGGCAAGACCACGCTCGCCTGCGCCACGGCGCTGGCCCGCGCCCGCGACGGCGAGCGGGTTCTGGTGGCCTCCATCGACCAGTCGCATTCGCTCGGCGATGTGCTCGGCCTGACGCTCGCGCACGACCCCGGCACGACCGCAACGACCTACCGGGTGGTGGACGGCCTCGAGGCGATCGAGATCGACACCCTGGCGCTGCTGGAAGAGCGGTTCCGCACGCTGCGCGAGCCACTGAAACTCAATCGCGGCGGGCACGATCACGGGTTCAACTGGACGGCGATCGACGCCTCGGAGCTGACCGGCTTCCCGGGGGCGCAGGAAATGCTGGCCCTGGCCGAGATCACCGACCTTGCCGATGACGACGAATGGGATCTCATCGTCGTCGACTGCCCGGCGACCGCGGCGACGCTGCAACTGCTGGCCACCCCCGACATGGCGCTGGGCTACCTCGAGCGGGTATGGCCCAAGCACCGCCGTGTCGCAGCGGCGATCGGCACCGACATCGCCATGGCGATGACCGTCGGTGCTATCGAAAAAATGGTGGGCGCGGTGACGTCGGTCCGTGATCTGCTGGCCGACCGCGACCGCACCAGTGCGATGTTGGTCACCTCGGCCGAGCGGGTCGCGCTATTGGAAGCCGCGCGGACGCGCTCCACGCTGGCGCTGTTGGGTATCCGACTGAACTCCGTGATGGTGAACAAGGTGCTGCCAGACCTCGGCGGACCAGCCGATTTGCCGCCGGAGCAGTTGCATCCCGCGGTGCGCTGGCATTACAACCGGCACGGCGAGCAGCGCGATGTGATCGCGGCATTTGCCGCGACGATGCCCGAAGTCTCCATCGTGACCGCGCAGCACACCGGGCCGGAGCCGGTAGGGTTGTCGTCTCTGAGCGCGCTCTCCTATGCCTTGGATGTTCATTCCGAAGGCAACGCGAGCGCGTTCGAACCGCCGGTGGAGGTTCAGCTGGAATCCGGCAGCGGTCTCGAGTCGGTGTATGCCATGCGGATGCACCTGCCGTTGGTGGATCCCGCGTCGCTGAGCCTGGGCCGAGCAGAAGACGATGTCATCGTCGGAGCCGATGGCATGCGCCGTCGAGTGCGCCTGGCGTCGGTACTGCGCCGCTGCGTGGTGGCGGGCGCCGAGCTCGATGGGCAGACTCTGGTTGTCCGGTTCCGACCCGACCCGAAGGTGTGGCCGCGATGAGCAAGAAACGACCCGATCTGGGGGAGGAGCTGCGTCTGCTGGCCGAGGCGGTGCTCGAACGGGTTGAACCAGCCCTCCGGGGCGCCGCGCTGGGCCACGGCCGCGACGAGTGGAGTGATTGCGGTGTGTGCCCGGTGTGTGCCATCGCCGCGATCCTGCGCGGCGAGCAGAACGCCCTGGTCAGTTCGCTGGCCGAGCAGGGCACCGCGCTGGTCACGATCCTGCGGGAGGCCATCGCAGGGGTTCCTGTCGCGCCGCGCTATCCGCATGACTTCGAGCCGGACGACAGCGAGCCGAACGACGCCGAAGCCGGCGAAGAGCCAGCGAATGGCAACGCCTTCGAAGCCGCAGATGCCTACGTGCCGCCACATCCACACGGTTTTGTCAGCATTCCGGTGACCATCCGGGGCTGAGCGCGGGAAGAATCGTCGAGCATGGAGACCTCGGCCACGTCCGATCAGCGGACGCTCACCGTCGGGGTCGATGTCGGCGGCACCAGCATCAGGGCCGCGGTGGTCGACGCCTGCGGCGAGGTCCTCGACGTGACCCAGGTGCCTACTCCGCAGTCCGCTCCGGCGCTGGACAAGGCGCTGGTCAACGCGGTCAGCGAACTGTCCGAGCGCAACCCGGTCGCCGCGGTCGGACTGGCCGTCGCGGGCTTCATCAGTTCCGATCGCAGCACGGTTCGCTTTGCGCCGCACCTACCGTGGGTCGACCGGCCGATCGGCAGCGAACTGAGTGGCCAACTGGGCTTGCCGGTCGTCCTTGAGCACGACGCGAACGCCGCCGTGTGGGCCGAGCACACCTTCGGCGCCGCCGCGGGCGGGCACAACGTGGTGCTGATCGCCATCGGAACCGGCATCGGGGCCGCGCTGTTGGTCGAGGGCGACATCTATCGCGGCTCGAATGGCGTGGCTCCGGAACTCGGTCACGTGCAGGTGGTGCCCGACGGACGTCCGTGTGCCTGCGGTAAGCACGGCTGCTGGGAGCGCTACTGCAGCGGAACGGCGCTGGTGGAAACCGCGATCGAGCTGCTGGCCGCCAAACCCGGCAACTCGACGATTCTGGCGCGGGAATCGCGCAGGGACCCCGGTTCGCTGACCGGGCGACGGGTGGCGGCCGCGGCTGCCGATGGCGATCGTGTGGCGCACGCCGCGATGGCGAACTTCGCCCGCTGGCTCGGAGTGGGGTTGGCGTTGGTCAGCGATGTCTACGACCCCGATCTGATCGTCATAGCCGGCGGCGTGAGCACGTCAGCGCCGCTGTTCCTCGACGAGGCGCGCGAGCACTACGCGACGATGATCACCGGCGCCGGCCACCGGCCGCTGGCCCGCATTCGGACCACCCAGCTCGGCGAGGCGGCGGCAATCATCGGCGCGGCCGAGTTGGCGCGAGGTCTGATCGCTACCCGGTAGCTGGCCTGGTGAACTATCTCCCTTGCTGTGGCTGCAGCACGCGCGGGTGAGTAAAGTCAGCAAGCAAAAAGATGTGCCAGCCGTTCGGGCCGGAGCTGGGAAGGTTGTCATGCTGTATTGGTGGTTGAAGTTCGTCTTTGTCGGACCGTTCATCTCGGTATACAACCGGCCCCGCGTCGAGGGGCTCGAGAACATTCCCGACGACGGACCCGCCATTCTGGCCGGTAACCATCTCTCGATCGCCGACTGGTTGTTCGCCCCGCTGTTGGTTCGCCGGCGCATCACCTACCTCGCCAAGAGCGAGTACTTCACCACTCCCGGTTTCAAGGGCATGCTGATGCGCTGGTTCTACACCGGTGCCGGCCAGTACCCGATCGACCGTAGCGGCGGGGACGCGGCCGAGAGCGCGTTGCGCACGGCGCGGCGACTGCTCGACGAGGGCAAGCTCGTCGGTCTCTACCCAGAAGGCACCCGCTCGCCCGACGGCCGGCTCTACAAGGGCAAGACCGGCATGGCCCGGGTGGCGTTGGAAACGGGCGTGCCGGTGATTCCGGTCGCCATGATCGGCACCGACAAGGTGTGCCCGCCCGGGCCGTTCAAGTGGCGTCGCCACCGCGTCACCTTGAAGATCGGCAAGCCGATCGACTTCTCCCGCTTCGAAGGCATGGGCGGCAACCGATTCGTCGAGCGCGCTGTCACCGACGAGGTGATGTACGAACTGATGCAGCTGTCCGGTCAGGAGTACGTGGACATCTACGCCGCGTCGCTCAAGAACAAGTCCGCGCCGAGCTCGGCGACGTCGGCCGACCGGATTCCGGATACGCGCGCGAGCTGAGGCTCGCCGAAACCGCCAGCAGCGCCAGCGTTCCGAGCCCCCACCAGACATACGACGCGGCCAGCAGCTGATCGGGCAGCGGCCACCCGATACCGTTCCACCGGCCGTGTGCGAGCCGCCAGTGCGGCGCGTAGTGGAAGACCACCAGACCCAGCAGAATCCACGCGCCCAGCACGGCGTTGCGGCGTCGATAGGCCAGCACCGTCAGGCTGAGCAGCAGCGGCACGACCCAGACCCAGTGGTGGGACCAGGAAACCGGTGACACCAGCAGTCCGGCCAGCGCATTCACACCGAGCGCCACGGATACCTCACCGGCCGCGAAGGCGCGCCGCATCGCCACGACGGCGATGATGAACACTCCGGCCGCGGCCAGGATCCACAGCGGGGTGCGCATGTTGTCGATGCCGAGCCGGGCCAGCACCCCGATGATGCTCTGGTTGGCGGCGTAGGCCGGCTTCCCGATCCGGTTGGAGTCCGGCAGGACACTGGTCCAGTACTTCACCGAATCGCCCGCGGCCAACGCAAATCCGACCAACGTGCAGCCGGCGAAGCTGATCGCCGTCACGATGGCGGCGCGGAAGTCCTTGCGCAACAAGAAGAACAGCACGAAAACGGCCGGGGTGAGCTTGAGCGCGGCCACCAGACCGATCAGCGCGCCACGTGGCCACGGCGTGCGTTCGAGCAGACAGTCGGCCGCGACGAGCGCCATCAGCAGAATGTTGATCTGCCCGTAGTTCAGGGTCGAGAACACCGGTTCCAGTACGAACGCGACAGCCAGCACGCCGGCTGCCGTCCACAGCTGCGACGTCCGGAGCCAGCCCAGCGATCGCAGCGTGAGCACGATGGTGGCGAACAGGCCGACTATCGACACGACGGTCATGACGATTCCGGCCGCGGCCAGCGGCATCCACGACATCGGGCTGAACGCGATCGCCGCCAGCGGCGGGTACGTGAACGGCAGCGGTTTGCCGATTTCGGTCAGCGGCAGCTTGCCGTAGATTTGCGCGCCCCGGGCGAAGGCCGCGCCGCCGATGCGATAGACATCGAGGTCGATCCGGTAGTAGTCGCCGAATCGGCGGTGGAACAGCGGCAGGCCGTAGAGGTTGTAGACGACGCCCGCCAGGACGGCAGCGAGGATCCCGGCTCGGGCCACGAGCGTCGCCGGCCGGGCGTATCGGTGAGCGGCAACAGTGGCGCGGGAAGTCGTCAATGTCGGCACCGTAATCCTCACTGTTCTGCATATCGCCGATGGCACTATGCACCAGCCGATCAGAATGGCATAGGGTGCGCTTGATGCGCTACTTCTACGATTGCGAGTTCATCGAGGATGGCGTGACCATCGACCTGGTGTCGATTGGAGTAGCCGCCGAAGACGGCCGAGAATTTTACGCGGTTTCCAGCGAGTTCGATCCGGATCGCGCCGGGCCCTGGGTGCGCCGCAACGTGTTGCCGAAGCTGCCGCCACGTGACGGACCACACTGGCGCACCCGCGCGCAGATTCGCTCCGAGTTGCTCGCCTTCTTGCTCCCGCGCGGCGGGATCGTGCCGGAACTGTGGGCCTGGGTCGCGGCGTATGACCACGTGGCGTTGTGCCAGCTGTGGGGTCCGATGACCGAACTTCCGCGAGAGATGCCGCGGTTCACCCGCGAGCTCAAGCAGTACTGGGAAGACAACGGCTGCCCGCCGCTGCCCAAGGTCCCCAACGACGCGCACGACGCGCTCGCCGACGCGCGGCACAACTTGGCCAAGTTCGAGGCGATCGAGCGGGCCCGTCGGCTCCGCCCCCTGCGCTGATCACGATTGAATGGTCGCGTTTCAGCGCCAAAATGCGACCATTTGTTCGGGCTCGTCGGGCGACGGTGCGGCCCCCGGGCGCAGTCGTGCCGAAAGCGAATATCCTTGACGGGTGAACTGGACCGTCGACGTACCGATCGATCGCCTTCCCGAATTGCCGCCCCTGCCCGAGGAAATGCGCCGCAAGCTCGACACGGCTCTCGCCCGGCCGGCGGCGCAGCAGCCCACCTGGCCCGCGGGGCAGGCGGCCGCGATGCGCACGGTCCTCGAGAGCGTCCCGCCGATCACCGTCCCGCAAGAGGTCGAAGATCTGCAGCGCCACCTTGCGGAGGTTGCGCGCGGCGAGGCGTTCCTGCTGCAGGGCGGTGACTGCGCGGAGACGTTCGCCGACAACACCGAGCCGCACATCAAGGGCAACATCCGCACGTTGTTGCAGATGGCGGTGGTGCTCACCTACGGCGCGAGCATGCCGGTGGTGAAGTTGGCCCGCATCGCGGGCCAGTACGCCAAGCCGCGCTCGTCGAATACCGACGCGCTGGGGTTGCCGTCGTATCGCGGCGACATGATCAACTCGCTGGTGCCGGAGGAGTCCGTGCGCGCGCACGACCCGTCGCGGCTGGTGCGCGCCTACGCCAACGCGAGCGCCGCGATGAACCTGGTGCGGGCACTGACCGGCGCCGGGCTGGCCGACCTGCACAAAGTGCACGACTGGAACCGCGAGTTCGTCACCCAGTCGCCGGCGGGCGCGCGGTACGAGGCCCTGGCCGAGGAGATCGACCGCGGGCTGCGCTTCATGGACGCCTGCCGGGTGACGGATCCGAACCTGCAGACCGTGCAGATGTACGCCAGCCACGAGGCCCTGGTCCTCGACTACGAGCGGGCGATGCTGCGGCTGGCCGAAACGGCGACCGGTGAACCCGCGCTGTACGACCTGTCTGCCCACTTCCTCTGGATCGGGGACCGCACCCGCCAACTCGACGGCGCACACGTCGCCTTCGCAGAACTGCTGGCCAACCCGATCGGGCTGAAGATCGGCCCATCCACCACGCCCGAGCAGGCGGTCGAGTATG
Organism: Skermania sp. ID1734; assembly: GCF_007489285.1. GTDB lineage: Bacteria > Actinomycetota > Actinomycetes > Mycobacteriales > Mycobacteriaceae > ID1734. The sequence continues at coordinate 326,902 of NZ_VLIY01000003.1, forward strand.
TCGAGCGGCTCGACCCGACGAACAAGCCCGGTCGGCTCACCCTGGTGTCGCGGATGGGCAACAGCAAGGTGCGTGACCTGCTCCCGCCAATCATCGAAAAGGTGCAGGCGACCGGCCACCAGGTGATCTGGCAGTGCGACCCGATGCACGGCAACACCCACGAGGCCTCGACCGGCTACAAGACCCGACACTTCGACCGGATTGTCGACGAGGTTCAGGGCTTCTTCGAGGTGCACCGCGCACTGGGCACCCACCCAGGCGGCATCCACATCGAGCTGACCGGTGAAAACGTCACCGAATGCCTCGGCGGCGCCCAGGACATCTCGGACGTGGATCTTTCCGGCCGCTACGAGACCGCGTGCGATCCGCGCCTGAACACCCAGCAGTCCCTTGAGCTGGCGTTCCTGGTTGCGGAAATGCTGCGGGATTAAGGCAGCGATACCAGGGTGACCTGGCTGCCCGGCTTTACCAGCGACCCGACGCCCGGGTTCTGGCCGAGCACGATCGACCGGTCGGAGTCGGTCATCTGCCGCACATGTACCGACAGCCCCAGCTGGGCCAGTTCATCGCGGGCTGAGGACAGCGTGTGGCCCATCACCAACGGGATCTTGACCGCGTTCGAGACGACGAGCGTCACGCCGCCACCCGCATCGACTGTCGAGCCTTGGGCCGGGTCGGTGCCGATCACCTGGCCGCCCGGCACGTCGGAGTCGAATGCCTCGGTGATGCCCTTGACGTTGATGCCGAGCGCCGCAAGCTTGGCCTTGGCGTCGTCAGGGCTGCTGCCGCGCAGGTCGGGCAACTGCACCGGCGGCGGGCCCTTGCTGCGCACTATCTTGACCGAATCGCCCACGCGCAGGACCGTGCCCGGTGCCGGGTCGAGCGCGGCCACGGTGCCCACCGGCGCGGTGGCGCTGTAGGTGTCGCCGCCGTCGACCGGCTGCAGGTCTGCGTCGCGCACACGCTGTTGCACGGTGGCGAAATCGTCGGCCTTGCCGAGTTGCGGGACCATCGGCTTGCCCAGCGACACGTTTAGGGTGACCGTCGAGTGTTTGGTGATGCGCGATCCCGGCGCGGGGTCGCTGCTGATCACCGTGTTGACCGCCGCGGTGTCGGAGTGCTGGCCGTGCACCTTCGCGGTCAGACCGGCGTCGGAAATCACCGTTTGCGCCTGGGTGGCGTCGAGACCGGTGAGCTGCGGAACAGCGGTGAAGCGTCCCGACCCCATCCACCAACCGGCCGTGCCGACCGCGGCCGCGAGCAGGATGACGATGAGCAGCCAGATCCACAGGGCACGCCGGGAACGCTGCCGGTCCTCGATGTAGGTGGGGTAGGGCGCCGAGTACTGCGGCGGCGGGTCGACCGGGCGCGTGGAGGTCGCCGCCGCCACCGGTGCCGCAGGAACGGGAACAGGCGGCATCGGACGCTGAGTGGCCGCGGTGACGACCTTGGTGTGGTGCGGACCGGCCGGGGGTGCGGGGGCAAACGGCGGAGCCGTCGCGGGCCGTTGTGCCGTCAGTTGCGCGGTGAGGTGCTCCGCCGAGCGGCGCGGGGCCGGCACCCGATACGGCGGCAACCGCAGCGCGTTGGCGACGGCCCGCAGCGCGGCCGCCATTTCGGCCGCGTCGCGGTAGCGGTGGGCCGGTTCACGGGCGGTCGCGTCGCCGACCAGTTCGTCGATTTCGGTGGGCACGCCGGCGATGCAGGAGCTCGGTGCCGGCACGTCGTGGTTGAGTCGCTGGTACGCCACCGTCAACGAGGTGTCGCCGTTGAACGGCGTTGTGCCGGTGAGCATTTCGAACATGAGAATGCCCATGGCATATACGTCGCTGCGCGCGTCGGCGGTGCCGGTGGCCACCTGCTCGGGGGAGAGGTAGGCGGCGGTGCCCAGGATCACGCTGCTCGACGTGGTGCTCGACGCGGCGACTGCGCGCACCAAGCCGAAATCGGCAATCTTCACCTCGCCGCTGTCGGAGATGAGCACGTTCTCCGGCTTGATGTCGCGGTGGACCAGTCCCGCCGAATGGGCGACGGCCAGCGCGTCCAGGACGGGCTCGGCCACGGCCCGCATGGCGTGCGGCGGCATCGGGCCGCGTTCACGGAGCAGCTCGCGCAGCGTCCCGCCTTCTACGAGCTCCATGACCAGGAAGGCGAGGTCGTCTTCGTGTCCTTGGTCGTAGACGGCGACCAGGCCGGGATGCTTGAGGCGGGCGACCGCGCGTGCTTCGAATTCGAACCGCGCCAGAAATTGCGGGTCGGCGGCGAACTTCGGATCCATGATCTTGATCGCCACGGGCCGGTCCAGGCGGGTGTCGAGCCCGCGATACACCGTGGACATGCCGCCGCGCGCGATCGGCGAGTCCACCCGGTAACGCCGATCGAGCACCACGCCGACGAGGTCGTGACCGCTTACGCGCACCTGGCACCTCCCTCGCGGCGGCAGTTATGGAAAAGACGTCCGTGGAAAAGACGATCGTATCCAAGGGTATCCGCCCCCGGCGGTGACCGATTCGGTGTGAATACCGCCGTTGCGACCGCGGCGGCACCCGATAACGTTTCCCTCGTGAGTGCAATCCCGTACAGCGAGGACGTGCTGCCGTCCGACGTGGAGTTGTTGGCGCTGCCAGATGTGGCCAAACAACTGCATATCGTGGTCACCCGCGTGCACCAGATGCTGCGCGATCACACGCTGATCGCCGTCAAGCGCAGCGGTTACCTCGGGGTGCCGGTGGAGTTCTTCGGCGCCGACGGAGCGATCGTGAAGCCGCTGCCGGGTCTGATCTCGGTATTGCGCGACGGCGGCTACACGGAGACCGAGATCCTCCGCTGGCTGTTCACCTCGGATGAAAGCCTGGGCGGCACACCGGTTTCGGCGCTCCACGGCCATCAGGCCCGGGAAGTGCTGCGCCGCGCGCAGGCGATGGCCTTCTAGGGGGACGCTCTAAGTTTCGCTCTCCGTCTGTGCAGTTCGCTTCCCGTATACGCGACGCGAAGTGGGTAGACGGAGCGCGAAACGTTTTCAGTTGTCGTGCAAAGCGTGCTTGCCCTCGGCGTTGGTGTTGGCGGATTCGCGCGCTGACTCCAACGATGAGCCGCGTGTGGGCTCCGCCGCGCTTTCGCGCGGTGCATCGGACTCGTGCCTGCCTGAGGCCAAACCATCTCGCGATGCCGTGCTGCCACGGTTCTCACCCGATGTCGCCTCGTCGCGCGCGGTGACGTCGGCGCGTTCGCTGGTGTCGACGTCCGGGTCGAGCTCATCCGCGCGTGCGCGTTGCTTTTCGAGTTCCTCGCGCGACGACGTGGCTTCACTGCGGTGCGCGTGTGCCTGGTGCTGTAACCGCTTGGCCTGGGCAGCCTTCGCGTCTGCCTCGGCCTGCGCCTTGCGGGCGTTGGCGGCGGTCTCTTCTGCGAGCGCCTCGCGCTCCTCGACGGCGGGGGACTGCTCCGCCACCTTATCGCGAATCTCCTGGGCCTGGGCTCGGCCGCGGTTCGCGGCGTTCTTCCGCAGCAGGAATGCCAGCGCCGCGGCCAGCAGGAGCACGATGATAATTGCGACAATGATCCAGACGATGGTCATGGCATCCATAACGTTCGACCCCCTGCGATCTTGTTCACAGGCCGCCAGCTGCGGCCGAGAGTAAACAAGCTGTTACCCAAAGCGGCTTTTTACCAAACGCGGTGCCTATCGGCCGCGGGCTAGCTCCCCGACAGCGACCGCAATCCGCCGACGCCTCGGCACCGCGATGCGGCGGTGCAAAATCCGGTAGTCCGCGTGCTCGACCTCCGCGAGGATGCCGGAATAGAGCTCGAACGCCACCCGCAGACCGGGTCGCACCCGAGGCGCCAGCATGTCCAGACCCGGTTCGGCCTGCCGGTAGAGGTCGCGGTTGACCGCGATGAAATGCGCCAATGCTGCCCGCACCCGCCGATCGCCCGATGCCGTCGCGCGACAGTATCGGAGCAGGTCGGCGTCCACCCCGAATGCCGCGAGTTCGGCCGTCGGCAGGTAGATCCGGCCACGGTCGAGGTCCTCGCCGACATCGCGGATGAAGTTGGTCAGCTGAAAGGCCTCGCCAAGCGCGGCGGCCGGTCCGGCCGCTTCGGCAGCGGGCACCGCGGTGCCCAAGACCGGCAGCAACTCTAGTCCGATCACCGCGGCCGAGCCGTACATGTACCCGCGCAGCTCGGCCATCGTTGCGTACTCTGCGCAATACTCGGCCGTGCCGGGCACGTCCATCCGCATCGACCGAAGGAAATCCCACAGGTATTGCGGGTCGATGCCATAGCGATTGATCGTCGCGAAGGTGGCCAGCACGGTGGGTCGGGCGAGGTCGGAGCTGAAGCTCACGTCCGTTCCGCCGGATTCGAGCATGCGGCGTAGTTGCTTCTCGATGGCCTCGACCCGTTCGGCGCGGCGATCTTCGCCGATAGTGGGGGTGTCCACGATGTCGTCGACGGTGCGGGCGAACGCGTACAGCGCATACACGGCTCGGCGCTGCTCGCGCGGCAGCAGTCGGGTGGCCAGGTAGTAGGTGCGCCCGTGCTCCGCGGTGACCGATCGGCAGTGCTCGAACGCGGCGGTGAGCTCAGCCATTCGAGCCGGCGCGGGCGGAGTCTGGGGTGGATCGCAGGCGCAGGGGATCGACGGTCCGCAGCGACAGCGCGGCGACCACTGCGGCGAACGTGGCGAGCGCGACGTGCCAGAAGTCATACATGCCGATGCTGCCGTCGGGCTGGAACACCAGCATCAGCCAGGTACTCAGGCCCACCATCACCATCAGCGTGCCGGTGGAGAGGGCGAACCCGGCACCTAGGGCCAGCGGCCAGGAGTAGTACCAGGGCAGCGCCGCCGGGGACAGGATCACGATCGCGACGAAGGCGATCAGGATGCCCAGGACCGCTTCGCGTTCGTTTCGGCGGAATCGCCACCAGGTCCAGGCCAGGACCGCCAGCAGCGCGACCGCACACATCATCCGAGTCACCTCGAGCACGGATTCGAGCCGCAGTGGCGTGAACCAGGTGACTATGTGGGCCATGATCGTGGGCAGCGACAGCCAGTTGATGATCTTGGCCGAGCCCGACAGCGCGGTCAGCCAGCCGATACCGACCCCGGCGACCAGCGACGCCACCGCGAAGACCGCAGCAAAAACCGCGACACCGAGGCTGCCACATTTGAGGAACAGCGCGACCGGGTGCGGCAGCGGAGCCTGCGCCCCGTCCTCGGATTCGCCCAGTTGCTGGGCCCGGCGTTCCCGTTCGTGCACCATCCAGATCCAGACGATGAACGGCAACGCCACCCCGGCGGTCGCTTTGATCGCGACGCCGATGGCCACCAGCACGATTCCGGCGACGTGGTGACGCTCCAGCACGAGCGCGATCCCGGCCGCCATCAGCCCGACCATGAGCATCTCGTTGTGCACGCCACCGATCAGGTGGATCAGCACGAGGGGGTTGAGCACGGCCAGCCACAGCGCGACGGCCGGCTTACCGCCGAGGTGGCGGGCCAGGTGCGGGATCGCCCACATCATCAGCGCCAGCCCCGGCAACATGATCAGGCGCAGCAGCATGGTCCCGGCCACGACGTTGTCGCCGGTGATGGTCGTCACGCCGCGGGCGAGCAGCAAGAAGATCGGCCCGTAGGGCGCGGTGGTGGTCGTCCAGACGTTGCTGACGTTGTCGAGCAAGACGCCCGGGTTTGCCACCGGGCCGACCGAGTAGGGGTCGAAGCCGTCGCGCAGCAGGGCGCCCTGGGCGAGATATGAATAGGCGTCGCGGCTGAACATCGGCACCGACAACAGCAGCGGTCCAATCCACAGCGGCACCACCGCACGCAGTTCGTTGAGGCTCACACCGCCGTTGATGGTGGCTCTGCCCAACCGAACCCAGGCGGTGATCATGAGCAGCACGCCCACCCAGACCATCAGGGTGGAGAGCACCAAGCCGTGGCCGAACCGTAGCCAGGACAAATGCGCTGATTCCAGCAGCGGATCGGTCCGGCGGACGGCACCCGCGCCGAAGCCGCCGAACATGATCAGGAAGGAACCGATGAGGCCCAGGACGGCGGCATGGCCTTCGGGGCTGCGGACGAAGTCCGCGACGAGGTGGACCGCGGAACGCACTGATCGGGAAGCGGGCCGCTCTACCGGCTCCGGCTCAGACGCCAGCACTGGGGCTGGCCGCGTTGTCTGAGCGTCGGGGAGGGACATCCGCGCATTTCCTCCCGTGAGCTCGCCGCGTGTCAACTGTTCGAGGCATGAGTTTAGTGGGTTTTCGGACCGAACCCCGCCAAAGGCGCTACAGCTACCCGCCCATGATGCGCGCCGCGGCGAGTTTTCCGGAGATCAACACGGTGGGCACGCCGACGCCCGGGGTCGTCCCGCAGCCGGCCAGCACCACGTTCTCGGTGCGTCGCAGCAGGTTGGCGGTGCGGAACGGTCCGGTCTGCCGAAACAGGTGCGACGCCGAGAACGGGCTGCCGGCAAGCATGCCCTGGCGACGCCAGGTGGCCGGGGTATCGATCCAGTCCACCTGGAACGACTCGGCGATGGCGGTGTAACCCCGTCGTTCGAGCTGGACCAACAGATCCTCGGCGTAGGCCGGCGCCAGCCTGTCCCAGTCCAGCGGTGCGCTGCGCAGGTTGGGGCACGGCGCGAGTACCGAGAACGGCTCGTAGGTTTCGGTGCCACGCCGGATGACCAGCGCCGGATCGGTGAGCGCCGGACGGGTCAGCAGCAACGACGGATCGCTCATCAACCGGCCGCATCCGTTGCGCGCGGTGATCTCGGCAAACGTGTCTGCCCATGCCTTGCCGAACTCGATCACGTGGTGGGCCCCGGTCGGCCACTGCTGTGACACCGCGGTCGGCACGGTGCCGTGCAGGACGACCGCCGACGGTGCCGCATGCAGCTTGCGCCGCGGCGCCTTGTCGCCGATCAAACCGGGCAGGGAGCCCAGATCTGCGGTGAGTACCACGGCGTCGCAAGGGAATTCGCGGCAGTCTCGAGTGTGTACAGCGGTGGCGCGGCGGCCCTCGAAGTGGATGCGGGTGACCTCCGCGCCCAGTTCCACGCGGCCGCCGGCCGTGGTCAGCGCGTCCGCCATCGCCTCGGCGATCGATGCCATGCCGCCATCGGGAAAGAAAACGCCCAGCGAGGTGTCCATGTGCGGGATCGCCCCGTAGACGGCCAGCGCCTGCTGCGGTGCGAGCCCGGCATAAAGGGCCTGGAAGGTGAACAGTCGCCGCAACCGCTCGTCGCCGATGAAGCGGCCCACCTTCGGGCCCAGCCGGCCGAATGCGCCGAGCCGGACCAGCGTCATCAGGTCGGTGAAAGACCGGCGGGAGGACACCAGGTTCAGGGGGGAATCGAAGTTCGCGGCCATGAAGGTGTCGTACTCGGCGGTGAACACCGCGGCGAGCCAGCGCCGCAACTGCAGGTAGCGCTGCGCTTCGGCCGGCCCACAGGTGCGGCTGACTTCGGCGAACATGGCGTCGGCGTCGGAGTGGACGTTGATCGTGGAGCCATCGGCAAAGCGGGCGTGGTAGCTGGGGTCGAGGCGGCGAATGCGTAGATCGGTGCTGGCGCCGATCGCGGCGAGGGCCTCGGTGATCAACTCGGGCATGGTGAGCACGGTGGCGCCGTTGTCGATGACGTAGTCGGCGCCGGTATAGCGGCCTACCCGGCCGCCAGCGTGATCGGCGCGTTCCAGGACGGTCACTTCCCGGCCGCTGCCGCGCAGGTGCAGCGCCGCCGACAGCCCGGCCAGCCCGGCGCCGATGACGACAACGCGCTGGGAAGGTGCGGGTACCGTGCGCACCATTACGAGGTCCGGGCGGTCGCCGAGGCGGCCATGTCTCTGAGCCGCCGTTTGACCGGCTCGGTGGCGCTGCTGCGGTCGATCACGGTGATGGCTGTAGTGGTCAATTCGGTTATCCGGCTTTCGATTTCGGCGACTGCACCGAGTTCGGACAGAACGCCACGCAGCTGTTGGACCTCGGGTTCTGACAGGTCGGCGCCCAGGCTCGCGCGCAGCAGTTTGGCGGTCGCGGGGTCTTGTTCGTCGGCACGCTGCAGGCCGATCGCGTACAGGGCGGTGCGTTTGCCCTCGCGCAGGTCGTCGCCGGAGGGCTTGCCGGTGACATCCGGGTCGCCGAAGACGCCGAGCAGGTCGTCGCGGAGCTGAAACGCGATGCCCACGTCCGTTCCGTACGCGCGGTAGGCATCGATGAGCGCTTGATCCGCGCCGGCCAGGGCCGCGCCAATGTGCAAGGGACGCTCCACGGTGTATGCGGCGGTCTTGTACCGGTTGATCCGCAGCGCCGCGTCGAGTGACTCGTCGCCGCTGGCGACGGCGTTGAGGTCCAGAAACTGGCCGGCCAGCACCTCGGTGCGCATGGCCGACCACACCGGCCCGAGGCGCTCGGCGGCCTCGGCGGACAGGCCCGATTCGCGCACCATGTCGTCGGCCCACGCGAGGGCCAGGTCGCCGAGCAGGATGGCCACGCCCTGGCCGAACTGGGCCGAATCACCGCGCCACCCGGCGTCGGCGTGCCGGTGCGCATGCGCCACGTGCACCGTCGGATAGCCCCGGCGGGTCCGGCTGGAGTCGATGATGTCGTCATGGATCAGCGCGCAGGCCTGGACCAGTTCGAGGGCCGCGCAGGTGCGCAAGACGGGCTCGGCGTCCGCACTGTCGGGGTCGCCGTGCGCGCCCAGCCAGCCAGTCCAGGCGAACGACGGCCGCAGCCGCTTGCCGCCGCGGAGCACGAACTGTTCGAGGTCGGTAACGGCGTCGGCGAAGTCGGCGCCGACGGCGGCGACCAGCGGGCGGCGCGCGGCGAAGAACTCGCTCAGAGCGGACTCAACTGCCGCGATCACGTCTGCGGACAGGATGAGCCTCCAGCTTCGCGGTTGGTCGCTACGGTCCTCCACAATAGTGGTGGCCCCAATGGTGGTAGGGGCAGCCCACTTATGCTGGAGCGGTGAGTTTCGACCCCGTCCGCGGACGCGCCAGCAAGGGCTGGGTGTCCCACACGCCATCGATCGTCGACAGGTTGCGGCCGTGTGCGGATGGGTTGGTTCCGTTTTCGGTGGAGTTTTCCCCGCCGCGCGACGCCGCGGCGGAGGCCCGGTTGTGGCGAGCGGTCCGCGAATTCGAGCGGATGCAGCCCGCGTTCGTCTCGATGACCTATGGCGCCGGCGGCTCGACGCGCGACCGGACCGTGCGGGTCACCGGTCAGCTCGCCGCGGAAACCACGTTGCTGCCGGTCGCGCACCTGACCGCGGTGTCACATCGGGTGTCGGAGCTGCGCGCGATGGTCGGCGCGTACGCCGACTGCGGCATCCGCAACATTCTGGTGTTGCGCGGCGACCCGCCCGGCGATCCGATGGGTGAGTGGCGCAAGCACCCCGACGGCGTGGAGTACGCCGACGAGCTGGTCCGGCTGGTGCTCGATCTGGGCGATTTCCACGTCGGTGTGGCGTCGTTCCCGGAAGGCCATCCGCGCTCGCCGGACCTCGAGCACGACACGGAATATCTCGTCGGCAAGCTAAGGGCGGGTGCGGAGTACTCGATCACTCAGATGTTCTTCGACGTCGAGCACTACCTGCGGTTGCGCGATCGAGTGACAGCCTTCGACGCCGAGCAGGGCGCCAAGCCGATCATTCCGGAAATCATGCCGATCACCTCCTTGCGATCGGTGCGCAAGATGCTGCAGCTGTCCGGCTCGGCGCTGCCGCGCGAACTCGACGAACGGCTTGCCCGGGCCGCGGGCGACGGGCCGGAAGAAGACCGCGCCGCCGTCCGTGAGGTCGGCATCGAGGTGGCAACCACCATGTGCGAGAGGCTGATTCGCGAGGGCGCTCCGGGCCTGCACTTCATCACCCTCAACTTCGCCCGGGCCACCAGCGAGGTGTTGGCCAACCTCGGCTATTCGGTGCACGCCCGGGCGTAATCGGCGCCAATCAGTTCGCGGCCTTTCCACGTCAGTGCACCGCGGGCGTGATCGCGGTGCGACGTCACGCTCAACCGCGCGTAGGCGAGGACCGACACGGGATGCGCCAGGCTGCTCGCCGCGTCGGTCCAATCCAGGCTCGGCGATTCCAGCGACCGCGCGGCTAGTCGCCCGACCACCGCGGCGACGTAACCCGCCACACCCAGCCGCCGCGCCGGACCGCGCCCAAACACGGCGGCAACCGGTGGCAGGAGGTAGATCAGCCCGGCGGCGGTTCCCACGGCCGCGCTGCCCGCGCGCGAGCCGTACGCTGACCACAGCCAGCGCCGGTAACCGGCCTCGAGTTCGGCACGGCCCCGATACATTCGGCAGCTCGCCAACTCACCGGCCGGGCGCACCGCCGTCCTAAACCCCTTGCGGCGCAAGGTCCGTGCCAGGTCGAGGTCGTCGGTGGCACTTGCCGCGACCGCCGCATGACCGCCGACCGCCCGATAGGCGTCGGCGTCGAAGACCAAGAACTGCCCGCACGCCACAGCGGTCGAGGGCCGGCGGCTGCGATTGGCGATTGTCATGGGTAGCAACGACGCCCAGGACCAGCAGAGCAGCGGCTGAACCAGCTGCTCGGACATCGACCCGGCGATCTGCTGCGGCCAGGGGCTGAGCAGGTGGAGGCGCTCGGCTCGCAGTGCGGTTGCGGCCGCCGCCAACGCGCCCGGTCGCAACCGCACGTCGGCGTCGAGGAACACCAGAATGCTGTCCGCGGCATGCCCGGCGAGCTGATGACACGCCCACGCCTTACCGGTCCACCCCGGCGGTGGCGCACTGTGGCAGCGCAGCAGCACGAAACGCTCGTCGCCGGCGATAGCTTGTTCGGCAATCGCGGCGGTCTCGTCGGTCGAATCGTCGTCGAGGACGTACACCCGTAGCTCGATGTCCTGCTGATTGCGCAGGTCCGCAAGGAGCTGCGGCAGTCGCGTCGCCTCATTGCGGGCCGGAACCAACACGGTCACCGGTTCCGGCGCACGGCACCGGTGCTGCAGGGGTGTCAGCGTGGCGCGGTTGGCGATGGTCACGCCCGCACTCGCCGCGGCCGCGCCCGCGGCGACGCGCAGGAAGCTAGACGTCCTCAGTCTGGCGGTCCTGTTGGGTTTTGTGGGAATCGGTCTTGTCGTCTTCTTTCGTCGCCTTGTCCTGCTTAGGCCGGCGCACCGGGGTCTTGTCGGCCACTGCAAACGGGTTGCGCTTGGCCCATTCCGGCAGCTTCGGGCGCGGGTCGTGGTTGCGCCAGGCCAGGATTCCGATGATGGCCGCAGCCGCCAGGGTCACGGCGATGACGAAGCCGGCCCAGCCGTCGAAGCTGCGGGTGTTGGGATCGGCGTAGTTGACCTCGGCGTGCAGCGTGCTCGACTCACCGGCGGGCAGCTTCCAGGACACGATCGAGTCGCCCTCACGCGTGCCGTTGGTGGTAGCGACCCGGGCCGGGAAGGCGATGGTGAACTGGACGTCGGAGCCCTGCTCCGGTACCTGCTTCAGGTCGACCTTGCCGTCCAGCGTCACCAGATCACCCGTGCGGCTCAGCTGCAGTTGGTAGGAACCTGCACTCTGATCCGACATGGCACCGAGTTGCGACACGTCGCCGAAGGACAGGTCGCTGAAGAACGCCTGGGTGCCCACGTAGCCGTCTTGCTTGTAATCCTGAACGGTGATCTTGTCCGCCAGCGAGTCCGGCGGCTTGAGCTGCGGGCCCTTGTCACTCTCGTTCTGCGGGATGACGGCCGCGACGATCTGTCCCGACACGCGGTCGTTGGAGGACACACCCATCGACACCTGAACCCGCAAGCAACCGGCGAGCAAGGGCGACACGAGCAGCATCAACAGGGAGATCGCGACGAGTCTCCCGTGGCGGCGGAACGTCGGCGGGGTAGCGCTGGTGGTCGGCGGCACAGGGACATGGTGCCAGGCGGGCGCGGGTCGGTCAGGGACTAGGGGCGCGAGTCGCGTCGATCGGCGGCCGTTCACGCATCACCGTGACGATCCGCACGAGCAGGGGGACACCCAGGATGCCCATGCCCACAAGCCCGTACAGCGCCGAGAATCGCAGCATCGCCCCGGACAGGAAAACTGCATGGGCCAAGCACGAGCCCAGCCAGGTCCAGACGAACAATGCGACCGGCACGACCGTCGAAACACCCGGCGACAGTTCCCGCGCCGGCAGGGCCTCGATCAGCGCCGTCATCACCAGCGCCACGGCGAACCAGCCCAGGTAATTGGTCACCGGAATCGCTGCGAGCCCCGGCAGATTCGGATGCGGCGAACACCACGACCATTGACCGTCGGTCACCATCTGCGGGTCCAGGTACAGATCCCAGCCGACAATCGTGAGCGCGGCCAGCGAGATCCGCAGCGCGCGACGGCACAGCAGCGCCGCGACCGTCCAGATCGGATACACCCCGGCGGCCCAGGCCAGCGGCACCACCAGCGGCACGCCGGCCACTGCGGGCCCCAGTCGGCCAACGGCGTAGTCGTAGCACCCGAACGGGAAACCTGTTGTGCTGCCGATGATTTCGACGACTAGGCCGAGCCCGACGGTGACGAGGGCGAAGCCGGCCGCCCAGCCGAACCCGCGTACTACCAGAGCATGGGTCAGGCATGCGCCGGCCAGCAGCACGACAACGGCCACGGTGATCGCGTCCCGAGCTCCGCCGCTGACGAGGGGATAGACGATCTGAGTGGCGATGCCGCAGGCGGCCAACACGACCGGAACGCGCTGGCTGCTCACCGCCGCAACCTCGCCACGAGTCGACCGATGCCGGAGGTATCGGCGATCAGCATCCGCGCCACGGTGCGCCCGCTCGCGCCGCTGACGCCGCCGCCCGGGTGCGTCGACGCGCCCGTCAGGTACAGCCCGGGCGCGGCGGGAACGCGATAACGAGATAGCTCAGGCAACGGTCGCCACATCATCATCTGGTCCAGCGACATCTCGACGTGCATGACATTCCCACCCCGCAGGTCCATCTCGCGTTCCAGATCGGCTGGCGACTGCACGTACCGATCCAGCACCGAATCGGCGAACCCCGGGGCGGCAGCGTCCACTTCACTGATGATCCGGTCGGCCTCGGCCGCCGCGTGATCGGCCCAGCTCCGTCCGCCGGAGAGCCGATAGGGATGCCACTGCGACCACAGCGACAGTTGCTGGCGACCGGCCGGCGCGATCGACGGGTCGAGCTGGGAGAAGCTCATGGCCAGCACCGCCGGTCGCGGCGGCAATTCACCCGCGAGCGCGGCGCCGTGCGCCAGGCGCAACTGGCGCCGGTCGCTGACCAACAGTTGCAGCCCGGTCGCCGTTTCCGTCGGTTCGCCCCCGCGATAACGAGGTAGTGCGCTCGCGGCCACTCGCACGACCATCCCGATTCCGGGGCCCACCCGGATGCGCCGCCGCCACTGGCTCAGGGTGTCCGCGTCGAATCCGCCGCGCTCCAATAGATCCAGCGTGCTCAGCACGTGGCAGCCGGCGATCACCCGGTCGGCGCGAATTGTTTCGCCGGTCGTGGTGTGGATCGACCAGCCGTCACCGTGGTGTTCCAGCGCTCGCACGCCGCAACCGGATCGCACGGTACCGCCGTCGGAGCGCAGCCGTGCCACGAGCGCCTCGGTGAGTGCGCCGCTGCCGCCGACGGCCCGCCCCGGCGGCAAGGTGTGCATCAGCGCGGCGAAGCCGACCATCGGTGCGGTACCGGGCTCGGACATCGGTGGGCCGGACTGCGCGCCGAACCAGGCCAGCGCGGCCTTGAGTCGCTCGCTGTCGAAATGCATGTCCAGCAACGCGTCCCCGGACATGAGGAATTGCCGGGACAGTTCGCTGGCCTGTGCGCTGGGCGCGAGACCCCAGAACGAACGCAGCAGGTGCGGGCCGGTTGCGGCGCCACCGAACGCACGCATGACGCGGGCGCTGCGGGGGCCCCACACGCCGACGAATCGCTCGTAGGCCTGCGCGTCGCGAGCACCACAGGCCGCTTCGATCGAGGCGCAGGTACGGGCCAGCTCGCGGTGAAAGACGATTCCGGGCGCGTCGGTGTCGGCGGGCGGGGGAGCGAATGCCCACGGGTCGCAGTCGAGGTAACGCAGTCCGAACCGGTCGAGCTCGAGTTCTTCGATGATGCCGGTGTGCCGGATCATGATGTGCGCCGACGAGCCGCGGTCCACCCGATAGCCCGGCATCCGCTCGACCGTGGAAACCGCGCCGCCGAGCACCACGTCGCGCTCGAAGACGGTCACCGAGCGGCCGGCGCGGGCCAGGTAGCACGCCGCGACCAGCGCGTTGTGTCCGGAACCGACGATCGCGACGTCGACGGTCACCCTGCTGGCTCCGATCCCGCGGCCAGCGGGAGATCTGCGCCGAGAATCGCGAACGGACGGTTGTCTCCGGCGAACGTGAAGCCGCGCACGACGTCGGCAAACCCCAACCGTCGATAGAGTCGCCAGGCCCGATTGTTCTCCCCGGCGACCTCGGGCGTGGAGAGCAAGGCGATGCGCTCGGTGCGCGGTTCGAGCAGCCTGCGCGCGAGTTGTTCGCCGAGTCCGTTGCCTTGCGCGGCCGGGTGCACGTGCAGTTCGGTCAGCTCGAAGTAGTTCGACAGCGTCTGCTGGGCGTCCGCTTCGGACCAGCCCGCACGGCGCATGCCGCTGTGTACCTGCTGGTGCCACCATTGATGCGGCGCACCCCGGTAGCCGTAGGTGATCGCGACCAGCGGCGCGGCCTCCAAGTCCGCGCTCACTCCGGGCGACGTGAGCACCGCACCGACTGCCCGCCACCCCGGCCGAGACATGTGTTCCGCCCACATCGGGGCCCGGTGGTGCTCGGTCCCGCGCGGGTAATCCATGGCGGCCACATAGATGGCCAGCGCCTCGCGCAGGCGGGCCCGCAACTGCGGGGCGGACAGGTCGATGATGACCGGTGCCCGGACAGGTTCGCTGACGACCGCCATCACCCCTTCGGTGGCCAAAACTTGTCGGTGGGCGCAGATACATTGAAGCCGTCGAATAGCTGTTCGATACAAGCTAGTGCAAATTCGAGCCGTGAGGGTGAAGTAAGGGGGCGGGAGAAGATGACAGGTCGAACCGGGCAGCAACCGAACGGGCAGGCGTGGGCCTTGTTGCAGCGCGCGGATCGGCTGTTGACGTGCGCGGCGGGCGAGGAGTCCGCACCCGAGCGATTCCGGGCGGCTTATGTGGCGGCACTGCGTGGCGCCGCGGTCGTGCTGGCCGCGGCCGGACCGGCGGCCGCGCGTAAGCGCACCCGAAACGCCTGGCGGCTGATGGCGGACATCGCGCCGGAATTCCTCATGTGGTCGCAGTACTTTGCCGACCACTCCGAGACGCGGGCGGCGCTGGAAGCAGGCATCAGCCGACCGGTCACTGCGGCTGCGGCCGACGAGTTCTATGCGAGAGTGGGGGCGTTCCTGCACGATGTGGAGGACTTCCTGCGGGATTCGGCGCGCTCTGCGTCCGGTGGCGAGGCGTCCCGGAACATCTCCGCCTAGCCGTTCAACATGGGCTTTTGTTAGTGGTGGTGGGTAAGGAACAAGGTCGCCAATGTTGACAAGTCGTATCCGGAGGAGGTGGTACGGGCTACATTCTGCTCGTATCATTGATGTTAGGTAGCCGCAAAGGTCGGCTACTCGTCGTCTAGGCGTAGACGACGACAAGCCCGAGTGCCAGGAGGGGACCGTGCCACTCTCCGAGCACGAGCAGCGGATGCTCGATCAGATCGAGAGCGCTCTCTATGCTGAGGACCCGAAATTCGCCTCGTCCGTGCGAGGCGGTCGCCTGCGCGGGGCAACCAGCCGACGGAGGCTGCAAGCCGCCGCGCTCTTTGTGGTGGGACTGGTGCTCCTGGTCGCCGGCGTTGCGCTGCCGAAGGTCGGCGGTTTCCCGATCATCAGTCTGATCGGATTCGTCGTGATGTTCGGGGCAGGCGTTCTGCTGTTGCTCGGCGGTGCTCGCGACAAGGCGCGCCGGGGTATGCCCGGAGCGCGCGGTCACGATTCACACGGAAAGCCGGGCAAGCCCGGTAGTGGCCGGGCCCGTGGACCCCGGCGCTCAGGCGGTTTCTCAGCCCGCATGGAAGACCGATTCCGGCGCCGGTTCGAGCAAGACTGACACTCTCGCTGAACGATTAGGGCACTGCACCCAGTGGGGTCGGTGCCCTTTTTTTGTGCAGTCACTTCCGTTTCGCGTCCCGTGTCGACGATTCGCGTCCTGTATTCGGGGAGCGAGGCGCGCAGACGGAACGCGAGCCCACCACGCGCCCCACTTTCCGCCACCGCGCGCCTGAAGCGACGCTCGTACACCGCTGTCCTGGGCATTTGCCGCTCAAACGACCACCACGTGGCCGCATACAGCCCGCTAGAACACGCCGAGCGCGGCCTCGCCGCCAAAAATCCCCCACCGCCCTCCACCGCTACTACCTGCGCTTTCGCATCTGCAGCGGAAAGAAACTGTCGAGTTGTGATTGAAAGTGGGGGAAAGTGGGGTAATGTGGTGCACATCGGAGAGCGATGGAGGCTCGTGGGAGGTGTCGAGTGTTTCTCGGTACCTACACGCCAAAGCTCGATGACAAGGGGCGGCTCACGCTGCCGGCCAAGTTTCGCGACGCACTGGCGGGAGGGTTGATGGTCACCAAGTGGCAGGACCACAGCCTCGCCGTCTACCCGCGGGAGGAATTCGCGAAAGTCGCCAAGCGTGCGGTGGCGGCATCGCGCACCAATCCCGAGGCTCGGGCATTCGTCCGAAACCTGGGTGCGGGTACCGATGAGCAGCATCCGGACGCGCAGGGACGCATCACGTTGTCCCCGGCGCACCGGGCGTACGCCAACTTGACCAAGGAATGCGTGGTCATCGGGTCGGTCGACTTCCTAGAAATCTGGGACAAGGCCGCCTGGGAGAGCTACCTCGCAGAGAACGAAGAGACCTATTCACAGGCCATCGACGAGTCATTGGGCGGCATCGTCTAACCGCCCAGCCGAGTCGAGTGCCGCGAGGCCTCTGCCCGGCGGACCCTGACGCACTTCCCCAGCGCCAGGTTTCGCTCGGGCAGAGACCTAGCGGTATTCGTCCATCCAGCGGGCAGCAATGTAGTGCGGCACGAGCGGCAACTGGAGCAACCGGAGGGCACTGGTGGGTAGCGACGAACCCCGCGATCCCGCTCCGAACGACGCTCGCCACATACCCGTCCTGCTGCAGCGAGCTGACGAACTACTCGGCCCGGCCATCGAGGCGGCGCAGCTACCGGTCCTCATCGACGCCACTCTGGGCTTGGGTGGGCATGCCGAACACTTCCTGCGGACCTATCCAACGTTGCGGCTGATCGGCCTCGACCGTGACCAGGAAGCACTACGTGCGACGGCGTCCCGCCTGGCGTCGTATCAAGCCCGAATCACATTGGTACACAGCACATATGACGGCATCGCCGCCGCGCTCGAACAGGCCGGATTGGCGCCGGTGGAGTCGGTGGCCGCGATCCTGTTCGATCTCGGGGTGTCGTCCATGCAGCTCGACGAGGTCGAGCGCGGGTTCGCCTACTCCGTCGACGCTCCGCTCGACATGCGAATGGATCAGACCCGCGGCGCCACGGCCGCAGACGTCCTCAACACCTACAGTCACGGCGACCTCGCGCGCATCCTCAAGACCTACGGCGAGGAGCGGTTCGCCGGACGCGTCGCCAGCGAAATCGTCAAGCGCCGCCGGGTCAAGCCGTTCACGACCAGTGCCGAGCTGGTGCAACTGCTCTACGACGTCATTCCCGCGGCGACCCGGCGCACTGGCGGGCACCCCGCCAAGCGGACCTTCCAGGCGCTGCGGGTGGAGGTCAACGGCGAGTTGGACATCCTGCGCGCCGCCATCCCGGCAGCCATCGATGCGTTGGCGCTGGGCGGTCGGGTGGTGTTCATGTCCTACCAGTCGCTCGAGGACCGGGTGGTCAAACACGAACTGGCGGCGCGGTCGGTGTCGCGCACGCCGCCGGGACTGCCCGTCGAGCTGCCCGGCATGGGCCCCGAACTGCGCCTGCTCACCCGCGGCGCGGAACGCGCATCAGAGGCAGAAATAGAGCAGAACCCGAGGTCGGCGCCGGTGCGCATGCGCGCCGCGGAACGAATTGCCAGGAGGTCGGCGGCGTGAATGTGGCAGTGAAGACCCGCAACGGGACCAAGGCCCGCAATGAGATCAAGGCCCGCAACGAGACGCCGCGGCGGGGCAAGAAGGAACACAAGCCCGCGAAAAAGCAGACAGCGCAACAGAAGGCAGCGCAACAGAAGGCAGCGCAACAGCGTCAGGGCGGCGCGCTCGCCGTGCGCAAGAAGCCAACCGAGGACGCGGCCGGCGCCAAATCCGGCGCGGCCCGGCGCGCCTACGAGCGCCGTCAGCAACGCGCGACCCTCGTACTCGGCCCCGGCGCGACGCCGGGCACGCTGCCGCGGCGAGCCAACTCGCTGGCCGCCAAAATCCCTTATGTCGCAACAATTCTGGGCCTCCTCGGGGCCGGCCTGGTGGTCACCCTGCTGCTGACCACCCGTTCGGCGGAAGATAGCTACCAACTCACCGACGCGCGCGACACCAATCAGCACCTGTCCCAGGTGAAGGCCGGTCTCGAACGCGACGTTGCCGCCGCCGATTCCGCCCCGGACCTCGCCGCACGGGCGCGCCAACTCGGAATGATCCCGGCCGTCGACCCGGCGCGGCTGGTCGTCGCGCCGGACGGATCGGTGCAGGTGGTCGGCAAGCCGGCACCGGCCCAGGGCGCGCCGGCGCCGCTGTTGAACGCATCGAATCCGTCCCTGTCGCTGTCGGAAGCGCCGACGTATGTCACGCCCCAGCCGCAGCCGACCGTCACCCGCGCCACGCCGCAAGTGACTAATGGGGCGCAAGTGAATGCTTCGGGTGAACAATTGGTGCCCATGAGCATTCCGGCGGGCACTGGGGGCCACGGGCAGTGAGTCGGGTTCCGCAGACACGACCACGCGCCAAGCGGGGTACGGCCATGCGATTCAGGCTGGGCACCGGGCGCGCGGTCATGCTGATCGCGCTGCTCGTCGCCGCAGTCCAGTTGCTGTGGGTGCAGACAGCCGCGGCGCCCAGGCTCTCGGCCGAAGCGGCCAGCCAGCGCACGGTCACCCAGATCGACCCGGCGATCCGCGGGCCGGTCGTCGACCGCAACGGCAAGGTGCTCGCCTTCACCGCCGAGGCCAAGTCGTTGACCTTCCAGCCGGTGCGGGTCCGCAAGGACCTGGCCACCGCCAAGGCCAAGGATCCAAAGGCGCCGGACCCGCAGCAGCGGCTGGCCGACATTGCCAAGTTCATCGATGAAAAGCTTTCCAGCCCGGACGCTTTCGCGAACAGGAGCTCGGCCACCCAGGACATCAGCGAAGAGAGCCTGCTCAACAAGCTGCAGAGCAACGAGACGTTCGTCTACCTCGCCCGCGGCGTGGACCCGGCGGTCGCCGCCACAATCAGCGAGAAGTACCCCGAGGTGGGCCTGGAGCGGCAGAACCTGCGCCAGTACCCGGGTGGTGCGCTGGCCGCCAACATCATCGGCGCCACCGGCTGGGACGGCCACGGGCTGCTGGGGCTCGAGTCGTCGATGGATTCCGAGCTTGCCGGCACCGACGGATCACACACCTACGACCGCGGCTCGGACGGCGCCGTCATCCCCGGCAGTTGGCGTGACGTGCAGCCGGCGGTCAACGGTTCCAAGGTCGAGCTGACCATCGATTCCGATCTGCAGTACTACGTGCAGCAGCAGGTCCAGCAGGCCAAGAACATGTCCGGCGCCAAGGACGCCTCGGCCGTGGTGCTCGACGCGCGCACCGGGCAGGTGCTGGCCATGAGCAACAACGACACCTTCAACGCGGCGCTCGGCGTCGGCAACGCGAAGAGCAACCAGCTCAACAACCTGTCGGTGACCACCCCGTACGAGCCGGGCTCGGTGAACAAGATCATCACCGCGTCGGCGGCGATCGAATACGGGGTCACCAACCCCGAGGAAGTTCTGCAGGTGCCGGGCAGTATCCGGATGGGCGGGGTCAGCGTCAGCGACGCCTGGTCGCACGGCGTCATGCCGTACACCACGACCGGTGTGTTCGGAAAGTCGTCCAATGTCGGCACGCTGATGCTGGCGCAGCGGGTGGGCCCGGATCGCTGGTGGGACACCATGAAGAAGTTCGGCCTCGGCCAGCGCACCGACGTCGGACTGCCCGGCGAGAGCTCCGGCTTCGTGCCCAGCCGCGACCAATGGTCGGGCAGCACCTTCGCGAACCTCCCTATCGGGCAGGGTCTTTCGATGACTCTGCTGCAGATGACCGGGATGTATCAGGCGATCGCCAACGACGGCGTGCGGATTCCGCCGCGGATCGTCAAGGCCACCGTCGACTCTTCCGGGCACGTGACCGACGAGCCGCAGCCGGACGGAATTCGCGTGGTCAGCGCGCAGACCGCGCAGACTGTGCGCCGCATGTTCGAGGCGGTCGTACAGCGCGACCCGATGGGATACCAGCAGGGCACCGGCACGCCGGCGGCGGTCGCGGGCTATCAGATATCCGGCAAGACCGGCACCGCGCAGCAGGTCGACCCGAAGTGCAAGTGCTACTCGAACAGCACCTACTGGATCACGTTCGCTGGCATGGCACCGGCCGACAACCCGCGGTACGTCATCGGCATCATGCTCGACGCCCCCGTTCGCGGCGTCGATGGCCGCGGCGGTGAATCAGCGGCGCCGCTGTTCCACAACATCGCGTCCTGGTTACTCCAGCGCGACAGCGTTCCGCTCTCGCCCGAGCCGGCGCCGAAGCTGATTCTGCAGGCGGACTGAGCCTTTTACGGCGCACCTCGCGCAGCGCGAGTCATGACGGCCACCACACCGGCGCTAGCAGGCATCGACCTGACGGACCGGTAACCTGACACGTTGGTTCCCTGAGACGTTGGTTCCGCCCAGCTAGCCATGCCCGGAGAGGAGTGAGGTGGTCGCGCCCATCGATCAGTCGCCCGCGCTGCGGCCGTCACACCCGCCGACGACCGATGTGCGTGCCCTAGCGTCCCAGGTCGGTGCCCGCGTCGAGGGCCCCGAATCGGCCTCGGTCAGCGGAATCGAACTGCGGGCCCAAGCCGTGCAGCAGGGCGATCTCTTCGCGGCACTGCCCGGCGCCAAGGTGCACGGCGCGCAGTTCGCGGGCGAGGCGCTCGGCAACGGCGCGGTCGCTATCTTTACCGACGCGGCCGGTGCCGCACTGATCAGTGCGGATGTGCCGGTCTTGGTGCATCCCGATCCCCGCGCGGTGCTCGGCGAGTTGTCCGCCACCATCTACGGCCACCCGTCGGAGCGGATGCAGGTGATCGGGATCACCGGAACCTCCGGCAAGACCACCACGTCCTATCTCGTCGAGGCCGCGCTGGCGGCCGCCGGGCGGCGAACGGGATTGATCGGAACCATCGAAACCCGCATGGCCGGTCGTCAGGTCCCCAGCGCGCTGACCACGCCGGAAGCCCCGAACCTGCACGCGATGTTCGCGCTCATGCTCGAGCAGGGCGTGGATTCGGTGGTGATGGAGGTGTCCAGCCACGCGCTGGCGCTCGGACGGGTGGATGGGACCAGGTTCCAGATCGGGGCGTTCACCAACCTTTCACAGGATCATCTGGACTTTCACGCCACCTTCGAGGACTATTTCGCGGCGAAGTGCCGGCTGTTCGACCCCGACTCGGCCGTGCACGCCGGCCGCGCGGTCGTGTGCGTCGACGACGAATGGGGTCGGCGGATGGCGGCGCTCGCTGCGCAACCGGCGGTCACGGTGGCCACCACCCGCGACGCCGACTGGCGGGCAACGAATGTCGCGCTGGGTGCGCTCGGCGCGCAGTCGTTCGATGCGATCGGTCCCGACGGGGCGGTGCTGCCCGTGACGCTTGGTTTGCCGGGTCGCTACAACGTCGCCAACGCGTTGCTGGCGGTCGCCGTGTGCGCCGAGGCCGGGATCGATCCGGCAATAGCGGCCGCGGCGGTGGCCGGGGTGGCGGTGCCCGGACGCGTCGAACGGGTTGACCGAGGGCAGCCGTTTCTGGCGGTTGTCGACTACGCGCACAAGCCCGCCGCCCTGGAGGCGGTGCTCGATACGTTGCGCGGCCACACCGACGGCCGAATCGCGCTGGTCGTCGGCGCGGGCGGCGACCGCGACACCGGCAAACGACCGCTCATGGGAGCGGTGGGCGCCCGCAAGGCCGACCTTTTGGTCATCACCGACGACAATCCCCGCACCGAGGTACCGGCAACGATTCGTGCCGCGCTGCGCGCGGGCGCCGAGGCAGCCACCGATGGGCGCGCCGATATTCGCGAGATCGGCGACCGCGCCGCCGCAATCGCGGCCGCGGTGGACTGGGCGGCCGCGGGCGACGTCGTGATCGTCGCAGGCAAAGGACACGAAACAGGGCAGGAGATCAACGCCGTGAAGCACCCGTTCGACGATCGGGACGTGCTCGCCCGTGCGATCGAGGCACGGTTGGCGGGTCGGACGTCATGATCGAGTTGTCGCTCGGCGAGATCGCCGACATCGTCGGTGGCACCCTGGCCGACTGCCCCGATCCCGAGGTCCGGGTGACCGGCACCGTCGAATTCGACTCGCGCAAGATCGGCTCGGGCGGGCTGTTCCTGGCGCTGCCCGGTGCGCGCGTGGACGGCCATGACCATGCCGCTGCGGCCGTCGCGGCCGGTGCCGCGGGAGTGTTGGCGGCTCGGCCGGTGGGCGTGCCCGCGATCGTCGTCGACCCGTTGCCCGCTGATCAGATCGACACGGCCGCAATGGCTTTGGAACATGACACGGACGGGTCAGGAGCGGCCGTGCTCGCCGCGCTGGCCAAGCTGGCTCGGGCGAGCGTGGACCGGCTCGCCGAAACCACCACCGTGGTGGGCGTGACCGGTTCGTCGGGCAAGACCTCCACCAAGGACCTGCTCGCTGCCGTGCTCGCGCCGCTCGGTCCGGTGGTGGCGCCACCCGGCTCGTTCAACAACGAACTCGGCCATCCCTGGACGGCGTTGCGTGCCGACGCGCAGACCAAGTTCCTGGTGCTCGAAATGTCCGCGCGCGGTATCGGCCACATCGCCGCCCTGGCCGAAACTGCGCCGCCGCGCATCGGCGTGGTCCTCAATGTCGGCACCGCCCACCTCGGTGAGTTCGGCTCCCGCGACGCGATCGCCCAGGCCAAGGGTGAATTGGTCGAGGCGCTGCCGGCTGCCGCCGACGGCGGAGTCGCGGTCCTCAACGCCGACGACCCGCTGGTGGCCGCCATGGCCGAGCGCACCCGTGCCCGCGTGGTGCTCGTCGGGCAGTCGGCAGCGGCGCAGGTGCGCGCCGAGGACGTCACGCTGGATGAGCAGGCGCGGGCGTCGTTCACCCTGGTCGCGCCCGGCGGCTCGGTGCCCGTTCGCCTCGCCGTACACGGCGAACACCAGGTCGGCAACTCGTTGTCGGCGGCGGCGGTGGCGTTGGAATGCGGCGCGACGCTCGATCAGGTCGCCACCGCCCTGGCCGGTGCCAAGGCCGCCTCGGCGCGACGGATGGACGTGCAGACCACGCCCGACGGCATCACGGTCATCAACGACAGCTACAACGCCAACCCGGACTCGATGCGGGCGGCGCTGAAGGCGCTGGCCTCCATGGCACGTGGCGAGCACGGTTCCCGGCGCACGTGGGCGGTCCTCGGAGAGATGGCCGAGCTCGGCGAGGATTCGGTGCTCGAGCACGACGCGATCGGCCGGCTCGCCGTGCGCCTCGACATCTCCCGGCTGGTGGTGGTGGGCACGTCCCGGCCGCCGCGGGCCATGCATCAGGGAGCGGTGATGGAGGGCTCCTGGGGCATCGAATCGGTGCTGATGCCCGACATCCCGGCCGCGATCGAACTGCTCGCCGGACAGGTCGCGCCCGGCGATCTGGTGCTGGTGAAGGCGTCGCAGTCAATCGGGCTGTGGCAGGTGGCCGAGACGTTACTGTCGCAGCACACGGATACGGAGGCAGCCACGTGAGACAGATTCTCTTCGCGTCTGGGATTGCCTTGGCCGTCTCCATTCTGCTCACGCCGCTGCTGATCAAGACGTTTTCCCGGCAAGGCTTCGGCCAGGAAATCCGGGTGGAGGGCCCGGCCAGCCACCAGTCCAAGCGCGGGACGCCGACCATGGGTGGCGTCGCCATTCTGGCCGGACTGTGGGCGGGCTACTGGGGTTCGCACCTGATCGGGATCATCTACGACGCCGACGGACCGTCGGTCTCCGGGCTGCTCGTGCTGGGGCTGGCCACGGCACTGGGCGGTGTCGGCTTTCTCGACGACTTCATCAAGATCCGTAAGCAGCGCAATCTGGGTCTGAACGCCACCGGGAAGTATGTCGGCCAGATCATTTCGGCGGTCATCTTCGGCGTGCTGGCCATGGGTTTTCACGGTGCCAGCGGGCTCACGCCCGGCAGCGCGCACCTGTCCTACGTCCGCGACATCACCACGGTGGCCACCGGTTCGGTCGTCTTTGTGTTGTTCGTCTGCCTGCTGGTGATCTCGTGGTCGAACTCGGTGAATCTCACCGACGGGCTGGACGGCCTGGCCGCCGGCTCGATGGGCCTCGTGCTCGGCGCCTACGTGATCATCACGTTCTGGCAGTACCGCAACGCCTGCGAGACCAGCCCGGGCCAGGGGTGTTACGACGTGCGGGATCCGCTCGACCTGGCGTTGATCTGCGGTGCCGGGGCCGGGGCGTGTATCGGATTCCTCTGGTGGAACGCCGCACCCGCGAAGATTTTCATGGGCGACACGGGCTCGCTGGCGCTGGGCGGCCTGCTTGCCGGACTGTCGATCACCACCCGCACCGAGCTGCTCATGGTGGTCATCGGTGCGCTGTTCGTCGCGGAGGCGGCGTCGGTGGTGATTCAGGTGGCGGTGTTCCGGTCGTCGCGGCGGCGGGTGTTCCGGATGGCGCCGTTCCATCACCATTTCGAACTTGCCGGGTGGGCCGAAACCACGGTGATCATCAGATTCTGGCTGCTGGCGGCGATCGCGTCCGCGGCCGGCCTGGCGTTGTTCTACAGCGAATATTTGTCGGCGATCGGCGACTGACCCGATGGGGGAGAGTCTCGCACGGCTCGCCGGCGCCCACGTGCTGGTCACCGGCTGGGGAGTGTCCGGTCGGGCGCTCATCGCGCCGTTGACCGAACTGGGTGCGGTGATCACCGTGACCGACGGCAACGCGGCGGCACTAGCCGAGGTCCGCGAACTGGGTCATGCCACCGCAACACCGGATCCAGCGGCGCTCGACGGCATCGACCTGGTCATCACCAGCCCGGGCTGGCGGCCCGAATCGCCGGTGCTCGCGGCCGCGGCGGCGCGCGGTATCCCAATCTGGGGCGATGTCGAATTCTCTTGGCGGGTGGACCAATCCGGGCTCTATGGTCCGCCGCGGCAGTGGCTGGTCGTCACCGGAACCAACGGCAAAACCACCACCACGTCGATGCTGCACGCGATCCTGCAGGCCGCCCGGATAGCGAGCGCCGCCTGCGGGAACATCGGGCTGCCGGTGCTCGACGCACTGCGCGCCGAGCCGCGGGTGCAGGCGCTCGCCGTGGAGTTGTCGTCGTTCCAGCTGCACTGGGCGCCATCGGTGCGCCCGGCCGCGGGTGTGGTGCTCAACATCGCCGAAGACCATCTGGACTGGCACGGTGGCATGGCCGGTTACGTGGCCGCCAAGGCGCGTGCGCTGACCGGTGCGGTCGGCGTCGTGGGCCTCGACGATCCGGTCGCCGCCGGTTTGCTCGCCACCGGCACGGCACGACGCATGCTCGGCTTCCGGCTCGGTGAACCCGCGCCCGGCGAACTCGGCGTGCGGTCGGGGGAGTTGGTCGACCGGGCATTCGGCGACGACGAGCCGCTGATGAGCGCTGCCCGGATCAGCCCGCCGGGTCCCGCTGGAGTCGCCGACGCGCTCGCCGCGGCGGCGCTCGCGCGCGCGATAGGCGTTGCGCCCCAAGCGGTGCGCACCGGGCTCACCGGCTACCGCGTCGGCCCGCACCGCGCGGCACTGGTCCGCGAACTCGACGGCGTGGAGTTCATTGACGATTCCAAGGCGACCAATCCGCACGCCGCTCGCTCGTCGCTTCTGGCGCACGAGCGGGTGGTGTGGCTGGCGGGCGGCCAACTCAAGGGCGCGTCGGTGGACGAGTTGATCGCCGAGATCGGCCCACGTCTGGTCGCGGCGGTGTTGATCGGCGTCGACGCCGGCCAGATTGCGCAAGCTTTGGCGCGACACGCGCCGGATGTGCCGGTGGTTGTACTACCGAGGCGTAACGATGCTGTTGTGACGAATGTGATTGATGTGGTTCACGGGACAGCAGACGACGTCATGCGCGCAGCCGTCCGGCAGGCAGCGCGGTTCAGCGGTCCCGGAGACGCGGTGGTGCTGGCGCCCGCAGCGGCCTCGCTGGACATGTTCACCAGCTACGGCCACCGCGGCGACAGCTTCGCAGCGGCCGTGGCGCAATTGAGCGCCAGCGACCTGGCCGGGCGAGCGCGGTGACCGGCAACCAGCCACGCACCTATATCGGAACGTGGCTGGCCCGCCCACTCGCGTCGTTCCACCTGATCGTCACCATCGCCACGCTGCTGACGGTGCTCGGTCTGGTCATGGTGCTTTCGGCGTCGAGTGTGGAGGCCTACACCGAAGGGCATTCCCCGTATTCGCTGTTCACCCAGCAGGCGATCTTCGCCGGCCTGGGCCTGGTGCTGTTCTACGTCGCGTTGCGGACGCCCATCCGGGCGCTGCGCAAGCTGTCGTTTCCGGCGTTTGCCGTGTCGGTGGTCGCGCTGGTGCTGGTCCTGATCCCCGGTATCGGCGTGATGGCCCAGGGCGGTCGGCGGTGGTTCTACCTGGGTCCGGTGTCGGTGCAGCCGTCGGAGGTGGCCAAGGTGACCCTCGCGCTGTGGGGGGCGCATCTACTGGCGTCTCGACAATCGCAGCGGGCCAGTCTCAAGGACATCATCGTCCCGCTGGTGCCGGCCGGGGTCGTGGTCTGCATGCTCGTCGTCTTGCAGCCGAACCTGTCCACGACCATCACCCTCGGCATCATTCTGGCGGCGCTGCTGTGGTTCGGCGGTCTGCCGCCGCGGATCTTCGCCGGCTTGATCGGCGTCGGCGGCCTGCTGGCGGCTGTGCTTGCGGTTTCGGCGGGCTACCGCTCCGCGCGGGTGCAGGCCTTCTTCAACCCGGGTTCGGACCCGCAGGGCATCGGTTATCAGGCCAGGCAGGCAATGTATTCGCTGGCCGACGGCGGGATTTGGGGCCGTGGTCTCGGTCAGAGCCGGGCCAAGTGGAATTACCTGCCCAACTCGCACAACGACTTCATCTTCGCGATCATCGGCGAGGAACTCGGCTTCCTCGGCTGCGCACTGGTGATCGGGCTGTTCGCGCTGCTGGTCTACGCGGGCCTGCGGATCGCGACCCGGTCCGTGGACCCGTTCCTGCGCCTGCTCACCGCCACCGCCACCACCTGGATCGTCATTCAGGCCTTCATCAACATCGGCTATGTGGTCGGGCTGCTGCCGGTGACCGGTCTGCAGCTGCCGTTGGTGTCGGCGGGCGGTTCATCGCTTGCCATTACCCTGTTGATGTTCGGCATCATCGCCAACGCGGCTCGGCACGAGCCGGAGGCGATCGCGGCGCTGCATGCCGGACAGGACGGTAGGTTCAGCCGACTGCTGCGGTTGCCCAAGCCCGAGCCGTATTCGCCGGCGCGGGCCCGGGCCACTCGGCCGGAGGCGACTCGCCGTGCAGCGGTACGGCAGGCACAATTGCGGCAGTCGCAAGTGCGGCGCTCGCAGGTACGGCAGGCGCAGGTGCGGCAGAGCACAGTGCACCGCGAGCCACCCCGGCGCGGTGAGCGCAGGATGTCGTATGACCGGCGGGTGAGCGGAGAGCGGAGATAAGAGAGCGTGAGTGATAAAGCTGGTGAGCTTTCGGTGATCGTTGCCGGAGGCGGCACGGCTGGCCACATCGAACCGGCGCTCGCGGTCGCCGACGCGTTGCGCCGGCTCGACCCCCAGGTACGGGTTACCGCGCTCGGCACCGAACGCGGGCTGGAGACCAAGCTCGTGCCCGAGCGTGGCTATCCCCTCGAGCTGATTCCGCCGGTTCCGCTGCCGCGTAAGCCCACGCTCGATCTGCTGCGCTTGCCCGCACGGGTGCGGGCGGCGGTGCGGCGCAGCCGGGCGGTCATCGACAAAACGAACGCCGACGTGATCGTCGGCTTCGGCGGATATGTTGCGCTGCCCGCGTATTTGGCCGCGGGGCCGGGCCTTGCCCGGCGGCGACGTGCCGTGCCGGTGGTGGTGCACGAGGCCAACGCCAAGGCCGGCATCGCCAACAAGATCGGTGCCCGCCGCGCCGCGCGGGTGCTGGCCGCCGTCGCGAACTCCGGCATTCACGCGCCGAAGACGGCCGATGCCGAACTCGTCGGCATCCCGGTGCGGTCCTCCATCACCGGCCTGGACCGGGAGGCATTTCGGGCCGGCGCGCGCAGCCACTTCGGTCTGCCGCCCGACGGTCCGGTGCTCTTGGTGTTCGGCGGTTCGCAGGGTGCCCGCTCGCTCAACGAAGCCGTCTCGGGTGCGGCGAAAGCGCTTACGGCAGCGGGTATTTCGGTGCTGCACGCGCACGGCCCGAAGAACACCCTCGACCTGCCGGCCGACATCAATTCGGGCGCGGCCCGCTATGTGGCCGTGCCGTATCTCAAGCGCATGGACCTGGCGTATGCGGCCGCCGACGCCGCGATCTGCCGGGCGGGCGCGATGACTGTCGCCGAGGTGTCGGCCGTCGGGTTGCCTGCGCTGTACGTGCCGCTGCCGCACGGCAACGGCGAACAGGAGCTCAATGCCCGGCCGGTGGTCGCCCAGGGCGGCGGCCGACTCGTCGCCGATGCGGACCTCACCCCCGACTTCATCGAGCAGAACGTGGTGAGTTGGCTGACCGATCGCGAGGGTCTCGAGCAAATGGGGGAGGCCGCGGCCGACGCCGGGCATCGCGACGCCGCGCTGGAGGTGGCGCGCATCGTCCTCGACGTGGCGAGACAGGGCTGATGATGAGCCTTCCCCCCGAACTCGAACGCGTGCACATGGTGGGCATCGGCGGTGCCGGCATGTCCGGCATCGCGCGCATCCTGCTGGCCCGCGGCGGTCAGGTGTCCGGTTCCGACGCCAAGGAAGGCCGGGGCGTCCTCGCTCTGCGTGCCCGCGGCGCGGTGGTACGCATTGGTCACGACGCCAGCGCGCTGGATCTGCTTCCCGGCGGGCCTACCTGCGTGGTGACCACCCAGGCCGCGATCCCGAAGGACAACCCGGAGTTGGTGGCCGCCCGTGAGCGCGGCATCCCGGTGGTGTTGCGCCCGGCCGTGCTCGCCGCGTTGATGCGCGGCAGCCGCACGCTGCTGGTGACCGGCACGCACGGCAAGACGTCGACGACGTCGATGCTGGTGGTGGCGCTGCAGCACTGCGGCTACGACCCGTCGTTCGCGGTGGGTGGCGAGCTCAACGAGGCCGGCACCAACGCCCACCACGGCACCGGAGATATTTTCGTCGCGGAGGCGGACGAGAGCGACGGCTCACTGCTGCAATACGACCCGACGGTCATCGTGGTGACCAACGTCGAGTCGGATCATCTCGACTTTTTCGGCAGCATCGAGGCGTATGTGCAGGTCTTCGACGACTTCGCCGACCGGCTCTCGCCGGCGGGCGGGCTGCTCGTGGTGTGTCTCGACGATCCCGGCTCGGCCGCCCTGGCCAAGCGCGTGGTCGAGCGCAAGCTGCCCGGCGTTCGCGTCCTGGGCTACTGCTCTGGCGAGCCCGGTGCGCCCGATGAGGTCGACGGCGTGCCGATCGGCGCCTGGCTGCACAGCTGGGAACCGCGCGATGTCGGGGGAGCTGCGCAGTTCCAGCTTTCCGGGGAGTCGGCGCCGCGCGCGCTGCGGCTGTCGGTGCCCGGTCGGCACATGGCACTGAACGCGCTGGCTGCGATTCTTTCTGCCCGTGACGTCGGCGCCGACGTCGATGAGGTGCTCGAGGGCCTGGCCGGTTTCGGCGGGGTCCATCGCCGCTTTCAGTTCACCGGCCGCGAGCACGGCGTGCGGGTGTTCGACGATTACGCGCACCACCCGACCGAGGTCCGGGCGGTGCTGGGGGCGGCCGCCGAACTGGTGACGCAGGAAGCCAAGGACGGTGCGAGGTCGCGGCGCGGCAACGTGATCGTGGTGTTCCAGCCGCACCTGTACAGCCGCACGGCCACCTTTGCCGACGAGTTCGCCTCGGCACTGGACCTGGCCGACGAGGTGATCGTGCTCGACGTCTACGGCGCCCGCGAAACACCATTGCCCGGGGTGAGCGGCGCACTGGTCGCTCGCTCGGTCACCAAACCGGTGCACTACCAGCCCGATCTGTCCCGGGTGGCTCGCCAGGTGGCCGGCCTGAGCAAACCGGGCGACGTCATCATCACCATGGGCGCAGGGGACGTGACCATGCTCGGCAGTCAGATCCTCGACAGCTTGCGGTCGCGGCCGGTACACGGGCGGCAACGCGTGTGACCGGCGTGGAATCGCGCCACAGTGACCGAGCCGCCGAGCGGGTCGGGAGCAGACGCCGCGACCGGCATGACCGTCAGGTCAAGCGGTCGCGGCTACGCGTGCTGCTGTGGTCGCTGCTGGTGATTGTCCTGCTGGTTGCCCTCGTGGTGGTCGCCTGGTTCACGCCGGTGCTGTCGGTCCGCAAGATCGCGGTGACCGGAAACACCGCGGTGCCCACCGAGCAGGTACTGGACACGCTGAAAATCCCCAAGGGCCAGCCGCTGTTACGCGTCGACACCGAGGCCGCGGCGCATCGGGTCGCGCAGATTCCGCGGGTCGCCAAGGTCCGGGTGCAGCGCGAATTCCCGTCGACAATCAAGGTGACGGTCACCGAGCGCACGCCGGCGGTCTTCTTCGATTCGCCGCAGGGCCCGCATCTGGTCGACATCGAGGGCGTGGACTTCGCCATCGGCCCGCCGCCGCCCGGAGTGCCGCGGCTGAAGGTGGATTCGCCGGGTCCAAACGACCCGAAAACCAAAGCGGCGCTGACAGTTCTGCAGGCGCTGCCGGTGTTGTTGCGCGGGCAGGTGAGCGAAATCTCGGTCCCGTCACTTTCGGCCGTGCAGGTGTCGCTGGCCGATGGCCGCGTCATCGCCTGGGGCAGCAGCGCCGATTCCGACCGGAAGGCGCAGGTCGTGGCGCCGTTGCTGACACAGCCGGGACGGGTCTACGACGTGTCGAGTCCCGATCTGCCCACCATCAAGTAGCAGCACCACAATCCCGCGCAAAGAATCTGCGCGTCTTTCGGCGCGCCTGCGTGCGCATCCCAGTGGGGATGCATAGCGTTTCGCTCCAGTTGGGTACTTGACATAACGTTAAACCTACGGTTGAGGTTTAGGGTTTAGGGAAGTACTCCGACGCACGCAGACTGTCACCGCAGCCACCATGGCTACCAGCACCAACACGCTTTGCGATCGAAGGAAAGGCGAGAGCCCATGACGCCCCCGCACAACTACCTCGCCGTAATCAAGGTCGTCGGTATCGGCGGCGGCGGTGTCAACGCGGTCAACCGCATGATCGAGCAGGGACTCAAGGGTGTTGAGTTCATTGCCGTCAACACCGACGCCCAGGCCCTGCTCATGTCCGACGCCGACGTCAAGCTCGATGTCGGGCGCGAACTGACCCGCGGCCTCGGCGCCGGAGCCGACCCGGAGGTCGGTCGCAAGGCCGCCGAGGACCACAAGGACGAGATCGAAGAGGTGCTCAAGGGCGCCGACATGGTCTTCGTCACCGCCGGTGAGGGCGGCGGCACCGGCACCGGCGGCGCGCCCGTGGTTGCCAGCATCGCCCGCAAGCTCGGCGCGCTGACCATCGGTGTGGTGACCCGGCCGTTCTCGTTCGAGGGCAAGCGCCGTGGTTCGCAGGCCGAGACCGGCATCAACGCCCTGCGCGAGTCGTGCGACACCCTCATCGTGATCCCGAATGACCGGCTGCTCCAGCTCGGCGACGCCGCGGTCAGCCTCATGGACGCCTTCCGCTCCGCCGACGAGGTGCTGCTCAACGGTGTCCAGGGCATCACCGATCTGATCACCACGCCGGGTCTGATCAATGTCGACTTCGCCGACGTCAAGAGCGTCATGTCCGGCGCCGGCAGTGCGCTCATGGGCATCGGTTCGGCTCGCGGCGACGGCCGGTCGGTCAAGGCGGCCGAAGCCGCGATCAACTCGCCGCTGCTCGAGGCCTCGATGGAGGGCGCGCACGGGGTGCTGCTGTCTATCGCCGGCGGCTCGGACCTGGGCCTTTTCGAGATCAACGAGGCCGCGTCGCTCGTGCAGGAGGCCGCGCACATCGAGGCCAACATCATCTTCGGAACGGTGATCGACGACTCGCTCGGCGACGAGGTGCGCGTCACGGTGATCGCCGCCGGGTTCGACGGCGGAACTCCAGCACGCCGCGCCGTCGAGGCGCCGCCCACCAGCCGGGGCGCCATCAGCGCCGCCCGCGCCGGCGAGATCGGTCAGTCCAGCAACGGCAGCGGCGTGCGGGAACGCAACAACGCGGAGCAGACGCCGGCGCACAGTGCCCGCCACGCAGCCGTGGCCACCGAGGACGTCGACGACGACGTGGATGTGCCCGCGTTCATGCGTCGGTGACTCGCGTCAAGGTCCGCCGGGTGGTCACCACCCGAGCGGGCGGGGTATCGAAGCCGCCGTTCGACGCGTTCAACCTCGCCGATCACGTCGGGGATGATCCGCAGGCGGTGGCCCGCAATCGGGAGCGGCTCGCCGAGCACGTCGGTTACCGTCCCGACCGGCTTGTCTGGATGGAGCAGGTACACAGCCGAAACGTCGCCGTGGTGGATGCGCCGCAGGCCGGGCCGCTCGAAGCAACCGACGCCGTGGTGACCACGACCGTGGATCTGCCGCTGGTCGTGCTCACCGCCGACTGCGTGCCGCTGCTGTTGTCCGACGACGAGGCCGGGGTCATCGCGGCCGTGCACGCCGGACGCGTCGGCGCGCGGGTCGGCATCGTGCCGCGGGTACTCGACGCGATGGTCGCTGCCGGGGCGCATGTCGAACGCATTGGCGCATTTTTGGGTCCGGCCGCCTGCGGCCGCCACTACGAAGTGCCGCCGGCCATGCAGGCCGATGTCGCCGAACACCTGCCGGGCAGCGCGACGGTGACATTGCGCGGCAGCACCGGACTCGACATCCGCGCAGGCCTGCGCCGGCAACTGCTGACCGCCGGGGTGGCGGCGGTCGCCGAAGACCCGCGCTGCACGATCGAGGACACCACGTTGTTCAGTCATCGCCGCCAGTCGCCCACTGGCAGACTGGCCAGCGTGATTTGGATGGAGACGATCGCGGATTGACCGCAGGCGAGCAGGCGCGCGAGTCCGAACTTGCCACCGCGCTGGCGCGGCTGAGCGAACGTCTGGCGGCCGCATGTGCGGCTGCGGGTCGGCGCCGCGAGGACGTCGAGTTGCTGCCGGTCACCAAATACTTTCCGGCAGGCGACACGGCAGCGCTGTATCGCCTCGGCTTGCGTGCGTTCGGGGAATCGCGGGAACCCGAAGCGTCCCGCAAGGTCGCCGAGTTCGCCTCGCATATCGATGACCCGTCGGTGCGCTGGCACATGATTGGGCGGTTGCAGCGCAACAAGGTTCGCAGTGTCGCGCGGTGGGCGCACGTCGTGCACTCGGTGGATTCGCTGCGCCTTGCCGACGCGCTGGATTCCGCCGCACAGGCAGACCGCAGCACACCGTTGGAGGTGTTCGTGCAGGTGAGTCTGGATGACGATCCGGCCCGCGGCGGGGTGGCGGCAGCCGAGCTGAGTGCACTGGCCGAACGCGTGGCCGCCGCCGAGCACCTGCGTCTGCGCGGCCTGATGGCGATCCCGCCGCTGGAGTGGGAGGCCGAGCGCGCATTTGCCCGGCTAACTCAGTTGCAGCAGCAGTTCGTGCGGCATTTTCCGGCGGCGACGGACCTGTCCGCGGGCATGTCCGGCGACCTCGAACAGGCGGTGAAATATGGCTCGACCTGCGTGCGTGTCGGTACCGCTCTGATGGGGCCGCGACCACTAATCTCCCAGTAGCAAGCCAGATTCCCAGCAGTCACAGCAGAAACATCGCCGTGGGAAGGTCGATCCGATGAGCACGCTCCACAAGTTCAAGGCTTACTTCGGCATGGTTCCGCTTGAGGACTATGAGGATGACTACCTGGACGACCACCCCGGTGCCGTCCGCCGGCCGCGGCCCAGTGGCGCCCGCGACCCGTACAACGAACTCGACGACCTCGACTACGGCGGCGGCAGCTACAAGCCGAGCTACCCGCCCCGGCGGGAGGAATTCGACGACGACCCGCGTTACGATCGCCGCCCACCACGGCTCGAGCCCGTCGCGATTCGCTCCACCCGACCGGCGCCGAGCCCGGTGTCGGTGGGCCGCACCCAAACCCGCGGCGCTCTCGCGGTCGAGCCGACCGTGGAGGCGCGTCCCGAACCCCGCCGCAGCGGACTCTTCGATGACGGAGGCCCCTTGTCCAAGATCACCACGTTGCGTCCCCGCGATTACGGCGAGGCCCGCACCATCGGTGAGCGGTTCCGTGACGGCAGCCCGGTCATCATGGACCTGGTGGAGATGAGCAACGCCGACGCGAAGCGACTGGTCGACTTCGCCGCCGGCTTGGCATTCGCGCTACGTGGCTCATTCGACAAGGTGGCCACGAAGGTGTTCCTGCTCTCACCGGCCGACATCGACGTTTCCGCCGAAGAGCGGCGTCGCATCGCCGAGACGGGCTTTTACAACCAGAAATAAGCCGGGTCGAACCGCGAAAAAATTGCCGCTGCACCGTTGGTGCGGCGGCAATTTTTGATCGATCGAGGATTCTCAGGCAGAGTGATGACGTGGCGTCGTTCGCAGCAGTCATCTACTTCGTGCTCTTCGTGTTCTGGCTGCTGCTCATCGGCCGAATCGTCATCGAGTTCATCCGCACATTCGCTCGTGACTGGCACCCGACAGGCGTGGTGGTCGTGATTCTCGAGGCGATTTTTACCGTCACAGATCCGCCCGTGAAGTTCTTGCGCCGCATCATTCCGCCGATAAATCTCGGCGCGGTGCGCCTGGATCTCTCCATAATGGTGTTGCTGTTCATCATCTTCATCCTGATGTCGATCGTTCAGCACGTCGCTGCGTCGTGATGGCGATGTTCGCCGTCTCGCGCAACCCTCGGGTCTGGTGTGACAGAATGTGCGCTAGTTGCTTGCTCGACCGTTCAAAGATGCGTGAAGGGACCCTTCCATGCCGCTGACTCCCGCCGATGTGCACAACGTTGCATTTAGCAAGCCGCCAATCGGTAAGCGCGGCTACAACGAAGACGAGGTAGATGCCTTCCTGGATCTCGTCGAGCAGGAGCTTGCGCGGCTGATCGAGGAGAATACGGACCTGCGCCAGCGCGTCAGTGAACTCGACGCCGAGCTGTCCGACGCCAAGCAGGGCAGGGGCACGTCCGCGCCGAAGTCGGCCCCGACCCCGCCGCCGGCCGCCGCGCGCGTCGTCGAGCCGCCGAAGCAGGCTCCCGCCCCGACACCGCCTCCGGCTCCCGCTCCAGCCCCGAAGGCCGCGCCAGTAGCCGCCGCGGCTGCCACGGGTGCCGCAGCCTCGGGCGACGCACACCTGCAGGCCGCGAAGGTTCTCGGCCTCGCGCAGGAAATGGCCGACCGCCTCACCGGCGAGGCCAAGGCCGAGGCGGACCAGCTGCTCGCCAACGCCCGGGCCAACTCGGAGCGGCTCGTCAGCGACGCACGGGCCCGCTCGGAGGCGATGATCTCCGACGCCCGCCAGAAGTCCGAGGCCATGCTCGCCGACGCCCAGAACCGCTCGGAGACCCAGCTGCGCCAGGCCAAGGAGAAGGCCGACGCGCTGCAAGCCGACGCCGAGCGCAAGCACAGCGACATCATGGCCACGATCAGCCAGCAACGCACTGTCCTCGAGGGCCGCATCGAGCAACTGAAGACCTTCGAGCGCGAATACCGCGTCCGGCTGAAGTCCTACCTGGAGTCGCAGCTCGAGGAGCTCGAGAACCGCGGTTCCGCCTCGCCCATCGACGGCGGCGAAGGGTTCAGCGACAACAGCAACAACCACAGCCAGTCGTCGTTCGCCAAGGGCAGCAAGTAGGCCGGTGACCGCCCCCGTCGGGGCCAATACTGACGACTAGTGACCTGCACATGCTGGTTCTGATCCTGGTACTGGCTGCGGTCGGTTTCGCGCT
This sequence comes from Skermania sp. ID1734, assembly GCF_007489285.1. Lineage (GTDB taxonomy): Bacteria > Actinomycetota > Actinomycetes > Mycobacteriales > Mycobacteriaceae > ID1734. Next base: position 363,240 of record NZ_VLIY01000003.1, read on the forward strand.
GCTGGTGGTGTCGTTGATGTCCGGGTCGGTGATCTGGGCCTGGGGTTGCATCATCGTCTGCGTCATCGGCGCGATCCTGCTGCTCGTCAGCGCGCTGACGGTTCGAGGGCGCAGCGACTAAAGCACTACAATTCAAGTGGCGTCGATCCGGCTATCACCGGGGAGCCTTCGGAAGAACGGCCGGACCCTTGGGTCGGCTCAGTAGAACCGAACGGGTGAGCCCGTCACAGCTCGCAACGAGAGGTCCCGTGCCACGCGGGGCAAGCGGGGTGGTACCGCGGCAACAGCGCAACTGGCGCTGACGTCGTCCCCGTGCCTGGGTGCGGCACGGCAGGAGCGACCTTCGCAGATGGAAGACCAACAGAAACACCAGGGTGAGTCCTACCCCCGCGTCGACCTCACCGCCGGAGAGTCCGGGGCCTCCTTCCCGAAGCTCGAGGAGCGGGTGCTCGCCGATTGGGCGGCGAACGACACCTTCCGTGCGTCCATTCGCAACCGCGCGGACGCCGAAGAATTCGTCTTCTACGACGGCCCGCCGTTCGCCAATGGTGTGCCGCACTACGGTCACCTGCTCACCGGTTACGTCAAGGACGTGATCCCGCGCTACCAGACCATGCGTGGACACAAGGTCGAGCGCCGATTCGGCTGGGATACCCACGGCCTGCCCGCCGAGTTGGAAGCCGAGAAGCAACTCGGTATCAAGACCGGCGACATCAGCGACATGGGCATCGCCAAATTCAACGAGTTCTGCAAAGCGTCGGTACTGCGCTACACCGACGAGTGGCGTGACTACGTGACCCGCCAGGCCCGCTGGGTCGACTTCGACAACGATTACAAGACGCTCGACCTCGACTTCATGGAGTCGGTGATGTGGGCGTTCAAGCAGTTGTGGGACAAGGGCCTGATCTACCAGGGGTTCCGGGTGCTGCCCTACAGCTGGTACGAGCAGACCCCGCTGTCGAATCAGGAATCCAAGCTCGATGACGCCTACAAGATGCGTCAGGACCCGGCGGTCACGGTCGACATGCCGTTGACGTCCGGCCCGTTGGCCGGCGCCAACGCGCTGATATGGACCACCACCCCGTGGACCCTGCCGTCCAACCTCGCGATCGCCGTGCACCCGGACGTCGACTACGTGCAGGTGGCAGGCAAGGACGGCAAGCGGTATGTGCTGGCCAAGGAGCGGCTGGGACACTACGCCCGCGAACTGGGCGAGAATCCGGAGATCGTCTCTGAGCACTCGGGCGCCGATCTGGTCGGCCTCGGCTACGAGCCGCCGTTCGACTTCTTCTACGGACCCGACAAGGGGCGGCCCAACGCGCACCGCGTGATCGCCGCCGACTACGTCACGCTCGATTCGGGTACCGGCATCGTGCACATGGCCCCCGCCTTCGGTGAGGAGGACATGGAGTACTGCGCCGCCAACGGGATCGAGCTGGTGCAGCCACTCGACGCAGGTGGCAAGTTCACCTCCATGGTTCCGCCGTACGAGGGCCAAATGGTCTTCGACGCGAACCCGAACATCATCAAGGACCTGAAGGCCGCCGGAAAGATCCTGCGGCACGAGACGATCGAGCACTCCTATCCGCATTCTTGGCGCTCAGGTCAGCCGCTGATCTACATGGCCGTGCCGAGCTGGTTCGTCGCGGTGACCAAGTTCCGTGACCGCATGGTCGAACTGAACCAGCAGATCACCTGGGTGCCCGAACACATCCGCGACGGCCAGTTCGGCAAGTGGCTCGAGGGCGCACGGGACTGGAACATCAGCCGAAACCGCTACTGGGGCAGCCCGATTCCGGTATGGATGTCGGACAACCCGGAGTACCCGCGCATCGACGTCTACGGGTCGCTCGACGAGCTCGAGCGCGACTTCGGGGTGCGCCCCACGGATCTGCACCGGCCGATGATCGACGAGCTGACTCGGCCCAACCCGGACGACCCGACCGGCAAGTCCACCATGCGTCGGGTGCCGGAGGTGCTGGACTGCTGGTTCGAGTCGGGGTCGATGCCGTACGCACAGGTGCATTACCCGTTCGAAAACGAGGATTGGTACCAATCACACTTCCCTGGCGACTTCATCGTCGAGTACAACGGCCAGACCCGCGGCTGGTTCTACAACCTGCACGTCCTGGCCACCGCACTGTTCGACCGCCCGGCGTTCCGGACGGTCGTGGCGCACGGCATCGTGCTCGGCGACGACGGGCTGAAGATGAGCAAGTCGTTGCGCAACTATCCCGACGTCAACGAGGTGTTCGACCGCGACGGTTCGGATGCGATGCGCTGGTTCCTGATGAGTTCGCCGGTCTTGCGCGGCGGCAACCTCATCGTCACCGAGCGCGGCATCCGGGAGGGTGCCAGCCACGCGCTGCGCCCGCTGTGGAACGCCTGGACGTTCCTGCAGTTGTACGCGTCCAAGCCGGGCGAATGGCGCACCGACTCGCCGAATGTGCTGGACCGCTACATCCTGGCCAAGCTCGCGCAGTGCCGCGACGCGATGACGGAGGCGCTCGATGTGTACGACATCGCGGGCGCCTGCGAACAGCTGCGCTCGTTCTGCGAGGCGTTGACGAATTGGTATGTGCGCCGGTCACGTTCGCGGTTCTGGCGCGAAGACCGCGACGCCGTCGACACCCTGCACACGGTCCTGGAGGTGATCACCCGACTGGCGGCGCCGCTGCTGCCGCTGATCAGCGAGGTGATCTGGCGCGGACTCACGGGTGGCGCCTCGGTGCATCTGACGGACTGGCCGGCCCAAGATGTGGTCCCCGGCGATCCGGAGCTGGTCGACGCGATGGACGAGGTCCGCAGCGTCTGCTCGACCGTACTGAGCCTGCGCAAAGCACAGAATCTGCGCGTGCGCCTGCCACTGTCGGAAGTGACCGTGGCCGCGCCCGATGCCGAGCGGCTGGCCCCGTTCGCTGACATCATTGCCGACGAGGTGAACGTGAAGCGGGTCGATCTCACCACCGACGTCGACGTGCACGGTCGCTTCGAGTTGGTCGTGAACGCCCGCGCTGCCGGTCCACGGCTGGGCAAGGACGTCCAGGCCGTCATCAAGGCCGTCAAGGCCGGGGAATGGACGGAGACGGATGGAGTCATACACGCTGCGGGCATAATCCTCGAACCCGGCGAGTACACCCAACGCCTCGTCGCCGCGGAGCCGGAATCGACCGCCGCACTGCCCGGTAATGCGGGTCTGGTGGTGCTGAACTCCGAGGTCACCGCCGAGCTCGAGGCCGAGGGCTGGGCGCGCGATCTCATCCGGGAACTGCAGGAGGCCCGCAAGTCCGCCGGCCTCGATGTGTCCGACCGGATCCGGTTGGTGCTCGACGTCACCGACGAGCACCGTGACTGGGCCCGCACCCATCAGGACCTCATCGCGGGGGAGGTGCTGGCCACCGAGCTCTCCTTCGGCGATCCGGGGCCCGATGCGCTCGACCTGCTCGAGGGCGTGCGGGGCCGCATCGAGAAGCGCTGAATACTCGACAGGTGAGCCGCCGGTGGGTGCTGCACTTGGACATGGACGCGTTTTTCGCCTCCGCCGAGCAGCTCACCCGGCCGACACTGCGCGGCCGTCCGGTGCTCGTCGGCGGCGTCGGAGGCCGTGGTGTCGTCGCCGGCGCCAGCTACGAAGCGCGGGTGTTCGGGGCGCGGTCGGCGATGCCGATGCATCATGCGCGGCGGCTGGTAGGCGCATCGGCGGTGGTGCTCCCGCCGCGCGGCGACGTGTACCGGGCGCTCAGTCACGACGTGTTCGAGGTGGTCCGAGGCCACATTCCGGTGCTCGAGCAGCTCTCGCTCGACGAGGCATTCGGTGAACCGGCAGAGCTTGCCGGGGCCGATGTGGCGACCGTCCACCAATTCTGCGAACAGTTGCGTGCCGCCGTCGTCGCCAAATGCGGCCTGGTCTGTTCGGTCGGCGCCGGTGCCGGCAAGCAGATCGCCAAGATCGCCTCGGGACTGGCCAAACCCAATGGTGTGCGGGTCGTGTCACCGACAGAACAGCGTGCGCTGCTCGCCGGCCTGCCCGTGCGCAAGCTGTGGGGGATAGGACCGGTCGCGGAGGCAAAGCTGCGCCGCCTGGGTGTCGAGACGATCGGGCAGTTCGCCGCCATGCCGCCGGGTGAGGTGGCCTCGCTGCTCGGCGGAACCCTCGGGCCGGTGCTGCACACGTTGGCCAACGGCATCGATGATCGGCCGGTGAGCGAACGCGCCGAGGCCAAACAGGTCAGCGCGGAGACGACGTTTGCCGCCGACATCGTGGCGATGGCCGAGTTGCGCCACGCCGTCGACGACATTGCGGCGGCCGCTCACCGTCGGCTGGCGCGCGACGGTCGCGCCGCGCGAACGGTCGTGCTCAAGCTGAAGCGCTCCGACATGTCAATCCTGACCAGGTCGGTGACGTTGCCTTACGCCACAACGGAACTGGCGACATTGACGGCCGCCGCGCAGCGCTCCGCGCTCGACCCGCAGGAGATCGGCCCGATCCGCCTCGTCGGCGTCGGGTTTGCGGGCCTGAGCGACGTCAGCCAGGGCCTGCTGTTCGGCGAGCACACCGAAGCAGACACACCGGTCGAGCTCGAGGCGCTGGCGGCCCAGGAAGACAGCGACCCGCAGTCGGCCACCGTCTTCTACGCCGGCCTCGACGTCAGTCATCCGGAATTCGGCCACGGCTGGGTGCAGGGCGCCGGGCACGGGGTGGTGACCGTGCGTTTCGAGACCCGGTCGTCCGGGCCCGGGCCAGCGAGGAGTTTCGCTGCCGACGAACCGCTGCTGACCAGGGCAGATCCGCTCGACAGCCTGCGGTGAGTTAATCTTGGTGACTTGTGGGTTCCCCGTTTGCGCGACGGCGGATGCCATAGTGGGTACTTGAGGCAGCACGGAAATTCTCAACTCGAACGAAAAGGACGATCAGTTGAAGCTTGGAAACACCGGTCGCGTTTTGGTCGCCGGGATGGCGATGGTCGGCGCGCTAACGATGACAGCTTGCTCCAGTGACAACAACAACTCGTCGGGAACCACGTCCTCGTCGAGCACCACGAGCGCTGCAGCGTCCACCAGTAACGCCGCCCTCCCGCCAGTGCCTACGGTGGACCAGCTCAACCAGGAACTGCAGAAGGCGTTCGACCCGAACGTGCCGCTGCAGGAAAAGGTCGACATGGTGCAGGGCGCTCAGGCTGACCCCGAGCTGATCAACCGCGTCGCCGAGGCCGCCAAGAAGGCGGGCGTCACCGTCGTGGTCACCAAGGTGAACGACCTGGGCAACTCGGTCACGGCCGACGCGAACCTGACCATCAACGGACAGGTCAACCCCGCGGTGGTGCCGTTCGTGGCCGAGGACGGCCGCTGGAAGCTGGAAAAGGGCTGGGCCTGCAACATGGTCAACCTGGCGCAGCTGAGCTCGCCGGCCTGCGGGCAGTAATAGACCCAACCGACGATGCCGGGCCGTCCAACGCGGCCCGGCATCGTCGCGTCTGCGGTGGCATCATCGAGACAAGGGCGGCAACGGAAGTGAGTAGGCACATGCGCGGGTATGTCGGCGCAGCTCTGCTTGCCCTGCTGTTGATGCTCCTACCTGTTCTTGGCGGGTGTGGTTCGCACAACTCCGCGCCCGCTCTGTCGTCGCAGCCGCCGACCTCCACCATCGATCCCCATCACCCGCCTATTCCGACACCGGCGGAACTGAACGCGATGCTGCAGCACGCGCTCGATCCGAATGTGCCCGCGCAGGAGAAGGCACAGTTCCTGCAGGGCGGCGAGCGCGACCCGGGCCTGTTCACCCGGGCCGGGGAGGCGATGCGCAAGTACAACGCCACCATCACGATCGTGTCGGTGACCGACACCGGCAACGGCACGCTCAACGCCGGCGCGGACTTCACTCTTAACGGCCAGCCCAATCACGCCGAGATCCCGTTCGTCTGGGACGACGGACGCTGGAAGGTTCAGAACAAGTGGGCCTGTGGGCTGATCATCAATGTCGCACAGTCGCACTCGCCTGCCTGCACGTGAACCGGCTCAGCTGCCGGTGCCGCTGCGCAGCCGCTCGGCTTGCTTGTTCGCCAGCGTGGCCAGCAGCGCCGGGTCGATCGCCGTTTGACCGGCCGCGGCGAGCTGCATGACCGTTGATCCGACAACGGCAACCACTGCGTCGGTGGTCAGTCGAACCCCGTCGCTGCTGGTGATCACTCGATAGGTCACCGCGGCGTCGCCGATCCGTGGTTGCTGGACCGAGCCGCCGACCCAGTTTTCCACCGCGATGCCGTCGGCGTCGGTGCCCGAGTAATGCCCGCAGTCGCGCAGGGTGTGCTGGACCGCCGCGAACGCTTGGCCGACGCCGGACGCCGGGTAGCTCGCGGCGTCGATATCGATGCTGGCGAAATTCGGTCCACCAAATCGGGAGACGGCGTTTGCGCTGGCCCCGCGGAACTGCTGGGCCACCGGCGCCAGAATATTCGCGCATTCGGCGGGATCGGTGTGCGACTTGTCGTTGCTGTCACGCGGGCCGGTCGGATCACCGGGCGGACCGGCCGGGAGTTGCGCGAAACCCGGCGGCAGGTCGGCAACGGTCAGCAGCGCCGACTGCAGTTGCGCCGAGTCGGCGACCGGCGGCGCCGTGGCCGTCGACGGTGCAGCCACTCGTGCCGGAAGCGGGCTCAACGCGGGGTCTTGGGCCGCGGAGTCGTCACCGTGCGAACAACCGGCAACGAGGATGGTCAGCGCGATAGCGACGGGCGCGCATCTGATCAACTTGTCCATTGCACCCGGCTGCTCGTGGTCTGGCGCAGCAACGACTTGGTGTGCGGATCCCGGTAGCTCTGGTCGCCGCCGATGGTGATGTCGCCCTGCACGGGCAGCGGCAAACCGAGGTCGATGGTGACCGAGCCCGCGCCGTGCATCGTGTAGCTGTCGATGTCGAGGGTGCCCGCGCCGTTCGGCAGGTTCCACACCGGCGACTTAGGGGTCTGGCTGACGTCGACGGCAATGGTGAGCCGGTCGCCGTCGCGGTCGGTCAGTTTCGCCTTGGTCACCTGTTCGAGCGGGATCGATCCGGCGACCTGCTGCTGCAGTGTCCAGGTGGCGCCGAGGCCGATGGCCCCCGTGGGCAGCGAAACCGCCCGGTAGACGGCTAAATACAGGGCCTGTTCGATCGCCTCGCGGGCCGTGTCCGACGCGTCGGTGGCCGGACTGATGCTCAGCGATGTGACCGCGCCCGAGTGGTCCACTGCAAATCCCGCGTGCGAACCCGTGACCGGCTTCAATTCGCGCGAGAGCGTCGGGTCGGTGCTCGAGACGGTGCCGAAGGTGAGGTCGATGCCATCGGCGGCGGCCACGGCGGACATGGCCATCGTGACCGGTGGTCTGGAGAAGTCTTGCTGCGGTTGATCGTCGATGCGCTGGATGACGCGATTCTCGGTATGCAGAGTGACTGCTTGCACGCGGTTGCGCGGCGGATGGGGCGTCAGGACTTCGCGCGGTTCGTCGCCGCCGTCTACCAGGTTGGTGCTGACCGGCGAAACCGGGACGGTGACCTCCTTGCCGATGGAGGCGATGCTGCGCACGTCGGACGAATTCGAGTCGCCGGCATCCGCGCATCCCGCCACCAGACTCGCGATTCCCAAGGTTGCGGCCAGCAGCAATGTGCCGTGGCGCACCGGACTAGACAACACCGTCACGAGTCCAAGATACGGCTGCATCGCGGGCACCGGCCCGCGGTCCGCGGAGCGGTCAGGCAATTTGGGATGATGGGCTGGTGAGCACTGGCGTACCGCAGACTCGGCTGCGAACTGTTCTGAGTGTCGCAGCGGCGTTGCTGATCGCCGATGTGGTGACCAAATGCGTGGTCGTGGCGACGATTGCACCCGGCCGGCACATCCGCGTCATCGGGGACTTTGCGACGCTGACACTGGTGCGCAACCCTGGGGCGGCCTTCTCCATGGCTACCGGCATGACGTGGGTGTTGAGTTTGATCGCGGTGGCCGTGGTGATCGGTGTCATCCGGATCGGCCGGACGCTGCGCTCGCTGTGGTGGGCGATCGGGCTCGGGATGGTGCTCGGTGGCGCGCTCGGCAACCTGGTGGACCGACTTTTTCGCGCGCCGGGACCGCTCGAGGGTCACGTGGTCGACTTCATCTCGGTGGGCTGGTGGCCGGTGTTCAATGTCGCCGACTCCTGCATCGTGTGCGGCGCGATCTTGCTGGTCGGGTTGACACTGTTCGGTTTCGAACCCGACGGCACCCGGCACCGCAGCGACCGGGTCGCCGAGAAAGAAGGGGACGAAGAAGACTCGGAGCCGGTCAAGTGAGAGAAAGCCGGGCCATGCCGATCCCGGACGGCTTGGCGGGCATGCGGGTGGATGCGGGTCTGGCGCGCCTGCTGGGGCTGTCCCGCTCGGCGGTCGCCTCGTTGACCGAAGAGGGCGCGGTCCATATCGACGGAGTGGCGGCGGGCAAGTCGGACCGGCTGGCGGCCGATTCGTGGCTGGAAGTGGAGCTACCCGAGCCGCGGCGCGAATTGACGATCGACGCCGAACCCGTCGAGGGCATGGAGATCCTGTACGCCGATGACGACATCGTCGCCGTGAACAAGCCGGTGGGCGTCGCTGCGCATACCGGCGTGGGCTGGAGCGGCCCCACGGTTGTCGGCGGCCTGGCGGCGGCCGGTTATCGCATTTCCACCTCGGGCGCGCACGAGCGGCAGGGCATCGTGCATCGCCTCGATGTCGGCACCTCTGGGGTGATGGTGGTGGCGCAGTCCGAGCGGGCCTATACCGTGCTCAAACGCGCGTTCAAGCAGCGCACCGTCGACAAGAGGTATCACGCGCTGGTGCAGGGGCACCCCGATCCGAGCAGCGGCACAATCGACGCGCCGATCGGTCGCGCGCGCGGCAACGACTGGAAGTTCGCGGTCACCGCTGACGGGCGCCCGAGCGTCACCCACTACGACACGATCGAGGCCTTCCAGGCGGCGAGCCTGCTCGACATCCATCTGGAGACCGGCCGCACTCATCAGATTCGTGTGCACTTCGCCGCGATCCGGCATCCCTGCTGCGGCGATCTGACCTACGGCGCGGACCCACGGCTCGCGCAGCGGTTGGGCCTGGAACGGCAGTGGCTGCACGCGCGCTCCCTGGCCTTCACTCATCCGGCCGACGGCCGGTGGATGGAAATCACCAGCGACTATCCCGCAGATCTCACACACGCGCTCGAGGTGCTGCGGAGTGCGTGAGCGCACGCAGTGGCTGGTCGGTTTCGGCGTTATCGCGGCGTTCGTGGTCGTGCTCCTCGTCGGCATCCTCAACCCGCCGCGGCCGGCCGCGGTGGCAACCGACGCGCTGGGTCCGGATTCCGGCGAGCGGGTGGGCGGGTACCTGGACCGGGCGAACCGCACACTGGGTGGCTCAGTTGATGATCAACACTGGGCCCTGGTATCCCTGCACCAGGAACTTACGCCCGCTGACGTGGTTCGCATCGCCGACGGCGTCCGGGTCTCGGAGGTGCTGTACCGGGTGCCGATCGATCGGGTGCAGAGCCCGGTGGTGACGGTCGCGGTGTCGGCCGATCCGCGCTCGGTGTTGTGGTCGGACAGGGTTGCCGCCGATCAGGTGCGTGGGCAGGTTTCCGACGGACGCGAGGCGCAGGTGGCGGCGGTGGTGTCCGCACGGCTCACTGCCGGATGCCCGTGCGTGGTCGCGTTTCTGGTGCGCGCGGACAATCCGGCGCTGCAGCGGATATCCCAGGACGCCGCGGTGCGTGCGGTGGAGGCGCTGCCCGCCGACGCGGTGTTCGGTCGGTTCTCGGTGCGGCCGCTGTTTCCTGAGCAGACCGATATCGCGGTTCCCGGTCCTGACGACGGGCCCGTGCCGCCCGCCTAACTCAGGAAATCGATGATCGCGGCGTTGACCTGTTCGGGTTGCTCGAGTTGCAGGAAGTGTCCGGCGCCGGGGACGCGCAGTACGGCGCTGCCTGCGGGCAGATAATTTTCGACGCGATCGGTCAGTTGCACCGACATGCAGCCGTCGTTGACGCCGTGCAGGTACAGCATCGGGGTCCGGGGTTCTTGCAGCCATGCCGCCTGCAGGGCGCGATAGTGCCGCGGCGGTCGCGACAGCGGTGACAATGCGCGGTAGTAGCCCAAGGCCGCAGCGCGATTGCTGCGCGCGTAGATGGCGGTGGCCACCGCGGGCAGGTCTGCGCTCGCGTCGTACCCGGGTGACCAGTCCCGCCACAACCGGGGCACCAGGCGGTCGAGCGAACTCTCGGGCAGCCGCGGGAGCTGATTGAAGCCGATATACCAGCTCTTGCGGAGCTGCCTGACCAGCTGCAGCGGGTTGGTCCGGGTGACCGACGGAACCGGTGGTACTGCCATCGACACGATCCGGCGGAAGGGTGAACCGCGATAGGCCGCAAGGGCATTGGAGGTCACCGCGCCCCAGTCGTGACCGATCAGTACCGCCGAGTCGTCACCGCCGAGCGCCTCGTGCACACCGAGGGCGTCGGCCATCAGAGCGCCGACGTGGTAGCTGCCGTCGGTGGGGATCTCCGACGGCGCGTAGCCGCGGGTGAAGGGCGCGACGACCCGCCAGCCGCGTTCGGCGAGCACCGGTCCCAGGTACCGCCACGTCCAGGCCGTGTCGGGGAAGCCGTGCAGGCACAGCGCGAGCGGGCCGGAATCGCCGCCCCACTGGAGGGCGGACAGCGTCACATTGTCGAGGTCGATGCTCAGCCAACGCGGGGTGCTCACCGCCAGAATGCTAGGCCTTGACTGCCTCGAGCCGCGCGGGAACGTGTTTGTGCCAGGGCGTTCCGGCGAAGTCGTCCTTGAGGCCGGTGCTGGTCAATTCGTTCGGCGCCACGCCAGCCGAGGTGGTTTCGCCTTGGCCGGCCGGGAAGTCCAGGCCGAGCCCATTGGGCAGGGCGATGTTGCCGGCCGCCATCATGTCGCTGATTTCGACCGTGACCAGCGCGGACCCGCCCGCGGTCACCAGTCGTGCGCGGTCGCCGTCAGTGAGCCGCAGTCGCTCGGCGTCGGCGGCGCTGATGCGCAGGTTGCCGTTCTTGTCGCGACGGCGCCACTCGGGGTTGCGCAAGATGGTGTTGGCTGTGAAGGACCGGCGTTCGCCGGCCGCGAGCACCAACGGAAATTCTTCGCTCGTCCACACCGACCGAGCTGCGCCCAGACCTCGAACCTGGTCGAGGAAGTCCTCGACCGCGATGGTGAACCGGCGGTCTTTGCGTTTGACGTAGTGCCACACGTCGTCCCAGGTGTCGTCGGTGAAGACGACGCCGGTGGGTGATTCGATGACCGCGTCGAACAGCGCGTTGCCCGGCCGCAAGCCTTTTCCGGCAAAGCCCGCGCGCGCAACACCTTTGGGATTCGACAAGGCGCACAGCTGGGCAACGCCCCACAGCACGGCGGCGCCGCGGACAGGTGCGGGCAGGGTCTCACCGAGGGTTTCGTACAGCAGGTACGGAGCCACCTTGCCCAGCTCGGGGTTGGCGGCGACGGTGGCCAGGAACGTCGCGGCGAAGGTGTCCCGGCCGGTGTGGGCGGCCCGACGCAGGCGCCGGAGGGTCTCTTGGTCCACAACGTGCATCCGGCGCAGCAGTTGCGCGTAGATCTCCGGTTCGCAGCGCGTGCCCGCAAGCGGTTCCAGCACCGGTTTGCGCAGGTGGAAGACGTTGCGCGGGAACTCGAAGTTGAAGAACGTCGCCTCGGGCTTCTCGAACTGGCTGGCGGCCGGCAGGATGTAATCGGCCAGGCGGGCGGTTTCGGTGAACGCCACGTCGATCACCACGGACAGCTCGAGCGCGCGCATGGCTGCCCGGAAGCGCTTGGAATCGGCCAGCGAGTGCGCGGGGTTCGACGAGTCGATCCAGATGGCACGGAACCGGTCCGGGTGGTCGGTCAGGATCTCGTCGGCGATCGAGTTGCAGGGGATGAGCCCGCCGATGATCTTCGCGCCGGTGACCGGCGTGGTGCGGCCGCTGCCACCCGAGGCGGAGCCGCCGGCCAACATCCCGCCTGCCAGCGGCGCGAGGGCTTCGAGCAGGCTCCGCGATCCCGCCTCGACGGTGGTCTGCAGCGCCGGGACCCGCGAGAGCGCTGGCAGTATTCGGCTGAGCGCTTTGCCCACGATGGGCACCGCCCGTGTCAACACAGTCGTGCGGGCGCGATCCAGCCTGGTCGGCGCCTTGCGCTCGCCGCCGCCACCCGACCCGCCGGTCAGCGATGCGAACGTCGAGTGCAGGAACATCGTGCCGGGCCGGCCGAAGTTGCCGGTCAGGATCCATACCAGCTTGTTCAGGTACGACGTCAGCGTGCTGTTCGGTGCCTGCTGCACGCCGAGATCTTCATAGACGCAGACGCTTTCGGCGGTCGCGATGCGGCGGGCGGCCGCCCGGATCTGCTCCTCGGGCACACCGCTTTTGGCGGCGAAGGCGGCAATGTCGACGGTCCGGAAAGCGGCCAGCACCTGCTCGTGGCCGGTGGTGTGCGCCGCGACGAATGCGGTGTCGACGAGGTCTTCTTGCACGATCACCGCGACGATCGCGGCCATCAGCCAGGCATCGCAGCCGGGGGAGACCTGCAGGTGATGATCGGCCAGCGCGGCGGTCTCGCTCGCCCGCGGATCGACCACGATCATGGATCGTTTCGGGTCCGCGGCCACCTGCTTGAGCACGGGCCGGGCGCGCGGGAAACTGTGCGACTGCCACGGGTTTTTGCCGACGAAGACCAAGACCTCGGCGTTCTCGTAGTCGCCCTTGGTGTGGCCGCCGTAGAGACGGCCGTCGACCCAGATTTCGCCGGTCTTTTCCTGGGCGAGCGCATTGGAGTGGTACACCGAGCCGACCGCGCCGCGCAGCGCGAGCGCGTTGGCGGAGCCCAAGTGGTTACCTTGGCCGCCGCCGCCATAGAAAAAGATCTTGTCGCCGCCGTGCCGCTGCATGATGGCGGCGAGCTTGGCCGCGATCTCGTCGAGCGCGGTGTCCCAGTCGATTTCGACATAAGAGCCGTCCGGCATCCGTTTGAGCGGGCTGGTGATGCGGTGCGGGCCGTTCTGGTAGAGATCGAGCCGCATCGCCTTTTCGCAGGTGTAGCCAGCCGACGCGGGGTGGGACTTGTCGCCCCGGATCTTCGCGAACCGGCGGCCGTCGAGCTCGACGGTGATTCCGCAGTTGCACTCGCACAACACGCAGGCCGTGGCGTGTACTTCCGGTGCGGCCATCGCAACCTCCACTCCAAATTATGCTAGGCAACATAACATAGTTTGCTGGTGGACGCAGTGCCGCCCGCACGCCTCATCTGCCTCAGTTGTTACGTCGCCGCGCGCCTGCAAATCCTGTCGGTGGGTGCGCTTAGACTCGACGGCACTTCGACTCCGGAGGGATCCGTCTTGACCGACACGTCGCACACCGGCTCGTTCGTTCATCTGCACAACCACACCGAGTACTCGATGCTCGATGGCGCGGCGAAGATTTCGCCGTTGTTCGCGGAGGCGAATCGGCTGGGGATGGCAGCGGTCGGCATGACCGACCACGGCAACATGTACGGTGCGTCGGAGTTCTACAACTCGGCGGTCAAGGCCGGCATCAAGCCGATCATCGGAATCGAGGCCTACATCGCGCCCGCCTCCCGCTTTGACACCAAGCGGGTGCAGTGGGGTGACCCGAGCCAGAAGTCCGACGACGTCTCGGGCAGCGGCGCGTACACCCATATGACGATGGTCGCCGAAAACGCGACCGGGCTACGCAACCTGTTCAAGCTGTCCTCGCTCGCGTCGATCGAGGGCCAGCTGGGCAAGTGGGCGCGCATGGACTCGGAGATCATCGCCGCTCACGCCGAGGGCATCATCGCGACCACCGGGTGCCCCTCGGGCGAGGTGCAGACCCGGCTGCGGCTCGGTCAGGAGCGCGAGGCGCTCGAGGCCGCAGCCAAGTGGCAGGAGATTTTCGGCAAGGACAATTTCTTCCTCGAACTCATGGATCACGGGCTGTCCATCGAGCGCCGAGTGCGCGAAGGCCTGCTCAACGTCGGTAAGCAACTCGGCATTGCGCCGTTGGCCACCAACGACTGTCACTACGTCACCAAGGACGCCGCGGAGAACCACGAGGCGCTGCTGTGCATCCAGACCGGTAAAACGCTTTCGGACCCAACGCGATTCAAGTTCGACGGTGACGGCTACTACCTCAAGTCGGCCGCCGAGATGCGGGCGATCTGGGATAACGAGGTGCCCGGTGCGTGCGACAGCACGCTGCTCATCGCCGAGCGGGTCCAGTCCTACGCCGACGTGTGGACCCATCACGACCGGATGCCGATCTTTCCGGTCCCCGACGGTGAAACGCAGGCCAGCTGGCTGCGCAAGGAAGTGCACCGGGGTCTCGAACGGCGCTTCCCGCAAGGAGTTCCGCAGGAATATCTCGACCGCGCCGAGTACGAGATCGGCGTCATCAACGAGATGGGTTTTCCCGCTTACTTTCTCGTCGTCGGCGACCTGATCAACCATGCGCGCGAGGTGGGCATCCGGGTCGGGCCGGGGCGTGGTTCCGCCGCAGGTTCGCTGGTGGCCTACGCGATGGGCATCACCAACATCGACCCGATTCCGCACGGGCTGCTGTTCGAGCGGTTCCTCAACCCTGAGCGCGTGTCGATGCCCGATATCGATATCGACTTCGACGACCGCCGCCGCGGTGAGATGGTGCGCTATGCCACCGAGAAGTGGGGCAGCGACCGCGTAGCCCAGGTGATTACCTTCGGCACCATCAAGACCAAGGCCGCGATCAAGGACTCGGCGCGAGTTCAGTTCGGGCAACCGGGCTTTGCCATCGCCGACCAGATCACCAAGGCGCTGCCCCCGGCCATCATGGCCAAAGACATTCCGCTGTCGGGGATTACCGATCCGAACCACGAGCGGTACAAGGAAGCCAGCGAGGTTCGCGCGCTCATCGAGTCCAATCCGGACGTCGCCAAGATCTACCAGACCGCGCGCGGGCTCGAGGGCCTGATCCGCAACGCGGGCGTGCATGCCTGCGCGGTGATCATGTCGTCGGAACCGCTGATGGACGCGATCCCGGTCTGGAAGCGCCCGCAGGACGGCGCCATCATCACCGGCTGGGACTATCCATCGTGCGAGGCCATCGGCCTGCTGAAGATGGACTTCCTCGGCCTGCGCAACCTGACCGTGCTCGGTGACGCGATCGCCAACCTCAAGGCCAACCGCGGCATCGACCTGGATCTCGACACGCTGCCGCTCGACGACCCGGCGACGTATGAGCTGCTCGCCCGGGGCGACACGCTCGGCGTCTTCCAGCTCGACGGCGGGGCGATGCGCGACCTGCTACGGCTGATGCGACCGACGGGCTTCGAGGACATCGTTGCCGTGCTGGCGCTGTATCGCCCCGGTCCGATGGGCATGAACGCCCACACCGATTACGCCAAGCGCAAGAACGGCTTACAGCAAGTCAAGCCGATTCATCCGGAGCTCGAGGAGCCGCTGAAGGAGATCCTCGCCGACACCTACGGCCTGATCGTCTACCAAGAGCAGATCATGCAGATCGCGCAGAAGGTGGCCGGTTACTCGCTCGGTCGAGCAGACATTCTGCGCCGGGCGATGGGTAAGAAGAAGGCCGAAGTCCTCGCCGCCGAGTTCGAGGGCTTCGAAAAGGGCATGCAGGAGAACGGCTTCTCCAAAGAGGCCATCAAGGCGCTGTGGGACACCATCCTCCCCTTCGCCGGCTACGCGTTCAACAAGTCGCACGCGGCGGGCTATGGCCTGGTGTCGTTTTGGACGGCCTACTTCAAGGCCAACTACCCGGCCGAGTACATGGCGGCGCTGCTCACCTCGGTCGGCGACGACAAGGACAAGGCCGCGGTCTACCTGGCCGACTGCCGCCGCCTGGGAATCACGGTGTTGCCACCGGACGTGAACGAATCCGAGGAGAACTTCGCCTCGGTCGGCGCGGACATCCGCTTCGGCCTCGGCGCGGTGCGCAACGTGGGATCGAACGTGGTGGCCTCGATCATCGAGGCGCGCCGAACCAAGTCCAAGTTCACCGACTTCTCGGACTACCTCGACAAGATCGACGCGACCGCGTGCAGCAAGAAGGTAACCGAGTCGCTGATCAAGGCGGGTGCGTTCGACTCGCTCGGTCACCCGCGAAAGGGCTTGCTGCTCATCCACTCCGACGCGATCGATGCGGTGATGAGCACCAAGAAGGCCGAGGCCATCGGCCAGTTCGATCTGTTCGGCGGCGGTTCGGATGAGTCGGTGTCCGGTGTCTTCCGGGTCAAGGTTCCGGACGAGGAATGGGACACCAAGCACCGGCTTGCGCTCGAGCGGGAGATGCTCGGCCTCTATGTCTCCGGCCATCCGCTCAACGGCGTCGAACATATCCTTGCGGCGCAATCGGATACGCCCATCCCGACCATTCTGGAGGGCGAGGTGTCCGACGGCGCCCAGGTGGTGCTCGGCGGGATCCTCACGGCGGTGAACCGCCGTATCAACAAGAACGGGGCGGCCTATGCCTCGGCCACTCTCGAGGACCTCACCGGCGGCGTGGAGGTGATGTTCTTCCCGCAGGCCTACACCCTCTACGGCATGGATATCGCCGAGGACTCGATCGTGTTGATCAAGGGCCGCGTGAACATTCGCGACGAGCGCATCTCGATCATTGCCAACGACCTTGTGGTTCCCGATCTTTCGGCCGCGGGGACGGCGAAGCCGTTGGCCGTGAGCATTCACACCCGAATGTGTACGCCGGACAAGGTGGGAGCGCTCAAGCGGGTGCTGGCCAGCCATCCGGGTACGGCCGACGTGCACCTACGGCTGATCAGCAACTCGCAGACGACGACACTCCGGCTCGACGACAACCTGCGCGTGACGCCGTCGCCAGCCTTGATGGGCGACCTGAAGGCACTGCTTGGGCCGAGTTGTCTGGCCTAGCTCGGGGGAACAATTTCGATAACCGAGGAGTTGGCGCAGATATGCCATTGACTGGAGAATACGAACCAAGCACCTCCGATTGGGCCCGCACACAGGCCGAGGAATACGAGAACTCGGGCGGTAAGTCGGGCAATACGCTGCAAGGCAAGCCGATCGTGCTGCTCACGTCGGTCGGTGCCAAGACCGGTAAGTTGCGCAAAACTCCACTGATGCGCGTGGAGCACGATGGCGAATACGCGGTCGTCGCCTCCCGCGGCGGAGCCCCGACGCATCCGGTCTGGTACTGGAACCTGGTCAAGAACCCACACGTCGAACTACGTGACGGCGAAAAGACAGGCGACTACACCGCACGCGAGGTGCACGGTGAGGAAAGGCGCGTCTGGTGGGAGCGCGCAGCGCAGGTATGGCCGGACTACGACAATTACCAGCGCAAGACCGAGCGCGAGATCCCGGTATTCGTCCTCACTCCGCGCTGATAACGAGGCGTATGGCAGCATAATCAGGTGTCCACCAGCCGCGATGCCGCAGATCTGCCTGTTTCTCCGCCTGCCTTGACAGCGGATGAGATTGATGCGGCAGCGAAGCGGATTTCGGGCGCTATTGCTGCCACACCGCTGCAGTACAGCGAGCGTTTGTCCGAGCTGACCGGCGCCGAGGTCTATTTCAAGCGTGAGGATCTGCAGGTCGTCCGCTCCTACAAGATCCGCGGCGCCTACAACCTGATCCTGCAGCTGTCCGACGACGAGCGCGCCGCCGGTGTTGTGTGCGCCAGCGCCGGTAATCACGCCCAAGGCGTCGCGTTCGCGTGCCGCACGATGAAAATCGCGGGGCGGATCTACGTGCCGGCCAAAACGCCGAAACAGAAGCGCGACCGTATCAAGGCGCACGGCCGGGAATTCGTCCAGATCATCGCGATCGGCGACACCTACGACGCCGCCGCCGCCGCGGCCGCCGAGGACGTCGCCCGGACCGGAGCGACGATGGTGGCCCCGTTCGATGACGTGCGCACCGCCGCCGGTCAGGGAACCATTGCAGCGGAAATACTCGAGCAGCTCGATCAGGCGCCGGACACCGTGATCGTTCCGGTCGGCGGGGGTGGTTGCATCGCCGGCATCGCCACCTACCTGCGGGAGCGCTCACCTGGCGTGGCGATCGTGGGTGTCGAGCCGGCGGGCGCGGCATCGATGACCGCCGCCCTCGTCGCGGGCATGCCGGTGACCCTCCCGGAGATCGACCCGTTCGTCGACGGAGCCGCCGTCCGACGGGTCGGCGACATCCCGTTCGAGACACTGATCCGGTTGGGCGCGAAAGTCATTTCGCACCAGCCGTCACCGGTGACGTCGAGCTCGGCCGGCCACGAAGCCGGTCCGTTCGTGATGACACACGTGGACGAGGGCGCCATCTGCACGGCCATGCTCGAGCTGTATCAGAACGACGGCATCATCGCCGAGCCGGCTGGCGCGCTGTCGGTGGCGGCGCTGACCACCGTGGACATCGCCCCCGGCTCGACCGTGGTGTGCCTGATTTCCGGCGGCAACAACGACGTCTCCCGCTACGGCGAAATCCTGGAACGGTCGCTGGTGCACTCGGGTCTCAAGCACTACTTCCTGGTGGACTTCCCGCAGGAGCCCGGCATGTTGCGGCGCTTCCTCGACGAGGTGCTGGGCCCGGAGGACGACATCACGTTGTTCGAGTACGTCAAGCGCAACAACCGCGAGACCGGCGCGGCGCTGGTGGGCATCGAACTAGGCTCGGCCGAGGGTCTGGCGGGGCTGCTCGAACGCATGGACAGCTCGATGATCGAGTGTGAACAGCTCGACCCGGGTTCGCCTGCCTACCGCTACCTCACCTGAGCACCACGAACGAGTGGCCAGGCACCGTCGTGGCCGATTGCGTCTCGTCCGATTGCGGCTCCTCCCACCACAGCACCGGCTGCCCGCCATAGGGAACTGTCGTCGGCGTCGGTCCGAGGTTGCACACCAGCCGTAAACTATCGCGCCGCAACATGATCCAGCACTCGTCTTCGTCGTAATCGACGGTCAGGCCGGGCAGCCACGGGTCGCTGACGCCGGCGTGGTCGCGGCGCAGCGCCAGCAGGTCGCGGTAGCACTGCAGCACCCGCTCGTGTGGCGCCTCGGCGAGCTCCGACCAGTTCAGCTTGGACCGCAGGAAGGTCTGCGGATCCTGCGGATCCGGGATGTCTTCGGTGTTCCAGCCGTGTTCGGCGAATTCGCGTTTGCGACCTTCCGCGGTCGCCTTGGCCAATTCCGGCTCGGGGTGGGAGGTGAAGAACTGGAATGGGGTGCTGGCACCCCATTCCTCGCCCATGAACAGCATGGTGGTGAACGGCGAGAGCAGCACCAGCGCCGCCTTGATGGCGAGCTGACCAGGCGACAGGTAGGCGCTCGGCCGGTCGCCGAGCGCGCGGTTGCCCACCTGGTCGTGGGTGCAGGTGTAGGCAAGCAGCGAACTGGCCGGCAATTTGCGGACGTCGATGGGCCGCCCGTGCGGTCGTTGGCGAAACGTCGAATAGTTGCCGATGTGGAAGAAGCCGTGGGTCAGCGTCCGCGCGAGCACGTCGAGCGAACCGAAATCGCAGTAGTAGCCCTGCCGTTCGCCGGAGACCGCGGCGTGGATGGCGTGGTGGATGTCGTCGTCCCACTGCGCGGTCAGGCCGTAGCCGCCGGCCGCCCGCGGGGTGATCAACTTCGGGTCGTTGAGATCGCTCTCCGCGATCAAGCTCAACGGTCTGCGCTGATGCGCGGCTAGGCGCTGGGTCTGAATCGCCAGTTTCTCCAGGATGTGCATGGCGGTGGTGTCGACGAGCGCGTGCACAGCGTCGAGCCGCAGCGCATCGATGTGGAACTCTTCGAACCAGCGCAGCGCGTTGTCGATGATGTAGCGGCGCACCGGTTCCGATTGCGGCCCAGCGATATTGATGGTCCGGCCCCAGGTGTTCGCGCCCTCTGCTAGATAGGGGCCGAAGCGGTCGAGGTAGTTGCCGGAGGGGCCCAGGTGGTTGTAAACCACGTCGAGGACGACGCCGAGACCCTTGTCGTGGCACGCGTCGACGAAGCGCTGCAGCGCGTCGGGTCCGCCATAGGCCTCGTGCACCGCGTACCAGCCCACGCCGTCGTAACCCCAGTTGTGCACGCCGTTGAAGGCGTTGACCGGCATCAGTTCGACGAACGTGACGCCGAGGTCGACGAGGTAGTCGAGCCGTTCGATCGCCGAGTCGAGCGTGCCGTCCGGCGTGAACGTGCCGATGTGCAGTTCGTAGATGACCGCCCCCGGCAGCGGGCGGCCGGTCCAGCCCTGGTCGGTCCATTTCGCTGGATCCAGCCGATGCAACTGCGATGGCTCGTGCACGCCGTCGGGCAGACGCGGCGAGCGCGGGTCGGGGAGGACGGTCTCCTCGTCGTCGAGTTTGAATCCGTAGCGGGCGTCGGCGGCGGTATCGACCTGTGCTCGCCACCAACCTTGCTGGTCACGCGTCATCGGGTGGTCGGTGCCGTCGACCCAGAGCCGCACGTTGTCAGGGATCGGTGCCCAAACTTCGAACAGGTGGGCCGTTACGTCATTGGGCATAGCTCAATCGTGTCCCAAAAAGTGCGGCGCCAAACCCGATTCCAGGTCGAGCAACGCGCGCTTCACTGCCGGACCGGCCAGATACTGCCCGACGCTGCCGTCGCTGCGCACCACGCGGTGGCACGGGATGACCACCGGAAGCGGGTTGGTGGCGCAGGCGGTCCCGACCGCGCGCGTGGCCCGCGGGCTGCCGAGCTCGGCGGCGACGGTTCCGTAGCTGGCGCGTTGGCCGTAGCCGATGCGGCGCAGCTGTTCCAGCACGGTCAGCCGAAAACCGCGCGACAGACGCAGGTCCAGCGGTAGCTCGAATCGGACCGGCCGGCCCGCGAAGTACTCGTCGATAGCGTGCGCGGCCGCGTCGAGCCGCTTCGGGGCAGCCAGAATTCGGGGACTGATCCGCTCGGCCAAGTTCTGCAGCACGGTGTCGTGGCCTTCCACGGCAAACGCGACCCGGACCAGTCCGTGTTCCGTGGCCGCGAGCAGCAGCGGTCCGATGGGGGTGTCGACGGTTCGGTAGGCCACGTCGAGGGTATCGGTGGCCGCGGCGTTTTCGGCCAGGCGGGCGTGCAGGCGGTGCAAGGTGGCTGGCTCGTCGTCGGTCAGTTGGGTGAGAATCGTGTCGTTCATGCGAAATCCTTGTGGTCGAGCGTCTTTCGAAGAGTGCGCATGCCGTCTGCAGCGGCGCGTCGGGCGGCGGCTTCGTTGTTGCCGAGGATGACGGCCACCTCGGCGTACGGCAGACCCACGAGGTGGTGATAGGCGATCGCCTCGCGTTGCTTCAACGGGAGTGCGGCGACGGCTTCCCATACCGCGCCATCTGTTGTCGGCCGTGTCGGTGGTGGTAGGTCTTCGATGACGCGACGTTGTCTGCGCCGGGAATCAATCACGTCGAGTGCCTTGCGGCGCGCGATGGTCACCAGCCACGCCTCGATGTTGCTGTCGGCGGGCAGTCCCGGGTAGGCGCGCAGTGCTGATAGAAAGGTCTCTGACCAGGCATCTTCGGCGTCGGTGGGGCCCACGAGCGCCCGGCACACCCGTAAGACGGCCGGTCCGTGCCGGGCGACGATGGTCTCGAATGGCGGCAGCATCACGGTGGGTAAACGGTTGTCGCGGCCCTAACGTGAGATTTCGAGCAGCGCGACCGGCAATTTCGCGAAGACTTCGCTCAGTGCCACCCGGCCGGTGTGGGTCTGGCCGGTGAGCCGGTCGGTCCATTGCGGGGAGCCGAGATCGACAACGGTGGTGCCCCAGCCGCTTTCGGCGAGCCGCACCGAATGCCGCGTTGCCAGCGCCATGACGTCCGCAGGTTGCGACGCCGGACCGCGGCCGAAGCCGACCAGATGCGCTGCGGCCGGGCCGTCGGCGAAGATGGGGTGGTAGCTACCGCCCACGAAGCTTGCCCGCCGTTCGCGGCGCAGCCTCAGCGCGTTGGTGACCACCCACAGTTTGGCGGCTCCGCTGGCGTCGACGTCCGGGGCAGCGGTGAATTCGGCGAGCATTCGCTGGCGGGCGTCGAAATCGACGAGACGCCGGTTGTCCGGGTCCACGAGCGAGTCGTCCCACAATTCGGTGCCCTGATAGACGTCGGGAACTCCCGGACCGCAGAGCTGCAACAACTTCTGCCCCAGCGACACCGTCCATCCGTGCGGTGCCAGCTGCTGGACCAGCGCGGTCATCGACGCGGCGACCGGCCCGTCGACGATGCTGTCGAGCCAATCGTGCACGCGCTGTTCGAATTCGGTGTCAGGTGCTTGCCACGATGTGCGAACCCCGGCCTCACGCATGGCCTTCTCGGCGAAGCCGTGCACCCGACCGCGCCAGGTTGGACTCAGCTCGCCGTCAACGGGCCACACGCCAAAGATGTTCTGCCACAGGAACAGCCCCGTCACCGGATCGGGACTGGCGGCGAGTTGTTCCCACTCCGCCAGGCAGGTCGCCCACAGTTCAGGCACCTGCGACAGCACCCCGATCCGGGCCCGGACATCCTCGCCGCGCTTGGTGTCGTGCGTGGACAGGGTGGTCATGGCCGCGGGCCACCATTGCGCGCGGGCGGCGTTGGCCAGGTGGAACTCGTTGACGGACAGCCCGAACCGACCCGGTTCCCCACCCACTTCCTGCAGCGACACCAGCCGGGCAGTGCGATAGAAGACGGTGTCCTCGACGGCCTTGGCCATCACCGCGCCGCAGACCTGTTGAAAGCGCACGAACGCTTCGCCGTTGGTCGCCAGGGCTGTTGTGAGGATGCCGAGCACATCGCCGAGTTCAGGCTGGCTGGACTGCACGTCGGCAATCACGCTGCGCAGCAACGTGGTCAGCGGGGCATAGTCGGTTCGGTAGACGGGTACGGCGGCGACCACCGCGACAATCGCGTCGGACAGCGCCTCGGAATCGCCAGTGAAATTGGCCTCGCGGCAAACCGCGGCGGTCAGCCGACGGAGCTCCGGCCGCAGGTTGGACTCCGCCATCGACCGTTTGGCGGCGCGCTCGAGACTCTCGAGCGTTGCAGCATCACCGGGGTTGCCGGAGCGCTCCCGCGAGAGCTCGGTGAGCGCCGCTTCGCCGTCGCGGCTGATGAATACCCCGTCGAGCTCGGCCAGTGCGTCGTAGCCGGTGGTCCCCGCGATCGGCAGGGTGGCATCGAGGGGTTCGTCGGCACCGAGAATCTTCTCGATCACCAGCCAGCGATCGGGTCCGATGAGTTCGCGCAACCGTGCCAAATACTCGGCGGGTCGGGCCAATCCGTCCGGATGATCGATCCGGAGGCCGTCGATCAGCGCTTCGCGGACCCAGGTTTCGACCTGCTGGTGGGTCGCCTCGAACACTTCCGGATCTTCTTGGCGAACCGCGGCCAGCTCGTTGACCGTGAAAAACCGTCGGTACGTGGCTATTCCGGCCTGCCATGGCACGAGGACGTAGTGCTGGCGGTCGTGGATTTCGGTTGCGCTACCGGTGTCTGTTCCGGGTGCCAGCGGAAAGCGGTGCTCCCAGTAAGCCAACAGTGGCTCGCTACCGGACCGATCGATGGTCAACTCGCTGACGGCGTCCGCGCTGCCCAGGAACGGCAGCGCGATCCGGCCGTCTGCGCCGTTCTCCGGCCGCCAGTCGATGTCGAAGTATTTGGCGTAGGGCGATTCTCGGCCGAGTCGCAGCACGTCCCACCACCACGGGTTCTGGCGCGGATCGGCCACTCCCAGATGGTTCGGTACCAGGTCCACGATCAGCCCCATCTGGCGCTGCTGGGCTGCGGCGGCGAGTCGGCGCAGCCCGGGCAAGCCACCCAACGCCGCTGAGACCGTGGTGGGGTCGGTGACGTCGTAGCCGTGGGTGGAACCGTCCGCGGCGGTGAGAATCGGCGATAGGTACAGGTGCGTGACACCCAATCGGTCGAGGTAGTCGACGAGTTCGACCGCATCGTCGAGGGTAAGGGCGTCACCGCGCAGTTGCAGTCGGTAGGTGCTCGACGGCGTCGCCATCTCAGGCCGTCCGCCGCAGCACTAGCAGCGAGCGGGCAGTGACGGTCACGGTTGCGCCGGCGTCGAACTCGGTGTCGGAAAGTCCTTGCGGCACCGAGGTGTCCAGGGCGACCGTCCAGGTGTTCGCGTATCGGTCGTCGGGGAGCACGAAGTCGATAGCCTCGTCGTGCGCGTTGAAGCACAGCAGGAACGAGTCGTCCACGATTCGTTCGCCGCGCTCGTTCGGTTCGGGGATCGCCTCGCCGTTGAGATACACCGCCAACGACTTCCCGAAACCGCTGTTCCAGTGGTCGGGAGTCATTTCCTCGCCGTCGGGCGTCAGCCAGGCGATGTCGCGGTTTTCATCGCCGCTCCGGATCGGCGTGCCGGCGAAGAAGCGGCGACGTCGGAAGACCGGGTGCTTGGCTCGCAATTGGATTGCGCTTCGGGTGAATTCGAGGAGATCGGCATTTTTTTCCACCATCGACCAGTCCATCCAGGACAGCGGAGAATCCTGGCAATAGACGTTGTTGTTCCCCTGTTGCGTGCGACCCAATTCGTCGCCGTGGGCCAGCATGGGCGTGCCCTGGCTGAGCATCAGAGTGGCAAGAATGTTGCGGCTCTGCCGATCCCGCAATTCGTTGATCTGCGGATCGTCGGTGGGGCCTTCGACCCCGCAGTTCCACGACCGGTTGTGGCTTTCCCCGTCCTTGTTGTCCTCGCCGTTGGCTTCGTTGTGCTTCTCGTTGTAGGACACCAGGTCTCGAAGGGTGAAACCGTCGTGGGCGATTACGAAGTTGATGCTCGCGCCGGGCCGCCGCCCGGTCGCCTCGTACAGGTCCGAGGAGCCGGTGAATCGAGAGGCGAACTCGCCCAAGGTTGCCGGCTCACCGCGCCAGTAGTCGCGGACCGTGTCGCGGTACTTGCCGTTCCATTCGGTCCACAGCGGGGGAAAGTTGCCCACCTGATAGCCGCCTTCGCCGACGTCCCAGGGCTCGGCGATGAGCTTCACCTGGCTGACCACCGGATCCTGCTGCACCAGATCGAAGAACGCGCTCAGTCGGTTGACGTCGTGGAGTTCGCGAGCCAGCGTCGAGGCGAGGTCGAACCGGAAGCCGTCGACGTGCATCTCCAGCACCCAGTACCGCAACGAATCCATGATGAGTTGCAACGTGTGGGGGTGGCGGGCGTTGAGGCTGTTGCCCGTGCCCGTGTAGTCCATGTACATGGCTGGGTTGTCGTCGACAAGCCGGTAGTACGCCGCGTTGTCAATGCCGCGGAAGCTGATGGTTGGGCCCTCGTGGTTGCCTTCGGCCGTGTGGTTGTAGACCACGTCGAGAATCACCTCGATGCCGGCGGCGTGGAAGTCGCGGACCATGGCCTTGAATTCGGAGACGGTAGCGCCGGGCTTGTTGGCCGAGGCGTACTCGTTGTGCGGCGCGAGGAATCCGAAGGTGTTGTAACCCCAGTAGTTTCGTAGTCCCTTGTCGAGCAGCAGCTGGTCCTGCATGAACTGATGCACCGGCATCAATTCGATGGCGGTGACTCCGAGGCTGTGCAGGTGCTCGATGATGGCGGGGTGTGCCAAGCCCGCGTAGGTGCCGCGCAGCTCTTCGGGCACGGCGGGATGAGTGGCGGTCAGACCCTTGACGTGGGCCTCGTAAATCACCGTCTCGTGGTAGGGGCGATTCGGCTGACGGTCGGCACCCCAGTCGAAGTACGGGTTGATCACGACGGTGGTCATCGTGTGGCCGAGGGTGTCCATGCCGTAGTTGTGCAGCGACTCATGGCCGTCGAAGGCGCCGTCGAACGCTTTGCCGTACGGGTCCAGCAAGAGTTTGCTGGGGTCGCAGCGGTGTCCGTGCTCGGGTTCGTACGGTCCGTGCACCCGGAATCCGTAGCGCTGACCGGGGGCGATCGTCGGCAGGTAGGCGTGCCAGACGAATCCGTCGACTTCTTCGAGCGGTACCCGAGTTTCGGTACCGTCCCGCGCGATCAGGCAGAGGTCGACCGCCTCGGCCACCTCGGAGAACAGCGAGAAGTTGGTGCCGGCGCCATCGAAAGTGGCGCCTAGCGGGAACGGGTGGCCGGGCCACACCGGCAGCCGCTCGGCATCGTCCTCGGTTTGGGCAGTGTCGGGCTGAGCCATAGCCAAAACAGTAGTCGGGATTGCGCGGAGGCTGTCGGACGCAACGCGCTCGCGGCGGATCATGGCAGTAGAGAGCGAGGGGCGATGTTGGAAAAGTTCAGCGACAACAGCCGTACCGTGATCGCTCGCGCCTCCGACGAAGCCCGCAGACTGGGTAACGATCAGATCGGCACCGAGCATGTGCTGCTGGCCTTGCTCGATCCTGCTGCCGGCGAAGTAGGGCAGTTCCTGGCCGCGTGCAACGTCACTGCGGATGGGGTGCGGGCGCAGCTTGCGGGGCATGTTCTAGGCGGTTCGCCCGCCGGCGAGCTGACCTTTTCGGCAGCCGCGAGAGCGCTGCTCGAACGGTCGTTGGCGGAGGCGCGACGCTATGGGGCCAAGCAGATCCGGACCGAGCACCTGCTGCTGGGCTTGGTCGGCGACGACAGTTGTGGCGCGGCGCAGATCATCACGAGTGCGGCGGGATTGGACCCGGAAGCGCTGCGGATGCGGATTCGCAGGGTTATCCGCAATCGCTATCTGGCCGAACGGGCTCGCGCCGCACAGATCGCGGCGGGATACATAGCGGTCAAGCTCGACGCCGACCAGCGGGAACGGTGTCAGGCCGCTGCTTCTGCGGCCGGACTGTCGATCGAAGAGTGGATCAAACAGGTAGCGCTCGCAGCTGCCAGTTCTTGAGTGATCCATCAGAACGGTGGTGGCATGAGTCGGTGGCGGGCGGTGGCGATTGCGCGGTGTTGTCGGTAGTGGTTGCGGAGTTCGGTGTGAAGCGTCACGACTTTCGTGCCGCTCCTAGACGGGTTGCGACTGCCGGTCGCGAGCGGTGTTGAAAGCCTGTTCGTACTCGGTTGGGGTGAGCATTCCGAGTGAACTATGCAGACGTCTGTGGTTGTACCAATCAACCCAACCAGATGTGGCGTATTCGATGTCGTTGAGCGTCTTGTAGGGCCCGGCGTGGAACACCGTGGTCTGGATGCATTCGGTCTTGTAGAGGCCGATGATCGATTCCATCAACCCGTTGTCGTAGGCGTCGCCGACCGAACCGATCGAGGGCGTGATGCCC
>NZ_VLIY01000030.1 GCF_007489285.1 Skermania sp. ID1734
CTCAGCCGAGCGGGCGTTCCACTCGGCGCCGCACACAGCGTCGGCATCGGCGGAGAGCAGTGCGTTGATCATGGTCTGCAGCAGCTCGCGCATCAGATCCGGCGACGCGTCAGATAGGGCTTGGCCAAGCAGGCCTGCAGGGTCGACAATATGGGGTGCGGTCATCGCGATGACTCCTCGAGGATTCTTTAGACGGTTGACTCGAAAGATCACGCGGTGGCCGCTCTACATCCGTCAACGACACGGATGTCGGAGACGATCTCGGCCACCGAGTTACACCACTCTATGGGGCACTACTAAACCGATCCGGAGTTCCGGCTGTTCATCCTGGTATGCTTGCGCCTCGATTGCTGGAACTCGGGAGCGTTCGTGCTGTACCAGTAGGGTGGCGGACGCGTTACACGGCAAATTTAGGGGCAGCGCTTCGATGGGGTCCAACTCGCTCGCTATTCAAACGGTCCTATATGGCAACAGCTATGAGTGGATTCACCGGAACGTCGAAGCATTAGTGGGATCGGCTCGCGAAGCTCAAGACCGTGGACTCGTGGGCTCCTGGTCATTTCTAGCTGGCGACTGCAGTCCGACCTCCGTCCTCGACGGTGAAACCGAGAAAACAATGCGTGGTTTAGTCGAAGCGCAGGGTGGCGATTTCGACTACCAGTTCTTCTCGGCCAATCTCGGGCACGGCGGTGGCCACAATGTGTTGGCCAAGAGTTCCAACTCGGACTTCATTCTGTTCGTCAATCCCGACTCGATAGTCGCTCCGACCACCATTGCTGCGCTGATCGACACCATGCAGGACAATGTCGGTGCAGTGGATGCGCGTCAAATACCCCTTGAGCACCCGAAGGAGTACGACGCTGATACGGGCGAGACAAGTTGGTGCTCCGGAGCATGTTGTCTCACCCGAAGAGATGCGTTCAATGCAGTTGATGGTTTCGACCACGAGACGTTCTTTCTCTATTGCGACGATGTCGACTACTCATGGCGGCTTAAGCTGGCGGGTTATCGTTGCGTACACCAACCTGAAGCAAGAATTTTCCACGACAAGAGATTGTCAATAACTTCCGGACCTGTAGTAAGTGAGGCCGAAGTCTATTATTCAGCCGAAGCTGCTCTGCTGTTGGCGTACAAGTATTGTCGGATCGACATTGTAAATGAAATTGAAAAATATTTTAGTAGAGGTCAGTGTGAATCCGACTTAACAGCGCTCAAATCCTTCAATCGACGATTAGCCGCTGGGAGGCTGCCCAAACAGTTGGACGCTGACCACCGCGTTGCCCAGTTTGTGAAAGGGAACTATGCGGTCCATCGATTCTAACTCTGTTTACGACCGATATACGGTAGGAAATTCGTTGGGAATGGATAGTCAAGTTTCTACATTCGAACAACTGATCTACGCGCTACGTTCGAAGGAGCATGCAAGTCCATCATTCCGGTCGACGCTTGACCAGATGGAACGTGAGATCACGGATTGCTCTGACCATACTCATTTTCTGACTGTCCTCTTGAGGACTCAAGGCGACCGTCTGAACTGCCTGCAGGACGCACTACTGTGTCTGGCGGCGCAGACAGACCGCGATTTCGATGTCATCTGTCTTGTTCACAACGCCGAACCGGAAAGCCTCTTGGCCGTTCACGCCCTGGTGGCGTCGGTGCCGCAGTGGCTCCGCGAGAGAATTCGAGTAGTCGAGGTAAATGGTGGCACTCGCGCCCGCCCACTGAATGCAGGTGTGGAAGAGGCTCGAGGAAGCTATATCGCCGTGTATGACGACGACGACTTGTTGTTTGCAGATTGGGTCGAGCAGTTTCATACCGCCGCGAAAGCCGCCCCCAGGCGAATTATCCGAGCCTGTGTGGTAACTCAACAAATAGAGCCAGCAATGTGGCGAAGTGGTGCGGGACTGCGGTCGATATCGCTACCTGAGGGAACATATCCGGCTAGTTTCGATCCGCTGGATCATTTCCGGCAGAATCGATCCCCCTTTATGTCGCTGGCCTTCCCCAGGGAATTGTTCTCGGTATTTGGGCTGCGCTTCGACCAGACTTTAGATGTTTGCGAAGACTGGGATTTTTTGTTGCAAGCTTCCCAGCTGTGCGGAGTCGAACAGGCGGAGGCTATCACTGCAATCTATCGGCGCTGGAACGGCGGTACGCATTCCGCGGTAACGCACTCGGAGTCGGTGTGGCGCTCCAACGAAAAGCGGATCATTGCTAAACTGGCGAGCAGCCCGGTGATGCTCCCGACCGGTTCTGCGCACAGGCTTCATCGCGATGTTCCAGAAACAGTAGTGGAGACTGTCGCAGACTCTGCTCAACTTGAGGCAATTCTGAACAGTACATCGTGGAGAGTCACCAAGCCAATTAGGCACGCGGCACGTATCGCGAAACGCGTGAGGCGCCGGCGTTAGTTACTACTGTTCAGTCTCGCTCAATTTTCTTTTCGCGCTACGCAGTGGCTTCGTCATACGCCAACTCGTTGAATTAGTGATTGCTTCAACAGTTGTCTCTGAGTGTTGAAGTCTAGTAGTTAGGTCCCTTACCGCAGTTTGCTGCTCTGCAAGCTGCTTCTGCAATTCTGAGATTTGAGCAGTGTCAGTGGCCTGCAGTTCTGAGATTAGGGCAGTGGCGGCGGCAAGTTGCTCGGACAGTGCAGAACGTTGGGTCGATTCGTTTTCAAGTGCGGCCCGCAAGCTGGTCTCGACATGTCGAAACGCGCTTCGGACGTGTGCCTCCATGTGGAGGCGCTCGCGCATGATGCGGGCCGCTCCAGGAGATATAACCATCGGCGTCGCGTTCAGCTTCTCCGCGATTCGGCGGGCTGTTGCACGTCTCTCGGCAGATTCTTCTTGCGACGCTCCGTGCACGGGTTTGTCTTCAGCGGTGTCCCGTTGCACAGTTGTTTGCGTTGACTTGCTCACATCCACCAATCGGTGAATTCTGAGCAGTAGGTCCCAGTCGGTGAATCGGTTCAGTTGTTCGTCGAAGCCCAGTCCGAGATCCCGCATCAACAAGCGCGGCATAGCGAAGCGAGCAAGTGGATGGGGTTCCGCAGCCGCGCAGCGGAGTAGCGCGTCGTCAATTGCGGCCGAACTATCAAGCCCTTCGTCGACGGGATCGCCCCCAGTCTGGAGCAGGCGGACACTGTCTCCAGTTCCAGCAAGTCGTGAGAATTCGGAAACATGATTTTCCGCGGGCGTATCGCCTGGGAGCAACACGTTCAGGTATGAACCGCGTGCGAGTCGGAGTCCAGTATTAAGTGCCTGGCCGAGCGTTTCGATCGGTGCCCGGTCGGCTACTTCTACCTGACTTGCCAACCATTCCGGTGATCCGGCGACGCTTGATCGAATTCGATCCCGGATGGCGGTAGCCGGCCCGTAAGGCGCGACAATTACCTCGAAGTCGCGGTCGCTCTGACAAGCCAGCGCCCCGAGCACCTGGTCAACCCATTCAGTTGTGTTCTCGGGAGTGGCGACAAGAACACTCAACTGAGGGCCCGGCTCCGGCACAGGCCGAGGTCGAATCGGCCAGGCATGGTTGGATGTTCTCGGAATCTCCCAGTGCCATTCGTACGAAAACAGCGGTGAGTCGGTGACCCATTGGGGAAAGGACTTTCGCAAAACATCGATCTGTGTTGCGTACTTTTCAGTGGCTATGCGCTTCTGATACAGCAAATCGGGAGGAAGCGAAACAGCGGTGGGAGGAGTCGGTGGTGTGAATGGGCTCGCTGAAAGCAGGATCTCAAGGCTCTCTTCGGAACCGAATTTTAGGCCTTGCTCAATGCCTGCGCGCTCCAATTCGGGAATGATGTATGGAATGTCGGCATACATGATTCGCTTGTATGGCCCATTCAGTGTCAGGGCGGCGACCGCTGTCGCGCGGTGGTCCGGATGCCCACCAAACGCGGCTGGAAACCACACTTCGTCATATCCCTCGGCGAGATCCGCTAATGCAGCCGAAATCTCTAGATACGGTGTGGCACCTTCGCGGTATTGGTCATCGATGAAATCGAGGTGCACGACGCTCGCCCCAGCGACGGCTAATGCCGCCTCGTCTTCGCTTCGCCGCTGGCGCGTGTGGTCCGCAGGGCTTGTTGTTACGCCGCAGGCCAGATCCCAGGACGACAGTGGAATACCGACGTCGGGAATACCGGCGAAGACAGTAACAACCGTAACCTCTTCCGAGCTCAGAGCCGAAAATGCGGACAGTACTGCATCATCGAGATGTGGGCTAACAACCAGACGCCGCAAGACTTCCCCCGTATCGCTGTGAGCGCTTGTGCGCCGAGATCTTGTGGGTGCCGAACCTCATGCGCCATTCCGATTCGGCGCCGACTGCGCGCAATTTGACAGGTCGTTGCTGCGATTCTAGGCGACGAGTCCGATTCGCCTGGTTACACACCCTCCCCAACCCGCACCCGCTGCTCCCACACCCCACCCAACGCCACATACCCGGCCTCCGACGCCTTGTGCATCTTCATGCGCAACTGGATGTCTTTGCGGTAATCGAGCATCGTTTCGGTGGTCTTGTCGTGCACCACGGCGGTCAGGGTGAAATCGTCACCGGCGAGTGGGAGTGAAGGAATGACGAAGTCGAGGTAGTCGCTGCCGACTTCACACGGCGCGACTGAAAGATCGACAGTATTCCCGCTCCACACCACGCTCCCGTCGCTCGCGCTAATGGCGAGCGAGAACAAGGGACTAGCGACGCGCTCGCGTGCCGTGTAGTGCAACCGAATCGTCACGGGTGTCCCACTTCGGATCGAGCCGTGGAGTGTCCGGCCGTCGCGATCCAGCAGTTCGACCTCGTCGATCAGCACATCGCCGGTACCCCACCGCACGTCACCATCGGCAGTCACCCGAGCCATCGAACGGTGGGCGTCGGCGTAGTGCTCGAGCACCCCGGCCGTAGCGCCGACTTCCTGCAACCGTCCCTTTTCCAGCCATGCGGCGTAGTCGCACATCGAGCTCAACACGGGCAACGCGTGCGAGACGATGACGATGGTGCGACCGTCGTTCTGGAATTCTTTGAATTTGGCCATGCATTTCTGCTGAAACATGGCATCGCCCACCGCGAGCACCTCATCGAGCAGCAGGATCTCCGGATCCACATTGATGGCCACGGCAAAGGCCAGGCGCACGTACATGCCCGACGAATACGTCTTGACGGGTTGATCGATGAACTGCTCGACACCGGAAAAATCCACGATCTCGTCGAACTTCGCGCGGATCTGCGATTTCGACATGCCCAGAATCGCGGCATTCAGGAACACGTTATCTCGGCCGGAAAGCTCCGGATGAAAGCCCGAGCCAATTTCGAGCAGAGCCGCGAGCCGGCCCTTCGAGGTCACACTTCCGCTGTCGGGGTACAAGATCTGCGCGATGCATTTCAGCAGAGTCGATTTACCCGAACCGTTCGGGCCGATCAACGCGAACTTGCTGCCCTGCGGAATGTCGAACGAAACGTCACGCAACGCCCAAAAGTCTTCGTGCAGCGACCTCCGGCGCCGCAGCGCGATCGACTTCAAAGTCTGGTTCCGCTCCCGATAGACACGGAAGCGTTTGGAAACCCCGTCGAGGCGAATGGCAGGTTCGCTCACAGTGCTTCCGCCAATCCTCGTTCGGAGCGCTTGAACACCCACAGGCCGGCGACCGAAATCACCAGCGACCAGGCAACACACAGCAGTATGCAGGACACTGGGGGCATCCTGTTGTCGTAAATCAAGTTCCGAAAGGCAATTGTGTACTGGCTCATCGGGTTGAGCATGTACAGCCGGTACACGGTCAGGAATCCGAGAAAGTGGCCGGTGGCCTTCGACTGGTGCACAACCATACTCAGCGGATACAACAGCGGCGTAAGAAAGAACCACACCTGAAGTAGCACTGTCACGAAATGCTGCGTGTCACGGAAATACACGTTCGCAACCGAGAACATCAGCGCCAAACCGGTGGCAAACAGCCACAACAGCGCCATGAACACAGCAATCATCGGCAGGTAGAGCAGCGCGTCGGCGCCGGCGATGGTTACAGCCACCAGCAGCACCGTCATCTCGATGCACCAGGTGACCACCAGGGCAAGCGAATTCGACACCACAAGCGCCGACCGGCAGAACGACACCTTTTGAATCAGCGGACCACCGCCCAGCAAGGCGCCAATGCCGCCCGTGACCACACCGGTGAAGAAGATCCATGGCAGCAGCCCACACAGCAACCACAGCGCGTAGGTATCGAGTCCGCTCGGATCACCTGGTTCCGGACGCACCCGCATGATGTAGTTGAAAACCACGGTGTAAACGGCCATCACTGTCAATGGATTGGCCAGCGACCAGAGGTGTCCCAGCGTTGTTGCCCGATACTGGCTCTTCAAATCGCGAGTGGTCAGGCTCAGCACCAATTCCCGTGCCCCATACAGCTCTTTTAGTGCTGCGACCACCGAGGTCTTGCGGCGAGCCCGCACTGGGGCCCTCACGGCGTGACCCCCGATCCCGTGGTTCGCTTCAGCGCGTCGATCGCTTTGTCGGCGTACCTGTTTCGACGTGCCGCCACTACGCCGCGGGATTTCCAATCCCGTCCGTTCGCGGCGAGCTTTTGTAAAGGGGTTTCCGGGACGGACCGATCGACAAGTTCGCGAGCTGCGCGATGCATGATCTCCGCCCGCAGCGCGTAGTACTCGTCCGTTCCGATCCGTTGCTCGTCCTGCGGCGAGGGATTTCGGAGATGAATGTAGAACTCGCACCCGTTCGGGCCGGTTATCTCGACGATCTGTAACCGAATCAGTCCAAGGAACCGTAGGTCGGATAGCAAAAGCTCCAGGCTGGCCGGCGTGAATGCCGAGCAGTGCGCATCGACGTAGTCCCGTTGCTCATCGAACGCCAGCCACTGCCGATACGCCTCTTCGAGGTCGCCCCCGGGCACGGGCCGCTCGCTTACACCTGGCATCCACGCCCCGACGCCGTTGAGAGTGCACTTCAGCGACTCGCCGCGGAAAACTTGCGCCGCAGTTGGCCGTTTGCGCTGCTCGCGGTACGCGTCGAGCCACTCCGACAACTCGGTGACCGGTCGGTAGAAGTCGAAGCAGAAACGCCGGTCGGGGACAGCGAGTGACAGCACGCCACCACTCCGCAGCACCCGTTCGCAGCCTTGCAAAAACCGGATCGGATCGGGCAGGTGTTCTAGATTGTGTGACGAGACGATGTAGTCGAAACGCCGGTCGCCGAAGCTCGCGGCAACCAACTCCGCGATATCGCCTGCGGTACCAAGTAGGTCCACGTCCTCGATGCGTGCAACGTTCTCGGCTGGAATGTTCGGATCCTCGCACGCCTTGCTCCGGAGCGTCTCGGCGTCGAACACATCGAGCGAGATGCTGCGGTATCCATCGCGCCGCGGCACCATCGGGCTGTGGTACGGCGCGATTTCAATGCCCGCATCCAGCTTGCCGATGTATTTGAGCAGTTCACGTGTGCGATCCATCGCGCCTCCTCGCATCGGTGTGCAGGATATGATCTGCGCGCGACGAACGAATCCGGTCGATGGCCGGACGTGCATAACAAGGCGGTTTGCAGTGCCTCACTCCCACGCCCGCGAGCAAGGCCTTGAACCCACCATCGCGGTGGTCATCGCCCTGTACAACGGCGCCACCTTCATCGAAGAAACGTTGCGCAGCGTGTTCGCGCAAACCGTTCCCGCCGACGAGATCATCGTCGTGGACGACGGCTCCACTGACGACGGCGCTGTGATCGTCGAAAAGCTCGCGACCGATCGCCCGATCACCCTTATCCGCTCCGCGAACGGCGGTCAGTCTGTCGCCCGCAATCGCGGCGTCGACGCGGCCTCCTCCGACCTCATCGCATTTCTCGACCACGACGACATCTGGTACCCGCGCCATCTGGAAGTTTTGCGCGAGCCGTTCCTGACCGGTGTCCGCAACCGTGAACTGGGCTGGGTGTACAGCAACGTCGATGAGACCGACCTGGACGGAAACATGCTCCACCAGGACCTGCTGCATAGTTTGGCTGGCGAGCATCCGAAAAAGACTATTGGGCAGTTTGTTTCGGGTGACATGTATATCCTGCCGTCGGCGTCGCTCATCGGGCGGCAGGCTTTCGAGACTGTTGGCGGGTTCGACGAGAAACTTGTCGGCTATGAGGACGACGACCTGTTTCTGCGGCTCTTCCTGCACGGCTACGAGAACGTCTTCATCGACGAGTCGTTGTCCAAGTGGCGAATTCACGCTGGCTCGTCCGCGCACTCGCCGCGAATGGCCCGCTCGCGCTTGGTCTACTTCGAAAAGCTTCTCGGACGCATCGGGCCGGACATGACCGATCACCACGGCAGGTTCCTGATCGGCGACCTCGTTGCCCCAAGAATGCTGCGGCACATTGGTTCCGACTATGTCCGTGCGGTGAAGGCCGGCGACCGGACCGCGGCGGAGCAGTCTCGTCGAGACATGGCTGTGGTCGCGGCACACCTGACCAACGAACGCAAAATCGCGTTGCGCACACTGACGCCGGTGCTGAATTCCTATGCGGCGTCGCGGTTGGCGGTCAAGCTCAAGGTCGGCCGAATCGTGCGCGGATTGATCCATTAGAAAGCCGCCGATTCACAACTGCAGCAGCAAGCCGCGCCGGTTGGCGAAGCTGTTGATCTCGGTGGCGGCCGGCGGCAGGTAACAGGTGGAGGCGAACACACCCGCATGCTTGCCGACTAGCTTGCGTTGCGCGGTATGGAACGCACTGTCGAGCGTGCCGAACCCATAATGGCCGCAATCGATTTGCACGACCCTTGTCTCGATGCCGAAGCGCGCCTTGGCGGTCAGCGAAAAGTCTTCGGAGTAGAAGTGCCACGCGAACTGCGGATCGAACCGCAGGCCGTGCCGCCGGATAAGCGAGGAATGCACAATGATGCAGCAGCAATCGACCGTGTCGACGACTGGGAAGTCTTCGACAGGTTCACCGAATACGCCGGGCGGGTAAAGATCGGTCTGGCACTTCACTTGCCCCAGACACCGGACGTGACGAAACCGCCCGCGAGTGATCCGAAGCCTGCCGGCCTCACGCCCGATGTGAAGGTACCTGCGCCCCGGCACCACCACTGCGCCGACCACGCCGTAGATGCTTGAGGTGGGCAGATTGCGGATCAACGGCCACGGGTCTTCTTCGAACCGCATGTCGTGATGGGCGAACATCACCCAGCCCGCACCCATCTCGTTGTCGATGAAGTGGTTGTAGCGGTACGGGATTGCCACATTGGCACCGGTGTTGTCGTAGAACCGCACCGCGCTGTCATCGATACCGATACTGGCTCCGAGGTATTCGTCGAATATTTCGCGACGGTGGCTGACGCACACCACTTGCAGATCGCCGACCGTCGTTTGTGTCGCCGCTTCTATGCTCACTGCCGCTCCATCACGATGAAATCTTGGTAGCTGGTGAACTGCTTACGACCGCACCAGCTTCCATAGCGGACGGGGCCGAGGACGGAAAGCCCGTTATTCGCGAGCAGCTTCGTCACATACGGTTCGTCGTAGCAAACCGCGAACTCGGGGACTTCAGGATTCATCACCCGGTGGTGGTCAAAGCTGTAGTCGAATGCGATGTCGCTGCGACCAGTCGCCAAGTGCTCCAGCGATTCGTCATTGGCCAAGAAGAAGGTGGCCAGGCAACGTCCGCCGGGCTTAAGGACCCGGGCGATCTCGGCGAGATAGTTCTCCAAGTCAGCTGGCAGCAGATGTGTGAATACCGATGTGAGGAAGACGAAGTCGAACGTCGAGTCATCGTGCGGGAAGCGGTATTGCGACCCGGTGACCGGACCGTTGGGGTTGTAGAAGCGGTTTCGGACATCCGCCACATAGAACTCGAAGTTGTTGTACCGCGAAGAAATCTCGCGTTGGCACCATTCGATGGCCGACGGCACAATGTCGAAACCCTGATAGTTTGCGCCGGGCGATAAGAACTCGGTCAGCGCGATCGCGATTCTGCCGCTGCCACAGCCGATGTCGAGCACCGAAGCATCGGGGGATAGGCCATATTCGGTGAAGTAGCGCACGAATTCCGTGCCCACCGCGTGGTATTTGTCGGCGGTGATGCTGCCGACCAGTTGCATGAGTTCCGGTGGCGGCGTGAGCCGGTCTGAGTAGGAGTTCCCGCGAAAACGGCGCAGGTTGTCACGCAAGCCCTTCGGTGGCCGGGTGAGTTTGCCCAAGGTCACGTCGGAACCCTCTCTGGTGGTTCGGCCGGAGCTCTGTCGGTGGATTTCCAGATGTCGATGAGCGAGTCGAACGCCGGGTGCAGTGCAAGTTGGGAATCCGCGGCAAGAAACGACGGGAAGTAGTCCGGCCAGTTGGCTTGGGATGGTGCCAACGGATTGCCGGTGACGCCGTATCGGACGGACTCGAAGTAGCTGGCCAACACGCGGGAAAACTCGCGGTGCGCAGCCTCGACAGTGCCCTCGCGCACGTAAGTGTTGTTCTCATGCCGCCGGTAATACAGCAACTGCTCGGCGAGCAGTGCGGGTTCCGAGTCGACGACCGCGCGCAGAACAAAGTCCCAGTCATTGACAAGGACAAAGTCGCGGAACGCCCCGATCCGGTCGAGGAGGTCCCGGGTGAAGAAAAAGTTGCTACTAGTCCACGTGCCGTTAAGTCGCACCAGCGAAAACCCAAGGCTCGGGTACCTCGACAACTGGTCGTGCCAGATTTGGTACTGCTCGGCGCCGTGGTCGATTCCGTCGCTGGGCGGCACTGCGAGTTCGCTGAACGCGATCTGGGAGAAGGCGAAAGGGAAACCGCCGGTCGCGCACACCCCGTGCAGTCGCTCGATGCGCTGCGGGTGATAGGCGTCGTCCGAGTTGAGAATTCCGATGTAGCGTCCCGAGCACAGCTCGAGCGCCCGATTGAGTGCGTTGTGCGCGCCGGCATTGTCTTGACGGACGAAAGTCGCCTTCGCCCAGTCGCTCTCGTTCAACGTACGTTCGATGACCTTAGCGCTGTCATCGGTAGATCCGTCATCGACCACGACTATCTCAATATTGCGATAGGTCTGGTGTGCGACCGAGCGGATCGCGTGGGCGACGAACCGGCCGTGGTTGTACGACGGAATTACCACGGACACCATGTCGCTGTGTGGGTCGATTGGACGCGTCGTTGTCACCGGCTCGGCCATCTCGGCGACCCACCGCGGCGTGGTCACCACCGCGGAAAGGTCCGGCGCGATACGCGTCGACGGCTCGGGTTCGCGATGCGCCGGTCGGCGCAACAAGCGTCGACCGAGTCTGCCGATCCGTCCGGCCTTCATCTGGACCGCTACTTGCCGGAAACGGCGTCGCGCAGGCGGTGGTACACCCGGCGCGGCTTCGCCGTGTATCGCAAGATGCCCGATGCCTCGAGCAGAGCAAGCTTGTGCTGGGCAAGGGCGTGCTGCTCGATGAGGCGGTCGTAGTTTTCCAGCAGTTCGGTGTACCGCTGCGCCAATTGCTGAGTGCTGAGGTCCCCGTTCTTGCGCACGGCGGTGAACACAAACTGGTAGGTCTCGGCATCCGGGTCTTTCAGGATTTCCTCGACGAGGCTCTGCGGCACGGAGTTTCGGTCCACCTGAAACTCGGTGTAGAAGGCTGGCACCCGCACCTTGCGCATTTCGATGATGGTCAACCCAGCGCCGTCGACCAGTTCATCGACGGTCTTACGCGTGAAGAACCGCAGGTGAGTGCGGTCCAGCAATCCGGTGGGGCGATAGTCGAATCTCCCCTGCAGCAGGGAAAGTCGGACGTCGATGTGCGCGATGTTCGGCAGCGATATCACCACTTGTCCACCGGGAGCGAGCAACCTGGCAACGCGCCGCAGCACCGCGTCGGGGTCGATCAGGTGCTCGAGCACGTCACCGGCCAGCACGGCGTCGAACTGGCCAGTCAGTGAATCGAGCAGGTCTGGGTCGTTGAGATCGCCGATGATTACCTGTTGCGCAACGGCTTCGAGGTCGGCCCGATTGTCGGGGTCGTATTCGACGGCGGTGACATCACAACCGCGCTCCACCAGTACGCGCGTCACGTCGCCTGCGGCGGCACCGAGTTCCAGAACGCGCTGGTTAGCACCGAGCATCCGCACCGCAATCGAGTGGGAAGTGTTGGGCGCTGAGACATCGACGACGCAGCTGTATTTGCTTGCCACGGTTGGCTCCTCGTGCGGCGCGTCAGTGGGAACGGCGGATGGTGCGCTTCGCGGCGCCGTACGCGTCGCGGAGCTTTGCGGTGTAGCGCAGCGTGCGCGAACTGCGCAACATTTCCAATTGCTGTGCGGCAGTCAGGTAATTCGCCTGCAAGCCGGCGATGGTGGCGGAGTGCAGCCGATTCTCGGTGGCCAAGCGGTGGTATTCGGCGATGAGATTTTCATACCGCTCGGGCAGAGTCGAACCCTCTATTGCGGCGTCGCCGAGAGTGTCGGCGCCTTTGCGCCAGTACACCCCGGTCCAGTCGATCACCTCCATGGGATCGGTGATGCCGTGCGCAGCGCGGAAGTCGGTGACGGCCTGACGGCAGCCCGGCAGGGCATAGTCGTCGACAATCAGGTAGCCGCCCTCGGAAAGCTTGGGGTAGAGGTTGTTCAAACCATCCATTGTGGATTCGTACATGTCCCCGTCGAGGCGCACGATGGCAAGTTGGGATATCGGTGCAGTTGGCAACGTATCCCGGAAGAAGCCCTTCAGGAAAACGACCTGATCATCGAGCAGGCCGTAGCGCCGGAAGTTTTGCTGCACATCCTCTTTGGAGACCGCGAGTTGGCTGTAGGTGTAGAGGGCATCTCCGGCGTCAGCGGGGTACTTCGAAGGGTCCGGTGGCGGCAGACCCTCGAAGGAGTCAGCGACCCACACCCGGCGGTCGTTTACGCCATAAGCGGCGAGGATCCCGCGCATGAAGATGCAGGAGCCGCCACGCCACACGCCAGTTTCGATGAAGTCTCCTGGAATCCCTCGCGCCAGCACGTCTTCCACACAGAACTGCAGGTTCTTCATGCGTGCGACTCCGGTCATGGTGTGCGCCAGTTGCGGCCAGTCGCGGCCGTCGGCGCGCAGATCCACCGCCGAGCCTTCCTGGGCGATGGGAAGTTGGTTCCCGTCAGCCGCGTCCCACAGCGCCATGGTGAGGGTGTCACGCAGCAGATCGATGTAGCGGGTTCGCAATTGCTGCAGTTGCTCGTCCGGTTCCGCGCGGAAGTCGCTGCTGTCGAGGAACACCGAAGGATCGAGGGCTGATTCGGTCACGACGGAACCTTCCGGCTTATCGGTGGCAGCGGCTATCCGTTGCCTTGAGCGGGTAATGGGGACGCAGGTTTCCCGGGATCGGAATGTGGTCAATATAACAGCACGGTAGTCATATCTAATCGAGACTGGGCGGTATGTTCTCGGGGTGCCCGGCAGGGTTGCGAACGATCTGTAGGTAGGGAGTGTGTATGTCTATACACACATGCGGCTGAGCAAGTGTCGCGTCGTGTATGCGCACATATGTGTGTATACGCACTGATCAATGAGAGCCATAACCGATCGGTGGGTTAACTTAGCTAAGCTGGCTATGTGGAGCAGTACAACATCCACGAAGCGAAGTCTCAGCTATCCCGGATCATCGAACGTGTCGAGAGCGGGGAGGACGTCGTCATCAGCCGCGCAGGAGTGCCCGTCGCGAGGGTCGTGCGGTACCGGCGCGGGGCGTCCCGCACTGCTCGCGGATCTCTCGCCGCCAAGGTGCGATTTGCTCCTGACTGGGACAGCGAGGAAACGAACGCCGCTATCGCCACCGAATTCGAGGGCGGCCGGTGACGGTGCCAACCCCGCCGCGGCTGCTGCTCGACACCCACATTGTGTTGTAGTGGCTCATCGACTCTGACGAACTCTCTGCCGAGACGAAAACCATGATCGATGATGAGACTGAGGTGTATGCCAGCGCCGTCACGGCTTGGGAAGTCGCGATCAAACAACAACTCGGCAGACTGACTGCGGACGAAGACCTCGCGAGCGTCATCGAGGGAAGCGACCTACAACCGCTGCCGATCACGCTCCGTCACGCGTGTGTAGTGAGTGGTCTGCCATTGATTCACCGCGACCCGTTCGACAGGATGCTCGTCGCCCAGGCCCGCGCCGAGCGGCTCACGCTACTTACCCGAGACCGTCAACTCGCCGCCTATGGCGACAACGTCAGGTTGGTGTGAACTCACGGCACCAAGGCTTTCGCGCGCGACGCGAAGTCGTATCGAACCGGCGCGAACAGCGGATCGGGCTGCGGAACGGCGGCTACGTGGTGGGGCCGTAGGAGATACGCGTCGAGCAACTTCCGTGCCGATAGCTCCGATGCCAGTGTTGCGTCGGCGCTGCGCGGCAACGTGATCATCAGATCGCGGAATTTCGACGCGGAATGGACCGGTTGGCGTATGCCTGTGAGGACGCGCTGCCAGCCCGATGGCCGTTCAACACCGCTGAACCCGACGGCCTGCTCGGCATACACCCGATAGCGCAGCACCGCTGTGTCGTCGATGTCCAGTTGATTTCTGGCGACGGCTACCAGCGACCACCAGCGGTCGTGCAACCATCCGGCGGGGATCGGCAGCCCGAACGAGGCCATCTCATTGGTCACCATCGATGCAGCACCGGTGACTGTGGGTCCGCGCAGAATCGATTTCAAACGTCTTGCAGGCGAAGCGATTTCCCAGTCGACCAACGCCGGAAACTGCTGTCGCAGAGATGTTCCGGTCGGTGCGCCGGCGTCATCGATCACCATCGCGTCGCCGGCCGTCATGAGCGCGCCGGTTGTCAGTAGGCGATCACGCTGCTGCTGCAACCGTTGTGGCTGCCAGACGTCGTCCTGATCGGCGAGCGCAATGAACCGATACGCGGAAGCGGCACGCAAACCGGCGCTGAAGTTTGCGGCGACGCGGGTGTACAGGTACGGGCTGGGCGGACCGGGCGGGTCTACGACGACCAATCGGATATCCGGATATGCGGCAAAGAAATCGATGACCCGTTGCTTCGAACCGTCGTCACTGCGATCGTCAACAAGAAAGACAGCGCTCGGAAGCACGGATTGGCACGCAATGGACTCGAGTTGTTCGTCGAGAAAGCGCATGCCGTTGTGCGTCACCAGCACTACTGCGATGCCGTCGATCGGGGCTAGCTTGGCGGTCGTCTCGGGTGGAACATCATTGGACTGCCTGGGCCGATTCATTATCGCCACAGCAACAAACCGTCGATTTGTCGCTGCATGGCGAATGCCCTCTCTCGTCCGCCCAAACGTCTGGACGCCGACCGTGGAGGTCAATATAACAGGGCTTTATTAGAAAGTAATCGAAACCATTCGGTATGTTTCAAACCAATCACAAATAGGGCCTTTCGCCCGCTACTTTCTTTCGGCAGCTAATTGCAGGACGTCGGCATAGGCCGCGCAAACACCGTCCCAGGTGAACCGTTCGAAGGCCGCCTTCCTGGCGCCTTCGCTGAGCTCCCGCTGGAATCGTGGGTCATCGAGCAACTCATCGATCAAACTGGCGAGCGGTGCTGTCTCGCCATCCCAATAGGTTCCCGCCCCGCCTAGGACTTCCCGGTTGAATACCGTGTCTCGGGCAAGCACCGGTGCCCCGCACGCCATCGCCTGCACCAAAGCCGGATTTGTTCCGCCGACCGTGTGGCCGTGGAAGTACACGCCCGCGTTCTGCCACAGCGCATAGAGAGTGTTGTCGTCGGCGAGGTGGCCGAGCCAGTGGAAGTTCCGCCGATGGGCTGATAAATAACGTGCCCGGTCATCGAGTTCGCTGCCGTGGCCCGAGGAGCCCACGAGCACCACCGGCCAGTCTTCGGCCAATTGCTCGGCGGCGTCGAGAAATTCCGGAACGGAATTTTCCGGAACCAGCCGGGCGACCATCAGCGCGTAGGGCTTGCCGTGGAAATCGATCGGCGGCGGCGCGGTTGGCCCCGGGTCTTCACC
Source organism: Skermania sp. ID1734 (assembly GCF_007489285.1). Lineage (GTDB taxonomy): Bacteria > Actinomycetota > Actinomycetes > Mycobacteriales > Mycobacteriaceae > ID1734. The sequence goes on from NZ_VLIY01000030.1 coordinate 15,957, forward strand.
GCCGTACGGGATATATGTGCCGTCACGGCCGAATTCGCGCGACCAGTAATCACCGATCGCTTGGGAATCCACCACAATGTGATTGGCCCAGCGGGCGGTCATTCGGGCGCCGCCTCTGAACGCTGCCCGCGCTGCCCGCCCCCATTTGCCGCGTTCCCATTCGATGCCGTCGACGTTGACCACCGAGGGAATCCCGCGTGCACGCAGAAGCGGCAAGAAATACCCATTCGCGACGTTCATGACTAATGCGACATCGTGTTTGCGACGCGCTGCGCTCACAGCGGCGGTCAGGCCATGGGTGAGGGCGCTCAGCGACTTCGACTCGACGCCTGGCGTGAGCACCGACTCGACCCGCTCATCACGGGGAGCATCGTGGACGACTTCGGCGACTCGGCCGTACACCGTCACGTCCCAGCCGCGTTCAACAAGGTAGGGAGAGAGATGCCGGACCAGCGTTTCGAAACCGCCGTAGTAGCTGGGGTAGCCCCTGGTGCCGATGATTCCGACCGACCGGCTCACTGTGAACTCCCCGTGGACACGGCTCAAACCTACTCGACGGCCGTAACAGCTCGCCCGGGTGACTCACGTTTTGCGCTGGTCCGATTATTTGATAAAGCGTTAACGGGGCATCAGCAATGCCCGTGGGGACTGCATATCGCGCGGGTCACAGCTGCGACGTGTTGGGCGAATGTCAACGTACCAAGTGGGTAGAATCCCTCACGTTGTCAAGACCTCGAGAGGGTGTTCACAGGGTTACTTGAGGTCGGCACGGGACTCGACGTCGCCGCGGAGGGTGCCACGGAAGTACAGCAACGACGAGGTAGCTGAGGGGAGGGTCCATTTGGTACGCGCAAGCGATGCCCGCAGCAATCGCGAGGCAGAAGAAGCGGGCCTGACCTTTCGCTTGGCGCCTACCCAAGAGGGCCTCTGGTTCGTCCAGCAGTTACACCCGGAAGTGCCGCTCGTAGTCGCGCAGTACGTCGAGATTCGCGGCCCGATAGACCGCGACCGCCTCAAAGCCGCCAGCGTCGAGGGTTGCTGGGACGTGCAGTCGCCGGGCCTGCGCATCGTCGACGTCGGCGGCGAAGTGCTACAACTGCTCGATCCGAGCGTCGAAGACCAGGACGACCTGATCTACCTGGACCTGCGCTCGGCTCCCGATCCAGTCGCCGAAGCAAAAAAGTGGATGGTGCAGCAGTACACCAAGCCGCTCGACGTATTCACCGATCGGCTGATCGCCGCGGCGCTGATCCACCTCGGTGAAGACCACTATTACTGGATGAGCTGGGTGCATCACCTGGTGCTCGACGGCCACGGCGCCATGACGCTGATGAATCGCGTCGCCGAGTACTACACGCACTCCCTCAACGGAACCGAGCCGCCGCCCTTTCGCGGCATCGGGATCCGCAAGCTTTACGAAGCCGAACAGCAGTACCGCAATACCAGCCGATTCGACATCGACCGCGAACACTGGGCCCGCCGATTGGCGCGATTGCCTGAGCCGGTGAGCCTGGCCGATTCCACCGCCGCTCCCACACTGGTTTCCCGAGTGTTCGGTGAAGTCCTCGACGCGCCGACCGCGCGCGGCATCTCCGAGATGGCTCAGCGCTGGAACTCCTCCGAGGTGCCGGTCATTCTCGCCGTGCTGGCGGCGTTCTTGGCGCAGATGACCAGCCGCAAAGACATCGTGCTGAGCCTGCCGGTTTCGGCTCGCACCACCAAGGCGTCGCGCAATTCCGGCGGCACGGTATCCAACGTCGTGCCCATCCGCGTCAAGATCGATCCAGGCAAGTCGCTCGAATACCTGGTGCGCGACGTCCAACTCGAGTTAACCGGCGCGCTGCGCCATCAGCGCTACCGGTACGAGGACATGCGGCGCGAGTTCGTGCACGGCGCGGCGCACGGCGCGACCTTCGGCCCGACCATCAACATCATGATGTTCCATCGGGAGATCCGGCTCGGAGACGTCACCGGCGAGTTCAACGTCCTGACCACCGGCCCGATTGCCGATCTTGCAGTGAACATCTATCCGAGCGTCGCAGGCCAGAGCATCCGCATCGACTTCGAGGGCAATCCCGACCTCTACTCCGAGGCGACGCTGCGCGAACACCTGCAGCGCTTCCTGCATTACCTGCGTTATGCGGTGGCCAACCCGGAACGCGGACTGGCCACCTTGCCGTTGCTGACACCGCTCGAAATCGACACGCTGCGCGCCCGCGCGAGCGTGCCAGAGGAAGCGCCGCGCTCGCCGATCACCGGATCCTTTGAATGTGAACGCCGCGCGCGCCGGTTGGCCAGGCGATTGTGTGATGCCGGCATCGGTATCGAAGACCGCGTCGCCGTCATTGCCGACGATCCGGTCGACCGCCTGGTCGGCATCCGGGCCGCGGCATTGTGCGGCGCCGCCAGCGTGCCGATCGACGGGGCGGCCGGAGCCGAAGCAATTGCGCTTGTCATTGCTGATGCGGACGTTGCCGCGGTCTTGGGCAGCACTGTGAGCCTTGCGGACACACTGCCGCGCTTCGATCTCACAGCCGACGTCGATGCCGAATCGACCCGGGCGTTCGCGGAGCCGCATCCAGACAGCCTGGCGTTGATCGATTATCAAATCACCGCCGGTAGTTCGCTAACGGGTGTCGCGCATACCCACGCCAGCCTCCGGACCGCGCCGGAACTCGTCGGCGACTTCGGCGAGGCGACCGAGACCGAGCAGGTCGCCATCCTCAATCGATGGCTGCAGCCGGTTCCCGCCGGGGTGGTCGGCGACCTGTACCAGCTCGCAGACCTACCACGCGGCATCTTTGGCAGCAGTGCACTGACGGCCACCCAGTTTGTCGCATCGCCCCTCGCGAACGGTCGGATGCTCGTGACCGGCCAGCAGGCGCGGTGGAGCCGGGACGGCAATTACGAGATTGTCAAGAATGGCGACTTAGCGACAGCGCGGCTACATCGTTCTCCGGCAACACGATTCGCCGCGGTGCTGCCAGACCGTCCGCGCACCCCGGAGTCTGTCAAGTCGGCCTCCGTGAGCGATACCGTCGATGTCTGGCGTGAACTGGTCGCCCTCGGCCGGCGCTGGCGAGTGCCGGCGCCCGTGGTGCTGCACGCCGTGGTCTCCGCGGTGCTGTCGCGCCTGGGGCCAGGCGTGCAGACCGCGATCGCGGTGCCCGTCGGCGGCCAGATGCGAACCACCAGATTGGCGGTGGAGCCGCAACGGTCCATTCGCGAAGCGGTGCAACGCGTTCGGGCCGAGTATGCGCGGCAGATCACCGCCGACGAGGCGATGACGGAACGCGAGACGGCCGAGCAAGCGTCGCCCGCAATTGCGATCGGTTGGGGAGCTCGCGTCCTGGATTCCGACGCCGATCTAGATCTGTCGGTCGATGTCTCGAAAGACGCATTGGCCCTGACAATTCGGTACGCGCCGGACACTTACGAGAAGTCGACAGCGCAGTCGTTCCTCGACCACCTGATCTCGGCTCTGCATTTCGTTGTGCAGCAACCGGAAAGCCGTGTCAAAGACATCGAACTTGCGCCGAGCGCGCCTCTCATCGGTGGCCCGGCTGCGCCGGAAACTACCTTGCCGCAACTGCTTACCGCAACGGCGGAGCGGTTTGCCGAACGGCCGGCGGTCATTGACGGGGTGCAGGCACTCACCTATGCAGAGCTGGACGCACTCTCAAACAAGTTCGCTCGCAATTTGATTGGTAGGGGTTGCGGGCGCGGGAAGGTCGTCGGAATCGCGCTGCCCCGCTCGGTCGAGTTTGTTATCTCGTTATGGGCCATCGCCAAGACGGGCGCCGCGTACCTTCCGCTGGACCCGTCGCAGCCTGACGAGCGGCTCGCCTTGCTCATCGAGAATTCACACGCCGACCTGGTGATCGGCGATCCGGAAATCGTGCCCGGCGCGCTCTCCTATGTGGATCTAAAAGAGTCTGCGGAGCCGGAAGATTCAAGTGCACTCCACACACCGGTTCAGGTATCGGACATTGCCTACGTCATCTTCACCTCCGGTTCCACGGGCACCCCGAAGGGTGTGCAAGTAACACACCGCGGTCTCGCCAGCCTGTGCGCCGAAGGGGTGCAGCAGTATCGGGTGACGCCGGACTCGCGGGTGCTGCACGGCTACAACCCGGTGTTCGACGCCGCCCTTCTGGAGCTGCTATTGGCGTTCGGTTCCGGTGCCACGCTGGTGGTTTCGCCGATGGACGTGTTCGCGGGCGTGGAGCTGGCCGAGTATCTCGCTACTCAGCGCGTAACCCATTACCTGTCGACACCGTCGGTGCTGTCCTCGCTGGAGGCTGACGATCTTCCCGCCCTTCAGGTGATAGGCGTTGGTGGGGAACCGCTTCCGAGTGAGCTGGCCGCGCGCTGGGTAACGGGTGGGCGCCTGCTCATCAATGCGTACGGCCCGTCGGAGGCGACCGTGGTCGCGACGTTGACCGCTGTTTCCGATGCGGTGACCATCGGCCGGCCGGTCCGCGGCACCACCGCCTACGTGCTCGACCAATGGTTGCGACCGGTATCCGTGGGTGGCGCGGGCGAACTGTACGTCGCCGGTTCATCTTTGGCGCAGAGTTACCTCGGCGCGCCTGGCGTCACCGCGGCGAGCTTTATCGCGAACCCGTTCGGGGAGGGTCGCCTGTACCGAACCGGCGATTTGGTATGCCGCCGAGCGGACGACTCACTGGGGTTTGTTTCCCGCGTCGATGACGCGCAGGTGAAGATCCGCGGCGTCCGGGTGGAATTGGGGGAGATCGAGGCGACCGTTCGTGGGCTTGCCGGCGTCTCGGATGTGGCCGCGATTGTGAGCAAGGATGCCTCCGGCAGCAACCGACTGATCGCCTACGTGGTTCCGGAGCGTGACGTCCAACTCGATGACGCCGGGCTGCGTGCGGAGTTGGCGGCGCGGCTGCCGTCGTTCCTCATTCCCGATGCGATCGTCCTGCTCGACGAACTGCCGGTCACCGCCAACGGCAAGCTCGACCGTGCAGCGCTTGCCCTGCCGGATTTCCACAGCACCAACGTCTTCCGGGCACCGCAGGGTGCGATCGAGAAGACGATCGCCGATGTGGTTGCCGAGTTGCTCGGGGTGCCGCGGGTTGGCGCCGACGACGACTTCTTTGAACTCGGTGGCAATTCGTTGCTTGCGGCGCGCGTGGTGTCGCACATCAACGAGGTGCTCGACGCCAACCTCACCGTTCGCGACATCTTCACTGAACCCAACGTGGCCGGGCTGGCCCGGCTGTTGGAGGAAGGCCCGTCGTCGGTTCGGCTGCGTCCCTACGAGCGTCCGGAGGTACTGCCGCTCGCCCCGGCGCAACGCCGAATCTGGGTGGAGGCGCACCGAGCACCCAACGGGGACTGGAACATTCCGTCGGCACTGCGCATCGACGGGCCGATCAACATCCCGGCGCTGTATCGGGCGGTGCATGACGTGATGGAGCGGCACGAACCATTGCGCACCATCTACCCGGAGACCGACGAGGGGCCGGTCCAGGTCATTCTCGACGTCGATGTGGACAACGTTCCCTTCGAGGCGCAGCGGATCGCGGTCGACGAAATGGACGTCGCGTTACAGAAGTTTCTCTGGGACCCCATCGACGTGCTGTCTGACCTTCCGATACGAGTAGCGCTGTTCGAAGTCGCGCCGCAGTCCCACGTGGTCGCCCTTGTGGTGCACCATATTTCGGCTGATGGTCGCAGCATCAGCGTGCTGGGTCGGGATCTCCTGACCGCCTATCTGTCCCGAGCCGCCGGGATGGCGCCGCGGTGGGAGCCGCTGGCGATCACGTACGCCGATTACGCGTTGTGGAAGCACGAAGTGCTGGGCGACTTCAACGACCCGGACAGTGAAGGGTCGCGTCAACTCCAGTACTGGACGAATCTGCTCGCCGAGCCGGTGCCGGTGATGACGTTCCCGGGCGCCAAAACTCCGGTGGCTGTGCGTGGCACCGCGGGTGCGGGGGAACGCGTTCATATCAACGCGCAAACCCATGCGGCGCTCGCTCGTGTCGCACGTGCCTGCGCGGCAAGTCTTTTCATGGTGATGCAGGCCGCGTGGGCGTGGTACCTGAGCCGGCTCTCCGGGAACTCGGACATCGTGTTCGCTACCGCGATCGCCGGTCGTGACGACCCGGTCCTTGACAAGGTGGTGGGCGGCTTCGCCGATGACGTCATCCTGCGCGTGCAGGTGGATGCCGACGTGCCGTTCGCCGAGTTGGTACGGCGAGTGCGCCTCGCGGCATTGAATGCGTACGCGCATCCGGACATCGACAATCCGCGACTGCAAGAGGCGCTCGGCACCACCGATCGACTCTTCCAGGTGCAGTTCATCATGCAGCCGGGGATGGCGCCGGTCGAGCTTGAGGCCGACGAGATGATGGTGCAGGAGCACCCGATCGACATCGACCTGGCCAAGCACGACTTCGAGTTCAGCCTCAATGATCACTACGATGCTTCCGGGGAGCCCACCGGGATCGATGGGTGGTGCATCTACAGCACCGACCTCTTCGATTCGGAAGCCGCGCGTGGGCTGGTAGATGGCTTCATCGAACTGCTCGTTCAGGTGGGCGGGCACTCGCCATTTGTGGCTCCAGGCGCCTTCGGGGCAGTCTTGGCGGAGCCAACCGACAGGAAAGATGCATGACCTCCGATACCGCAACGCAGGAAGAACAAGCACAGGAAGACCCGACACCGAATCGCCCTAGTCGCCGCCGCACGATCCTGAAAAGGACCGGCATTGCGATTGCGATTCTTATCGTGTTGGCCGTGGCCTGGCTACTGTTCTGCCTGCTGAGGGTGTACTTCGATCTCAATTCGACGAAGAACGACGCGGAATCGGCGAAGTCGGCCATGTTGAACGGCGACACAGCCAAGGCACACGACGACGCCGCGAGCGCCGAAGCGTCCGCCGAGGCTGCCGTGCGGCACACCGACACCTTCACCTGGAACACGGCGGAGAACATCCCGTGGCTCGGCGGTGCGTTCACGTCGATCGAGCAGATGGCGGGCGTTGTGCACTCGGTGGCGCAACAGATCCTGATACCCGCCGTAGATGTGGGTGAGGCGCTGTCGCCGAAGACGATCGTGCATCCTGGCGGCTCGGTGAACCTCGCGCCGCTGCGGGCCTCGGTGCCGCGGCTGCAGAGCCTGGCTAATTCAGCGGATCAGGTGCAGGCACAAGCCAAACAGGTTGATGCAGCGCCTATCTGGCTGGTGAACAACGCGCGGACCGGCCTGATTGACGAGGTCACCAACCTCACCACGATGCTGCACAACAGTGCACTGGGAGCGCAGTTGGCGCCGGCGATGCTCGGTGCTGATGGGCCCAGGTCGTACTTCATCGGCTTCACGACACCGGCAGAGGCGCGCGGCACCGGTGGCTTGCTCGGTGGATTCGGGATTCTGAACGCGGTCAACGGGCACGTCGCGGTTGCGAAGGTGGCCAGCAATAGCGCATTTCCGTTCAACGGGCTCAAGCCGATCGATCTCGGTCCGGAGTTCGCCGCGCAGTGGAGCGGGGGCGGCTTCCACCCGACCACCGACTTCCGCAACTCGAATTTCAGCGCGAACTTTCCCTTCGCGGCGCGAATCTGGCAGTCGATGTGGGAGCAGCAGTCCGGCGGGAAGAAGGTCGACGGCGTCGTTGCGACGGACCCAGTGGCGCTCAGTTACGTACTCGGCGCGGTCGGACCGGTGACGTTGAAGGACGGCGAACAGGTCACGGCGGACAACGTGGTCAAGCTGACCATGTCCACCGCGTACGTGCGGTTTGCGACAGACAACGCGGCTCGGAAGCAGTACCTCGAGGACATCGCCGACGCCGTCGTGAGCAAGATGACCAGCAAGATCGAGCACCCGCAGGCCTTGCTCGAGGCGCTGGGGCGTGCGGCCACCGAGCGCCGAATTTTGGTCTGGAGTGAAGACCCGGCCATCGAGGCGCTGCTGGAGAAGACGCCGCTCGCCCATGACGTGCCGGAGGACAAGGCGCCCTACGCCCAGGTGATTCTGAACAACCAGGGCGGCAACAAGATGGACTACTACATCACCCGGGACATGTCGTGGACGGCCACCGATTGCAGCGGGCCGACCCGGACGTCGACCGTGACGGTGAAGCTCACCAACACCGCACCGCCCGAGGTGGCCAACTACCCGGACTATGTGGCGGGGACATTCGACAACCGGGGAACGCCGAAGGCAACGGCCTTCCCGGTGGTCACGCTGTACGCCACCGAGGGCGCGAAGGTCTCGAAGGTAACTGTCGACGGCAAGCCGCTGCCGTTCCCGTTGGTCGGCACAGAGCGTCAGCGGCAGATCTTCACGGCGCCGACGGTGATCCCGCGGGGCAAGACGGTGGAGGTGCAGTTCCAGTACACCGAGCCGACCGAGCCCGGGAAGGTGCGATTCCCCGTGCAGCCGTTGGTGGATCAGCCGGAGGTTGATGTGGACGTTGCGGAGTGTGCGCCGAAGTAGCAGTCGCGCCCTGGTTCTGGCTACTGCTGCCGCGCGCTCTCGTTGTGTGCTGCCGCGCGCGAATTTGTCGTGTAGCACTAGCATTTGACCGTGCGGTGGCGCAAAGTCGCGCGCGGCAAGGAGCGTGATGCGAACATGGACCAATCCAAGTTGGATGCATTTCGTAGCGAGGTGAACTTGAGCCTCGCGTGCGGTGCCCTCGCCGACTGCGATCTACCAGTGACGAATTCCGATGGTAGTTGTGCGGTCGTGGTCGCGCTTGAGGAAGAGCCGCTGTCGAGAGTGCTGGGCCGTTTGCGTGCGGTCGGTGGATTTGCCAACCTATTCGTTCGCGGAGAGGGCCGTGTGCGGATGGCTTCGGTGATCGATGAGTCTTGCGCTCTAGCTGATCCGTCCGACGATATGTCGTCGGACGGAGAGCGTCCGGACCCGTCAGCAACCGTCGGTATGTTCCTGGACTGGGTAGAGCGGTGCCCGCAAGGAGTGCGGATTTCGTCTGCGCTCGGCCATCCCGCGCGAGCGCGTGATGCTCAGCGGGTTGAGCTGACTGGCGTCTAGTCGTGGGCGTCGTTGAAGCATTGACTGTTCGTTTCTAGGCGCACAATTCCTCAGCGAGGTTGCAGCGCACGCAGTGGCCCGACTCCCGCGACCTTTTCGCGGCAACGACAACTTGTGATGACGCAGATGAAACCTGCGCGTGGTGACGCTGCATGCGACCGAGGATGCGCAGCTCGAGAATCTTCAGTACCCCTAGCCAACCGAGCCCGGGAAGGCGGTTCCGTGCAGCTCGGGGGTGATCAGTCGGAGGCGGATATGCGGACATTACAGATGTCGACGGTCAGTTAATTCCCCAGGGGTGTCTGTCAGGTAATTCCCCATGTTCGGGTGTGCCGTGTTCAGCGTAGCGGGCTGGTTCGGCCGGTGTCGGTGGCTCGGTTGCCGGGGCGTTTGCGGGGCCTGTAGGAGGGGCCGTCCATGAGGATCTGGTGGCTGGTGTTGATCAGTCGGTCGAGTAGGGATTCGGCGACGACGGGGTTGGGAAACAGCGGGTACCAGTCCTTGGGTGCGCGGTTGCTGGTCAGGATCAGCGGTTTGGCGGCGATGGCGCGGTCGGAGACGAGGTCGT
>NZ_VLIY01000031.1 GCF_007489285.1 Skermania sp. ID1734
CGGCCCGTGAGGAACAACGGAACGAAAAGTCACGCCAGGACCTGATTGCTGGGCGTACGGTGTGCGGCTGTGCCGGTGGAGTTCCTATCCGATGAACAGGCGCGGGCGTTTGGGCGGTTCACCGGGATTCCGACCCGTGAGGACCTGGACCGATTCGCCTTTCTGGATGACGCCGATCTGGAGCTGATCAGTCGGCGCCGCAGTGACTATTCGAAACTCGGGTACGGCCTACAACTGGTGACGGTGCGCTGGTTGGGAACGTTCCTGCCGGACCCGTTGGATGTGCCGGTCGCGGTGCTGGACTACGTGGCCAGCCAGATCGGGGTCGCCGATGCATCGTGTGTGAAGCGCTATACCGAGCGGCGCCCTACCCGATTCGAGCATCAAGCCGAGATCGTCACCCTCGACGGGTGGCGAGAGTTCGGTGCGGCGCAAGCGGATCTGAAGTCGTGGATCGATGATCGTGCGTGGACGACCGGCGACGGGCCAAAAGTGTTGTTCGACGGCGCGGTGGCGTGGCTGAGGGAGCGTCGCGTACTACTGCCCGGAGTGACGACGCTCGCCCGGCTGGTTGCCCAGGTGCGCGAGGAAACTGCGCAGCGGCTGTACGACACGCTCGCCGGTCAGCTGACCGGGAAGCAGGCGCGGCTTCTTGACCAGCTACTGGAAGTCCCTGCCGGAGAACGAGTTTCCTTGCTGGAGGGGTGGCGGCGCGGACCGACACGCACGTCGGGCACGGCGTTGGTGCGGGCGCTGCAGCGTGCCGAAGAGGTGGCCGCGATGGGCGTGGGTGAGCTGGACTTAGTCGCGGTGCCGTGGCGGAGGGTGGCCGACCTGGCGCGGTACGGGATGGCGGCAAAGGCGCCACTGCTGCGGCGTCATCCACGGGCCAGACGGTTGGCAACGCTGCTGGCGACCGTGCGCTGGCTGGAGTCCCGCACGGTTGACGACGCGCTGGAGCTATTCGACGTGGTATTGACCACCGAGCTGCTGGCCCGCGCCGAACGCGAGTCCAGCAAGGAGAAGCTGCGCCGCTACCCGCGTATCGCGTGCCGTTGCAGACGGTATGGGACGCGATCGACAACGTCGTCCCGCGCGATGAACTGCGCGCTGCCGTTGACCGAGTGACCGAGGTTTTGCCCCCGCCCGACGCAGACCCGAATGGTGAGTGGCGGGCGTCGTTGGTGGAGAGGTACGCGTCGGTGCGGACGTTCGTTCCGCTGCTGTGCCGGGTGATCAAGTTCGATGCCACCGCGCAAGCGGCTCCGGTGCTCGCGGCGATGAGCGACCTGCCCAATCTGATGATCACCAGACCGACCCAGCATGTTCCCGCTGGGTACCTCGATGCCCGGCGCGTGGCGGTCGATCTCGTGCCGCCCGGCTGGTGGCAGCGGTTGGTGTTCACCCCGGAGCGGCCCGAGGTCACAGTGCACCGCGCCGGCTACGTGTTCTGCGTGCTCGAACAGTTCCACCGGCACCTGAAGAAAGGTGACATCTTCGCCGTCGCATCGGCCCGGTGGAGCGACCCCCGCGCAAAGCTGCTCACGGGTCCCGCCTGGGACGCGACGAAGTCCTCGGCACTGAATGCGCTGCAACTACCAGCAGATCCGAGCGGACTGCTCGCCGGGAACGCCCGCGACCTGGACACCGCGTGGCGGCACGCCGCAGCCGGAATCACACCCGACCGTCTCGACCGGCTCGACGAGGACGGGCGGTTGCATGCGGGCGCGGTCGAGGCCGTCCCGGACCCGCCATCGCTGGTGGATTTGCGCCGTCGGACCGCGGCGATGATCCCGCACGTGGACCTGCCCGAGCTGATCCTGGAGGTCATGGCCTGGCATCCGGGTTTCGCGCAGGCATTCACGGCCGTGTCTGGCAGCAGAACCCGGCTGGCCGACCTGCACGTCAGTGTCGCGGCCGCGCTGACTGCACATGCGCTCAACGTCGGCTACCGGCCGGTGATCAGTCCCGGCGTGGCCGCCCTCACCCGGGACCGGATCTCGCACGTGGACCAGAACTATCTGCGACCGGACTGCTATGCCTCGGCGAACGCAGTGCTGATCACCGCCCAGTCCAGCATCAGCCTGGCAAAGGCGTGGGGTGGTGGCCTGGTCGCGGCGGTGGACGGCATGCGGTTTGTGGTCCCGGCCCGCTCCGCACAGACCCGACCGAACCCAAGATACTTCCACCGCCGACGCGGAGTCACCTGGCTGAACATGATTTCCGACCAGGCCGTCGGCACCGCCGGACGAGTCGTATCAGGCACTCCACGCGATTCGCTCCACCTGATCGACCTGATTTACAGCCAGGACGGCGGGGCGCGCCCGGAGGTGGTGATCACAGATACCGGTTCGTACAGTGACGTCGTCTTCGGCCTCCTCACCCTGCTCGGGTTCGATTACCGCCCGCAGCTGGCGGATCTGCCCGACGCGAAGCTGTGGCGCATCGACCAGGGCGCGGACTACGGCCCGCTGACAGCGACTGCCCGCGGGCGAATCGACACCGTCGCGATCGCCCGGCACTGGCCCGACATCCTGCGCATTGTCGCCTCCATCCACACCGGCGCGGTATCTGCGCACGACATCCTGCGCGTCGTCTCCCGCGGCGGCAGCCTTACCCAGCTCGGCGAAGCGATCGCGCACTACGGGCGGATCTTCAAGACGCTGCACGTGCTGACCTTCGTCGACGACGAGAGCTACCGCCGCGACATCAAGTTCATGCGCAACCTGCAGGAGGGACGGCACGATCTGGGCCGCAGCACCTTCCACGGACGCCGCGGCGACCTGTACCAGGCCTACCGGGACGGGATGGAAGATCAGCTTGGTGCGCTCGGGCTGGTACTCAACTGCATCACGCTATGGAACACCGTGTACCTCGACGCCGCCGTTGAGCAGCTGCGCGCCAACGGCTATCCGGTGCGCGGTGAGGATGTGGCCCGACTGTCTCCCTACATCCGCCGCCACATCAACGTGCACGGTCACTACTCGTTCCAGCTGCCCGAACTGAGCGGGCGCCGCCCCCTTCGTGATCCCGAGGACAACGACGACGAACTGTCTACTCTTTGAATGGCACGACAGGAGCCCTTGATGTGTGGCCAAGCGTCAGGCTTGATGTGCCTGGCGATGTGAATGTTCGAAGTCAGCCACACAATGTTCGGAGTCCTGTGGAGCGCGATGTGCCCTTCGGCGTCCGCTGTGTTCGAGCCATCTCTGCTGTGGCGTGGTGGCAGAGCACATCACAGCAGTTTCGGGGATTTCTTGGACTCTTCACCCAATCGTCGTGCGTCGGTCCTCGTTGCAATTGCCGAGCGGCAGAACGAGATCAGCTGCAGGTTAGCTCGTCCTAACCTGGGTAACCTCACCTCGTGAGTAGTCCGGACCGGCCTCAACAAGCGCGCCGTGCCTCTTTTTGGGGCATTGCGTTTCTTGTCGCGGCCGTGGCTGTCGCTATCGGTCTCGCCGTCTGGATCGCCAACGATCCGAACGCCTGTCGGCCAACGGCTGACGAAGCTTGCTCGACGTTCGCCTGGACAGCCCTCGCGGTCGTGCCGTTCACGATTCTGTTGATCGGAGCGATCGGCGCCGGGATCGAGACCTTCCGCGCATATCGCAATGGGGCCGAGTACCAGCAGTGGCACATCGTCACCTGGCTATTACTGGTCTGCATGGCGACCTATGCAGCGTTCGCCGCGATGTCTTTGGTTGGGGGCCTTAACCCCGGATGTTGGACACGGGGGTTTCTGATTACGCGGCCTGCATGAGGTTACCGGCGTGGTGCTCGCTTTCGTACGAGGCGGGGCTGAGATACCGGCAGTACGAGTGACGCCGACGCGTGTTGTACCGAACGAGCCACCGGAACACCTCGCGCCGGCACTGACCTGCGTCGGTCCAGCGGTTCCGGTCCTGCAAGATCTCTCGTTTGAGGGCGGCGTTGACCGATTCCGCGAGTGCGTTGTCAGCGCTCGTTCCCACCGCACCCATCGACTGAGTCACTCCAAGCTCCTTGCAGAGTTTCGCGAAGTCCTTTGAGGTGTAGACAGATCCGTGGTCGCTGTGGAATACGGCGCCGTCGAGAGACCCACGGAGCAAGCCAGCGGCTTTGAGCGCGTCCTCGACGAGTTCGGTGCGCATGTGATCGGCGATCGCCCACCCCGCGATCCGCCGCGAGCAGCAGTCGATCACCGTCGCCAGGTACAGGTTGCCGCCGAACTCCAACGGCAAGTACGTGATATCTCCGACGTACCGTTCGTTGATTGCGTCGGCGGTGAAATCGCGTTTGAGCAGGTCCGGAACCTTCTGGTTCGCCGGATCGGGGATCGTGGTCTTGACGCGGCGTCTGCGCCGGTAACCGGCGATTCCGCGCTCACGCATCACCCGCGCCACGCGCTTGTGATTGACGCGTTCATCGGCGGCGGAACCGTCGTTGAGCTCGGGCGTGATCCGCGGCGCGCCCATCGTGTTGTCGGCCTTGTGAATCATGCGGATACGCTCGGCAAGCGCGTCATCGGCGGCCTGTCGTTCGGCCCGTGCATCGGCGGCGTCGACCCACGCGTAGAACGACGAACGGCAGACCTCAACGGCCTCGCATAACCGCTTCACCTCGAAGGTGTTCCGGTGGGATTCGACGAACTGGAAGCGGGTCACCAGCGAGTCTCCCCGGCGAAATATTTGGCCGCCGACCGCAGAATGTCCCGCTCGGTGGCGAGCTTGGTCTTCTCGGCTTTGAGCTCGCGGTTCTCGGCACGTAGCCGCACCAGTTCCTGCTCGGGTGTCTCATCGATCCCGCTTGCGGCCGGAACTGCCGAACCAGGGCGACTGTGGCGGATCGGCACGCCCGCGGCCTTGCACCAGGTACGCAGCGTCATGTCGTTGATGCCGAGGTCTTTAGCGATCGCAGACAGCGTGGCACCGTCGGTGTCGCGATACAACGCGACCGCGTCACGTTTGAACTCGTCGGAGTAGTTCTTCTTGTTTCCCATCGGGTTGGATCATCTCGCTTCCCCCGGTCTCTGACCGGGATTGAGCGTGTCCAACACGAGGGGTTAAGGCCCTGGCGCCTGAATCATTTATGCAGGCGCGATATTCCGATTTCTATGCCTTGCGCGCGGCCTTTGGCCGGTTCATTGGGTGGTGAGGCCGAGGTCGGTGGCGTGGTCGTAGTCGTCATTGATGAGCACGACGTCACGGTGGGGACGGTCGATGAGCGATGCGGCGATGGAGGCGCGGTAACCAGAGGCGCAGTGCACCCATACTTCGCCCGCGGGGACGGTGTCGATCCGGTCCGTGAGTTCGTGGAGGGGGATGTTGATGGCGTCGTGGATGTGGCTCGTGTCGTACTCGTCGGTGCGCCGAACATCGAGGACGGTGATCTTTCGGTCGGCACTGGCCGGGGGGAGGTCGGGGAACTGGGCGACGCGGTAGGAGCGGGGCTCGGTGCCGTCGATGAGTGTGTGGATTTCACCGACTGCGGCGCCGGCGAGGTCGTCGATGCCGATGCGGACCAGTTCACGCCGGGCCTCGGCGATGTCTTCATGGTTTTTGCTGATCAGGGTCAGCGGTGCGCCCCACTTGTAGAGCCACCCAAGGTAGGTGACAAAAGAGTCGGAGAGTTCAAAGGAGAGCGTGCCACCGAGGTGACCGGCGGCGAAGGCGGTGCGGTCGCGCAGATCGACGACCCATTCGCCGTTGTCAATTCGGCGGCGGAGTTCGTCGGGGTCGACCGGTTCAGGGGCCGACAGGTCCACCGGAGCGGGGCCGGCGATGTTGATGACGCCCATGTGTGCGTAGTAGGCGGGGTAGGCGGTCAGTCCGGCGATGAGTTCGTCGACGTAGCTTTGTTCGTCTTGGGTCAGTGCGGGGTTGGTGTCGCGTTGTTCGCCGACAGTGGAGGATTCGCCGCTGGTCGGGGTAGCCGAACAGAAGCTGCCGAATCCATGGGTGGGGTACACGGCGGTCTCGGGCGGAAGCTCGGCGGCCAGCCGCCGCACGGAGTGATACTGGGCGTGGGTGAGCTGTTCGGTGTGCTCGGCGCCGACCAGGTCGGTGCGCCCGGTGGAGCCGTATAGCATCGACCCGCCGGTGAACACCCCGACAGGCACACCGGTGTTCTCACGCAGGACGTAGGCGACGTGGTGGTGGGTATGGCCGGGGGTGTGCAGGACAAGCAGCGTGAACGCACCGGCGTCGATGATGTCACCGTCCTTCACCGCACGGCGTTGGTATCGGAGATCATCCCCGGCGGGAACGACATATTCTGCGTTGGTGACTCGAGCCAATTCGAGCCCGCCGGTGACGTAGTCGTTGTGAATGTGGGTTTCCAGTACATGGGTGATGCGGGTACCGCGATCGCGGGCCAGGTGCAGGACTCGGTCGATGTCGCGTTGCGGGTCAACCACGACGGCGGTGCCCTCGGCGCTGATCAGGTAGCTACGGTCGCCCAGGCTCGAGGTTTCGATGATCGAGACGTCCATGGTGCGCTCCTGTGGGTCGTAGTTGGTTGTGGTCGGTGCCCGATCGAATCTGACGCACTCGCCGCGAGGTCGAGATGGGAGAGCGCGCCGAGCACCCGAGGCGGCGAAGTACCCGCGGTGACCGCGTCGGTCGAGATACGCCCACTCGGATCGGTCCGTTCCCCCGCGTCCACGTTCAGTCCGATTGCGCGGCCACAGCCTCAAGGGCCGCCTGCAGTCGAGTCGCCGCCTCAGTGGCAATGTCCCTGAGACCCGGTTCGCCGGTCACCTCGACGAGCACGGCGGGATTCATCGCTTCCACCACCACGGTGTTCTCGGTCGTTCGGTCACGGCGGATCACGACGTTGCAGGGCAGCAGCAACCCGATCGGCAAGTCTCATGATCTGGTCTCATTTTCATCGGCGCGGCAGACGGAGTAGATCGCCAGGCGGATGGCCTGGTCAGGCATGCTGTTGCGGAAAGGCGCGGGCTTTGCCATGACGTCCAGCCAGCCGCGCCCTGCTCGGTCACCGAGATCACCGCACGAGCTGGCCATGCGCGTCGCTTGAATTCCGATGAAAAGGTCTCATTCCTGCTGACCACCGGACCTTCCTTCCCCGCCTTCCATCATACCTCTAGGGGTATCGACACGGAGTGAAGCGGATCATCGGCAGGACGCGACGCCGCCATACCTGGATTGATGAATATCCCTCTGGCTGTTACCCCAAACCACACAGCAACCCGTCGGGTTGAAGCGTCGAGCGCTTCGCGATGACGGTGCATCCACGACCTGGGCGCGCGTGGACAGTCAGTCCGCGTCAGCGCGCAACGTGGCAGGTTTCACGGAGCCGGGCTCCAGTAAACGGGCGACCGAACACCGACATTGCGGGGACGGCTTTCATATCGCCGCGCAGTGAATCGCCCCGGGTCTGATGGAGGCTCTCATTCCACGGAAGGATGAGAGTTATGGGAGCACAGCGCAAATACAGCGAGGAGCTTCGGGAACGAGCAACCCGGATGGCGGTGGAGGCTCGCAGGGACCCGGCATCGGCGACGGGCGCGATCGCGCGTATCGGCAAGCAGCTGGGGGTTCATCCTGAGGCGCTGCGTGGCTGGGTCCGCCAAGCCGAGATCGACGGCGGGACCCGGCCCGGAACGACGACCGACGAGGCCAAACGTATCGCTGACCTCGAACGAGAGGTGCGCGAGCTACGACGCGCGAATGAGATCCTGCGAACCGCGTCAGCGTTTTTCGCGGCAGCGGAGCTCGACCGCAAACTGAAGTGATCACCGCTTACATCGACGAACACAGAGACCAGGTCGTCGATGGCCACAAGCTCGGAGTCGAGCCGATCTGCACGGTGCTGCGCACCGCGGGCGTGCAGATCGCTCCGAGCACGTACTACGCAGCCAAGACCAGACCGCCATCAGCGCGGGCAGTGCGTGACGGTGAGCTTTCACCGATCATCGGCCAAGTCCACACCGACAACTTCGGAGTCTACGGCTACCGGAAAGTGCACAAGGAGATCAACCGTCAAGGACATGGTGTGCCCCGATGCACCGTCGAACGTCTGATGAAAGTACTGGGACTGCAAGGAATCTCACGGGAGAAGACCCGCAAGACCACGCTCAGCGAGGGTGCGGAGACGCCACGTCCGGCTGATCTGGTGAAACGCCAGTTCACCTCCACTGGTCCGAACCAATTGTGGGTGTCGGACCTGACGTACATCCGCACGTACTCCGGGTGGGTGTACGCCGCGTTCATCCTGGACGTGTTCTCCCGGATGGTCGTCGGCTGGCAGGTCTCGACCAGCCTGCGCACCGATCTGGCGTTGGATGCGCTTGAGATGGCGCTGTGGGGACGTAAACGTGCTGGTCACGACGTGAGCGGGTTGATTCACCACTCCGATAGGGGCGTCCAGTATCGAGCGATTCGATACACCGAACGACTCGCTGCTGCCGACGCTGTGGCATCGGTTGGGAGCAAAGGAGATTCGTACGACAATGCCATGGCCGAGGCATTCAACTCGCTGTTCAAGGCTGAGTTGATCCGTAACCCCGTCACCCGCCCGAAGGGTGGCTGGACAGGGATCTCTGACGTTGAGATCGCGGTCGCAGAGTACGTCGACTGGTTCAACCACCGGCGCCTTCACGGCGAGATCGGGCTCGTCCCGCCGGCTGAGTTTAAGGCGAACCACTGGGCCAGCCAGATAGAAACCACCTACTCTGAAGCACCGGTCCTCACCGAGGTCGGTTCCAAGTAATCGAGCCTCCACGAAACCCGGGGCGATTCAACCGGTTTCGGCACGGCTGCCCACCACGGTGAGCCCGACGGGCTCCAGTGGTAGAGAGGCGTTCCTGACGATGCCCGGACCGCGGATAACGATCAGCTCAGGAACATGATGTTCAATGCCAGAATCTGCGGTTTCCGCAGGATGTGAGTGGTTGCCCGTCGGCATCGTCGCCTCCTCAAATATACCCGGTGGGGTATAACTTGAAACGCGCGCTCCTCTGGATCCATTCCAGATTCGCACCGGCGGCGATGCCGTCGTCGTTACTGTTCCGAACTTGTGGCGCGAACCTCGGATGGTGGGTTTACACCCTTGCACCCACTTGTCGCCGAGATCTACTCAGCGCGCGCGGAGCTGCTTTTTTGGGAGCGCATCGCCGTCGCCGGGCAGGCTTGGCGGATTCCGAATCGCTGCAGGAGAAGTGTTGCAGGACACCATCCGAGAGCGCCGTAGAACACGAGGTTCGCACCGATGAACGCGGTGACCGCAAGGCTCCATGGGGTCACCAACACCGCCATGAGCGTGCTCAGCATCACGCAGGCACCACCCACTATCGGCACCAACCGGTCGCCGGGCAGGTTCATCCGAGTATTCCAGCGCTGGTTCGTCACAACTAAATCCCTCTCGCAACATAGTCCGCGGCCCCACCCATGGCAAACGCGCTCCCGCCTCACAACGGGAGCGTCAGCCTTTGCTTCAGTGCGCAGTCCGGCAGGTTTGGCGGAGCCGGGCTCCAGTGAAGGGGCGACCGAACACTGGAGCGAACAGGCATACATCGAGTACGCCCGCAAGCAAGGGAACGAGCCCAACAACGGCAAGTATCCACCAGCCGCCGCCCATCATGACGCCGGCGGCAATGAGGACCAGGCCGGCGATCACACGGGCGATGCGACCTTGCGCCCCTGCCATGAATCTGAAGAATGCGTTCATTCGTGGAACTTCCTTTGCGACGGGAATATCTCTGCCTCTACAACCGCTCTAACCAATACCCTACCGGGTATATTCCACAGAAGGGGAGGCACCGCCGACATGGACACTCAAGCCGCACAGAACCACAGCCTGCCGATTGACATCGGTATCACCGATACCGATCGCGAGAAGATCGCCGCGGGCCTTGCCCGGCTACTGGCCGACACGTACACGCTCTATCTGAAGACGCACAACTATCACTGGAATGTCACTGGTCCGATGTTCCAGACGCTGCACCTGATGTTCGAGGCCCAGTACATCGAACTGGCGACCGCCGTTGACCTGATCGCGGAGCGGATTCGAGCGCTGGGAGCGCATGCGCCGGCCAGCTATCGCGCCTTCGCCGAACTGTCCTCGATCCCAGAGGAGGGCGACAGCCCGGACGCGACCACCATGATCGAGCGTCTCGTACACGGTCAGGAGTCGGTCGTCCGGACCGCCCGCTCCCTGTTCCCCCTGATAGAGCAGGCCGCCGACGCCCCCTCCGCTGATCTGCTCACCCAGCGGATGCAGGTGCACGAAAAGACCGCTTGGATGCTGCGCAGCCTTCTGCAATAACTTTCGCGAGTCTGGATTTTCACGTCGCACCTTTATACCCTTGGGGGTATAAGGCATCAAGTCTTCTGATACCGCTAACGGATGTCTCTATCGGTTCTGCCGGTGGTGCACAAGACCGAAAGGTCTGGTTATGACGTACACAGCTGACCGCCCTGATGCGCCACAGCTCACGCTCGACGCGGCGCGGCCCTATCCCCAGCGGGTGGGGCCGAAGGGGTCGTATCTGTACAAGATGATCACGACCACCGATCCCAAGGTGCTCGGGATCATGTACATCGTCACCACGATCGCGTTCTTCCTCATCGGCGGCCTCATGGCCCTGCTGATGCGGGCCGAGCTGGCACTCCCCGGTCTGCAGTTCCTGTCGAACGAGCAGTTCAACCAGCTGTTCACCATGCACGGCACGATCATGCTGCTGCTCTACGCCACCCCGATCGTGTTCGGTTTCGCCAACGTGGTGCTGCCACTGCAGATCGGGGCCCCCGATGTGGCGTTCCCGCGCCTGAACGCCTTCAGCTACTGGCTGTACCTGTTCGGTGCCACCCTGGCCACGGCCGGCTTCATCACCCCGGGCGGTGCGGCCGACTTCGGCTGGACCGCCTACACCCCGCTCAGTGACGCGGTCCACTCACCGGGCGTGGGCGCGGACCTGTGGATTCTCGGCCTTGCGGTAAGCGGCCTGGGCACGATCCTGGCTGCGGTCAACATGATCACCACCGTCGTCGTGCTCCGCTGTCCGGGTATGACGATGTTCCGGATGCCGATCTTCACCTGGAACATCTTCGTCACGAGCATCCTGATTCTGCTCGCGTTCCCGCTGCTCACCGCGGCCCTGATGGGCCTCGCGTTTGACCGCAACCTCGGTGGCCACATCTACGACCCGGCGACCGGCGGCACAATCCTGTGGCAGCATCTGTTCTGGTATTTCGGGCACCCCGAGGTCTACATCGTGGCGTTGCCGTTCTTCGGCGTCGTCTCGGAGATCTTCCCCGTCTTCTCCCGCAAACCGATCTTCGGCTACCGCACCCTGGTCTACGCGACACTGGCGATCGCGGCCCTGTCGATCGCCGTGTGGGCGCACCACATGTACGTCACCGGCGCGGTCCTGCTGCCGTTCTTCTCGTTCATGACGTTCCTCATCGCGGTTCCGACGGGTGTGAAGTTCTTCAACTGGATCGGCACGATGTGGAAGGGCCACCTCACCTTCGAATCGCCCATGCTGTTCTCCGTCGGGTTCATCGTGACGTTCCTGTTCGGCGGCCTGTCCGGCGTCATCCTGGCCAGCCCGCCACTGGACTTCCACGTCTCCGATAGCTACTTCGTCGTCGCGCATTTCCACTACGTGCTCTTCGGCACGATCGTGTTCGCCACCTACGCCGGTGTCTACTTCTGGTTCCCGAAGATGACCGGACGCATGATGGACGAGCGCCTCGGGAAAGTGCACTTCTGGTTGACGATGATCGGCTTCAACACCACGTTCCTCGTCCAGCACTGGCTCGGTAACGAAGGGATGCCACGTCGCTACGCCGACTACCAGGCATCGGACGGATTCACCGCCCTGAACACCACCTCCACGATCGGCGCCTTCATCCTGGGCGCCTCGACACTGCCGTTCGTCTGGAACGTCTTCAAGAGCTTCCGCTTCGGCGAAGTCGTCACGGTCGATGACCCGTGGGGCTACGGCAACTCGCTCGAATGGGCGACCAGCTGCCCGCCGCCGCGGCACAACTTCACCGAGCTGCCACGCATCCGGTCCGAGCGTCCGGCATTCGAACTGCACTACCCGCACATGGTCGAGCGGATGCGCGCCGAGGCGCACATCGGCTGGGGCTCAGCCAAACACACCGCTGAGCTCATGGAAGAGGTCAAGACCTACAGCAAGTAGGACCCAACGGGCGAAGACTCCCTTGCGGGAGGCAGAAGGCTTCACAGGTCGAAGACTTGACCGCGATCAAGGAAGCAGGAAGCGGGGGCGTCGCGTTTGGTTGCGGGCTGCCCGATCAGCCGACGCAGGATGCACGTGTCGGTCGCGGCCAGATGCATCAGCACATACCCAACCAGCGCCGTCAACCAGCCGGTGCTGCCCTGAACAACGCCGCCGATGATCAGCACCAGCCCGATCGTGTACCGAATCGCCCGGCTGCCCGGACCGGACATCGAGCCAACCAATGCCGTCATCGCACCCATTTGCCTTGCCTCTCACATCGAACACCACACCTCCACTATACCCCTATGGGTATCTGGAGATGGGGGTGAACTTTTGCATCAGACAAAGGCATCCGACCATGCGTTGGGTGAGCAACAGTCGACGGGTTCCTGACTTTCATAGGCAGTGCCGCGGTGTAGGCCGACAGGCGAAAACCTGGCCAGCCAGCAGCGGCACAACGGTGCGTTCCTGGCCCAGCAGTCCACCCACGAGGGCATTGACCACGACGAGGAGCACGAACTGCGGCAGGTTCGCCTGCAGCCCGAGACGGATGTCTGTCGCGATGGTTGGTGTCGCGGTGGTTGGTGTCGCGGTGGTTGATGTCCTGGCCACGACGGTCAACACCCGTCGTTCAATCGCACCGGCCCGACGGCTCGGGCCCAGGTCAGGTGCCGTCCCGACACCGACGGTTCAGCCTTTTGAGAACATGCGTGATAAAAATGCGCGAACCGCTCCGGGCTCCCCTTGGTGGCCTTGGCATCGCTTCGACTTGGGGATGCTGCGCATGACTTGGTCGACATGCTGGCCACAGCCCGCCCAGGTTGGCTTGCCGCATTTTCTGCATGTGACTGCTCGGCACATTGTGTTCACGCCCGTGTTAGTTGGTGTTCGATCGGATCATTCATCTCAAGGACTGCAGGCCAACCGCGACAGCCGTTTGTCATCGGCCAGCGGTGAGGTGCCTCCGCCTACCCCTCGTCAGGCCTGCGGGGCTGATGCGGCGAGTGTCTCGATAGCGGCGCGCAGTTTGCCGGTCGCGGCTGTAGCCGCCTCACTCAAGGCTGCTTCTCCGGTGATCTCGACCATCAGCTGCGGATTCAACGCCTCGACGATCACCGCGCCCTCCGTGCTTGGGTCGGTACGCACGACGACGTTGCAGGGCAGCAGCAGTCCGATCGGGCGGAACGCGCTGAGTGCCTGATGCGCGAGCGGGGGGTTGCAGGCCCCGAGGATAAGGTAGTTCTCGATCTCCTCGCCGAGTTTGGCTTTGAGCGTGGCGGCCATATCGATCTCAGTCAGCACACCGAACCCCTGGCCGGCCAAGGCGTCACGGGTCCGCTGCACCGCGTCGGCGAATGAGGTGCGCAGCGTGGTCGACAGCGCAAGGTTCATGATCAGTTCCGTTCTGCTCGGGTTATGCCCATGGCATGACTCCGCCATCGGTGGCGGTTCAGGCGAGGGCCAGAAACAGCTTCTCAAGTTCCGCCTCGGTCATCGGAGTCGAACCTTCCGAAATCTGCCCGGTCAGGCATTCCCGCAATCCGGTGGCGACGATTTTGAACCCGGCCCTGTCGAGGGCCTTCGATACCGCGGCGAGCTGGGTAACCACGTCCTTGCAATCGCGACCCTGCTCGATCATCGAGATCACTCCCGCGAGCTGGCCGTGAGCGCGGCGGAGTCGATTGAGTACCAGGGCAATACTGTCTTCGTCGCCAACCATGAGACTCCCTTTCGCTAGGCCACCATCATACCCCCTGGGGGCATGATGGTGGCGGTAGCTGTGAGCAGGTGGTCAGCGGTGAGAGAAGCTGATGGCCGGCAGAATGCGACGCAGCCATGCCGGTGACCACCAGGCGGCGTGGCCAGTGATACGCAGCAAGACCGGCAACAGCACGAGTCGGATCAGAACCGCGTCGAGCAGGACCGCGACGCCGAGAATGATGCCCATCTCTTTCGGCGGGAGCGGATCAGCGAGGGCAAAGGTGAAGAACACCGCCACCATGACCGCAGCTGCAGCAGCAATGACGCGCCCGGAGTGCGCCAGCCCGTCGACATGGGCGACCTTGGGATCTCCCGACAGCTCGTAGTGCTCCTTCGCCGTGGCCAACAGGAACACCGTGTAATCCATCGCGATCGCGAAGATCATCGCGAAGAAGAACACCGGCCCCCACCCGTCCAGGAACCCCTGCGGCGTGAAACCCAGCAGACCGGTGCCGTGCCCGTCCTGGAAGATCAGTTTCGCGACTCCGAACGCAGCCGCGGTGGACAGCAGACTGACCAGGGTTCCGAGGATTGCGATCAACGGCGCCTGCAGCGCGACGAGCAGCAGCAGGAATCCCAGCGCCAGGATGATGCCGACGGTCATCGGGAAGTAGTCGTTGAGTGCTTGTTGCAGGTCGAGGTTCTCCGCCGCAGCTCCACCGACGAGTGCATCGGCGGGCAGGTCAACACGCAGGCGGTCGAGGATCTCGCCCATCTGCGGGTCCGACGGGTCGACGGTCGGCACGGCCTGAAGCATGACGTAGTCGGCGCCGTCCGGGGCTGGTTGTGGCGGTGTCACCATGGCAATACCGGCGGTCGCCTTGGCCGTGGCCGCGGTCTGGGTGGCGTCAGCCGCAGGGGCGATGATCTGCAGCATGCCGGGCGTGCCGTCTCCGAACTGCGCTTGGACCAGTTCATAGCCCTGGCGCACCGGCGCATCAGCGGGCACGACCGCGATAGAGGGCATCGCCACCTTCAAACCGAGCGCCGGCACAGACAGTCCAATGAGAACGATCAGCGCGCCGATCGCGAACGGCCACGGATGCTTATGCAGCAGATGGCCCCAGGCGGCGAAACGGGGCGAGTGGTGGCGTTGAAGCTTTGCATATGGCAAAGACCCGGCATTGACTTTGCCGCCAAGGGCACCGAGCGCCGCCGGTAGCAAGGTCAGGGTTGCCGCAAGCACGAAGAAGACGGCGAGCATGATCCCCACAGCCATGGTGCGCACGGCCGGGGCCGGCACGAGCAGGACCGCGGACAAGCTGACCAGGACCGTCAGTCCGGACAGCGCGACGGCCTTACCGGCGGTGTCCATCGTTTCGGCGACCGCGGTGCGTGGGTCGGTGCTGTATCGCAGCGCGTCGCGGAAGCGGGCGACGATGAACAGCGCGTAGTCGATCCCCAGAGCAAGGGCGAACATCATCGCGAAGTTCATGGCCCAGACCGAGATCGGCGTGACCTCGTTGAGCAACACCAGGGCTCCAGCGGAAGCGACCAGTCCGGCCAGGGTCAGCAGCAGTGGCAGGCCCGCCGCGACGAGCGAGCCGAATGCAAGCACCATGATCGCCAGCGTCACCGGCCACGAGAACATCTCAGCCTGGATCATCGCGTCGTGGTTTGCCTTGTTGAAGTCGCTCCACAAAGCCGACGCGCCGGTCGGATAGACCTCGATCCCGTTCCCGGACAGGGCAGTGAGTTCATTCTTGTGGTCGTCGACGGCCTTGACCATGTCGTCGGTGCTCGCGTTCGCGCCCGCGATGAGGATGCCGGTATGTCCGTCGGGACTGATCGACATGCCCGGCTGAGGTGCAATCACCTCACCGAAACGGGGGTCACCGGCAAAGACGGCCGCCGCCTTGCTCAGTAGCTGCTGGAATTTCGGATCGTCGATGGTGCGGGTGTCGGAGTGGACGACGACCTGCACTGCAGCGGACGAGTTGCCCCCGAAATGCTGCTGGGCCAGTTCGCGGACCTGCACTGACTCTGATCCGTTGGCCTGCCATCCCGCTCCGGCCAGGGAACTGAACACCGACGGGGCGACCGCCCCCAGGGCGACCAGCGCGATCAGCCACACGCCGAACACGATCCGGGTCCGGCGGGCCATCGCCGCCCCCATCCGCCCCAGCAGGCCCGCATGAGCCGGGGCATCGGTGGGCGGGTCGGCTTCGCGAATGCGGATAGAACCGGTACTGCGGGACACAGAAACACTCCTAGGGCAGTAGCAGGGGAACACACAAGAAGCCAGACGCCAGGCGGGTGCCGGGCATCTGGCACTGGTGCGGGAGCCAAAGCCCCCAATCACCTTCATACCTATGGGGGTATGTCGCGGAACTCCGTCACAGTACCCCATGGGGTATGTGATTTCGCGAATCCGAGCTCGTGCCCGGGAATATTTCAATACCCTGTGGGGTATATCTTCGTACGAGCTACCCGCCACGACCGTCAAGGACGCACCATGATTCTCGAGCAGTACTACATCGAGTGCCTGTCGCACGCCTCCTACCTGATCGGTGACGACACCTCGGGTCGCGCGATCGTCGTGGACCCGCGTCGGGATGTCACCGAGTATCTCGAGGACGCCGAGCGGTTCGGCCTGCGGATCGAAGGTGTCATCAACACCCACTTCCACGCCGACTTCGTCTCCGGTCACCTTGAACTGCTCGAAGCAACCGGTGCCTGGATCGGCTTCGGGGAAGCTGCTGAGACCGCTTACCCGATCCGGCGACTAGCCCATGGCGAGACGATCAGCCTCGGGACCGTCAACCTGGAAGTGCTGTCCACTCCCGGTCACACGTGGGAGTCGATCAGCCTGCTGGTTCGCGAACAGCCGGGCGCGACCCCGGCTGCGGTGCTCACCGGCGACTCGCTGTTCATTGGTGATGTCGGTCGACCCGACCTGGCGAACCTGGGTGAGGGCAGTACCACCGATCTCGCGCGGGCGATGTACCACACGATTCACGATGTTCTGCTCACGCTGCCCGACTCCGTGGTTGTAATGCCCGCGCACGGCGCCGGCTCCTCGTGCGGCAAGAACCTGTCCACTGAGTTGACCTCGACGATCGGCGAGCAGCGCCACACGAACCCGTCGGTACAGCCGATGACTGAAGACGACTTCGTCTCGCTGGTCACCGACGGCCAACCCGCCGCGCCGGCGTACTTCTCGGTCGACGTGGCGCTCAACAAGGCTGATCGGGAAACCCTTGACCAGCATCGACACGTTCCGGAGCTGACCGCGTCGCAACTGCGTGCAGAACTGGAATCGGGCACGACCGTGCTCGATGCTCGAACGCCCGACGATTTCGCCGCGGGTCATATACAGGGTTCGATCAACGTCGGCTTCGGCGGACGCTTCGCCGAAACCGGCGGCATGGTCGCCGACATCGGTGCACGGATCGCTGTGATCACCTACCCCGGCGAGGAGCAGGACTCGGCGCTACGGCTGGCACGCATCGGTTCCGACGGCGCCATCGGCTACCTGAACATCGACACCGACGGCGGCTTCCCTCCGGAACTGCGCGATCTCGTGCAGTCAGCGCCACGCACCAGCGTCACCACGCTCGATGAACTCATCGCCGCAGATGCGGTCACGGTGGTGGACATCCGCAATCCCGGCGAGCGCGAGAACGGTGCCCTCATTCCGGCCGCCGTGGCGATCCCGCTCGCGCAGTTGCGCCACCGGGTTGGCGAGCTAGCCACCGACAAGCCGATCGTGGTGCACTGCGCCGGTGGTTGGCGTTCGTCGGTCGCCGCTTCCCTGCTGCGGGCACATGGTGTGCCCAACGTCAGCGACCTCACCGGTGGTTACAACGCCTGGGCCGAGGCACACGCCAACGCATGACACTTCACGATGAAGACTGCTGTTGATCCGCGCCGACAGCCGCATCATCGATCATCGAACCCGTCCACCTCGAAGGAGAGAGACAATATGTGTTACCCGATCAGCTGCCCGGCATGCGGACTGACCACCTGGGACGGATGCGGCCAGCACGCCGAGGCCGTCCTGAACGCGGTGCCAGCGAACCAGCGCTGCACATGCACCCAAGACAACCCTGGAATGACCTCATTCCAGTTCTAGCCCGCAAGGGTAAGGAGAACCCTGATGTCCGGAAGTCCCGAAAGTACCGCCCTGGTGCTCAACCGTCTGCGCCGGGCCCAAGGCCAGCTCGCCGGTGTCATCACCATGATCGAACAAGGCCGCAGCTGCAAGGACGTCGTCACCCAACTCGCGGCCGTGTCGAAAGCGCTCGATCGCGCGGGCTTCAAAATCGTCGCCTCCGGCCTGCGTGACTGCATTGCCGGGGAAGCCGGCGCCGAACAGCTCACAGAGGACGAACTCGAGAAACTCTTCCTCTCCCTAGCCTGATCAAGTCCCCTGGCCTAATCAAGCGGGCGCCACCTCCCGACGAACGACAGGAGCGGTTCAGTGCTGGTGATGGCCCTGCTCTTCGGCGCAGTTATCGGCCTGCTTCTCGGACTGCTCGGTGGCGGTGGATCGATTCTTGCGGTGCCGCTGCTGGTCTACGGGCTTGGACTCACACTGCCCCAAGCGGTCCCGGTGTCGTTGGTCGTCGTCGGCTCCGCGGCTGCGGTGGGCGTGCTGCCGAAGCTTCGCGCACACGAAGTCCAGTGGCGGCTCGCGGCAGTGTTCGCACTGTCCGGAGCGCCCGGGACTGTTCTGGGGGCGCTCGTCGGCGAGCATGTATCGCAGCGTCTGCTGATGGGGGGATTTGCGGTCGTGATGATCGCCGCCGGCGTGCGGATGCTCTCGCCGTCCGGCGAACTAGGAACCGCATGCTCGATCGCCGGCAAGGGCATCAACTGGCGCCGGTGCGTACCCCGCGCGGTACCTACCGGATTCGGGGTGGGTGTGCTCACCGGCTTGTTCGGCGTCGGGGGTGGCTTCCTCATCGTCCCAGCACTGGTCCTCATGCTGGGCGTCGCCATGCCGACAGCGATCGGCACGTCGTTGGTCATCATCGTGGCTAACTCGCTCACCGGTCTCGCCGCGCACCTGAGTACCGAAATCGACTGGCCACTGACCGCAGCATTCGCCTGCACGGCGGTGCTGGCCTCCCTCGTCACAAGCCACGTCGGATCATCCCGGCTGGATACGCACAAACTCCAACGCTGGTTCGCGTACCTGGTGTTCGGCGTCGCCGCGTTCATCGCTGTCGACACACTGCTGTCCTAACAGCACGACCTCAGGCGGAGGCACGCTACCTCAGCGCCGGAAAACCCCATGCACCTGTTTCGGAATGCCGGTAACCAGGATTCGACGGGCAGTCTCAATTCCAGGGAAATGAGACGGTCAACCACAGCCTCGAGGGATGGGTCAACAGTCCACCTCGAACCGTCCCATAAGTTGATGTCATAAATAAATGCCGAAACATTCGTACAGATACAACTTTCGGTACACTCATCGAGTGGATCTGGGGTATGCGCGCGTATCGACAACCAAGCAGGACCTCGACCGGCAGATCGACGCACTGACAACGGCGGGCATCAAACCGGAACACATTTACCTGGACAAGAAGTCGGGAGCCACAACGGACCGGCCCGGTCTGACGAAGCTGTTGAAGTACGCCCGCGACGGTGACGTCATCGTGGTGCACACCCTTGACCGTCTCGGCCGCACTGTGCGTGACACGTTGAACCTGATCCACGAACTTCGCGAGCGCGGCATCGGGATCCGCAACCTTGCCGACCCGATCCGCATCGACACCAACAATCCCGATGATCCGATGGCGCAACTGGCGGTCGTGCTGCTGGCGCTGTTCGCTCAGATGGAACGCACCTACACCATCGAACGAGCCGCGCACGCGCGAGCAGTCGCGACCGCCAAGGGCCGTCGCACCGGCCGGCCATCCGTGGTGAACGAAGCACACTTGGCCTACGCGACACAGCTGCGCGACGGTGGTGCGACGATCGCTGAGATCGTCGCCAAGACCGGACTGACCCGCTCTACTCTGTATCGGCACCTGCCACCGCGACCGCCAGAATCGGTCACCGCTGCAGACCCGACTTCCGAAGCGTCAACGGCGGCAGCGGAATTGTCGATGGAAGCGAAGCCGATCGACCAGTTGGCGTGCTCGTCCTGCGGGCACCGTCCAACTGCGCGGCGTGAGCTGATTCCACATCTGGCTGACCTCGAGACCGTCTGGCTGCAGAGCGACGAGTATGGACTTCTTCACGAAGAGCAGCACTGCGCGCGCTGCCAGCCTCACGAGCAGGTCTTGACCGTGATGTGCGGACGCTGCGGCAACGGCCCGTTGGTTGCCGGCGTCTACGCCGACCCAGGCGGCGGCATACCGGATACGGTCGCGTGCTGGCTCACTGACAATGGCTGGGCCGTGTCCCCAGAGCTCATCTGCCCAATCCATCCATGACGTGCTCACACGGCCTAGGCGCACAGGTCACTCGCATCGTGAACCTACGAACTCGGTCTACCGTGACTTTTCGTTCCGTTGTTCCTCAGAGGCG
>NZ_VLIY01000032.1 GCF_007489285.1 Skermania sp. ID1734
CTCAGCCGAGCGGGCGTTCCACTCGGCGCCGCACACAGCGTCGGCATCGGCGGAGAGCAGTGCGTTGATCATGGTCTGCAGCAGCTCGCGCATCAGATCCGGCGACGCGTCAGATAGGGCTTGGCCAAGCAGGCCTGCAGGGTCGACAATATGGGGTGCGGTCATCGCGATGACTCCTCGAGGATTCTTTAGACGGTTGACTCGAAAGATCACGCGGTGGCCGCTCTACATCCGTCAACGACACGGATGTCGGAGACGATCTCGGCCACCGAGTTACACCACTCTATGGGGCACTACTGACTGTTGACGTGCCGGCGGATCGCGACGCGGAAATTCTCCGGTGACTGGTGCCGGACTGCGAGGCGCAGCGCCGCGGCGTCGAGAAGGTCAACAGCCTGGGTCGGCGTGGTCATAGTCCGCTCAGTGACCCGGTGTAGCTCGCCCACGACGCTGCGGCAGGTGTCCGCCACGGACTCGGCGGATTCGCGCGCCGCTCGGCTGCGGGTGGCATGGACACGGAGCTCGGCGGCCGCCAGGGTGATCGTGCGCTCACCCCACAGGTGATGCAGCGCGTAGACGAGGGTTGTGCGCGCCTCGTCGCGAGTCCCGCTGCGGGAGCTAATGATCGCGACCCTGCCAATGGCGTCGTGGCGCTCGGCCAGCGCGGCGAACGCCTCGTCGACGAGCCGCTCGCGGTTGACGAAGTGGTGGGTGACGGTGCCGGAACTGACGCCTGCTGCGATTGCGGCGTCGCGGATTGAGAACGCGCCCACTCCCCCATTGGCGATAAGGCCCCACACCCGGGCGAGCGTCTCTCCGCGCGCACTGCCGCGGGTCGTCGATCGGTTCGCAGTCACGAAGTCACCGCCCACCGCTTGATCTGATTGTTACCTGTATACGCAGTCTCCTGCGTGGCGGCTCTGCACTCTTTGCAAATAGTCAAGGAAGCTGATGTGTCCTGCCGCGGTAGCGCAGAGGTCTTCTACGTCTTCACGTGTCGGATGCAATCCTCTTTCCACCTGGAGGTCGAGGGCATCGTTGGTCACCTGCGCGCCACGATCGTCGAGTTCGGCAAACAGTTCGGGATACCGCGATACCCAGGGCAGTCGAGCAACCTCTGGCGATATCCTCACAGTTTGGCATCGTAAACTGTGACACTTTCCAGTGAAATGATCGTACGTCGGGCGAAGGTTCCAACCGCCGCTGCACCGAAACCGCAGCATGATGCCCAAAAACCCTGGCGGCAACAGCGATACAGCGCACTGTCGACCTGAAAGGCCATGGTTGAGGTGAGCGACCTCACGCCGTCAGTCGCTCTGCGCGCTCCTTCGGTTCGTGTCGATGGTCCGATGATCAAGGCGCACCGGCCGCATCGGCAGGTACCCGATACCCGGGTCCAGGTTGTGAATAACCACGTCGCAGAGCCGGCACGTCCACGTTCGGTGCGGCGGTTCGATTGTGCTGTTCCAGCCGACCAGCAGCGACCGCGGCCGGGTGAGGTCGCAGCCGTTCGGACAACGACTAGGAGCGGACTCAAGCCACTTGCCTTCGCCACGTCGCTCTATGCGCGCCTGGAAAGTGTGCAGCGGGCCATCGGGAGTCGACACCGGAAGGTGTCTCCTGACTTCCGCGACCAAGGAGAACGGTGGATTGGCCTCGGGTGGACCGCCTTCCCTGCGAACCACCCGAGGCGCGCTGTCACCGTAGCACCGATACGAACATGCGTTCGACTAGACCATGCGTTCGACTAGACCAGAGTTAGGTCGGCCCCCCGGTCGGCGTCGACTTCGAGGATCTTCTTGGCCGTGTTGTGGTGCACGTTGCCCGCAGCGGCCAGCTCTCGCAGCGACGCCTCCGGGTAGGTGGCTCGGTGCATCAGGACCGCGGCAATTTTGGCTGTGCCGGTCGCCAGTCCATGCTCTTCGCGAATACGCCGAGCCCGGCTGATCACAGTCTCTCGCGTGGCGGCGGGCACGAGGGCCGCCGTGATGTCCTCGACCAGCTCGGGGTTGCCGACCGGCAGGCCGTCCTCGACCTCATCGAAGTTAGATGCTTCGGCGAGAGGCTCGGGCGCCGTACCCGTGGCACCGCGGGCCGCGGCGGGCCTCCGCGCGACGCGACGGGTCAGGACCACAACCGAGTGCGTGCTCAAGCACAAGAAGATCGGCGGGATGCACGCGATAAGCGCCGCCACCACCGGGGTGAGCGGCTGGTTGGGCGGAGTGATGGCGTGCAGTGCGTTGCCTGCGATGCTGGTCGCGGCGGCGCCGACGAGTAGCGACCAGAAGTACCGTCGCTCCCCCGGCTTCGCGCTGTGTGCGACTACCAGAAGGCTCACCGTGGCCTGCAGGATCGTGGCGTCGACGACCGCAGGCCCCAGCCATGACAGGTGCCGGTTGGGCCAGACCCGCGTGGCCACGTCCCATAGTGCGGAAAAGCTGAGGACAAACGCGGCGATTGCGATTCCGGCCGCTGTCGCGACCGCGAGCAAGATCGCCACTCGTCGAACAAGAGGGCTAGTAGCGTCAGTCATTGGCACAGGTCCTATCTGTGTCGGGCCCTGGCGGGGCTCCACCCCCGCCAGGGCCGTTAATGGCGAGCCGCGACGCTGGTCACGGCGTATTTTAGGTATTGCTTGTATGTACGTGCGGTCTAATCGTCCAGATCGTGGTTTTTGAGGTATTCGTCGACAGCCTCTCGGAGAACATCGGTCTTGGTTACCTGCGTGCCCCGTAGCATCGAGAGCTTGAGCGCACCCCGCAGCATTCGTTCGTCCATCGAATCGGGGTACCGGTAAGTGCGGGATATAAGCGGATCATGATCACCCGCTTTCAATCTGCGCGCCGGGAGGGACGGTGACCGTCGCCCGCGCTTTCCCGGCTGCGACTCGCGCGTCGCCTCTACCTCGTCACCAGCTTTCGCCGGCGCCTGCGACGGAGCGGGTGCCACTCCCCCATCCCCCGTCATCGCCGCGAACGGATGTTGCTCAGCGGGCTTGGTGACGGTCTTGCGGTCGATGGCCATCGTCGTCCTTCCTTATTGTCAGAGCAGTTCGAGTTCGAGGGCCAGGTCGCGGTAGGCGCTACTGATAGCGAGCGACCCCTTCCCCTTCAACTGGTGAATTGGCACCGCGAGCCCGTGAGCATCCGCGACGGCGGCACGTTTCGGGATGACAGTTTTAGCTACGAGCGCCTCATACCGCCCGCGAAGCTCGTTCTCTCGGAAGTCCTGCTCGCCAGCCCGTTCCCGCCGACCAATGACGATCGCCGCAATCTCGAGGCCCTCGTTGAAGCTGCGACGAGCCATCGAGACCGATTCGATGATCGACTCGACTCCGCGCGCACCGTCCGCGGTTGCGTCGGTCGGAATGACGACACGCTGAGCCGCCGCGAGCCCGTTCGCCATAAGGCGCCCGACGAATGGACTGGTGTCGACAAGAATGTGGTCCCACTCCCCCCGCGACTCGGCCAGAGCGTTCCTCAGGCGGTAGTGGATGTCCATTGCCGCGTCCGACTCGCGGTTGGCTAGTAGCCGGTGGCCAGCCAGTAGAGACACGCCCGGCCAGTCGGCCGATGCCGGCGTCACTGCGGCATCAAGCGGCACCGTCTCCGCCAGAACATCGTTCGCGCCGTACTCGACGGCATCGGGATCGAGGCCCATGCCGGTGGTCGAGTTGGCCTGAGGGTCAAGGTCGACAACCAGCACCCGCTTGCCCGCCTCGGACAACGCCGAGGTGAGACCGACAGTTGTCGCAGTCTTCGTCGAGCCGCCCTTCTGATTGCAGAACGCCAGAGTCGTCACGAAGCCTCCTCGAAATTGAATGTACGGCCAGTATGTACAGCACGCACAAGCAGTACAAGCAGGACACGCAATACAGTCCAGTATTGCTTGCCTGTATTGTATTGCATGTAAATACGATGGCTATTTGATTAGCCAGCACCAGCAGGCAGGCCCTTAACCCACGCCACGGCGTCATCCACCTGCCAACGTGGGTGGCTCACGAGTGGGTAGACCCCGGGAACGTGCGAGCCGGACTCCCCATCGCTGAGACGAACGACCACGGGTGTTGTCACGGCGAGCAGCAGCTCTATTCGCCGGGTGCACGAGCGCCAGTTGATTGACGCACTGGGCGGTCGATGCCCGGCGCGCGCGGCTACGCTGCATCGCCTTCGCTCGAGCACGCCGGTGGACCGCTCGGGAGGCGACGTCGCGACCACGGGCGTGCCAGACGTCCCTATCGAGGATGACCCTGCTTTGGACGCGTTCTCTCGCCGCTCGGCCTGCAGCGGTCGCCGGCGCATCATCAAGCCCGCCAGGCCCGAGCAGCCACCGTGTCGCGCGGCCCTGGCCGCTGCGGCTCGCTAGGCCCTGGTCGCACAGAGTGCGGAGCACGCGCAGCAAACCGTGGTGGCGGGTTCCGGTGGGGAGTCCCGTCTGGGCGGACAACGTTGCCGCAGGGGCGGGAGTGGGGGAGAGCTGGGTGTAGACGAGGCGGGCAGTCTGGCCTAGAACAACCCAGCACGGGTGAAGGGTGAGGGACATCCCCCCGGGGCTGGTGACATCATGACTCACGGATGATCGGTAAGCGGCAGCAGGAGTGGTCAGTGTCCACACTGTTGCTTCGTGGGGTGCAGTCTCGCGATTGTGCGGTTTAACCACTGCGAGCAGCCCACGCTCTGCAAGCCCTTGTAGCCGGCGCCGGGCAGTCTCTTCGGAGAAGCCCAGCCAGGACGCGAGATCGCGGACACCGACGGGGCGGGTGAGACCGTAGCCGTCGGAGAAGCGGTGTCGGATGACTGCGACCGCTGCCGCGACGAGGTCCGGGTCGTCCCACTGGTTGACCTCTGCAAGGGCCTCGGCAATTTTCGGCTCGTGAAGCGAGGCGGTTTCGGGGCGGTAGGCGCGAGCGCGGCGAGCGATGTCCTGCCAGTGTCGCTGACACCACGACACCCACCCCGGTTCAAGGTTTCGGCCCCGGCTGCGGGCGTGGGCGTCGCGCTCACGCCACTTCTCGAAGCAGGGGTAGATCGCGTAGTAGCGCGCTGCGGCCCGCCAGGACCGCACGCCTAGGCGCCACAAGACCCAGGCCCCGGCCAGGGCGGCGTGGGACCGTCGTCCCCGTCGCGGGGACACCGTCAAAGTCTTGAACTGCTCGCGCGTCATTCGCGTTGGCGCGCGGTAGGCGCGCGGCGAGACGACCGCCAGCTCGCCGGCATCGGTGTCGTCGACGTCGTCCCAGACCATGGGAGCGGGGGAGGGGAGGGGCTCGCCCGCGTCGACGTGGGGCTGGTTCAGGGCTTCGGCGAGGCGCCGGTACGCGGCGATCGCGGTGATGCGCCGCCCATCGGTATCGGTGGGCCAGCACACCCCGCCGCCCGGCTTGAGCGGAGCGGACCCCGGAAGCCGCAGGCCATCGAGCCTGCTCCGGAGATCGACGGTGGTCTGCGTCTCGCCGGCCCACGCGCGGATCTCCGATACGCGGCGGGTGAATTCCCGCCGTGCAGCCCGACTTGGGAGGGTCACGCCGAGGTGGACGCTGTTCGGAGTACCTGACTCCGTCAAATGTGCAAGCGACGCGCCTACGGTGTCCGCGGCGTCAAGGAGGGGTTGCAGGACGCGGTCGGCGCACCGGTCGACGTCGACGACCTGGATCTCGGGGCGAATCGGGGCGATGACCGCCCACGGCGAGGTTCCCGCGCCGGCAGCCTCGCCGGCCGCCATCAGCTCGGCCGCGGTGCCCGACATGACCGGGGCTGTTTCGTCGCCGTCACCGGCCAGCTGCACGGCCGTGACCGTCGCGGCGGCATCGGCCAGCAGGAGGTCGTAGAACCCCGCCCAGCGCGTGACCAATTCGTCACGCAACACACGTTCATCAGGAGCTAGCGACTGCAAAGGGTGCGCGCTATCCTGAGACCTGTCGTCCAAGACAGTCCCTCCGGGGATATCGAGCTCAGCGGGTTGGCAGACCTGCTGGCTCAGACTTCGAGCGGTCCCCCTGGTATCCCACCGGGGGGGCCGCTTTTCTCTGCGCTACGCAGTAAGCGGCAGCGCCGTTTGAATCTCCTTGTCCGGACGGTTCGGGCCCTCGACGAGGTCGGACCGGCCTAGGCGTGTGTAGAGAGCATCGGCGATGAACTGGCCCGTGATGCTGTAGCCAGCAGCTCGGGCAGCGGCATCTAGGTCGACTTCGGTGTGTGCCCGGAAGTGCCAAGCCTTGCGCTCGCCCTTGCTAGGTCGAGGCATATGCAGGTCACCCCTTCCGTATCCGTTCTTTCAGATGAAGTCGTTCAAGTTCGCCGAGCGAAGTGTCCACCACAAGTGATTCTGATTCGAGTATTTCGGCGGCGACACGCCGAGGGACTAGCCTGTCCGATTGACCGAGTTCGAGGGTGAGCGGTGGAGGACTGCGAGAGTGGCTGACGTTGTATCGGATGAGGCACGCCGACAGATCGCGTCTGTACGCTCGCCTTTCGTCGTGCGGCTCGATCTTCCGTATGCCCTCGATAAGCCCGAGACCGAGGTGCTCGTCGAGGGAGCGCAGACCCCCGGTCACTGTTCGGTGATGGTCGCGTTGCTGCTCGCCGAACACACGCCGATTCCCGACGCCAACATCCAGGTTCGGGTGTGGGCCTGTGACGGCGACTCGCGACAGTTGGTGTTCGACGAGACCATGCAGGCCCACTCGGTGAACCCGTTGATGGCGGAGTTCGCTGTACGAGAGGTGCTGGAGCGGGTGCCGCCGCTCGACGAGGCCGCCGAGGAGGCTCGTCGAGCGTTGGGTGGGCCCTTCGACACAGACCACGCGCTCGCTGTCGCCAGCCTGAATGCGAACCGCACAACATGACCGATCCCGACGGCCAGTCGGGGGAGTGGCTTCTAGTAACGACGTTTCGCGGCGTGGTGGGGAAGGTGGTCGCGAAGTCGCGCGCGCCGGAGGCCGTCCTGGAGGACAGCCAGGACCTATTGCGCGCGCTGAAGAAGGTGCGCGCGCTGGGTGTCGTGACGGATATGAGTCTCCTCGCCAAGGAAGCGGAGCGCGTCATCCGAGCGGCAATCGCTCATCGCTCCCCGAAGGTCGGCGAGCAGCCAGTCGCTTTCCGCGATCACTTCTTCCGGCCGATCGCCAGTCCAGCCGTATCCGGAGCCGACACCGTGTTCGCGGTGTGGCTGTGGGTGGGCCTTGACGGCATCATCCCGCCAGAGCCACCGGTGACCGCGGCGTGGGCGTGGGACATCAAGGCACGTCCCGCCCTGGCCACCTATGGTCCCGGAGTCGGCCCGCTCTACCGCCGCGATGACCTTCGGCCCGGCAAGCAGTACGACATCAACGAAATCGCCGCCATCGTTGCCCCGACCGTCGACGTCTCGGCGATCGCACCGCTCCTTCTGGAGCCCGTGGACGGTACGACGTTCGCGCTGGCCCCGGAGCCGGATCGCGGCCAGGACGGGGCAGTGTCACTGGCCGCGATGCGGGCTATCACGGAGGTGGTCTACGACCCAGATCTCGAGCGGTGGGAATGGCGCGGAGTGACATGGGATGTCACCCACGTCGACCCTCCCTCGATCACACCCCAGCGAGTGCTGGCACAGATGCTCGCCGGCCCTGATGTGTGGACAGCGACGGCCTACTGGTCGCCCATTCAGCTCGTGAGCATGACCGGGTCGCGCCAACGGCCCGCAGAACTGCGCCTCGATCCTTCCACCCACAAGGCGGACCTGCGTCCGGACAGTCGCGCGGAGGTGCGCCGGATGCTCGAGGAGCTAGACGTTGC
This sequence comes from Skermania sp. ID1734, assembly GCF_007489285.1. Lineage (GTDB taxonomy): Bacteria > Actinomycetota > Actinomycetes > Mycobacteriales > Mycobacteriaceae > ID1734. The sequence continues at coordinate 7,773 of NZ_VLIY01000032.1, forward strand.
TGAGTCGGCAACCGCCCGCATCTGGCTGGGGGTCCACGACGGTGGGTACGCGCCCTATGACGTTGCTGCGGTACGCCTTCGCGATTCAACGGTCCCCGCTGCGGCGGTGTCGTTGCGCCGCGCATCACAGTGAGTTGACGCCGTGAAGCAGAAGTCGGTACCTTCACTAACGCTCCGCTCAAATCGTTCGGTTTGACGGAACTGCCGGGTTGACGACCCGCCCGGTGGGTGCGAATTAGTTGCTCCGGCAGTGCTGGGGCGACGTCGTCATCCCACCGGAGAGCCGCACGTCAATGCCGACAGATCTCACTTCGACGATCCCCCGTAGCGCTACCGCCTACAGCGGCTTGAACCTGCGGCTCTACGACGCCTTCGTCCTGCACTTCACCTCCCCGCGCGCCTGGGGATGTTCGTTGTCCGACCTCACCGAGATGTACCGCCGGCACGGCACAGACGACCACGCCGAGATCGGCGTCGGGTCGGGCCACTTCGTGACCGAGCAGACCCGCCACATCGACTGGACCGCGCTGAGCCTTATTGATCCAAATCCCGATGCGCTGCGGTTTGTCTCACGACGCGTCTCGCCCGGGCGCGTCGCGGTCGAGTGCGCATCGGTGGAGCACCTTCCCCTCAACGACTCTTCGCTCGACCGGGTTCTGACGTCGAACACCGTCTACTACATCGGCGATCTAGCGATCGCGTTCGCTGAGGTGCACCGTGTTGTAAAGCCGGGCGGCACACTGGTTGTCGGCGTGGGCGATCCCGGTTTCATGGCTCGGTTACCGATCGCAGGGCACGGACCGATCCTGCGGCCGATAGCTGATATCGCCGCCACGCTCGGCGGCGCGGGGTTCACTGTGACGTCCCACGCGCGTCTCGACGAGACCGCCGACGCATTCCACGTAATAACCGCCACCCGAGGGTGACTGGCCGATTCTCGTGGTGGTGGCCCGCAGCCTTAAGAGGGGCCCTGCGAGCCACCACCTGCGACCACGGCCCCGTGGTCCTTGCCCATCCTAACGGAAATGTGCCGATGCCTGAGTGGACACCACGCGCGCGCGATCAGGCAGCGCGCGAGCGCGTCTCTAGGCTGCGAGGGCGTCTGGTAGGTTCACCTCGCGCCCACCCTGGTAGGGGTGAGAGGCCGGTCCCGTCGAGACCGGTGGCGGCCAGGACGCCGGCAACCTTGCGGACGCGCTTGTACTCCGGGACCTTCTCCGCGGCGTGGACTGCCCATTCCCAGATCACCTGAGTGGGGATCCACAACGGAATTGAATGCCGGGAGAGGCGATCGGCGAGCGTTGTCACGCGGTCCAAGTTCAGCTGGCCGCGGCCGATCGCGTTCGTGTCGAGCACGACCGCGCGGATGTCAGTGCGGGGGCCACCGGTGCTCACCGGGCAAACATAGGCCCTGACCGGCGCCGGCGCGGATCGAACGGTCTCCTGTCCATCGGGTGGTCCTGAGCTGGGCGCGTGGTGACATGCACGAGCAGAAGCGGGCCGCGACACGGTGTGTCACGGCCCGCTTCTGTCCGGGTGGCGGTGCTCAGCAGACCCGGGCGCTGCCGGACTGAGCGGTGATGCCGCCCGGCGGGACGACCCGCGCCTGCCAGAGGATGCAGGTGTTGCCCGGCGCGTACACCTGGTTGGTCCAGTACGAGTTCGGCGACTGGGCGTAGCTCCGCGACCACTGCCACCCCGAGTAGGGGGAGTTGATGCCCGCCTCGCTCGCGCGGCCACCGACGTTGCTGACCCGCACCCAGTTCGTGCCGCAGGTCGGGCTGTAGCGGACCTCGATCGTCGCGCCGCCGACGACGGCGCGGCTGATCGTCTGGGTCGATCCGTTGGCGCAGCCGCTGCTCAGCGGGTCACCGCTGGGATAGGCCTGCGCCGCGCCCGTCCCGGTGAGGGTGAGCGCCGCGGCGCCGGCGGCGGCGGCCAGACCAGCGGCGATCCGTGTCTTCGTGGGTGCCATCGTCGTCTCCTTGATCAGTGCCCGTCCCGGGTGGGTTGGACTCTGTAGTCATGGTGAGCGACAGGCGATTTATCACGCACACGCTAAATTAATGCCCCACACCACGGGGGAACGATGACGCCATCACGACCGCGGGGACGGCCAGAAGCGCCTCTGTCCCCGCCCACCACACCGCTGGAGCAGTACGGGGCTGCGGTGCGGCAATATCGCCACCTGCACGGCCACTCACCGGCGGCCGCCGCCGACGCGTGCGGCTGCACACGGTCGGCGCTCAGCCAGATCGAGACCGGAAAGCTGCGGCCGGGCGCGGATCTCGCACAAGCCATCGACGACGTACTGGGTGCTGATGGTCTGCTCGTCGATCTCTATCACGCGAGCCGACCGGTGAGCCGTCGGGAGAAGGAGCGGTTGGAGCAAGCGCGCGCCGATGCCCCGCCGCTTGTGCTCGACCCCGCCGATGCCTCGGACTGGGTCTGTGACGTCACCGTCCCCGACGGCACCCTGATGGCCCCGGGCGAGACGTTCGTCAAGACCTGGCGCGTTCGTAATGCGGGCACCGTGGCCTGGGAGGGGCGCTACATCATGCGCCAGGGGCCGCTCGCAGGCCCGACGCTCATCGCCACCAAACGACTTACCCCGGTCGCTGACACCCAGCCCGGTGACACCCTTGATGTGTCGGTGATCTGCCGCGCGCCACGGATTCCGGGGACGATGACCGCCCGGTTCAAGTTCGCCGACAGGTGGGAACGCCTGTATTTCCCGAACTCGATGCCCGACGGCATCATCGCCACCATCACCGTGGACGAGAACCGCACTCCCCGCGACGCGTAGACGTCAGATCCGAGGGGGTGATCGCTTCCCACCCCGATGCGTGTCTGGCGACCACGCTGGAGTGCGCTACGCCTCGAGCCCCGCATCGTTGTCGGTCGTCACCTGATGCTGGGCTGCCGGGCTGGTCGGCAGCGTCGGCGCCATCTCGGGGGCCGTGACAGGAGTGTCGGCGGTCGCCGAGGTCGCTCGCGCGGCGTCCTCCGCCTGCCGCTCGGCGGGAGACAGCGCCGCTCGACGGTCCCGCTCGGAGCGGGCCTCGTTGAGCATCGCGGTGTAGTGCGCCCGGTTGGCATCGGCGCGCGCGTCAGTGCGGGCGGCGGCGTGGTCCTTGTATTGAGCCTGTTCGAGTTCGGTGGACAGAGCGGACGTGTCGGCGGCGCGCGCGACGATCTCACGCCACTGATCGGGGCGCAGGCCGGTGGCCGCGGCCGCGGCGTCGGCGGCGCGACGAGCGAGGTCGGCGCGCTGGGCAGCGGTCCCGTGCTGGGCGGTGAGCGCGGTGAGTTGGTCGTGCAGCGCCGGGCGGTCTCGCCGGCGGGCACTGTCAAGAACACGGCGGATCGCCGCGGCGTCGGCGGCGATGCGGGCGTGTGCGTTCTCGGCGTCGGTCGCGTCGGCGGCCGCGGTGAGCGCTGCCTGCGCGCGGGCGGCCGACTCGTGCAGCCGCTCGTGGGCCGCACGCACCGCGGCGGTGGCGTGGCCGCGGTCGGGATCGAACCGGTGGAGTTCGGCGCGGTCGGCGTCCAGGCGCGCCAACTGCTGGGATGCGGTGCGCTCGCGGGTTGCCAGTTCCGCGTCGGTGACGGCCCGGACACCGACCAGGTCCGGCACAGGTGGTGCGACCACGACGTCGTCCGCGGCGGGGATGTCATGGTCGATCGCGGTGTCGGGCAAATCTATGTCGCGCAGGTGGGTGGCCTGATTGCCGTGACGGCGCGCGAGTTTGGCTTCCAAGCGCCAGGCGCGGGTGGCGAGGGTGTCGCGGTGGGCGCGGGCGTCATCGAGGGCACCGCGGTCGAGTTCCTGGGCGAGTAGCCGGACGGTGTCGATGTCGCGGTCGGTGACCGGGCCGCCGGTCTGGGCGCACACCTGGTTGTAGGCGTCGCGGGCAGCGGCCAGGCGGGTGGTGGCGGTGTCGAGGTAGTCCTGGGCGGTGGTGATGCGCAGGGTGAGCAGTTCGGCGTCGGCTTCGTGTCGCACCGCGGTGTCGACGTCGCCGGACAGCCGCGCCTCGGCGGCGAGGTCGAGCAGATCATCGCGGTCGGTGAGCAGCGTTTCGACGTCGTGGTCGGCGTCGGCCCATTCGGCGTGCGCGCGTTCGAACGCGACCGCGGTCTCACGCTGGGCGTCTTGGCGGGCACGGAGCTCGAGGATGCGGGGCAGTGCCGCGGTCTCGTGTGGGCCGGTGTTGGGGTAGGTCAGCGAATCGCGGACGGCGGCGACCTCGCGGGTGGCCTCGTCGAGCTGGGCGAGGGTCTCGTAGCGATCGGCGATGAGCACCGCGACGTCGTCAGACAGTGCAGGCGGGGCGATCGGACGCGCGTCGGTGAGGTCGTCGAACGCCAGCTCGTCGTAGTGGTCGACCTCCGGTGGCGGTGCGCCGAGGTCAGCGTCGGGTGGCGGTTCGGTGGCGAGCAGGGCCGCGAGGTAGTCGTCGTCGACGCCGGTATCGGCGGGGACGGTGACGTCGTGGTCGGGGTGGGTGTCGGGGCCGACGCCGGCGGCGGTGGCTGCGGCTTCCTCTGCCTCGGGTGACAGCGGCGCGTCGACGACGTCGACGACCGGCGCTGTGGGGGCGGTTGCGAGCAGGTCGATGCGCCAGGTGAGTGCGCGGGCGTATTCGTCGAGGCGGACGGTGTCGGCGTGGTCGCCCTCGACGCCGCCGTGGAGGAGGTCTTCGGCGGTGGCAAGCAGGTCGCGTGGAGTCCAGCCGGTGCGGCTGGCGGCGCTGACTGCGGTGACCAGTGACGGCCATGCGGGGTCGGTGATGACGGCAGTCGCGGCCCGCTCACCGAGGACGGCGGCGACGTCGTCGATCCAGTCGGGGGTGATGTCGGTGCTGGTGGTGTCGAGGACGGCGGGCGCGAGTTCCCCGGACAGCCGCCACCACAGGGCGGCGGCGGGCATCTCCGTGGGCAGCGGCGCCTGCTCGGCGGCGTCGACGGCGAGGGCGGGGACGTCGATACCGGCGCGGGCTGCGGCGGAGAGCTGCTCGCACAGTTCGGGCCAGTACGGGTCGCGGCGCAGGTGCGGGCCGATCGCGTCGGCCAGGCCGTCCCAGCGGGCGACGTCGGTGGAGGTGTCGACGACGGCCGCGGCACGCTCGTCGAGGCGACGTTGCGCGCGGCGCAGGGCGGCGGCGTATTGGTCGGGTCCGGTGAGTCGGCGGTCGGTGTCCTCGACTCCGGTCGCGGCGCGGAACACCGCAAGATCGGCAATGAGGTCAGTGGGCGCCTCGGCGGCCAGGAGCGGTCGAGCCCACCGGGGGGCGTCGGCCAGAGTCCATTCGGCGGCGGCCGCGGCTACCTGGTGGGACAGGTCGGCGACGCGGTCGGCGCGGGCGGCCAGGTAGGTGTCCCAGCGGGGGCGGTGGGTCAGTCCGGTGGGGATGGCGGGCAGCCAGGGCAGCGGCCCATGGCCTGCGGAGTGCACGCCGGAGGGGTCCAGGCGCCAGTCGAGGACGGCCGCGGGGTCGGCGGCGGTGTCGAGTTCTCGGGCGGCGATCGCGGCGCGCACCTCGGCGACGGCGTCGCCGCCGTTGGCTTCGATGGTGGCCAGGTGCTTACGCAGCACCGGCCACGCCGCGGCGTCGGTGAGGCCGGGGTGCGCGCCGGTCGCGGCGGCTTCGATCTCGGTGATGCGGGCCGCGCCGAGGTGGTGTTCGGCGCCGGCGCCGAGGGCGTCGTCGTAGGCGTGCGCGGCGGCCGCGAGACGCCGGAACGGGTCGAGTGCCTCGCGGGCGGTGGTGGTGGCCGAGGCTTGCGCGTCGTCGCGGCCGAGGATGCCGGTGAGCACCTCGAGGCCGGTGTCGGGAGTGCGGGCCTTGGGGGTGGTGACCTTGTGTGGGTCGGTCTCGGCGGTGGAGAGGTAGACGTGGTTGCCGCGGCGGCCGCGGGTCATCGCGACGTAGAGCAGTTGCCGCGACAGCATGTCCGAGCCGACGACGTGGCAGGTGTCGGCGGTCATGCCCTGGGCGGCGTGGATGGTGCTCGCGTAGCCCAGGGTGACGTTCTCGGCGACGTAGTCGGAGGGCAGCACCAGGGTGCGGCCGAGGTCGAGGTGCTTGGCGGTGATGCGCCCGTCCGCGGCGACCTCGGTGACCGCCCAGCGGTCGCCGTTGCGGACCCAGTCGGTCGCTGACAGTCGCAGTGACCGCTTGTTCAGGCGGGTGCAGATGATGTCGCCGGCCGAGGCCGACAGCCCGTCGGCGAGGGTGACTTCGCGGCGCCGGGACGGCCGGAACGCGGCCCGGTTCTCGGCGAGACGTTGAGCGCGGGCGCGTTCGTTGAGCGCGTTGACCGTCTCGCGGGTGGGGGCGAGGATCACGCTGTCCAGGCCGGAGGCGCGGTCAGCGGTCCACGCCTCGTAGGCCTGGTCGGCGGCGACGGAGTCGGCGGCGATGTGGATGCGATGGTGGTCGGCGTAGTAGCCCAGCGCAGCTGGATCGCCTTCACGCAGCGCGAGAGAGGCTGAGCCTTCGGCGGGGTCGGAGAAGCGGACGACCTCGCTAAGGGTCAGTGCCCCGGTCTCGTGCGCGACGTCGCGCAGCACCCCTCCGGCGGAGATGGATGCGAGCTGTTGATCGTCGCCGATGAGCCGAACACTGGCGCCGGTGGACAGCACGTGGGAGATGAGGGTGTCGAGGTCGGCGGTGCCTGACATTCCGGCTTCGTCGACCACGACGAGGCTGCCGCGGTCGAGGTTCGCCAGCCAGCGGGGGACGTCGGTGGCGCGGCCGTCGCGGTGCTTGGTGACGACGTCGACGAGCTTGGCGACGGTGTCGGTTTCGGTGCCCAGTTCTTCACGCAGGACCGCTGCTGCGGCGGCGGTGGGGGCGAGGCCGATCACGGTGCGACCGTCGCCGTTCCACGCAGTGGCGAGGGTGCGCATGGCGGTGGTCTTGCCGGTGCCGGCGGGGGCGAGTGCGACCTGCACGCGGCGGCCGGAGGTGGCGAGTTCGCGGACCATGGCGGTCTGTCCGGCGTTGAGTTCGCGGCCGTTGGCGGCCTGCTCGAGCAACGCGATGTCGACCGTGTCGGGGCTGATCGTCATGCCGTCGGTGCGGCGGGCGGCGGCGATGATGCGGGTCTCGGCGGCCAGGATCGCCTCGGTGGTGAACAGGTCTGTCTCGTGGGTGGTGTACACGCTGGCGCCGTCGGCGCGGCGCAGCACGGCGGGTTCGTTGAGGTCGCCGTCGAGGCGGTCGGCGGCGCACGAGATGGCCATGTCGGGGCCGAGAGCCGCGCTCGTGATGGCTTCGACCGCGCCGCTGATCGTCTCGGGGGCCAGGGTCTGATCGCCGCGCAGGAGGCGTTCGGCTTCGGCGCGGATGTGGGGGCGTTGCCAGCGGGCACGCCCGGAGGAGACGGTGTCCAGGACGGTGGCCGCGTAGTCGCGCACCTCGGTCTGCGTGAGCGGTTCGGTGCGCAACACCACCGGCGTTCGGGTGGTGTCGGCGAGCATCCGCGCCAAGGCTTGTTCGCCGCTGCGGTCGGAGAATCGGCCGCGGAACACAGCCAGTGCTTCGCTGCGCCAGGCGGCGCGTTGTTCGGCGAGCGAGCGTGGTTCGTGCTTGGCGGTGCGGGTCTCCAGGGTGGCTCGTTGCGCCAGATCGAACGCCTCGGTCGAGGTGGGTTCGCGGCCGTGGTCGGCCTGAAACTGGGCGGAGAGTTCGTCGGTACGGGCTTCGATCGCCGCGCGGCGAGACGACCATCTTTCGATCAGATCGGTCGGAACACCGACGATTTCCCGGACCGGCCGCTTGCCCCGGTCGCGGCCCGCTTCCTCGGCGAAATCCACCCCGACGCGGCGCCGCAGGTGGGCTTCCATGCGGCTGTTGTAGATCTCAGACGCGGTGACCGCAGCCTTGTGCAGCGGACGCCCGTCGAGCGCGAGCCACCGCTTGAGACCGGTTGCCCGGTCGGTCACACGCACCTTGTTGGAGACGGTGACGTGGGTGTGCAAATCGGGGTCACCGGCGCGGGAGTCGCGGTGGGTGAACGCTGCCGCGATGAGGCCGTCGGTGTCGACCTGGGCCACACCCCCGGTGCCCACCCGGGACAGGGCAACGTTGTTCTCGATGAAGGCCAGGGCGTCGGCGACGGCGTCGTTGTGCGCGGCTTCGATCTCCTCAGCGACCGAGCGAGGGGCGATCGCCCACAGCGCGGACACCGACTTCACCGGAGAGAAGGTGAGGTCGTATCCGGCGACCGACGACGGTGGCCGGCGCGAGGCGGTGGTGATGAACCCGGCGATCTCACGGTCATCGGCGGGGGGACGACCGTGGGCCTCGGTGAACATCTCCGTGGCCAGTTCGGTGCGCAGTCGGGCCCGTTCGTCGGGGTCGATCGCGTCGCACCACCGGTTGCCGTTGGCGAGGTTGTGGTCGCGGAACTTCTCGGCCAGACGCTGCACGAACTGGGGGGCGTCGGCGGTGTTGATCGCGAACTCCCGGCCCAGCTTCGACGCCTCCAGAGCGCCGGCCGCCGACCCGGTCGCGGTGGTGAACGCGGCCTCGATCGCATCAGCGTTGGGGTGGCGACCCTCACCGAACAGCGCCTTCATCTGCGCCTCGGTGACATGCGATCCGGGCTCGACGATCCGAGCGTCGACGTCGGGACGGGCGGGCGGGAAGTAGTTCGGGCGAACGGCATTGGGGGAGTGAGGCGGCTCCGACAGGGCCTCCAGGCCCCGGCCCATCCACCGCCCCGGCGCCTCACCCTTGGCGAGGTAATAGTCCGCGAGTGGCGTGCGGCCCTTGTCGGTGGCGTCCATCGCTGCGACCTGCTTGGTGAGGTACGTGTACCCGTCACCCGCAGTCAGCTTGTGCAGCGACATCACGGGCTCACCATAGCCCCGGCCATCCGGACATGCGAGCAGACTTTACTAACGCATTACCTTAGTGCAAGAGGTGTGTGGTTGATCTGGTCTTGGTCTTGCTGTTGGTCAGATGGCTAGAGCGGGGTCGGGGTGCGGATGGGTGACTGCAATGGACGGGGGTGTTGGGCGCGAATGGATGGCAGGGGAGTGTCTGGTCGGGAACAGGTGTACGGCGGGGCTTATGGTGAGGTGGCGTGTGGTCCATCAGGGAGACCAGCCGCACGAGCGGGTGATCGGCGTACGACTCGAACTGCTCCAGGCAATCCGGCGCCGAGATCTCACACCTCAGGTGCATGAGATGATCGGCGCGAAGTACGTCGGCTTGTCGTGTGCCGATGATGGCCTCGGTCAGACGTCGCGCGGCCCTGGCGGTGGCCGCAGCGTCATCGTCGGGCCCGGACCCCAGACGAACCGCGTCGAGCACAGTCGTCGCCCCTGCTGCGGTCATCTGCGCGTCGTGGGCGAGTACCGCGGCAGTCGGCTCCCACTCCACATCCGGCCGCGGACGCATGTGGTACTCCGCGTGATCCGTGTGCAATTCGACTGCCCCGGGGATCAGATAGTCCCCGTCGAAATCCTCTCCGACTCCGACGCGGCCACGTTCCAGGTCGTGAATCAGTCCATCGCGAATCGTCACCGCGCCCAGCACCACCTCATCGCGGAGGACGAGCCGCGCGTTGTCGAGAACCAGCTCACCGCTCATCGCGGACCTCCGTCGACGGAAACGTCAGGGGCGCGGCGAAGCGGCGCCCGGTGACCGCACATGGATGGCCGGAGGGCGAGAAGTCCTCCACGAACACGACGCGGTCGGCGACCATCTCGCGAACCTCCGCGTCATGGAACACTCCGAGCACCGCGGCTCCAACCTCCAGCTTCTCCGCGATGAGCTCAATCACGACCTGCTTGTTCCCCGTGTCGAGGGAGGCGGTGGGCTCGTCCAACAACAAGAGGGGCAGGTCCGCGATGAAGCCGCGGGCAATGTTGACTCGCTGCTGCTCGCCGCCGGAGAAGGTAGCCGGCGGGAGCGCCCACATGGTGCTAGCGATTTGTAGTCGCGACAGTAGATCTGCGGCGCGGCTGCGCGCGTCCTCGACGTTCACGCCCCGGTCGATCAGCGGCTCGGCCACGACCTCAAGCGCAGGTACTCGCGGGACGCATCGGAGAAACTGGCTTACATAACCGGCCCGTGAGGAACAACGGAACGAAAAGTCACGCCAGGACCTGATTGCTGGGCGTACGGTGTGCGGCTGTGCCGGTGGAGTTCCTATCCGATGAACAGGCGCGGGCGTTTGGGCGGTTCACCGGGATTCCGACCCGTGAGGACCTGGACCGATTCGCCTTTCTGGATGACGCCGATCTGGAGCTGATCAGTCGGCGCCGCAGTGACTATTCGAAACTCGGGTACGGCCTACAACTGGTGACGGTGCGCTGGTTGGGAACGTTCCTGCCGGACCCGTTGGATGTGCCGGTCGCGGTGC
>NZ_VLIY01000033.1 GCF_007489285.1 Skermania sp. ID1734
GGCGGATGACCTGGGCGCGCAGGGAGGTGACCGCGCCCGAGTCAGGGGGTGCGCCGGGGTCGGGGGTAATGGATCCCATGGCCAGCCAGGACAGGGTGGTCAGCTGGAGGGGAGCGTTCTCGATCAGGTCGGCTTGGGCGGTGAGCAACGCGATCAACTGCTCGCGCACGGGCCCGTCGTCGGGTGGGGTGTCCACGCGCGGGAGTAGGCGTTCGAAGGTGGCCGCGAGCAGGTGGGTGCTGCTGCCGAAGTGCCGGTAGAGGGTGGTGCGCGCGACTTTCGAGGTGCGGGTGACCGCGCCCGCCCCGGGCTTCTTCGGCGAGGTCGATGCTGAACATGCGGTTGCCCAGGTCCGCGCCTTGCAGGGCGAGGATACGGAGGATCCAGCCGTCGCTGGAACACGGCCGTGTGTTAGGAACGCGTTTCGAGTAGCACGGTTCTGACGATCGGGTAGCGCGAGTATGAGCATCCGGTAGCGGTAGCCGAGGCGATGTGCTCGTCTTGGGTTCACGCGTGGCAATTCGGCTGCGCGTGAACCCGAAACAGGAGGCACGGGTGACTGATTACCGATTGGTGATGTCACAGTTGCTGCAAGGCAGGTCGTACCGGGAGATCGAAGCGATCGCAGGATGCTCGCACCGCACGATCGCCAAAGCGAAGAAGATCTGCGGTGAACGGGAGCTGACCACCGAGGACCAGATCGAGGCGTTGACCGCCGAGGAGATCGACGCCTTGTTCACCGATGGGCGAAAGAACGCCTCAATCGATTTCGTGATGTTCGATGTCGCCGCCGCGGTGAAGAAGCGCTCAGGCAAGAAGAAGCTCCCACTGCGGGTGCTGTGGGCCAACTACCTGGAAACCGAAGGGGCGCCGGGGCAGCGGCACTACAGCTACCAGCGGTTCTGCCAGATCATCGGTGAGTACGTCGAGGTCAACGATCTGACGATGCGGATCGCGCACGTACCCGGGCACACGATGCAGGTCGACTGGGCCGGCACCACGATGGCGATCTTCGACCCGGTCACCGGCAGCAGGACCCGGGTGTCGGTGTTCGTGGCATCGCTGCCGTACTCGGGCATGGTCTTCGCCTGCGGATGCCTGGACGAGAAGGCAGCGAACTGGCTCGATGCCCACGTGCAGGCATTCGAGTACTTCGGCGGCGTCACGCAAGTGGTCGTGCCCGATAACACCTCGACCGCGTCGAACCAGATCACACGCGGGGACAGGGCCCGCGAGGTCAACCACGCCTACCGGGACTTCCTCGAGTACCACCGCACCGCCGCGGTGCCCACCAGAGCGGTGCGGCCCCGCGACAAGGGGCACGTCGAGTCCGGGGTCAAGATCGTGACGAACTGGGTGATCGGCCGACTCGCCGACCGCCGGTTCGCCAGCCTGGACGACCTGGGCGAGGCCATCAACGTCCAGGTCGATCAGATCAATGACCGCATCCCGTTCCGCGGACAGAAGATCAGCCGGCGGGAGTTGTTCGCCGAGCACGAGCAGCCACAACTGCTGGCGCTGCCCGACGCACGGTGGCAGCCGGTGACCTGGAGGAAATCCAAGGTCAACAGGGATTACCACGTCGAGATCGCGACGGTGAAGTATTCGGTGCCCCACACCTTCGCCGGTCAGCTCGTCGATGTGAAGATCACCGGCGAAACACTCGCAATCATGTGCGACGGAGAAGTCATCGCCTCCCATGCCGTCTCCGGGCGCCGGCACTCGTACGTCACCGACCCCGAGCACGTGCCCGCCCAGCATCTGCAATCCTCGGATCTGTGGTCCCGGGCGTACTTCGTGCGCCAGGCCCACAAGGTCGGTCCGTGCACCGTGGCCGCGATCAGCGACCTGCTCGACCGGCAACGCATCGAGGCCCAGGGCTACCGCTCGTGCCAGAACATCCTCGCCCTGGGGAAGAGCGACAAACAACTCCTCGAGCGGGCTTGCGGGCAACTTGTCTCCGAACAGACCCGACGGGCGATCTCCTACACCGCGGTCAAGCAACGCCTGGCGGCGCTGCGGGCCCAGGCCGCCGCACGACCGACCACCGCGGCGGAACCAGCGACTGCTGCGTCGGTAGCGCCACCGGCGGGACAGCGCGACACCACCGGGGCGCATCTGGCCGGGCCCGAGCAGTTCAGCCTTTCTGCCTTGACCGGAGCCACCGGAGCCGACTTGACGGATGAGGGAGGGGCCAAGTGATCGATCGTCACCTCACCGACGCGGACATGCCGTTGTTCACGCAGCTGCGTATGACCGCGTTCGGGCAGACCGTCATCGAGCTGGCCAACGATCCCGCCTGCGACGAGTGGACCTTCTCCCAGAAGATCTTCCACGCGCTGGATAAGGAGATCACGGCCAGACAGGAACGTCGGACCCAGAAACTACTCAAGGCCTCCAGAACGCCAAACCCTGATGCCTGCGTAGAAGAGATCCGTTATCTGGCTGACCGCAACCTCAATCGGGAGCTAATCGCACGGCTTTCCAGCTGTCAATGGATCGAGTCGACCCGCAATCTTGTCGTGCTCGGTCAGTCCAGCGTGGGCAAGACCTATGTGGCTCTGGCACTGCTCAATGCCGCGTGCCGAAAGTACTACAGCGCGAGGTTCTTCCGGCTCGACGATCTGGCCAACCGGCTCGCCGTGTTGGAACCGACCTCGCAGCGGCGGTTGGATTTCCTGACGGATCTGCACAACTGTGACCTGCTGGTCCTGGATGACTTCCTGACGACGCCGGTGGCTGCGCACACCGCGGCCGAGTTGCTCAACATCCTGGCCGCTCGTGAAGGTCGAGGTTCGACTCTGGTGACCTCGCAGTTCGATCCGCCGGACTGGTACAAGTCGCTCCAGGACGCGGTCATCGCCGAATCGATCCTCAACCGGATCGTCGCCGGCGCCGAGATCATCGCCCTGGACGGGCCGAACATGCGCCGACATCTGGCGGACAGCCGATAGTTGGGCGCCGCGGTCGGGCAAGCTAGTATTCAATATGACTCGCTGATCACTGTGCATGTTCGAGGCTGATCCGAAGTCCACCACTTCGCGCAGCCTTTTTTATACCAGCGGCGGGACGGGTAGGTTATTCGTGCCGAAATTCGCGTGGAGAGCGACCAGTCCACCGCTTGAAGGCGTGAGAGAAGTTGGCGAGGTCGCTGTATCCGAGATCCGCAGCGATCTCACTCACCGACATCGATCGGTCGAGCAGCCGCAGCATCGCACGATCACGCAGGAATGATTCGCGCAACTCGCGAAAGGTGGTCCCCTCCTCGGACAGGCGCCGCTTGAGTGTGCTACGGGATATCGAGAGCTCGTGTGCGACCCAGTCGTTACTTCGTTTGCCGGGATCCTCCTCCAGGAGCCGTCGCACCTTCTCCGAGAAAGACGTGGTTCTGCTTCGCTGTTCGAGGGTTTGCTGCAGATCAACGATGGCGAGGCGATAGGCGACGGGATCGGAGAACCTACATACCTCGTTGAGGGTATCCGCGGGGACACGAAGGAATGACGTCGGAGCGTCGAAGTACAGGCGCCCAGCTAGGGCGTCCTCATGATTGGCCAGAAAGTTCGGCGCCGACCAGCTCAGATGGAGGGTGACGGTCGGCACATCGCCAGCGAGCATGTCAAGCAGGCGCAGGAGCGCCGACCCGCTGTACGCGACGACCAGGCAGTTCAGGGCCGGATCGCCTGTATGTGCGCTGAGCCCCACAGTAAGCCCCTCGTCTCCTGGGTGGAACTGTGGGCTGAGGGCCGTCGAGATCAAAGGCAGATAGGTGAGCAGCTCGACGATCTCGGCTACCGAACCTGCACTGACCAGAGGAAAGCTCAACGGGCCAAAGGACGTCAACTGAGCCTGCTCGGCGAACGCGAAGCCGAGCGTAGTTGCCTGGTCGACATCGAGTGCGGGGTACACCTCGCGAAACCACCGTATCGGGGCCTGGATGTTCCGCTGGATCAACGTCGTCTCGTCGATTCCTTCGCGAGCCATGATGTTGCGAAGCCGCGCGACAGCGTCTGAGTCGAGTGCTTGGCTCTCGAGCAATTGCGCGAACATGAGTGGAGGCACACCCTCGTCGTTGAGGTTCACCCTGGTCCCTTTGAGCCGAATTCACAAGTTTCTGACTCTGCCGAACATAGCCGCCGCGCTCGTCTTCGACAACACTTTGACCAAGTTCACATTGAGGACGACGTATCCAGGAGTTGGCTATGGCAGTTGTCACCTTTGTCTCCCACGATGGCCAGAAGCACGAGGCGCCCATCGAGGAAGGGCAGTCGCTGATGCAGGTCGCGACCAACAACGCGGTGCCCGGCATCGACGGCGACTGCGGAGGCGAAGCCGCGTGCGGTACCTGTCATGTGATCGTCGATCCGCAATGGTCCGAGCAGGTCGGCCTCTCGGGTCCCGAGGAGGAGGAGATGCTCGCGATGAACCCCGAGCGCCAGCCGACCTCCCGGCTGTCCTGCCAGATGGCGGCGTCGGCGGCGTGGGACGGCTTGATCGTCGAACTACCCGAATTCCAGATGTGACGGCGAGAAACGGTTAAGACCTGATGAAGATTCCTGAAGCAATCACCGCCAAGGTTCAGTCGACCATCCCGATGGATCTGCAGATCCAGGGCGCGCATCTGTATGACAAGACCCGGCGATGGGTGACCGGGACGAACGGAGAGAAGCTCTTCGTCGAGAGTCCTATCCCGCCGGTCGAGGACGTCGAGCTCGCCGACATCGACCTCAGCAACCCTTTTCTCTATCGCCAGGGGCGCTGGCAGTCCTACTTCGAGCGCTTGCGCAACGAGGCGCCGGTCCACTACCAGCCCAACAGTGCGTTCGGTCCGTTCTGGTCTGTCACGCGGCATGCCGACATCGTGGCCGTGGACAAGAACCACGAGCTCTTCTCCGCCGAGCCGTTCATTGTCATCGGGGCCCCGCCTCGTTTCCTTGATATCGCGATGTTCATCGCGATGGATCCGCCACGCCACGACGCGCAGCGGGCCGCTGTCCAAGGCGTTGTTGCGCCGAAGAACCTGCGTGAGATGGAGGGGCTGATTCGATCGCGTGTGCAGGAGGTGCTGGACGACCTGCCCGTGGATCAGCCGTTCGACTGGGTGCAGAACGTCTCGATCGAGTTGACCGCTCGGATGCTTGCCACCCTTCTGGACTTCCCGTACGAGCAGCGTCGCAAGCTCGTCTACTGGTCAGATCTCGCGACGTCGCTGGAGCAAGCCAACGGCGGGCCCTCGGACAACGACGAGGTGTTCCCCGGCATGCGCGACATGGCGCGAGGTCTCAGCGCTCTCTGGCACGACAAGGCAGCGCGGATGGCTGCCGGGGAGGAACCCGGCTTCGATCTGATCACCATGTTGCAGAGCAACGAGAACACCAAGGACCTGATCGACCGCCCGATGGAATTCTTGGGCAACCTCGTGCTGCTGATCGTCGGAGGCAACGACACGACCCGCAACTCGATGAGCGGCGGTGTTCTTGCGCTGAACCGCTTCCCCGATCAGTTCGAGAAGCTGAAGGCAAACCCCGACCTGATCCCCAACATGGTCTCGGAGATCATCCGGTGGCAAACCCCGCTGGCTTATATGCGCCGGGTCGCCAAGGCCGACACCATTCTGAACGGGCAGTTCATCCGCAAGGGCGACAAAGTAGTGATGTGGTACGCCTCGGGCAACCGCGACGAGCGCGTGTTCGAACGGCCCGATGAGTTCATCATCGACCGGGCCAACGCCCGCAACCACATCTCCTTCGGCTTCGGCGTCCATCGTTGTATGGGCAACCGGCTGGCCGAGCTCCAGCTGCGGATCCTGTGGGAGGAGTTGCTTCCCCGTTTCGACAATATCGAGGTCGTCGGCGAGCCAGAGTACGTGCAGTCCAATTTCGTCAGGGGCATCAGCAAGATGATGGTCCGCCTCACCCCGAAATCCAGCGCATGACCTCGCAGCGGGCCCTCATCGTCGGGGCCGGCCATGCCGGGGCCCAACTCGCGGCCAGTCTGCGCCAGGAAGGGTGGACCGGTGAGATCGTCCTCATCGGCGAGGAGTCGGCGCTGCCCTATCAACGCCCGCCGCTGTCGAAGGCCTACCTGGCGGGGAAGAGCACACTCGACGAACTCGCGATCCGCAGCGCCAAATTCTACACCGAGCAGGGGATCCAACTCCTGAATGCGAAGGTGGAGGCGATCGACCGCTCGGCTGGTCATCTCGTGTTGAGCACCGGCGACGCGCTGCCCTACGACAAGCTCGCGCTGTGCACTGGGGCCCGCCCTCGACGGCTTTCCATCCCGGGGGCCGACCTGGTCGGCGTCTACTACCTACGCACCGCTGCCGACGTCGAGATGATCCGAGAGGCCACCAGCCCCGGGTGTCGGGCTGTGATCATCGGCGGCGGCTACATCGGACTGGAGACGGCCGCCTCATTGCGTGCGCTCGGTCTGGAGGTCACCGTGCTCGAGGCGACCGAGCGCGTCCTCGAACGGGTCACCGCCCCCGCTGTATCGGCGTTCTTCGACCGGATCCACCGGGAGGAGGGCGTGAACATCCGGACGGGCGCGCTGGTCGAAGCTCTATCAGGTGACGGCAGGGTCCGCGAGGTGTTCCTGTCCAGTGGCGAATCAATTCCCACCGACCTCGTCATTGTCGGTATCGGCGTTGAGCCGAACACCGAGCTCGCCGCCGCCGCGGGTCTGGTCGTCGACAACGGCGTCGTGATCGACGACCAGACCCGGACCAGCGACCCCGACATCGTGGCGGCTGGGGACTGCGCCAGCCATGACATGGCCCGTTACGGCCGTCGCATACGCCTGGAGTCCGTGCCGAGTGCGGGTGAGCAGGCCAAGGTGGCGGCCGCGACCGTCTGCGGCAAGTCCAAGATGATCGCGGCGCTTCCATGGTTCTGGTCGGATCAATACGATCTCAAGCTCCAGATCGCCGGTCTCAACACCGGGTACGACGAAGTCGTCCTCAGCGGCGACCCGACCCGGGACCGCGACTTCACCTGCTTCTACCTGCGTGCGGGCGAGCTCATCGCCGCCGACTGCATCAACCGGCCCCGTCACTTCATGTTCAGCAAGCGGGTCATCACGCAGCGACTCCCCATTGGCCGGACCGAACTGGTGCTCGCAGGCTCTGTCTGAGGTGATCGGTCCCTTGGCGGCGATGGTACGACAACAGCGAGTACGGGCCCACATTTCGGAAAGGAACGTCAGTGACGAACATCATCCAGCTCCCGCTGGCGAAGGGTCGTGAGCGGCTCTCGTCGGTATTCCTGGCACCATTGCCGAGTCGGGCCGACGCGACCCTGCTAGGGGTCAGCGACCAGTGGCCTGTTCGTGAGCTCGCCCCGCCCCCGGCGGGGTCGGGGCTCGAGCCCGTCCGAGGGACCGCGGGCATGCCTCTGCTCGGTCACACCCTGGACTACATCAGGTTCGGCTCCAACTTCACCCGGGCCAGGTACCAACGCTTCGGACCGGTCTGGTGGATGGGCGCCTTCGGCACGAGAATCGTGATGGTGGCGGGCGCGGATGCCACACAGGAGGCGCTGACGACCAAGGCGAAGTCGTTCTCCCAGGACGGGTGGACCTATCTCATCGATGCTTTCTTTCACCGGGGCCTGATGCTGATGAGCTTCGACGAGCACAGGATGCATCGGCGGATCATGCAGGAGGCGTTCACCCGCGACCGGCTCGCCGGCTACGTCGACCAGCTCGGCCCGACGCTGGAGACCAGCATCCGCAGGTGGACAGCGGGCCGGTCCACGCGCATCTACCCACTGTTGAAGGCCCTGACTCTCGACGTCGCAACGGAGGTCTTCATGGCAGGTCGGGGAGGGAGCGAGGACACTGACGCCATCAACGACGCCTTCGTGGCCACCGTGCGCGCAGCCAGCTCGATCATCCGTTTCCCGCTGCCGGGGACTCGGTGGCGCGCCGGAGTCCGTGGGCGCACGCTCCTGGAGGACTACTTCACCCGGCATCTGCCGACGGCTCGAAGTGCCCAGGGAGACGACCTCTTTGCGGGGCTGTGCCATGCGCGCACGGCCGACGGTGAGGCGTTCACTGATGAGGACGTCGTCAACCACATGATCTTCTTGATGATGGCGGCCCACGATACCTCGACCATCACCACCACCGCTGCCGCCTACTTCCTCGCCAAGCACCCAGCCTGGCAGGAACGGGCTCGGGCCGAGTCCGACCGACTCGGTGAACGCCGCCCCGACATCGACGACCTGGACTCGATGGCGACTCTCGACCTGGTGATCAAGGAGACGCTGCGCCTCGTGGCGCCCGTGCCGATCGTGATGCGCAAGACGATCGAGAACGTGGAGATTGCCGGACGCCACATCCCGGCGGACACCCTGGTGGCCGTGGCTCCTGCGGTGAACCACTTCGACGAGTCGTGCTGGACCGAGCCCGACACCTTCGACCCCGACCGTTTCAGCGAGCCGCGCCGTGAGGACCAGAATCACCGTTTCGGGTGGATCCCCTTCGGCGGAGGAGTGCACAAGTGCATTGGTCTGCACTTCGGCACCCTCGAGGTCAAGGCGATCCTGCACCACATGCTGCGCACTTACACCTGGTCGGTCCCCGACCAGTATGAAGTGAGATGGGACAACACCTCGCTCCCCATTCCTGTCGACGGGTTGCCGATCACCCTGGAGCGCAGATGAATCCGGCACCGGTGGCGTTCTTGGGGGCGACCGACTTCCTCGACATCGAGCACGAGTCCGTCCGGGCATTCACCGCCGCCGCGGTTGGGGATGCGAGCACCGACCGGGACAAGGCCAATCGCCTCTTCACCGCCGTCCGTGACCAGATCTGGTACGACCCCTACACGGTGTCGGACGATCCCGCCCACTATCGAGCCAGCTTCGTCCTCGAGTCCGGGCGCGCCTATTGCGTCCCGAAGGCGGTGCTCTTGACCGCGGTGTGCCGAGCGGCAGGGATTCCGGCGCTGCTGGGTTTCGCTGACGTCCGCAATCACCTGCAGACCGAAGCGCTGCGAGCGCTCATGGGCGGCACAGACCTGTTCGTCTATCACGGCTACAGCCGTCTCTACATCGACGGCCGGTGGTTGAAGGCGACGCCTGCGTTCAACACCGAGTTGTGTGCGCGTTTCGGTGTGCCGCCGGTGGATTTCGACGGTGATCGCGACGCACTCCTGCACGCCTTCACCGCCGACGGAGCCCAGCATATGGAGTACGTCCGCGAGCGCGGCATCTTCGACGATCTGCCTTTGAACGCGATCCTGACCGAGCTTCGGCATACCTATGGACCGTTGATGTTCAAGCGCGCTGACGTGATCGCTGACGCTTTCACCGACACACCCACCAGCCGCACCCAGCCCGACGGGATCTCCGGTGGGTTCCACTCACCCCTGGAGGACCGATGAGCACGGCGACCGCAGCGGACGCCTTGGACGTGTGCAACCCAGCCGATGGCCGGCTGATCGCAACCGTCCCTGTGGATGATCGCGAGACCGTGAACGGTGTCGCGGCTGACCTCCGCTGCGCCCAGGTCGGGTGGGTCGAGGCTGGCCCGCGGCAACGCGCCAGATGGTTGCATCGCTGGCGGGACTGGATCCTGGCTCACACCGACGAGCTCACCGATCTGCTGCAAGCCGAAACGGGCAAGGTGCGCCCAGATGCCCTCGTGGAGACGACCGCGTCGTGCGAATTCATCACCTACTACGCTGACAACGCCGAGAGGTTTCTCGCTGGCGAGCAGGTCAGGTCCTCGAGTCTGTTGAGTCTGCCGAAGCGGCTGTCCAAGACCTACCACCCATATCCGGTTGTCGGGCTCATCACGCCCTGGAACTTCCCGATCACCCTCTTCCTCATGGATGCAGCGCCCGCGTTGGCTGCCGGATGCGCGGTCCTGGCGAAGTCCTCGGAGGAGACGCCACTGACGTGTGCGCGGGTCGTCGAGGGCTGGCACGAGATCGGCGCCCCTCCGGTCTTGGCCCATGTTGTGGGTGCCGGCGAAGCGGGTGCGTCGGTGGTGGACGCCGCTGACTTCGTGCAGTTCACCGGCTCGACAGCCACCGGGCGTGCGGTCGCGATCCGCTGCGCCGAGCACCTGAAGCCGGTGAGCCTGGAGCTGGGCGGTAAGGATCCGGCGATAGTGCTGGAGGACGCCGACCTTGCTCGTGCGGTGGAGGGGATCGCGTGGGGCGGTCTGTTCAACGCAGGGCAGGTCTGCATCTCCGTCGAGCGGGTATACGTGGTAGCTGAGATCTACGACGAGTTCGTGGCCCGGCTGACGCAGAGGGTGCGCTCCCTGGCCCAGGGTGCGGCGACAGGTGACGACGTGGGTGCGATGGTCACTGCGAGGCAGGTCGAGATCGCCGATCGCCACGTCAGCCAGGCGGTGGCGGCGGGTGCGCGGGTCCTGGCCGGCGGAACCCGGAGTGCGGTCGGGAACTACTACGCTCCGACCGTCCTGGTCGGTGTCGACCACACGATGGCTTGCATGACCGAGGAGACCTTCGGCCCCACGATCCCGGTGATGCTGGTCGCGGATGAAGACGAGGCCATCCGTCTGGCCAACGACTCGGCGTACGGCCTGTCTGCGACGGTGTGGACCCGCGACCACGCTCGGGCACAGCGCATTGCGAAACGCCTGGACGCGGGTGCGGTCAACATCAACGACGTCTTCAGCAACCTCTTCGCCACCACACTGCCGCACAGTGGATGGAAGGCATCGGGTATCGGTGCGCGGCTCGGCGGTGCCTACGGGCTGCACAAGTACTGCCGGGTCCAGGCGGTGACCGAGCCGCGGATTCCTGTCCCGGCACGGGAACTCACGTGGTACCCGTACACCTCCCGGCGTGCGGCCATCGCCGAAAGAGTATTGCGCGCGGCAGCCGGCCGCGGCCTGTGGCAACGCCTCGGCCTGAACAAGGAGAACAGCAAGTGACGACGCACATCCCCCACACTGCCGCCAAGACTGTGGCGATCACCGGCGGAGCCCGCGGCATCGGCTACCAGACCGCGAAGGAGCTGATCCGACGAGGCCACCGCGTCGCCATCGGCGACGTCGACGAGGCACGTGCCAAAGAGGCCGCCGTCGAGCTCGGGGTGAAGGTCGTCACCCGCCTCGATGTCACCGATCCCGACTCGTTCCGCGAATTTCTCGACCTGGTCGAGGGGGGCCTCGGCCCCCTCGACGTGCTGATCAACAACGCGGGCATCATGCCCACCGGGCACGCCCACGAGGAAGCCGACGCGGTGACCCGGCGGCAGGTCGAGATCAACGTCCTGGGAGTCATCTTCGGGACCAAACTCGCCCTCCAACGGATGCTGCCGCGGCGTGCCGGGCACATCATCAACACCGCATCACTGGCCGGTGAGCTCGCCGTACCCGGTCTGGCGACCTATTGCGGCACCAAGTTCGCGGTCATCGGGTTCACCGAGGCAGCACGACAGGAATACCGCAAGTCCGGGGTCCAGCTGTCCACGGTCCGGCCCACGTTCACCAACACCGAGCTCGTCGCTGGGACGGCTGGGGCCAAGGGACTGCGCAACGCCGAGCCCGAGGAGATCGCTCGAGCGACAGCCGATCTGATCGAGAATCCGCGTTCTTTCGTGCGTGTCACCCGCCTCGCCGGCGGCATGGTCGCCGCGATGAAGTTCGTCCCCGGTCGGTTGGCTACCTGGCTCGGATCGGCCCTGGGCACGGACTCGGTGTTCCTCGACGACGTCGACATGAGGATACGCCAGGCCTACCTGGACAGAATCCGGAGCAACTGATCCAGTCTTCGAACCCCGTCGTGCGCCGATCCACCGAAGAGGAACTCCTATGCCCCGCAGAACCCTGATCAAGGACTACCCGCATCGGATGGCGGGGCATTGCGGCTCTGGCGCGATGCGCGATCTTCTGCACTGGCATGGTCTGGGGTGGGATGGACCGCCCGACGAAGGTCTGGTGTTCGCGCTCGGTGGCGCGGTGGGGCTATCCTACCTCCGGTCGAGCGACCTCGTCCCACCGCTGTACCTGGTGGGACGAGGTGCCGACTTCGAAGTCGATCTACCCCGCCGACTCGGCGGACAGGTCCACGTTCTCACGACCGACGATCCTCGCGAGGGATGGTCATGGGTTCTCGACGAGATCGAAGCAGGCAGACCCAGTCTGGTGTGGGGCGACATCGGTGAGTTGCCGTACCTGCGGGTCCAGTTGCGGATGAGTCGCCACGATATCGTCGTGATCGGTCACGACGAGGCCGAGGGGATCGCTTTTGTCGTGGACAATGACCGCGCCGAGGTGCAGGAGGTCCCGCTCGATGCGCTGGCTCGGGCGCGGTCCTCGAAGTCTTTCCCGGAACCGACGCGCCACTGCACCTACCGCATCATCTGGCCGGACGCGCTGCCAGACGTGGCGGAAGTAGCGGCAGAGGCATTTCGCCAGTCCGCGGCCAGTATGCGCCGCCCGTCGCAGCCCGGGATCGTCGATCTCACGACAGCGGCGGCCGGGGCCGAGGGCCTAGCTGCGGTCGTACAGCTGGCGGCCGACGTTCGGACCTGGGCCGATCTTCCGATAGACGACCTCGAGATCCTCCTGTTCAGCCTGAGCGCTTTTATCGAGAAGGCAGGCACCGGCGGCGGGCTGTTCCGCCGATTGCTCGCCGATGGCTGCGCGGATGTCGCACGCCTGACCGGCGACTTCGCCACCGCTCAACTCGCCGTCTCCGCCAGCCGTTGTGCGCAGGCATGGACCGAGACTGCACGTGCCGGTATCCGGCGCGACGTTGATGTGCGAGCGCGCGCGGCCGGGATGTCTTTGGCGGCTAGCCGGCTGCCAGAGCTGGAGTCGGACCTGGTCGAGTCCCTGGAGTCTGCTTCAAGCTCGCTTATGGCTGCAGATCGCTGACAGCCCCACTTTTCCCCGGACGCTCGGTCTCCGGATCGCTGTGTTCGAAGGCAACTCTCTCAACAAGGAATGCTATGCAGAGCACGATGATGAACGTCCCGTTGACAACTGCGGCGATTCTGCGCCACGGCTCGAGTGTGCATGGCTCGGCAACCGTGCGGACCTTGCAGCCCGACGGGAGCGTGAAGGTCGCCTCGTTCGCCGAGATCGGACGGCGGTCCGCCCAGTTGGCCAACGCGTTGCGCGGTTGCGGGATCACAGGCGATGAGCGCGTCGCAACCTTTATGTGGAACAACCAGGAACATGTGGAAGCCTACTGTGCGGTGCCCTCGATGGGCGCGGTACTGCACACTCTCAATCTACGCCTCGCCTCAGATCAACTCGTCTACATAGGCAACCACGCCGAGGACCGGGTCGTGATTCTCGACGGAAGCCTGGTCCCGCTGCTGGCCCCCGTGCTGCCGCACATCACCAGTGTGCACACCGTCGTCGTGACCGGGGGGGTGGACCTCACCCCGCTGCACCGTGACGGGCTCACAGTCGTGGGTTACGAGGAGTTCATCTCCGCTCAGCCCGAGACGTTCGACTGGCCTGACCTCGATGAGCAGTCAGCAGCCGCCATGTGTTACACCTCCGGTACCACCGGGACCCCCAAAGGCGTCGCCTACAGCCACCGGTCGACCTACCTGCATTCGATGGCGGCCTGCGCCGCCGACGGACTGCGAGTCGGCTGCGATGACCGGATCCTCGCTATTGTGCCGATGTTCCATGCCAACGCCTGGGGACTGGTCTATGCCGCCCTCATGGCAGGTGCCGACCTTCTCATGCCTGACCGGTTCCTGCAGGCCGAGCCGCTGGTACGGCTCATCGATGCCCAGAAGCCAACCGTCGCAGGCGCGGTCCCGACGATCTGGAACGACGTGCTGAACTTCGTGGAGGCCAACCCCAGCTACGACATCTCCTCTCTCGGCCTGGTTGCCTGCGGTGGCTCCGCCGTGCCCGTTCACCTGATGGAGATCTTCGAGGAGAAGTACGGCGTACAGGTCGTCCAGGCGTGGGGAATGACCGAGACCTCGCCGCTGGCCACCGTCGCGCGTCCGCCGGCATCGCTCGACACGCAGGAGCGGTGGCGCCTGCGAGCCACTCAAGGCCGTCCGGTTCCAGGTGTGGAATTGAGGATCGTCGGCGACGCGGGCAATGAGCTCCCGCACGACGGCGAAGCCGTCGGCGAGCTGCAGGTGCGCGGACCTTGGATCACCGGCTCGTACATCGGCGAAGAGGATGACGGGGAGAAGTTTCAGGACGGTTGGTTGCGCACCGGCGACGTCGGTCGGATCGATGAACGCAGTTTCGTCACGCTGACCGACCGCACAAAGGACGTGATCAAGTCTGGCGGGGAGTGGATCTCCTCGGTCGAGCTCGAACTGCTGCTCGCCGGACACCCCGATGTGCTCGAGGCATCTGTGATCGGGGTGCCGGACGAGAAGTGGCAGGAACGTCCCCTCGCGGTGATCGTCGTACGTGACGGGCGCGAGCCCACACCTGCCCATCTGCGTGACTTCCTCGTTGGCAAGGTCGCCAAATGGTGGCTGCCCGAGCGTTGGTGCTTCGTCTCCGAGGTGCCCAAGACCTCGGTCGGCAAGTTCGACAAGAAGCGCCTGCGCTCCCTGCATGCCGAAGGAGAGCTTGCCGTCGTCGAAATCTAGGAATCCTCTCTAGATCATCGAGCACGGGTCCCTGCTCACATCGTGGGGTTAGGATCCGCGGCGGACAGTCCGACTTCGAGTACCTTGCCCGGCCTTAGTGGTCACGCCTCTCTTCAGTCACGCCGCGAACGCAGACCGGGTGGTGCGACATACCCCACGCTGAGTCAGCCGAGAACCTCGCAGGCCAAACCTCGACTGCCGCGCGATCACGGCCACTTGGCGGCCCTGGATACTTCCTGCTGGTACCTGCGAAAATTCCCACCTGCAGTGCTGGCGGCGGTCCGGTTCGACCATCGCAAGGTGTGGGCGATGTGCCGTTGCGACGGGCACCCGGTGTCGCAGGCGACCGTGCTGCGGTGCCTGCGAGACGAGGGTCTGCTGCCGCCAGCCGCAAGGCTGCGTTCGCCGCCGAGCCCACCGGCCCGAATCAGGTGTAGCGTTTGGACTTCAGTGAGTTCGAGACCACCGCTGGCGGGACGTGGCGTATCGCGGATTGCCGGGACTACTGGAGCAAATACGAGCATCCCTGGCATGTGTCGCCGACGGCGAACCAGCACGAACGCGATCACCGCGATCGAGCGCGCTTTGGCCGACTACGAGCAGTCGTACGACCACCCGCTGGCCGAAACGTGCCCACGCGAGCCCGGCCGTGGTCTCGAGCCCGCGGCGACGATCGTGACCTACAACGGCGGCCCGTTCCGGTCGTTCCGCTTCGAGGCGTTCGTCACCGCACACCCCGAACTGCGCCACGTCGGTACCCGAGTCAGGTCGCCGGGCCAGAACGGCTCGCGCGAACGCGGTTTCGGGTCGCTGAAGTACGAGCGACTGTTCCTCGAGGAGATCGATGACGTCTTGGCCGTGGTGAAGCACGCTGACGCCTACCGGGTCGAGCACAACACCGTCCGGCCGCACGAAGCCATCGCTTGGAACCGGCCGATCCAGATCCACCCTGGCCTGGTCGGCCCTCGGATCCCCAACTTTCCCCGAGACCGAAAACCTGCCAACTACTTGACACGGGACACGACGACGCAGCAGCGGCCTCGTCCAGGAGTGTTCGATCAACGGCTCTGGTATCCCTCACACCCGAATTGAGCCAGAGCCGTTGACCCGACCTCCGTACGTGCGGGCTTTTGTCGGTTTTACTTGCGGGTGTTGTGGTTGTGGTGGGCGGTGAGGAAATCGTCGACCAGGCGTGCGCAGTCGTGGTGGTCGATGCTGTGCAGCCCGGTCAGGCGAGCGAAGACGATCGGGCCCAGCAGCTGGATGATGACGAAGCTGGTGTCGAGATCACCGAGGTGGGCGCGGGCCTCAGGGCTGGTGAGGATGTGGTCGAACGGTTCGCGGTAGCGGCGGATGACCTGGGCGCGCAGGGAGGTGACCGCGCCCGAGTCAGGGGGTGCGCCGGGGTCGGGGGTAATGGATCCCATGGCCAGCCAGGACAGGGTGGTCAGCTGGAGGGGAGCGTTCTCGATCAGGTCGGCTTGGGCGGTGAGCAACGCGATCAACTGCTCGCGCACGGGCCCGTCGTCGGGTGGGGTGTCCACGCGCGGGAGTAGGCGTTCGAAGGTG
>NZ_VLIY01000034.1 GCF_007489285.1 Skermania sp. ID1734
ACGCCCAGATCAGCAGTGTCAACATCATGTCCGGGTCATAGCCCGCCCGCCCGGCACCACCGGTACGGCGCTTGGCATGCAACCGTCTGGTGTCCAAGCCCTCGACCACCCCGATGACCAGCCACACCGGATCCGACACCGGCAACCAATCGCGCATGTCCTGCGGCAGCAGAAACTGCTGATCCCGATCAACCCGGCGATATCCCTTGGCCATCAACACATTCTCCAGGAAACCCCAGGTCAAACCCGCCCCGACAGGCCGCAAAGCAGAAGTTCGATTTTGCAACAGCCCGGATCCCATGTGCTCCAGGTCAAGAATGGACACCCAGTGCACCAGATCCCGTTATCGCTCAGCCGATCAGTACCTGCTTGACGCTACTGAACTCGCGAATGCCCTCCGGGCCGCACTCTCGGCCCCAGCCGGACTTCTTCACCCCACCGAACGGCGCGGCCATCGTGGGCCCAAAGGTATTGAGCGCCACCGACCCTGCACGGATCCGGCGGGCTACCTCGAGCCCACGTTCGCGGTCAGACGTGAAGACGCTGCCGGCCAGGCCGTAGACGGTGCCGTTGGCGATCCGCACCGCATCCTCGACGTCGGTGTAGGGCTGCACCACCGTCACGGGACCGAACACCTCCTGCTGCACGATGTCGTCGTTCTCCCCGGCTCCGACGATCAGCGTCGGCTCATAAAAGAAGCCGGCGTCGAAGCCGTCCGGGATACGGCCGCCGGTGGCCACCTCGGCGCCCTGCTGCACCGCCGTCTCGACAAAGCGGCGAGTGCGCTCGAACGCCGCCCGGTTACTCAGCGGGCCATGATCGGTGTCGGGTGATCGCGGGTCGCCGATCCGCAGCGAACTGTAGGCGTCGCTGAGCATGTCGACAACCTCATCGTGCCGTGATGCCGGGACGACAATCCGCGACAGCGTCGCGCACACCTGACCGGATCCGCTCATGGCACCGGCCACGAGTGCGCGCTTGACCTTGCCCAGGTCCACATCCTCGAGCAGCACCGCCGGCGACTTGCCCCCGAGTTCGAACACAGTGCGCGGCAGGTTGTCTGCGCTGTCCCGCAAAATCTGCGACGCGGTGCGGCCGCCGCCGGTGAAGGAAATCAGCTCCACGCGCGGGTCACCGACGAGGTGCCGCGACACGTCTACGCCCGCCGCCAGGATGCTCAGCACGCCCGGCGGGAATCCCGCCGCGACGGCACACTCCGACATCACTCGCGTGGTCAGCGACGACTCCGGCGCCGCTTTCACAACGACCGTCGATCCCGCCAACAGCGCAGGAATCACCTTGCTGCCCAAGGTGGGCAACGGACCGTTGTAGGGCATGATCGCCAGCACCGGTCCCACAGGCTCGTATTCGATGTTCACCTTGCCGACCGATGTGTCACGCACCTCGGGCGCCAACGCTTGCTCCGCCTCCTGCAACGCCCCACGCCACGCCGCGACGGCACCGAACTTGTGCAGGGTACGTCCCCAGCGCACCGGGATACCAGCCTCGACCGCCCACAACTGCGCGATCTCCTCGGCGCGCCCCTCGAGCAGCGAGCAGAACCGTCCCACCACCTCAACACGCTGTCCCACAGGCGTATTCGTCCAGTCGCCGCCGAACGCGTCGGTCGCGGCCTCGAGGGCCGCCTCGGCATCGTCGACGCCGGGCATCACGACCTGGGCGACGACATGCCCGGTCGCGGGCGAAACGACAGGCGTCCGCTCACCCGCGCCCGACGCCCGCCACTGCCCGCCAATCAACAACTCGTCCGGTCGCGGCAAGCGCAGGTCACCGTCCACCGTGATTTCGGTTCGCCGATCGACGGTTGTCATGGCGTCACACTCCCCTGTACCGCACCGTTGAAATTCGGCTTACGCCGCTCGCGGTAGGACGCCAGCCCCTCTTTGACCTCGGGACCGCCGAACCCGTAGAACTCCAGCGCGAGTGACGAATCGAAGATCGAACCGGCCACCTGTCGGTACCAACCGTTGAGCGACTGCTTGGTCCACCGAATCGCCGTTGGCGCGCCCGCGGCAAGTTCGTACGCCACCTCCCGCGCCGTGGGCAGCAGATCCTCGTCCTCGTCCACGCACAACGAGACGAGTCCGATCCGTTCTGCCTCCGCACCGTCGAGTGGACGGCACGTCATCAGGTAGTACTTGGCTTTCGCCATGCCGCACAACAGCGGCCAGCAGATCGCTGCGTGGTCACCCGCCGCGACACCAAGCCGGGTGTGCCCATCGATGATCTTTGCCGACTTCGACACCACGGAGACGTCCGCGAGGATCCCCGCCACCAGCCCCGCTCCGACCGCGGGACCGTGGATTGCCGACACGATCGGCTTGGAGCAGTCGAGAACGTTGTAGACGAGGTCGCGTGCCTCGCGCATGACCCGCGACCGGTACTCGTAGTCGTCGCTCATCTTCTCGACGATCTCGAAGGAACCACCCGCTGAGAATCCCTTGCCCTCGCCCCGAAGCAGTACAACCTTCACCGCTGGATCCGCGTCGAATTCCCGCCATACCTGCGGCAATTGGGCGTGAGCGCCCTCGCTCACCGCGTTCAGGTTCGGCCCGTCGAGCACCAGCTCGATGACACCCACCTCGTCTGGCCCGTCGACCCGCAGATGGTCGAAACGCCGGTAGCGACTCATTACTGTCCTCTCTACGATAGTGAGCATATTATATATTCAAATGGAAAATCGCTATTGCTGCACGGCAACCTCGAGAGAGTAGGCGCATGAAGGCATTCACGTCGCTGGACGATCTTTCCGCCGCCGTCCGTTCCACCGTCGGGCCCACTGACTGGTTCACGATCGACCAAAACCGGATCAACGCGTTCGCCGATGCCACCGGCGACCATCAGTGGATCCACGTCGATGTCGAGCGCGCGGCACAAGGCCCCTTCGGCGGGACGATTGCCCACGGCTTCCTGACGTTGTCGCTGATCCCACAGTTCGCCGCTGACCTGTTCAGCCTCGAATTCGGCGGCGCCCGAATCAATTATGGACTGAACAAAGCCCGCTTCCCGGCTCCCGTGCCAGCTGGGGCGCGGGTGCGGGCCACCGCCGAATTCGTCGAGTTGCGTCCCGCCTCGGCGGGCCAGCAACTGACCACCCGCTACACCGTCGAACTCGAGAACGGCTCGAAGCCCGCATGCGTGGCCGAAACCGTCACGCTCCTGCTGCCATAACCCGCGCCGCAGGAAGTCCGGTGACCTAGGCCACGTTGCGCTGCACGCCGCTCGCCAGTATCAATATATAATACTGACACGATAGGAGCGTCGATGCCGCCGATCGAAGACCAACCGCGAGATTGGACCGAGCCCGGTGCTTACCTCGTTGCTCCGGGTGTCTACCGCGTGCCGCTACCGCTTCCCCTCGACGGACTCACCGCCGTCAATGCGTACGTGCTCGAGGGAGCCGACGGCCTGACCGTCATCGACCCGGGCTGGGTCGGCGCCAAGAGCGAACAAGCGATGACCGATGCGTTGAGCAAACTCGGCTATTCGCTCGACGACATCAGCACCTGCCTTGCCACTCATCACCACGGGGACCACTATTCCCAGGCCTACACTTGGCGCGCGAAACTCGGCAGCACACTGTTCGCGGGGCGCGAGGAACGCCACAGCATCAGCAGCATCATCACCGACACCGGTGAATTCCCCAACCACGGTCCGCTACTGACCCGTTGTGGGGCAATAGATTTGGCCAAGCGGGTGGCCAGCGGAGATGTCTCGGCGGCGTGGGCGGACGTCGACTTCGGAGAGCCCGACGGCTGGCTCGATCACGGCGACGAGATAGCCCTGCGCGACGGGTCGCTGCAGGTCGTGGCGACACCCGGACACACCCGCGGCCATATCGTCTTTCACCACCGCGCCACCGCAACACTGTTCTCCGGTGACCACATCCTGCCGAGCATCACGCCCTCCATCGGGTTCGAGTGGAGCCCCGAGCCGTATCCGCTGCGGTCCTATTTGAGTTCACTCGAGCTGGTCCGGTGCCTTCCCGACGCGGCGCTGCTGCCTTCGCACGGTCCGGTCACCGCGAGCACCCACACCCGCGTCGATGAACTGCTGAGCCACCACGAGCGACGTCTCGACGACGTGTGCGAACGCATCGCCGACGGCGCCAGCACGGCTTATGAAGTGGCGCAATCGATGCCCTGGACGCGACGATCGCACCGACTCGACGACCTGCCCCTCGAACACCAGCTGTGCGCGGTTACCGAGATCGGCGCCCATCTCGATGTGTTGACCATGCAGGGCAGGCTGCGCCAGCGCGACAGTGCCGCGACCCGGCATTATGCGCTGGCCAGCTAAGGAGGCGTCGCATGACGAGCAATGAATCGACCCGGCGCCCGCTTGCCGGGTTGCGGGTAGTGGAGTTCGCCAGCTTCGTGGCGGGGCCGTCCGGCGGTATGACCCTGGGCCAGCTCGGCGCTGACGTGATTCGGATCGATCCGATCGGCGGTGCCGCCGACTACCAGCGTTGGCCGCTCTCCGAACGCACCGGGCGCAGCCTGTATTGGACTGCGCTGAACCGGGGTAAGCGCTCGGTCGCCATCAATCTCCGTGCCCCGCAAGGCCAAGAACTGGTCATCAGCTTGGCCACCGCGCCGGGTCCGGACGCGGGGATCGTGATCGACAACAACGTCGGTCGACCCTGGCTGTCGTATGAGGCACTGTCCGCGCGGCGGCCCGACCTCATCCAGGTGCACATCGAGGGCCACGCCGACGGGCGCGCCGCGGTCGACTACACCGTCAACAGCGAAGTCGGTGTGTCGCATCTGACCGGCCCAATCGACTCCGCAGTGCCGGTCAATCATGTGCTGCCGGCGTGGGATCTGCTCGCGGGCATGACCGCAACCACCGGACTCCTCGCCGCGCTGCACCGACGCCACCGGCACGGCGAAGGCTCGTTTCTGCGGATCGCATTGGCCGACATCGCCCTTGCCAGCATCGCCAACATGGGCTGGCTGGCCGAGGTCGCCGAACGCGGCACCGACCGGCCCCGGCACGGCAACTATGTCTACGGCAGCTTCGGCGTCGACTTCGGAACCGCAGATGGCGGCCGAATCATGGTGGTGGCCTTGACACCTCGCCACTGGGACGCGCTGCGCGCAGTCACCAACACCGACAAGGTCTTCGCCGCTCTCGAAGAGGCCCTCGGTGCCGACTTCCGGGCAGAATCGGACCGCTACGCGCACCGGGAAACCATCGCTGCCGTGCTGCGCCCATGGTTTGCGTCCCGGCCGCTGTCGCAAGTCAGCAGCGAACTCACCGCGGCCGGTGCGCTGTGGAGCCCGTACCGCACCCTGCGGGAGGTGGCTGCCCAGTGCGAGGGTCCCGACGCTCCGGCACTCATCACGAAGGTCGACCAACCCGGGATCGGCGAGGTCCTTTCCGCCCGCTCCCCCGTGCGCGACCCCACCGGCTACGGCGACACCGCAACCGCGCCCGACCTCGGCGAAAACACCGATCAGGTGCTCGCAGAGGTGCTCGGCCTCAGCGACACCGAGCTCGGCCGCCTGCACGACGGCGGAATCCTCTAGGCGCTCGACTTCTGCTCAGCCGACCACAATCCCTGCTTCTCCAGCATGCCGATCAGCTCGTCAGCGCTGGACATGATGTGATCACGCATCAACGTCGCGGCCACCTTGGTCCGCCGCTTCTGCAATGCCTCCAGGATCGCTGGGTGATCACGGCGTGTCTCCTCACCATGCCCTTCGATGCTGTTGTAGAACCGGTTGGGCAGCTGTTTGACGATCGACCCCAACAAGTTCGACAGGCGCCGCGAATCCGCGGCCAGGTTGATCGTGCGGTGAAACTCGTGCCCAAGCGCCGTGATCCGGTCGGGGTCGTTGCCAGCCGCGATGGCCTTCTCGTGTTCGGCGACCACATCGGCGAGATGATCGAGTTGCTTTGGCGAGATTAATTTCGCTGCACGGGAAGTCAGCTCGGCGGCCATCGTTGCTTGCGCCCAAAATAGATCCCGCACGTCCTGGCGGCTGAACGCCGACACCATGAACCCGCGGCGCGGCACGAGTTCCACAAAACCCTCACCGGTCAACAACAGCAGGCCCTCACGCACCGGGGTGTTACTCACCCCCACCGCCTCGGCAATCGGCTCGGTGCGCAGAAAGTCTCCAGCGCGTACACGACCCGAGATGATCAGTTCACGCACATAGGTGGCCACATCCTCGGACAACTGCTGACGCTGTGCGTTGGCACTGCGCGGCAATAGGGGTTCCATACGGGCTGGTCCTTTCGAGAGCCTCTAGCGCATTATGCCTCATACTTGCTTCTTCGGCCGACCTGCCGCGCGATCCCAGCTCGTCGCGTCATGGCGTGAAGACGCACCGCAGTGGGAGTACCAGAGTTGTTGTTAGCGACGGGATCAGCAGCAGAGCGGGCGTCGAATGACGCAGTTCGACGGGGCCCGAACCTATCGGGACCTCCCCACTGAAATCGCTGCCGAACTTGCGGTCGCGGCGTTTTCGGCTTGGCGAGTGTGTCGGGGCTGGCAAACGCCTGCCCCGCCAGTCAAGGTCCGGTTCAGTAACCGTTGATCACACCAGGAGCCACCCGAGTTGGCGTCGCCCGCCATTCACGCAGCAAGTCGTCCAGATTCACACTGCCGGATGACGGCGAGGCGGCCGGACGCGCCGGGGTGGCGCTCAAGCGTGGCGCCGGAGCTGGTTGTAGTACGCCGCCCACCCGCTGGTACAGGCCGCGCTCGGCATTGTGCGGATCCGTCGCGGCTTCCTCGAAGCTCAGCACCGGGGTGACGCAGGCGTCGGTGCCGGCATAGACGGCGGCCCACTCGTCACGGGTCCGGCTGCGGATAGCGGCCGCGATGTGTTCACGCAACCGTGGCCATCGCGCGCGGTCGCCCTGGGCGGGCCACTCGCTCGTATCCACGCCGAGCCGCGAGATGAACTCGCGGTAGAAGTCAGGTTCCAGCGCCCCGAGGGCGAGGTACCGGCCGTCTGCGCAACGGTAGGTGGCGTAG
This sequence comes from Skermania sp. ID1734, assembly GCF_007489285.1. GTDB lineage: Bacteria > Actinomycetota > Actinomycetes > Mycobacteriales > Mycobacteriaceae > ID1734. Next base: position 7,013 of record NZ_VLIY01000034.1, read on the forward strand.
CTCGGCGCACCGCCGTCTATCCAATTCGTTCCGGGCTCATCGGAAAACAGCCCGGCGGCGCGCAGTCCGTGGAGTTTGGCGGTTAGCAGGGCCACCCCGTCCACCATCGCGGCATCGACCACCTGTCCTTGGCCCGTGGCGCGCGCCTGCACGAGTGCGGAAAGGATGCCGAAGGCGGCAATCGCACCACCGCCGGCATAGTCGCCCAAAAGATTGATCGGGGGCTGGGGCGCCTGACCGGGTTGTGCCAGGGCGAGCAATGCGCCGGACTGGGCAACGTAGTTGATGTCGTGGCCGGCGTCGTGGGCCCGTGGGCCGCTCTGGCCGTAGCCCGTGAGCCGCGCGTACACGATCGACTGATTACGGCCCAGCACGGCGTCGGGCCCCAGGCCGAGCCGCTCCACCACGCCGGGCCGGTAGCCCTCAATGAAGACGTCCGCCGCCTGGGCAAGCGTGAGTACGTTCGCGATCCCCTCGGGATCCTTGAGATCCACCGCCACCGATCCCACGTGCCGGTTCACCACGTCGTCTTCGGGGCGCAGCCCATTTTCCTGGGCCAGCGCGCGCCCGCTGCGATGCGGGGGCCGGACAATCCGTACCACCTCGGCGCCCATGTCGGCCAACAACATCGAGGCGAGCGGCAGGGGACCCATCCCCGCGAGTGCCAGCACGCGCACGCCGTTCAGCGGCCCCGCCATATCAGTAAGCCCTCGGCAGCCCTAGGGCTTTCGAAGAAATGTAGTTGCGCACCATCTCCTGCGAGAACGGCGCATTGCGCAACAACCGGACTTCTCGCCACAGTCGCTCGATGTGGTACTCCTTCGAATACGCGTAGCCGCCGAAGGTGGACATCGCTCGATCGCATGCCTCGAAACCAGCTTCAGCGCCAAGGTATTTCGCGGCAGCGGACTCGAGCCCACACTCCTTGTGCGCCTCGAAGAGTTCGGCGGCGTGCATGGCCGTGAGCTCGGCCGCCTCGAGCCTGATCCAGGAGTCCGCCAGCGGATGCGCCACCGCCTGGTTCTTGCCGATCGGCCGGTCGAATACCACTCGCTCCTTGGCGTATTTGCTCGCCAACTCGAGCGCGGCCTTGCCGAGGCCGACGCCTTCGAGACCGACGACGATCCGTTCCGGGTTCAGCCCGTCGATGAGGTACTTGAATCCCTTGCCGACCTCGCCCACGACCTCGTCGTCGCGGACCTCGAGGTCGTCGATGAACAGCTCATTCGAGTCGATTGCGGCCCGGCCCAGCTTCTCGATCTCCCGAATGGTGATCTTGTCACGATCGAGGTCCGTGAAGAACAGGGTGATGCCGTCCAACGGTCTGGCCTCATCACGCGGCGAGGTGCGGGCCACCAGCAGAATCTTGTGGGCGTTCTGGGCGTTGGTGATCCACACCTTCTGGCCGTTGATCACCCAGCCGCCGTCGACCTTGGTGGCCTTGGTGCGTATGCGGGAGGTGTCCACACCGGCTGTCGGCTCGGTGATGCCGAAGGCCATCAGGATCTCCCCCTTGGCAAGTTTCGGCAGCCACTCGCGCTTTATTTCTTCCGACCCGTAGCGCAGGATCGGCGCCGGCGGGAAAACGTAGAAGTGAATGGCCGACCCGCCGCTCATGCCGGCGCCGGAGGCGGCAACCTCCTGCAGCATCACCCCAGCTTCGAGCAGTCCCAAGCCCAGTCCGCCGTACTCTTCCGGAATCATGACACCCAGCCAGCCGGCATCGGCGAACGCCTTGACGAACTCCCACGGGTACTCCGCCTTGGCGTCCTTTTCGCGCCAGTAGTCGTAGTCGAACTTGCGGGCGAGCTCGCGCGCTGATGTGCGGACAAGTTCCAGATCGCGTTCGTCGCTGACTGTCATTCTTTCCTCGCTTCGTTCCGGGTTGGGCTCGCGTAGTCACGGGCGAGTCGCGCCCGACGGCTTGCTGCTTGATCTCCTCGACGCCACACAACGGCGGTGTTGATCCGATAATATATTATATGGTCTAGCGCCGCAATGTCACGGCGTTACGAATGGCCTCGACACCGACAGATGCGCCGTATCATGTTTTATATGTCGACGGCAGAAGACTTTTTCGCTCGTGACGAACGCGCCGACAGCCGCAAGCAACTTCCCGAGGAAGTTGCGGACTACCTGCGCGAGCAAATCATGTCCGGCGCGTTCAAGCCGGGTGAATTCCTGCGTATGGACCGGATCGCGGCGGCCGTCGGGGTGAGTAATACTCCCGTGCGCGAAGCGTTGATGTCGCTGCGTGGCGAGGGACTGGTTCGACTTCTTCCCCGTCGCGGATTCGTCGTGGCCCCCTTCACCCGCCAGGACGTCCGCGACCTGTTCGCCACCCAGGCCCACATGGCCGGCGAACTGGCGGCGCGCGCGGCCGAAAAGATCACGTCCGAACAGATCGCGGAACTTGAAGCTGTCAACGAAAAATTCGAGCGGGCGATAGCAACGGGCAACACGGATCTGATCGGCAGCCTCGGTCACACCTTTCATCGGGCAATCAATGTCGCTGCCGATTCCAACCGACTCGCGTTCCTTCTCGCGTCGGTGGTCAACCAACTGCCCAACCGCTTCTACGCAACGCTCGAGGCGCAGGTGGAGGCAAGTACGAGCCAGCATCCGCTACTGATCGACGCCCTGAGCCGCCGCCAGTCGCGCGTCGCGCGGGCGCTGATGGAAGACCACATCGTCGAAAGCGCGGACTACGTCATCGAAATGCTTGAGCAACGCGGCCTCTGGGACCGCTAGCCGCCGTTTCATCCCGCGTTCGTCTGCGTGGGAATATCTTCCAGCGGGGTCGCCGGGTCGAGCGAGGACAAGTCACCTTGGGGCTGGCCGAGGTATCGTGATCGGATCGCGCGGCGCATCACCTTGCCGTTCTTGGTCTTTGGCAGGGTCTGCACCACGTACAGGGTCGGTGCGAAGGAGCGGCCTATATGTTGTTCCGCCGTTGCCGTCAGGTCGCCATGGTCAACGGCGGTGTCGCGCAGGACGACGAACCCGACCACGCGCTGGCCGCGCTGTGCATCGGGAACCCCGATGACGGCAGCCTCGCCGATTCGTGGATCCTTCAGCAGCCCGGCCTCGATCTCACCCGGGCCGACCCGGCGGCCGGAAACCTTGATCGTGTCATCGGAGCGCCCGTGGATCCGCCAACTCCCCTGCTCGTCGACACTGGCGAGGTCACCGTGCACCCACACGCCATCCCACGCACTCCAATAGGTCTCGAGATAGCGCTGTCGGTCCTGCCAGAAGGCGTGCGTCATACCAGGGAAGGTGTTGAGTATGCAGAGTTCACCGACCTCGCCGATCACGGGACTTCCCACCGGATCGAGCACAGCCACGTCCGCGCCGAGCATGGGCGAACTGAAAGCGGCGGGCGCCATCGGCAAGAAGGGATAAGAGATGACGATTCCGCCGCCGACTTCGGTTCCGCCGCTGTAGTTGATGATCGGTCGCGTGCCACCGCCGACCGCCTCGAACAGCCAATGCCACGACGATTCATCCCAGGCTTCGCCGGTCGAGACGAAGGCACGCAGACTGCTGAGATCGCCGAAGTTGTTCTCGCCGCTGGCCATCAGTGCCCGAATGGCGGTAGGGGCCACGCCCTGCAGAGTCACCCGATTGCGTTCGACGACTTCCCAGAACCGGTTGGGCGACGGGTAGTTCGGCACGCCCTCGGTGAACACGACTGTGGCGCCCAATTGGAGCGGCCCGCAGATCAGCATCGGGCCGACCAGCCAGCCCATGTCCGATATCCAGGACACGACGTCCGCAGGCTGCACGTCGAAACCATAAGCGAAGTCGACCGCGGTTTTGGCCGCAAATCCGCCGTGCGAGTGGACAATTCCCTTCGGTCGGCCAGTGGTGCCGGAGGTGTAGACGATCGTCAATGGTTCGTTGGATTCGACCAGGACGGTCTCTACCGGTTCTGCGGTGGGGTCGAGTTCATCCCAGTAGAGGTCGCGCTGTTCGACCATGCCGATATCGGCGCCGAGATGACGAATCACGACACAGTGCCGGACCGTGGGTGCCGCGGCCATCGCCTCGTCAGCGGTTTGCTTGAGCGGGACCACTTTTCCGCGGCGAGTCGTGGCATCGGCGGTCACGAGCACCGTCGCCTCGGAATCGCGCAGCCGCGCCGCGAGCGCTTCCGCACCGTATCCGCTGAACGCCGGAACCGATATCGCTCCGATCATGGCGCAGGCCAAGAAAGTGACGGTTGCTTCTGGAACGACCGGCACAAACATCACCACCCGGTCGCCACGGGTGACACCGAGTTGGGTGAGCTGGGCGGCGAACCGACGCACTGCCGCATCGAGTTCGGCGTACGTCATCTCCCGGCGCTGGCCGCTGTCACCTTCATAAACAACCGCGGTCTTGTCAGCTATCGGTCCTTCGGCATGACGATGTGCACACAGGTTGGCCACGTTGAGCCGCCCGCCGGCAAACCAGCGCGGAAACGGCATGCCCGCACTGTCATCGAGGACCCGCTCGAAGGGCTCTGCGAACTCAACACGCAGGTCGCTGCATGCTGCGCGCCAAAACCATTCCGGGTCGTCGACGGATGCGGCGTGCAACTTGGCAAGCTCGTCGTAACCCCATTTCTTCGCGGCCCGCAAGAGGCGGCTGCGATCGCGCACAGCGCCGTCCGGCGTCGAGGCCGGGTTATCGAGCGTGCCGAAAAGGCCTGGTCCGCGCATAGGGATTCCTCTTCGATCGGGTGGACTGGTGACCCACAGGCTTACGTCACGGTACCACATAATATATTATGTCCGTAGGTGTAGGTTTAGCCGATACCCGAGACACTCACAACGTGGAAGGAATGGCGTGAGCACGTTGACCTGCACAGGGCTAGCGGACCGGGTCGCCGCGTCGACCACGCTGCTGTTCGTTCCGGGCGATCGTCCCGAGCGGTTCGCCAAAGCTGAGGCAGCCGGCGCCGACATGGTCATCCTGGACCTCGAGGACGCCGTTGCCCCCGAGCACAAGGACGCCGCACGCGACCACGTCTGCGCATGGCTGAACGACGGACACGAGTGCGTCGTGCGCGTCAACGCAGCGGATACCCGGTGGCATATCGACGATTTGGCGGCCGTCACGGCGTCTAGCTGTGCAGTGATGCTGCCCAAGGCCGACGAAGAAACTGCCCATGCCGCAACTGAGCTCACCCCGCACGTGATTGCACTCATCGAAACTGCCTCGGGCGTCCTGGGCGCGTCGGCGATCGCGGCAGTACCCGGGGTGCAGCGACTGGCGCTCGGCACGTTCGACTTGGCGGCGCAACTGGGCGTCGACCCGAACGACCGGGATGCTCTCGCCGCCGCGCGCGGTGGGCTGGTTCTCGCGTCCGCCGCCGCCACGCTGCCCGGTCCCATCGACGGCGTCACCGCAAACCTCGACGACGAACACGCCCTGGTCTCCGATGTGGGCTACGCGCGTCGAATGGGTTTCCTCGGCAAGCTGTGCGTCCACCCGCGACAAGTCTCCCCCGCCGCCGCAGCGTTGCGGCCGAGCGCCGCCGAGGTGTCGTGGGCGCAGTCGATCATCGAAGCGACAAACCACGGTGGTGTTGTCGTCATCAATGGTCAGATGATCGACAAACCGGTCCTCGACCGTACTCATCGCATTCTGCGACGGGCAGCCAACAACGGCAAGCACAACGAACGGAGCGCGTAAGTGCCAAATCCTTTGCTATCCAACCGAACCGCAGTGATTACCGGCGCAGCGCAAGGCATCGGCTTCGTGATCGCCGAACTCTTCGTCGCCGAAGGCGCTCGGGTCGTGCTCGGCGACCTCGACGCCGATGCGGTCGAACTCGCCGCCAAGCGTCTGGGTGGCCCGGAGACGGCCATCGGAGTGCGCTGCAACGTCACCGACTCCGACGATATGGACGCGCTCCTCGCCGCCGCGCTGCGGTCCTACGGGACCGTGGACATCATGGTCAACAACGCTGGCATCACCCGCGACGCGACCATGCGCACGATGACCGAGGAGCAATTCGACCAGGTGATCACCGTGCATCTCAAGGGCACCTGGAACGGCACTCGCAAGGCAGCGGCAATCATGCGCGAAGCCAAGCACGGCGCGATCGTCAACCTGTCCTCGCTGTCGGGCAAGGTCGGCATGGTAGGCCAAACAAACTATTCCGCGGCCAAGGCAGGCATCGTCGGGCTGTCCAAGGCAGCCGCCAAAGAACTTGCCCACCATGGAGTTCGGGTGAATGCAATCCAGCCAGGCTTGATCCGCACACCGATGACCGAGGCAATGCCGCAAAAGGCGTGGGACCAGAAGATGGCCGAAATCCCGATGGGCCGAGCCGGCGAAGTCGGCGAGGTCGCGTCCGTGGCGCTGTTCTTGGCGTCGGATCTGTCCTCCTACATGACGGGCACCGTGCTCGAAGTGACCGGCGGAAGGTTCATGTAGAACCCATGCAGGACTGGAAACCTCACACGGTCACCACCCACGAAACACTCGACGCCACTCCGGTGGCCGCGCTGGCGGCACTGTTCGACGATGGCTTGCCGACCCCCGCTCCGGGAGACCGGTTGCCCCCCATGTGGCACTGGGTCGCATTGCCGCAGTGGCCGGTTTCTTCACAGATCGGAATCGACGGCCACCCGGTGCGCGGGACATTCCTGCCGCCGGTCGAGCTGCCGCGGCGGATGTTCGCGGGCGGCGAAGTGAGTTGGCACGGCGATCTATGCGTCGGCGAGCAGGTACGCCGAGAGTCCCGCGTGGAGTCGGTCACCGAAAAGACAGGTAAGTCCGGCCGACTCGTGATCGTCGACTTGCGGATCCGGCTCTACGGCAGCGATGACCGATTGGCCGTGGAGGAACGGCAGAACCTGATCTATCGGGCCGCTGGGACGGTGGATTCGGCGCCGGACATCGAGCCAGCCGCCGCGCTGGCGCCGGTCGGCTCCCCGATTGTTCGCGTCGACGAGTCGACCTGGAAATTCGCCACCGACCCGACGCTGCTGATGCGATTTTCCGCAGCGACGGCAAACGCCCACCGCATTCATTACGACTGGCCGTATGCCACCAGGGTCGAGGGTTATCCGGGACTGGTGGTGCACGGGCCACTGATGACGCTGGCGCTGGCCGAGGTGCGGCGGTTGAGCGGCTGGACCGGCACGTTGACCCGGCTGCGGCATCGGAACCTGGCACCGCTGTTCTGCGGCCAGCCAGCTCAGCTGCAGGCACAGCGTTGCACCGACGGGTACACCGTGGAATTGGTTGGTGCCGATTCGCGTGCTCGAACGCGGGTGGAGTTGCAGCTGAGTTAGCCCAAGTCAGAAGGGTAAACCGGCAACGCCGGCCCGGATCTTGTCGGCAAACCTGGTGGCGCCGTAACAACGGATCCGCTGGAGACCACCAGTCCACTCGATCGCGATGATGTCGGTGAAGAAGGCTGGCTCGACGTCGACACGTCGGATATCGGCAAGCGAGACCGCAAAAGATGGATCGCCCTGGTGCAGAAGCTTGTTCGCAGCATTTGGCGTGAAGGTCAGTTCCCGGCTGGTCAATGTGACACGACCACCGACCCACAGGCCGCCGTACCTCTTTCGCGCCCAGGTGAGTCCAGGCGCGCCTTCGATTGTGCTCACCGCGTCGGTCATCAGCGCGTTGGGGACTGCCCCCGGTTTGGTTGACTCCTGACCTGTGAGGATTCGTCCTTGCTGGAAGGATCATTCTCGTGCCGAAACCGTTTCCTGCCGAGTTCCGTGCCGATGTCATCGCCGTGGCCCGCAAGGGTGAGGCTCCGTTGCGCCAGATCGCGAAGGATTTCGGGATCTCGGAGGCTTGCCTGCATCGCTGGCTCAAGATCGCCGAGCGGGAGGACGACCGTAGCCGGCCAGGTGCGTCACCGCCCGCTGACGACGTAGCCGCGCAACTGCGGGAGGCACACAAGCGGATCAAGCTGCTTG
>NZ_VLIY01000035.1 GCF_007489285.1 Skermania sp. ID1734
GGCGCCGGCATCTTCGGCCACTCCGCCAACAGCACCCGAATCTGGGGCTCGTACTCATCGGCAACCGAACCGCGGCCCTGCCGCTGATACTGCGGCGGCCGATCCGACGCCAACGCCGCCCGAACCGTGTTGCGCGAGATCCCCAACCGGCGAGCGACCTCACGAATCGGGACGTCCTCCGCCCGATGGAGCCGTCGTATCTCCGCCCAATCCTCCACAGAAATCATCCCTCCAACAGACCACCAAGTGGGTCAGTTTTCCGGGACCCCCAGAGGTCTACTTTTCAGGAATCGGCGACACCGGTAGCGCGACGACAGGCGCTTGGCCACGACACCCTCGAGGCCGTGCTCGGCGGCGAGCTCAAGCATCACCTGGCCGTCGACGCCGTCGGCCGCCGTCCACGACGGCGGCACCTGCACCACCGGATCATCTGGCGTCACGAGTTCGTTGAGCAGTGCGCGGCGCTCGGTGTAGGGCAGGCCCGTCACGTCCCGGCCGTCACTGGCGAGGATATCGAACACGAAGTACCGCGCTGGCACCATGCGCACGAGAGCCGCACCGGCCCGCTGGGCGTGCATCCGGCGCTGCAGCAGCCCGAACGAGGGCCGCCCGGACTCGTCCAGGGCGACGACCTCGCCGTCGAGGATGGCCTCGCGGCCTTCCAGTACCCGGCGTATGCCGGCGACGAGGTCGGGGTAGGTGCGGGTGATGGTGGTGCCGTTGCGGCTCGACAGCCGCACACCGCGACCGTCCACGGTCGCCATGCCGCGTCTAGTTGACTGAACTTCGGCGAGCCTGCCGCAACGAGCGCGGATGGGCGGCCGACGATGGTGGGGTGGTCATGCGGGGTCGGGTGGGGTCGGCGCCGTCGAGTCCTGTGTGGCGGGTGTTTCACCCGGATGGCGAGCACAGTGCGGCCACGTCGTATCTGCGTGAGCTCTCGGCGTCGGATTGCAGTCCGTTGACACTTCGGAGCTACGCATTCGATCTACTGCGGTGGTTCCGGTTCATCGACGGTCGGCACCTCGAGTGGCAGCGTGCCGAACGTGTCGACGTCCGGGCGTTCATCGAGCACCTCCGGTCGGCACCGGTTGTGCACGGTGGGCGGCGTTCGGCAGGGCTTTCGTTAGAGGAAAGGGCGTCGGCGCATCCTGGCGAGGGCGAACGCCCTCCGCGGTATGCCGCACGCACCATCAACCATCAGCTGTCGGTGCTGTTCGGGTTCTACGAGTACGCGTGTGCGGCCGATCTCGGCCCGCTGGTCAATCCTGTTCCAGCGCAACGCTCACGAACCGGCGGGCGGCTTCATGACCATCACAACCCAATGGAGAGCTTCACCCTTCACCACCGCGCCACCTACCGTCAAAAAACACCGCGCCCAACGTGGCGCGGTATCCCCGACGACGCTGCCGAGGCCCTGTTTGCGGCGCTGCCCAGCAATCGTGACCGGGCGCTGGTGAGCTTCTACCTGTCGTCGGGCGTGCGGGCCAGTGAACTGCTCGGTCTGCGGCACGGTGATCTCGACGCCGGCCGCTGCACGATCACCGTCACCTCGAAAGGAACACGAGCCCGGGATACCGTTCCCGCCGCGGTCGACTCATTTGTGTGGCTCGCGCTCTACATGGCCGAACAGCCGCCGATCACCCCTGGCGGACCGGTGTGGTGGACCAGGCGCCCGCAACCCACCCCGCTGACCTACCACGCGATGCGGGCAGTGCTGCGGAGAGCGAACGCCCGCCTTGGGACAAACTGGTCACTGCACGACTTTCGTCATACCGCAGCACACCGGCTGCTCGCTGACCCCACGTTCACCCTGGTCGACGTGCAAACCATCCTGCGTCACGCCAGTATCACCACCACGCAGATCTACACCCAGCCGCGGTTAGAGGACCTGGTCGAGAAGATGCTCGAGCACTTCGCCCGACCATCCGAGCCGGTGCCGACAATCGAGCCCAACTACCAGGCCGAATCGGTCCGCGAACTCCTGGGATTGCCACCGACGTGACCACTCGTCCCTCTCGTGAACAGGCCAACGCGACTCGCCGGGCTGCAGGACCATCAATCCGGCTGCTGTCGAGGCCCGGATCCCCGCATCTTGTCCCCGTTGCACCTGACGACCGGTTCGGGCCCGGGGGACGGGCTCGGCAGCTGTCCGGGTACGACGCAAACCACCCAGCCCCGGAACTGCCGTCAGGTGCGCCAGGCGCTGGGCGTCAGCGATCGTCTGTCGACGAGCTGTGCCAGGTCATCGACGACATGCATCCTCACGTGAGCCGCAACCAGCTCCGAGACACCCTCCGCGGCGCACGAGCACTGCTGGCGCTGCTGGGCGACTTCGCCGGTGACACGTGGGAACAACGCTGGCTCTCAGCCGGTTTCGACGCCGCACCCCGCACATGGGCGCATTACCCGGGGCTGGTGAGCTACGACAAGCAAGCACCGTCGCAGACCGCGATGACCTGGCTCATCGAGGCGCGAGTGTTCCGACCGTCCTACAGCTGGATGCTGGCCTCGGCGAAGAAGTTCCCCACCGACGGCTTCTTGACCGAGAACGGTGGTCCTGATTTGGACGCGATGCGCTCCTTGCGGGCGTATTCGGAGGTGCTCCCACGGCTGCAACGCGACGCCGAGGCCGGTCTCGCACGCGTCATGGTCCGGACAGGAAAACGGATCGCGCAGATCAACGGTGACGATCTCCTGTACTACGCCGACGTCGTCAAGACCTCCGGACGCCAGCGCCGCGAACACCTGCTGTGGGAACTGCTCGTGCAGTTGGGTCCACTCGCCGGCGAAGCCGCAACACTGAGGGCTGCGTGGTCGGCTCGAGGAAACTCCCGCCAGCACTCCACGGCGACACTCGTTGACCGGTACGGAATCCCCTCATCGGGGGTCCGCGATCTGCTCGTCGACTACCTCGACGAGATTCGCCCCGGAATGGACTACTCCTCATTGGAGGGTGTCGCGTACCGACTGGCCCGATTGTTCTGGTGGGAACTCACCCAACTGAACCCCGAGCAGTCCGACCTGCGCCTGGACCCCCAGCTGGTCACCGCATGGCGGGAACGGTTGGCCCTCACGACCGATGGCCGCCCACGCCGCGACGTGCACTCGGTTCTGTTCACCGTTCGTGGCCTGTATCGCGATCTCGCGGAGTGGTCCCACGACGACCCGGCACGGTGGGGCGTGTGGGTGGCACCCTGTCCGGTTTCGCGGACATTGAGTCGGGAAGCGGCGAAAGCCAAGCGGCGTAAACGAGCCGACATGCACAGTCGAACCCGTGGTGAAGTTGCTGTGGCTGGCGATCTGCAACATCGAGGACAAACGGGCCCGTGACCGGGAAAAGGAACGCGGCCTGGGTCGCGGAGCCAAACGCGTCGCCGCCGGACGCCTCGTCGAAGGACAGATCACCACCAACTGGAAACAGGCCCTCGCTCAACTCGCCCTGGCCTACCCCGAACGAATCAACCCCTACCTCTAACCCACACGAGCACAACTACTTACACAAAAATCTTGACAGGCCCCGCATCGGGCGCCAGAGGGGTCCGATCGCGACAGCGAGGGCGACAACCTCGACTGAGACCTGTAACTGACCGAAGCGCCCGATCCCGCGAGCCGCAATCTCGAAGCGTCGTCAACCGCAGGATCGCTGTTGTTACCCATGTCGCTGTTCCCTTGCATGGTTACTCGCCAAATCATTCGCATACGCAGCCCACAGAACACTGCTGCGACATGCACAGGTTTGCCGAGCACCGTTGGCCACCGAATGTCGCCTGGACTGGACCGTCGGGCCGGAGCTGGGCCCACTCCGCTGCTACTACTATACGAGATAGTAGCAGAAGCGATTGGGTCTCCTGCTGTCGGAGTGGGGGCCGGACTCGCCGCTTCCGTGGTCCGGTCTCGGCTTCTCGACACCGTGTTGCGGATGCTCTCATTAGTAGGTCTTGCCGCCCCAGGTGCACTGGTCGGTCTCGTCCTGATACTGACCGTCGCGCTCAACGGCGGGATGCTGCCTGCTGGCGGCTGGTCGGACAGCTTTCCCGACAACATTCGCTTTCTTATCCTGCCGAGTGTCACGGTGTCGGTCTGGCTGGCCCCGATCATCTTTCGGGCGGTCCGTGAGCGGGCGTCGGCGGTGCTGGGAGAGCCATTCGTCGAAGCGGCCGTGGTCCGCGGCCACCCCAAGATCCAGATTGTCGTCCGGCACGTCGTCCCGAACTGCGTTGGACCGGTGTTGACGGTGATCGCGGCAAGTTTGAGCTACCTGATCAGCGGAGCCGTCATCGTCGAGATCATCTTCGGTCTGCCCGGCATCGGCCGTGCGCTGACCACGGCAGTCGGGTCATCGGATTTCCCCGTGATCCAAGGAATAGTACTGGCCACCGGTGCGGCTGTCGTGATCATCAATCTTGGTGCCGAGATCGTCAGCCGCGCAATCGATCCACGGACCGGTGCGCTATGACCGCTACCGAAACAGACGCACCCGAACTGACCTCGGTGCGGCGTCGTCACATTCAGTTCCCGCGGCTGGGCGAGGGCATGATTGGATCCGTCATCCTGGGCGGATTGGCTCTCGCGTTCACAATCATCCCGATGGTGAGCACCACGTCGTCATCGGACATCGACGCCGACCCGCTTTCCCCGCCGAGCAGACAGTATCTCTTCGGTACAGATCAATTGGGTCGTGACCTGTTCGTTCGCACTTTCGAGGCCGGCCGGATCGACCTCGGCCTTGTGGTCGTGAGCATCGCCGTGGCAATGATCGGGGGATCGATCATCGGACTCATTGGCGCCTATCTACCGACCCCTGGACGACTGGTCGTCACAAGAATGACCGACGCGGCAATGGCCTTTCCGTACATCGTCCTGGTGATCGGACTCGCCGCGGCACTTGGAACGAAGCAACTGCTGCCCGGTCTACCGCGCGGCGCAGCCGGAATCGGCATAGCGATCGTGATTGCCTGCTGGCCGCCGTATGCCAGACTCACGATGACGCGTGCACTGGTGCTCCGGAGTCGCGAATCCATCATTGCCGCAAAGGTGCTGGGCTATAGCCCTGCACGAATCATCTTCCGTCACATCGGCCCGGCTCTGGTCTCGATGAACCTGTCGTACGCCGCGACGCAGGCGGTTGCGACCACGGCCCTGGTGGGGTCATTGGCGTTCCTCGGTGTGGGCATCGCACCCCCGACCCCCGAACTCGGCCAGATGATGGCAGACAGTGTTGCCCTCCTCCCGGTCGCGTGGTGGGCCTCGATCATTCCGGGCGCCGCGGTGCTCCTGATCGGGCTCGGATTCGCCCTCGTGGCCGACGCCACCGGAGAAAGGACCCACCGATGACGCCACTGCTCGAGATCGACGGGCTCGATGTGTCGATCGCAAGTCGACAGATCCTCTTCGGTGTCTCTTTGCACCTCGCGAAGGGAGAATCGCTCGGAATCATCGGTGAAACCGGAGCAGGAAAGACCATGGCCTTACGTGCCATCACCGGGCTCTTGCCGTCGGTGGGCGGCCGTGTCGACGCCGGCGCGATCAGGGTGAAAGGACTCGACGTCACGGGTCAACGCATGAGACGTCGGCAGCGTGGAGTTGTGTCAATGGTCCCACAGGCCGGGATGTCGAGCCTCGACCCGTTGCAACGGATCAGCAGTCAGCTGCGGGAGGCGCTACAACTGGCCAGTCCCACCCCGGTGGCCGACGACGACGTCGTCGCCTCGCTGACAGCCGTCGGCCTTGACCCGACCCCACGGTTGCTGAGAGCACGTCCCCATGAACTGTCGGGAGGGATGCGTCAACGCGTCCTGATCGCGCTGGCGCTGGCCACCGGCCCTGAGATTCTGCTCGCGGATGAGCCGACGACCGCACTCGATGCCTCGGTCCGTGCGGGTGTCTTGGATCTGTTCACCGCACTGCGGACCACCAAACAGCTCGGCATCGTCATCATCTCCCACGACATCAACGCGATTGCTCGCTCCACCGACAGGGTGGCAGTCATGAATGCGGGTCGGATCGTCGAGTCCGGTCCGACGTCCGACATCCTCGCGCGCCCCCGTCATCACTACACCCAGACGCTCGTCAGCGCGATGCCAGAGAGAACGCCACTCGGTAGATACCTACCGGTTCGACGAAAGGCGGAAGGAACCCCCTCGAGCGGGTGGATACCCGAGCGTGCTCGACCGGTCGGGGTGGCGACCACCATCGAGGTACGCCAGCTGAACTTCGGCTACGGACAGGAAACCGTGCTGCACGACATCTCGCTCCGTATAAGTGCGGGAGAACGCGTGGGGATCGTGGGAGAGTCGGGCAGCGGAAAATCCACGCTGGCAAAGCTCATCGCCGGTGTCCTTCCCTCCCCAGAGGTTCTTGTGGACGGCCGCACATGGCACCACTCAGCCGCCGGCTCGGCGAAGCGCAGGACTGTCCAGATGGTGATGCAGGACCCGTTCACCTCTCTCACGGCCTCGCAGACCGCCCTGTCTGCGGTGACCGAGGCCTGTCGAGTCACGCAAGGCCTCGCGAGGCGACCCGCGCGCGAAGAAGCGCTCAGACTGCTCGAGTCGGTGGGCCTGACGGGCGAGCTTGTGCACCGGCGGCCGTCCGGGCTGAGCGGAGGACAAAATCAGCGGGTGTCGATCGCACGTGCCCTTTCAGCGAACCCGTCCATCTTGGTTGCGGACGAACCCACTTCGGCGCTCGACCTCTCCGTGCAGGCTGACATCGTGAACCTGCTTCTAGAACTGGCAACACAGCGCCCGCTCGGCTTGGTGACGGTGTCTCATGATCTTGCCGTCGTCGCCCACCTGTCGGATTCGGTCGTGGTGATGCGACGAGGTCGAATAGTCGAAACCGGGCCGACGGCTGAGGTGCTGGCCACGCCCCAGCACCCGTACACCATGCAGTTGGTCGCGGCCGCACTTGCTTCCCCTCCTCAGGGACAGGAACGGGTGGTAACCGAGCCTACCGAGGCGACGATCAGCATTTGATCGCCGGGAACCCCATCCACGCTGAGCCGCGGCACTGCTGCGATGCGAACCGGTGATTGAATAGGCCCCATGTCCTCTGAGCTGCAGTCCGCGTCGCCTTCACCGGACAGCAGGATGCTCCTCGAGCGAGTGCGTGCCCTCGTCCCCTCGATGTCGCCTGCTCACGCGGCAGTGGCGGGTGTGGTGCTCGCCAATCCGCGCGGTGTGGTTCGTATGACCGTGAGTGATCTAGCCGCCGTATCCCGGAGTTCAGTCGGTAGCGTCGTTCGATTTTGTAAAGATCTGGGATACAGAGGCTTTCATGACTTCAAGCTCCAGCTCGCCACGGAGGCTTCGCCGGCAGCGTCCGCGGCCAAGGGCGGAGCCGACGAGGCAGTGGACTCAGTCGTCGAGACCGTCTTCAGGTCGACAGCGAGAGCCATCGAAGCTGCGGCAGCGACGGTCGACGGCGATCAATTCGATCAGGCAGCAGTCGCGCTCGATCGCGCCGAACGAATCCTGGTCGTGTCGACCGGGCCGTCTGTCCCGTTGGCCATCGACACCGTATTGCGCTTTCGCGGTGCTGGACTGACGATCGAAAGGTCTGGTGACCCCGTCTCTCAGCACGTCTGCGCATCCATGCTCACCGATCGCGATGTGTGCTTGGCGATAAGCCACACCGGGCGGACTCGACAGACCGTAGGCGCTGCGCAGGCTGCACGCGACAACGGCGCAGCGGTGGTGGTCGTCACCAGTTTCTTGCGGTCGCCGCTGACCGCGACCGCGTCAGTGGCGTTGGTCGCGGTCAGCGGCGACGCGATTTCAGATGGAGGCCATGATGAGCCGCTTCATCCACCTCGCAGTGCTCGATGCGCTCTATTCGGCGGTCACGACGATGAACACCGAGCGAACCCTGCGGGGTGCCGCGCTGACAGCACGAGCGGAGGAAATCCACCGGCTGTGACCTCAGTTCCCGGCACGCCCCGACCCGCGGTGCGCGCTTCGGGGTGCGCCGCTGCTCTACCCCATCAACCGCGCGGTGGGTTCGTCGAGTCGGCGGAGCTCGAGCTCGGACAGGACGCCATAGTGATCACTGGCCGTGGGGTACTCGTCGAATACGACCCGGCTGTCGGTGATGGTGCTCTCGACGAGCAGATGGTTCTCTGTGGAGCCGGCGAAGACGTAGTCGATTCTGCGATGGTGAGGTTCCTGCACGAACCTGTTGGGGACGATCCCCTGACCGTCGACGACGCTTCGTGCCACCCAGGGGCTGTCCGTCGTCCACGTGTATCCGGGACCGCCGCCTCCCGCGATCGCCCAGGAGTCGCGGAATGCGACGCTGCGCCCACCGATCGCAGACTTGCCGGTATAGAAGCGGATGCAATCCTGATCGGGTGCGGCGTCGAAGTCTCCAGCAAGAACGGTCGGAGCGGTCCGGCGTTGAGCTGCCTCGAGTTCCGCGATGAACAGCGCTTGCTCGACTCGGGCGGCCTCGTCAGAGAACTTCCAACTCGGTCGTGCTCCGAGAAACAACATGTCGACTCCGATCGGAAGTGGGACCACGACCTCCCATACGTGGGTCCCCTCCGTGGCAGGTAGGGGATGTACTGAGGTGCTGGTGGGTGCCCACCGCACCCCCACTGCAGTTCCCCATGCCGGCCAATCCACATCCAGGTGGTCGGACACATGCTGCCAGTGCAGCGGAGAATCCGCCGCAACGGTGCCGAACACGTCTCGCTCAGGGGTCCGGAGGACTTCCTGGAGGAAGACGATGTCAGGATCGTGCTGTCTCAGCCCGGCCAGCAACAATGCATTCCGCTTGTCTCGATCCCTCGGGTCCATCCAGACGTTCAGGGTCAGGATGCGGAGGCTCATCGTTCTCATCGTTGTGGTCATGTCGCGACTGTAGATGCTGTGGGTGAACATAATTCCGCGCGAAGATGAACTATGAAACCTCGGTCAATCGGCGACGTCGTCGGGACCGCGGGCGCGGTGCGTGCCGAGGTCGATGTCGAGCTCCACCTGGTCGGCCCGGAATCGCGTGCTGGTGAATTGCAGCAATCTGCCGTCGAGCAAGGCGTCGACGGCACGAACGACCAGCACGATCGCGCCGGGAGTCAGGTTCAGGTGGGAAGCCTCCTCGGCGGTTGCGGTTCGCGCCGACACAACACTCCAGGTTCGAACATAGTCGTCGATCCCAAGGGCACGAAGGGATTTGGTGATCGAACGCGTCTGCCTGAGGTGCACGTCGAGGTCGGGGGTGAGAGCCAGGTCGAACCAATGAGTTGCACGCGCGATCGTCGTGCCGCGAACGTCTGCAATCGTCTCCATCTGCAAGGCCGGCCGTTCCCCCAGTTCGAGGTGGGTGACGACATCTCGGGGCGGTTGCGCGACTACCTGAGCCGAGATCGGCCGAATGGCGGAACCGTCGTCAGGGCCGGCGCTGTTGCTCAGCCGGGTCCGAACCCCGATCCGGTGGACCAGCAGTTTGTGCGGAACCACGAAGGTGCCGCGGCCGCGCTTGGTCTCGACCACGCCGTCTTCGGCAAGCGACGCGATCGATTGGCGCACCGTGTTCCTGTTGACGGAGAAATTTTTTGCCAGCTCGCCCTCGCTGGGAAGTTTGGATCCGGGTGCGCGTCTGCCATCGGCGATTTCGCTCCGCAACTGGTCGGCGATGAGCCGCCAGGTCGTGTAGCCGCTGGCTGAGCGAGTTGGAGGTCTCATCGTTGTCGCAGGCTACCGCGTCAGGGTTCCCGCGACCCCGCGCACGCGATGTTCGCCGTCTGTACACCTTTCGTTGCGGTGGTCGGCGTGGCCTGGCGGGTATCGTTTCACTTGTCTAGAAGTACATACAACTGAGAGGTTGTCAGGTGATGGACGCGTCGAGCGCGTCGCGGAGAGAATGGTTACGGGTGCTCGCCATGGCGGACCCGTCGCGGCTGTCCGCTGAGTGGGACCGCTGGCTCCTCAAGCCCGAGGTCGAGGCCGTCCGGGGCCCGGAAACAGGACTCGTCATGGTGCGGGGGCGGATCGGTGCAGGGGGGGACCGCTTCAACATGGGCGAGGCGACAGTCAGCCGCGCAACTCTGCGCCTACGCCATCCCGCCCTCGCGGCGGAACTGGTTGGAGAGGCACACGTGCTGGGTTCTGATACCCGGCACGCCTGGTTGGCGGCGGTGTTCGACGGTCTGCTCTCGGATGACGGTCAGCGGGCGGATGTCCTGCGCACTGTCGTTGAACCGCTTCGCGCCGAACAGGAACAGCGCGATGCACGCCGGCGCGGCGAGGCCAGCGGCACCAGGGTGGACTTCTTCACCATGGCGCGGGAGACCTCGTGAGTCGGCCGACGAGGCCGAACCCGGTGGCGGGGTTCGGGGAACCCGTCTCGGACTCTCAGTCGGTCTTTCGAGCACTGCTCGATGCCTTCGCGCATCCGGGACAGCCGCGAGCGGTGCGGGGCCCGCAGACCACCCCGGCGGCTCTCGGACCCGTCTTGTCAGCAGTAGCACTGACCCTCTTCGACCAGGACGTGTCCGTTTGGATGCACCGCGGTCTCGCCGACGATCCGGACACTGCTGAATATCTCGCATTCCACACAGGCGCTCTTGCCGTCGCTACTTGCGCGCTGGCGGACTTCGTCGTCGCGACGCCGGAATCGATGCCCGACCTCGACGACCTCGCGTCAGGCAGCGATGAGAGCCCACACCGGTCGGCGACGGTTGTGCTCGACGTGCGCGATTCGGTCGACCACGAACTCCACGTTGCCGCCACCGGACCCGGTATCGACGGGACCGTTCTCCGGTCCATCTCGTGGATGTCTGAAGACTTCCTCGCGCAGTGGGTGCAGAACACGAAACTCTTCCCCCGCGGCGTGGACGTCGTGGCTGCGGACAAGTCGACGGTCGTCGTGTTCCCACGGACCACTCGTCTACGAGCGGTTCGCACTCGACGGATGGGGAATTGAATCATGTATGTCGCAGTCAAAGGCGGGCAGAAGGCAATCGCACACGCGCACGCCCTTCTTGCGAAGGAGGGGCGCGGTGCCCTGTCGGTGGACCGACTCTCGGTCGACGCTGTAGCGGGCCAGCTGCCGGTCTTGGTGTCTCGAGTCATGACCGAGGGATCGCTGTATGACCCCGATCTTGCAGCGCGTGCCATCCGGCAGTCGCAGGGCGATGTCATCGAGGCCATCACGCTCCTCCGCTCCTACCGCACGACCCTTCCTCGACTGGGATACACCCGGCCGATCGACACCGCGCGCCTGACGCCACAACGGCGAGTCTCCGCGACATTCAAGGACATTCCCGGTGGACAACAACTGGGGGCGACGTTTGACTACACCCATCGCCTGTTCGACGACCCCTCCGATGTCCTCGGCGACAACCTCGCTGAGAATCCGCAGTCCATGCCGCGGGTGACGGATCTGCTTGGTGCGGACGCCTTGCTGGAACCAGATCACCCCGAGGTCTGGGACGACCCCGAACCGGGCGACCTCACCACCGAACCCGGCTTGTTCCCGATGTCTCGAGCAGGACGTCTGCAGGCGCTCGCGCGCGGTGACGAGGGATTTCTTCTGGCCATGGGCTATTCGACTCAGCGTGGGTTCGGCAACAGCCACCCCTTCGCCGGCGAGATCCGCGTCGGTGAGGTCGAGATCGAGATCGACGTTCCAGGCGTAGAGCACCCGGTTCCGGTGGGGCGGATCGAGGTGACAGAGTGCCAGATGATCAACCAATTCGTCGGAGCCCCTGGCGCTCCGCCGCAATTCACCCGAGGCTACGGCCTCGTATTCGGTCGCGGGGAGCGCAAGGCAATGTCCATGGCGCTCGTCGATCGGGCCCTGCGGGCGGAAGAGTTCGACGAACGCGTGGTCGCGCCCGCCCAGGACGAGGAGTTCGTCGTCAGTCACGCCGACAGCGTGCAAGCGGCGGGGTTCGTGGAGCATCTCAAGTTGCCGCACTACGTCGACTTTCAAGCTGAATCGAGTTTGCTCCGTCGCCTCAGAAGCGATCCGTCGAACTCGAAAAATTCTGTCGGGGGAGCAGAGTGAACGGCCATCGACCGGAATACAACTACGCTTACCTCGACGAGCAGACGAAGCGGATGATCCGGAGGGCGCTGCTCAAAGCAGTTGCCATACCTGGCTTTCAAGTTCCTTTTGCCTCACGGGAAGTGCCGTTGCCCCGGGGATGGGGAACGGGCGGTATTCAGGTCACAGCGGCAATCATCGGACCGTCCGATGTGCTCAAGGTCATCGATCAGGGCGCAGACGATACGACCAACGCAGTTTCGATCAGATCGTTCTTCCACCGCGTTGCGGACGTCGAGACAACCACGGACACTGAGGCCGCGACAATCATCCAGACGCGGCACCGCATACCAGAAACGCCGCTGAAGCACGGCCAGATCATGGTGTATCAGGTCCCCATCCCCGAGCCACTCCGCTTTCTCGAGCCGCGCGAGACCGAGACCCGCCAGATGCACGCGCTCAACGAGTACGGCCTGATGTACGTGAAACTGTACGAGGACATCGCGAAATATGGACGGATCGCGAAGTCGTACGACTATCCCGTGTTGGTCAACGGCCGCTATCTGGTGGCGCCCTCACCCACACCCAGTTTCGACAACCCGAAACTGCACCAAAGTGCTGCACTGCACCTGTATGGCGCCGGGAGAGAAAAGCGCATCTACGCCATCCCGCCGCACACTGACGTCGAGAGTCTCGACTTCGACGATTACCCCTTCCAGCCCCAGCGGTTCGACAGCCCCTGCGCCCTGTGCGGCGCGACCGACAGCTACCTGGACCAGATCGTCGTCGACGACAACGGAGGCAAATTGTACGCATGTTCGGACACTGATCACTGCCGCCGCAACCACCGGCTCGAGCACCCCGACGAGGACGAGGCGTGACCACAGATCGCCCACTCCTCAGGGCCAGGGGACTCAGTCACCGTTTCGGAAACCGGTGGGGGTGCCGCGGCGTGGACATCGACGTTTGGCCTGGAGAGGTTGTAGCCGTTGTCGGCGAGTCCGGGTCGGGGAAATCGACGCTTCTCAATGCGCTCTCCCGTCGCGTGAGAGGTGGCGGCGGAGATGTCGAATACCAACTCGTCTCGGGTCAGGTCATCGACCTGCCCACCATGCCGGAGGGCGAACTCAGGCGTCTGTGGCGGAGCGAATGGGGCTTCGTCCACCAGAACGCCGCAGATGGCCTGCGTATGCACGTCACCGCGGGCGGCAATGTGGGGGAGCCGTTGATGGCCAATGGATGGCGAAACTATGGACAGATTCGGGACGTGTCGACTCAGTGGCTGGAGCGGGTCGAGATCCCGGCGGATCGCATAGACGATGTGCCGACGGCCTTCTCTGGGGGAATGCGGCAGCGACTTCAGATCGCCCGCAATCTCGTGGTCTCGCCGAGGATCGTGTTCATGGACGAGCCGACCAGCGGCCTCGACGTCTCCGTGCAGGCTCGGCTGCTCGACCTCATTCGCTCCCTCGTCAGCGAACTCGGCCTTGCGGTCATCGTCGTCACTCATGATCTTGCGGTGGCACGCCTCATCTCCCACCGCACCGTGGTCATGCGTCACGGTGAGGTGATCGAATCCGGCCTGACCGACCGCGTACTCGACGACCCGGGCGCGCCCTACACGCAGCTCTTGGTCTCCTCGGTGCTGAGGGGTTGACATGTACGGCTCCACGAAAATCCTGAACGTCACCGGCGTCGACAAGACATTCACCATGCACTTGCAGGACGGTCACTCCATCCCGGTCGTGAAGGGTCTGACCTTAGAGGTGCACAGCGGCGAATGCGTGGTTCTGGACGGGGCGTCCGGCACCGGAAAGAGCTCGATCCTCAAGATGGTGTTCGGCAACTATGCGGTGCAGCGCGGACAGATCATCCTTTCCGCTGCAGGAGAGGAGGTCGACATCGCGGCCGCAAATCCCCGCGACATCTTGGCCGCCCGTCGCGACACCATGGGTTACGCCTCTGAGGAACAACGGAACGAAAAGTCACGGTAGACCGAGTTCGTAGGTTCACGATGCGAGTGACCTGTGCGCCTAGGCCGTGTGAGCACGTCATGGATGGATTGGGCAGATGAGCTCTGGGGACACGGCCCAGCCATTGTCAGTGAGCCAGCACGCGACCGTATCCGGTATGCCGCCGCCTGGGTCGGCGTAGACGCCGGCAACCAACGGGCCGTTGCCGCAGCGTCCGCACATCACGGTCAAGACCTGCTCGTGAGGCTGGCAGCGCGCGCAGTGCTGCTCTTCGTGAAGAAGT
>NZ_VLIY01000036.1 GCF_007489285.1 Skermania sp. ID1734
ACTTCTTCACGAAGAGCAGCACTGCGCGCGCTGCCAGCCTCACGAGCAGGTCTTGACCGTGATGTGCGGACGCTGCGGCAACGGCCCGTTGGTTGCCGGCGTCTACGCCGACCCAGGCGGCGGCATACCGGATACGGTCGCGTGCTGGCTCACTGACAATGGCTGGGCCGTGTCCCCAGAGCTCATCTGCCCAATCCATCCATGACGTGCTCACACGGCCTAGGCGCACAGGTCACTCGCATCGTGAACCTACGAACTCGGTCTACCGTGACTTTTCGTTCCGTTGTTCCTCAGAGGCGATCGCGGCGACAAGAGATCGGCCGCGGCCTGCGCTTGGCCGTCGACCAACATGGCGAACGTATGGACAACCCCGTCACGGTGCACGACATCAACGAGTTGACAGTTGTCACCGACGAGTCCTACACCGACTTCGTCGCAGGACTACAAAAGGAAATCTCCGACTCGCTGGCTGCGCGGCCACGCAAGGCAAGCGTGAAGTTCTTCACCGGCAAGACAATTCAGACCGAAGACGGCGAGTCGCTAGTCGAGGAAGCCCTCGCGCAGGCGCTCTATAAGTACCTGATCAAGAACGACTACCTGAACGAGGATGACACGCTTTCCGACGAGTACAAGGCAGCGAAAGAGGCTGGCACCCTGGCAGAGCCGACATCCGAGGCCCTGAAACCCGTGCTCAAGTTTCTGTTGCCCTTGGTCGACTCGCTGAACATCGATGTCCCGGCCCCAACCGACGACCGCAAGCCCAAGAAGATCCCGCTCAATGAGGCCAACTTCGCCAAGAAAGAGTTCCAGGCCCTGTGGCGCCGGATCAACCAGAAGGCCGTCTATCAGGTCGAGTTCGACTCATCCGAGCTCGTCACCAAGTGCATTCACGCACTCGACAAGCATCTCAAGGTCGCCGCGATGCAATACGTGGTCCAAGCTGGCACGCAGCGCGACGCCCTCGAAGCTGACGACCTCACCAGCGGCGCCGGGTTCGACGTGGCCAGCACTACAACCCACACCGCGACGGTGTCGGCCGCGTCCCAGGTCAGGTACGACCTACTCGGTGAAATCACGGAAAAAACTCAGCTCACCCGTCGTACGGCGGCGGCAATCCTCAGCGGAGTCACCCCGGAGACGTTTGCCAAATTCCGGCTCAATCCGGAGCAGTTCATCACCGAGGCCGCCCGACTCATCAACGAGCAGAAGGCAACAGCGATCGTCGAGCACCTGACCTACGACGCGCTCGAAGACCGTTTCGACACAGCGATTTTCACAGAGAACCAGACCAAGCAGGACCTCACCCACGCTGGCAACAAGCTGACCAAGCACATCTACGACTACGTCGTCACAGACTCCAAGGTCGAGCGCGACTTTGTCACCGAGCTCGATACCAGTCAGGAGGTTGCCGTCTACGCGAAGCTGCCACGCGGATTCTTCATTCCGACCCCCGTAGGTGACTACAACCCAGACTGGGCCATCGCGTTCACCGAGGGAACGGTCAAACACATCTACTTCGTCGCCGAGACCAAAGGCTCACTCTCGTCGCTTCAGCTCAAAGGAGTCGAGGACGCGAAGATCGAATGCGCCCGGAAGTTCTTCGCGTCGCTGAACGAGAAGAACGGCGAGAACGTCAAGTACGAGGTTGTCACCGACTACACCGAGCTGATGCAGCTCGTGACGACATGATCAGGGGTGTGTCCAAATGACGGAAAAGATGCTGGGATCTGTGGGCATCGTCGATTGCTGGCAATGCGAGATATCAGAACGTGTCGAATTGGTCTGCCAACGGCGCTGTGGGTGCTCGACCACGTGGCTCTTCTGACGATGGGAGGCAAGCCACCAGTATTCGGATTCTGCGACGGCCATCTTGTCGGTGCTCCCCGGTAAACTTCGCTGGTGATTTCACCGGCCAACCGGGCGCGGTGACGACACGCTCACCGAGGAGCACCGTGGCAGACACCAAGGTCATTTTCATCGCCTTCGCGATCGAGGACGAGCGTCAAAGGGACTTCCTGAAGGGTCAGTCCCTGCACCCCCGCACGCCCTTCGAGTTCATCGACATGTCGGTCAAGCAACCGTACGAGTCCGAGTGGAAAGACAAAGTGCGGACGCGGATCCGTCGCTCGGACGGAGTGATCGTGCTGGTGAGCAAGAACTCACTGACGTCCTCGGGGCAGAAGTGGGAGATCCAGTGCGCCAAAGATGAGGGCAAGCCGATCCGGGGGATCTGGGCGTATAAAGACGACCGCACCAACATTTCGGGGGTGCCCACGTACACGTGGAGCGATGAAAACATCAGCAACTTCATCGACTCCCTGTAGGTCGTCGTGCGGAAGGCGCTGATCGTCGGAATCGACCACTACCCATACATTGGGGACCTCAGCGGGGCGGTCAACGATGCCCACGCTGTGAAGAACGTTCTCGAGCGGAATGCCGACGGCACGCTGAATTTCCCCACCCCGCACCTGCTGGTCGGGACCGGCCCTGGGGCCGAGGTTACTAGGCTCGAACTCAAGGAATCGGTCCGGAAGCTTTTCGCCGATGACGCCGATATAGCACTCTTCTTCTTTGCCGGTCACGGATACATCGAAGACACCGGAGGCTTCCTTTGTGCCAGCGACTGCCAGTCAGGCGACGACGGTCTGTCGCTGGCAGAACTAATGTCCTTGGCCAACTCGTCGAAGGCAAAGAATAAGGTCATCATCCTGGACAGTTGTCACGCGGGCATTGCGGGAACAAGCGCCCTCAGCCAGAACGTTGCCGAGATTTCCGATGGTGTCACTATTCTCACCGCGTCGACCGCTGACCAGTACGCGATGGAGACGCCCGGAGGTGGATCAGGCGTTTTCACGAGCCTGTTCGTCGACGCTCTCAGTGGAGCTGCCGCGAACCTCGTAGGAGCAATTACTCCTGGAAGCGTCTATGCGCACATCGACCAATCGCTTGGGCCTTGGGCGCAACGCCCAGTTTTCAAGACCAACGTAAAGACCTTCATCTCATTGCGGGAGGCTACTGCGCCAATTGAACTGGCTGAGCTGCAGCAGCTGACTGACATATTCCCCTCTCCTACAACCGTATTCAGCCTCGATCCCAGCTACGAGCCGCACCGCTCCGGCTTCGAAGATCCTTCGGTTCCAGCGCCCGATCCGGCCCACACGGCTGTCTTCGCGGTACTGCAAAACTATGTCAAGGTCAACCTCGTGAGGCCCGTCGGTGCCCCACACATGTGGCACGCGGCGATGGGGTCACACGGCTGCGAGCTGACTGTACTTGGCCAGCACTATTGGAAACTCGTCGACGACGGCCTCATCTGATGTCCACCGAAAGAGATGTCCAGGCACGTCTGGACACGCCCGAACTCATGGAAAAGCTCGCCGCTATCGAGCATGAACGATGGGCTCATTGGCAGCAATACATGCATGACCAGTGCCAGCGTGCGAAGGACGGGTCTTTGATCATCCCCGCTCATTTAGCAAAGCGTTGGCAAACCCAGATCGAGACCCCCTACGAGAACTTGAGCGATTCGGAGAAGGATAGTGATCGTGAACAGGTGAGGCGCTACTTGCCGATCATCGGTGCGGCCATCAAGGCGCCCGCTGCGGAGGGGTAGGCGGCGCGATGCCCAGAGCTTCATGGAGACGTTGAAGCAGCAAGTTGACAATTACATGGAGGAAGCCAAGCGGGACAGAAGGAGGCTGGCTTCAAAGACAACACCCTGGGACAAGCCATCATCAACGAAGGAGCTGAAACGGCAAACCCCAGGATTCGCTCGCCTGACCTTGATTCGCCGGCATTGCTGTCTCGTGAGACGCCAAAATTTCGCATAAATGCTGGGTCCAGGATGTGCACGTCCTTATCGGTGAGACCGCGCCCGAATGCTGCCTTTGACGCGGAATCGGCAGCACGGAGGATGAAGTCGACGACCTCGATCGGCGTGTACACGATGCCGAGCGCCTCGGCCTGCTTCTTGAAGCCGATCCGGAAGAACCTCTCGTACAGCTCCTTGACGACGGTCTGCTTGCCCTCGGCAGTCTTGACCTCCGACGCTTTTTTGCGGACCGAGTTGTAGAACCCTTCGAGTTTCGCGGTCTCGGCTTCCAGGCCGGAGTCGTGCAGCCGGTCGACCATCGCCTGCATCACCCGTGATACGGGGTTGCGCGCCGCGAACTCGTGGTCGCCGAACAAGGCGTCGAACACCGGCGCGGTGATCAGGTGCTGGCAGAGCATACTGATCGCGTTGTCTCGGGTGATCGACTCGTTCAGGTTGTCCCGCAAGCCTTTGTGGAATGCGGTGAACCCGTCGGCGACGGTGCTATCGGCGGTGGCGAGGATCGCCTCGATCCGGGTTTGCAGTGTCGCTGCAATGTCGGCGACATCGGCCGCCCAGTCTTCCCAGTAGGCGCGGGTGCCGACTTTGTCGACGATCCGGGCATAGATTGCTTCTTGCCAGTCTGACAGTGAGAACAACGCCATCTGCGACGCCATGTTCGTGGCCTTGTCAGCCTCCGATGGAGGGTCGTTCTGGGGTGTTCGGTCACTTGTGTCGACGGATTCGTTGTCGTCGCGGGTGGGGCCGATGTGCCCACCCAGCAGTCGGTCGTTGCCTTTGCCTTGCTGATCCTTGGTGCCGGTGTTCAGTGCGATGGAGTTGACCATCGCCTTGAACCGTTCGTCGTGGGCGCGTAGCGCGTTGAGTACCTGCCACACGACCTTGAACCGCAGGTTGTCGCCGAGCGCTTGAGCCGGGCTGACACCGGCCGGCACGGCAACCGGCAGGATGATGTAGCCGTAATCCTTGCCCGGAGAGCGGCGCATGACCCGGCCCACCGATTGGACGACGTCGACGACGGAGCTGCGGGGGTGCAGGAACAGAACCGCATCCAGCGCGGGCACGTCGACACCTTCGGACAGACAGCGGGCGTTGGTGAGGATCCGGCATTCACCTTCGGGGACAGGCGCTTTCAGCCAGGACAGTTGTTCGTGGCGTTGCAGTGCGTTGAACGTGCCGTCGACGTGCCGGACCTCGCAGGCCAGGTCGCTGTTCGTGGTGGCAACCGGGTTGCCGTCATTCTCGTCGGTGACCAGCAGATCGCGATAGGCATCCACGATCGCGGGGAAGACCTCGGCGACCTGTTTGGAGGTCGCGATGTCCTTCGCGAATGCGACTGCTCGCCGCATCGGTGGCTCCCCGGCCGGGAACCCGGTCCCGTCGGGGGAATGACCGGCCCGCTTCGCGAGCCCGTTCCAGCACCCGACGATCTTCGATGCGTCGTCGAGGCGGAGTTCACTGTGTTTGCCGGCGAGTTGTGCCTGCATCGGGGCTGCGATGAGTTCTTCGTCGACGGTGAGGACAAGGACCTTGTAGTCGGTCAGCAGGCCCCGGTCGACGGCTTCGCCGAACGAGAGGCGGTGGAACTCGGGGCCGTAGGTTTGCTCGTCGTCCATCGACGCCAACTCGGCTGCGGCTTCGGTTGCCTTGTCCTTGACGGTGTCGTCGAAGATGCGGGGTGTCGCCGTCATGTACAGGCGGCGAGCGGCTTTCAGGTAGTCGCCGTCGTGGACCCGGACAAAGTTCGACTCGTCCACCCCGGGGAGCGTGACACCCGTCGTTCGGTGGGCTTCATCGCAGATCACCAGGTCGAACGGGTCCACACCCAGGGTTTGCGCTCCCGCGACCACAGGCAGTGACTGGTAGGTCGTGAACACGACCGTCAACCCTTTGGACCGTTTGCGGCGGGTCATCTCTGCGGCAAGCTTGCCCGGATCGGTCGTGACCGGGATCGACACGTCGTGGGTGTTGTAGTCCTCCGCCGACCGCGACACCTTCGTATCCGAGCACACCGCGAACGCCCGGATGTCGAGCGTCGTCTGTGCGGTCCATTCCCGAAGTGTTTGCGCCAGAAGCGAAATCGACGGAACGGCGAAAAGGATACGCGCGGTGCCACCGTTCTCCAGTGCGGTGCGTTCGGCGATCTTCAACGCGGTGAACGTCTTCCCGGTACCGCAGGCCATGATCAGCTTCCCACGGTCGTGTCCCGCGGCGAATTCTGCGAAGACAGCGTCGCTCGCGGTCTGTTGATGCGGACGGGGGTCGTGTCGCTTCGCCTCGGTCAGGACGACCTCGAGCTCACCCCCCGGCCATGCGATGTCCCAGTCGATCGGTGACTCGGCGATCTCCGCGAGCCCGATCCGCTGCACGGGGATCGTCTGGCTGTCCAGTGCGTCTTCGGCGTTGCGGCCCCATCGGTCGGTGGTCGAGATGATCACCCGGTTGGTGAACGGCTGTTTGCCGGACGCGGTGAAGAAGGAATCGATGTCGGCCTTGGCGAGGGTGTGGGTGGGTTCGTAGAACTTGCACTGAATCGCGGTGTACTGACCTGTATCGCGTTCCCGGGCAACGAGGTCGATACCCGTATCAACCTTCCCCGCCCGGTCGGGCCAGTCGATCCAGCGCCACACTGCGTCGTAATGCTGCGACAGCATCGGGTCGAGTTGGAAATAGCGGACCATCAACTGCTCGAACTTCGTGCCCCGCTCGGAGTTCGTCGGTTCCGCACGGAACGCCTCGATCACCTCGTGCAGCGTCGCCATAACGTCGAATCATGCCGCACTGACCAGTGCGTGGGGACACGGACACCGTGGCGAGTGCCTGAGCGCTTGAAGCAAGCTGTTGGAGCCGACGTCGATCAGGCCGTCGAGGGGAAAAGTCTCTTCCATTCCGTGATTGTGGGTTCGAGCTGTCTTGGGTATTGCCGCCTTCGGCGTGTCGCGTTAGTGGGACTCTGCGAGTGTGCCTCTATCAAAGCAACCGCGCACTCGGTCATGTTCACCGAGGCAGCGAGCGCCTCGGCGAGCATCGCAAAGAGGTCGCCGTTGCGAGCGTAGTCGTTGGCCCACTGCATGCCGTGCCCGACGGCGGAGCTGATCGAGTACATGCGCCGGACGCCGATTGCCATGCCGCCCTTCGCCAACTCTCCGCGGTCATGTGGGGGTATGTGCTCGTCGATCCAGTCAGCAGCTCTTTCGGTTGTCGTCCCGAACCCAGGCGGGGATTCGTAGGCTGCAGTGTTGGACTTGAGCTGGTTGTACTCGATGAGCAACTCTTTGTGTCCCTTCTCGAAGGCCTTCCTCTGCTGGGGAGGGGCAGCGATCTTGCCGGTGCGGAGGTTGTCGACCTCGTTGCCGTTGTAGTTGGTCTGCTGCTTCAGCTCGTTGACCAGCAGGCCTACTGCGCGTTGTCGCCGTACATCTCGATCCTGGTTGCCGAGCAGCCAAATCGTTCGACCGGACGATTCCACCGCGGAGCGGCACAATCCCATTACTGAAGGTGCGCGAAGCTGGGCCTTGGTGGAGAAGTCGGTCTTCTTGGTCACGCGGAGCATCAGCTCCGATGCCGTTGTCAGACTGTCGGTCGCCGCCATAATCGGCCATAACGCCATCGATTCGACCAATGGGCTTCGGTCGGGCATGAAACCAGCGTCGTCGAGCGCCAGGCTGCTGTCGGGATCAGCCCGTTGTGGGTGCAAGCCCCAGGTGGTGAGCGCCCCCGCTCGTGCTGCGCGTGCGTCGATACGACCCAAGCGTGCCATGAACTGTTCGAGGCCTTCGAGTGTGCCGTTACCGTCGATCGACATTCCACAACCATGGCATTTCCTACCGACAAGTTCTGTCGGGGGAGCTTCGACATCGTTGTCGGCACATCCTGACGCGTTGTTGTCCGGTTGAGGTTCCTTCAACGGACACGAGGAACAGGGTCAGGTGCTGGGGTTCCGCAGCGGCCGGTAACCGGTGGCGTCCAGTTGAGCGAGTTCCTTGTCGACATCGATCGGGATCGATCCGAAGAAGTGCACGGGTTCGCTGTGGGCTGGTGAAATGTCCGCGAGTACCGCGTCGTCGATCGGTTGTCCGGCAGCACTGCGCGCATCCACGGCGAGGCCGAGGTATTCGGTCATCCAGCAGATGATCGCGTTGGTGACCACCGTGAGACACCACGCTTGCTCGGTCTGTTGCTCGTGGTGGTGCCTGGTCATCTTTCCGAGTCCGGCGAAGTGCAGGTCGCGACGGAGCGCGTGCATCGATTCGCCCTTGTTCAGCTGCCGCCCGATCTTGCGGCGATAGGTTTCGTCCGATAGGTACCGACAGGCAAAGATCGTGCGGCGGACCGCGCCCCACTCTTTCAGCGCGGCGGCGAGGCGGTTCTGGCGTGAACTGGCCGACAGCTTGCCGACCAGCAGCGACGCGGTCGTGTGCCCGTACTTGAACGACGCGGCCAGACGCAGCATGTTGTCCCACTCCGCGACGATCAGTTCGTCGTCGGCGATCGCGGTCAGCAACGGCCCGGCATGAGGATAGTCGGCGAGATAGTCGCGGCGTGGCCCGAGCCGGTAGGGCACGATCCGGCCGAGGTTGCGGATGCGCGGGGACAGTGTCAACCCGACCAGATCGAACAGCGCGAAGTTGACCAGGGTGACGCCGCCGGTGTCGACGGCGTGCTCGGTGATCGGCAGATCGGTTGCATTGCCGAGGATTTCGTCCAGCACATAGTGGGCTTCGCGGTCGGTCGCGACGATGATCTTCGTGCCGTAGGTGGAGTGCTGGTCGGAGACGTGGGTGTAGGTCGAGATGCCTTCGTCGACGAAGTACCGCGACAGGTGCCGGGCGGTCAGCGACTTGCCGCGCATCGGGAACCGCTGCCCATCCGACGACGACAGGGTTCCCGACCCGAACCGCTGGCTCATCGGCAGACCGTGGTGGTAGTCGACGATGACGGCGTTGCCGGCCCGCAGGGTCGGTTCACGCAGATACCATTCCGAGGTCCACGCCAGCACGTCGTAGGAGATCCCCGAGGCGTGCGCCATCGCGGTGAGCCCCATGTTGGTCGCGAGCGTTATCTTGAGTTCTCGACATCAACGAGCCTGTGACCTGGCGTTTTGCGATCTGGATATGTCATCGACGGCTGCTTTCAGCACGGTCCGATCAGCGCGGAATTTCTCCTCTTCGGCGTGTCGCGAACGCTGCCCTGGATCTGGGCCGCTCGGTTTTCGCCCAGGGCCTGGGCGAGCGCTGCACGGAGTTGCTTGTTGTCGGCTTCGAGTCGGCGGATGCGAGCGTCGGCGACTTCCAGACGACGCAGAAGCGATGCCTCTGAAGCCCGTTGCCGGTCGGGCAATGATCCGGATGCGGTTG
>NZ_VLIY01000037.1 GCF_007489285.1 Skermania sp. ID1734
CTCAGCCGAGCGGGCGTTCCACTCGGCGCCGCACACAGCGTCGGCATCGGCGGAGAGCAGTGCGTTGATCATGGTCTGCAGCAGCTCGCGCATCAGATCCGGCGACGCGTCAGATAGGGCTTGGCCAAGCAGGCCTGCAGGGTCGACAATATGGGGTGCGGTCATCGCGATGACTCCTCGAGGATTCTTTAGACGGTTGACTCGAAAGATCACGCGGTGGCCGCTCTACATCCGTCAACGACACGGATGTCGGAGACGATCTCGGCCACCGAGTTACACCACTCTATGGGGCACTACTCGAGAGGACGCTCCCCGGGGACTAGTCGAGTCAGTGCGGCCGGTGAGATATCTCTAGATTCATGGGTTTCGCGAGCTTGTTTCCAGTGCAACGCGCAGGGGTACTGGCACTGCTTTCGATCCAGAGACGCCTCAGAGTCGCAAGCCCGCCGCGATCACGTCATCGATCCCGCGATGACGGAACGACTCCCATACCTGGATGCCATCCTGTGCCTCGACGGGTTGGGAGCCCCGTACGGCGATCACGCGGAGACCCGCGCCTCGCGCGCTATGCACCCCAATGGTGGAGTCTTCTATTGCCACGGATTGCGAGCCAGAGACGCGTAAGTTGCGGAGAGCTGTCCGGTAGGCCTCTGGGTCGGGTTTCGGACGGGTGACCATATCTGCCGTCGTTACGTCGGCGAAGTATGGGTGAGGTAGCTGTTCGAGGACGGTGGCTGCGGTGCGCGAGGGGGACATCGTGACGAGTCCTTGGCAAACGCCCGCACGCTGCAGGGTCTCCAGCAGGTCGAGCGCCCCCGGGCGCCACAAGACTCCGTCGCGACGATTGAGATCCTCCATTCGTTCCGCCAGCAGTTTCACGACCACACGGCGTTCACTACGAGCTCCACGCTCACGGAGGAGATCCGCAAGACCAGGAATGGAGATGCCCGAGATCTCTGCCGGTTCAGGATCCCAGGGATGCGCTCCAAGCTCGCACGCGTGCGCCCAGCTCGCCTCGCTGTCGATGAGCGTGCCATCGAGATCCCACAGGACGGCGCCGCCCCTACTCGGCATGAGCACCGTCGCGTGGCAATCGGGCACCCGTCTCGGCGTCGAACAGCAGAATGTCCGATGCGTTGAAGCCAATCGATACGGACTCGCCGCGATGAACCGAGACGCCGCGATCCGTGCGAACCGCGGCGGGGACGCCATCCACCGTGATTTCAAGGACCTGCGTCTCTCCCTCGAAGATCACCGTATGGACGAGGCCGGTCGCTCGGTAATCTGCGGCCTCTCGGAGGCGAAGGCGGGCGGTGAGGCGATCACACCGAAGACGGTGCGATACCCCCCGTCCCTGCGCTCTCCGTCAAAGAGGTTCATGGGTGGCGACCCGATGAAACCAGCGACGAATGACGTCGCGGGATCGTGGTAAATCTCTTCCGGAGTACCTATCTGCTCGATTCGACCCGCGCGGATGACAGCAATGCGATCGGCCAGCGCCATCGCGTCGCTCTGATCATGGGTGACGTGGATGGACGTCGCACCGGTCGCGCGCATCAGATCGGCGATTTCCTGGCGCAGCGCGACGTGGAGCTGGGCGTCAAGTCCCGAGAGCGGCTCGTCGAGCAGAACGACGCGCGCGTTGCGCGCGAGCGCCCGCGCGAGTGCAACACGCTGACGCTGTCCGCCGGACATCTGTCGCGGCTTCCGGGACAGCAGCTCTCCAATACCCATGCGCCGCGCCAGGTCGATTGCCCGCGCCCGTGCCTCTTCGCGGGTGAGGCGCAGGCCGTGTCGCAGGCCGAGCGTGATGTTCTCAAGCGCACTGAGATGGGGATAAAGCGCGAAGTGTTGGAAGACGATCGCGACGTCTCTTCTGTGGGGAGGCAAGTCTTGCTGCGGTGTGCCCCCGATGACGACTTCTCCGGTGTCCAGCGAATCGAGCCCCGCAACGATCCTCAAGAGGGTCGACTTCCCCGAGCCGGAAGGGCCGAGGACGACAAGCGATTCGCCCGCGGCGACGTCCAGATGGATATCGCCGATGGCGGTGACGTCGCCGAAACGCTTAGACAGATGCCGGAGGGATACTTCAGCAGACATGACGGAGCTTCTTCCCTGGCTAGTTCGACAGTGCGTCGATGCGGCTGACGGTTTCGGGAACGATCTCTTTGGAAGGCTGAGCCTGGTCGATCATCCCCTGCACCATGTCCTGCAAGTATTGATTCGTGCGCGCGAGGCTCTCTCCGGGCCAACCGCCTCCGGCAACAGGAACTCCCTCATAGCGCCATGCGTATCCGAGCGGTCCCTGTGCTTCCGCCAGCTCCAGCAGCTCGGTCTTCGCGGCGACATCCACAGGGATATAGCTGTTTGCTTTCGAGCTCTCCACGATGACCGTGGGGTCCAACATCGCGCCGATGAGCTCTCCGGCGTATGCCGAGCGGCACTCATCGTCGGACAGGGTCATCCACCCGTTACCCCCAGCGGGGAGCACAGCACTTCCGCCATCGGGGATCGGCATGTCGGAAATGGTCCACTCGAAGGAGTCGCCGACGGCGGCGTCCACGGTGGCCCCCACGGCGGGTGTGCCGAAGAAGTAGGCAGCTTCTCCACGGGAGAAGACTGAGATCGAGTCCTGCCAGCTCACAGGGTCTTGAAGCTTCTCTGCACCGATGGTTTCGTAGATCTTCAGCGCCTCGTAACCCTCCTCGTTGTCAAAGCCAGCGGTGCCATCCTCGTTTGCGTACTCGGCCCCGCCGCTGCCGACGAAAGCCTGCACGAACCACCAGGCAATGTTGTCGCGAGGAATCTGGATCGGCGTCGTCACATCTGTCTTCTCTTGGACCTGCCGAGCGCCGTCGAGCACCTCAGAATGCGTGGTCGGGAGCTCGGAGACGCCCGCAGATTCCGTGAGCGTCGTGTTCGTATAAAGCACAGGAACAGAGATCTGGAAGGGTGCGACGTAAGTTTTCCCGTTGAGCGTGCCGACATCCAGGTAGTCGTCGATGTAGGTGTCTCTTAGCGAGGACCGGTCGATTTCGCGAGGGCTGTATTTCTCGACCCAGAATCGGAGTTGATCGAGCCCTAGCATGATGACGTCCGGGCGGGATCCCGCAGCGATATCTGCGACGATCTGCTGAGTGAGCTCGTCATAGCTCGTTCCCTCGGGAGCGGCCTTGAGGTCAACTGTGAGGCCGGGGTACGTCTCCTCCATCGACTTCTTGCCGAGCTCAGCCGCGGCTTGGCCCTGGTTGGCGTACTGAGCGGTGATGGTGACGCCGTCCGGTGAGCATTCCCCGATGTCAGCCTGCGTCGCAGGCGCAGCTTCTTCCGCGGGAGCGGAACACCCGGAGAGCAGGAGCACGGAGCTGATGAGGCCGGCGCCCAATGCGCTCATTCGTGTGATGCGTGAGTGGGACATGATTTCGCCTTCGTAGATAGGAAGTGGGATTGAGGAGGTGAAACTGTGGAGTCGGGTTGACTGTCATCACCCGGGCAGTTCGCCACCGGCGATGCCCGTGACGAACTTGCGTTGAGCGACGATGAACAGCACCACGATGGGGAGGGTGACGAGCATGGCTGCGGCAGCGAGCTCGCCGTACGCGGTGCCGGTCTCCGCCTGCTGGAAGATCGAAAGAGCCAGCGGCGGTGTGTACAGCGAAGGGTCGCGGGCGACTAGTAGCGGCCACAAATAGTCGTTCCAGTGCGTGAAGACGGACAAAACTGCGAACGCGGCGATCGTCGGCATCGACGACGGGACGACGACGTGCACGAGCGTGCGGAGGGTGCCGAGGCCGTCCGCCTTCGCGGCCTCAAGGAGCGAGTCGGGAATCGTGATCATGTGCTGACGGAGCATAAAGATCCCGATCGCGCTGGTCATGAACGGGAGCACCAAGGCCGCAAAGGTATTCGCAAGTCCGATGGAGCCGATGCCCAGGTACAACGGCAGCGCTGTAGCCTGCGTCGGCACCAGAAGACACGCGAGGATGACAGCGAAGGCTGCGTCGCGACCTCGGAATCGGAGCTTTGCGAACGCATAGCCCGCGGGGATCACGGTGATGATCTGGATGATCAGGATGCTGCCCGTGACCAGCGCTCCGTTGAGCATTGCGTGGCCGAGATCCGCACTCTCCCACGCTCGTGCGTAGTTGCCCCAGTCCAAAGAACTCGGCAGGAGCTGGATACCGTCGAGTACTGCTTCGTCAGCCGGAGACAGCGACAAGCGAAGCATCCACAGCACTGGGAAAACCGAGATCGTGATGGCAACGAGAGCCAGCAGCCACCGAAGAGAATGGGACAGGGAGCGGCGGAGCGAGATTTTGGTGGTCATACGGTTTCCTTATCTCCAGTAAATGCCCGTCGCCGAATCACTCCGATGAGAACCAGGACGACAAGGAGCATTGATGCGAGCGCCGCCGCCTGGCCGAGGTCGAAGTAGACGAACCCAAGCCGCCAGGTCATCGTGAGCACCGTCTCGGTGGAACCGAGCGGGCCACCTTCCGTCATGACGTTGATGGTGTCGAACACCTGGACCGACTGCAGGACGGCCATAACCGTCGCGAACACGGTCATGGGGCGCAGCAGGGGAAGGGTGACCCGTCGGAACTTCGCCCACGAGCCCAGTCCGTCGGCGGCGGCGGCCTCGTGCAACGCCGTTGGAATACTTGTTAGGCCGGCGAGATAGAAGATCATCACGAAGGATGTCAGGCGCCAGATGCCCACCAGAGCCACAGTGAACAGCGCCGTCGAGGTATCGCCGAGGAAGTTGACGGGTCCGATGCCGACGACGGCGAAGACCTCGTTGACGAAGCCTCCTCTCGACGCGAAGATCCAGCGGAAGACGACGGCCATCGCGACCATATTGGTGGCGAAGGGGAGAAAGAGCAGAACTTGGAGCGCGGGTCGACCTCGAGTAAACGAGTGCGCAAGCATGGCGGTGCCGAGTCCGAGCACGAGGCTGGGAACAATGGTGAGGACTGAGTAGACGACCGTGTTCCACAGTGCCTGCTGTACCGCAGGGTCGGTGAGGATCGCCGTGTAGTTCGCGATACCGGCCCAGGTCCATACGGTGCGGTCGCCGAGATCGATGCGGAAGAGGCTGCCGACGAGCGCAAGCACGCCCGGCAAGAGCACGAACAATCCGATGAGTGCGAGCGCGGGTGCTACGAGCACCCAACCGATACTCCGGTGCTTCACGACTCCTCCCCCTGCACGATTGCGCTCGGGTAGGCGCAGAGTGTGCCGTCGGCGTGGAGCACGACGGTCGTATCCTCGAAGCGCTGCACGGAGACGAGGATTGGGATGCCGGTGGCGAACCGTGAGCGCAGGGCGCCATCACCGAGATCGAGGGTGATGATGTCACCGTCGAGGGCTGGGAGGATGACCTGCTTGTCCAAGATCGTCGGCGCCGCGAAGAGCGGATGAGGAGTGCGCCTGTACGTGAGTAGGCAGGCATTACTTCGAGCCGCGACCTCTGCGTGCCAGCGTGTCTCGCCGCTCGCCGCGTCTCTGAGATAGACGCTGCCTCCCGCGTCGGAGAACAGAACTCCTTCCAGCGTCCAGTACGGCGGCGTCGGGTTCCACGGAATCGAGCTCGCTTGGAACCAGCTCACCGCGTCGTTGTTCGTGGGACGTCGGAACACTCCAGTGATCCCGGTCGCAATCAGATCACCCGTAGCAGGTTCGATGAGCGGCGTGCGGATCGGGAGGGGGGACGAACCGCGCAACGATTCGAGGAGATCTGTGTTGCTCTCCGCAAGTCGGTCCCCGAACGTTTCGCCCGTCTCCGGATCCAGGAGGACAGGGACTCGCGGCTCAGGGAATCCGCTCCAGACGATGAGAGCCGACGCGTCGTCGGCTGCCCGTCGCTCCCAGAAGACGGGCGCGGCGAGGAGGGCGAAGATCTGGTACGGCGCTATGTCCCGTCGCTCCCAGATCGTGTGTCCGTCGTCGATGTCGAGCGCGCGCAAGGTGGAGTGATCGCCCACGAGGACGAGATTCTCGTGAATTGCTGGCGGAGTGAACCCGAAGAGCCTGAGTGGGTCGGGGGTGTGCTTCCGCCATAGCTGTCGCCCCGTGGAGATTTCGAACGCCGCTGTCGTTCCGGATACCGATGTGCACAGGACCGTGCCGCTCGCGCCGTGCACCACGGGGGCCGAACGCACGGGAGCATCAAGGTCGGCGTGCCAGAGCAGCCCGCCCGTCGCGGCGTCGACCGCGAAGAGACCCCCCGAAGCGTGGTCGTCATCGGCGAGGGGAAGAACGATGACGCCCTTGGCGATCGCGAAAGGGGCACGCTGGCCGGGCGTCCCGACGCTCCGGCGCCAGCGCGCCGCTTCGGCCGCGGCTGGGAGGAGTACCGCGGGGGTCTGGGCAGGATCCGGATCGGTAGGGAGCGTCTCGACGCCGATCGTTACGCCGTCCCACGTGATAAGGCGGTAGGTCGCCGGAGAAAGATCGACGCCACCGAAGAGCGCAGGTGGAGTGTTGACGTGCAGCGTGTCCGCAGTACGTACGACCCGCGACGTATGGCGATGCCCCGAGAATGTAGCGATGGGGGGCCTCGGGAGCCCAGAGAGAATCGAGGAGCCTGGCTGATCATGCGACAGTAGGATCCAGGGAATGTCCTCGTCGAGTGCTTCGAGGTCGGCCCTCAGCCAGGCATTCTGCTGTTCGTGATCCCGGCCGAGCTCGTGCGTGAACCAGTCGATGGCGACGACGTGCAGTGCGGGAAGATCGTACGAATACCACCGCGGGCCGAGAAATGCTTCGTAGTGGCGCGGTTCTCCGGAGTGGATCGCGTAGCCGTTGCGGCTGACGACATCGCTCGTCTGTTCCGTCATGTGATCGTGGTTGCCGGGAATTACATGCACGGGGATTGGTGTGTCGAAAATTGCTTCGCGGAACTCGCGGTATTGCTCGCGGAGGCCGTGGTCGGTCAGGTCACCGGTGATGATCGCGGAATGCAGGTCCGGTTGGTCTTCGACGATCTTGGTCAGCAATGTAGACAAACGTTCACCCGTGCCAAGTTCCGCGGGCTGCGGATAGTTGCCGCCATCACCGATGTGCGTGTCCGTGAGATGAGCGAAGCGAAGCGGAAGCGTTACTGGGGACGCCTGCAGGGTGAAGGTCACCTCGGATTCGCGACCGTCGAAGTACCATTGGTTGCATCGCCAACCCACCGGACGCACCACAAACACGAAACGCGCGTCCGTCTCCAGCTGGAACCTCCCGTCGGCCGCAGTATGCACGACGGTGTTCCCGTCGCTTACCCGGATGTCCGCCAGCGGGTTGCCGTCGGTGTCGGTGACCTGTCCGTTCACGATCTTCGCTCTCTGTCTATGGGGCTCGAGCCGGATCAGATCCGGTGGGAGTTGACGAGTTTTTCGGCCTCGTCACGCCGTTCCGTCGCGCCGCTGACTCGGATCGTGAGCACGCTGTAGATGGCATCGAGAAGTGAGAGATGCACGATTCTGCTGGTCATCGCCTCCACTCGATGCCGCGTCTCCGAGCTCCCCGCGACGATCAGCGCGTGTGCGATCTCTGTGAGCGGGGATGTGAGGAAGCTCGTGATGCCGATGACTTTCGCTCCTGAATTGGCAGCGGTGCGCGCCGCCTCGAGCGTCGTTTTCGTCGATCCCGTGTGGCTGATGACAAAGCAGACGTCGCGCTCATCAAGGCCCTGGACGGCGACGTGTTGGGCGATGAAGTCGGGGGTGAACGTCGCGTCGAGTCCGAGGGCCGTAAGTCGATAGGCTGCGTCTGAGGCAAGCGGAGCGGACGTGCCCACTGCTACGAACCGAATGCGTCGGGCCGATGCTAGGGCGTCGACGATGGTCGTCACGTCGCTGAGGTCGATGTGAGTGGCGGTTGCTTCCAGTGCGTCCGCGCTTTCACGCAGAGTCCCCCGCACAGTGCTCATGAGTGGATCCTCTGCATCGGTCGGGCCCGGGCTATCGGGCGGGGTTTCGCGCGAGAGTAGGAGCTTGAACTCTTGGAAGCCATGCAGACCGAACCTCTGGCAGAACCGCACAACTGACCCGACCGACGTTCCAGATATCTGGGCGAACTCCGTCACGGAGCTCGTCATGACGACACGCGGATCGGCGTGGATCGAGAGTAGTGCCCCATAGAGTGGTGTAACTCGGTGGCCGAGATCGTCTCCGACATCCGTGTCGTTGACGGATGTAGAGCGGCCACCGCGTGATCTTTCGAGTCAACCGTCTAAAGAATCCTCGAGGAGTCATCGCGATGACCGCACCCCATATTGTCGACCCTGCAGGCCTGCTTGGCCAAGCCCTATCTGACGCGTCGCCGGATCTGATGCGCGAGCTGCTGCAGACCATGATCAACGCACTGCTCTCCGCCGATGCCGACGCTGTGTGCGGCGCCGAGTGGAACGCCCGCTCGGCTGAG
>NZ_VLIY01000038.1 GCF_007489285.1 Skermania sp. ID1734
GGCGGATGACCTGGGCGCGCAGGGAGGTGACCGCGCCCGAGTCAGGGGGTGCGCCGGGGTCGGGGGTAATGGATCCCATGGCCAGCCAGGACAGGGTGGTCAGCTGGAGGGGAGCGTTCTCGATCAGGTCGGCTTGGGCGGTGAGCAACGCGATCAACTGCTCGCGCACGGGCCCGTCGTCGGGTGGGGTGTCCACGCGCGGGAGTAGGCGTTCGAAGGTGGCCGCGAGCAGGTGGGTGCTGCTGCCGAAGTGCCGGTAGAGGGTGGTGCGCGCGACTTTCGAGGTGCGGGTGACCGCGTCGATGGTGACCGCGTCGATACCGCCGGTGGCCAGCAGATGGGTGGCCGCGTCGAGCAACCGTGCCCGCGAGCGCGCCAACCGCGGATCGGCCTGATCGAGATCCGCGTCCTGCTCGCCGGTGGCGGAGTGGGGCGCGGCGGGTCCGGTGCGGGTGTCGGCCTGGTCGCGGGTGGTCATGGTCGGGAAGACCTCCAAGGAAACGGGCGGCGGTGAATGTGTCCGATTTCGACTCTATCGCAACCACTCTCGCCTGTGATACTCATGGTAGCGAAGCGATACCGATGGTTTCGTCGGGTGGGAGGTGCCGGTGAACGCACCGGAAACGACTGACGGTCACAGTGTGCTGGCGCGGGCCGAATGGTGGATGCTGACGGTGTCGTGCCTGGCGGTGGCGCTGGTCGTCGCGGCGATGGCTGCACTGTATTCGGCGTTGCCGCTGATCGCGGTCGCGACCGGGGCGACCCAATCGCAGCTGACCTGGATCGTCGACGGCTACACCCTGATCCTGGCGTGCCTGGTCCTGCCCGCCGGCGCGGTGGGTGACCGCTACGGGCGCCGCGTCGTGCTGATCGCGGGCCTGGCGGTGTTCTCCGTGGCCTCGGCGCTGCCGCTGCTCATGTCGGGGCCGGTGTGGCTGATCGCGGCCCGCGCGGCGGCGGGCGCGGGCGCGGCACTGGTGATGCCCTCGACCCTGTCGATCCTGACCGCGGGGCTGCCCGAAGCGCATC
Organism: Skermania sp. ID1734; assembly: GCF_007489285.1. Lineage (GTDB taxonomy): Bacteria > Actinomycetota > Actinomycetes > Mycobacteriales > Mycobacteriaceae > ID1734. Next base: position 1,030 of record NZ_VLIY01000038.1, read on the forward strand.
GCGGGCGCGCGGTCGGGGTGTGGGCTGGGGTCGCCGGGTCCGGTGCGGTGCTCGGGATCCTCGGCTCGGGACTGCTGCTGGCGCGGTGGTCGTGGGAATCGGTGTTCGTGGGACTGACCGTGGCCGGGGTGGTGCTGGCCGCGCTGGCGTGCACCATCGCCGAATCCCGCGAGCGGGAACACCCGCCGGTGGACTGGGTGGGCGCGGTGGCGGTGGCGATCGCGATCGCGGCGATCGTGTTCGCCTGCGTCGAGATCCCCGCGCGCGGCTGGCTCGACCCGCTCGTGACCCCCACCCTCGCGCTCGGTGTCGCCGCGGCGGTGGTGTTCGTGATCATGGAGTTGCGGGTCGCCGCGCCGCTGCTGGATGTGCGGTTGTTCGCCCGGCGGGGGTTCGGGGCCGGGTCACTGTCGGTGACCATCCAGTTCCTGGTCACCTTCGGGGTGTTCCTGCTGCTGGTGCAATACCTGCAATTGATCCTCGGGTACGGGCCGCTCGGTTCGGCGCTGGGCCTGGTGCCGATGGCGGTGCCGCTGGTGGCGATCTCGGTGATCGCGCCGTGGCTGTCGAGCCGGGTCGGGCTGCGGGCGATGACCGTCACCGGGCTGCTCGCCATCGCGACCGGACTCTTCCTGGTGAGCCGGTTGACCCTGGCCGCCGACTACCCAGACCTGTTGTGGCCGTTGCTGATCCTGAGCGCCGGGCTGGGATTGTGCACCGCCCCGGCCACCTACGCCATCGTCGCCGACACCCCCGTGGCCAAACACGGTGTCGCCGCCGCCGTCAACGACGCCGCCCGCGAGATCGGCGCGGCCATCGGAATCGCCGTATCCGGCAGCGTGCTCGCCGCCGGATACACCCACCACATCCAACCCGCCCTGCCCCAGCTGCCCGAACCCGCTCGCGGCCCGGTCGCCGACTCCCTCGCCGCCGCCCTGCAGGTCGCCGACCGCGCCGGACCCGCCGCCCAGCCACTGGCCGAATTCGCCAAGACCGCGTTCGTACACGGCAGCACCCAGGCCGCGCTCGCGCTGGCGGCCATCACCGCGGCCGGAGCACTCGCGCTGGCCATCCTCGCCCCCGGACGCACACCCCGGCCCACCCCCACCACGACCACGACCACGACCACGACCACGGTGCGCGAACCGGCATCCACACTGCAGGACCCCCACAGCTGATACTCACCGTGAAAGGGAGGTCGTCATGACGGCCTACCACACCATCCTCGTCGACACCGACGGCTCCGACCGCTCCTACCGGGTGATCGACCACGCCGCCGAACTCGCCCGCGCCAGCCACGCCCGCCTGCTCATCCTGTGCGCCCGCCACGACATCGACGCCCACACCCTCGGCCCCGACCTCGACCGGCTCGGACCCGACGCCTACCAACTCCGCGGCACCACCCCCACCGACACGATCCTGCGCACCGCCCGCCACCACGCCACCGCCCACGGCGCCACCGACATCACCACCCACATCCTGGCCCCACCCACCCTGCACGCCCTGCTGCACCTGGCCGCCACCACCGGCACCGACCTCATCGTCACCGGCCACCCCCACCGCCACCCGCTGCTGGCCCGCTGGCTACCCACCCTGCCCATCGAACTCGCCCGCCACGCCCACTGCGACATCCTCATCGTCCACGCCCCGCCCGACAATCCACCCCACCTGCCACCGAACCCCGCAGACCGGCACTCGACGACTGTCCCGTAAGCCGATCGGCCACCGGAACACCACGATCCGCGGACTGCCGCCCAGCTCGCAGGTGTTCCGTAGAGGTGTTCCGCGTACCGTCCCGCTCAACCCCCGCTATCCGGAACAATTCCGGGTATGGGTGAACCGTTCCGCGTCGGATACTGCCGTTGCTCCACCGATGAACAAGACGTCGAGATCCAAACCGACCAACTCCTCACTCTCGGCGTTCCACGCGACCGGATCTTCATCGACACCGGGTTCTCCGGCACCACCCGCCGCAACCGCACGGGCCTCGACAACGCGCTCGCCGCAGTGACCTCGGCAGCGGCGGCCGTCAGCGGGCGGCAGGTCGTGCTGACCACAACGAAATTCGACCGATTCGCCCGCAACATGGCCGAAGCCGGAGAAATCCTCACCGACCTGCGCAAGCGCGATGTCCTGTTCGGGCTCGGCAGCTCCGTCTACGACTGGAACGACCCGTTCGGCAAACTCTTCCTGCAAACCCTGGCCATGGTCGCCGAATTCGAGGCCAACCTGGGCCACCTGCGCACCCGTGAAGGCATGGCCAAGGCCCGCGCCAAGGGCCGCCTCAAGGGCAAACAGCCGAAACTGCCTCTCGCAGCACGCAAAACGATCCACCGCCGCTACCACGACCCCGGCGACGACGCCAGCCTGGCCGACCTCGCCGAGGAATACAGCGTCGGTCGCTCCACCATCCACCGCATCATCAGCAGCCCCGCCCCACCCCGCATCTGACGCAAACCAGCGCACCGCCCGAGCCGATCACGACGGCATCGTCGCTGGTCCAGCCATATGTGTTGTTTTCCGCGCGATTACTACCGGAACCCCGTATTGGGCGATCATGTCGATGCTGCGCAGCACCCATTGGTTGGTCGAGCGGCAGTGCCCACCCCGCGGCGTGCGGTAGTAGTCCTGCGCCTCGCGGTAGAGCGTCGGCGCGTTCTCGAGACTCTCCGCACTCTCCGGTGCCCAGGCCTCCGTTACTGGCGCGTCCCCGCGCGCCTCGGCGGTGCGCAGCTCGCCAGCCTTGTCGAGCAACGCCTGCAACACTTCGGGGCCTTGTGTGCGGCCGAGTCCCTCCACGAGCAGGCTCCGGATGTCGACGGCGCTCACGGTTGCGACGGCCCTGATGCGGTGGTCGGTCTGAGCAGCGAACGGCACATATCCACCGGACGCACAGATACCCATTGCGCCAATGCGTTCCGGATCGATGTCAGCGCGGGTGGTCAGGAAGGAGACCGCCGACTTGATGTCCTCGGCCCGCTGAAACGGGTTTTCCAGGCCACGCGGGAGGCCTTCGCTCTCACCCTGATACGCCGCGTCGAAGACGAGCCCTGCGAAGCCTGCCTGCGCCAGTCGCTCGGCGTAGATGCTGACCGTTTGTTCCTTGACTCCGCCGCCCGGATGCGAGATAACCACTGCCGGAAGCCTTTCCCCATCACGGCCTTCCGGAGTGAAGAGAATTCCGGCAATCGCAAGATTGCTGCTCGCGAACGTAACGTTGGTTTGCACTGTCTTTTCATCACCTTCGATGTTGTCGGAGCTTGATGTCATCAACACTCCCCCGAACTCGACGCGAGCAAAATGGGCGAGTCTCGTCCGGGGACACCACCGTCCTGGGACAAGGTTGGCCCCGGACAAACCACGCGATTGCTGCGAGACTCGAAGTCATGACCAGCAGTGCGCACCGCAGCGAGCTGGGCGAGTTTCTCAAGGCCCGCCGGATGGAGCTGAGCCCGGAGATGGTCGGATTGGCCCACGGAGGGCGACGCCGGGTCAGGGGCCTGCGTCGGGAGGAAGTGGCGCTGCTCGCGTCAATCAGCACGGACTACTACACCCGGTTGGAGCAGGGGCGCCGGCAGGCCTCGGCGCCGGTGCTGGACACCCTCGCGCGAGTCCTTCGTCTGGACGACGACGAACGCACGTATCTGTTCGAGTTGTCCGGTAAGGACGCTGAACGTCCGCGCCGCCGGCCAGCGCAGAAGGTGCAACCGCACCTGCGCCGCCTGCTCGACGACTTCGCCATGACACCGGCAATGGTGATCGGCCGGCGCATGGACATCCTCGCCTGGAATCGGCTGGCCGCCGCCCTGATCACCGATTTCGGCCAACTTCCCGAATCGCAACGCAACTACGTGCGATTGATGTTCACCGATCCTGCTATGCGCACCCTCTACCCGGCCTGGGCCGAGGTCGCCCAAACCGGGGTGGCCCAGCTGCGCATGGAGGCCGCGCGTGACCCGAAAGATCCGCGGCTCACCGCTCTCGTAGGTGAATTATCAGTATTGGACAACGACTTTCGCCGCTGGTGGGGTGCCCATCACGTCGCCGTACGGGGAATGGGTACCAAGGTGCTTCGACATCCAGTCGCCGGCGAGCTGACCCTCGACTGGGACACCTATACGTGCGTCACCGACCCCGACCAGCAACTCGTGGCCTGGACCGCCGAATCCGGCACACCATCTCACGACGGGTTACGAATTCTCGCGTCGTGGGCGGCCAGCGAGCAACCAGCGTGACGGACCTCCCGTTGAGGTTCCGGATGGCCCACCAGCAGAATTGGCGACGGCGGAACCGGGGCTTCAACACAATCCCCGGTCCCGCCGTTGTCTGTGGAGCGAGTCGCTCAGGACGCCGCTGTTGCGGCTTCTGTTGCGGCGGAACGCTTCAGCATCAGGCCGACTCGCACTGCGGTGCAAATGACTTCGTCACGCTGGTTGATGCCGAGGTGACGGAAGGTCACGATCCCGGAATCGTCGCGGCTCTTGGATTCACGCTTGTCCACGATCTCCGTACGGACATGGATGGTGTCGCCGTGAAACACCGGCTTGGGGAACTTGATCTCGTTGAACCCCAGGTTGCCCAGGGTCGTTCCCTGCGTGGTCTCCGGCACCGTGATACCCGCGATCAAGCCGAGAATGAACATGCTGTTGACCAGGCGCTGGCCGTAGATGGTGTTCCTGCTGTACTCCTCATCGAGATGCAGCGGCGCCAAGTTGAGCGTCATCGTGCTGAACAACACGTTGTCAGTCTCGGTGACGGTGCGACGGTTGGCATGCTCGATGACCTGACCGGGCTCGAACTCCTCGAAGTACAGACCTGCCATGACGCTATTTCCTTACGTGAGTCGGGCTCGTATGTCCTTGCGGGATTGGATCAATCATACATTATATATTAGACAGCTGGCAATGCTTTCAGCTACGTACCGGGTCGTCGGCAGCAACCTCTGCTCGAATCGCGTCGGTGTCCGCGCCCAGTGCCGGGACGCTCCCGTGACGCACCGGCCATCCGGTGCCCAACGCCGGCGGAACCAGCGCCGGAATCGGCCCAACGGGCGTGTCCACTTCACGCCACCGATGCCGCTGCGCCAGCTGCGGGTGCTCGGCCACATCATGGACGCTGTTGAGTCGGGCGTTGCCGATGTTCGCCTCATCGGCCAGTCGCTGGATGTCGGCGAGATCTCGCTCAGCACACCATGACCCGACAATCTCATCGACCTCCGAACGCCGCGCCACCCGATCCGCGTTGCGCGCATACCGCTCGTCAACGACCAGGTCCGGCCGCTTCAATAGATCTCCGGCCAACCGGCGCCACTCTCGGTCACTCGTCGTGCCAAGTACCACGGTCTGACCGTCGCGGGTCGCGTACGCCCCATAGGGCGCCACTATCGGTGCACCCATACCGACCGGCACGGGAGCCTCCGCGCCGTGTATCACCGCGTTGAGCGCAAAGCTCATCATCTCGGCAACCACGTCGAGCATTGCTATAGCAATGATGGTGCCGCGCCCTGTCCGGTCGCGGTCGTACAGCGCGGCCAGCACCGCGGAGTAGGCGTACAGCGCAGTGCCGATGTCGGCGACTGGCACGCCCGGCTTGGCCGGAGCGCCGGGGAGGCCAGTGAGCGAACATACCCCGCCCTCGGACTGAACAAGCAGGTCGTAGGCGCGCTTGTGGTCGAGCGGACCGCCGGTTCCGTAGCCGGAGATGTCGACGACGATCAGACGCGGGTGCTGCACGATCAGATCGGCGGGTGCCAGGCCCAGGCGGCCGAGCGCGCCGGGCGCCAGGTTGCTTACCAGCACGTCGGCTTTGGCGAGCAGTCGTCGGAACACCTCCAGATCACCATCATCGGTGAGGTTCAGCGCCGCCGATTCTTTGCCGTGGTTGAGCCAGACGAAATGGGCCGCCATGCCGCGCACCACGCCGTCGTAGTGCCGGGTGGTGTCGCCCACACCCGGATTTTCGATCTTGATGACCCGCGCGCCGAGGTCGGCGAGATGCCGGGTGCACAAGGGGGCCGAGATCGCCTGTTCGAGCGATACGACCGTGATCCCCTCGAGCGGCGCGCCCATGTCGCTTCCTTCCACTTGTTCCAGGCCGCACTGGGCGTCCACTCTTGGCTGCCGGGCGGCGGGATCCGGGCTGTTGCGCAATTCGGGGCGGGGTGTGATGGGCTGGTGTCGATGGTGCGGGTGTGTGTTCGTCGTCGTGCCCGGTGGGGGCTGGCGGGTTATGCAGTCGCTGGGGTCAGTGCGCCGGTGGTGATGGCTTTGAACAGGTTGTGCACGAGCGCGTGGAAGCTGAATTCGGCTGTGGCTCTGGTTGTTCGGCGGGATGTGAAGCGTTTGAATCCGAGGTTGTGTTTGGCGTGGCCGAACGGGGTTTCGGCGATGTGGCTGCGCTGGTTGTAGAGGGCTTTGCCTTCGGGTGT
>NZ_VLIY01000039.1 GCF_007489285.1 Skermania sp. ID1734
AAAGACGAACCAGTCCTTCAAATCGTGGGCATACGCCTTGACCGTATTCGGGGACCGCTCGATATCGGTCAGATACGCCAGGTACCGCTCGACCCACACGATCGGCGCCGCGTCCGCGCCGAGAACGGTCCACGACTCACGCCGCGAACCGGGCATCACCACCCGCTGAACATGCATCAGACCTCCTGAGAACCCGCGTGCTGGACAGCCGCAGATAACCACGTCCGCCAAGCGAATTAACGGAACCCAACGGTCCGTCATACACGTCCAAGACACCCCGTGATCGACTCCAGATAACGCACTCGACCAACCTCGGGTTGACCAGGATGGCCGAGGCCTGCGGCATCTCCTACGACATCTTGTCCTGGACCGACGAATGGTATGTGCGCGAGGAAACCCTGCGCGCGGCCAACCTGGTACTCATCGACTACCACCAGCGGCTCCCGCTTACCCCGGTGTTCGGCGCCGGGACCTTGTCGTCGAGCGATGGGCAGCGTTTCCCCACGCGCGGGAAATCCACGACGGCGCGGCCGATGAGTCGCTACTTCGCTCACGAGGGCCTGTCGACCTACACCCATGTCACCGACTCCCACGCCACCTACGGCACCAAGGTGATCGTGGCGACCAAGCGCGAAGCCCACTACGTGCTCGACGAGATCCTGGGCAACGCCACCGACCTGCCGATCACCGAACACGCCACCGACACCCACGGGGTCACCCTGGTGAATTTCGGGCTGTTCGACCTGCTCGGGATGCAGCTGTCCCCGCGCATCCGCGATTTGGGTCGGATCACCCTCTACCGGCCGGGCCCGCGCGCGGCCGCCGAGGACCGGTTCCCGCACGCGGGCCCGTTGATGACCCGCAAGGCGAACCTGGATCTGATCGCCGAGCACTGGGACGACCTGCTGCGGCTGGCCGGGTCGTTGAAGTTCGGGCACGCCACCGCCTCCCTGCTGGTCGGCAAACTGTCGGCCTCGGGCCGTCAGAACACCCTGGCTGCGGCGTTGAAGGAGTACGGGGCGCTGCGGCGCACGATCTACGCCGCGAAATACCTCTCCGATCCCGACTACCGGCGCAAGATCTCCCGCCAGCTCAACAAGGGCGAATCCCTGCACGCACTGCGCCGAGACCTGCTGTATGCCCACGAGGGCATGATCCGGGCCCGCCAGTTGCAAGACCAGACCGAGCAAGCCTGGTGCCTGACTCTGGCCACCAACGCGGTGATCGCTTGGACCACCGAGTATTACGGGCTCGCCGTCGAGCAGATGCGCCGGGCCGGGCAACGCATCGACGACGAGGTCTTGGCCCACATTTCCCCGGCGCACAGCGCCAACATCAACTTCTTCGGCGCGATCGAGGTCGACATCGACGCCGAACTCGCCCAGTTGGGCCCGACCGGGTATCGGCCGCTACGGGTGCGCGACACCCTGTTCTGAACCAGCTGGCCTCATCGCCTGTCCCCGGAGGAAGCGAGGCGCGTGGCGGGCGCTCAGCCGCTGCGGGCCTGCGCCGCACACCTCGAACTGCCGCGAACCTTCGTCCGGGCCCGCGCCCGCAAGAAGGCCCGGACGCGCCCGGGTCAGGGCGCACCAGAGAGGCGCGCCCTGACCTATTGGGTGCGGTCAGGCTAGGTTTTGGTCGAAGAATTCGGTCAGTCGGTCGAACGGGATGATCTCGGTGCGGTCGTAGAGGTCGACATGCCCCGCACCGGGCACGATCACGAGCTGTTTGGGTTCGGCCGCGCGGGCGAAGGCGTCTTCGCTGAAGTACCGGGAGTGGGCGTTCTCCCCGGCGACGAACAGCAGGGGGCGCGGTGAGATCGCCTCGATCTGCGTCATGGGGAAGAACGCGTTCATCGCCGGTTGACTGGTGAGGGTGAACTCGGTGGTCGCGCGCGGGTGATGCCCGCGGGGAGTGCGGTAGTAGTCGAAGAATTCTCGATCCACCGCGCCGGCTTGCGGTGTCAGTTCCTCGAGGGTGCCCGCGACCATCTGCGGCCCGGCGCCGTCGGCCTCGGCCCACCGCTGCTGTGCGGCTGCGGCGAGGTTGGCTTTGCGCTGGTCCTCGGACACGGTGTCGTTGAGGCCTTGGCGCATGGCGCGGCCCATGTCGTACATGCTCACCGTGGCCAAGGCGCGGATGCGTGGGTCGGCGGCGGCCGCGGCGAGGGAGAAGCCGCCGCTGCCGCAGATACCGATGACCCCGATGCGGTCGCGGTCGACCTGCTGGTGGGTGCCGAGGAAGTCCACGGCGGCGCTGAAATCTTCGGTGAAGGCTTCCGGGGAGGCGATGTTGCGCGGCGTGCCGCCGCTCTCCCCACCGTAGGAGGCGTCGAAAGCCAAGGTCACGAAACCTCGTTCGGCCATCTGCTGGGCATACAACCCCGAGGTCTGTTCCTTCACGCCGCCGTAGGGGTGGCCGACGATGAGGGCGGGGTGGCGTACCGAGGTGTCGATGTTCTTCGGCATGTACAGGTCACCGGCGAGGGTGATACCGAGCCGGTTGCCGAAGTTCACCTTCTCCACGGAGACCGCGTCACTGGCGGGGAAGGTGTTGTCCCACTCGGCCGACGCGGCGGCGTTCCCGGGACCGGTCTCACCGGTGGACGTGGCGCATCCGGCCAGGCCCAGGGTGGCGACGGCGACCAGGACGGCGCCCAGTGCTGTGGTGGGTTTGGTGAGAAGTCTGTCGAGGGAGGGCATGGTTCGTCCTTCGGGTCGAGCCGGGGGTCAGTGGACGGTGAATCCGCCGTCGACGGGCAGGGCGGTGCCGATGACGAAGCTGGCGCCGGGACTGCACAGCCACAGCACCGCTGCGGCGACTTCCTCGGCGGCACCGAGTCGCCCGATGGGCTGTTCCTTGATGATCTCGGCCATCGCCTCGGCCTGGTTTTCGACCATGTCGGCGACCATCGGGGTGTCGATGACACCGGGGCACACAGCGTTGATGCGGATGCCGCGCGAGGCGTATTCGACCGCCGCGCTGCGGGTCAGGCCGATGACACCGTGCTTGGAGGCGTGATACGCCGCGCGCTCGGGCAGCCCGACGAGCCCGCCGAGTGAGGAGCAGTTGACGATGGCGCCGCTGCCCTGCTCACGCATCTGCCGCAGTTCGTGCTTCATCGCCGCCCACACCCCGCGCAGGTTGACGGCGTTGACACCGTCGAAGTTCGCGGCGGTCTCCTCGGCCGCGTCGGTCGGCGGCACCTGGATGCCCGCGTTGTTGAACGCCATGTCCAAGCGCCCGTACTCGGTGACCGCGCGCTGTACTGCTGCTGCGACCTGCTCTTCGTCGGTGACATCACAGACGACACCGATCGCCCGCCCGCCGCTGGCGGTGATCTGTTCGGCGGCGGCGTGGACGGCGTCGGGGTCGCGGTCGGCCAGCACCACCGCGGCACCGGAGGCGGCGAAGCCGCGGGCGGCGGCCAAGCCCATGCCGGAGGCGGCGCCGGTGACGAAGGCAACCTGCCCGGAGAAGTCGTAGGTGGGGTTCATGAAGGGGGTCTCCTGTCGAAGTCGAAAATGAGGTTTCCGCAACCCGCCCGAGGTGCTCGAGGCCCCGGCGGTCGGAGGTACTAGTGAGTGGCGGTCAGGGCTTGAGCAGGGTTTTGATGGCGCGGCGCTGGTCCATCGCCGCGAATCCCTCTGCTGCCTCGTCGAGGGGCAGGGTGAGGTCGAAGACCTTGCCGGGGTCGATCTTGCGGTCCCAGATGAGCCCGATCAGCTCGGGCAGGAACCGGCGCACCGGGGCGGGCCCGCCGTGCAGGTGCACCTCGGCGAAAACCAGCTCCTCACCGGGAAGCTGGACACCATGGGCCACGCCGACGTAGCCGACGTGCCCGCCGGGGCGGGTGGAGCGGATGGCCTGCATCATCGATTCCTGGGTGCCGACGGCCTCGATCACGCTGTGCGCGCCGTATCCGCCGGTGAGTTCTTTGATCCTGGCCACGCCCTCGTCGCCGCGTTCAGCGACGATGTCGGTCGCACCGAACTCCCGGGCCAGCTGCTGGCGCGAGGCGTGCCGCGACATCGCGATGATCCGCTCCGCACCCAGCTGCTTGGCCGCCAGCACCGCCAGCAGACCGACCGCACCGTCACCGACCACGGCCACGGTCTTGCCCGGCCCGACCTGCGCGGCGACGGCGCCGAACCAGCCTGTGCCCAGCACATCGGACGCGGTCAGCAGCGAGGGGATGACGTCCTCGTCGGGCATCGCCGGGGTGACGACGAGGGTGCCGTCGGCCAGCGGCACCCTCAGATACTCCGCCTGGGCCCCACCGGCTCCGACGAACTCGGCGTGCACGCACCGGGACTGGTAACCGGCCACGCAGATCTCGCAGGTGTTGTCCGAGGCGAAGAACGACCCGACGACGAAATCACCGACAGCGACCGTTTTCACCTGGTCGCCGATCTCGGTGACCACACCGACGTACTCATGCCCCATCGGCGTCGGTCGCGCCACCTCGTTGATGCCGCGGTAATCCCACAGATCCGAACCGCACACACAGGCGGCCGATACGCGGATGATCGCATCGGTCGGGGCGATGATCGCGGGGTTCTCGCGTTGTTCCACCCGGACGTCGCCGGGACCATAGATCACAGCTCCACGCATGGGCAGATGTTCCTTTCACCGAGGGATTGCTGATGCATAACCACCGTCGCGCGTCACGCGCACGCCTGCCAGGCACTGTCAGGGACCCCCACACCGGCGACCGTCGTCCTAGCCTGGAAACCATGGAGTTCGAGCAGGAGATCAAAGGCTTTCTCATGAGCCGCCGGGAAAGGATCACACCCGGCCAGGCCGGGCTGCCCCACGTGGGTGGTGACCGGCGTGTCAAAGGGTTGCGGCGCGAGGAAGTCGCCATGCTCGCCGGTCTGAGCGTCGAGTACTACACCCGCATCGAACGCGGCCGCCTCGGCGGCGCCTCCGACAGCGTCCTGGACGCGATCGCTCGGGCGTTGCAGCTCGACGACGACGAGCGCGCCCACCTGCACCAGCTGGCCCGCAACGTCGCTCCCGGCGCACGCCGGCGCCGCACCGAACCCCGCTCACCGATCACCGCGTCGGTGCAGCAGGTCCTCGACTCCATGAGCGTGCCCGCGGTCGTGATGAACGACCGCCTCGATCTCCTCGCCGCCAACGACCTGGGCCGCGCCCTGTATGCCGACCTGTTCGACATGGCCCAGCAGCCCGCGAACTTCGCCCGCTACGTGTTCCTGGACCCCCGCGCGGCGGCGTTCTACACCGACCTCGACGAGGCGAAGAACCAGCTGGTCGCCATCCTGCGCGCGACCGCCGGCCGCGACCCCCTCGACACGGAGGTGACCGCACTCATCGGCGAGTTGTCCACCCGCAGTGTTGATTTCAGCACCCGCTGGGCCAAACACAACGTGGCCCGCCACACCACAGGACACAAGACCATCCACCACCCCGCCGTTGGGACGATGGATCTCGCCTACAACGACTTCACCCTGCCCGGCGACCCACACATCGCTATCACCACCTACACCGCCGACCCCGGCACTCCCAGCGCTGACGCGCTCACTCTCCTGGCGACCTGGGCAGAAACGCAGAAGCAGCACCAGACTGTCAACGACGACGTCCCCCGCATCCGCCCCCGTCACCATTAGCTGTTCGATCCGCTTGGCCAGTCCCGGTCGGCGCGTTCGCGAGTTACTCCGGATAACGGGCCATTATCCCGGGTATCATCGGAACCGGCCTGCGGCGATCCCGTCCCGGGACCGCCTCTGAGGAACAACGGAACGAAAAGTCACGGTAGACCGAGTTCGTAGGTTCACGATGCGAGTGACCTGTGCGCCTAGGCCGTGTGAGCACGTCATGGATGGATTGGGCAGATGAGCTCTGGGGACACGGCCCAGCCATTGTCAGTGAGCCAGCACGCGACCGTATCCGGTATGCCGCCGCCTGGGTCGGCGTAGACGCCGGCAACCAACGGGCCGTTGCCGCAGCGTCCGCACATCACGGTCAAGACCTGCTCGTGAGGCTGGCAGCGCGCGCAGTGCTGCTCTTCGTGAAGAAGT
>NZ_VLIY01000004.1 GCF_007489285.1 Skermania sp. ID1734
ACCCCACCGAGCGGCTCAACCGAGAGATCCGCCGCCGCACCGACGTCGTGGGCATCTTCCCCAACCGAGATGCCATCGTCCGCCTCATCGGCGCCGTCCTTGCCGAGCAGACCGACGAATGGGCCGAAGGACGCCGATACCTCGGACTCGAAGTCCTGGGCCGCTGCCGACTCACCCTGACCACCGACACCGACACCAGCTCGCAGACGGAGGTGACCACTGATGCACTGATGCAACTACCCGCCTGATCACCAACGAAGGATCACAATTCAGTTACACCACTTCTAGGGGCTTGACCACCGGCATAACCGCGCGATTTCCCGATGGCGGTCAAGCGGCGAAACGGACCGAAACATCGTGGAGGATGCGCGACCCGTTCACGTGCAAGGTGCCGCCCATCTGCTCGACAACCACCCGACATTCCTCGCAGGGCGGATGCACCGCGCCGTACCCGAGTTGCGCTGCCCACGCGTATTGCCCAGCACACCGTTGACAGATGCCGCGACGCAGAACCGCCGCTTTGAGGCAGTCCCAGCGCTTCGCCCGGCGCACGGATTCCGGCGCAGGCGACCCGATCTGAGGACCGGGTTAGCGCTTCCGGGTACCGCAACTAGGGCGAGAAATCGGCGTGGAAGTCATTCCCCGGCCTCCGCGCTTGGACCGGCAACTTCGAACGGAGTTTTGCCGAGCAACATCGACTGCTTTGCCCGGTGTGCGCGCTTGCGGGCCTGGTCGGCGGCAAACGCTTGGTCTGCGATGTGCTGCCATGCCGGACCCCGTCCCGCCACAAACCGTTCGGCGAGTTCGGCCGCGGCGGCGTTTGCGCGGGCGTGATGGTCGGCGACTGCCTGCTGACGTGCAGCGCGGAGGCTTGCGGCGTGGTTGGCGTCGTGCGCTTGGTTGCGCAGATCGCGGACCGTCGGCCCCTGCGCGGCGTCGGCGTCGAGGGCTTCGAGGGCTTCACGTTCGGCGCGGGCACGCTCACCAAGCACTGCGCCTGCGGTCCTCGACTGCCGAAGGGCCTCGATTTCGTTGTGTGCCGCCTGGCGGCGCTCGTCGCGCTCGGCACGCGCTGCGGCGGCGCGGTCGAGGCGAGCTTGTTCGGCTGCCAAGGCGAATCCCGAAACTTGGTCTGTCATTTGTTGCTCCATCAGTTGATTCAGTTGGGTTGTGCCCGGCGTTGGCCGGGACGGTTATTCCCAGACTTGTTGCCCGGGTTGCTCTGGTTCGACCGAGTTCTCGAGCGCGACGACCAACCTGTCGAGCATCGAAACCGCTTCTGCCTGGCTATCATTCGGCCGGTCGATGGTGCGCAGCATCGCCACGTGCTTATCGACCAACACGCCGAGCACCACTGCTCGATGCTTCGCCTCTACCGGATCGCCGAGTACGTCGATCACGTCGAGTGCATCCGATGCCTTTGCGAGCAGTCGGTCACAGAAATGCTGCCGTTTCGCCTCGCCAGTAAGCCGGTTCGCCGCGACGGCTTCGGCGGTGCGCTCGGCCGGTGTGTTGATCCCCATGGCGGCGAGGTCACGGCTGACGGTCGACTTACTGGCACCGACGTTGGCCGCGATTTCCCGGATCGACAGACCGGCGTCGGCGAGTTCGGCGACGCGCTGGCGGCGCTGTTTTTGGGGGTCGGGACGTGTCACGCGGCCGCCTGACCATCGACCCTCACGAGCGCTAGTTCGGACTTACGGGAGCAGTCCGGGTGGACACCCTTAGCGGCTGCGAGGAGACCGAGCGGGTGCCGGCAAACCGGGCACAAATCGGAATCCGTGCCATTCGTGCCACGCGCGTACCGTATGTCCTGAGCGTTGGCACGGGTGGCACAGATCGAATCTTGGCACAGTTCGTTAGTGTCCTGACCTGCTGTTTCTTGACCTGTGCCACCTGTGCCACCTGTGCCAAGGTTTTTAGACACGGGTTCAGTGTTGGCATGGGTCGATGCTTGCCAAAAGCTGCGGCGACCCCGCGCTACCACGCTCACACCCATGTCATGACGAGCACGCTGCAACGTGCGCTCGGCGATCCCGGCATCCTTGGCCGCCGCTTTCAACTCGGCAGAATCGTGTTCGCCGCCGTCCTCCAGTTCGTCGGCGAGCCAAATTTTCGCTTCGTCCAGTGCTGCCGCAGCGCCGCTCGACCCACCCGATTCCTGCGCTGCCTCGGCCGCCTCGGCAAAGGTCTGGCGGGCAGTTGTCGCTGCGTCGCCCACCCATTCCAGGACCGGGACGGTGCCATCGCTCTCCGCTGTTGGCGTGAACCGCTGGACCGTGCCGATCTTGAACTTGGAGGCTGCGATCTTGCCCGCGAGGTTCGTCTTTTCCGGGCCGATCAACAGTGCGCTCTCATCGTCTGGGTCCGGCTGCGCCAATAGCGTGAACCGCACTTTCTTGCGGATTTCTCCAGACATGCCGTAGGCGTTGCGCACATTCCCGCTCGCGTCGCGGTTCAGATGACCACATAACAGCACCGCTACACCTGTGCTCGACGCGAGGTCTTTCCACGGGTGCAGGGCTTGCCGGGCTTGCTGTGGGTCGCGAACCGAAAGCGTGCTCGGCAGCGTGTCCGACCAGGCGTCGACGGCAACCAATGCGGCTCCCTCGGCTACAGCGTCCTTCACTACGTCCAGGTGCTTAGGGAATGTGGGCGACCCGGTGCCGTCCTTTTCTTCGCAGATAACCCGGATAAATTCGAGGTCTGCGCCAGCCGCTTCGAGGCGTGGGCGTGCCGTGGAAACCCAGTCGTCCTCGGTGAGGACGAGCACGGCGCCTTGCGGCTGACGTGCGGGTATCCCGAAGCCTGCGAAGGGTTTTCCGGTCGTTATGAGTGCGGTCAGCCAAGTCACAAAAAGCGACTTACCGATGCCTTCGCTACCGACCAAGTAGGTGATTGCGGCGCAGGGAAGCCGGTTCGTTGCGAGCCATTCGATGGGTGCGGACGCGGCGAGTTCGGTTGCACGCCAGGCTTTCGGCCCACCGATCAGTGACCGGATCGTGTCCTTGTCGATTCCACTCGGTGCGGCCGCCCAGAGATCAGCGGATGCGGCACCGATGGGTAAGCTGGTCAAAGTTGGTGACCTTTCGAGGTGTTGTGGGTTGGTCCCGCGTAGGCGGCGGGACCGTTCCCGTTCTCAAGGCAGCAGGTGCGCCAACTGATCAAACTGGTCGTAACCTTGTTGTTCCATCGCTGCGGCGACACCCAACGCACCCGATGCTCCAGCGGTGTCGCCTTCGCTTGCGCACCACGTTGCGTGCGCCCGGAAATCCGCTGGTGTCCAATACCCGAGCACCCTGTCGAGCGTCGCGGTGACCGGGTAGGCCTTACCGAGCTCCCCTTTGTCGATTGCCATGTCAGCCATTGATGTTGTGTTCCTTTGCAGTAGGGGCGGATTCGGAGTGTTCGACCTCGGCACGTTCCTGTCGAACGGCGTCCACGGCGTTCCAGTGGGGATAGCCGGCAAGCGACACAAGTTCACGGTCCCTCTCGGTGACCGGCTCGCCATCAATCCGTTCGAGCGAGTCCAGGTTCTCGCTTTCAAGGAAATCGCAAACCGACCCTGGCGTCATGTTCGACAGGGCGCCAACGATTTTCAGGTCGGTCGCGTCGAGGGACGCGTCCTTTTCGTGAAGCGCGAAGACCTCACCGACGGTCAGGCCAACCGCGGTTAGCGCGTCGGCGATGTCCAGAGCGGTCAGCATCGCATCGACACTCGCGCCGGTGTCTTGCAGGTGGTGCGCGTGGTCGGCGAAGTCGCCGCCACCCCATTCCCGCAGCGGCGCGTACTCGTCGCCCACGATCCGGCGCGGCCGGTCCAAGTCCAGCGCATCGCCCTTCACGCCGCACATCCTTTTGCGGCAGTGGCGACCGACTCGGACTGTGCCGCAACTGTTCCCGGCACAGTCCGCTGCGCCTCTAGCCAGGCGTCCAGGTCGGCGATGCTGTAGCGAATAGTGCGGGTGCCGATCCTCACGTACGCGGGACCGATCCCTTTGGCGCGCCAAGCGGCGAGAGTGTGCTCACCCTCCAGCCCGATGTAGGCAGTCGCGGTTGCGGTGTCCACCCATGTTGTTGCGTTTTTGGTCGTCATTGCGCCCCTTCGAGTTCCGCGTGACTCGGCCTCGCGTCGTGTCACTTGCTGTAGCCCACAATAACGTTCGATTGGCGACAGTCTGACCAAACACATTGTGACGCAACACCTGTCGCGATATCACGCGTTATTGCGCGAGTCGCCAAATCCGCCAGTTTCGTTAGGAAAGTTTTTTGATTTTGCCGGAGTAAGTGGCGGGACCGAGTAATTCGCCATCTCGCCGTAGTGAGTTATCTCACAGTGTACTCAGTGAAAGCGTCACCTTTGCATAGGCTGTGGGACATGAGCGGAGCACGCAAGCCCGGAAACGTCACCATCGAAGACCGCCACTACCGCACCGACCGCGCCACCGGCAAGCGAGTTCCCAACGCCTCGGCGTGGACTACCGGACCAGACGGCAAGCCGGTCCCAACGGTCAAGCGTTGGCGCGTCCGGTGGACCGACATGGAGGGTAAGCAGCGTTCCCAATCCTTCGATAGGAAATCGGAAGCAGTAGGTTTCGCCGACGATGTACGCGACCGGCTTCGCAAGGGTGTCACCACCGATCCGCGCGCCGCTGCCATGACCGTGGCCGAACTCGGGAAGGTGTTCCTGGCTATGACGGGTCGGGCACCGTCTACCGTCGCCTCGTACCGGTCGATCTGGGAGAACCATGTAATTCCGACGTGGGGAACAACGCCAGTCCGGTCGGTGACGCACACGGCCGTGACCGCGTGGGTGTCGCAGGTGGCAGCGTCGGGTAAGTCGGCCGCGACTGTCCGCAAGGCGCACGTCCTACTCGACCAGGTGCTCGAGCTCGCGGTGCGCGATGGCCGGATCACGTCCAATCCTGCGCGCGGCGTCAAGCTTCCGAAGCTGTCCGGGCCACGTACCCGATACTTGACCCCTACCGAGGTCGAAAAGGTCGCTCTCGAGGCTGACAGGCTGCGTCCCGGCGGGTTCTGGGGCGAGTTGATCCGCTTCGCCTGCTACTCCGGGCTGCGGGCCGGGGAGCTAGCCGGATTGCGGGTCTCCGACGTTGATGTCGAGGGCGGAATCGTGCGGGTGAGGCAGGCGTACACCGAGGTCGGCGGCGAACTGGTGTTGGGCTTGCCCAAGGGCGACAAAACCCGCGACGTGAACGTAAAACCGGAACGACTGGAGCGGCTGAGTCCGTGGCTGGACGGAAAGGACGCGACCGCGCTGGTGTTCTCCCAGGACGGCACAACGGCGTTGCGGCGCTCGAACTGGGCTGGTCGGGTGCTAACTCCTGCCGCCGAGGCAGCAGGGCTGGCACCGTTGACACCGCATGACCTGCGGCACACCTTCGCGTCGATTGCGGCGTCGCGGAAGACTCCGATCCAGGCCGTGTCCAAGTGGCTCGGTCACGGAGACATTTCGATCACTGCCCGCATCTACACGCACCTGTTTCCGGAAGACTTGTCGGCTGCGGCGGCTCTGCTGTGACCCGGTCCCATTGCCCGATTCCAGGCCGGTTTTTTACCCGGTGTGTACCGGTTGTGTACGGAGTGGCGTTAGAGACGGAGAAAGCCGGTCCCGGTGTGACCCGAAAACCGGCTTTGACCTGCCGTTTCTCTTGGAGCCGCCTGGGGGAATCGAACCCCCGACCTTTTCATTACGAGTGAAGCGCTCTACCGACTGAGCTAAGGCGGCGTGCCTTACGGCGCAGGCGAGTCTATCGTCTCGGTGCCCAAGATGCGAAAACGCCCCTGCCCCGAAGGGCGATTCCGGCTATCTGCTCGCTTGCGCCAACCGGGCCAGCATCCCCGCCACCGCAAAGCGCGGCTTGACGTTGAGCTCGAGCGCCTCCCGGCAGTCGAGTACCGCGTCGAGACTCTTCAACATTGCGGCCGAACCCTGGCGCGACAGGTCGTCGATCACCTCGGTCATGTCCGGGTGTGTTTCGGTGGCAGCTGCGCCGAACGAACGGGCCAGCGCATCCCGATACAGGCCGGCCAGGTCGATCAGTGCGCGGTCCAGGGCATCACGGTTGGTTCGGGTAGCTCGGGACTTCTGCCGGCGTTCGAGTTCCTTCAGCACGCCCGCCGAGCCGCGCAGCGCTCCCGCCGCTCCTTTGCCCGTGCCGCCTGCGCCCAATGCGGTGCGCAACGCCTCCGTTTCCTCCTCGTCGCGGGCAGCGCTCATCGCCTTGGCCTCGGCTTCGGCGGCGCGGACGAGTTCCTCGGCGGCCTCATAGGCTCGCGCCGGAGTGGTCGCCGCGGTGGCCAAGTCGAGGGCACGGCGACGCTGGTTGCGCGCCTCCTCGTCGGTCGCCAGCCGCCGCGCCCTGCCGACGTGGCCCCCCGAAACCGACGCCGCCCACTCGGCGACGTGGCGGTCGAGGCCGTCCCTGGCCACCAGCACCTCAGCAATGGCTGCGGCACCAGGCGTAACCAAGTGAATATGGCGGCACCGGGACCGCAAGGTCACCGAAATGTCCTCTGGATCGACGGTGGGCGCACACAGCAGAAACACGGTGCGCTCAGGCGGTTCCTCGACGATTTTGAGCAGCGCATTCGCCGCGCCCTCGGTGAGCCGATCGGCATCCTCGATGATTACCACCTGCCAGCGACCCGTGCTCGGGCGACGGGCGGCGATCTGCACGATGCCACGCATTTCGGCGACGCTGATGCTCAAACCCTCGGGAATGACTCGTCGCACGTCGCCGTGCGTGCCTGCCATGGTGGTGGTGCACGCGTGACAGGTGCCGCAGCCTGGGTCACCCTCCGAAGTGCATTGCAGCGCAGCGGCGAAACACATCGCCGCAACCGACCGTCCGGAGCCTGGCGGGCCGGTGAACAGCCACGAGTGCGTCATGGCCGAACCCGCCGCGGCCGCGCCCTGCCTGGCCGCGATGGCAGTCGCCATCAAGTCGGCCGCCACCTCAGCCTGACCGATCATCCGATCGAAAACACCGCTCACTGGTCGGGGAACCACTGTTTGACGGTCTCCTTGTCGATGCCCGCGCGAGCGAGGGTGGAATTCGCCCCGTCGAGCGATTCACGGATGATGTCCGCATGCCCGGAGTGGTGGGCGATCTCGCGGAAGATGTGCAGCAAGATACGCCGCACCGACCACCATTCGCGTTCTGGCTGCCACGGCGCCGTAGGCAGCGGAACCAGGTCTTCGAGATTGTCCAGTCCGCGGACAACGCGCTCGGTTTCGGCGACGACCTCGTCCCATTCCGCCAGTAGGCCCGCAACCGATTGCTCTTCGGTCATCCGGTAGCCGTCGGCAGCGAGCGACATGTCGAATTCCGAATTCGGGTCACGCTCGACAATCACCCGGATCCAATGCCGCTCGGTCATGGCCAGATGCTTGAGCAGACCGCCCAGCGTCAACTCGCTGACCGTGGTGCGCTGGCGGGCCTTCTCGTCGTCGATATCGCGCAGCGTGACCCGGAACATCTCCCGTTGTTCGGCCAGGCTGGTGAGGTAATCGGTGCGTTCGCCACTGGCGTTTGGATCTGGGGTGACCATCGCGTCCTCGTTTCGGCTCGTTGTGAGACAGCGTCAGGCTATGCCGACCCACCGACAAAACGCGTGCTCAGGTACTCGCTTTGCGCGGGGCTGCCTTCTTTGCGGTCGCCTTCTTAGCGGCGGTCTTCTTCGCTGCCGTCTTCTTAGCCGGAGCCTTCTTGGCGGCCTTCTTCGCCGACTTGCGCTGCACCGGCCCGCGCGCGCGCCGATCGGCCAGCAACTCCGACGCGCGCTCGTCGGTGATCGACTCGACCTCGTCGCCCTTGCGCAGGCTCGCGTTGGTCTCGCCGTCGGTGACGTACGGGCCGAACCGGCCGTCCTTGATCACCATCGGCTTGCCGCTGACCGGGTCGGTACCGAGCTCGCGTAACGGCGCGGTGGACGCCGCCTGCCGACCGCGCCGCTTGGGCTCGGCATAGATCTTCAACGCCTCGTCCAGCGTGACCGTGAAGATCTGTTCCTCACGCTCCAGCGACCGCGAATCCGTGCCCTTCTTCAAATATGGTCCGTAGCGGCCGTTTTGGGCGGTGATCTCTTCCTTGGACTCCGGGTCGACACCGACCACGCGCGGCAGCGACAGCAGCTTCAACGCGTCATCAAGTGTCACCGTCGCCAAATCCATTGACTTGAACAGTGATCCGGTACGCGGCTTTACCTTCGTCTTCTTGGTCGACTCGACCTCAGCCTCGGGGATCACCTCGGTGACATACGGGCCGAATCTGCCTTCCTTGGCGACGATTTCGCGACCGGTGTCCGGGTCGATACCAAGCACCCGACCCTCCTGCGGTGTGGCAAAAAGCTTTTCGGCCACCTCGGCGGTCAGCTCGTCCGGCGGCAAATCGTCGGGCAGGTTGGCCCGCTGCGAAATTGCATCGCCGTCGGGATCATCCGGGTTCGCCACCATGCGTTCCAGATAAGGACCGAACCGTCCGACCCGGACCACCACATCCCGGCCTTCGCTGTCCTGAAACAGCTTGATGGAGTTGACTTCCCGGGCATCGATCGCCTCCAGGCGATCGCCGACCATCTTTTTCAGACCGCCCTCGCGGGCCACCGAGCCGTCCGCTCCGTACGCGCCCCCGAAATAAAAGCTGGACAACCAGTTTTCGCGCTGCTCATGACCGCCGGCGATCTCGTCGAGGTCGTTCTCCATGGCGGCGGTGAAGTCGTAGTCGACCAGTCGGCCGAAATGCGCTTCCAGCAGACCGACTACCGCGAACGCCACCCAGGACGGCACCAATGCGCTGCCGCGCTTGTATACGTAGCCGCGGTCGAGAATCGTCTTGATGATCGACGCGTAGGTCGACGGCCGACCGATGCCCATGTCCTCGAGCGCCTTGATCAACGACGCCTCGGTGTACCGCGCCGGCGGGTTGGTGGTGTGACCATCCGGGTCCAGGTCCGTGGCCGTGACGCGGTGGCCTTCCTCGAGCGCCGGCAGCCGCATCTCGGCGTCGTCGGATTGGCCGCCGGCCAACTCGTCGACGCTCTCCACATACGCCTTCAAGAAACCGGGGAACGTGATGGTGCGGCCGGACGCGGAGAAGACACACTCCGCACCATTGCTCGCGGTGCCCGCGATACGCAGGGTCAGCGTCGTTCCGCGCGCGTCGGCCATCTGCGAGGCCACCGTGCGCTGCCAGATCAGCTCGTAGAGCCGGAACTCGTCGAGATCCAGTGCCGATCGCAACTGACCAGGTGTCGCGAAGACGTCCCCGGCGGGCCGGATCGCCTCGTGCGCTTCTTGGGCGTTTTTCACCTTGCGGGTGTACTGCCGCGGCGTGGGATGCACGTAATCGGGGCCGTACAACTCGCTTGCCTGGTTGCGTGCCGCCGCGATCGCCGACTGCGACAGCGTGGTCGAGTCGGTACGCATATAGGTGATGTAGCCGTTCTCGTACAGCCGTTGCGCGATGCGCATGGTGCGCTCGGAGGAGAACCGCAGCTTGCGCCCAGCCTCCTGCTGCAGCGTCGACGTCATGAACGGCGCATACGGCTTGCGGGTGTACGGCTTGGACTCGGCCGAGACGACCGTGAGTTCGGCGCCCTGCAATGCGTCGGCGAGGCGCCGGGCGGCTGCCTCGTCGAGCACGGTCACGGCGTCGGCCTTCAATTGCCCGTTGGAGTCGAAGTCGCGTCCGGTTGCCACCCGGGATCCGTCGACATTGACCAGTCGTGCGCCAAACGTCCGGGGGCTCGCCTTCTCGCCGGCATCGAGCGTCGCCGAGATGTCCCAGTACTCCGCCGACCGGAACGCCATCCGTTCCCGTTCGCGCTGGACGACGATGCGAGTAGCGACCGACTGAACCCGGCCCGCCGACAGCTTCGGCATGACCTTCTTCCACAGCACGGGGCTGACCTCATAGCCGTACAGGCGGTCGAGGATGCGACGGGTTTCCTGGGCGTCGACCAGATTGTTGTCGAGGTCGCGGGTCTCCCGGGCGGCCGCGAGGATGGCCGGCTCGGTGATCTCGTGGAAGACCATCCGACGGACCGGCACCTTGGGCTTGAGCGTCTCGAGCAGGTGCCAGGCGATGGCCTCGCCCTCACGGTCGGGGTCGGTGGCCAGGAACAACTCGTCGGCATCTTTGAGCAGCGCCTTGAGCTCGGAGACCTTGGCCTTCTTGTCCGGGTTGATCACATACAGCGGTTCGAAGTCGTGGTCGACATCCACGCCGAGGCGGGCCCAGGGCTCGCCCTTATATTTGGCCGGCACGTCGGCGGCGCCGCGCGGCAAGTCCCGGATGTGGCCGACAGATGCCTCGACGGTGTAACCCCGGCCGAGGTAGGGCGCGATCTTGCGCGCTTTGGTCGGCGACTCGACAATGACGAGCCGCCGCATGCCGCGTCCGCCGTCCGACGCCGCATCAGCCGCATTCTTATCGCGTGTGGCCACGTGCTGGATGCACCTTTCTCATTACTTCCGCGCCGCCCGATGACATGCGAGATCTTCGCCGTCAGCGCCGACACGGCCCTTCACAGACCGGTTATACACAAGTCCGCCGCGTAACAGCGTGACACATGACGTCCGAATAGCCGCAGTTGAAGTCCACAGATACCCGGTTACGCCCCCGGCCAACCCGCTGCGATGTCGACATCAGCAGGAGCGTCGCCGATGGTTTCGGCAAGTCGAGTCATCCGGCGATGACCGCCAATCCGCAAACTCGGGTGGGTACCACGGGTGCCGACGAGCATCGGCGCGATCCCGATCCGAAGCAGCGCCTGAGCCAGCCGCCCGTGGGTGTCTGGGGCGTGCGGATCGAGCCGTAGCACGAAGCGATCCGGTTGCCCTTCGGCGTTGACACCTTCGCCAAAACCGCACGCCAACGCCCAGATTCTGAGCGCCCTGGGACCGGGTGTCCAGTCCGCCGGCACGGCCTTCACCGCGCCGCGGGTCCATTGCGTGGCGAGGGCGACAAGTTCGGCCACCGGCGCCGTCCGCACCAGCGGATGACCCTCTTCGGAGTACAGGATTTCCGGCTCGATTCCGCATTGCGCGATGTCAGCGGCGATGGCTCGGGCCCGCCACGCCGCGTCGACCACCACCGATATCCGGGCCGCTGTGCCGGAGATCACCGCCTGCCCGACACCGGCGAGCAGACCGCTCAGGTCGGAAACGGTGGGCTGCGTCACCTCCGCCGAGAAGAAAGAGAGCTGTCCCACGCGAGGACCGTAGGTCACCGCAGTACCTCCAGCCGCCTCGCCCCCGCGTGTTCGAATAGCACTCGTCCCCCGAACCTGTGCGGAACGGGGGACGAGAATGCCAGTGCGTCGACTCTGACGCTCGCCATTCTTGGCGATATTCCAATCAGAGTGCGCGCACGCCGGTGGCCTGCGGCCCCTTCGTGCCCTGGCCTACCTCGAATTCCACGCGCTGGTTCTCCTCCAGCGTGCGGAAGCCGCTGCCCTGGATTTCGGAGTAGTGCACGAAGACGTCGGCGGAGCCGTCTTCCGGCGCGATGAAGCCGAAGCCCTTCTCCGCGTTGAACCACTTCACAGTTCCCTGTGCCATGCTTTTCCTTCTCTTTCAAACGGACGGCGGAGGAGACTGTCTTTCCGCCGGGTCCGCAACAACACCCAGAAGCTGCGACCAGGAGTCAGTCAATCATGAGAATCGTTGAGGCAACAGAGGCACAGCAAACAATTCGATAAAAAGTTGATCTTGCGAAAGAGCAGGTGAACGGGGTGCGACCGTTTGTGAACGCCAAGTTGGTTTATTGCCCGTAACCCAACTCCGGATCACCCGAATCGGGCCTCATCGAGTCGATCCGATCAGACCGGCACCAGACCGACGTCGGCGCAGCCCGCGCGCAGGGTGTCGAAGCCGAATGCGGCAACGGGTCCGACGACGCCGGCGACCGAGGCGCCGTGCTGCTGAAGTTGTTGCGCCGCCCAGGCGATGAGTTCGCCGGTGAGGCTGTAGGAACTCGGCCCTTCGACGTGAACTTCGGCCAGTGGTGCGCTGTCGGAGGATGCCACGGCCGCGACGTGCGTGCGCGTGCGGGCGCGTTCGGCGGCGTCTGGTCCACCGGGCGGCCCGACCAAGGGGCGAGTGGTGACATCGACCAGCTTTCGTCCGAACGGAATTCGGGTAGCCGCCGCCGACAGCGCCGACATCGCGCTGATGGGCCGACTTAACGACGGGAACCACCCGTTATAGACGGTGACCGAATCGAGCGCGGGGAATTCCTCGGGGAGAAACAGCACTTCGGTGCCGGATACCAGGAAGGCGTTGCGACGTTGCCCGCGGACCGTGAAGCTGTGCACCTCAGATGCGGTGCGTCGCTCGACGAGTCGGTGCTGGTGCCACAACAGCGAGGGGAGCGTGAGTCCGTCGCGCATGGTCGTGCGGGTGCCCTGGCTGAGGCCGCGCCACAGCGGGCCGGTGGCAAAGTAGCCGACGTCGATCGAACGCACGGCGACTCCTGCTTGCCGCACCGCAAGCGTCGCCGCGAGGATCCCGGGCACATAGTCGTAGCCGAATGCGGGCAGCATGAGAGAGCCGGTTTCGCGCGCTCGCTCGTGCAGGTCCCGGCGCAAGTCAGCCACGAATCCGACTTCGCCGGTGGTGTCGATGTAGTGCGCGCCGGAGTCGGCTGCCGCCCGGGCGACGTTGTGGCCGAATCGTTCGAACGGCCCGACTGTGGTGATGAGGACGTCGCCGCTGTGCACCAGCTTCGCGAGCTGCGCGGCATCGGTGACGTCAGCTACGGCACACTCCAGATCGCCGTGGCGTTCGGCGATCGCTGCCAGCGCGTTCCGGTTGCGACCAGCCAGCACCGGCGTCAGGCCGCGGTCGAGCAGCGCGTCCAAGACGAGGCCACCGGTGTAACCGGTCGCGCCGAGCAACACGATCCGTGCAGTCATCGGGAATCAACGCCCTTCGTGAACTTCGATATGACGGTGCGGGTGGCCGCGCCGGATCCGGTGCGCGATGCAGTTCATCGAGTCTTCCTTATTTATTTGTGCCCAGGCCGAGCAATCGTCGAAACGTATGCGGCGGCGCTCAGCGGCCGTCATCTGCGGTGCTCGCAAGAAGGATAGAAGTTCAAGTTAACGCTGTCAACATATAGGCGGCATTGCGCAAGGTCGGCCCAGCGCTTACAGCACGGATCTGACGTCGGTATGCACGAAGTCGTCGCCCTTGTACAGCAATGGCTTTCGTTCGACGGTGGCCAGCGCGTACGCAAAACAGTCACCAAAGTTCAGCCGTGCCGGGTGGCCACTTCCCTTGCCAAAGTCTCGGTATGCACGTCGGGCCACCCGAGCGTGCTCCAGCGATACCGGTACCAATTGAATCTGCCAGACTTCGATCAACTCACCGAATCGCCGCGGAACTACCGGGTCTGAGTGCCGGTCCACCTTGACAGCGACTTCCAAGTGGTTGACCACCGACATCGACGTCTCCGTCGACGAGGTCAAGACTTCGGCGAACCTCCGGCGTTCCGGCTCGTTCAGCAGAATGGCGAGAATCGCCGAGGCATCGACGATCACGCGGGCATCCCGGACTCGTCATAGAGGTCGTCTGCCCCGAGCGCCGCGCGGTCGGCGTCGGTCAAGCGGGCGTCGATGTCCTCGAGGATGGCGCCGACACGGCGGGTTCGATCGGGTCCTCCACCCGCCTCCCTTTCGTCAAGCTCGGCGAGCAGGCGAGCAAGAGCCTCCTCGATCACACTGGTCTGCGACCGCCCCATCCGCCGGGCTGCTTCCCGAGCAAGCGCATGAACCCGCTCGTTTTTGATGTTCAAGCTCATGTTTTCTACCATACTTCCTCAAAATGGTAGACATCTACCGCTAGCCATCCATTCGGTCTCGTCAGCAACCGGACTACCATCAACGGTCTTGAACACACGACTTTCTTTTCTCATGACGCCGGCTGCCGAGCTGACCTACGGACGTTCCCTGCTCAACCGGGTGCTGGTTGGCGTGCCAGCTTCCGAAGATCCGCTCACCCACGTTGCCGATATTCCGGCGCGCGAGGCGCAATACGAACAATGGCCGGCATGGGTCGACGCGCACGTCAAACAAGCGTTGACCGAGATCGGCATCAACGGCCCGTGGAGTCACCAGGCCCGCGCCGCGTCGCTCGCGTTTGAAGGCAGCCACGTGGTGATCGCCACCGGCACCGCATCCGGAAAGTCGTTGGCCTACCAGTTGCCGATCCTGACGACGCTGGCCCAAGACCCGACCGCGACGGCCCTGTACCTCTCACCGACCAAGGCGCTCGGCGCCGATCAGCTGAGGGCAGTCGGTGCGCTCACGGCCGGCGGCCTCGACAACATCGCGGCCTGCCCCTACGACGGGGACACCCCGACCGAGAACCGGCAGTGGGCGCGCAATAACGCCCGCTGGATTTTCACCAATCCCGACATGGTGCACTTGGGCATCCTGCGCGCCCATACCCGCTGGAGCCGGCTGCTGCGCAATCTGCGTTATGTGGTCATCGACGAGTGCCACCACTACCGCGGCGTGTTCGGTTCCAATGTCGCACTGGTGATCCGCCGCCTGCGCCGGATCGCCGCCCGCTACGGCGCCGACCCAGTCTTCATTCTGGCCAGCGCCACCACCGCCAACCCGGCCGGCGCTGCCAGTCGCCTCATCGGCGCCCCGTGCGCGGAGGTAACCGAAGACGGTTCACCCCACGGCTCGCGCACTGTCGCGTTGTGGGAACCGCCGCTACTCGAGCATGTCACCGGCGAGAACGGTGCGCCGGTGCGGAGGTCGGCTGGCTCGGAGGCCGCCCGCATTATGGCGGACCTGTTGGTCGAAGGCGCCCGAACGCTGACGTTCGTGCGGTCCCGCCGCGGCGCCGAGCTGACCGCGATGTCGACCCGACGCCTGCTCGCCGAGGTCGATCCCGACCTGGTCGAGCGCGTGGCCGCGTACCGGGCCGGTTACCTGGCCGAGGACCGGCGCGCGCTCGAAGCGGCTCTCGCTGACGGCTCACTGCTGGGCGCGGCCACCACGAACGCGCTCGAACTCGGCGTCGACATCGCGGGCCTCGACGCCGTCGTCGTTGCCGGGTTCCCGGGCACCGTGGCGTCCTTCTGGCAGCAGTCCGGCCGCGCTGGCCGCGCCGGTCAGGGGGCCCTGGTGGTTCTCGTCGCCCGTGACGACCCCCTGGACACCTATCTGGTGCACAATCCCGCCGCACTCCTGAACAAGCCGGTCGAGGCCACGGTTACCGACCCCACCAACCCGTACGTGCTTGGGCCGCAGTTGCTTTGCGCTGCGGCGGAACTCCCCTTGACCGACGAGGAAGTGCGTGGCTACGACGCCTGGGACTTACTCACCGAATTGGCCGACGAAGGCTTGATCAAGCGGCGCGGTCACGGTTGGTTCGTGGGTGCCGACGTGCATCCACACGACGCCCTGGACATCCGCGGCGGCATCGGTACCCAGATCGCGATCGTGGAATCGACCACCGGGCGCATGCTCGGGACCAGTGACATGGGACGCGCTTACTCAACGCTGCACCGCGACGCCGTGCACATCCACCAGGGTGAGAGCTTCATCGTCGAGGAACTCGACCTCGACAGCGGAATCGCGCTGGTGCGCAACGAAACCCCGGAGTGGACCACATCGGCCCGCGAGATCACCGATATTCGTATCGAACAGCGCCTATCGAACGCCCATTTCGGCGACGTCGAGGTGGCGTTCGTCCGGGTTGAAGTCACCCACCAGGTGATCGGTTATCTACGCACCCTCGCCAGCGGTGAGGTGCTCGACATGGTCGATCTCGACATGCCGACCCAGACCTTGCATACCACGGCAGTGATGTACACAGCGACGCCGGAGTTGCTGCAGCGAAACGGTATTGAGCCAGAGAAATTCCCGGGTGCGTTGCACGCGGCCGAGCACGCCGCGATCGGCTTGCTGCCGCTCGTCGCCACCTGCGACCGTTGGGATATCGGCGGGGTCTCCACGGCGCTTCATCAAGACACTGGTCTGCCAACGGTTTTCGTCTACGACGGTCATCCCGGTGGCGCAGGTTTTGCCGAGCGCGGCCATCGTGAGATCCGCGCGTGGCTGACCGCCACGAAGACCGCCGTGGAGAATTGCGAGTGCCCAGCGGGCTGCCCGTCCTGTGTGCAATCACCTAAGTGCGGCAACGGGAATCATCCCCTCGACAAAGCCGGCGCGGTTCAATTGCTCGGCGCGGTACTCGGCGAGTTGGGAACCTAGTGCCCCGTCAACGAAGGGGCACTAGCGCCGTTCGATGAGCGCAGACCTCAACTGTCCACATGGACATGCGGCCGCCGCGCCACCTCCGGCTCGGCGCGGCGCAGCACCTCGCGGGTCACCGGCGCCACTTCACCCTCGCCGATGAACAGGAAGCGCAGCAGATTCACCACCGGATTGCCTTCGGTCCATTCGAAATACACGTGCGGGATCACGCCGGTGCGGTCTCGAATGGCCAACAGAATCGCGGCGATGCAGTTGGGGATGGCCGCACTGTCGACCCGCAAGATGCGGTAGCCGTGATCCTCGCAGCCACGAACGTGCATGGCCGTGCTGAATTCGGAGGCGTCGAGGATGTGCACTTCGAGAAACAGGATCGGGTCGCCGTCGGGGATATGGCTCTCCAACCGCTGGATGCGGTCCTTGGCGCGGTACTCGACCGCGGTCTGCACCGCATCATCGTGCGTGACGATTCGAATGGTTCCCGAACCCGCCGCATCGTCGATGAAGGCGGCGGCCCGCTCGTCAAAATCGATTTCGATTGCCCGCAATTCGAATGCGCGGGCAAGGCGGGAAACGAAGGACACCGTGAGGATCGAGACGATGAAGAACGCCGCGACCTGCACGCCCTCGGGTCGCTCGATGATGTTGGCGACAGTGGTGTACACGAAAATTGCGGCAACCACACCGAAAAGCACAGCGCGCGAGCGCTGGCGGTGCCGGGCCGCTGAGAGCATCACCGCAATAGCGGCAGAGGTGATCAGTACCAGGACTCCGGTCGCGTAGGCCGCTCCCTGCGAGTCCACATCGGCGTTGAAGTACCAGGTGATCCCGAAGGCGATGGCCGAAAAGACCAGCACGAGCGGTCGCACGTATCGCGCCCACTCCGGCGCCATCCCGTATCGCGGCAGGTAGCGCGGCACCAGATTCAGCAGTCCGGCCATGGCCGATGCTCCCGCGAACCACAAGATCGCGATGGTGCTGACGTCGTAGACGGTGCCGAAGGCATTGCCGAGATATTCGTGGGCGAGGTAGGCCAGCGCGCGGCCGTTTGCCGGACCACCGGACTGGAATGCCTTCTCCGGGATCAGCACGATCGTGATGAAACTGGTGACAATCAAGAACGCGCTCATGATGAGCGCTGAGGTGGTGAGCAACTTGCGCGCGCCATGGATTCGGCCCGTGGGACGCGACTCGGAATCCCCCTCAGCGCCATTGATCTGCGGCATCACCGCTACGCCGGTCTCGAACCCGGACAGGCCGAGCGCGAGCTTCGGGAACACCAGCAACGAGATGGCGATCATCATCCATGGACTGCCATGCTGGGCAGTCATCGCATGACCCCAGTCGCCCACGAGGTGCGGGTGGGTCAGCACATGCTGCAAGCCGACGACGACCACCACGAAGTTCAGCACGAGGAACGCGCCGACAAGGGCCACGGCAATGCCGATCGCCTCGGTGAACCCGCGCAGGAACACAGCGGCCAGCAGACCGAGGAGGACGAGCGTCACTATCAGGTTGCGGTCGTGCAGCGCCGCCGGCGCGAAGGGGTTCTCGATCAAGTGAGCCGCGCCATCGGCCGCGGACAGCGTCATCGTGATGATGAAGTCCGTGGCCGCGAAGCCGAGCAACACGAGCACGAACAGCTTGCCGCTCCAACGCGGAAGCAACCGCGCCAGCATGGCGATCGATCCCTCACCGTGCGGGCTTTCCCGCGCCACCCGTCGATACACCGGGAGCGCGCCGAGCAGGGTCAGCGCCACGAGCACGAGCGTCGCCATCGGCGAAAGCACGCCAGCAGCCAGCGCTGCTATCCCCGGCTGGTAACCCAGCGTGGAGAAGTAATCGACACCCGTCAGACACATCACCTTCCACCACGGGTGCTTGTGCTCCGCCTTCTTGGCAACCCGGTACGGCCCCTGGTGCCGCGCCGGCTCCTCGGCGACGTCGGCGAACATCCAGGTCCGTATCGCCCTGGTTTGGGTAGCTATCGCCACAAACCCTCGTTTCCTCGGTGCCTCAGATGGCTGATACTGCCACCAGCCACATCAGCGTGGCGTTGTTTCGGGGCGCGCAAGACTACTCCGAGACCGGCCCAGCGCGAGCGACTGCCTGTACCTGCCGGGTACCGAATGCCGCAAATGCGACAGCGGTATCGACAGTGACGACGGCGTCCCAGTCCGCGACCACGCAGCTGCGAGTGTGCACTCCCATGCGGTCGGCAATCGCGGTAGCGCGTCTGCAAGCATCGGCCGTTCCGTCCACGAGCGCACCTGCCGCCGCGAGTGCGGCAAGGTCGGCCGCGGATTGTGCCCGATGCCGAGCCGCCACCACGGCGCCGAACTGGACGACCAAGACGGTCACCGCAAGCAGTCCCAGCATGGCGAGCGCCGCGAAAACCGTTGCGAACCCGGCGTCGTCACGGCCTTTCACGACGGATCAGCCTCCGGTTCCAGAGCCGACACCGCCTGCGCTCCGATCTCCAACCCCGGCAACAGCGGCAACGACATGCGAACTGTCGCAACGACCGTGTTGCCCTCCGTACGCACGGTGACCCGCGCACCCCGCGGACCAACCGACCCGACGGCGGCAGTGGCGTCGGAGCCCGCGCCACGCGCCGCGAGCCGCGCCGCCTCGCGGGCGGCGTCGACACAACGGATGTGCGTCGTCACCGCAAGCACAGCGGCCACGCAGAACACCACCACGACAACTATTGACGTGAGCGCTATGGCGGCCTCCACCGTCACCGCGCCGGTCTCCTCGACCAGACCGCTTGCTACACAGACGTATTCAGCGCCTTGTCGATGATCCGGGTCAACGCTCCGACTATCGAGTCGCCGGTGACGACCGTATAAAGAACGGCTCCGAAAGCGGCAGCCGCGATTGTGCCGATTGCGTACTCGGCCGTCGACATACCTTCGTCGGCGACCGTCGCCAGCCACAACCTCGCTGTCAGCGTGCGAAATCGAGTCTCCACGTACGATTCTCCTTTCGTTTGCCGACGCGGCTCCTCCGCGTCGGACGTTCACAGCAGCCCGCCGTGGAGCAAACCACCAGCGAGGCCTACCACCACGGGAACGATTCCCAGGCAGACGAATGCGGGCAGAAAACACAGCCCGAGCGGACCACTGACGAGAACGCCGGCGCGTTCCGCCCGCGACACCGCTTCGTCTTCGGCCAACGCACGCTGGCTAACGGCGAGCTCGTGCAGTGCGGACGCCAACGCCGCGCCCGACAATGCCGACCGGCGAGCCAAACGGGCCAGCGATGCCAACGCGGGGTCGTCATTCGATTCTCCCCATGCGGCAACGGGTTCGGCGCCGAGAGCGAGCATGTCACCGGCCCGGCACAGCAAGGTCGCTAGCGGGTGAGGTGCCGAATCCGCGACGGCCACAGCGGCTTTCGCCATTGGAAGCCCGGCGTGCAGGCAGGCCGCGAGCAGATCGAATGCGCTGGCAACCGCCAGCGGGCCCGGCGACGCCTTCACCGATCCTGAGGTCGATTCGCTCACCGAGGTGTCGCCTGCTATCCGGGCCAGCGGGTTGGACAGCGGAACGGCCACGAGTGCCGCAGCGAGCAGCACAGCCGCGAGCCCGGTCACTGCACGACCCGCTTGATCAGCTGGTCCGTCCACAACAACCCGATGCAGGCGAGCGCGGTTCCGGCAAAGAGCAGGACGGCACCGATTCCGCCGCCGAACAGCACCGCCAACGGCGCTGCGCCCATGAGTTGCCCGAGTGCCACGCCGAGCGCCGGAAGCCCAGCGAGCACAGTGGCAGTGGCACGTGCGCCGGCCAGACCGGACTCCACCCGAGAGCGGAATCGCACGCGCGCGGACAGGTCCGCGCGGGCCGCGTCGAGTAGGTCAGCCAGTGCGAGCCCATGCGTTTCGGCCAGCCGCCAGGCATTGGCGATGGCGCTCAATTCAGTGTTGACCGGGCCGTGCGGGTTTTGGACCAGCGCATCCGCGCCGTGACCGCCCAGCTTGCTGCGCGCGCCCGCAGCTGCGAGTACTTGCGCAGTTTGGCCGCTACATTCCGCCGCGGCCGTCGAGCAGGCGACGGCTGGATGCGCTCCCACCCGCAGTTCCGCGACGATGATCTCGATCCCGTCGCTGAGTTCGCGGCGCGCTCGGGCTTGAATGCGATCTTGACGCATCCGGCGTAGTCGAAGTCGGGCAGTCAGCAGCACCGCAGCAAGCGCAGCCGCCGTCCATGTGCCCTGCCAGAGCGCAAGGGCCGCACAGGCAATGACTCCGCACGCCCCAGCGTCGCGCCGCGGCATCCAGATCTTGCGGGGTGGCCGCGGAAATATTGTTCTGAAGCGCTTGCGAGCGGAACCTGCGGGGAGGATTGCGAGCGCGGCGGCTAATACGCAAAGTGACCAGCTCATCGTGCCTCCAGTGTCTTGCGGGACACCCGCACCCGGTCGGCACCGATGAACGCACGATTCTCGTTCATCGTGCCTCCAGTGTCTTGCGGGACACCCGCACCCGGTCGGCACCGATGAACGCACGATTCTCGTTCATCGTGCCTCCAGTAACTGCTTCAGCCTCGCCGTCCCACAGCACTCCCCACCATCAGCGCGCCATGCCGATACGACCACCACGGTCCCGTCCTTCTTGCGCTGCAAGACCCCGATCTGCGTCAGCTGCCGAGTGCCGTCCCGACGGCGAACAACGTGCAGGATCACCTGCACTGCCGCGGCCAATTGGCTGTGCAGCGCGGCTCGATCCATCCCGCCCAGCGCCGCAAGCGCTTCCAACCGTGCAGGCACTTCGCCGGGCGAATTGGCGTGCACGGTTCCGGCCCCGCCGTCGTGGCCGGTGTTGAGTGCCGTCAGCATGTCCACGACCTCCGGGCCGCGGACCTCGCCGACCACGATGCGGTCCGGACGCATTCGAAGCGCCTGCCGAACCAGATCGCGCAGGGTGATCTCGCCGACCCGCTCGACGTTTGCCCCACGCGCGACCAACCGAACGACGTGTTGATGCGTCGGCGCCAACTCGGGCGCATCCTCCACGCACACGATGCGCTCAGCCGGATCCACCTCGGCCAACAGCGCACCGAGCACCGTCGTCTTTCCCGCGCCGGTTCCGCCCGTGACCAGAAACGCCAATCGGCACTGCACGATTCGTCGCACGAGTTCGGCCGCTTCGGCGTTAATCGAGCCCGCCGCGATCAGCTGGTCCAATCCGAGCGTCGCAGGCCGCAGCACGCGCAACGACAAACACGTGCCGCCATGCGCGACGGGCGCCAGCACCGCGTGTAGGCGCACCCCAATCCCGTTGCCAGCGTTGGCCAGCTGACCGTCGACCCAGGGCTGCGCGTCGTCGAGGCGTCGCCCTGCTGTCAGCGCGAGTCGCTGCGCCAGGCGGCGCACCGCCGCCTCGTCGGTGAAAGTCACTGCGGCGCGCTCTAATCCGGCGCCGGCATCCACCCAGACTTGATCGGGCGCGTTAACCAGGACATCGGACACGGCTGGGTCTGCGAGTAGTGTCTCCAGTGGGCCGGCACCGGTCAATTCCGTTTGCAGTAACCGCAAGGCGCGCAAGAGGTCAGTGTCCCCAAGCACTCCACCGGCTTCCGCACGGATGGCCGCCGCCACCGATGCGAAACTCGGTTCAGTCGCGTCCTGTGCCAACCGATTCCGGACTCGATCGAGCAATTCCGCGGTCACGATGGTGCTTTTCATGCGGCCCATGCCTTATTGGTCGTCCGACTCTCGATGAGGTCGAGCACCCGCTCGGCGGCACGCCACAGTGGCGACCGGGTTCGGATCCGCAGACCGCCGCTATCGAGCGCGGTCGCCAGCCCCGGCTGTGGGCGCATCGCAGCGAGCATCGGCAGCCGCAAAGTCTCGGCCACGGCCTGCGCACCCAGCCCGCCGGGGGACGGACCGCGGACCACCACTCCGGCATTCGCGCTGGCCTCGCGGACCCACGCCGCCGTGGCCTGTGCAGCAGCAACGGCACGAAGCTCGGCCGGCACGACAATCACGGCGAGGTCGGCCGCTTCGGCGATCGCTCGCGCGGACTTGTCGCCGTGGCGGGGCACATCGCACACCATGAAATCGCCCGCGACATGTCCGGCGTCGAGCACCGCCTGCGCGGCCTCCGGAGTCGGTTGCGTCACGGATCCGGTGCGCGCGCACGCCAGGACCGAGAGCGCGCGTCCGCATCGAGGCAACACCGCATGTAGCGCACTGGAAGTGACTCGACCACCTTCGAGGACGAGGCCCGGCCACCGCGGGCCCGGACGGTCTTCCAGTCCGAGCAGTAGGTCGATTCCGCCGCCGTTTCGGTCACCATCGAGCAGCAGGATCCGTTGACGGCTCGCACGCGCATCCGCAGCCAACGCCAACGCCGCCGCGAAAACCGAGCTTCCCGCGCCGCCCCGCCCGCCGGTGACCGCCACCGCGAAGCCGTCGCCCGCGCTGGATTCCGGTGCAGCGCTGAGAACCTGGACGAGGGCCACTTCCTGTTCGGGCATTTCGAGCACTGCTGTCGCGCCGACGGAGGTCGCGATCTGCCACACCGATACGTCGGCCGGGCCGGAACAGACCAGCACGACTCCCGGCCGCCGAGGTTGGCCGGCGTCGATGCAGCCCTTGGCCGCATCGGCGTCGAGAACAATCAACGGCGAGCGATTCCAGGTCAGCCGGTCCACTCGCCCATTCGGCTCCTCGAGCCGACAGTCGGCGGCCGCCGCGGCACGTCGAACATCCTCTGCCAGTACGGAACTACTGATAACGCTGAGCGCGGAAGCGGAGGTCGGGTCGTTGTCCATACGTGCCAGACTGCCGCCGTTCAGGAGCAGATTTCGGCGGGCACCAATAAATGTGGACAACTTCGCGGCTGTGGATGGATTCCTGGACGGCAGTACCAGTTATCGGCAAAAATCAGCACACATAGAGAACGGCCCCAGCCAGGGGGGAGGAGGCTGGGGCCGTCGGGTTCAGCCCCGGGGGGTCGGGCTGAACGCGCCTGGATCTCGTCCAGGTGTGCTCAATAGTACACCTGGACGATCTGATGTTTGCAAGTTCAACATTTGGCGTGCCGCGGTGTTTTTTTCCATCCGTGCAGGGCTTGGTGCAGCGACGATGCCTATCCTGGCAGTCGTGCCGGAATCGACCGCAGCCCAGCATCCGAGCAGTCCACCGCCCAGTAAGCCGAGGCGAATCGCAGCGTTCTTCGACCTCGACAAGACGGTCATCGCCAAGTCGAGTGCGCTCGCCTTCAGCAAGCAGTTCTTCGACCAAGGCCTGATCACC
Organism: Skermania sp. ID1734; assembly: GCF_007489285.1. Taxonomy (GTDB): domain Bacteria; phylum Actinomycetota; class Actinomycetes; order Mycobacteriales; family Mycobacteriaceae; genus ID1734. Next base: position 23,530 of record NZ_VLIY01000004.1, read on the forward strand.
CGGCGCACCGTGCTCCAAAGCAGCTATGCCCAGTTCCTGTTGCTGCTTTCCGGCGCCGACCACGATCAGATGGAGCGCATGCGCGCTTACTTGGCCAGCATGTGCACCGGCTGGGACGTCGAGCAGGTGCGGTCCATCGTTGCCGAGGCCCTGCACGATGTCGTGGACCCGCTGATCTACGCCGAGGCCGCCGACCTGATCGCCGATCACCAGATTCGCGGCCACGACGTGGTGATCGTGTCCGCTTCCGGCGAGGAGGTCGTGGAACCGATCGCCGAGGCGTTGGGCGCCACCCACACGGCGGCAACGCGGATGTCGGTCGCCGACGGCAAATACACCGGCGAGATCGACTTCTACTGCTACGGCGAGGGAAAGGTCGCCGCCATGCTAGATCTCGCCGACCGGGAAGGCTACGACCTAGCGGAATGCTTTGCCTATTCGGACTCCATTACCGACGTGCCGATGCTCAACGCTGTCGGCCACCCGACCGCAGTTAATCCGGATCGCGCGCTGCGCCGGGAAGCCATCGCGAACGGGTGGCCGGTCCTGACGTTCTCAAATCCGGTTTCGCTGCGCGCCCGCCTCCCGGCGCCCTCGTCCACGACTGTCGCCGCCACCGCTGCCGTGGGCCTGAGCGCGCTCGCGGCGGGTGCGCTCACCTATGGACTGCTTCGGCGAAAACGCTGAACTACGAACAAACGTTCCTCTTGATGTGGGCCGAGTCACGGGGTAAAAATGACTTACGGATGAACGGAAGGCCAGGATCGCCACCGGAAGAGAAGGGACGATCTCCCGACCGGGATTCCCAGCACGGGCACCAGGCACCCACGCGAAGCATAAGCCACTATAAGGGCAAAAGTGTTGTGGGCCTGCGTGATTCGGATGTTCGTTGGTGAGGGCCTCGCGCAGGTCGCGGGGATGACCCACCGAGATCCGAACCCCACGCCGAGGCCAGTCACACAACCCACTTTGCACGCTTGGTAACCAGGTAGTCCGTGCTAGCGGGCGGCGAAGTCGATCAGTCGGCAGCGCCGCCCGCTTCGCATGTTCACGGCAGTTTGACTGTGCCGCAGGCTGATTCACCCACCGGCCGAGTCTGCGATGGATGTCGCCTCGCGCGCGCCGGATTCGAATGCCCTGCAGCACAAGATCACCCATTCGCCCAGCGCATTCGCAGATCCATCGGCAAATCCGGCGGCCGCGGCGGCGTAGCGCTCTCGGTTCCCCAGCCACCCCACCTCGGGAACACCGAGATTGTGCACATCGAGTCCGCTGGCGACCGCTACCAATCTGGATGCGGCCCGCGCCACCACACCGTCGGCCTGCCCGAACGGCTGCAGCGCCAGAATTTCGCCGTGCACCACAGCCGCCACGACCGGTGCGGGGGCGGCCGATCCGCCGGTCACTATTTGAGCCAGCAGGTCCAGACGCGGCCCGATCCCGGATTCGCTGCGGGGTCGGCCCAATTCGGACTGATCGGAAACCAGATCGGCCGCCGCAAGCAGATGCAGCCGCGCCAACGCCTGCAGCGGCGCCCGCCGCCAGGTGCCCACCATGTTGGTCAGCGCGTCACCATCCAGCGCTTGCCCGACGCGAAGCGCGCCCGCCAGGATCGGATCGCTGACCCGACCATCACTGGGCAACTCGGTGCTGCCGCCGGAAAGCGCCGCCGACGCCCGCGCCGCCCGGACGGCCGCCTCGGCCGCCGTCACCGGCCAGCCGCGCCGATTGGCTTTGTGCCGGTGCACCAGTGCCAGCGCCTCGCGAGCGCGTTCGGCGGCTTCGGCGACACCGGGCAGTTCGACGATCGGCTGCAATGGGTCACTCACAACGGAAAACGTACCCAACCGCACCGACCGTCGACCGCAGTGACCTGGCGGAATGCAACCCCCATGCAACCCACCTGCGACCACGATCACATCGGCTACCCTCGCAATCGCGAGGATCTCACCGATAGACCTGCCCAAAACTTGCCCGAGCACCAGCACGGAAGAGGCCACTAGCGATGACCGGCACCAGCACCGAACCCGCCGACAACATGCCCGCCACTTACCCGCCGAGCGCCGATTTTGCGGCGACCGCGAACGCCGGCGAGGAGTTGTACGAGCAGGCCAATGCCGACCGGTTGGGGTTCTGGGCTGAGCAGGCTTCCCGGTTGCACTGGAGCAAGCCGTGGAGTTCGGTGCTGGACTGGCCGGGCAACGCGCCCGACAGCGATTACGTGGCGAAGTGGTTTGTGGACGGTGAACTCAATGTCGCCTACAACTGCGTCGACCGGCATGTCGAGGAGGGCCACGGTGACCAGATAGCCATCTACTGGGAAGGCGAGCCGGGCGACTCGCGCGAAATCACCTACGCCCAGTTGCGTGCCGAGGTGTGCCAGGCGGCCAACTACCTCACCGAACTCGGACTGCGCAGCGGTGACCGGGTGGCTATCTATATGCCGATGGTGCCCGAAGCGATCGTCGCGATGCTCGCCTGCGCCCGGCTCGGGCTGACCCATAGCGTCGTTTTCGCCGGCTTCTCACCGGCCGCGCTGCGCCAGCGCGTCGATGACGCGAACGCCAAGCTGGTCATCACCACCGACGGCCAGTGGCGCCGCGGCAAGGCCGCGCCGCTCAAGGACGGTGTCGACGAGGCACTGTCGCAGCCGGGTCACAGCGTCGAGCACGTGATGGTGGTGCGGCGCTGCGGCAACGACGTCCCGTGGACCGACGGCCGCGACCTGTGGTGGCACGACACGGTGGCCAAGGCGTCAGATGAGCACTCCTGCACCGGTTTTGACGCTGAGCATCCGCTGTTCATCCTGTACACGTCGGGCACGACGGGTAAGCCCAAGGGGATCGTGCACACCTCTGGTGGATACCTGACCCAGACCGCCTACACCCACCACTACGTCTTCGACCACAAGCCCGGGGTGGACGTCTACTGGTGCACCGCGGACATCGGCTGGGTGACCGGGCATTCCTACATCGTCTACGGCCCGTTGGCCAATCGGGCGACGCAGGTGGTGTACGAGGGGACTCCGAACTTCCCCGACGAGCACCGGCATTGGAACATCATCGAGAAGTACAAGGTCAGCATCTACTACACCGCGCCGACTCTGGTACGCACGTTCATGAAGTGGGGACATCAGATCCCTGCCTCGCACGACCTGTCCTCGATTCGGGTGCTCGGCAGCGTCGGGGAGCCGATCAATCCGGAGGCGTGGCGCTGGTACCGCAAGCACATCGGCGCCGATTCCGCGCCGATCGTGGACACGTGGTGGCAGACCGAGACCGGCGCCATCATGATGTCGCCGCTGCCCGGGGTCACCGCCGCCAAGCCGGGCGCGGCGATGGCTGCGCTGCCCGGCATTTCGGCCAAGATCGTCGACGAGGAGGGCAACGAGTTCGAGCGCGGCGGTACCGAAGCGAACGGCTACCTGGTGCTCGACGAGCCCTGGCCGGCGATGCTGCGCGGCATTTGGGGCAACCCGCAGCGCTACAAGGAAACGTACTGGGACAAGTACTCGGCCCAAGGCTGGTACTTCGCCGGCGACGGCGCCCGCTACGACGAAGACGGCGACATGTGGGTGCTCGGCCGCGTCGATGACGTGATGAACGTGTCCGGTCACCGGATTTCGACGTCCGAGGTGGAGTCCGCGCTTGTCGGGCACCACAAGGTCGCCGAAGCCGCCGTGGTCGGTGCCAGCGACGAAACCACCGGGCAGGGCATCGTCGCTTTTGTCATCCTCAAGTCCAGCGCGGGTGAGGCCGCCGACAGCCTCGTCAACGAGCTGAAGGCGCACGTCTCACGCGACATCAGCCCGATCGCGAAACCCCGTGAAATCCACATCGTGCCCGAACTGCCCAAGACCCGCAGCGGCAAGATCATGCGCCGATTGCTGCGCGATGTGGCCGAGGGCCGCGAACTCGGCGACACCTCCACACTGGTCGACCCGAAGGTGTTCGAAGCCATCAGCGCGGCGAAGTGAGGCCGTGATTGCGTCTTTAGTCGCGTGGCCGGTCGGATCGGCGTTACTGTTGCGACGCAACCGCGTACACGAGCAGCGCAGGGCTACCCGCTAACAGGAACGGTCCGACGCGATATCGTCGCGCCGGACGGCAAGGGCAGGAATCGAGCTACCGGAGGGTCTGGCAAGTGAGCATTCGCAACAACGGCGCAAACCGCGCAGGCGGCCGACACGCCGCCCCGGACAACGGCAGCGGTCGCACGATCACGTCGATTCCGCTGACCGACGTCGATGTTCATGCTCCCGGCACCGCCAGCATCGGCACCCTTGTCAAAGACGCCACCACCCAGATGTCGACGCTGTTTCGCGCCGAGGTCGAGCTCGCCAAGGCCGAGATCACCGGCGAGGTCAAGAAGGGCGTGCAGGGCAGCATTTTCTTCATCCTCGCTCTGACGGTGTTGCTGTTCAGCTCGTTCTTCTTTTTCTTCTTCATTGCGGAATTGCTCGACGTGTGGCTGCCACGCTGGCTGGCGTTCCTCATCGTCTTCCTGATCATGGTGGGCGTCACCATCCTGTTTGCCCTGCTCGGCTACCTGCGGGTGCGCAAGCTGCGGGCACCGGCCAAGACCATCGATTCGCTCAAGCAGGCCAAGTCCGTGCTGCCGGGCGGCGGCAACGGCGCAGCGGAGCTGTCGGGCCGGCATGCCCATGACGCCATCGAGCGCTAGCTTCGGTGATTGATCTTCCCGATCCGTCGAGTGTGCGGTTCGAGGGACCCTGGACCCATCGCGACGTGCATGCCAACGGGATTCGGTTCCACGTGGCCGAGATCGAGGTGCCACGGCCGCACGACGCTCCACTGGTGGTCATGCTCCACGGCTTTGCCGACTTTTGGTGGAGCTGGCGCCACCAGATGGCCGCCCTTGCCGAAGCGGGATTCCGGGCCGTCGCCGTCGACCTGCGCGGGTACGGAGATTCCGACAAGCCACCGCGCGGCTACGACGGTTGGACCTTGGCTGGAGACATCGCGGGGCTGATTCGCGCGCTCGGCCACAGCAACGCCACGCTGTTGGGGCATTCCGACGGCGGCCTGGTCTGCTGGGCTACCGCGGTGCTGCATCCGCGGGTGGTGCGCTCGATCGCGCTGATCAGCTCGCCGCATCCGATCGCGCTCAAGCATGGCGTGCTGCGCGACAACGACCAGCGCGCCACCTGGCTGCCGGCATTTCTGAGCTACCAGGTGCCGCTCACCCCGGAGCGCACTCTCACGCGCGACGACGGGTTCGAAGTGGAGCGGCTGCTGCGTTTGCGCAGCGGGCCCGCGTTCACGCGGAGCACCGAGTTCACCCAGGCCGCCCGTCGGATGCGCTCGGCAATACAGATCCCGGGCGCCGCCCATTGCGCACTCGAATACCAGCGCTGGGCCTTTCGCAGCCAATGGCGACCCGACGGCCGGCGCTTCATGGCGATCATGGACACCCAGGTGAAGATCCCGGTGATGCAACTGCACGGCGACCTCGACCCGTACGTGTTGGTCCGGACGCTGCGCCGGTGCACAGTCTGGGCGCCGGAACGCGAGTTCTACAGCATCGGCGGTGCCGGCCACTTCGCCCACCAGGAGCAGCCCGACAAGGTCAACGCCGAGCTGCTGCGGTTCGTCGCCGGCTAAAGAATGCAGGCGCCGGTGTCGACCGGCGTGGCGACCTGCGGTGCCTCTGCCAGTTGCTTGGACACTTCCTTGTCGGTGAGCACGAATCCGGTATCCGGATCGTCCACCGCGGCGCCGAAGACGACCCCGAGCACGCGGCCCTGATCATCGACGAGCGGTCCGCCGGAGTTGCCCTGCCGGATCTTGCCGCGCACCGTGTACACCTCACGCTCGACGGTGCTCGACCGGTAAATGTTCGGCCCGGTCAGATCGAGCGTTTCCCGGATGCGCGCGGCGCTCGCGGTGTACGGGCCGCCGTTGGGGTAGCCGAGCACGATCGCGTCGGAACCGTCCGGCACCGGCTTCGGCGCGAACTGGACCACCGGCGCGGTCAGGTCCGGTACATCGAGAATGGCGATGTCGACGGTCGGGTCGAACAGCACCACGTTCGCCTTCAGTGGGCCATCCGGCGTATCCACGTTCACGCTCGTGGTGCCCGCCACCACGTGCGCGTTGGTCATCACCCGATCCGGCGCCACCACGAATCCGGATCCCTCCAGCGCCCGCTGGCAACTCGGCGCCACGCCGCGGATGCGCAGCACACTCGGCTGCAGGTTCGCGACAACCGGCGACGACAGCAGGTTCGCGTCCGGCGCGGCCACGGCAGCGACTGGCGTGCGGGCGAACGGACCGATCACCTCCGGCAATCCGGACGTGTTGAGCAGCGACGAGAACTCGTCGGGCAGCTGCTGTAGCCAGTTCGGCGCGGCCTCATCGACCGTGCTGAGCACCCGTGATCCGCGGACCGCCGCAGCAATTTCCGGCTGTGACGACGCCGCGAGCGGGACCGCTAGCAACCAGGCCGCCACCAAGACGCCGACCGCCTGCAGCACGGCGCCGATGGTGCTGTCGATCCCGCGGGCGGCGGGGCTGTGCATGCTGCTGCGAATCGCCCGGCCGAGCACCATCCCGGCGACCTCGCCGACGATTACGAGCGTGACGATGAGCAGCACCCCGAGCAACACCCGGCCACGTCCTTCGTTGACGTGCACGAGAACGTGTGGCGCGATGAGGATTCCGGCGACGGCGCCCAACACCACGCCGAAGAAGGCCAGCGCCGACGCCACCGCGCCTTGCCGCCAGCCCGATATCGCGGCGACCAAGGCGATGAGCAGGACCGCGATATCAACCCAACCGGATCCGCTCATGTCGTCCTTTCGTTCTCGTGCCCGGCCCGCGAAGGGGTTCTTCCGCGCTCGGGCGTGTCGGGGATAGGTGACTGCGTCAGTGAATCCGCCATCCCGGCTTCCGCCAGAGTCGATTCCAGATCACGAACGTCGTTGACGTCCCATTCCTCTTCCCATCCCGACACCGCAAAGAGCCCGGCCAAGATGCCGCCGGTGAAGCCCCAGACGATCATTCCATCAACGGCGAAGGCTGGACCCATGTAGCCGAGCGGGTGCCGTACCTGAAAGCGGTTTTCCGGGTTCAGCAGGTCGCGCAGTGGCACTCGAATCACCCGCTCGGCCTCGGCGGTGTCGATGACCCGTACCGGGCTCGGCTCGCGCCAGTAGCCGACCACCGGTGTCACGTCGAACTTCGACGGCGGCACGAAGATGCCCGGCAGCACCGCGATGGGATCCACGCCGGCGGGGTCCAGCCCGGTTTCCTCCTCGGCTTCCCGCAGCGCGGTGGCGATCGCGTCGGCATCACCCTCGTCACGACCGCCGCCCGGGAACGCGACCTGTCCGCGGTGCTGACGCAGGGTCGTGGCGCGCTGGGTCAGCAACACGTCGGCGTCGCTCGGCCAGCCGCCCCGGTTGTCCGGGTCTGCTTGCGGAGAGCCGCCGAACAACACCAGTACCGCCGCCTTGCGAACGGTATCGTTCGGGCCCGGAACCCGGTTGAGCACCGGATTGCGACCGGTCGGGTCGGTGGGCAGGTTGCTGGCCACCGCCCGCAGCCATTCGGGCGTCATGAGCGGACTCCCAACGCGCGTTGCACGGTGGCGGCGATGTCGTCGACGCTCGTGAACGGCCGTGCCACTACCTCGGCAACGCTGCCGTCCGCACGAATCAGCACCGATACCGGCAGCACCGCCGGGGCACTGACCGCCGCGGCGACCCGCTTGTCGCCGTCTTCGACGCCGGGCAGGTGCACGCCCAGATCGGTCAGCCGGGCAAGCGCGGGCAGCATGGCGGGATCGGTATGCACGGTGAGCACGGTAATCGCGTTTCCCGCCCGGTCCGAATAGTCCTGCAAGTGCGGCAGTTCGGTGGCGCACGGCGCGCACCAGTAGGCCCACAGATTCAGCAGCGCCGGCTTGCCCGCCAGGGCGTCGGCGAGGTCCACCGGGTGACCGTCGGACAAGCAGGTGAGCCGGATGCCCGCAAGTGCAGCGCGCGGGGATGCGACCGTCGGCGATGCGGCCGGACACGGTGCGAGGCCGGCCGCGGTGCGGGCCTGCTGCAGCTCGGCGGGATTCTCGGCCGCCGCGGCGCTGCTCGGGCCCGCCGCCGGCGAGCCGGAGTCATGCGCGCGCGGCCACAGCGCCACGATCAACGCGATCACGATCGCCAACGCGGCCAGGCCCCAGCGGGCCGAACCGGAAATGCGCATCGACTACATTCCCGCCAATTCGAGCAGGTGCGGCACCTCGGGCCCGCGCAGCAGCTTCGCCGCGAGTTCGGGTTCGGTGGGGCCCAGGCCGTAGGAGGGGCAGTCCTTGGCGAGCACGCACACTCCGCAGGCCGGTTTGCGCGAGTGGCACACCCGCCGGCCATGAAAAATCACCCGGTGCGAAAGCACCGTCCAGTCTTTGCGCTCGATCAGTTCGCCGACCGCATGTTCGACCTTCACCGGATCCTCTTCGGTGGTCCAGCCCCAGCGCCGCACGAGCCGACCGAAGTGGGTATCGACCGTAATGCCCGGAATGTCAAATGCGTTGCCGAGAATCACATTGGCCGTTTTGCGGCCGATCCCGGGGAGTGTGACCAATTCCTCCATGCTGGCGGGTACCTCACCATCGAACCGCTCGACCAGCGCCTGGCCGAGCCCGATCAGCGACGTCGCCTTGTTCCGGAAAAAGCCGGTGGGCCGGATCATCTCTTCAAGTTCTGCCCGATTTGCCTCGGCGTAGTCGCGCGCCGAGGTGTATTTCGCGAACAGCGCCGGCGTGGTCTCGTTCACCCGCTGATCGGTGCACTGCGCCGAAAGTATCGTTGCCACAGCCAATTCCAGGGGCGTGGTGAAGTCCAGTTCGCAGTACACGTGCGGAAAAGCCATCGCCAGCGCACGATTCATCCGCCGCGCGCGCCGCACCAGGCCGAGCCGGGTCTCCTCGCGGAAGCGTTTCGGGATGGTCGACTTAGGCGCCCTTACGGCGTCAGGTCCAGATCGGTCCACCACATAACTGTACGGATCTGCAAGAGCAGAAAGATTTCCGACTCGTGTTCCTTCTGAGACCTCGGCCGTGTTTACTGACCCCATGCAAGGACTCGCAGTAGTGCTCTTTCCGGTGCTGTTGATCCTCTTCGCGCTCGCGATGGAGAAGGTGGAGTTCCGGTTGGGCCAACTGCGTGAGGCAACGCCGGTACGCACGACACCGAAAGCTGCGGCCCAGCTGACGCGTCTGCCGGCACGCGGCGACGGCACTGACGAGGCGGCCCTGCGCGGTCGCCGCGCAAGCTGATCACCAGGTCCGATCGAACTGCTCTTCCAGCGCGCCGAGCCGCAATCTCGTCCCGTACGTGGGATGCATCACTACTGTTCATTTCGTGCGAAGTAGACTCCTCGTTCGAATGAGTCGCTTCTCGTTGCAAGCACAGCGAACATAAAGGAGCACACGTGGACGAGGCACTGGCCAGAGCCGGCATCTTTCAAGGCGTCGAGCCCTCGGCAGTAGCTGCGCTCAGCAAGCAACTGCAACCCGTCGACTTTCCGCGCGGCCACGTGATCTTCAACGAGGGCGAGCCGGGCGACCGGCTGTACATCATCCTCTCGGGCAAGATCAAGCTCGGCCGACGCTCGCCGGACGGGCGGGAAAACCTGCTGACCATCATGGGTCCGTCGGACATGTTTGGCGAGCTGTCGATCTTCGACCCGGGTCCGCGCACGTCGACGGCCACGACGGTCACCGAGGTGCGTGCGGTCACCATGGATCGCGACGCACTCAAGGCCTGGATCGACCAGCGCCCCGAGATCGCCGAGCAGCTGCTGCGGGTGTTGGCGCGCAGGCTGCGCCGCACCAACAACAACCTTGCCGACCTGATCTTCACCGACGTTCCCGGCCGGGTCGCCAAGGCGCTGCTGCAGCTGGCCCAGCGCTTCGGCACGCAGGAGGGCGGCAACCTTCGGGTCACCCACGATCTCACACAGGAAGAGATCGCCCAGTTGGTCGGGGCTTCGCGCGAGACGGTCAACAAGGCGCTTGCGGACTTCGCCCATCGCGGCTGGCTGCGGCTCGAGGGCAAGAGCGTGCTGATTTCCGACTCCGAACGACTGGCTCGCCGCGCTCGCTAGCGGCGCAGGTAGTCCAGTTGCGCCTTGACCGAGGAGCGGGCGGCCGGCCAGAGCTTCTTGTCTACGTCGGCGTAGACGTGCCGGACTACCTGCATGGGTTTGGCATCGGCGCCTAACTCGCCGAGGGCCGCACGAACCTGATCGAGCCGCTCCTGGCGATGGGCGATGTAGAACCGCGCTATCTCCGCCGTATCGGAATGCTCGGGTCCGTGTGCCGGCAACAGCGTGCGTCCGGCGCCCACCTCCACCAGCCGGTCCATCGAATCCAGGTAGTCGGCCAGGGTGCCGTCTCGGTTGTCGATCACCGTGGTGCCACGGCCGAGAATGGTGTCGCCGGTGAGGACGGCGTCATCGAGGACAAAGCTCACCGAGTCGGCGGTGTGCCCGGGCGTGGCCAGCACGGTGATCCGCAACCCAGCGACCTCGATGACTTCCCCGTCGCTCAATGGCTGATCAGAGTCGCGCAGATACTTTCGATCGGCCGCGCGGACCGGGCTACCGGTGCGCTCGACGTGGCCATTGACCCCGCCGGTGTGATCGTGATGGCGATGAGTCACCAGCGTGAGCGCCACCGGACCGGCGACCTGCGCAAGTCGGTCGAGATGGGAACGCTTTTTGGGACCTGGATCGACAACCACGCATTCGCGTTCCCCCGGTGCGCGCAGCACCCACGTGTTGGTGCCTTCCAGCGTCATCTTGCTCGGGTTGTGCGCGAGCAGGACCGACGCGGTCGGCGTCACCTGTCGCAGCTGGCCGTAAGCGGGATGAGTGAGCACCCTCTCAGCCTAAGCCGGTTGGGTGAGCGCCCCAATCTCGACAATCAGCTCGACCTCGACCGGCGAATTCTTCGGCAATTCGGTAACGCCGACGGCGGAGCGGGCATGGACCCCCGCATCCCCGAACACCGAGCCGAGCAGTTCCGATGCGCCGTTGACAACGAGCGGCTGGTCGGTGAATCCCGGAGCCGACGCGACGAAACCGACCACCTTCACGATCCGGGTCACGTTGTCCAGACCGACCAGATCGTGCACGGCGGCAAGCGCATTCAGCGCGCACAACCGGGCCGCGTCGGCGGCCTGCTCGACACTGACCTGTTCACCGACCTTGCCTACGCACGGCAGCTCGCCTCGCACGAAAGGCAGCTGACCCGACGTGTAAACCATGTTGCCGCTACGCACGGCGGGAATGTAGGCCGCCACCGGCGCAGCAACCGGCGGCAGCTCCAACCCGAGCGCGGCGAGGTTGCCCTGCCAGTCCGGTCGCGTGGCCGTCACTGCTTCGGGCGCTTGAGGTAGGCGACGTGCTGCTCACCGGTCGGCCCCGGCAGGACCGTGACGAGCTCCCAGCCGTCGGATCCCCACTGGTCGAGGATCTGCTTGGTCATGTGGGTCAACAGCGGCAGGGTCGCGTACTCCCAGCTGATCAGTTCGCTCATGGGAATTCACCCTAGTCGGCGCGGGGGGACGCCGCGCCGCCGCTCGCTGCGCATATGCAACTGGCTATGGGTGGCGATTCGCCCGTACCTTCAGCGTATGAAGAGCAACTCCACCACCAATTCCCGAACAGCACTGGTAACCGGCGCCTCGGCTGGAATCGGAACCGCATTCGCCCGTCACCTCGCGGCGCAGGGATACTCGCTGCTGCTGGTAGCGCGTCGCGAGGATCGCCTGAAGGACCTCGCCGCCGAACTGACCGATGCTCACAACATCCGCTGCGATGTGTTCGCCGCCGACCTCACCGATCCGGCCGCCCCGGCCGCAATCGTCCATCACGCAACCGCACACGGCATCGCAATCGATGTGCTGATCAACAACGCGGGACTGTCCGGCAAGACCGCGTTCACCGAAACTCCTTGGGAGACAGTCGCGGGCGAGCTCCAGCTCATGGTCACCGCGCCGACCGAGCTGATGCATCGCACCGCCGGCGGGATGCGTCAACGAGGCTGGGGTCGCATCGTGAACCTATCGTCGATAGCGGCATTCTCGCCCCCGGGAGCCAGCCTCTTGTACACCGGCATCAAGAGCTATGTCGCGCTTGCGTCCCAGTCGCTGGACATGGAACTCAAGCCGCACGGTGTACACGTCACGGCGCTGTGCCCGGGCTTCACACGTACCGAATTTCACGACGTGATGGGGACGCGGGAGAGCGCGTCGAGACTTCCCGGCATCCTGTGGCAGCAACCGGAGGACGTGGTGCGCGAAGGCTGGAACGCGGTGATGTCCGGCAATCCGGTGTGCATACCCGGGACCGTGAACAAGATCGCCGCGTCCAGCATGCGACCGCTTCCCGTTCGTGTGCAGTACATTCTGGGGCGCACTCTCAACCCGTTCAAGAACGGCTGAATCCCACAATCAACCTGATTAAGCCGGCCGGTGGCCGTACTAGTCGAGTTAAGACCCGATCAATTCGCCCGTCGCGCTGCTACGGACGGAATGCGCACTATAGGCTCGCGAACGTGTCCGAATCGAACATCGCGCCGGAAGACAAGTGGCCTGCGAAGGCCGACAAGGCCAGGCTGCATTACGTCTCCGGGAAGGGCGGCACCGGCAAGACGACCGTCGCCGCCGCGTTGGCGCTCGCATTGGCGGCGGGTGGGCGCCGGGTTCTGCTGGTCGAGGTAGAGGGGCGCCAAGGCATCGCCCAGCTTTTCGACATTCCGCCGCTGCCACCGGAGGAAACCCGCGTCGCCAATGCTGACGGCGGCGGCGAGGTAGTCGCCCTGGCGATCGACGTCGAGTACGCCTTCCTCGAATACCTGCGCATGTTCTACAACCTCGGATTCGCCGGTCGAGCCATGAAGCGGATGGGTGCCATCGAGGTGGTCACGACGCTCGCGCCCGGCCTGAAGGACGTGATCCTGACCGGCAAGATCAAGGAGTGCGTCATCCGGACCGACAAGTTCGGCAACCGGGTGTTCGACGAGGTGGTTGTCGACGCGCCGCCCACCGGGCGCATCGCCAGTTTCCTCGACGTGACCAAGGCGATGGCCGAGATCGCCAAGGGCGGACCGGTGGCGTCCCAGAGCCTCGGTGTTTCGCAACTGCTGCACTCGGACGAGACGATGGTGCACATTGTCACGCTGCTCGAGGCGCTACCGGTCCAGGAAACCGCCGACGCGATCGCCGAACTGACCGCCAATGATCTGCGCGTCGGCACGGTGATCGTTAACCGGACAAGCAGTGGCTACCTGCCGAAGGAAGCGCAGGCGGACGCAGCCAATGGCAAGTTGGACGCCGAAGCTGTGCGCGCCGGACTGAAGTCGGCGGGAATCACCCTGTCCGACGAGGACTTCGCCGGCCTGCTCACCGAGACGATCGAACATGCGGCCACGCTCGAGGCGCAAGACGAGAATGCGGCGGAGTTGGCACGACTGGATGTCGCCCGCATGCACCTACCTGCGTTGACGGAGGGCGTCGACCTCGGGGGACTGTACGAATTGGCGGCAAGCTTGACCGAACAGGGTGTGAAATGACTCCGGTAGCAACGACTTCCCCCGGCGCCACGCGCACTGCGCCGACCCTCGACGTCGCCGGCATTCTTGCTGACCCCAGCTCCCGGGTGATCGTGTGCTGCGGCGCGGGCGGCGTGGGCAAGACCACGACGTCGGCCGCACTGGCGCTGCGAGCGGCCGAAATGGGCCGCAATGTCGTCGTGCTCACCATCGACCCCGCGCGCCGGCTGGCGCAAGCACTGGGGGTTGCGGAACTCGATAACACGCCACAGCCCGTGGAACTCGGCGACGAGGTCAAGGGCCAACTGCACGCGATGATGCTCAACATGAAGCGGACCTTCGACGACATGGTCATCGAGCACACCACGCCGGAAAAGGCCGAGCAGATTTTCAGCAACCCGTTTTATCAAACTGTCGCTTCATCTTTCGGCGGCACACAGGAATACATGGCGATGGAGAAACTGGGCCAGTTGGCCCAGTCGGGCAAGTGGGACCTGATCGTCGTAGACACCCCGCCCTCGCGCAACGCACTCGACTTTCTCGACGCGCCCAAGCGGTTGGGAAACTTCCTGGACAGCAAGATGCTTCGGATCTTCCTCGCGCCCGGGCGCGGCATCGGCCGGGTGGTGACCGGCGCGATGAGCCTGGCGGTGCGCGGCATGTCGACCATCGTGGGCGGTCAAATGCTCACCGACGCTTCGCTTTTCATGCAATCGATCGAGTCGATGTTCGGCGGGTTCCGGGAACGCGCCAACAAGACCTATCAGCTGCTGGCTAAGCCCGGCACGCACTTCCTCGTGGTCGCGGCGGCCGAACCGGACGCTCTCCGGGAGGCCTCGTTCTTCGTCGACCGGCTGTCTACCGACAACATGCCCCTGGCGGGACTCGTCCTCAACCGGACGCACCCGACGCTGAGCTCGCTGTCTCCTGACCATGCGCTCACTGCCGCCGACCGGCTCGACAACGAGAACGGCGAATTCGACCTTGCCGCAGACGTTCTGCGGATCCACGCGGAGCGGGCACGCACCGCGAAGCGGGAAGTGCGGTTGCTGCAACGGTTTACCAGCGCGCACCCTCGAGTGCCGCTCGTGGGCGTGCCCTCCCTACCGTTCGAAGTGGCCGACCTCGAAGCGCTGCGCGCGGTTGCCGAGCAGCTGACGAACTGAGCGAAAAAGCTGTAAAACGCAACATTTTCACCTGAAACCACGAAAGCGGCGCGGATTGACCGCGCCGCTTGAATTTAGCGATGTAGCTTGTCAGATCGCCGGCTGATGCTGGCGTTGGGTTTGAAAGAATTCCGCCCAGGACTCGACTTCTGGATGCTGCTTGAGCAACGCCCGCCGCTGCCGCTCGGTCATTCCGCCCCAGACCCCGAACTCCACCCGATTGTCGAGAGCGTCGGCTCCGCATTGCATGAGTACTGGACAATGCCGACAAATGGTTGCCGCTTTCCGTTGCGCGGCACCACGGACGAACAGTTGGTCGGGGTCCACTCCCCTACACCGGGCTTGAGAGACCCAGGCGATTCGGGCTTCGGCTTGCTCCACATCGAGTCGGGCGACGGGCGTGTTCATGTGCATTCGGTATGCCCCTTTGCGTTCCGAACACCGGCGAACGGTGCTCCTGGAATGCCACACGGCGAGCAAGCCGATCCCCGACGACTGTACAAATTGCTGCGAGCCGCATCACATTCCGTATTGAGTTGTTAGCTGTATCACGCTGAGGACTCAATCTAGGTAACAGACGGCACAGAACGCAAGACCATGCGGCCTATTTTTTGGTACGTCCGTCCATACGCTGTCAAATAGGCGCGCCGATGCAGCCATGGCGAGTTCGTGCTCGTTCCCGCCGGACGGGCAACGTAGTCTGTCTATCGTGTCGGTGCCCAATACCATCGCGAAGCTTGCGGGCAGCTGCCTGCTCGCCGCGGTACTCGTCGCAGGCTTGCTGTTCCCGATTGTCGGCGGGTTCGGCTTCCTATCCAACCGCGCGGCAGACGCTGTAGACAACGTCTCGGCCGAGCTGGTCGAAGGCAATGTCCCCGCGGTCTCGACGATGGTCGACGCCACCGGCGCGCCGATCGCCTGGCTGTATGAGCAACGCCGGTTCGAAGTGCCCAGCGACAAAATTTCCAACGATATGAAATTGGCGATCGTTTCTATCGAAGACCGCCGCTTCACCGAACACCACGGCGTCGACTGGCAGGGCACCCTGCGCGCGTTCTTGACAAACACCACCAGCGGCGAGATTCAGCAGGGCGCGTCGACGATCGACCAGCAGTATGTGAAGAACTACCAACTGCTCGTTGTCGCCAAGACCGACGCCGAGCGCCGCGCCGCGACGGAAACAACGGTAGCGCGCAAGATCCGTGAAATCCGGATGGCGCTGACGCTCGACAAAAAGCTCACCAAAGACGAGATCCTGACCCGCTACCTCAACCTGGTGCCATTCGGCAACGGGTCGTTCGGCATTCAGGACGCCGCACAGACGTACTTCGGGATCGACGCTTCCCAACTGAACGTGTCGCAAGCCGCACTGCTGGCCGGCATGGTCCAATCCAGTTCCGAACTGAACCCCTACACCAATCCGAAGGGGGCGTTGGAACGGCGGAACACCGTCTTGGACACGATGATCCAGAACATCCCGAGCCGGGCCGCGGAGTTCCGCGCCGCCAAGGAGCAGCCGCTCGGCGTGCTGCCGGAACCGAAGGTGCTGCCGCGCGGCTGCATCGCGGCGGATGATCGCGGATTCTTCTGTGACTATGCGCTGCAGTACTTGGCGAACGCGGGCATCAGCCGCGAACAGGTCGACCGCGGCGGTTACTACATCAAGACCACGCTCGATCCACGGGTGCAGGCCGCGGCCAAGGATGCGGCCGATCGCTTCGCCAGCCCTGATCTGAAGAACATCGCGGAGGTCATGAACGTCATCGCGCCGGGGCAGGACGCGCACCACGTGCTCGCGATGGTCAGTAGCCGAACATACGGCCTCAACGGCGACAACCACGAGACAGTGCAGCCGCAGCCGTTTTCCATGGTCGGCGACGGCGCCGGTTCCATCTTCAAGATCTTCACCACGGCGGCGGCCATGGAAAAGGGACTGGGCATCAATGCGACGCTCGACGTGCCCTCCTTCTATGCCGCCAAGGGCATGGGTAACGGCGGCGCGCCCGGATGCCCGCCAGCGACCTACTGTGTCAAGAACGCCGGTAACTACGCCTCCAAGATGTCGGTGACCCAGGCGCTGGCCACCTCCCCGAACACCGCGTTCGTCAAGCTCATCCAGGCCGTCGGCGTCACCCCGACCGTCGATATGGCCATCCGGCTGGGCATGCGCTCCTACGCCGCGCCCGGAACCTCCGGCAACGGCGACCAGAGCCTGGCGGACATGTTCAAATCACAAAACCTGGGCTCCTTCACGCTTGGGCCGACTGCCATCAACCCGCTGGAACTGTCCAACGTCGCCGCCACGCTCGCCTCCAGCGGCAAGTGGTGCCCACCCTCACCGATCGAGTCGATCGTCGACCGCAACGGCAAGCCGGTGTCGCTGACCCAGCAAGCGTGCGAGCAAGTGGTCGATCCCGGGCTCGCCGACACGCTCGCCAACGCATTGAGCAAGGACGACCAGGGCGGCGGCACCTCCGCCGGATCTGCAGCGGCCGCCGGTTGGACCTACCCGGTGTCGGCCAAGACGGGGACCACGGAAACCCACCGCTCCAGCGCATTCCTCGGTTTCACGCCGTCGCTCGCGGCCGCGGCATACATCTACGGCGACAGCTCCACGCCCGGCGAAATCTGCTCGTTCCCGCTGCGCAACTGCGGCGACGGCAACCTCTATGGCGGTAACGAACCCGCGCGCACCTGGTACACCGCCATGAAACAAGTGGTCCCGGACTTTCCGCCGCCACAACTGCCGCCGCTGGACCAGAAATACGTGCGTGGATCGCAGAGTGCGCAAGTCCCGAATGTCAATGGCAAGAGCCAGGGCACGGCGACTGCGGATCTGGTCAGCGCCGGTTTCAAGGTCAACGCGGTGACCACGCCCGGGTCGCAGACCAAGGGCACCGTCACCGGTTCCTCGCCCGCTGGTTCGGCGATCCCAGGGTCGACCGTGACCATCTATGTCAGCGACGGCACTCAGCGGACAGTTTCGCTGCCTGCGCCGGTCGCTCCGCCCGGGAACGGCGCACCGTCAGTGCCCGACCAGGCGCCAGGCGATCTACCACCGATTCCGCTGCCCCGGTAGGCCTGTGTCTGTGCGTGTTTTTTCACCGCGGGCGGTGAAAAAACACGCACAAGCGATTAGAGGCGAGCCTTGACTGCCGCCGATATCCGGGAGCCATCGGCCTTGCCCGCGGCGAGTGCAGTGGCGGCCTTCATCACCTGTCCCATTTGGCGCATCGATGGTCGCTCCCCGAGCGCTTCGGCAACCTGTGCAATGGCCGTGTCGGCAACGTCGGCGAGTTCGGCGTCGGTGAGCGGCGTAGGCAGGTAGTCGTCGATGATCTGCGCCTCGGCCCGCTCCTTGGCCGCAAGTTCACCGCGGCCGTTCTCCGTGTAGACCTCCGCGGCCTCGCCACGCTTCTTGGATTCCTTGGCCAACACCTTGAGGATTTCCTCGTCGGTGAGGTCGCGTGCCGACGAACCGGCAACCTCTGCCTTTTGTACCTCGGCCAGCAGCATCCGCAGTGTCGCCGTCCGCAACGTGTCCTTGTCTTTCATTGCGGTGGTCAGGTCGTCGCGGAGCCGTTGCTTGAGTTGCGCCATGGTGTCCAACGCTACGCGGTGATGGGGGCCGTGTGCGCTCGGTTTTCGCCTACTCTGGGTAGATGCCCGCACTGACTCGCCCCACCGCCGTTCGCGCCTTGCAAGGCGCCATCGGGGCGGCCGCATTAGGCGTCGGATACGCCTCACTGATCGAACGCAACGCCTTTGTGTTGCGGGAAACGACAATGCCTGTTTTGAAGCCGGGCTCATCGTCGCTTCGCGTGCTGCACATCAGCGATTTGCACATGACTCCTGGGCAACGGCTCAAACAGCACTGGCTCCGCGAACTGGCCGCGCTGGAACCGGATCTGGTGGTCAACACCGGTGACAACCTCTCGCACCCGCGCGCCGTTCCCGCGGTGATTCAGGCGCTCGACGGGTTGCTCGGGCGTCCCGGCCTTTTCGTCTTCGGCAGCAACGACTACTTCGCGCCGGTGCCCAAGAACCCGTTGAAGTACTTCAAGACCGATCACAAGAAGGTCCACGGTGATCCGCTGCCGTGGCGGGATCTGCGGGCGGCTTTCACCGAGCGCGGTTGGCTCGACATGACTCACGTTCGGCGTGAACTCGAGGTTGCCGGGGTTCGCATCGCCGTCGCCGGAGTCGATGACCCCCACCTGAAGCGGGAACGGTACGAGACCATCGCCGGAGCGCCAAACCCTATGGCGGACCTGCGACTTGGACTCACCCACTCCCCCGAGCCGCGGGTGCTCGACAGGTTCGCCGAGGACGGTTACGACCTGGTTCTTGCCGGCCACACACACGGTGGCCAGTTGTGCTTGCCGTTCTACGGCGCCCTCGTGACAAACTGCGAACTCGATCGCTCACGGGTCAAGGGCCCGTCCAAGTGGGGCGCGCACACGCGACTGCACGTCTCGGCGGGCGTCGGCACGTCGCCTTGGGCTCCGGCACGATTCTGCTGCCGTCCGGAAGCAACGTTGCTCACGCTCGTTCCCACGACCCAGCAGAAAGCGGCCACCGGCACCGATCAGGGAGTTGCCGATTCGGAATCGATTTCGCAGTAGCGGGTCTGACCAGCCGATTTAGGTCGGCCGAGCAGTTGTTGTAAGCTACGACAGGTCGATTGCGGGGTGTGGCGCAGCTTGGTAGCGCGCTTCGTTCGGGACGAAGAGGTCGTGGGTTCGAATCCCGCCACCCCGACGCAGGCTGAGAGCAGAGCAAGCTGGCTTGTTCTGCCGAAGCCAAGGAGAGGGTCGCAGCCGCAAGGCAAGACCCCGACTCGTGGTTGAGACGACGAAAACGGCTCCTGACCTTGGAACATAGGTCGGGAGCCGTTTCCGTTGGGACGCCGCACGAGGTTCCTACTAGATGATTAGGCAGCAAAAAGGCAGCGCTAGCGGTCAGCACCTAGCCAAGTAGATTGCGGATGGCGTCGTGTGATCGCATCCGAGGTGACAAGAACCTCGCCGTCGACAAGCCGGTGGTCCGTTGTTTGTCCATTCTCGTAGGCTGTCAAGCACGAGTGATAGCGTGCAAGCCTGTATGACATCATTGAATACAACAGGACTGTATTGATATCAGCGTTTCGGAAACGGGTGATAACGGATGAAAAACGTGACGATCCGCAATCTCAGCGACGAGGTCCACCGTGCCATCCGCCAGCGCGCGGCCGCCCACGAGCGCAGTATCGAGGCCGAGATGCGGGCCATCCTCACCGAGGCGGTCCAACCGCCGCAGCGGGTCAAGCTTGGAACACTGCTGTCCAATGTGATCAGCGAGGAGAACCGGCTCACCGACGACGAACGCGACACCTACTTCGGTCGCGACACCACCCTGGCCGAGCCGATGGTGTTCGGCCAGTGATCATTCTGGACACCAACGTCATCAGTGAGCCGGCCACGAAGAGGCCCAACGCGCGTGTCCTGCAATGGCTGGATGCCCAGGTCATTGAGACCCTGTACCTGACCGCCGTCACCGTCGGCGAACTCCGCTACGGCATCGCCGCCATGCCCGCCGGGCGACGCCATGATGAGTTTGCCGAGTGGCTGGAGAACCACACCCTGCCCGCGTTCGCCGGACGCATCCTGCCCTACGACCTCACCGCCACCGCCGAATACGCCCGGCTCATGGCACACGCCCGCGCCGCAGGCCAGGCCATCGCGGCCGCCGACGGCATGATCGCCGCCAGCGCGGCCGCAACAGGCTTCACCGTCGCTATCCGCGACCGGTCGCCGTTCGAGGCCGCCGGTGTGGCGACCATCAATCCGTGGCAGTAACGCCTCGATCAAGCGCTCCATGGCGCGCACAAGGAACGCCCACCGACCAAACCGATCAGGAATCGAGAAGCCGCCGACGCCGAACCGAACTAGCGTCTGTCCTGCAGGTCGAAAGGGACCCGCTACCGGGCACCCGTGGTACCGAATAGCAATGAAGCACTTTGCTCTTCGGGAAAATTGACTAGAGGAGGTCTGAACGACATGTTCACAAAGAAAGGCGATTCGGCCGTTCTCGCCAAGCTCGGGGAGGCGCCCGCGCAATACCGGGAGATTGGCGAACGCCTGCATCACATCATCCGAGACAGCGCGCCGTCGTTGGAGCCGATCGTGCGCTGGGGGCTGCCCTTCTATGTGAAGGACGGCAAGGACATCTGCTACATCAAACCGGATAAGGACTTCATCGCATTCGGCTTCGGCGAGGTGGTGAACCCTGCGCGTGAGGAAGGTGCCCGCATGCACCCGGTCGCGTGGACGCTCACCTCGCTAGATGCTGCTACCGAAGCCAAGATTCGGGCACTCGTCGAGAAGGCGGTGGCCTGACGAGGGCCCCGTAAAATTCGTTGCGGCTCCCCAGCAACCACTGCTACTTTTCGGGAGCCGTGTCAGTGAACAAGGAGGTGGTACCCGTGAACGCAGTATCGACGTGGGTGCTCCCCCCTGGGGTCACGGTCGGGCGATAGGTCGTCCGGGAGCGCCGTTGCACAGCACTCCCGAAAGGCACGACCATGCAATTCATTTCTGAACAGCGCCTCGATGACGACGCTCTCGAACGCGAATTCACCCTTGGCGAAATTCCCGGCATCCTGTGGACGCCCGCAACTGTCTCCGAACCGGCCCCGCTGATCCTGCTCGGCCACCCCGGCGGACTGCGCAAGATGTATCCCCGACTGCTGGCTCGGGCGCGGCACTCCGCAGCGGCGGGCTTCGCCACGGCCACAATCGAACTCCCCGGCAGCGGCGACCGACCCCGGTCCGCCGTGGCCGAGCAGGCCCGCGCCGACCTGCGCCGAGCGATACAGGCTGGCGAACCAGTTGCCGAAGAGATCGTCGAACGGCTGATCCTCCCGCTGGTCGACAAGGCGGTTCCGGAATGGCAGTCCGCCCTGGACGCCCTCCTTTCGCTGCCCGAGATCCGTGGACCGGTCGGGTATTCGGGTGGAGTGATCGCCATCGGCACCCGGCTGGCAGCGGTGGAACCGCGCATTTCGGCCGCCGTCCTGTTCGCCGGAAGCTATGTGCCCCGCACCATTTTCGACGAAGCCAGACAGGTCACCATTCCGCTGCATGTCCTGCTGCAGTGGGACGACGAAGGAAACGACCGGCAGATGGCCCTCGATCTGTTCGACGCCTTCGGCTCCAGCCAAAAGACGCTGCACGCCAATATGGGCGGGCACACCGGCGTCCCGCAATTCGCCGGCGAGGAGGCGAATCGGTTCTTTACTCGGCACCTGACGTAAGGCCGTTTCCCTCAACGACTTTCAGCACCTGCGTGAAGCCCTCTGGGTAGCGCGCCAGTCCCGGTAGCGGTCGGGACAACAGACGGCGCAGGGGCGATACCCGGCAGCGACGGCACCGGTCTCGTCGGTGAAGAACACCCGATGCGTCCGGTAGCCGCCGCGCGCGAGAGCCCTTAGCGCGGCCGGACAGTCCAGGCGTCCGTAGATTCTGGTACGACGGTGACCGCCCCACGCTCCGGGGACCACGGACCGATACGACCGACCGTCTGCGCCGACAAGCGCGTACGTCGTGGCTGGAACTGTCACGTTGCGTCGTGAAAGACCAGGCCGAGCGTGTGGCGCCGCCCGGAGCGGATCACCGAGACGCCGTGGCGAACGGGCGCGGCCGACCATCCGCGTGTGCTGGCAACCGGGCGATCCCTCGTGGTGAACACATAGCCGTGACCGTGCGGGAGCAGCGTAGCGGTCCCGCGGGACTGGGCCCGGGGCCGTTGCTCGACCAGCAGGAATTCTCCGCCGGTGTGGTCGACACCCGGCTCGTTGAGGTTGATGACGACTTGGAGCGGAAAGAACAGTTCGCCGTACAGGTCGCGGTGCAGCGCGTTCCAGTCGCCGGCCGAATAGCGCAACAAGATTGCGGTGGACCGGGTCTGCCCGGCGTCGTGACACATGCGCAGCCAGTCGTCGAGCGTGTCCGGCCACGGCGCCGGACGACCGAGCTTGGCCCACCAGTCGCGGGCGATGGGCAGCAGTCGCGGGTACAGCGCGTACTTCAGCGCTTCGATCGGCTCCGGGTACGGCGTGGCGAAGTACCGGTACTCACCTTTTCCGAAGCGATATCGGCTCATGTCGATGGTGGCCCGGAACTGCCTGTCATCTTCATAGAGATCACGCAACTCTGCAGTTTCCTCCGGAGTCAGGAGTTGCGGAAGCAGCGCGCCGCCGACTTCGTTGACCTCGGCCGTGATCGCTGGCCAGTTGCCCGACTCGACACGACGTGCCCAACGGTCGTTCGGCGTTGCGTTGGTAGGGCTCATGGAACGTAAACGCCTCAGCAGAAAGAATCGTGAGATTGGGGCTCGCCACCTTCCCTGCCGAATCGCGACAGCACCGCCGCACCCACCTGCTCGCTCGCGAGAAGCTGGAGGTACCTGGGCGTGCCGGTAGTGGGAAAGAGTCGCTCGCCGCTGCCGAGCACGGTGGGGAACGTCAAAAGTCGGTACTCGTCGATCAGGTCCGCAGCCATCAACGCGTGGACGACGCTGAGGCTGCCGGTGACGATGACATCGCGCTGCTCGCGCTTGACGCTGTCGACCAGGTCACCGTCGATAATCCGCGAGTTCTGCCAGGCAGACACGTCTGTCAGCGTGCGCGAGGCGACCAGCTTCGGCACGGCGTTCATCCGCCTGGCGAACGGGTCGTCGCGTTGCGGCCACAGTCGGGCGAACAGTTGCCAGGTGGTCCGCCCAAGCAACAGGACACCGTCGTCCAGGACACTGCCGAGCCTGAACTTGTCGCCGGCGACCGTCGCCGGACCGTGCCGGAACGCCCACCCTCCG
Source organism: Skermania sp. ID1734 (assembly GCF_007489285.1). GTDB lineage: Bacteria > Actinomycetota > Actinomycetes > Mycobacteriales > Mycobacteriaceae > ID1734. Next base: position 47,124 of record NZ_VLIY01000004.1, read on the forward strand.
CTAGGCGTCCCCGCAGATCCGTCCGGGTCCGACACCATTCCGTCCAGGGTGATGAATTCGATGACGATGACACTCATGATGATTCCCTTCGGTCGATGCTCACCAGTACGTACCGGCGGCATCGCCGAAACTCATCGCCGCTGGCGAAATTCGTCTACGGAAATTTGGGGCGGCAGCCCGAACGCTTCGAACACCCTCGGATCGGCGAACACAACGTTGCGTGCAACCAGCCCACCGACAACCGTGAACACCTGCAACGTGTGCAGTCGGTGCCCACCGCCGGGCTCGGGCGCATACGCAGCCAATGCCGGTTGGCCGTTGGCGCTCAACTTTATTACGCGCCAACCAGTTCCGCGCATGTCGAACACTCGGCGCATGAACAGGCCGTAGTCGCGGCTGCCCCGGTACCACAACGGCACCGGCGGCATCTCCAGCACGGCATCGCCGGTGAGCAGCTGCACGAGCGCGGGAACGTCGGCAGCTTCGAATGCGCGCACATATCGGTCGATCACCGCTTGAACCGCGGGGTCGTCCGGTTCGGCGATTTCGTCCGCCGCACCGACGTCAGCCAGCGCTGCGCGGGCTCGCTGCAATGCGCTGTTGACAGCGCTGACGGTGGTTTGCAACTGTTCGGCGACCTCTGCCGCGCTGAACTCCAACACCTCTCGCAATAGCAGCACAGCCCGCTGCCGCGGCGGCAAGAGTTGCATCGCCGCCACCAGCGCAAGTCGCATGTCGTCCTGCACACCGTTGTCGAATCGCGCGTCGGGAAACGGCTCCAGCCAACCGATGTCGAGCGCCGGCGTAAGCGGCGCCCCAGGATCCTCGCTCGGTGCGCCCAATCCCGACGGCAACGGTCGCCGCGCACGTCCCGCCAACGCGGTCAAACAGACGTTGGTGGCGATCCGATACAGCCAGGTCCGTTGCGATGCACGGCTTTCGTCGTACCGGTCGCGAGCCTGCCACGCGCGCAGCATCGTCTCCTGCGCAAGATCCTCGGCCTCGTGAAAAGAGCCCAGCATCCGGTAGCAGTACCTCACCAACTCGCCGCGATACGGCTCTAAGTCCACCGGCCCATCATGGCGTACGGCGACACCTTGAACGTAGCTCGCTGTGCGAGCGGACGGGGCCGCTCGAGAGTTCCCGCAGCTGTTTGCGGTCGCCCATGACCAGCCCCTTCACCGCCCGCACCGAGGATCACCCCCTGCGCCACCCTCGGTGGCTGAGGCGCAGACCCATCGTGCATCACCACCTAGGGCCATTCGAAGAAAAATCGGACAACGCTGTGAAATTCACACCGAGATTCATCCTCTTTTGGGATCGGCACCAAACGTTCTGAGGGTCGGCACCAAACGACCAACGATATGGCACCTGGCGCCGTCACCAAATTTAGAGGAGAATTCCCCTACTTTGCTCGACGCGATGCACCGGGCGACCTCGCCGTAGTCAAGCACTAACCGGGTCGTATTCCGCCGCGTCGCTGATAAATTCGGGATTTCCGTAGGTTGCGAGCCGCCTCTTCACGAGTCCGGTGATGTAGCGGTCGACGATCGGTTGCAGCGGCCGGATGCGCGCGGCCTGCATGACCGCGAGAAACCGTCCCATGACGAACGGCGCGGTGATCGCGATCCGCACATAGTCGGCCGGGTCGAGCGTCACACTCATCGCCTCGGCCGCCTTTCGGTCGCCGTTGAAGAACGCACGAATGAACGCGGCTTTGCTGTAGCTACGTTCAACGGCGTCGGCGGCGCGATCGAACCAGGTGGTGCCGTGCCGGAGGTAGGCGCCCATGGTCGCCCGCACCAGCGATCCGCACGTCGCATCGTCGAAGTCGTCGCGCAGCAGCGCCGCACGAGTGTTCATGACCTCGATGATGCCGTCGCAGTCGGCTGGCAGGAGCTCTTTTAGCAGCCCCAGCAGGAAGCAGCGGTAGCGAGCGAATTCGACTGAAGCACGCTCACTTTCGTTGAAATCCGAGCGCCCCTCTCGCTTCACTTTCATGGCGAGCAGCAGTTGGCCGATCAGGCCGGCAGGCATCTGGTCGACCTGGGGAATCGGCATTCCATAGACCGACACGTCCCATTTGCCGGAGCGCTTCAGCGCGTTGTAGCGGACCATCGAATGCATCAGCCGTACCATCGCGGCCGCCTCGAAGCCCGGGCCGTGCCGGTCGAGCGCGCCGGGAAGCGTTGTCACCGCAAAGAAGTTGGCGGTCTCGTTCACCCGCCGGGCAGCTCGCCGACCACTGAGTGCCCCGGTCAACGCCATCGGCAGTGCCGCATAGGAGTTGGTGAACGTCGCAATGAACGCGCCGCGCGTCACGAACGGCGCCACCAAGGCCGTCGGAATCCGCACCTGCCGTGCGCCTTCGGCGACGAGATCGAGGTCTATCCAATCCGGGGTGTCTTCCATGGCGGCGACAAACGTCACCAGTTCCGGCGGGGCGTCAGGCACCGCCTCGATCCCCTCCCGGCACGCAGTCCGGAGCATCGCGATGAGGTGAGTGACGCTGTGCGTGGCGGTGAGTGCCGCGTACGCATCGGCGGGGACGTCACCGAGCATGGTCGCCGTGCTGATCAGTTCGACGACACGCTCATTTTGCAGCAGGCGCGGACGGTTCGCGACCCAGGCGGGCAGCGACGAGGCGACATCCGGATCGGTCGTCAGGCGGTACGGCTGCTGGTCGAAGTCCATGTCACCGTACAGATTCGGCAACAACTCGCGCTGAGCGTGGACGCGCGCCGCGAGCTCAGGATAGTACGTCGTCATCGTTCACTGGTCGAATAGCCGCTCACCGCACCGACTGTGGCCGCCCGGGCCTCGAATCGGTAGGCATTTAGATTGAATCTCCTACTGCGCACCGCAGATTCGACGGGGGTCGATGGTCGCAGCGGCACGTCGCCGTGCTTGTCGAAGTAGTAACTGTTGGCCAGGACGCAACTGTCCTGCCAGAAAACCTGATTGCCACGTCGGGACAGCATTTCGGCAAAGAACGCGTCGTGCGCCGACCTGGTGACCTCGATGTAGTTGGCCTTGCGCTTGCGAGCCTGCTTCAGGCACCGCAGGATGTGCGCGGTTTGGGATTCTATCAGCGCGAAATACGACGAGCCGTTGTAGGCATACGGTCCCATGATCGAGAAGTGGTTCGGGAACTGGGGCACGCTGATTCCGTGAAAGGCCTGTAGCCGGTTGGTGTCCCACCATTCCTCGAGCAGCAAACCGTCCTTTCCGCGCAGCGAGTAGGTGGGCATGTTGCCCGATTCCATTACCTTGAACCCGGTGGCGAGAATCAGCACATCGATCTCGTGCGCGGCGCCGTCGGCGGTGTGGACCGCGGATTCGCTGACGTGCGTGATGGATTCGGTTTCGAGGTGCACGTTGTCGCGGTTGAAGGTGGACAGGTAGGTGTTATGGAAGCTCGGCCGCTTGCAGCCCAATGCATAACGCGGCGTGAGCTTCTCCCGCACCACCGGATCGTCGACCTGCGACCGCAGATACCGCAGGAGCATCTTCTCCAGGCCCGAAGCGGCCGGCAGCACGCCGTGGTAGTGCGCTGCCAGCGGGAACGTCAACTCGACGAACGCTTGACTGACCAACCGGGTGGCCTGCTGCCCGCCGGGTAAATGCCCGAGCAGCCATTGCGCCGGCCCGGGCATCGGCAGGTCGAGCTTGGGCAGGCACCAGATCGGGGTGCGCTGGAAAACGGTGAGATGCTCGACGTCCGGCGCAATCTCGGGGATCACCTGCACCGCGGACGCGCCCGTGCCGATGATCCCGACGCGCTTGCCGCGCACGTTCTTGCTGTGGTCCCAGCGCGAGGTGTGCATGGTGATGCCGCCGAATGTGTCGACGCCGGGAATGTCCGGCATCTTCGGCCTGGTCAGCACCCCGGAGGCGTTCACGACGTACCGGGCAGTGATCTCGGTACCGTCGGCGATACCGAGCCGCCAGAGATTCGCCGCCTCGTCCCAGTCGGCCCGCTCGACGAGCGTGTTGAACCGAATATTGCGTCGCAGGCCGTACTTGTCCACGCACCGCTCGGCGTAGGCCTTCAATTCACGGCCGGGCGCGTACGTGCGGGTCCAATCGGGCAGCTTCTCGAAGGAGAACTGGTAGCTGAACGACGGAATATCGACCGCCACGCCGGGGTAGGTGTTCCAGTGCCAGGTTCCGCCGGGGCCGCTTGCATCGTCCAGAATCACCCAGTCGGCGAAACCCGCTTCCGACAGTTTGATGGCGAACCCGATTCCGGAGAACCCGGCGCCGACGATGACCACCTCGTGGTCGGGTACGACAGCCTCGCGCATACGCACACTCCTCGTTGAGTGAGATAGCCGTTGTCGAGACTATCTGTTAGCCCGCCGCCAAGCACGCGACCGGCGGCCGAATCCGACGACGTTGGCACGTATGCCCGTTCGGTAATCGGGTACGGATCACTGTGGTAGACGTGCATTCGTTCTAGGAGAGACTCATGTACAGCAAGATCGCCGTCGCGGGACATCCGATTCACCCGATGCTAGTGGCTTTTCCCGTGGCGTTTTACGCCGCTAGCCTGGCCGGGTTCGCCGTCTACGCGGCCAATGGTCATCAGTTCTGGTTGAATCTGGCCATCGCCGGCGCCATTGCGGGTTCGGGCAGCGCGATTGTCGCCGCCTTGCCGGGAATGATCGACTGGCTCTTCGGCATACCCAGGCAGTCTCAAGCGAAGATCCTCGGGCTGACCCATGGCGGGCTGAACGTGACAGCGCTCGGCCTGTTCATCGCCACTGCGGTGCTGTATGTCGGCAACTGGAACGGGCCATCCGCTGACGCGACGCTCGGACTGGCGCTGACTGCGGCCGGGGTCGCCGTGACGATCGCAGCGGGGGCGTTGGGCTGGACTCTGGTGCAGACATTCCACGTCGGTGTCAGCCTCACCGATGAACAGCGGCGGGATGAAGACATCGTCCATATGCACACCTGCAGGATGCGGATGCCACACCGTCGCGCCAGCTGAATCGCGCCGGCTGTCGGACGAACACGAACGAATGGCTGCCCAAGCAGCACGATTTTCAGCCATTCGTTCGGTCTCGAGGTTGGCTGCCCACAAACACCGACGTCGACGCGGTGGTCACAGCGAGTGCTGTACCTAGCGCAGCGCGACGAGTTCGTGCAAGGTTCGCCCGCTTCGTCGAACAGTTTCGCCGTCCCGGACAACCGTCAGCTCGAAGTCCGAATCGAAGCGGAAGTACCCCGGGTGACCGACGATTCGGCGCACCAGCGGCTTCACGACGCGACTACGCACGACTGGCACATCGTCGAGTAGGTCGTGGGCGTGTATCACGTCGCGCACGGTGAGCAGCAGATCGACCGCGTCGGGTACCTGTAGTCGGATCCACGACGGATAGCTCCGGTTCGCGGTCTCATCGAAAACCGCTGGACCCTCGGTCAATTGCACCTCACCCGTGCTCAGCACAATGGTCTCGTTCACGGCGAGCATGAGCGGGCTGATCTGATGTGAGCCGTAGCGCTCCTGCGTCAGCACCGTGGCATAGAGCAGCGCGTAGTCCTCGACGTACAGCCGGCCCCAGTGCCACCGGTCGATGACGCGCTTCATATCGCCGACGCCCCAGTTGTGGTCGGCGTACCCGCGTCCGCTCGCTGCGAATTCCATACCGCCGATGCGCACCGAGCCGGTCACGCGGGCGCGCGGCGCGGCCACAACCCAGCCGAAGGAGTCCTTCTGCCCGAAGCGGGTCTCGCCGCGGCCGGGCATCCAACTCGGTGTCTCGTTCTCGAAACGTAAAGTGGCGGCGACGTCGTCGACTTCGATGTGCAGGTGATGAATCGGGAAGCCCGCCGCTGGAAACTCGACCCGCGCGGTGTTCGGGCCGATGCGCACGTCGCAGCGGTCGCTGGAAAATGTTGCGTCCGAGCGTGAATACTTGCGGGCGACTTGTCGGCGGGTGCCGTCGGGCGCGTAGACGATCAGCTCAACCCACGGCCTGCTGTTAGGTAGATCCTCCGGACGACGCTTGATGAGAAAGCCGACGACGGTGTGGCCGCTGTCCAGATATGCGTCGAAGTACCAGTGCTCGAAGGCGAGCATGCTGGAGTTCGGGTGCAGCGCGTTGTCCTGCGGCCGCACCTCGGTGAGTGAGCCGTCGCGGCGGCCCGGTCCGTTCCAGGCTTCGATGATTCCAGTGGGTGCGATCATCTCCGCAGTGCGCCGCTCGCGTCGAAAGCTGCTTTGCGACCGCGCATCTGCGCCTCGTACCAATTCTCGCGGTGCCACACCATCACCGCCTCGTGCAGTCCGCCGAGCACCGGCAGGCGCCGGCCGATTTCCATGAGGGTGATCAGCGGCAGCCGGGCGATCGGAATGGCAAGCCAGGGCAACGCCGGTGGCATCGTGTACTTGCGCCGGGTGCCCGGCGCCATGAACATGGCCGAGTAGACGGAGTTGATCCGGTAGTTGTAGGCCTCGCGGAGCCTGGTGAGTCCGCGGTGAGCGTCGCGCGGGGCAAACGCCTTGGGGTAGGACTCGATCAGTTCCGCGCCGTGCTCACCGGCGTCGAAAGACCTTGCTGCAACGGTCATTGCGAGGAGTCGAAGCCCGTCGGCGATGGTTTCGGGGTACCACCGCACCCGGACGCCGAGTAGGTAGCCCATGTACTTCTGAAAGTGCAGCAGTGCCCGAATCTCCGACGGAGTGGTCTGGTAGCCGAGCGACCACAGCCCAAGCCCGGGAGTCACGCTGCCTCCCAACAGTGTCAGCAGCATGTAGCTCTGGCTGATCGGCAATCCCCAACGCTGAGTGTCCCATTCGGGATGATCGGCCACCCGCGACCGGACCGATACGTGCATGACGCGCACCTTCAGCGCCGTTGCGCGCCCGGTGGAGCCAGGCGTAAGTAGCGCACCCGGTTCGGAGACGTCGATCCAGAATCGACAGGTTTCCAGAAAGCGGCGCAGCGCGTTGTCGCCTGCATATCCGCCGGCGAGCGAGAGCGGTGTGGCAACGGCCGCCTCCGTGTATACCTCCAGGGTTTCGGCGCCAGCGAAGCTGAAAAGCATTGTGCCCCAGCGCCGCCAAATCTTCGCGCCCTGTTCCACGAGGTCGGGTTGCACCCAGTCGGGAACCGACTCGAATTCGGCGAACAACGCGCGCATCGACTCCGGCGCATCGGGAACCGAGTCGATGCCGCCGGCCAGCGCCGCGTCGAGCATCTTGCGTCCGCGCTTGGCACCGATCTCACCGTGGAGGACCTCTGCGACAAACCGTTCGGCCACCGGGTCGCCCTCGAACAGGTCTCGACAGAAATCGGCGGCCTGCTCATCGGACGGAAACAACTCTCGGCCGGTCAACCGCCGAAACATTGTCTGCGCGCGGCGAACACGCGGCGATTCCAGAGCCTCCCAGTAACGAAACGCGGTCGGGCATGGTCGTTCGGTCACAGCGAGACTCATGGCGGCCTCCACACTCGGGGAAAATTTCCATACCAATATATACGGTGTTCCGTACAAAATGGTATGGTCGTGTTTATGGCCGACTCTCCGAGCAAGACGGACGCCGAAAACGTGCCGTCCCTCCCCCGGCCGGAAACGGGTGGCCGGGGGCGCGGTCGCGCGTCGACTCGGCTGACTGTCGACGACTGGATCGATGCGGCGTTCGAGCTGATAGTCCGCGAGGGCGTTGCCGCCGTGCGCAGTGCCCGGTTATGCGAAACGCTCGGTGTGACGAAGGGCAGCTTCTACTGGCACTTCTCCGACATCTCGCAACTGATCGAGGCCACCGCCGAGCGCTGGTGCGCAGCGCAGAACGACGTGGTGCGCGGACTGGACAAGATCGACTCTATGCCGGTCGCCGAACGACTGGAACGAATGGCGTCGATCCTCGTCGAACGCACCTGGGTGGTCGAGGTGGCGGTCCGTGAATGGGCCCGCACCAACGAGAAGGTCGCGGCGTCGGTGCGCGCGCTCGATCGGCGGATCTTCAAGATCATCTACGACGCGTTGCGTGAACTCGGTTTCGACACCCAGCAAGCGCGCATTCGTGCCGGTGCGCTCACCTTCGCGGGCATCGGATTCGTTCACGGCCGCGACAGCCTGCCCACCCCCACCGCGGCGGAGTTGCGGGCGATGTTCACGCTCTTCACGCAGACCCAGGCACCAAGTACCTCACCCCAGCCGGATTCCACCTAGCAGCACCTCGCTGGCGAACGTCGCGTTCTCTTCCGGGCTCAGATGGCGACGCGTAAAGCAGCGCAGCAAAAGTGAATTCGTCAGCATGGCGCCAAGCTCCTGAGCCGAATAGCTGGCCGTGAAAAGCCGGTTACGTTGTCCCGCCTCGATAACCGGCACGATCAGCCCGGGAATATTGATTTCCTTCTTGATCGCGAGCATCCCGTCGGGCTCGCTGTAGGTGTCGTGGGCGACGGCAAGGATGAGCGCATCCATCAATGCCGTTTCGTCGGCGACAAGTTGTGCGCAGCGGGCGAAGTGGTGGTGCAATATTGCGACTTCGTCCAGCCCGATCAGGGTGTCGTCATCGATGGCGGTGCGCAGCTTCTCATAGTGCGACCGCAGCGCTCCGGCGATGATGTGCGTCTTGGTCGGGAACAGTCGGCGGGCGGTGTGCAGGTTCACTCCCGCATTGGCGGCGATCGACTCGTATCTGGCGGGAAAGTAGCCACAGCGCCCGAACTCGTCGCGCGCCGCGTCGATCAAGGCGGCACGCGGATCTCGCGGAACCGTCGTCGCGACAGACTTGGGAGCGAGCGCATCGAGCGTTCCGTACAGGTGCCGATGGTCGTGGGAGGCGCTCAGCACCGCGTTCGTCACGGCCAGAATGACGTCGGACAGCAAACCCTCGGGTACCGCGTCGGGGTCGACATGCTGGCGCAGGAGCATGCCATCCACAACTGCGGTGATGACGGTGCCGAACGACTGCGTAGTAAATGGTTTGTGCACGGTGGCGCCGGTCTCGCTGAGCACGGTTTCCAACGCGTCGCGAACCGCTGCGTCGCGGCTTTCATAGCTGGCGCTGACCGCGCGCCGGCCTTGCGCACTGGTCCTACCGAACAGCACGGCCAGCAACTGCCGGGTGATGTTGTCGTGAGATGTCGCGACGTCGGAATAGTTGTCCGCCAACGTCTGAACGAAGCGTCGCACATCCGGACGGCAAGTTGTCCAAGCCTGTTGCACAACGGCGCTGACGGCCGCCGGCGCAAGCCGAGACGTCTTGATCAAGTCCTCCACCACCTCATCAAGGAATCGCTGCTTGGTGGGGAAGCGCCGGTAGAAGGTCGCTCTGGAAACTTGGGCACGCTGGAAGGCGCGTTCGATGTTGAGCCCGCGTTCGAGAAGTTGCTGTGGGTCAGCAATCATCAGCGCGATACCGGAATCGACTAACTGCTCGGCGCTGCCGTCAGCGGGTTTCATCGGCGTTGCCCCCTCTTCTCGGTTCGACGCGCGACCAGCAAATGATACTGAATGGTCTCGACTGATACGCCGTTGTTCGCAGCCCTGATAGTGACCTGACGCCAGGACCACGTCATATCTTTGCCAAGGAACTGCCAAGAGGTGGGCAGGCACGGAGGGAATGAGGACCACGCGATGAGCGTGTCGACATGGAACGGCCCAATCGGGGTGGGGCGCAACGGCAGCGACAGGCCGGTATTGAGCAAGCGCGAGATTGAGGTGGTTTCGGCCTGGTTGCGCAGCGAATCCAAGCACGAGGTATGCCAGGCGCTGTTTCTCGCCGTAGGCACGATTAACACCCACGTCGCGCGCGTGCGCATCAAATACGCGAGCGTCGGTCGTCCGGCACCGACGAAAGCGGCCCTGCTGGCCCGTTTTCTGCAGGACGGGCTATTGCGTATCGAGGATCTCTAGCGCCTCGGTTACGGCGAGTCGGTCGCCGGGTTCAGCGGAGCCAGATTGTCGGGCGGCTCTGTCGGCGGAGGAGCCTCGGTCAGCGGTAGCGGCGCTTCCGTCAACGGCTCGGCTGGCGGTGTCAACGGGGCTGCAGGAGGTAGCGGTACCAGTGGAACGGCCGACGTTCTGGGCGGGGCCTTGGTGAGCGGAACTGCCGACGTTCTCGGTGGGGCGGTTTGCAGCGGCACCGCAGCAGTCGTCAGTGGAAGGGGCGCCTGGGTCTGCGGGGCCACCGGGGCCGCGGGCGCAGTTGGCGCAGCTGGCGCAGTTGGCGCGAGGGTTGCAGTCGCAGCCGGAGCTGGCGCGAGTGTTGGCGTCGCGGCCGGAGCCAGCGGGATGGCCGGCGCTTGCGGATTAGGGGCGGTCGTCACCGCCGACCGCCTTGTCGTTGATGACGTGCTGGGCGATGTTGAGCCTTGGTTGCCCGCGCATCCGGTGACGATCGACAGGGCAACCATTACAAGGCCAGCCAGCACCAATCGGATGATTGGCCTCATTCTTCGATGGTACGAAACCCACACCGAGAGTTGAAGATATAGCCGCGTTTGTGCCGTAAACGGCCTATTGTCAAAAGGTCGTTAAAACCTCTCCAGGAGCCGCCCAATGCGCCTGTCGACGCGCAATCAGCTCGCGGGCACCATTACCGACATCAATGTCGGCACCGTGATGGCGACCGTCAAAGTGAAACTCGATGGCAGCGAACAAGTTCTCACCGCCTCAATAACCAAAGAGGCAGTCGAGGAACTCGGGCTATCCCCAGGGCAGGCCGTAACCGCCCTCATCAAGTCGACCGAGGTCATGCTCGGCGTTGATTAACCCTCGCGGTAGGCGCTCTGCAGCGCAAACCGCTCGTCAAGGGAGATGCACAGGGCCGTGTCAGCTGTGCCGGCGCCACGAATCACGATCGACGCGCTCGGGACGCGGCGCGAGTTCGACGCCAGATCGGCAGTCACGATCGGCCGGGCGTCACGAAACCGACTCATCGTCGACCGTCCGGGCGTATCTCGCTCGCATGCGACGGTGTACTGGGACAACGGCTGGTATGTCGCCGATGCGGGCAGCGCAAATGGGGTGTACGTCGACTCGACGCGGATAGACCAACCGCGGCTTATCGAGCGTCCGACCTCGATATTCCTCGGCAACCCCCGCGCAGGTGTCGAACTCACGATGATTCCCGCGCCGGTGCACCAACTGACGCAGCGTGCGCGGACGGGTGATCTTCCGCCGGTTCGGCGTCCGATGCGCGAGGCGCCCGTGAGTCGACCCACTCGCATGCCCACGCAAGGCCTGGAGATCGGTCGAGAAGCTGGCTGTGGGGTTCGAGTCGAAGACGTGTTGGTGTCGCGCCGCCATGCGCGGTTGGTGAACGACGGCGGCGCGCTGGCAATCGATGACCTCGGCAGTAGCAACGGGACATACGTGAACGGCGTTCGCGTTCGACGCGCCGTGCTGCACGAAGGCGACGTGCTGACGGTCGGCAATACCGACTTCACGATCGTCGAGGGCGCGCTGCGGCAGCGCCAACGCGGTAGTGAATCTGTTGGCGTGCAACTGGATTCGATCGACTACGCGATTTCGGGGAAGAAGCTGCTCAGCGCCGTCTCGGCCGAGTTTCGTCCCGGGATGCTGACCGCTGTTGTGGGCCCGTCGGGAGCCGGCAAGTCAACCATGGCGAAAGTGACTTCGGGCCTGGCGCGTCCCACCGCCGGACGGGTGGACTTCGAAGGACACGACCTGCACCAAAATTATGATGCGCTGCAACGCCGCATCGGTCTGGTTCCCCAAGACGAGGTCATTCACCGTCTGCTGACCGTCCGGCAGGCGCTTCGATACGCCGCGCGATTGCGATTGCCGCCCGATACTTCGCGCGCGGACCGCGAGGCCGTGATCAACGGAACGCTCGCGGAACTCGCGTTGACCGAACATGCCGACACCCGAATCGACCACCTCTCGGGTGGTCAGCGCAAACGCGCGAACGTGGCACTCGAGTTGCTCACCAGCCCAACACTTCTGATCCTCGACGAACCCACCAGCGGCCTCGACCCCCACCTGGACCGGCAGGTCATGATGATGCTGCGCGAGCTAGCCGACTCCGGCCGAATCGTGCTGGTGATCACCCATACCGTGGCAAACCTCGACATGTGCGACCGGGTGCTCTTGTTGGCGCCAGGCGGAGTCGTGGCCTACTCCGGTCATCCGCAAGCGCTGGCGGACACATTCGGCACGACCGAATGGGCCGATATCTTCGCTTTTGTCAGTAACAGTCCCGACGTTGCCCATGCGCGATATCTCGCCGGGCGCACGGAAACGCCGAAACGGCCGATGGTGCCGCCGGGCCGTGGGATGCCGGTATCGCAGCGCTCGACAGGAATTGGGCTACAGGCGATTACGCTTGCCCGACGGCAAGCCCGGCTGATTTTCGCCGACACCGGTTACCTGCTGTTCCTCATCGCAGTGCCCTTCGTGCTGGGCGGCTTGTCATTGCTGGTCCCAGGAACGTCTGGCTTCGGGCCGGCCGCCCCGAATTCGTTCAACGAGGCGTACCAGTTGTTGATCATGCTGGTGCTCGGCGCGTGCTTTATGGGCGCGACGCTCTCGATTCGCGACCTGGTGGGCGAACGCGCAATCTACTTGCGGGAGCGCGCGGTTGGCTTGTCGTCCACCGCCTACTTTCTGGCGAAAGCGCTCGTGTTTTGGGTTGCCGCGATTCTGCAATCGATTGCACTGATCCTCACGGTCACTGCGGTCAAGCCCCCACCACCACGAGGCGTGATCATCGGGTCGGGGACGGCGGAACTGTTCATCGACATTGCCGCGACCGCATGCAGTTGCGTGTTTCTGGGTCTGCTGATGTCCTCGATCGCCCGCACGAGCGAGCAGGTCATGCCAATGCTCGTGGTCATGATCATGACGCAATTGGTCATGTGCGGCGGCCTCATCACGGTCAGTGGTCGCTCGGGGCTGGCGCAGGCATCGTGGTTCTTCCCGGCGCGGTGGGGATTCGCAAGCGCCGCATCAACTATCGACCTGCAGACGATCACCCACTCGCACAAAGACGATCTGTGGACGCACAGCCTGCACTATTGGCTACTCGATCTTGGCGCGCTGGCCGGATTGACCATCGTCTTCGGAGCGGTTGTGCTGGTTCGGCTGCGCGCTCGGAAGTAGCGGGTTGCCGAAGGTGGTACGGCAGCGCGAATTCGCGCGCGGCGGTCCTACTTTGCGCGCGGCGGTGCTGGGAACGTTCGGGTTCATCGGGCGGTTGGCCGGGGTCGACTGGGCGTGGCTGCAGAGTCCGGTAGGAAGTTAAGCCGGGCGCGTGGCTTTCGTGAGTCGTCGCCTGTTCGTGGAAAAGCTGCCGACACCGGCGACGTGCCGTTCGGCAAATTCACGAGCGGAGGCGCGAATTCGCGCGCGGCGGTGCTGGTGAGGGGTGAATGTGTCGGTGGTCGAAGGTATGTTCGATGCATGGTGATCATCGACCCCGAACAGCTGCAGCAGTGGTCGCTGCTGGCGGTCGATGAGCTGACCGATCAGCAGGTTCTTGATTCGATCGCGAAGGTGACGCAGGCGCACAACGTGTTGGCCGGGGTGCAGGCGCGCTTGCTGGCCGGGATGGAAAACCGCGGCCTGGCCGGGGAGCTGGGGGCGACGTCGACGGCGGGGTGGCTGGCCGATTCCGGGCGGGTGGATCCCGCCGCGGCGAAACGACAGGTCGCGGTGGCCCGCTCGCTGGGGACGTTGCCGGTCATGGCCGCGGCTTTACGGCAGGGGGAGATTTCCGCGGTGCACGCCGAGGCGATCGTGGCGGCGATCAGCGCCCTGCAGCGAGCGTGTCCGGCCGCGGATGTGGGTGCGGCCGAACAGCAGTTGGTCGAGGTGGCTTTGGCCGGGACTCCGGCGGCGGTGCGCGAAACCGGCCGCGACCTGGTGTTGAGCCACGCGCCGGAGCGCGAGCCGGTCGCCGAGGACCCCGAACTCAACCGCCTCGACTACGGCACCGGCCGTGACGGGCGCGGCAAACTACGCGCCGACCTGGACAAACTCACCTTCGAAAAGCTGCGGTCGGTCCTCGAACCCCTCGCCGCGCCGCGCCCGGGACCGGACGGGGAACCCGACCCCCGCTCGGCGTCGCAGCGCCGCGCCGACGCCCTCAGCGACCTCTTGGATGCGCAGTTGAGTGGTCGCGGTGGTGGTGGGGTGGGGCGGGCGCAGGTGATGCTGGTCGCCGAAGCCAAAGACTTGGTGGGCAAGGCCACGTTCGTCGACGAGGCCGGGCGCGTGAAAGACACTCGGTGGCCGTTTCACCTGTCCTGGACCGGGTCGGTGTCACGCCAGGTCGCCCAGATGCTGGCCTGTGACTGCGAGGTCACCGTGGTCGTGGTCGACGGCAACCGGGTGCCGTTGGATGTCGGGCGCAGCGAACGCCTCGTCACCCCCGCCATCCGCAAAGCACTTATCGTGCGCGACGACGGCTGCGCGGTACCCGGCTGCGGGCGCCCACCGCACTGGTGCGATGCCCATCATGTCCGCGAGTGGATCGATGGTGGTGAAACGAAACTCGACAACATGGTGCTCCTGTGCCGAGCACATCACCGCATGATCCACCGCGGCACCTGGCAGGTTTTCCTCGGCGAGGACGGCCACCCCTGGTTCATCCCACCGAAAACCCTCGACCCCGACCGAAAACCCATCCCGGCTCACAACCGACGACGAAGACCGGCGGCCGCATGATGGCGATCTGCCGGCACCTCGAACGTGGGTAAACACTAGCATTTTACGCGAATCATCGTTAACTTATGTGGGAGGTAGCACCGTCGAGACAGGTGGGGCAACACGCACGCCGAAAGAAGGAGCCAGACATGGGCGTCGAATTCACCTCGGAGCAGCGGGATTTCGCCAGCGCGATCGCCGAGTTCTGCCAGCGGGAGGCGGGCACACGGGAAAAGCGCGACGCGCTGACCAAGAACGGAGCCGAACCACACAACCAGGCCCTCTACGAGAAGATGGCGAAACTCGGCTGGCTCGGCGTCACCATCCCCGAGGAGTACGGCGGATCGGACGGGTCGATGGTCGACATGTGCATCCTGCTCTCCGAGATCGCCCGCGGCATGGCACCGGTGGGCGCGATCGGCCCGACGCTGATCACTGGCGGCGCCTTTACCCGATTCGGCAGCGCGGCCCAGAAGGACAACGTCTTGCGAGGCATTGTTCGCGGTGCCTCACAATCGATTTCGATGTCCGAGCCGGAGGCGGGATCCGACGTCGGCAATCTGAAATG
Organism: Skermania sp. ID1734; assembly: GCF_007489285.1. Classification (GTDB taxonomy): domain Bacteria; phylum Actinomycetota; class Actinomycetes; order Mycobacteriales; family Mycobacteriaceae; genus ID1734. The sequence continues at coordinate 62,323 of NZ_VLIY01000004.1, forward strand.
CAAAGCCGAAAAGACCGCCGACGGCTGGCTGATCAACGGCCAGAAGACGTGGTGTTCCAACGCTCGCATCTCGGAGAACATCTTGCTTGTTGCTCGGACCAGTCGAGGCCAGAACAAGCACGAGGGCCTGACCATGTTTCAGGTGCCGGCCGGAATCGACGGGCTGACCATCGTCCCGATCGAGTTAATGGGCGGACAAAAGGAGACCAACGACCTCTACTTCAGCGACTGCCTGCTCCCAGAGGACTCGGTTGTCGGGGAGGTGGACAACGGTTGGCGTCAATTGATGACGGGCCTGAATTTCGAACGGCTCGTCCTCGCCGCGATGAGTCTCGGCGCCGCCGAACGCGCCTTCGCCGACACGCTCGCCTACGTGACTCAGCGCAAGCAGTTCGGCCGCCCGATCGGCTCGTTCCAGGCCCTGCGGCATCGAATCGCCGACCTCGCCACGGAGATCGAATGCACGAAGCTGCTGGTGTACAGCGTTGCCCGGGAAGCGGATGCATACCCCGACCGGATGCTCGCACGTGAAGCGTCGATGGCCAAACTGAAGGCGACGGAAACCGCGCAGAAGGTCTCGCTGGCCGGAATGCAGATGATGGGCGGCTACGGCTACGCCACCGAGTTCGACATGGAACGCCACGTCCGTGGCGCGCTGGTGTCGACCATCTTCGGTGGCACGAGCGAAATCCAGCGCGACATCATTGGCAAGACGTATGGGCTCTAGCATCATCGTGAATTTCTGTTAACTTGGCAGTCATGACCGAGACTGGAACCAACGGCATCTCCATCGGCGGCGACGGTGCCGTCCTCGCCGAGCAGCGCGGACGCGTCCTGCTGGTGACGATCAACCGACCAGAGGCGCGCAACGCGGTCAACGCCGCGGTCAGCCTTGGCATCGGCGAGGCACTCGACTACGCCGACGAGCACAACGATGTGTGGGTCGTCATCATCACCGGCGCGGGCGACAAGTCCTTCTGCGCCGGCCAGGATCTCAAAGAAGCGGCGCGTGGAGTGTTTCTGACCGATCCGCGCGCCGAGCGGTGGGGCTTCGCCGGGTTCGTCTAGCACGCGATATCAAAGCCGATTATCGCCGCCGTCAACGGATTTGCCCTTGGCGGCGGAACCGAACTGGTGTTGGCCAGCGATCTCGCGGTAGCCGCCGAGACTGCTGCCTTTGGGCTGCCCGAGGTCAAACGCGGCCTGGTCGCCGCGGCCGGTGGGGCATTCAGGCTTGGGCGGCAGATCCCGCCGAAGGTCGCCATGGAGGCGATGCTCACCGGCCAACCAATATCGGCCGAACGCGCACTGCAGTTGGGCTTGGTCAATCGCGTCGTCCCCGCCGATCGACTGCTGGACGAGGCGTTCGCGCTCGCCGATCTGATCGTCGAGAACGCGCCAGTGGCGGTCCAGGTCAGCAAGCGCATCGCGGCTGGCATCACGGATGGCGCGATTCCCGCGGAGGAAGCGGACTGGACGCGCACAACCTCCGAAATGGGCCGACTGTTCTCCAGCGCCGACGCCAAAGAGGGCATGCGCGCATTCGCGGAAAAGCGGCCACCACACTGGAAGGGGGAGTAATTCCGCTAATGCGGAGCTGAACCAGCCATCTATCCGATACTGCGGACCAATATGATGCTCGCATGTCGAGATACGCAGTCGTCGGTCTGGTGGCGCTCGCGGCGATCGCGGGATGTTCGAGCGACAAAACGTCCGCTCCGAGCTCCGCGAGCGCGCACGGAGACATCACGGTCTTTGCCGCGGCCTCGCTGAAGCAGACGTTCACCGACCTCGGGCACCAGTTCGAGTCAGCTCATCCGGGCACGAACGTCGCCTTCAGTTTTGCGGGCTCGTCGGATCTGGTCACGCAGCTCACCCAGGGCGCCCCGGCCGACGTGTTCGCCTCCGCTGATGTGCCGAACATGACCAAGGCGGTCGACGCCAAACTCGTCGACGGCGCACCAGTGAACTTCGCCAAAAACACCCTCACCATCGTGACGGAACCCGGAAATCCCAAGCACATTCGCTCCTTTGCCGACCTCGCGCAGCAAGGCTTGCTCGTAGTCGTTTGCGCTCCGCAGGTGCCATGCGGGTCCGCGACCAAGAAGGTCGAAGATTCGACGCACACCCAATTGCACCCGGTCAGCGAGGAATCGTCCGTCACCGATGTGCTGGGCAAGGTCACGTCCGGGCAGGCCGATGCGGGGCTGGTGTACGTCACCGACGCCGCGTCCGCCGGGAACAAGGTCACTACCGTCAATTTCCCGCAGTCCGCGGGCGCGGTGAACACCTACCCCATCGCCGAACTGAATCAGTCACACAACAAGGCCACCGCCGCAGCCTTCATCGCGCTGGTCACCAGCCCGCAGGGACAAGCCACTCTTGGAAAAGCCGGATTCCAGGCGCCGAGTTAGTCAGCGGCCCGCAACTTTTCCAGTAACGGCTCTGCCGCCTTGGCAAAGAACTCGTCGTGGGTACCGTGCCCGATCTGCACGAGCGCGACATCGGTGAATCCGGCCTTCCAGAAGGCGCTGACTTGTTCGACGATCGCGTCCAGGTCCGGTCCGCACGGAATGTTGGACGCAACGTCCTCGGGCCGCACGAACTGTGTTGCGGCCGCGAACCCGGCCGGCGTCGACAGTTCCGCGTTGACCGGCCACCCGCCGGCGAACCACCGGAACTGTTCGTGCGCACGCTTGATGGCCGCATCGCGGTCGGGATCCCAACAGATCGGAATCTGCCCGACCACGCGACCGGCATCAGCAAGGCCGGTGGCCGGCCGCCGGGCATGATGCCACGCTTTGACGAGTTCGCCGTTCGGCTCGACCGCAATCATGTGGTCGGCCAACACAGCTAACCGGTCGACCAGTTCCGTCCCGGACACCGCCACTCCGATAGCAACCGGTTGCTCCGGCAGATCCCAGATCCGTGCCGAGCTGACCTTGAAGTGCTCGCCGTGCCAGTCGACGAGGCTGCCGGTGAAAAGCTCCCGAATGATCTGCACGGCCTCGACCAACATGTCCTGCCGAGTGTCGATACCGGGCCAGCCCTTCCCGACAACGTGTTCGTTGAGGTTCTCCCCACTGCCCAAGCCGAGGGTGAATCGGCCGTCGGAGAGCAGTTGCATGGTCGCGGCCTTCTGCGCGATGACGGCGGGGTGATAGCGCACGGTCGGGCACGTCACGTACGTCATCAGGTCCATGCGGCTGGTGGCTTGGGCCACCGCACCGAGCACGCTCCACGCGTACGGTGCATGCCCCTGACTGGTGAGCCATGGCGAAAAATGGTCGCTACTGACGGCGAAGTCGAACCCTGACCGCTCTGCCGAAACAGCCTGCTGCACAAGCTCCTTCGGGGTGCTCTGCTCCGTCATCAGGGTATAGCCGAACCTGGTCATCCGCCCTCCTCAGCTCCCCTCCCGAATACCCGGCGCATCCGTGATGAAAACGATGCGTTACGCGCACGGATTCAAGCAGGGATGATTTGGGTAGGGGCTGTAAGGAGGGACGTCACGTGGAGACAGCGATCGTTTGGATACTGGCCACCCTGTTCTATTGGTGGGGACTGCTCTGATTACTGCCCGCGCAGCAGCACCTCGGCGATTTGAATGGTGTTGAGCGCCGCACCCTTTCGCAGGTTGTCGCCCGAGACGAACAGCGCGAGCCCGCGCCCATCCGGAACGCCCGGGTCCTGGCGGATACGACCGACCAGCGACTCGTCGATTCCCGCGGCCTGCAACGGCGTCGGCACGTCCACCAATTTCACACCCGGAGCCCCACCGAGCAGTTCCTGGGCGCGGGCCACTGACAACGGCTGCGCGAATTCGGCATTGATAGACAACGAGTGCCCGGTGAATACCGGCACCCGCACGCAGGTCCCGCTGACCCGCAGTTGCGGGATCCCGAGGATCTTGCGGCTCTCATTGCGCAGCTTCTGGTCTTCGTCGGTCTCGCCGCTACCATCGTCCACGATCGACCCGGCCAGCGGCAGCACGTTGAACGCGATCGGCGCAACGTACTTATCCGGCGCCGGAAACTGCACCGCACTGCCGTCGTGCACCAACTTCTCTGCCTCACCGACCACGGCGCGCACCTGGGAGGCCAGTTCTTCGACACCGGCCAGCCCACTACCGGAGACGGCCTGGTAACTCGACACGACCAGTCGCTCGAGCCCAGCCTCGTCATGCAGCGGCTTGAGCACCGGCATGGCGGCCATGGTGGTGCAGTTCGGGTTGGCGATGATGCCTTTTGCCAGCCCGAACGCCTGCTCGGGGTTGACCTCGCTGACCACGAGCGGCACGTCGGGGTCCTTGCGCCACGCTGACGAGTTGTCGATCACCGTGACACCGGCGGCCGCAAACCGCGGCGCCTGCACCCGCGACATCGTTGCGCCGGCGGAGAACAGGGCGATGTCGAGACCCGTCGGGTCGGCAGTTTCGGTGTCCTCGACGGTGACCTCGCCGCCGCGCCATGGCAACTTCTTGCCGGCCGAGCGCGCCGACGCGAAAAAGCGCACCTCGTCTGCGGGGAAGTTGCGCTGCTCCAACAGCTTTCGCATGACGGCACCGACCTGACCGGTCGCGCCGACGACGCCTACCCGTACACCCATGCTGTTACATTCCCTCGTCGCTGCGCTCGCCCATTATCTTCCCGTCCCTGCGTGCACCACGGCCTCTTCCTCACCGCCGAGGTCGAACGCCTCATGCAACGCCCGCACGGCGTCGTCCAATTCCGTGTCGCTGACCAGCACCGAAATCCGGATTTCCGAGGTGGAGATCAGGTCGATGTTGATGCCCGCGTTCGCGAGCGCTTCGCAGAAGGTGGCGGTAACGCCCGGGTGGCTCTTCATGCCGGCGCCGACGAGCGACACCTTGCCGATGTGATCGTCGTAAAGCACCTGCGTGAACCCGATCTCGTCCTGCAGGGCGGCGAGCTTCTCGACGGCGCGGGGTCCGTCGGTCTTCGGGAGGGTGAAGGTGATGTCGGTCTTGCCGGTCTCGATCTTGGAGATGTTCTGCAGCACCATGTCGATGTTGATCTCGGCGTCGGCGACCGCGCGGAATACCTTCGCCGCGTAGCCGGGTTCGTCGGGCAGGGCGACGACCGTGACCTTTGCCTCGCCGCGATCGTGCGCAACGCCGGTGAGGATGGCGTTTTCCACTGGAATGTCCTCCATCGATCCGAAAACAATGGTTCCGGGCTTATCGGTGTACGACGACCGGACGTGCACCTTCACCCCGTACCGGCGTGCGTACTCGACACAGCGCAGCATCAGGACCTTGGCGCCGCACGCGGCCATCTCGAGCATTTCCTCGAACGACACGCTTTCGAGCCGCTGCGCGTCCTTCACGATGCGCGGGTCGGCGCTGAAGACGCCGTCGACGTCGGTGTAGATCTCGCAGACGTCTGCTCTCAGCGCGGCGGCCAGCGCCACCGCCGTGGTGTCGGAGCCGCCACGACCGAGCGTGGTGATGTCCTTGCTGTCCTGGCTGACGCCCTGGAAGCCCGCGACCAGCACGATTGAGCCCTGGTCCAGCGCGTCGCGCACCCGGCCAGGCGTCACGTCGATGATCTTGGCGTTGCCGTGCGCGCCGGTGGTGATCACACCGGCCTGCGAACCGGTGAAGGAGCGGGCCTCGGCGCCGAGCGAGTGAATTGCCATGGCCACCAGCGCATTCGAGATCCGCTCCCCCGAGGTGAGCAGCATGTCCATCTCGCGCGCCGGCGGTGCCGGGCACACCTGCCGAGCCAGGTCGAGCAGCTCGTCGGTGGTGTCGCCCATCGCGGAAACCACGACAACGACGTCGTGTCCCTGCTTCTTGGTCTCCACGATTCGCTCGGCGACCCGCCGGATTCGTTCGGCGCTGGCCACCGAGGATCCGCCGTACTTTTGGACCACCAGAGCCACGCGGGTCTACCTTTCGGATCGGCAAGCAAGATTCAGCTAGACAGCCTACCGAGGCGCGGGCTCACCCAACCGCCCAGGCTTCGTCACCCTCGTGTGCCTCGAGGAAATCCCGCTGGCGGATCGTCGCGATCACCCCGACTGCCACCACAAACGCGACGACGGCGCCGATCAGCAGGATTGTGTCCAGCGCCGACGCGTAACCGTGCGCGGCCGCCTGCCCGACTACCCCGCGCAACTGTGGCGGCACGCCACCGAGGGCGGCCTTCGTTTGACCGTTGCTCACCGCGTCAGCAATCGCCTGCGCATGGGTGCCGACCGGGGTACCGGCCAGACTGGCCACCACGCTGTCCTTCAACCGCGCGGCCAGGATGCTGCCGAGCGCGGCGACGCCGGTGGCGATACCGATCTGGCGGAAGGTGGAGTTGATGCCCGACGCCATCCCGGCCCGTTCTTGGGTGACCACGCCGACAGCGGTCGACGCGAGCGGCACATTGATCAGGCCCGCGCCGGCGCCGGCCACGATGAATCCCGGCAGGAAGTGCATCCAGCCCGCCGTCGGGTCGCTGCCGCGCATCAACAGCAGACCGGCGCCGACCAGCAGGAAGCCGGGACCGATCAGCCAGCGGACTGGCACCAGGTTGCTCAGTCGTCCGGCAATACCCGCGGTCACGAAGATGGCCAGCGTCATGGGCAGCACGCGCACACCCACCTCTATCGCCGAATAACCCATCACGCCTTGCAAATAGATCACCAGGTAGGTCAGCAGCGAAAACAGCGACGCCGAAATCCCCCACGCCGCAAGAAGTCCGCCGTTGAACGTGGGCACCCGCAGCAGGTGCAGGTCGAACATCGGTGCGCGACCGGTCCATTCGATGGCGATGAATGCGATCAGCAACACGGCCGCAGCGACGAAGGAGCCGAGCACGGTCGCCGAGGTCCAGCCGTCGGCGTGGCTACGAATCAAGCCGAAGACGAGTGCGGCCAGCGCAACACTGAACGTGACGCAGCCGGCCCAGTCGACGGGGCGACGCGCCGGATCACGCGACTCCCGCACCCGCAGCAGCGTGACGGCAAGCGCCACGATGCCGATCGGCAGGTTCACGAAGAAAATCCACCGCCAGGACAACCAACTGGTCAGTGCGCCGCCGAGCACCGGACCGACCGCAACGGCGACCCCGGTCACTGCGCCGAAGACACCGAAAGCGACCCCGCGCTCCTTCGGCGGGAATGCTTGCGCCAGCAGCGCGAGCGAGGTGGCGAACATGATTGCCCCGCCGACGCCTTGGAGCGCCCGCGCCAGCGCCAGCATGGTGACGCCGGTGGACAGGCCGCACAGCAGCGATGCGCACGTGAAGATGACCAGTCCAGCGGCGAAGACCTTGCGGCGGCCGATCTGGTCGGCGATAGTCCCGGACGTGAGCAGGAAGGCTGCCAGCGTCAACGCGTAGGCGTCGATCACCCACTGCAGGCCGGAAAGCGTTGCATCGAACTGGTTTTGAATGTCGGGTAGCGCGACGTTCACGATCGTGATGTCGAGCAGCAGCATGAACACTCCGGTGCATACCGCGCCGAGCGTCCACCATTTGATGTCCGGTTGCGTGCGCTCGAGCTGCTGGGTGATGGTCATTTGCGGCTCCTTTTCTGAGTTAGCACTCAGAATATTACTTTCTGAGTGTCTACTCAAGAAGTTTCTGGAGTGGATACCATGCAGGTGTGTCATCGGTCGCCGAATCGTCGCCCGCCCGCCGCGGCCGGCCGCCCACCGGCGGCCGAGAGCAGATCCTGGCCGCGGCATACGACCTGCTGAACGAAAAAGGCATCGCCAAACTCACCACCAAGGCCGTCGCCGAGCGGGCGGGCGTTTCGGAAGGCAGCATCTTCTACCACTTCAAGGACCGCGCCGGCATGCTCTCGGCCGTTTTCGAGGCCGCGCTGCTGCCGCTGGCGCAATTTCGCGAGCGCGGAGCCGGCTCGGACGAATTGCGGCCGACGCTGCTCGGTTTCACCGCCGCCGTCGAGGAATTTCTGCAGCGGGCCGTGGTCATCATGTTTGCCGCTCAGGCAGATACGGAGCTCAAGTCGGAGCTCACCAGCTACCTCGGCGAGCACGACCTGGGACCGCAGCGCGGCGTGCGGATCATCGGCGAGTTTCTGGCCAAGCTGCAAGACGGCAGCCAGATCCGCGCCGATATCGACCCCCACACTGCCGCGTTCATGCTGCTCAGCAGCTGTATGTTGCGGGTGAGTCACCCGCGCCTGATCGGTCACAGTCGCGGGGTGCCCAGCCGCGAGCAGGTGGTCGACCAGCTGATCACCATGATCAGCAAATAGCAGGAGCCACGTAGGCGTCCGCACCCGCCGTCCCCTGCCCCCGTGCGTGTTTCTTCACCGCGGGCGGTGAAGAAACACGCACGGGGGGCGGGGGTGGCACGATAAACGACCGTGAGCACCACCAGGCCCAGTCGCGTCCGCATCCTGCCGGAACGCGCATCGGTGTCTCAGCTGGAGCTGTATTTCGACCTCGTTTTCGTCTATGCCATCACCCAGGTCACCGACCTGCTCGGCGAACAAACCACCGCGAAGAACGTGCTGCGAGCCGTGCTGGTGCTATCGGTCCTGTGGTGGGCGTGGGTCGGCTATGCCTGGCTCGGCAACGTGGTGCGCGCCGACGAGGGAATCGTGCGAATAGCGATGTTCGCGGCGACGGCCGCCGCTTTCATCACGGCGTTGACCATCCCGGAGGCCTTCGACGACCTGCCCGGCGGGCTGTCGGGTCCGGTGGTGTTCGCGCTCGGCTACTTCTGCATCCGGGCAATTCACATCGCCATGTTCTGGCTGATCAGCGGCTCCGACGCGCAGCTACGCCGGCAGGTGATCCGCTGGGTGCCGTCCGTGGTGATCGGCACGGTCGTGCTGCTCATCGCGTCGCAAACCTCCGGCTGGGTGCAAACCCTGCTGTGGGCGCTCGCGCTGGTGGGCGACTACCTGGGCACCCTGTTCGCCGGCGAGGGCTGGCGGTTGCGCTCTCCGGGTCATTTCGCGGAGCGGCACGGACTGATGGTCATCGTGGCGATCGGCGAGTCCATCGTGTCGATCGGTGTGGGCGTGGCCCATCTGCCGATCTCCTGGCCGATCATCGTCGCGTCCCTGTTAGGTCTGACCGTGTCGGGACTGATGTGGTGGGCCTACTTCGACACGGCCTCGCTGGCGATCGAGCAGGAACTCGGCAGCGCGGAGGGCCAGCGGCAGATCAAGCTGGCCCGCAACGTCTACAGCTTTGGGCATCTACCCATGATCATCGGCATTGTCGGGGTGTCACTCGGCTTGGCGGACGTGCTGAATTACGTCGGCAACGCGCACCTGCACAGCCTCACCGACGCGCTGTACGGGATTCCGTTGTTCTGCCTGTACGGCGGCGTTGCGCTCTACCTCGCCGCGCTCGTGTTCACCAAGTGGTATGCCACCGGGGCGGTGGGCACCAATCGCATCGCCGCGATCGTGGCGATTCTCGTGTTGATTCCGCTGGCTGCCGCGCTGCCGGCGATGGCCGGGCTCGGCATCCTGACCGCCATTTTGACGATCCTCATCGCCCACGAAACCGTCCGCTACGACGCGACGCGTGCCGAAATCCGGGGCCAGCGGGATTAACGGCGCGGCCTGCCGATCTTCGCGTCGATGCGGTGGATGCGCAGATCGTCGGCCGGGATGGCGAAGTCCTCGACGATCTTGACCGTCGTCAGCCGTCGGCCGAACAGTCCCGCGTCGAGCAGATACACGGTGCGCACCACATCGCCGTCCACCCGTGTCTGCAGATCGCGGACACCGAGGATCACCCGGTACTGCGGGCCGCGAGAAAGGCTGCGCCGCAGATGCTTCCCGGACCGACCGGTCTTCACGCCCATTTCGTATCGCACCGCATCGGCCGCGAACGGGACGGAGTCGCCGTCATGCGAAACCAGGGCATCGATGTACGCGCGGGCGACGGCAACCTGACCCGCCATCACACCGACTTCGTCTTCGAAATGTCCATCGGCGCAGCCGGTCCTTCCTCGTGGTACCTGCCGCTCACCGCGGCGCGGATTTGATCAACGTTCTCACGGATCATGTCGGAGATGAGTTCGTCGGTGCGCGGGTCGGCGAGCACCTGGAACGTGATCCGGAACGTCGTGTCCGCGATCAAGTGCACCAGATCGCCGTGAAAAGGCAAGTACCGCAGCCGCTTCGTGGTCGGATCCTTGAGGATCATCTCCAGCATCATGTCGTTTAGTTCACTGCGATTCTCATCCAGCGCCGCCGCGATATTGCGCGTGTAGTGCCCGGTCTTGAGGACGTCGGTGACCTCGTCGAGCATCGCCACGGTGATCGGGCGCTTGATCGTTTCCACGATCGTCTTGGTGAACCGGGTGACCAGCGCCGCCGTAATGCGCTCGCCATACACTCGGTCGGCCACCCGGCCGAGCCGGGCGAGCACCACGACAACGCGGATGAGCCGGAACCCGCGAAAAATCGGGCTCGACACCGGAATCATTCCGATGATGTCGTACCAGTAGGCAAACGGATAGTTCCATTTCCAGCGCGCTTTTCGCCAGCGCCACAGAAACTCCAGCGCGAAGATGCCGCAAACCACGTAGTCGATATGGAAGATGAGCCGCTCGGTGTCGGGCGCGACATTCCAGAACGTGATCCACAGCAGGTAGCCGACGGAGACAACCGCCAACAGCAGCATGAACCAATCGACCACCCGGACCGGCGGCCCGGAGGGGTAGCTGCGGTGGTACTGGATGGCGCTGGCTGCATTCATGGCTCGACTCCCGCTCCCTCCGGTCCTCGCGACTTCGTCGCTGCGATCCTCACGAGCGCTCGCCTTCGCGGTTCATGGCTCGACTCCCGCTCCCTCCGGTCCTCGCGACTTCGTCGCTGCGATCCTCACGAGCGCTCGCCTTCGCGGTTCATGGCTCGCCCTCAGCCTCCGGAGCGGATGATCGCCGCGATATTTCGCTCGGCCAGCGCGGTAATCGTCAGCGATGGGTTCGCGGTCGCCGTGCTGCCCGGAATCGCCGCACCGTCCATCACATACAGCCCGCGGTAACCGTGCACGCGGCCGTACCCGTCGGTGGCGCGGCCGAGTACGGCACCGCCGAGCGGATGCGCCGTAAACGAGGCGTTCGCGTTGTAACCGATGGCGTTGTACTCCACCAGCGATCCACCCCGTTCGGCGATCTTGTGGTTGAGTTCGCTGGCCACCTGATAGGCCGCGGCGTTGCCGTTCTCCGGCCACACCAGCCCGGCCCGCCCGGACGCGGGATCGAAGCGGAATTCGCCGCGAGTCGGATCCAGCACCAGCCCGAGCGAAGCGATGGCACCCACGTCGACGGGAATCCCGGGCACGTACCAACTTTCCAGTGTGGTCGGCAGCCCGCGGTCGTCGTAGATCCGGCTGGCGCACGGCACGCCCTGCCCGGTGCCAGCCAACGCGCTCTCCCCGCGCGCCAGCGCAACGTCGCCGTTGGTGCCCCAGCCCTTGCCGATGTGTTCGTTGAGTTGCGGCAGCGCGCCGGTAGCCTGCGCACGCACCAGCAGTTCGGTGGTGCCCACCGAACCTGCCCCGAGGAAGAGTTTGTCGGCGGTGAGGGTGCGCCGCGCCACCACGTCACCGGGTGGCGAGAGCTTGCTGATGTCAATGGTGAACCGCTTGCCGTCCCAGCCGATGGCGTCCACCTGATGACCGGGGTAGATCCCCGCCTTGCCGGTGGCTTCGGCCCACGGCAGATAGTTCTGGTTCAGGTCGAACTTGGCGCCGTTTGAGTTGCCCAGGTTGCTGCGCGCCGCGGTTGCCGACGGCCGAGTGGTGCCGGCCAATTCGCCGCGGATGGTGTCCCACTTGAAGATCGAATCGGTCGCGACAGGCTGGTAGCCCGCCTTGCGGACCTGCTCGTCCCAGATCCGGGAGTGCGAAAACGGCGCCGATCCGTAGATGTCGGGCGGCATCGTGGACAGGCGCAGCATCTGCTTGGCCAGCGGGTAGTACCTGCTGGTCAGCTCGCCGTAGTCCACGACACCGCCGAAAACGTGGTCGAACAATTGGCGGGGCGGAATCACCATGGCCCCGGTGAACACGATCGAGCCACCCCCGACCGCAGCGCCGCGCCAGACGTCGAGGTTGGGATAGGAGGTGCAGTCGAGCACCCCGCCGAAGCTCTCGAAGTACTTCGTTACCTTGGTGACGCCGGTGAAGCTGGTGCGGTGCCAGAAACCGCGGCCGTCCGGCAGATCGTCGCCAGTGAAGATTTCCCGCCACGGATCATTGGGCCAGCGCGAACCACGCTCGAGCACGGTGGTCTGAATACCTGCCTGCGCCAACCTCAGTGCGGAGACCGCGCCGCCGAATCCGGACCCGATAACCAGCGCTTCGCTGTGCTGCGGCGGGTCGGGTAGCGGGGCGAAAATTTCGGGGACCCAAGACCGAAACGCCAGCGACCACGGCCCGTCTGCGCGGGCAGGTGGTGGGGTGGCGCCTACGCCAAACGCCGCAGCGCCGACGGCCACTGCGGCTCCGGTGAGAAATCGTCGTCTGTCCATGTCCCCTGTTACGTCGCTGTCGATGCGGTGAGTGTTGCAAGCCGGAAGCCAAAACGCTGCCGGAATGTTATGCACGCTAATCTATGCATGAAGTGGGCAATCGGGGTGATTCTTTGGTGCAATCGCAGACGCATGTAGACTCGGGCGCGTGCAGCGGGCGCTTCTCCTCGATTGCCGCGGCGGGGTCTGATTCAGACCGGCTTCCCGTCGCGGAGTCTTGTCGCGCCGGTCGAATCCGTCTGAGAACCGATCGAACCGGAGAATCACATGTCCCCCGCAGACGCCTTCACCGCTAACCCCCGCACCATCACGCCACCGAGCAAACCTGCACCAGCCGACCAGCCGGCGTGGAACATGCAGAAGAACTCGTCGTTGCCGACGTTTCGCTACCGGCCTTTCGCCGAGGAGGTCGAGCAGATTTCGCTGCCCGCCCGCACTTGGCCCGATCGTGTCATCGACCGCGCCCCGGGCTGGTGTGCTGTCGACCTGCGCGACGGTAATCAGGCCCTGATCGACCCGATGAGCCCCGCGCGCAAGCGCCGGATGTTCGACCTGCTGGTCCGCATGGGCTACAAGGAAATAGAGGTCGGATTCCCGTCGGCGAGCCAGACCGACTACTCGTTCGTCCGGGAAATCATCGAAGACAACGCCATTCCCGACGATGTCACCATTCAGGTGCTCACCCAGTGCCGCCCGGAGTTGATCGAGCGCACCTTCCAGGCGTGCGAGGGCGCGCCACAGGTGATCGTGCACTTCTACAACTCGACGTCGATCCTGCAGCGGCGCGTGGTGTTCAAGGCCGGCAAGGACGTGGTCAAGAAGATTGCCACCGAGGCCGCCCTGCAGTGCCTGGCCGAGGAGACGAAGTACCCGGACACCAACTGGCGTTACGAGTACTCACCCGAGTCCTACACCGGCACCGAACTGTCCTACGCGCTCGACGTATGCAACGCAGTGTCGGAGATCATCGCACCGACGCCCGAGAAGCCGCTGATCATCAACCTGCCGGCGACCGTGGAGATGACCACGCCGAACGTCTACGCCGACTCGATCGAATGGATGAGTCGCAACCTGGAGCGGCGGGACTCGATCGTGCTGTCGCTGCATCCGCACAACGACCGCGGCACCGCGGTCGCGGCGGCCGAACTGGGCTACCAGGCCGGCGCCGACCGTATCGAGGGCTGTCTGTTCGGCAACGGCGAGCGCACCGGCAACGTCTGCCTGGTCACGCTCGGCATGAACCTGTTCTCCCGCGGCGTGGATCCGCAGATCGACTTCTCCGATATCGATGAGATCCGGCGCACGGTCGAGTACTGCAACCAACTGCCCGTGCACGAGCGCCACCCCTACGGCGGCGACCTGGTCTACACCGCGTTCTCCGGGAGCCACCAGGACGCGATCAACAAGGGCTTCGACGTCATGAAGTCCGACGCCGACAACGCCGGCTCGCACATCGACGACCTGGTTTGGCAGGTGCCGTATCTGCCGATCGACCCGAAGGACGTCGGCCGCAACTACGAGGCGGTCATTCGGGTGAACTCCCAGTCCGGCAAGGGCGGCGTCGCCTACATCATGAAGACCGACCACGGGCTGGCACTGCCGCGCCGGCTGCAGATCGAGTTCTCCCAGGTCATCCAGCGGATAACCGATGGCGAGGGCGGTGAGGTCAGCGCCAAGGACATGTGGGATGTGTTCGCACAGGAGTACCTGTCGCCGATCACCCCGCTCGAGCGCATCCGGCAGAAGGTCACGGCGTCCGAAACCGACGGCGGGGTCGACACCATCGATGCGGCCGTCAAATTGAACGGTGTCGAGCATGAGATTCAGGGCACCGGCGACGGCCCGCTGTCGGCGTTCGTGGACGCGCTGCATTCGATCGACATCGACGTTCGGGTGCTCGACTACTCCGAGCACGCCATGCGGTCGGGCGTCGATGCCCAGGCTGCCGCGTACGTCGAATGCGCGATTGGCGACAAGGTCGTCTGGGGCGTCGGCATCGCGCAGTCGATCACCACGGCGTCGCTGCGTGCGGTGGTGTCGGCGGTGAACCGGGCCAGCTGAGGGACTTCCGCACAAAACTGAAACGTGTTCCAATTGGGCGGTGGCAGATGTCTTCGAAACCGCCCAATTGGGGTCGCTCACGCTTCGCAACCGCGTCATCAAGGCGGCTACCTTCGAGGGCCGTACCCCCGACGCGTTAGCCACCCCTGAACTCGCCGATTTCCACGCCGGCTTCGCCGCGGGCGGCGTCGGCATGACCACGGTGGCGTACTGCGCGGTCAGCCCGGAGGGCCGCACCGACCGGCACCAGATCTGGATGCGGCCCGAGTCGGTACCGGGACTGCGCAAGGTCACCGACGCGGTGCACGCGCACGGCGCGGCGATTTCGGCGCAGATCGGGCACGCCGGTCCGGTGGCGAACGCCGCCTCGAACGGCCTGCCGGCACTGGGGCCGCGCAGGTTCTTCAACCCGCTGGGCATGCGGTTCACCCGCAACCCAACCGTGGAGCAGTTGCGTGACGTCGTCGCCGCGCATGCGAATGCCGCCCGACTGGCCGAAGAGTCCGGATTCGACGCAGTGGAAATCCATTTCGGTCACAACTACCTGGTGAGCTCATTCCTGAGCCCGCTACTGAACCGCCGTAAGGACGGCTATGGCGGTTCGCTGGCAAACCGGGCGCGGTTAGCTCGCGAGACAGCCCAAGCGGTGCGCGAGGCCGTCGGCGGCCGGCTCGCGATTACCGCGAAGCTCAACATGAACGACGGTGTGCGCGGCGGCTTTTCGATGCCCGAAAGCCTCACCGTCGCCGAGTGGCTGCAGGCCGACGGCACCCTCGATGCGCTCGAACTGACTGCTGGCAGCTCGCTGCTCAACCCGATGTACCTGTTCACCGGCGGGGCGCCACGCCGCGAGTTCGCGGCCGCGCAGCCCGCCCTGCTGCGCTGGGGGATGCGGGTCGGCGGCCGGGGCTTTCTGCGGGAATACCCGTATCGAGAGGCGTACCTACTGGATCAGGCCCGCAAGTTCCGGAAGCGACTGTCGATGCCGCTGATCCTGTTGGGTGGGATCACCGAAAAATCGACCATGGACCTGGCCATGTCGGAAGGATTCGAGTTCGTCGCGATCGCTCGGGCGTTGTTGGCCGAACCGGATCTGGTGCGGCGCCTCGAGCGCGAGCCGAGCAGGCGGTCGATCTGCGACCACTCCAACCGGTGCATGCCGACGATCTACTCACGCACGCACTGCGTGCTGACGCAGCAGTGAGATCACAGGAAGCTTCCGCCGCCGTTGACCGCCACCGTCTGGCCGGTGAGGAAACCGTTGCCGATCATCATCAAGACCGCCTGACCGATCTCCTCTGGTGTGCCGATGCGGCCGACCGGGAGTCGGTCCGCGACACCGGATTCCTTCAGCGGCACAGCCATTTCCGTGTCGATGAGTCCAGGTGCGACGGCGTTGACCGTGATCCCGTCGGCGGCCAGGCGCGCGGCGTAGCCGCGGGTGAGTCCCTCCAGCCCCGCCTTCGACGCGTTGTAATGCACGCCGATGCCCCCTGCGCCGCGAGCCGCCACGGACGAGACGTTCACAATCCGCCCCCATCCGCGCTGCCGCATCCCGGAGATGACTGCCTGAGTGCACAGAAACGCAGACTTCAGATTGACTGCCAGTGTCTGGTCGAAGTCCTCCTCGGTGAGGTCGTCCACACCGCGGATGGTGGCGATACCGGCGTTGTTTACCAGCACGTCGACCGGACCGAGCTCGGATTCGACTCGCTCGACCATCGCTTCCACCTCGGCCCGCATGGACACATCGGCACGCACAGCCAGCGCAGTGCCCCCGGCTCGTTCGATCTCCGCCACCGTCGCGGCCGCATGTTCCTGCCGACTGCGGTAGTTCACGGCCACCGCCGCACCAGCGCGAGCCAGTGTCTGCGCGATACCGCGCCCGATGCCCCGGGACCCACCGGTGACCAGAGCGACACGGCCGACGAGCACGCGTTCATCCATGACAGCGAACATAACCGCTGGCGTGCCCGTTGCTGCGATACTGCCGCAGCACGCGGTCGGCACGCCGGACGAATCCCTTAATACACTGCACCAATGCGCACCCGACGAAAACGCTCGCCCATCACCGGCCGTGGGAGGGTCGCGTTGCGCGCCGCCCGTGCGGCGTCGTGGGCATCGCGGAAAGCCGGGCGCGGCAACGGTTCGATGATCGGCGGGCTGATCGCCCTCAAGATTGACAAGTCGATCATGAGCCAACTAGGCAGCACGCGCCGCACCGTGGTCGTGACCGGCACCAACGGCAAATCCACCACCACCCGAATGACTGCCGCCGCTCTGGCCACCCTCGACGAGGTAGCCACCCAGGCCGATGGCGCCAACATGGACGCCGGCATCGTCGCCGCGCTCACCGCCAACCAGCACGCGCCGCTGGCCGCGCTGGAGGTCGATGAACTGCACGTCCCGCACGTGTGTGACGCCGTGAATCCGGCGGCCGTGGTGCTGCTGAACCTGAGCCGCGACCAACTCGACCGCGTCGGCGAGATCAACATGATCGAACGCCGGCTGCGCGAGGGACTGGCCCGGCACCCCGAGGCGGTGGTGATCGCGAACTGCGACGACGTGCTGATGAGCTCGGCCGCCTACGACGCGCCGAACGTGGTCTGGGTCGCCGCCGGCAGCGGCTGGGCGATCGACGCGACCAGTTGCCCCCGCAGCGGCGAGCCGATCGCCTGGGAGGGCGAGCACTGGCGCAGTACCGGAACCGACTTCGCCCGCCCGACCCCGGACTGGTGGCTGGACGAGGAAAACCTGTACGGACCCGGCGGCATCAAGCTGCCGCTGCGGCTGGCACTGCCTGGTAAGGCGAACCGCGGCAACGCCGCTCAGGCCGTCGCTGCGGCCGTCGCGCTCGGCGCCGATCCGGCCGCGGCCGTGCAGGCCGCCAGCACGGTCCGCGAGGTCGCCGGCCGGTACAGCACTGTCCAGTTAGGTCAGCGGTCGGTTCGAATGCTGCTCGCGAAGAACCCCGCCGGCTGGCAGGAAGCGCTGTCCATGATCGATTCGTCCGCGGATGGACTGGTCATCGCGGTGAACGGGCAGGTTCCCGACGGTGAGGACCTGTCGTGGCTGTGGGATGTGCGCTTCGAGCATTTCGAAGGCATCCAGGTGGTCGCCGCCGGCGAGCGTGCCACCGATCTCGGCGTCCGGCTCACCTATGCCGGAGTCGAGCACACCACCATCGCGGACCCGCTGCGGGCGATCGAGTCGTGCCCGCCGGGGCGGGTCGAGGTGCTGGCGAACTACACGGCATTTCGGGATTTGAACCGGGCGCTGGAGGCGCGATGAGCGACAAACTGCAAATCGGTCTCGTCTTGCCCGACGTCATGGGTACCTACGGCGACGGCGGTAACGCGCTGGTGCTGCGTCAGCGGTTACGGATGCGTGGCTACGACGCCGACGTCATCGAAATCACGCTGGCCGAGCCGGTGCCGGATTCGCTGGATATTTACACCCTCGGCGGGGCCGAAGACTATGCGCAACGCCTGGCCACCCGGCACCTGCAGCGTTACCCCGGCCTGCAACGTGCCGCCGAGCGCGGCGCGCCGGTGCTGGCGATCTGCGCAGCCATTCAAGTGCTCGGCAACTGGTACGAGACATCGGCCGGCGAACGCGTCGACGGAGTCGGCATGCTCGACGTCACCACCTCTCCGCAGTCTACCCGTTCGATCGGCGAGGTCCTCACCACTCCCCTGGTCGACGGACTGCACGCACCTCTGACCGGCTTCGAAAACCACCGCGGCGGAACAACTCTCGGCACCTCGGCGACGCCGTTGGGACGAGTCACCAGCGGTGTAGGCAACGGCGTCGGCGATGGTTTCGAGGGGGCGGCACAAGGCTCGGTGATCGGCACCTACATGCACGGCCCGGCGTTGGCACGCAACCCGGAGCTTGCGGACCTGTTGATTGCGCGGGCGCTCGGCGTGACCGAACTCCCACCTCTCGACTTGCCAGAGGTAGAACAGTTGCGCAAGGAACGGTTGGCCGCGGGGCGTCGCTGAACAGTTACCCAACTGCAGCCATAACGATGCACTGAATAGATTCAAATCGCCGCTGGCGGCCGAAATTCTAGTATGAACACTAGAAAACTGAGCCAGTTGCTATTTCTGATCGGTTTGGTGCTCGCAGCCACGGTTCTGACCGGCATCCGACCCGCCGCCGCAGCGCCGATCGACTACGGCAACGGCTGCACTCTCTATCCCGACAACCGCGCGGCGACCCTGGACTCCCTGCGATTCCGCTGCTCGTGGGCACAACAGGACGCCATTTACCGAAACTCCGCACCGGGCGCGGTCCCGCACGGAGTGAAACTCGGGTGGGTCGTGCGTCCCCCCGGGATGCCGCTGCTCGCCTCCGGAATCTGGATGGGCAAGACCTTTTACACCGGCGACAACGGCGGTTACCTGCGCAACCGACTGACCGGCGCGCAGTTGGAGGCGTGGCAGGCCAATGTGTATCTGGGTCCGTCGACTTTCGACGGTAAGCCCGCGTGGATCCTGGATTACACGCCCTCCCCGACCCCGCCGCTACACGACGAGATTCGCGAGATCACCCCGGGCGTGTGGTACGGCTTCTCCTGGTGGCACGGCATCTTCCAGCAGCCGCAGCTGCTGACCTTCGCCCTCGCCTGACAACTAGAGCTTGCGTCGACCGGACAGTGTTCGCTGGTCCGGTCAGAGCTTGCGTCGACCGGACAGTGCCCGGCCGAGGGTGAGCTCGTCGGCAAACTCCAGGTCACCGCCCATCGGCAGGCCCGACGCGAGCCGGGTAACGGTCAACCCGGGGAAATCCCGCAGCATCCGCACCAGGTAGGTCGCCGTTGCCTCGCCCTCGGTGTTCGGATCAGTCGCGATGATGACCTCGGTGACATCCACGCCGTCGTCCTGGTTGCCGATTCGCTTGAGCAACTCCCGGATCCGCAACTGATCCGGGCCGATGCCGCTGAGCGGATCGAGCGCGCCACCAAGGACGTGATAGCGCCCGCGGAATTCCCTTGTGCGCTCGATGGCTTGCACGTCCTTCGGTTCTTCCACCACGCAGATCATCGTGGCGTCGCGGCGCGGATCAGCGCAGATGCGGCACATCTCCTTGTCCGAAACCGTTCCGCAGACCACGCAAAACTGCACACCGTCGCGCACCTTCTGCAGCGCGGCCTGCAAACGGTCGATGTCGGGTGGCTCTACCGACAGCAGGTGAAACGCGATGCGCTGGGCGCTCTTGGGCCCGATGCCCGGCAGTTTGCCCAGCTCGTCGATCAGATCCTGAACCGGACCTTCGTACACTCGAGACCTCTAGAAGCCGGGCAGGGCCCCGCCGCCGAACGCTCCGGCCAGCGGTCCAAGCTTTTGTTCCGCAACGTTTTGCGCTTGCGCCGTTGCGTCGGCGATCGCGCCGATCACCAGGTCCTGCAGTGTTTCCACGTCGTCCGGATCGACCACCTTGGGATCGATGTGCAGCGACACCAGTTCACCGGTGCCACGCACGGTCGCGCGGACCAGTCCGCCGCCTGCCTGCCCGGTGACCTCAGTTTCGGCGATCTGCGCTTGCGCAGCCATCAGCTGCTGCTGCATCTGCTGGGCCTGCGCCAAAATCTGCTGCATATCGGGCTGTCCACCGGGTTGCACGACGTGTTCTCCTTAGCTTCGGCGCTCCTGAGGTCAGCGTAGACGTTCATCGAGACGGGGCCGGTGTTAGCCATCACAAATGGTCACATTTCCGACACCGCGTACGATAGCCCGAATATGAACGACACCAGTAAGCAAAAAGCGGGGCGGCGCTGGTGGCGAACCCGTACGGCTACTTGGGTAGCCGCCATCCTCGGCATCCTCTTCGGAGTGATCCTGGTGCCGGTCGGGACCGCAACCGCCAGCCCGGTCTGCCAGCTGTATCCGGGCAACCCCGCGGCCACGATCGACGCCCTCCGATTCGCCTGCAGCACCGAGCAGACCACGCAGTTCTACCTCGACGCGGCACCCGGCCCGCTGCCGCAGGGTCACACAAACGGCTGGGTGGTCTATCCCAAGGAGACCGCGCAGATCGCCCCCGGCATCTGGACCGGCAAGAACTTCTATGGCGGCGGCTTCCTGCAGAACCGGCTCACTGGCGCCAACATCGAAGGCTGGCCCGCGCACGCCTACATCGGCACGTCGATGATCGACGGCAAGCCCACCTGGATCCTCGACTACAGCCAATCCCCAACCCCTCGGGTGGTCGATGAAATCCGGGAGATCACCCCAGGGGTCTGGTTCGGCTATTCGTTCGTGCGCACGCCGTTCGGGCTGCTGGGATTACTTTCGTTCGTGCTGGCCTAACCAGCGGTCACGCGACTTCGCGGCGCAGGTTGTCAAGCAACTGGGACTGAATCTTCTTGAGTCCCAAGGGCGCGAATATGCGCTCGAAGAAGCCACCGACGCCACCGGCACCCTGCCACTCGGTGGTGGTGGTCACCAACGATCCGGCCCCGCTCGGCTCGACGGTCCAGCGGGTCACCAGCGACGAGTTCGCGTCCCGCTCGGTGATCGTGTGACCGGCGACCGTGACGGTTGCCTTGATGTCGCGGGAACGCTTCGACGTTGCCTGCAGGGTCCACTGCGCCACCGTGCCGTCGCCGACGCCTCCGGATAGCACCCGGTAGTCACGGAAGTGGTCGGTGAGGATCCGCGGCCGGACGGTCTGGTAGTCCGACAGCGCCGCAAGAACCTGATCGGGCTTCACTTCGATGACCGCACTGCTGGTAGCGCTTACCTGGCCCACAGTCCTTACTCCTTCGTCGAGTCCGTCCGCTACGGCCCTGTGCGTGATTTTTCACCGCGGGCGGTGAAAAATCACGCACAGGCCACTTGAAGCCATCATGCCCGTCCGCGAAAGCCCGGCAACATTTGCATGACGTTTCGTCACGACGGCACCTCGCGGTGGCCGCCCGAAATGCGCCGCGCTAGCGTCGTTGTTGTGGCTGTGTCTCTGAACGGGGTACTGGGGCGTGCGCTTGCCCCACGGGAGTCTGGTTTCGCGGCGCATCAGGTCGGCGTCGACCGGCTACTTGCGAGCTATCGCGCCATCCCAATCGACGCGAATGTCCGGCTCGCGAAGAAAACGTCCAATCTGTTTCGCGCGCGGGCGAAGTCGGATGCGCCCGGCCTCGACGTCTCGGGGCTGACCGGCGTCATCGCAGTCGATGCAGACGCGAAAACCGCCGACGTCGCGGGCATGTGCACATACGAGGACCTGGTTGCGGCCACGCTGCCCTACGGTCTGGCGCCGCTGGTGGTGCCACAACTGAAAACGATCACACTCGGCGGCGCCGTCACCGGCCTCGGTATTGAATCCAGTTCGTTCCGCAACGGTTTGCCGCACGAATCGGTGCTGGAAATCGATGTCCTCACCGGCGCCGGCGAAATTGTCACTGCAACGCCAACCAACGAACACGCCGAGCTGTTTCGCGGCTTTCCGAATTCTTACGGCACGCTTGGGTATTCGACACGACTGAAGATCGAGCTGGAGTCGGTGCCGCCCTTCGTCGCCCTGCGCCACCTGCGATTCAACGATGTGCGCGAACTCGAAACCACGATGGATCGCATTGTGGCCCAGCGCTCGCACGCGGGCGAGCGAGTGGACTACCTCGACGGTGTTGTATTCAGCGCAACCGAGGCATATCTGACACTCGGCCGGCAAACCGACGAACCCGGCCCAGTCAGCGATTACACCGGAATGGACATCTACTACCGGTCCATCCAAGAGCGCGAGACCGACCGCCTCACCATTCACGATTACCTGTGGCGCTGGGACACCGACTGGTTCTGGTGCTCCCGAGCGTTCGGTGCGCAACATCCGCAAATTCGGCGGGTATGGCCGAAGCCCTTGCGGCGCAGCAGCTTCTACTGGAAGCTCATCGCACTCGACCACCGCTACGGCATCGCCGATTTCATCGAGGCGCGCAAGGGCAACCCGCCGCGGGAACGCGTGGTGCAGGACATCGAAGTGCCGATCGAACGCACCGCCGATTTCCTCGACTGGTTCCTGCGCGAGATTCCGATCGAACCGATCTGGTTGTGTCCCCTGCGGTTACGTGATCCGGCGCCGGTTCCGGGGCCGCGACCGTGGCCGCTGTATCCGCTCGAACCCGGCCGCACCTACGTCAACATCGGCTTCTGGTCCTCGGTGCCCGTCCAACCAGGCGCAC
Source organism: Skermania sp. ID1734 (assembly GCF_007489285.1). Lineage (GTDB taxonomy): Bacteria > Actinomycetota > Actinomycetes > Mycobacteriales > Mycobacteriaceae > ID1734. The sequence continues at coordinate 85,052 of NZ_VLIY01000004.1, forward strand.
CAACCGGCGCGGCGAACCGCGCCATCGAACGCGAGGTCAGTGCACTCGACGGACACAAGTCGCTGTACTCGGACGCCTTCTACGACGCCGACGAATTCGCCGCCCTCTACGGCGGCGAACACTATGACGCCCTCAAACGCACGTACGACCCATCCTCTCGTTTGCTCGATCTGTATGCGAAGGCGGTGCAACGCAAATGACCACGTTCAAAGAGCCCTCGTTGAAATCGGACGGAACAGTCGGGAAACTGACCCTCGCCGAGATCCTCGACACGGTCGCCGGCAGCGAACTCCCGCTGCACTTTTCCGCGTATGACGGCAGCAGCACCGGACCAGCCGATGCCCCGTACGGCCTGCGCCTCAAAACGCCCCGCGGTGCAACCTATTTGGCGACCGCACCCGGCGACCTCGGAATGGCGCGGGCCTACGTATCGGGTGATCTCGAAGCCGTTGGCGTGCATCCGGGCGACCCCTATGAAGTGTTGAAGCTCATGGACGAGGGGCTGAATTTCCGTCGCCCCTCGGCCAAGGAGCTTGCCGCCATCACCCGGTCACTCGGCTGGGACGTGTTGCGCCCCATCGCCCCGCCGCCGCAGGAAGCCATGCCGCGCTGGCGTCGAATCGCGGAAGGCCTGCGGCACTCCAAGACCCGTGACGCCGACGCGATTCATCACCATTACGACGTCTCCAACACCTTCTACGAGTACGTACTCGGTCCGTCGATGACCTACACCTGCGCCTGCTACGACCACCCGAACCAGACGCTCGAAGAGGCCCAGGAAAACAAGTACCGCCTGGTGTTCGACAAGCTGCGTCTCTCGGCAGGTGACCGTTTGCTCGACATCGGCTGCGGCTGGGGCTCGATGGTGCGCTACGCGGCGCGGCGCGGCGTGCATGTCATCGGTGCCACGCTGTCGCGCGAACAGGCCGAATGGGCGCAGAAAGCCATTGCGGACGAGGGCCTTTCGGGACTTGCTGAGGTACGTCACTCCGACTACCGCGACATTCCCGAGTCCGACTTCGACGCCGTGTCGTCCATCGGTCTCACCGAACACATTGGCGTGGCGAACTATCCGGCCTACTTCGGCTGGGTCAAGTCGAAGCTCCGCGACGGCGGGCTGTTCCTCAACCACTGCATCACCCGCCCGGACAACACGCAAAGCAGCAAGGCGGGCGACTTCATCGACCGCTACGTCTTCCCGGACGGCGAGCTGATCGGTTCGGGCAGGATCATCAGCGACATTCAGAACATCGGCCTCGAGGTGCGCCACGAGGAGAACCTGCGCGAACACTACGCGCTGACACTTGCGGAATGGTGCAAGAACCTGGTGGCGAACTGGGACGCGTGCGTCGCAGAGGTCGGCGAGGGCACCGCGAAGGTGTGGGGCCTGTACATGGCGGGCTCGCGGCTGGGCTTCGAACGCAACGGCGTTCAGTTGCACCAGGTTCTGGCGGTCAAGGTCGGCCCCGACGGCAACGCCGGCCTGCCGCTGCGACCGTGGTGGACGGCCTAGGGCTCGATTCCGGCGTCGCGCAACACTTGCACCCAACCGACCTGGGTGCAGGTTGCGACGACGTGTCGCAGGACTTCCTGCGCCTGTTCGGTCTGCCCCGCAGCCAGCAGGCATTCGCCGAGTAGCAGCTGAGCCGTGAGATGGGCACGCGGGCGCACCCGCCCAGACGTCCGGTACGTCAGCCGTTGCGCCCGGTGCACGGCGCTGTCCACCTCGCCGCTGCCGAGAAGCTGACGGATGGTGGCTATTTCGACGATCTCGGCGGTCAGCAATGCCGTGCCTTTGGATGCGCCGAGCTCGGCGGCAGGCAGGTCGGCGGGTAGGCCCAACCGTAGTTGCTCGTGTGCCACGTGTGCGGCCAGTCGAGGTAGCGCGTGTTTCTGCGCGAACTGCGCTCCGGCCGTCAAACGAGCAGCGGCAGCATCGGTTTCGCCGCGCGCCGTCTCTATCCGGGCTCCGGTGGCGAACATCGCGGCCAACAGATCGACCGGTCCAACCTCGGGCTCGGGGCGATGGCCGGCGTCGATCAACTCTGCGGCCGAGTCGATTTCGCCACGCAGGTACTTCGACTCAGCCACCATGGCAGCCGCGAGCCGAAACGCATGCGAATGCGGGCCACCTCGGGCCCGAGCAAACTCGAGGGCGTGATCGAATGCCTCGTCTGCGGCCGCGATGTCGAGTTGCTCGCGGGCGGCCACGCCGGCGTAGCAGAAGCCATAGACGCCACCGAGCGGGTCGGCGACCGCCTCGTGATACTTGGTGGCCCTGCGCTGCAGCGAACGGGCACCGGCGAAGTCGAACTCGCAGATGCGCGCAAACGACGTGACATCAGCGGCCACCGAAGCGGCCCACGGCGCAACGTCGTCGGGGCGCGCCAGGCATTCCGCGGCCAGCTCCGCCACGCCATCGGACTCGTCCGACACCACCAGATCAGCAGCACGCAAAACATCCGCTTCCGCCTTCTGGATCTGCGTCTGCGGGTCGCTTGCCGACCCACGCGACAGCACGTTGCCCAGCAAACCCAGAGCCGAGCGGGCTGCGCCGGTTTGTTGCAGGTTGACGTTCGCGCGCGCCAGCGCGGTCAACAACTTGCTCCGCGAAGCAACCTGCTGCACAGGAAGTTTCGAAACCATACCGAGCAGCGTGGACATCTTCGACGTCTCGATCAGGTCCATCCCGCCCGACTCGATGAGATCCATCGCCGTCTTCAGATCGGCCGCGGCGATAGCGTGGTCGACGGCCTCACGCAGCATCTGGTGCTCGGCGAACCACCGCGACGCCTTCATGTGCAGAGTGCGTCGGCGTCCCGGGTGTTCGCGGTCGAGGCGACGGCGCAGAAACTCCGCAAACAACAGCTGGAAGCGGAACCACTCGGGATCCTCGGTAGTGCGGTGCAGGAACAGGTCTCGCCGTTGCACTTCGGCCAACAGCGCTCCGCCGTCATCCGCGTCGGACAAGGCGGTGGCGAGGCTGGCGTTGACCCGGTCGACCACCGAGATGTCCATCAGAAACTCGACTATCTCGGGTTCGAGTGTATCCAAGACGTCTTCGGCAAGGTATTCCCCGATGGCCTCGTGACCACTGGAGATCTCGGCTACCAGCCGCTCTGGGTCGGCACCGCCGCGTAGCGACAAGGCGATGAGCTGCATTGCCGCCGGCCACCCCTCGGTCGCCCGGTATATCTCCCCCACCTGCATGTAGGTGAGTTCGAAATGATTGCTGTCCAGCAGGTATTCCTTGGCTTCTTCGGCAGTGAACCGCAGTGCGCCGGCATCGATTTCGACGAGTTCGTCTTGCACCCGCATTCGGCTGAGGCCACGGGTTGCCTGCTCGCGGCTGGTGAGCACCAGCCGTAGATGGTGGCAACCACTGTCCAAGAGGAAGTCCATTGCGTCACGCGCGGCTTTGTCACTGACGCGATGCCAGTCATCGACGACCACGACCACTGGTTCACCGCTGTTATGCAGTTGATCGATGAGCTCGGACAGGACGTACCTGGCAGCGTCGTCGGCGTTTTCCTCCAGAGCCTGTTCGAGGCCTTCACCGATATCGGGACGCACCCGACGAATTGCCTCGATGAGGTGGGCAATGAACCAGAGACCGACGTTGTCGTCGCGGTCAATGCCCAGCCAGGCAACAGCCACGCCGTCTGCACTGAGTTCGTTGCGCCATTGGGCGGCCAACGTACTTTTTCCGAAACCCGCTGGTGCATGAATGACGATGAGCCGCTTACTCTTTCCTGCCCGCAATGTGTCGAGCAGCCGCGAACGCACCAGTGGCGCGCGCGACGGCGTCGGCGGTCGGAACTTGGTGGCAGCGGTGGGCGGCAGCGTGTGCACCCGGGTGGAGGCCACCGTTTGCGAGGTGGTTCGCGTCGCCACCCCCGGCGGCTGGCCGCCGGCCGTCGCCACTGCCGGCGGCCGTGGGGTGGCCACGGTTTCATCGGGTTCCAGCAAAGCCATCTCATCGGCCACGAATCCGTGCGCGCGTTGTGCCTCTTGCAGCATCGCGCCGAACGCGGCCGCAGATTGCGGACGGTCCGCGGGATCGCTCGCCATCGCCGCTTCGATCGCTGCCGCGACGTCGGCCGGGATGTCTTGCTTTCGCAGGTCGGGAATGGGCTCGGTGGTGATTCGGAGGAATTGCGCCACCACCTTCTCCCCCGACTGTCGTTCGAACGCGGCATGACCGGTGAGCAGGGCAAACAGCGTGGCCCCGAGTCCGTAGATGTCAGACGCGACCGTCGGCTCTGCGCCCTTGAGGACCTCGGGCGCAGTGTATGCGGGCGATCCGGTGATCATGCTGGAAGAAGTCTCGAAACCGCCCGGCACACGGGCGATACCGAAGTCGGTCAGTTGCGGTTCCCCGTAGCCGGTGAGCAAGACGTTGCCCGGCTTCACGTCACGGTGCAGGATGCCGAGGCGGTGGGCGCTCTCGATCGCGCCGCACAGTTTGACCCCGACGCGCAGCGTCGCTGCCCACCCGAGCGGGCCATGGTCGCGCACCAGCGCCTCGAGCGAGCCACGCTGATGAAACGGCATGACAATGAACGGGCGTCCGGTCAGCGTGGTGTCGACCTGCAAGATGTCGACGATGTTGGGATGGCCGGAAAGCCGCCCCATCGCGTTCTCTTCCCGCAAGAATCGCTCGCGGTTCTCGGCATCGAGGTTGGCGGAGAGAACCTTTACGGCAACCTGGCGGCCGAGCGCCGTCTGCTCCGCGCGATACACCACGCCGAACCCGCCGCGACCGATCTCGGTCACGTTCTCCAGACCGAAGGCCTCCAGTTCGTCAGCGAGGCTCAGGCGCAGATCGTGCTGGGTGGCGTCCGGCTCCGAACGGGATTCCGCGTGGGGTTCGTGTTCGGCCATGGCATCACCACCTCACCTACTCGCCAGAATAGTCCGCGGACGAAAGCGTAACCGCATCAAGAACGTCGGCCCGCTCAACCGTGACGGTCAAGCGGGCCGACGTTTTCTGGCAGGTGTGCGCTTAGCTCTTCAGCGACGCCGGCGGGGTGAAGCGATCGCCGTACTTTGCGGCCAACTCCTCGGCGCGGGCGACGAACGCCGCCTGACCGCCCGGGTAGCCGACGATGAACTGGTGCACTCCACCGGTCCAGGCCGGGTAGCCGATGCCGAAGATCGAGCCGATGTTCGCATCAGCGGTCGAGGTGAGAACGCCTTCGTCGAAGCACTTCTGGGTCTCGATGGCCTCGGCGAACAGCATCCGGTCGATCAGATCCTGGAACGGAACCGCGTCGTTGGTGCTGGTCTGGAACTTCTCCCGCAGGCCCGGCCACAGACCGGTCCGCTTGCCGTCCTCGTCGTACTCGTAGAAGCCTGCCTTCTCCAAGCGGCCCGGACGACCGGATTCGACCATGAAGTCGATGACATCCTGCGCCGGGTGCCGCTCGCGGCCCATGGTGGTGTCGCCCGCGGCCGCTGCGTCGGCGGTCTCCTTGGCGATCTTCTGCATGAGCTTCATGTTCAGCTCGTCCGACAGCTGCAGCGGCGCCGCCGGGTAGCCGGCCTGCAGGCCCGCCTGCTCGATCGTCTGCGGGTCGACGCCTTCGGTCAGGAACGCGATCGCCTCGTTGACGAAGGTGCCGATCACCCGGGAGGTGAAGAAGCCGCGGCTGTCGTTCACCACGATCGGGGTCTTGCGGATGGCCAGGGTGTAGTCGAACACCCGGGCCAGCGCCTCGTCGGAGGTCTTCTCACCACGGATGATCTCCACGAGCGGCATCTTGTCGACCGGGGAGAAGAAGTGGATGCCGATGAAGTCGTCCTGACGCTTCACGCCGGTCGCCAGACCGGTGATGGGCAGCGTCGAGGTGTTGGAACCGAGCAGCGCATCCGGCTCGACGATGTCCTCGATCTCCTGGAACACCTTGTGCTTGAGTTCGGTGTTCTCGAAGACCGCCTCGATCACGAAGTCGACGCCCTTGAAGTCGGCGGCATCCGCGGTCGGGTGGATGCGGTCGAGCAGCGCCTTCGACTTCTCCTCGGTGGTGCGGCCGCGCGAAAGCGCCTTGGCCTCGAGCTTCTCCGAGTAGTTCTTGCCGCGCTCGGCAGCCTCGATGGTGACGTCCTTGAGAACCACGTCATAGCCGGCCTTGGCGGAGACGTAGGCGATGCCCGCGCCCATCATGCCGGCGCCGAGAACACCGACCTTCTTGATCTCGCGCTTGGGCACGTCTTTTGGACGCGAACCACCGTTGTTGATGGCCTGCAGGTCGAAGAAGAACGCCTGAATCATGTTCTTCGCGACCGGGCCGGTCAGCAGGTGCACGAAGTAGCGGGACTCGATCAGCGACGCGTTGTCGATGTCCACCTGCGCGCCCTCGATGGCGGCCGACATGATGGCCCGCGCCTGCGGCATGTTGGTGCCCTTGAGCTGCTTGCGCAGGTTGGCCGGGAACGCCGGCAGGTTCGCGGCGAAAGCCGGCGAGCTCGGGGCGCCGCCCGGAATCTTGAAGCCCTTGACGTCCCAGGGCTGCACGCCCTTGTCCGGGTTGGCCTTGATCCACGCCTTGGCGGCCGGGATCAGCTCTTCGACCGAACCGACGAGTTCGTTGATGAGACCGATCTCCTTGGCCTTGGCCGGCTTGTTGCGCTGGCCCTGCAGCAGCACGCCCATGAGCGCGCCCTGGATGCCGAGCATGCGGACCGTGCGGATTACGCCGCCGCCCGCGGGGAGGAGGCCGAGGGTGGCCTCGGGCAGGCCGATCTGCGAGCCGGGTACATCCGCAGCGATGCGGTAATGACAGGCCAGCGCGATCTCCAGTCCGCCGCCGAGAGCCGCGCCGTTGATGGCTGCGACCACCGGCTTGCCGAGCTGCTCGAGACGGCGCAGCGCACCCTTGATCTCGCCCAGCTCGTTCATGAGGGCCTCGGCGTCGTCCGGGCCCACCTTCATCATGTTCTTCAGGTCGCCGCCGGCGAAGAAGGTCTTCTTCGCGGAGGTCAGGACCACACCGGTGATGTTGTCCTTCTCGGCCTCGAGCCGGTCGACGGTCGCCGACATCGACTTCTTGTACAGGTCGTTCATGGTGTTGGCGCCCTGGTTCGGGTCGTCCATCGTCAGCGTGACGATGCCGTCCGCGTCCTGCTCCCAACCGATCATGTTGTCAGTCACTGCTTTCAAGTCTCCTGAGATGTTGGGGTTAGACCCGCTCGATGATGGTCGCGACGCCCATGCCGCCGCCGATGCAGAGGGTGATCAGCGCGTAGCGGCCGTTGCGGCGCTCGAGCTCGTCGACCATGGTGCCGGTGATCATGGCACCGGTGGCACCCAGCGGGTGGCCCATCGCGATCGCGCCGCCGTTGACGTTGAGCTTCTCGTCGGGGATGTTCAGGTCCTTCTGGAACTTCAGCACGACGGAGGCGAACGCCTCGTTGATCTCGACCAGGTCGATGTCATCCAGGGTCAGGCCGGCCTTGGCCAGCACCTTCTTGCTGGCCGGCGTCGGGCCGGTGAGCATGATGGTGGAGTCGGCGCCGCTGGTCGCGGTCGCGACGATGCGGGCGCGCGGGGTAAGACCCGACGCCTTGCCGGCCTCTTCGGATCCGATCAGTGTGAGCGCGGCACCGTCGACGATGCCCGAGCTGTTACCGCCGTGGTGGACGTGGTTGATCTTCTCCACGAAGTGGTACTTCTGCAGCGCCACCGCGTCGAAGCCGCCGAAGTCACCGATCCCCGCGAAAGACGGGTTGAGCTTGGCGAGGTCCTCCAGCGTGGTGCCCGGGCGCATGTGCTCGTCGTTGTCCAGCACGGCCAGGCCGTTGATGTCGCGGACCGGAACGATCGACTTGGCGAAGTAGCCGCCCGTGGTGGCCTTGGCTGCCAGTTCCTGCGAGCGCACGGCGTAGGCGTCGACGTCTTCGCGGCTGAAGCCCTCGATGGTGGCGATCAGGTCGGCGCTGATGCCCTGCGGCACAAAGTAGGTGTCGTAGTTGGTGGCCGGGTCCATGGCCCAGGCACCACCGTCGCTGCCCATCGGCACCCGCGACATCGACTCGACACCACCGGCCAGAACGAGATCGTCGAAGCCGGAGCGCACCTTCTGCGCGGCCGTGTTGATGGCCTCGAGGCCGGACGCGCAGAAGCGGTTCAGCTGAACGCCGCCGACGGTGTCGGGGAGGCCCGCGGCAAGCACGGCGGTGCGCGCGATGTCGGCGCCCTGATCGCCGACTGGCATGACAACGCCGAGAACCAGGTCCGAGATCCGGTCCTCGTCGAGATCTGGGTAACGGCTACGCAGCTCGTTGACCAGGCCGGTGACCAGGTCGATCGGCTTGACCGAGTGCAACGACCCGTTCTTCTTGCCGCGACCGCGTGGGGTGCGGATCGCCTCGAAAATGTAGGCCTCTACAGGCTGTCCTGCCACGGTGACCTCTTCCCTTTCATATGTGCTGCCATGCTTCTTTGCATGGGAGCGCGTTTCTTACGTGTCCGGCGCTGGTTATCAGCCCTGACGCTGTATAAACGTGGGCGTCAGCGAAAGACTACGCCTCGACTACCCCTACCATAGAACCAGCATCCTCATCGACCCAGATACGCCCGTGTCTACTTCAACACAGTATGCGAATGCCGGTTAACTTATCAACCTCACGGTGAGAATGAAAGAGCCCGGTCGGCGTACCTTAATACCCATGCCGCCGCCCCGGGATTGGATGCGCACAGCAGTGGTGCTGCGCATGCGATATTCCGCGGGCCTCGTGGTGGCCTACGGCGTGGGTGCGGCCGAACTGTTTCTGATCGTCGTTCTGTTGGGACGCAGTTCCGCTCCGGGCGCCCAGAGCCTGGTGACACTGCGCAATGCCGTCACCCTCACCGTGCTGTTGCTGATCAGCCTGGCCATCGCGAACCTGTGCACCACGAAGTTCGTCTGGCCGGCGTTGCGCTGGTACTCGCGTGGCGAAGAACCGACGGACGTGCAGCGTCGCGAGGTCCTCGACATGGCCACCCGGCAGACCCTGGTGCATGTCGGGCTCTGGGTCGCCTGCGGTGCGATTTTCATCGCCATGAACCTCGGCGGTGACGGACGAAACATTGCACTCATCGCCCTGGCCGTCGTCTTCGGCGGCGCCGCGATGTCCTGCCTGGGGTATCTGGTCACCGAGGCAACGCTGCGACCGGTGATCGCGGCCGCGATGACGACGACCCCGCCGCAGCGACGCGCGCTCGGTGTGACGCAGCGCCTCGTCATCACTTGGCTGTTGTGCACGGCGATCCCGGTGACGGCGATCGTCGCGATTATCGTCGATCGCTACCTGCACTGGGTCGTGCGCGCGGACACGCCGATCAACGCGCCGATCCTGATCCTTGCCGTCACGGCGATTATCGCCGGGCTGTGGGGAACCGTCCTGGTCGCCCGGTCGGTGTCCGAGCCTGTGCGCCAGGTCGGCCGGGCGATGGGCGAGGTGGAACGAGGCCGCACGGACGTGAGCGTCGGCGTCCACGACCTCTCGGAAATCGGTCGCCTGCAAATGGGATTCAACAGCATGGTGGCGGGCATCGCGGAACGCGAGCGGTTGCGAGACCTGTTCAACCGGCACGTCGGGCATCACGTGGCCAGTCGGGCGATGGAACGCGACGAGTCGCTCGGCGGCGATGTGCGGCAAGTGGCCGTGCTCTTTATCGACTTGACCGGGTCGACTGCGTTCGCCGATACCCACCCGCCCACCGAGGTCGCCGCCCTGCTCAACGACTTCTTCCGGATCGTCGTCACGGCCGTCGACAACCACCAGGGCCTGATCAACAAGTTCAACGGCGACGCGGCACTGGCCATCTTCGGTGCGCCGGTGGCCAACCCGGATCCGGCGGGTGCCGCGCTCGCGACCGCGCGAGAACTCCGCTCCGCACTGCGTTCGCTGGAATCGGTCGACTTCGGCATCGGGGTGTCGTACGGGTCGGTATTCGCCGGTGACATCGGGGCCGAGCACCGCTACGAATACACCGTGATCGGTGACCCGGTGAACGAGGCTGCCCGGCTGACCGAACTTGCCAAGGCCCGGCCGGGACGGATTCTGGCTGCCCACCAGGCCGTCATGATGGCCGATCGCAGCGAGGCCGAGCATTGGAAGCGTCGTGGCCGCACGATCTTGCGCGGGCGCAGATCGCGCACGGTGCTGGCTGAACCGGTCGAGGCTGCGGCTAGTTCCGCTCGGTTGCTCGGGCGCTGAAGCCTGGTTTGTGCGTGATTTTTCACCGCGGGCGGTGAAAAATCACGCACAGCTCACGGTCGGGGGCCGAGCCTCAATCGATTCGCCGCGCCCCCAACTCGTTCTGCAGCAACTCGAGCGCAACATCGTCGGGATCCCGACGGTCGGCTTGCGGCACCGGGTTCGCCGCCTCGGCGAGCATTTCTTCCTCGTCCTCGGGGGTGACGACAGCGGGCGCGGGACCCGGATCATCCGGGTAGTCCGGCGCTTCGGGAGGTGGCGGATCATCCTCGCGCGCTGCCGCCCGGCTCGGACGGGAGAACTTCGGCGGACCTTCCTTGGCGGCCTGTCGGGGTGGCGCCTTGCGGGGAGCTGGCGCCGCGACTGCCGACGAGCCCGTCTGGCACCGGACTTCCCAATCGACGCCGAAGAGGTCGCGCAACGCATCCCGAATCACCTCGGCATTACGTGGCTCCACCAGTCGCTTGGCCAGTGGACCGGACTCGTGCGACAACACGATTGACCCATCCGCCACCGCGGCCACCTGCGCGCCGGACAGCATGACCTCCACCGTGCGGCTGCGGTCGCGAACCTTGGCGCGAACCTCCGACCACACCGCACGAACGGCGGCTGCATCGGGTTGACCGGCGGGCGCGGCTGCGGCTGCGGGCTCCGCCGCCGGTTCGGCCGCAGCTACGGGTTCGGGCTCCGGATCCGTGGTCGGCGGTGGCGTCGTGACCTCCGTCCGCTGCGTCGGGCGGACATACTTGGGCGCCGCGTCGGCGGCCACCGCCGGAGCAGGCTCTGCGACTCGTTCCGGGAGTTCGACAGCCGGACTCGCCTGTTCGGCGGCCGGTCGGGTGACGTCGAGGCGGCGCTCCAGCCGCTCGAGCCGCTGCAGCGCCGCAGACTCGGCCTCTGACACCGAGGGCAGCAGCATCCGCGCACACGTCACTTCCAGCAGCAGCCGGGGTGCCGTGGCACCGCGCATTTCACCGATGCCCTCGTGCACAAGCTCGGCATAGCGGGCGAGCGTGGCCGGACCGATCCGCCCGGCCTCATCGCGCATCCGTTCCAATACATCGCCCGGTGCTTCGACCAGCCCGCGCTCACCCGCGTCGGGGACCGCACGCAACAGAATCAGATCCCGCAGCCGGTCCAGCAGGTCAACCGCGAAGCGACGCGGATCGTGGCCGGCACCCATCACCTTGTCGACGGTCTCGAACAGCGCGGCACCGTCGCTGACGGCCAGCGCGTCCACGGCCTGATCGATCAACGCCACATCGGTGACGCCGAGCAGCGCCGACGCCCGGCCATAGGTGACCCCCTGTTCACCGGCACCGGCCAAGAGCTGATCGAGCACGCTCAGGGTGTCCCGTGGCGAGCCGCCGCCGGCCCGGATTACCAGCGGAAACACCGCATCCTCGACGGTCACCCGCTCTTCGGCGCAGATGCGCTCAAGCAACCCGCGCATGGTCGGGGGCGGCAACAGCCGGAAGGGATAGTGGTGCGTCCGGGACTTGATGGTGGCCAGCACCTTGTCCGGCTCGGTGGTGGCGAACACGAAGATCAGATGTTCGGGCGGCTCTTCGACGATCTTGAGCAGCGCGTTGAAGCCGGCGGTGGTCACCATGTGGGCCTCATCGACGATGAACACCCGGTAGCGCGATTCCGCCGGCGCATAGAACGCTCGATCACGCAGCTCACGGGTATCGTCGACGCCACCGTGGCTGGCCGCGTCGAGTTCGATGACATCGAGATTTCCGGGGCCGCCGGGTCCCAAGGCGACGCAGGACGCGCAGGTACCACACGGGGTGGACGTCGGGCCCTGGGCGCAGTTCAGCGATCGCGCCAGGATTCGTGCCGAGGACGTCTTGCCGCAGCCGCGAGGGCCGGAAAACAAGTAGGCATGGTTGATCCGGCCAGCATCGAGCGCGTTACTCAGCGGCTCAGTGACATGTTCCTGACCCACCACTTCGGCAAAGGATGCCGGTCGATACTTCCGGTACAGCGCCACATCGCGAGCCTACCGACGGCTACCGACACGCCCCGGCGCGCCTCGAACCTGACAGGCGCGGGCTTGCTCAGCTCCGTTGAGCGCGGGCTTCAGCACCGCTTTCTTGTTCATCGATCGCGTCGTCGGATCCGACCCGTCCGACGTGGCTGCCGGTGGGGTCCTCCGACTCACCGCTTTCCTTGGAGGTCGCCACATGCTCGTCGTCGGTGACGTCCGATTCCGGACGCGGTTTGCCGCTCACCTTTGCTCCTCGCGCCGAATGCTCGTCTGTAAATCCGGGTCGTCGTCCGCGGGCGGCTCCGGATCCCGCCACTCCTCGCGGTGACCCGCACTCTGGCCGAGTTGCCCGGAAAGTTCGGCGGCCAGTTCGTCGTCGTGCAGTGGCCCGTGCTTGGTGTTGCCGCGTTCCATGACCGACTGCGTACCCATCGGCACCGGCCGTAACCCTGCGGACCCGGCGCGGGGAACGTGAGATTTCGGCAACCTCACCGAAATACGAAACACGCCGGAAACACGATGGCAGTCGAGCCGAAACGCCATCCGGACATTCTCGATCCGACAACTGCCGAGCGGGCATGAAGGAGAGACAATGCCGCACGGGATCGATCCGGCCGCCACCGCCTGGCTGCTGGCCAGCACCGCACTCGTCCTACTCATGACCCCTGGACTGGCCATCTTCTATGGCGGGATGGTGCGAACCACCGGCGTGCTGAACATGATCATGATGAGCTTCATCTCGATCCCGCTGGTCACCGTCGCCTGGTTGCTCTTGGGCTACACGCTGGCGTTTTCCAACGACGCCGGCGACGGCATCATCGGCAACCTCGCGCACTTCGGCATGGCCGGTATCGACCCGAGTACCACGCACGGGACGGTGCCCGAGATTCTGTTCGCCACCTTTCAGCTGACCTTCGCGATCATCACCGCGGCGCTGGTCAGCGGCGCCATCGCCGACCGCGCCAAGTTCGCCGCCTGGATGGTGTTCGTGCCGGTGTGGGCGATCCTCGTCTACTCGGTGGTCGCGCACTGGGTCTGGGGCCCGGGTGGGTGGCTGCACGACCTCGGCGTCCTCGACTACGCCGGCGGCCTGGTCGTCGAGATCGTCTCGGGCGCGTCCGCGCTGGCACTGGCCCTGGTGCTCGGCCCGCGCATCGGGTTCAAATCCGAGGCAATGCGTCCGCACAACCTGCCCTTCGTGCTGCTCGGCGTCGGCTTGCTGTGGTTCGGCTGGTTCGGCTTCAACGCCGGCTCCGCGCTCGCCGCCAACGGCACCGCGTCGGCGATCTTCCTCAACACGCTGGTCGCCGGGTGCCTGGGCATGCTCGGCTGGCTCGTGGTCGAGCAGGCGCGCGACGGGCACGCGACAACCTTTGGCGCGGCATCCGGTGTGGTGGCGGGCCTGGTCGCGATCACACCGTCGTGCGGCACGGTGAACACTCTCGGCGCGCTCGTCGTCGGGCTCGCAGCTGGGATGATCTGCTCGTTTGCCGTCGGCTGGAAGTTCAAGTTCGGCTACGACGACTCGCTCGACGTCGTCGGCGTGCACTTTGTCGGCGGCATCATCGGCGTGCTGCTGATCGGCCTGTTGGCCGCGAAGGTGATGACGGCCGGCCCGCAGGGGCTGTTCTTCGGCGGCGGTCTTGCCCAGCTCGGTAAGCAGGCGCTGGCCGTGATCGTGGTCGCCGGCTACGCCTTCATCGTCTCCTACGTGCTGGGCAAACTGGTCGATCGCCTCATCGGGTTCCGGGTGAGCGCCGAGGACGAGACCTCTGGCATCGACTTCGCCCAGCACGCCGAGACCGCATACTCTGAAGGCGTACACGGGCACTTGCCGCGCCGGCCGGGCCAGCTCGGGCACCACCCGATCCTCGGCGAACATGCCCGAGCCGAGGAACGCAGCTAACTGCAGCTATTGCCTCGCCGGGCTAACGGCGTTAACATAACGCGGTTACCCGGACTGGGAGGGGCAGCCCGTGCTTACCAAGATCGCCCACCTCGTGGTGCGCAGGCCGCGTGCGATTATGCTCGCGGCCTTTATCTTTGCGGTGCTGGCCGCCGCCTTCGGCGCATCGGCTCCCGCGCATCTGCGCGCTGGCGGATTCATCCCACCCGACGCGGAGTCGACCAAAGCCGGCGATTTGCTCACCCGCGACTTCAACGGCGCCCAGCCGAACCTCATCCTGCTGGTCAGTGCCCCCAACGGCGTCGACACCCCAGCCGCACGCGCTGTGGGCGAACACCTGGTCGACGAGTTGCGCAAGAGCGCGGGCATCTCGAAAGTCGAGTCGTACTGGACGTCTTCACCGATCACGGCCGCCATGCTGAAGGGTAAGGACGGCAAGCAAGCCGCGGTTACCGCGGTCGCTGCGGGTGATGACACGGACGCACCCAATCTGGCCGCGGCGATCACGTCGAATCTCACCGGCACCAAAGACGGCATTACGGTGCGGGCGGGCGGCATCACCGTCGGATTCCACGAGATCAATCAGCAGATCACCCACGACCTGATGATTGCCGAGGCCATCGCCATTCCGATCACCGGCCTGTTACTGATCTGGGTGTTCGGCAGCGTCATCGCGGCGCTACTACCGCTGGTCACCGGGATCTTCGCGATCGTGTCGACCTTTGCCATCCTGCGCGCGCTCACCATGGCCACCGACGTGTCGATCTACGCGCTCAACATGACCACGGCCATGGGCTTGGCGCTCGCCATCGACTACAGCCTGTTCATCGTCAGCCGCTACCGGGAGGAATTGGCCGCCGGGCTCGACCCCTCCCGCGCCGTGGTGCGCGCCGTGCAAACCGCCGGGCGCACAGTGCTGTTCAGCGCACTGACCGTCGCCTTGTCGCTGGCGACGCTTGCGGTGTTCCCGGTGTACTTCTTGAAGTCCTTCGCCTACGCCGGGCTCGCGGTGGTCACCGCGGCAGCATTGGCATCGATCGTGATTCTGCCGGCGGCACTGGTGCTGCTCGGCGCGCGCGTCAACTCGCTCGACGTACGGATCCCGTTGCGGCGCTGGCTGCGACGGCCGGAACCGGCCGGACCACAGCCGCTCGAGCAGACGCGCTGGTACCGGTTCACCACCACCATCATGCGCCGAGCCGTTCCGGTCGCCATCGCGGTCACGCTGTTGCTGATATTCGTCGGCCTGCCGTTCCTGCACGCGCGCTTCGGGTATCCCGACGACCGGGTGATGACCGAGGCCGCGCCGAGCCGTCAGGTTGGCGACATCATGCGGGCCGACTTCACCCAGAACCTCACGGCCACTGTCGTTGCGGTGATGCCCGGCTTCCACGTCGATACGCCGGAAAACAAGGCAGCGCTCGGCACCTATGCGGCGGAGCTGTCGCGTGTGGACAACGTCACCGGGGTCGTTTCGGCCGCCGGCGTGTACGCCAACGGCGTGTTGGTGGCGCCGGGGCAGCCGGACCTCGGGGAGCCTGCCGGAACCACCCTCGCTGTCGGCAGCGAGGTCGATCCGTACTCCCCCGCAGGTACCGCTCAGGTCTCCAATCTCCGCGCGGTAAAGGGTCCTGGGACCGCACTGTTCACCGGGGCGGCCGCGCTCAACGCCGACGCCCTCAGTGTGCTCGGCGATCGACTGCCGGTGGCGCTCGGCCTCATCGCGCTGGCGAGCTTCGTCATTCTGTTCCTGTTCACCGGCAGCATTGTGCTTCCCCTCAAAGCGCTTGTGCTCAATACGCTTTCATTGACGGCGGCGTTCGGTGCGATGGTCTGGATCTTCCAAGAAGGCCATCTATCGAGTGTCCTTGGATTCACCGCCACCGGTTACCTGATTCCGACGATGCCGATTCTGATGTTCTGCGTGGCCTTCGGCATGTCGATGGACTACGAGGTCTTCCTGCTCTCGCGGATGCGCGAGGAATGGCTGGCCTCGGATCGTACGGCCGGCGCCAACACCCATGCGGTAGCAGTGGGATTGGCGCGCACCGGGCGCATCATCACGGCCGCGGCCGCACTGATGGCGGTGGTCTTCTTCACGATGACCAGTTCCAAGGTGTCGTTCGTGCAGCTCTTCGGTCTCGGGCTGACGCTGACCGTACTTGCCGACGCGACCTTGGTACGCGGCATGCTGGTCCCGGCGCTGATGCAGCTCATGGGCCGCTTCAACTGGTGGGCGCCGAAACCCTTGCAACGCTTGCACAGCCGGATCGGCCTTGAAGAGGTGCCGCGGTCTGCGAGGCAGGCCATGCCCGAAACGATCGAACCGCACGAACAACTCGTCGGGGACCGCACGCCATGAGCAACTATTCTCAACCGACCCAGCGCAAACGCTCCCCCCGCGGGCTCGGCGATCAACTCCGCGACGAAATCCTCACGGCGGCAAGGCGCTTGCTCGCCGAGACCGGAAACGTCGCCGGGGTGTCCATCCGATCCGTGGCCGATCTCGTCGGCGTCAGTGCCCCATCGATCTACCGACACTTCGCCGATAAGGACGCCTTGGTCGATGCGGTCGTCAGCGAGGTCTTCACCGACCTCGACAATGAAATGCAGCGTGCGGCAAGCGAAGCGGAATCGGCGATCGACAGCTTGCGTGCCCAGGGACTGGCCTATGTCCGGTTCGCACGCACCCATCCCGAGCAGTACCGGCTGGCGACAATGCTGGCCTCCGAGTCGCGCCGATCCGTCGACGATGTGTTGGGCACCACCGCGTTTCATCACTTCTTGGCCGGAATCGAAGCCTGCATCGGTGAAGGTTTATTCCTGCCGGGAAGCGATCCAGTGCAACTGGCACTCGAGCTGTGGGCGGCGGCGCACGGAGTCGCGGCATTGATGGTCGCCAAGCCGTATCTGCCATGGGGCGATCCCGACGAGTTTGCCGATCGGGTGCTGCGCGCCGCGTGCATAGGACAAGCGATCAGCGACGCGCTCGGGGAACCCGAGCCTCGCGAGTTTGTGTCCTGGCTGCAAGGCCAGCGCGGCAATTAAGCCTTCTTTGCGGCAGCCTTCGCTTTCTTCTTGAATTCGCGCACGGCCGCGAGACTTTCGGCGTCGACAACATCGGCCACCGAGCGATGCGAACCCGCATCGCCGTAGGCTCCGGCGGCCTCCCGCCAACCGGGGGCCTGCAACCCGAACTGCTTGCCCAGCAGGGCAAGAAAGATGCGCGCCTTCTGGTCACCGAACCCGGGCAGCGCCTTGAGTCGCCGTAGAATTTCGGCCCCGTCGGGGTCGCCGCTCGTCCACAGCGCCTGCGCGTGTCCGTCGTAGTGCTCGATCAAGTATGCACACAGCGCTTGAATACGCTTGGCCATCGATCCCGGGTAGCGGTGAATCGCCGGCGGCGTCGCACAGAGAGCGGCGAACTTCTCCGGATCGGCGGCGGCGATCTCGTGCACGTCGAACCCGCCCATGCGGTCGGCGATCTTCTTCGGCCCACCGAAGGCCGCCTCCATCGGGTATTGCTGGTCGAGCAGCATTCCGGTCAGGAGTGCCGCCGGGTTTTCGGCGAGCAGGCGGTCAGCGGTGGGGTCCTGCGCAAGACAGACACTCATCGTCGCGACTACATCCCCTGACACAGCGGCGACGTGGCACCGTTCTGCGCAATGCACGTGGCCCACTCGCCGACGGACTGGAATGCTGCCGGCACAAAGTTGATCAGCGTGCTGGGCAACATCGGCAGCCCGTGGATGAGGATGTTCACGATGTCGATGCCGAAGATCATCAGGAGTCCTGTCTCGCCGGGTAGGGCTCGACCTTAGGCGCGATGGTGATCAACCGTCAACAACTTCTCGGTGGCCGCTACCAGCACACATGTGGCCAGACCGTCGATCGCTGCCGCCAATTCATCCAGCGACGGGAACGTCGGCGCGATGCGGATGTTGCGATCGTCGGGGTCCTTGCCATATGGGAAGGTGGCCCCGGCCGCAGTCAACGCGACACCCGCGTCCTTGGCCAGCTGCACTACCCGGGCCGCGGTGCCATCCAGCACATCGAGACTGATGAAGTAGCCGCCCTTGGGGTCGGTCCAAGACGCGACCTTGGAAGGACCGAGCCGATCCTCGAGAATCTGGTGCACGAGGGCGAACTTCGGCGCGAGGATGTCGCGGTGCCGGGCCATCTGCTCTCGCACCCCCGCCGCGTCGCCGAAAAACCGCAGGTGACGTAGCTGATTGACCTTGTCGGGTCCGATGCTCTTCTTGGCCGCATGTTTCAGATACCACTGCAGGTTGGCCGTGGAGCTGCCCAGGAAACTCACCCCGGCGCCGGCGAAGGTGATCTTCGACGTCGACGCGAACACATACGGGCGGTTCGGGTAACCCGCCTCGGTCGCCAGATCCAACACATCAATGATCGGGGCGGGCGTCTCGGTCAGGGTGTGCACCGCATAGGCGTTGTCCCAGAAGAGTCGGAAGTCGGGCGCGGCGGCCGGCATGGAGGCGAGCGCGCGCACGACGTCCTCGGAGTACACGGCACCGGTCGGGTTGGAGTAGTTGGGCACGGCCCACATGCCTTTGATCTGCGGGTCCGCCGCCACCAGCTCGGCAACCTCGTGCACGTCGGGCCCTTCCGGCCCCATCTCGACCGTGATCATCTCGACCCCGAACGATTCGGTGATGCCGAAATGCCGGTCGTAGCCGGGGCTGGGGCAGAGGAACTTGATGTTCTCCTCGGCCGACCACGGCCGCGGCGAGTCGGGCGTGCCGAAGAGCATCCCGTAAACCACCAGGTCGTGCATCAACTCGAGGCTCGCGTTGTTAGCGGCGATCAAGTTGGTCACGCCGATGCCGAGCAGCTCGCCGAAGATCGCGCGAAGCTCGGGCAGGCCTTCGAGCCCGCCGTAGTTGCGGCAGTCGGTGCCGTTGGCGTCGCGGTAGTCGTCCTCGCCGGGGAGCTCCAGCAGGCGATTGGACAGGTCGAGCTGCTCCGGGGACGGCTTGCCGCGTGTGAGGTCCAGGGTCAGCTTCTGGCTCTTGAGCTGCTCGTAACGCGCCGACTGCCGCTCGAACTCGGCGCGAAGCTCGTCTGGATTCATCAACCCGATCTGGGTCTGGCTTGGCATTACTGTTGCGGCCTTTCGACACTGGAGATCGGGTGGCAGCCGGGGAATTTAGGGGACCCCGCGCACCCGGCAGAGCCCGTTGACCCTTGCTGCCTTCCGGCCCTGGGGGAGTTCACAGGATGCGCGCCGCGCGGGATCCGCAGTCGAGTGTAGCGGTGCAACCGCCCACCACGCCGAACGGGTGTCTGTCGGCCCAACAAACACAGCGGCCAAGGCCACGAGGCGAAACCGCAGCGATGGAGGAGCCGCAGCAGAGCTGCGGTAGACTCCAGCGCGGAGGATTCGCCTAGTGGCCTATGGCGCTCGCCTGGAACGCGGGTTGGGTTAACGCCCTCAGGGGTTCAAATCCCCTATCCTCCGCCACACGCAGGAGCCCCCGGTGCACCCAAATGCAGCCGGGGGCTTTTGCATGACCACCTTGCCGTTTATCGTTAGCGAATCGCCCGTATCGGACATTTCCCGAAGGTTTCGAAATGCGTTCGGGCGCAATATTTCTGTGATGAGCGAATGTACATATCCGCTTTCCCTTCCGTTCCCATGAGGTAACCGTCCGTTTACCGAACCGGTATTCGATCGCTGTGTTCACCGCGAAGAGGTCGGTGTACGACGACCGCGCCGGTCGCAACCCGATCGGCGATGACCGAAGGAACACGACCATGAAGATCAAGAAGTACGCCGCCGTTGCAGCGTTGACTGCGGCCGCGATCGGCACCACCGCTGCGACCGCGAACGCGGCCCCTGCTCCGGCGCCGGTCACTCCTGCCAGCTCGACTGTGAACGGTGGCCCGGACCAGACCACCAACGTTGACACTCCGGTGGGTCCCGTCGCGGTGCCGAACACCGTTTTGGAGCCGGTCCTCAACCTGGTCGGCGCGCCGAGCCCGGCGCCCGCTGCCGCGCCAGCGGTCAAGCAGGCCGCGGCGGTTGCCACCGTGCCCGGCACCAACCCTGCCGACGCCCCGGACCCACGCTTCAAGACCTGGAACGACCGTGAGCAGTGGGAATTCACTCGCATGAAGGACACCGTCGCCACCGGCGCGACGGTCGGAGCCGCTGGCGGTGCCGTCGCCGCCGCCCCGGTGGGCTGCGTGCTCGGTGCGGGCGTTGGTGCTGTCGCAACCGCGCCGCTGGCAATGCTGCTCGGTGGCGGACCCATCGGTGGCTGCATCGCCGGTGCTGCCTTGATGGCTCCGATCGGCGCGCTCGGCGGAGCCGTGGTGGTCGGTGCCCCGACGGCCGCTGTCGCGCTCGGCAACTACGTCTACCAGGCGCACATCAAGCCGTTCACCCCGCCGCCGGCGAGCAAGTAATTCCCAAGCCAACGGCCCGACCGGGACTTCCGGTTGGGCCGTTGGCCTTTTGATGCGCAATCATGGCTGCGTGGCGACGCGCGACCGTGACGACGAAGGCAGGGCACGCAATGCACGGCCGCGGGACGCGCGGGGCCGGCCGTTGCCGATGGGTTCAGAAGGTGTCGAGCGAATCCCGGACGACCTGAATTTACCGCCGACAAGCACGCTGGAGTATGCCCAAGAACTGCTCGATTCCGGGCTTGCCTTCAATGCCCATGAGGTGCTGGAGGCAGCCTGGAAGAGCTGTCCCGACTCCGAGCGCATGCTGTGGCAAGGCCTCGCTCAACTGGCCGTGGGCATCACACATATTCAGCGCGGAAATCCCAAGGGCGCGCGCACCCTCCTGCTGCGGGCGATAGCCCGCCTGGCTGACTATCCGCGTCCCGGACCCTACGGCACCGATCTGGCCGGGCTCACCGAATTCGCCCATGAGTTACTGCGGCAACTCGATTCCAACGCCCCGCTCGCGGCTCTATCACTGCGACCGCAGCTGGTCTGCACAGATGCCTAGCGGCGCTGGCCGGTTCGCACCCACGCCATCGGGCGATCTACACCTGGGCAACCTACGAACTGCGTTGCTGGCCTGGCTCTTTGCCCGTTCGACCGGTCGCAGTTTCCTGTTGCGCATGGAGGACCTCGACCGGGTTCGTCGGGGCGCCGCACAACGCCAACTCGATGACCTCAGCGCCATCGGGGTAACCTGGGATGACGAGGTCGCCTGGCAGTCAGGCCGAAAACCGTTGTACGCCAAGACGGTGGAGCGATTACGCGACAACGCCCTGGTCTACGAATGCTATTGCTCCAGAAAAGAAATACAGCAGGCAGTAACCGCCCCGCACGCGCCACAGGGCGCATACCCGGGCACCTGCCGAAATCTCACTGATGCCGAGCGCGCCGAACGCCGCAGTCGGGCTGACCGGCCACCCGCACTTCGCCTGCTCACCCAGACAACAACCTTCACGATCGATGACGAAGTGCACGGCAGCTACACCGGGCTCGTCGACGATTTTGTGGTGCAGCGCGGCGACGGCACCCCCGCGTACAACCTGGCCGTCGTGGTCGACGACGCCACGCAAGGCGTCGACCAGGTGGTTCGTGGCGACGATTTGTTGCCGAGCACGCCGCGGCAGGCGTATCTCGCGTCGCTGCTCGGGCTGCCGGTGCCCCGCTACGCGCATGTTCCCCTCGCAGTGAACTCACGCGGTCAGCGGTTGGCCAAACGCGACGGCGCGGTGACACTGCACGACCAACTGCGTCTAGGACGGTCGCCGGCGCAGGTGCGCGGGCTCATCGCGTCCTCGCTCAGGCTGGCGCCGGCGGGGTCATCTCCGACGGTCGAGGAATTGCTCGCCCGTTTCGACCCGCGAGCGCTACCCCGAGACCCCTGGGTAGTGCAGACGTGAGAACCAAACGCACAACTCAGGCGTATTAGCATGCAGACATGACGCAACCGGAGTACGGCGAGTACCCGCAACAGCCTCCGGCGACGGGGTACCCGTACAGCGGCGGCAACTTCGGTAGCCCCGGTCCGGCGCCGTACGGTCAGCCGCCATATCCGACTCCGGGCTATGGCGCGCCGCAATGGAACCAGTACCCGCAGCAGCCTGGCTTTCCAGGCGGGCCGATTCAGCAGAGCAACGGCCTCGGGACCGCCGGCTTCGTCGTGGGCCTCCTCGGTTTCCTCGCGTCGATCCCCTTCGGGTTTCTCGCCTGGATCCTGGTGCTGCCGGGACTGGTGCTCTCCGCGATCGGAATCCGTCGTGAGCCCAAGGGCCTGGCCATCGCCGGCTTGGTGCTCTCCATCCTCGGCCTGATCATCTGCGTGGTGTGGGTTGTGGCCCTGATCGTCGCCTCCAGCAACGGCGACGCACCCTACCGATACACATGACGTCGGTGCCCGAACAACCGGTCAAGACGCACGAACAGCACGTCCCCGCTGATCACACCGCCTATGCGCACGTCACCAGCAGTTATTACCCCACGATCGTGGCCGTGTTCACCGCCACGCTCATCATCTCGAACGTGTGCGCCACCAAGGGCGTCGCTTTCCTGGGCGGTCACGACCTGACACTCGGCCCGCTGCAGATACTGCCGATCAACACCGACGGCGCATTCTTTCTATTCCCCCTCGCCTACGTCTGCGGCGACGTGTTGAGCGAGGTGTACGGCTTCCGCGCGACCAGGCGAGCCATCTACCTCGGCTTCGGCGCCCTGGTGCTGGCGTCGTTCTGCTTCTGGATCGCCACCGAACTGCCGCCGGCGGCTTTCTACGCGAACCAACAGTCCTTCCACACGGTGGTCGGCGTGGTCCCGCGGCTGGTGATCGCCGGCCTCACCGCGTACTTCATCGGGCAGTTGCTGAACTCCAAGGTGCTGGTGCTGATCAAGGAACGCACCAAGGAGAAGCATCTGTGGGCTCGGCTGATCGGGTCGACAATCGTCGGCGAGTTCGCGGACACGCTGATCTTCTGTTCCATCGCCGCGGGGGCGATCGGCATCACGACGTGGCCCGACTTCATCAACTATGTGATCGTCGGTTTCGTGTGGAAGACGCTCGTCGAGGTCGTCGTCATGCCAATCACCTACCGCGTCATCGCCTACATCAAGAAGCGCGAACCCACCTACGCTTAACCGAACTGACCCGGCTGGTAGTCGCCTGCCGGAGTCCGCGCGATCACGTTGAGCCGGTTGTACAGGTTGATCATGGCGACGGTCGAAATCAGTGCCACGATCTGATCGTCGTCGTAATGCTTGGTCACCTGCGCCCACGTGTCGTCGCTGACGCCACCCGCCGCATCCGCGATCCGGGTGCCCTCCTCCGCTAAAGCGAGTGCGGCGCGTTCGGCCTCGGTGAACACCGTCGCCTCTCGCCAGGCCGCAACGAGGTTGAGGCGGGTTTGGCTTTCGCCGGCGTGCAAGGCGTCCTTGGTGTGCATGTCCGTGCAGAAGCCGCAGCCGTTGATCTGGCTGGCCCGCAACCGCACCAATTCCGCGGTGGACCGCGGCAGCGACGAATCGTCGATGACGGCGGCGGCGCTGTTGATCCGCTTGACGAACTTCATTGCGAGTTCATTTCCATACATTGCGAAACGCGGTTCCATCACGGTCCCTTTCTGATTCGGCCTACACCACAAGGACGAGACAGCACCGGCAGATGTGACATCAGTTCTTCCAGCGCGCCATGGCCTGCTCGTGGAAGTCGTCGAACGTGCCGTCGGTGATGCTGTCGCGGATGGCGTCGACCAGGCGAATTGTGAAGCGCTCGTTGTGAACCGTGCACAGGGTGGCGGCCAGCATCTCCTTGGCCTTGAACAGGTGGTGCAGGTACGCCTTGGTGTAATGCCCGCAGGTGTAGCAGTCGCAGGCGTCGTCGATCGGGGTGAAATCGCGCCGAAATCGGCTGGTGTCCACGTTGAACCGCCCGTCCAGCGTGTAGACGCGACCGTTGCGGCCCGTCCGCGACGGATTCACGCAGTCGAAGGTGTCGGCGCCGTTCGCGATGGCCTCGAACAGGTCCTCCGGTTCGCTGATCCCGAGCATGTGCCGGGGCTTGTCTTCCGGTAGTTCGTCGCTGCACCAGCCGACGATCGCGCCGAGGTTGTGTTTCTCGATCGCGCCGCCGATGCCGTAACCGTCGAAGACATTGCCGGACGGTCCGGTTATCGATGCCAGTCCACGGCAGGCCTTGCGACGCAGGTCCTCGTACTGCGCGCCCTGGATGACAGCGAACAACGCCTGGTACGGACGGTGACGTCGGGTTTCGGTCAACCTGTCGTGTTCGTCCATGCACCGGACCGCCCAATCGTGGGTCCGCTGCAGCGAGGTCTCCTGGTATTCGCGGGTGTTGAACAAGGTGGTCAACTCGTCGAACGCGAACATGATGTCAGCGCCGAGTTGGTGCTGAATTTGCATCGAAATCTCAGGAGTGAACCGGTGCCGC
The DNA here is from genome assembly GCF_007489285.1 of Skermania sp. ID1734. Taxonomy (GTDB): domain Bacteria; phylum Actinomycetota; class Actinomycetes; order Mycobacteriales; family Mycobacteriaceae; genus ID1734. The sequence goes on from NZ_VLIY01000004.1 coordinate 109,568, forward strand.
GAGCCATTGAGATGCGAGGTGAACGTGACGCCGTCGTCATCGACCTTGGCCAGCCGCTCCCTACCTTTGGCGATCACCTCGTCGGACTGATGGCCGACCGCCTCCATGGCAAGCACCTTCTTGAAGCCCACACCGAGCGACATCACCTGGAATCCGCCGCTGTCGGTGAATGTGGGCCGGTCCCAGTTCATGAACCGGCCCAGGCCACCCGCCGCATCGATGATCTCGGGACTGGGTTGTAGGTAGAGGTGGTAGGCGTTGGCCAAAAGGGCCTGCGCGCCAAGCTCCTTCATCGTTTCCGGCAGCACAGCCTTGACGGTGGCCTTGGTGCCAACCGGGATAAAGGCCGGTGTCTGGATCTCGCCGTGCGGGGTGGCGATCGTTCCGGTTCGGCCGTGCCGGCCCGGCAGGCGAGCACCGATGCGGAAACCGAACTGAGCGCGGCCTTCCGTCAAACCGCCGCCCCGACGAACTGGCTGTTGTACAGCCGGTAGTACGCGCCTTGCGCCGCGAGCAGCCGATCGTGAGTGCCCTGTTCGACGATTTGGCCGTGTTCCATGACGACGATCAGGTTCGCGTCGCGGATCGTGGAAAGACGATGTGCGATAACGAAACTCGTTCGGTCGCTGCGCAGGGCCTTGGTGGCCTGCTGCACCAGCAACTCGGTGCGGGTGTCGACCGAGCTGGTTGCTTCGTCGAGGATGAGGATCGAGGGCTTGGCCAGGAACGCGCGCGCGATCGTGATGAGCTGCTTCTCCCCCGCGCTGACGCCGGCGCCCTCCTCGTCGATCACGGTGTCGTACCCGAGCGGCAGAGTGTGCACGAAGCGGTCCACGTGCGCGGCCTGGGCCGCCGCGACGATCTCCTCGTCGGTGGCGAGCGGGTTGCCGTAGGCGATGTTCTCGCGGATTGTGCCGCCGAACAGCCAGGTGTCCTGCAGAACCATCCCGATGCGTGACCGCAGGTGCGCCCGCGTCATGTGTTTGATGTTGACGCCGTCGATAGTTATTGCGCCCGAATCGATTTCGTAGAAACGCATGAGCAGGTTCACCAGCGTGGTCTTGCCGGCGCCGGTCGGGCCGACGATAGCCACCACCTGGCCCGGTTCGGCAACCAGCGACAGGTCCTCGATCAGCGGCTGATCCGGGGCGTAGCGGAACGAAACATCGGCGAACTCGACGCGTCCGCGATCGACGGCAACGCTGTCCTCGTGCGTCGGATCGGCGACCTGCTCTTCGGCGTCGAGCAACTCGAAGATCCGCTCGGCCGACGCGACACCGGATTGCAGCAGGTTGATCATCGACCCGACCTGCATGAGCGGCTGGTTGAACTCGCGCGAGTACTGGATGAAGGCCTGCACCTCACCCAGACTGATCTGGCCGGACGCCACGCGCAGACCACCGACCACGGCCACCAGCACGTAGTTCACGTTGCCCAGGAACATGACGGTCGGCATGATGAGGCCGGAGATGAACTGGGCGCGGAAGCTCGACTGGAAGAGTTGCTCGTTGCATTCGTCGAAGGATGCCTCGACCTCGGCGCTGCGGCCGAAAGCCTTGACCAGCTCATGGCCCGTGTAGGCCTCTTCGACCTGCGCGTTCAACGTGCCGGTGTGCTTCCACTGGTCGACGAAGTGCGGTTTGGATCGCTTCGCGATCTGCGCGGTCGCGATCGCGACCACCGGAATCGACAGCAGCGCGATCAGCGAGAGCAGCGGCGAGATCCACAGCATCATCGCCAGGATTCCCAGTACCGACAACACCGACATCAGGAGCTGACTCATCGTCTGCTGCAGGCTCTGCGCGACGTTGTCCACATCGTTGGTGACGCGGCTGAGAATGTCACCGCGCGCAGCGCCGTCGAAGTAGCTCAACGGCAACCGGTGGACCTTGTCCTCGACGTCACCGCGCAACCGCTTGATGGTCTTCTGGATGACGATGTTGAGCAGGTAACCCTGCAACCATGCGAACACGGCCGACGCCAGGTAGAGGGCAAGGACAATGCCGAGCACCCGGCCGACCGCACCGAAATCTACACCGTGACCAGGGATGACGTTCATCCCGCTGATCATGTCGGCAACCTGGTTCTGGCCCTGCGCGCGCAGCCCGTCGATGGCCTGCTGCTTGGTGATCCCAGGCGGCAATTGCCGTCCGACAATCCCGTTGAAGATCAGGTCGGTCGCCTTACCCAAAATCCGCGGGCCCAGCACCGTGAGGATCACGCTGATGATCGCCAGCGTGAAGATTGCGATGAGCATCGGTCGCTCGGGCCGCAGCCGACCGAGCATGCGCCGCAGCGACGGACCGAAGGCCTTCGCGCGGGCGTCTGGCGCGCCGGGGTTCGGCATTCCGGGGCGCGTCATACCGGCCGACCTTCCAGGTTTGCCTCCTGCACCGAGAGCTGCGATTCAACGAACTCCGCATATGTCGGGCAGTCGCGGACCAACTTGTCGTGGCGGCCAATGCCGACGATCGCACCATCGTCGAGCACGATGATCTGGTCGGCATCGCGGATCGTCGAGACGCGCTGGGCAACGATGATCACGGTCGCATCGGCAACCACCGGTTCCAGCGCTGCCCGCAGCCGGGCGTCCGTGCCGAGGTCCAGCGCGGAGAACGAGTCGTCGAACAGATACACGCTCGGCTTCTTCACCAGCGCGCGGGCGATGGCCAGGCGTTGTCGTTGCCCGCCAGACACGTTGATCCCGCCCTGGGAAATCGGACTCTCCAGCCCGAGCGGCATGTCCCGCACGAAGTCGGCAGCCTGGGCGATCTCGAGGCAACGCCACAGCTCCTCGTCGGTCGCGTCCGGGTTGCCGTACCTGAGGTTGCTCGCAACGGTGCCGGAGAAGAGGTAGGCGCGCTGCGGCACCCAGCCGACCTCGGCGCGAAGCGCGGTCAGGTCCAGATCACGCACGTCCGATTCACCGACGTAGAGGGCGCCGTCGGTGACGTCGAGGAGTCGGGGAATCAGGGCCAGCAACGTGCTCTTGCCGGAACCAGTGGCACCGATAATCGCGGTGGTCTCGCCCGGGCGAGCGTGGAAATTGATGTCGCGCAACACCGGTTCATCGGCACCCGGGTAGCAAAATTCGACACGCGAGAACTCCAGGTAACCCGGATTCGCCCGGAAGGCGTGCGGGTGCAGTGGCGGCACCACGGAGGACTCGGTATTGAGGACGTCGCTGATCCGCTCTGCGCAGACCGCGGCGCGCGGCAACATCATGGCCATGAAGGACGCCATCATGACCGAGATGAGAATCTGCATGATGTAGCTGATCAGGGCGGTGATGGAGCCGATCTGCATTTCGCCGGCGTCGATCCGATGACCGCCGAACCACAGCACGGCAATCGTCGTGAGGTTGCTGATCAGCATCACCGCGGGAAACATCAGCGCGGCCAGGCGGCCAACCGTCAACGCGGCGTTGGTGAGTTCGGTGTTGGCCACACCGAAGCGCCACGTCTCATGGCGTTCGCGTACGAACGCGCGCACCACCCGAATACCGGTTATCTGTTCGCGCAGCACCCGGTTTACCGCGTCGATCTTGGTTTGCATGGTCCGGAATGCGGGGACCATGCGCGAGATGATGAACGCCATGGACAGTCCGAGCGCCGGGACGGCGATCAGCAGGATCCAGGACAGTCCGAGGTTCTGGCGCAGGGCCATCACGATCCCGCCGATGCACATGATCGGCGCCATCACCATGATGACGGCGCTCATCACGATCAGCATCTGAACCTGCTGCACGTCGTTGGTGTTGCGGGTGATCAGCGAGGGCGCACCGAACTTGCCGAGTTCGCGGGAGGAAAAGGTGCCGACGTGGTGGATCAAGGCGCTGCGCATGTCCCGACCAGCACCCATGGCAGCCTTCGCGCCCATGAACACCGAGCCGACCGAGCAAGCGATCTGCAGGATGGTGACGACGATCATGAGCAGACCCGTCGTCCAGATGTAGCCGATATCGCCCTTGACCACGCCGAAGTCGATGATGTCGGCGTTGAGGCTGGGCAGGTACAGCGACGAGAGCACCGAGATCAGCTGCAACACAACTACCCCGATGAGCTCGACGCGGTAGGGGCGCAGATACGTGCGAAGCAGTCTGAGAAGCATGGTGATCGAAGACTACCGGTTGGTTGCGACAGCCTGCGCCCGCAATTTCAGCGGGCGCAGGCGCGAGCGAATCCGAGCTGCGTTATTGGCCGCCCGAAGCCGGTGACTCTTCTTCAGCCGCTGGAGTATTCGGAACAGTCGTCGGCGTCACAGGCTCCTCAGCGGTCGTTTTAGGAGCCTCCGAGGTAGGTTCAGGCTCCTCGGTGGTCGTCACCGGAGCTTCCTGCGTGGTCGTCGGCCCAGGAGCCTGGGTCGTTGTCGGTGCCGGAGCTCCGGGTGTCGTGCGCGCCGGCGCTTGGCCGCCGCCGTTGCTATTTCCACCACCATTGCCGCCACCGCTTGTTCCTGACTGCCCGCCACCGGGCGCCGGTGCCGGTACGCCTCCGGGTGCGGTCGCGCTGCTGGTGGTGGTCGCCGCCGCAGTACTACTGCTCGCGGGCACCGGATTCGTGTCGTTATCGGAACAGCCTGCCAAAGCCAGGGCCGCACATCCCGCCGCAGCCACGATGGCAAGTTTCTTCACGCGCTTCGTCCCCTCGTCGAAAGTTACCTACGGTCAGCAACCAACCATAGGGACGTTCGTCACATTTGGGGCTTTTGGGCGAAGGTCGGCGTGTCGTTTGTCCGGAATGCACCGCCGGAATGCCGACGAGACCGAACGAATGGCTCAAAAATCCGCGCTTGGCGCAGCCATTCGTTCGGTCTCGTCGGGTCGGTGCAGCGTTAAGGGGCGCTTAAACCTGGAACATGCCGATCGTGCCGTTCATCTGGCACAGCGACGGGTCCAACGGAGTCGCGGTCAACACCACATTGCCGGGTCCGCTGTTGATGGTCGCCCACAGCGACGCGCCTGGGCCCGGGTTGAGCGGAACAAATCCCGCCGCGAGGGTATTGGTGTTGAGCCAGCCGATGCCCATTCGGTTTGCGCCACCGGCCCACGGCACCGCCGGCTGTGCCTGAACCCGAATCTGGCCGGGTCCGACCTCCGGGCCGCTTTGCGCGGTCAGGAAGGTGAGCGTGAAGGGGAATTGCTGACCGCAGCCGAGCATCTGCACGACCTGCGGAAACGGCACGGGCGGCGCCGCCGCAGCAACGCCGGGAGCAATAAATGCCGCACCGATTACACCCAAACCGACCAACCCGCGCGCCCAACGGCGAAGGTTCATAGTGAGACTCCTCGAATTAATCCCGACGCTGATATCAAGTGGAACTGCATCACGCCGACTGATCGGCCGTCAATTGGCGTTATCGAGTCCACACCGAAAGCTGTTACCTGCGCCGCCAGGCCTGCGGATCGGCTATCAACCTGTCCACAAATTCCGGCAAATTATCGGTCGCGATGTCGGCGATGCTGACGTGTTCGAGGACGGCACGTAAATTGACGCGCACGGCAATCCATACCCGCTGGAGCGACTGCGCCGCGCCGGTATAGCTGACGTCCTCGGGCCGTTCACCGCGCACCGACGCCAGCGGCCCTTCGACCGAGCGAATGACGTCGGCCACGCTTATCTCGGCGGCCGGTCGAGCGAGCCAGTAGCCCCCTTCGGGGCCTCGCCGGCTCAACACCAATTCCGCGCGGCGCAGGTCGGCAAGAACGGCTTCGAGATACTTCTGCGGGATCGATTGAGCCGCCGAGAGAGCGTCGGCCTTAGCTGGCACACCGTCGGTGCGGGCCAGCTCCAACAGCGCCCGCACCGCGTAGTCCACGCGTGCCGTGATGTGCAGGCCGCCTCCCGGTTCACTAGCCGCGCGATGGTCACAAAAAAGCCCCCGACCTGCGCTAACAGAACAGGGGCTGGTTGCGGTGGCGGAGGGATTTGAATCCTCGCCGCCGCCCTGGTCAGCCGGTCAGAGTTGCCTTGACCTGCTAAAACATATCAGTGTCGTTCACGTTGGATACGTGTTACTCGTGCCCAAGTGTGCCCAATATGTGCCCACCGGACCAACCTTAGACGACGGACTTCGAGATCAGTTCGTAGTGGTGTAGCCGGCCGCGGAGGTAGTGGCGTTCGACGGTGCCGTCGACGAACAGGCCGGTCATCGGATAGTTGGGGTCGATGGTGAACGGACCCCAAGAGATGCGTAGCGCGTCTCCGATGTTGGGCGGGATGTCCACCACGGGGGCCAGCACGATCCGGTAGCGGCTTATCACCGCGTCTCTGGACTCGGTGAGGACTGCTTGGGTGTCGAGTGGGTGCACTTCGGCGGGCACGTTCGGGTAGGTGGTTGTGGTGGTGATCGGGTCGCCGTACTCGTCCAGCTCGCCGCCGTTGACCGTGAGTTGGATGGTGACGCGATCGTGCAGGATCACTGTGCCCTCTTCCGGTACCGGTTGAGGACGAACGTCTCGGCGAGGTTCCAGCCTTGGAATGCGCCTCGGACGCCGACCGACCCGATGGTTTGGTCGAGCTGTTCGGGGTTGGCGACGAGGCGGGCGGTGGCGGTGGTGATGACGGCGGCGAGTTCGTCGTTGGGTTCGCCGCGGGTGTCGAAGCCGTTGCCGCGGGTGTATGCCTTGACCATGACGGTGACGATCGGTGCGGCTTGCTCGGCCAGGGCGATCAGCGAGTCGTTGGTGCCCTGGCCGAGGAAGTCGGCAACCTGTTCTCCGGTGACCACTTACGGGGTCTTCGTGAGTACGGCGACAGCCTCGGGGTGCAAGAGGCCGAGGTCGTAGCGGCAGGTCACGCGGAGGCCGATCTCGTCGAACTCGGCGTAGCGCTCCGACAGCACCGTGACCGATGGCGAGGTGTCGCGAGCAACGGCGATGTTGGAGAAGTCCGCGAGGATCGCCTTACCGGCCGGGAGCTTGTTCGTGACCGTGGCCGGAATCCCGAACAGCATGGTGCCGCTGGCTTTGCTGGGGTCGGGTTCGAGTAGGTACCGCTTGGAGCTGGTGCCTTCCTTGAGCTTGCGGAGGGCGGCGAAGTCGGCACCGGACAGCAGCCACCGGTTCGGGGTGACCTCGTCGGCGTTGAGTGCGGCGATCGCGTCGAGCAGCGAGTCCGGGTCGGTGACGTCGAGCGTGCCGGTGGTGACTCCGGTCTGGTTGATCAATCCCTTGATGCTGTTGGAAGCGCCGGTGCCGGTCAGCAGGGCGGTGTCGAGTGCGTCGGCGACGTCCTTGACGAGGCGGGCCTTCAGCACGGCGTCAATGCCGATGACGGACTGGCGCACCAGCTCGCGGGTGTATCGCAGGATCACCTTCAGTGATGTGCGTTCGGTGGGCATGAGGCTTAGCTCGTCGAACGTGACGTCGGCGGTGTCGGGAATCTGGGCACCTTCGGCGACGAACGAGACGGTTGCGCCTCCGGTGAGCTTGGGGATGCGGAGTTGGCCGGCGGTGTCGAAGATGCGAGGGCCGGACGAGAGCACGACGGATGCAGCTTCCAATGGCTGCACCAGCAGGGAAGCAACTTGGTCGTTGAGAAGCTGGGGATTGGTGGCGGTGGTTTCAGCCATGAGATATGTCCTTGGGCGAGAAGGGATTAGGTGGTTCCCGTGTCGCCAGGACAGTTGAAGGGGATACCCGGCCAGCAGGCATCCCCTTCATTGTCGCACTATTTGTATCAGTCGGCTAGATCATGCCCTGGAGCGCAGAATCCCGGCCAGGTCAACCGACGCACTGCTCGGTGTTGCGCCTTGCCCGATGTCGCCCTTCGGTCGACGTGACGCCAGGTGCGGCTTGTGCTCGAGCAACTTGTCGATCGCGTCCTCGAGGTTGCCGTCCTCCAGGTGCTCTAGGTCGAACGGCAGGTCGGTGGGGTCGGCCAGTCGTCCGGTGGCTCTGACGAGTTCGACGTGGAGGCGCTGGGCGTACTCGTCGGCCTTGGCTGCACGCTGACGGTATTTGCCGTTCTCCTGGCGCAACTTCTCCACATACTCCCGAGGGAACGTCTCAGGTTCCTCAGTGCCCTCACTCTGGCTTAAGGCATCGGCGGGGTCGTTTTCGGTGGCGTCACCGGAAAGCATGTCATCGTTAACATCGTTTCCGGCCGTGGTTGCTTCGTCGCCAACCGTGGTCATTTCGCCCAAGGTTGCCATCTCAGTGGCCGGCTCGTCGGTCGAGACCTGCTCGGTACTGGTCATAAGACTGTCCTCTCTTCGTGTAACTCAGTTGTTGAATGTCATCTCTGACAACGGGTTTGGGTGTACACGTGCAGCCTTTATGTGTGGGCATCGGATGGCTGGCGGGCCAGACGCGGCCGTCGCGCCACCACCATTGGCAGAGCTGGCAGGCGTTCGCTGATTTCTGCCGTACCCATCCGCGGACGAGTTTGCTTTCACTCATCCCCTGGCTGTATGCCTTCGCTGCGGTTTCCAATGGTTCCGATCGCGCTAGCCGGGACACGATGGCATCCGGGACCGGCGAAGTCTCGGCGACGACGAGCACGGTGGACGCGGCTCTCGTCAACCGGTCGGTGTCTCCGCTCGGCAGTACGGTGCCGGTGACGGGTACGGCTTCGCCGAGCTGCACCATCAACTCCGAAGCGAGCGCAAGGTCAGCCAGCGTCACGGCTTGTGCGTTGCCTCGTGCGATCACGGCAGCGAGGTAGGCCACTGTTTCGTCACGTGATAGTTCACCGGCCAGGAATCGGCTGTAGATGGTGAGGGCCTGGCGCTCGGTGTCGTCGGCGAGCTGCACGAGGGTGTCGCGGTAACTCACGAGACGAGCTTGGTCAGGTCGACAGCTTGGGCGTCGAGTGCTTCGCCGCGGCGGGCGGCTCGTATCTCGGTGATCTCGTCCGCGGAGTATCCCAACCGGGCCAACGCCGTCGACGCCGGAATGATGCCCGCCTGGAAGAGCTTCACGGTGGCATCGGCAAGTTGTGCTTCGCTGCGGGTCGACGGGTCGGCCCACTGGACACGGCAGTCGACCTGCTGGGGGTCGGCACCGGTTGTTACCGCGGTCATCAACCGGGCGACCTGTTCCCAGCTCCTCCCGAATTGGGCCTGGCGGGCTTCGGCGCGTGCGGTGAGCGCGGCCTCCGAGGCACGGATGGAATCAGCCGAGGTTGGGTTGTCGCCACCGATCCCGAGCATGTGTTCCGGCAAACCAGACACGGCCGATATTTGGCGCATGATGATCCCGGTAGCGGCTTCGTACCCGCCGAGGTCGGAGCCGGCGAGTTGCCCGAACTTGGCGTCGGCTGCTTCCGAGATCAGCATTCTGTCGGTTTCCGGGAACGGGTTCGTGGTCACCATGTCACCGGTTTCGTTGCCGTCGTCGTCGAGTTCGGGTTCCTCGGTCAACTCCACACCGGTTGCCCAGCGGCGAGGACGGGCGCCGTACTCGGACGCGACGAGCATGTCGGTGGTCAGTTTCACCAGGGCATCGGAGAGATCGAGCACGTCGGTCATCTCCGAGCGGCCCTCGTCGAGTAACCGGGCAGTGTTGGTGAACCTCACAACAGGCGGTATGCCGAGCGGATTCGCTATGGACTCAACAACTTTGAATCCCGCGGTCGTTGCGCCAGTGTGGTTGGCCTCGTAACGGACGATCTCGTTCGGGCCGTACACAATCGCATAGGTCCGCTTGTCGTCCTCCCAGCGTTTGATCGCGGCGGTGATCGTGCGGGTACCGGGATCACAGAGGGCAGCAACCTGTTTCGCGGATTCGATGGTGACTCGCGGTCGCCCGTACTGGTCGGCCCACACGATCGCGTAACTGTTGCCCAGCACCAGCGCTTCCCGGTGGGCGATGTGGCTGGTTTGGTCGAGATCGTTGCGCAGCCAATCGCCCCAGACGTCGACGCCAGCGAAGCTGGTGACGCGGAGGCGTTCGGCGATTGAATCCACCAGCAGCCGAGGGATATTGACGCTTACCTTGCGCAGTCGTCCGCCGAGGGATGCAGCGACCTCCGGGGCGAGGAACGATAGCGGGCTGTCGCCGTTGTAGTACTGGTCGAGCTGGTAGTAGCGGGCGGCGGGTTCGTCGAGCTTCTCAAGTAGCAGGGTGAGCTGGTCGGTCATTTGAAACTCCTTGTCTTTCTTCGGGTTTTCCTGGTGGCGCGCCAGGTCGCGCGGGAGTGAGCCATCACCAGACATGCGGCGAGGTCGATTTTTCGGGCGTGCCGGGACCGGGACGCCTTGGATAAGCGCATTCCTCTGGCGTCCTCGGTGATCACTGCGGCCGCGACGTGTGCAGCCAGTCGGGGGTCACCGGAGTGCGTTAGCCGGCCGTTGGTGGCGGCGCTGTAGAGGTCGGTGGTTGCGGCGGTCAATCGGGCCGGTGAGTGCGGGAACTCGACTACGGGCAGCTTCTCGGCTTCGAGGGCCTGGAGGGTGCGGGTCCAGCGGAACGGGTCGGCGACGATCTCCACCACTCGCCAGCGGCGGCAGCAGTCTCGGATGGTCTGCTCGACTTCGGCGACGGGTACGCGGTAGCTGTCGTCATTGTTCGGGCGTTCCCATACCTGTACTACGTCGAAGTGCGGTTCGGCGGCGACAGTGCCCACCAGCAGCGCCGTCGTGTCGTCACTGAAGCTGCCATCTAGGGCGATGACGACCTCGGTACCGTCCGGGACACCGTGCCCGGTGCTTAGCGCCGTCCATGTACCCACTGGCAGGAACGCGCCATCGGTGTCGGTGACGAACTGACACAGCCGGGCACGCCGAAACGTCGCCTCCCTCGTTTTCGGTGGGAGCAACGCCGTCATCGCGTCCTCGTGCAGAAAGTCGCCCAAGGCGGGGTTCGCCAGCTCCCAGCAATGCCGGCAATCCACCGGGTGATCCTTGAATTCGTCCGCGGAGTACTCCCGCCACACCAGGGACCGATCCTCTGGATGCTCGGCGGCATACGTTCGCAGATCAGCGAGCACGTTGTTGTGTGGGTCCGGTCCTGGTGTGCCGATCGCGATCAGGGTCGACTGCTCCCGCTTGCCCTGGGCCAACGTCAGAACCTCATAGGTGTCGCGGGAGACCACACCGGCCTCGTCCACGATCGCTGTCGTGTAGTCCAGACCCTCCAGACTCTTCGGTTCGGCGGGCAGGCACACGAACGATGCACCACGCTCCGGGACCACCAGGCGCTCCTTGAACACTTGCACGCGGTCCAGCAGCTCGGGTGACAGCTCCACCATGCGGCGGGCCGTGCCGAAGACGATCCCGGCCTGGCGCTCATCACGGGCTGCCACCACAACGGAGGCACCCTCTTCGCCGAGCATCAGGTCGAACAAACCGAGAGCAGCGACCAGCGTCGATTTGCCTTGACCACGAGGCAGCATCCAACCGGCAGTCCTGGGCCGAGGATCACCGTCGAGCACGGACCCGACGAGATCGAGCTGCCAGGGCCGCAACCTCATGGCCTTGCGGGCACCGGTGCCCTTCGGGGTGTAGATGAACTTCTCGGTGAACTTGCCGAACCGAGCAGAGCCGGTCACCCGCGGCCGGAACGGCAACGGGCTGGGGTCGACAGCAGCCTTTGGACCGGCCTTCATCTACTACGCCTTGTAGTGTGTAACGCTCTTTGCGCCTTGACCAGGGGCGAACTTTGTGCCTTGCCGGGGGTTCCTCCCCTGGTTGCGCCGTCTTTGCGGCCGTTGCAGGTGAGGCAGAGCACCTGGAGGTTGGTGGTTTCGTATGCGAGGTCGGGTCGGAGGGCGGCGGGGATGATGTGGTCGACACTGAGGCGGTCGGTGCTTCCGCATGTGGTGCACCAGGGCTGCATTTTGCGGAGGCGGCGGGAGAGCTTGGCCCAGCGGTGAGGGTTCCAGTGGGTGTGGTTTTTGTCGCGGGGCCTGGTGTCGGTGGGTTGGCAGTCTGGGCAGTAGGTGCTGGGTCCGGGTTCACCGCAGCGGATGCACGGCTTCACAGTTGAGCCGCCGCGGTGACGAGTTCGAGCGCGATCGACTTATGCAGGTTGCACAGCGGCTGGTCGTGTCGACTCCATGCTTCATCGTTGGCGTGCTGGTACTGGCCGGGCGTGAGGTTGAACTTTGCTTGGACGAGGGTCGCTCGCTTTGCTTCGAGGTCTGCGAACTGGGATTCCCATTCGAGCCGGTTGCTTGTCATTGCTGTGCTTCTCCTTCGAGGGTGTCGTGGATTCGGTCGGCCAGGTGGCGGGCTTCGCCTTCGGTGAGCTGGAGGACCAGTGAGCCGAAGAGGATTTGGAGGCGGCGTTGGTTGGGGTTCCAGCGCAATGTCCAATCGACGCGGCGTGACGCCAACCTCACGCTTGGTCTCGCTTGCGTTTGAGGGTGTCGCGGATGTTCTCGTACTCGTCGGCGTCGAGTTGGGCGAGCTGGTTCAGCGATTGGTGCAGTGTGTCGAGGTCGTCGACCGACAGCCGGATCCTGTAGTTGGAGCCAAAGGTGTCGGTGAAGGTCATAACCGGGAGCAACTGGTCGGTGTCGAGCAGCACGAGGGTGAGGGCGACGTTGCCTGTGCTGGCTGTGGTTATGACGTTGGTGTCGGGTAGGTCTTGGATCACTTCGTCTCCCGCTTTGTGTGGCGGCTGGTGTCGCGGAAGGTGTCGAGCAGTTGGTGGAGTTGTTCGATCTGTTCTGGGGCGAAGTTGCGGGATCGGCCGGCGAGGTTGCGGAGCCGGGAGCCGAGGTTGATGCGCGCCATTCTGAGCGCGGTGTCGTAGTCGGTGTGGTGGGTCATGCGTTTCTCCTCGGTGATTGGGTATGCGACGCGTGCGTCGGATTTGCTGGTCATGCGGTGGCTAGGCGAGCGCAGTCGAAGTGCATGTCGTAGCCGTCTGGTACGGAGGCGTATCCGCAGTGTTTGCAGAGCTTCTGGGCACTTACCCGTCCGAAGGTGTCCGATCCCGTCCGGATGGGTGTTGACCTGCGGTTTTGTTCGGACACCTTGAAATTCTCGGACGCCTTGAAGGTGTCCGACTTTTTGAAGGCGTCCGACCGTTCTTGCTGGTCAGAGCCATTTCGGACGCCTTCGGCACCTTCGGACGTGTTAGTGGCCGGAAGGTAGCGTTCGAAGGCGTCTTGGAAGTCGTCGCGGCGGTATCCGCGCACCTTCTTGTAGCTGTCCTGGAAGCCGGTTTTCACGCCGTACTCGCGGAGTCGGCGACCGAGCTTCGAGGGTGTCAGATCGAATTGTTTCCACGGCGATTCTTCGAGCTGGTGCAGTTCGTTGCACAGTGCGTCGGACTTGAGGAATGAGACGTGCATTTTGTCGAAGACGTGCTTGATATCGGTCAGCAGTTTGATGTTGGTGGAGGATGCGTCTTCGTCTTCGTCGGCTTCGGCGACCATCGCGGCGGCGGCGGCTCGGGCGAGTGCCGGCCATTCGCCTCCTGCTTGGTCGGCGACTGCGATGAGTGGTTCCCAGACGTCAGCGGCGCGGTCTTCGACGCCGAGGTTTTGTGGTTCATAGCCGGTGAGTTGGTCGAGGATGGTCTCGGCCCAGTCGGTCAGCCGGTTGTTGAGTTCTTCGAGCACCGGGCGGTCGCGCCTGGTGCGGTACGGCTGCACTACTTCCGATGGCTTGCGGCGGCGCATGACGATGACGACGGCGCGGTCTTCGATGGTGTCGGGCATGCGGCCGATGCCAGCCAGTGCGGCCATTGCGAAGGTCGAGAACTCGGCGGGCGTGTGCATCGGCCCTACGGTGCGACCGAAGGGCAGTCCGCGTTGAAATCCGGCGTTGAGAAGTCCGCGTAGGTCTTCGTTCTGCTCGGCGACCTTCTTCGACCCGAAGATCGTGTCGCATTCGTCGAACAGCAGGGTCGGGGGCGGGTCTTCGTCGAGGCTGCGGAAGATGAATGCGACGGTCGCGTTTACGGCTCTGAGCGGGCTGTGCACGAGCGGGTCGACAACCTCGAGGAGCCGCGACTTGCCGGAGCGTTTTTCTGCCGATCGGATGACGAGTCGCGGAGCGTATTCGAATGCGCTTGTGCAGTGTGTTGCGGCGACCCACAGCACCACGGCGACGAGGGCGTGCGGGCTGTGAAGGATGCAGTAGCGGGCGATCGTTTCGCGTATGTCGGTGAGAAGCTGCGCGCCATCCTCGGGACTGGCGAGTGCAGCGCTGTAGTCGATTTCATCGCTCATGCGGTTCTCCGTGCCGCAGACGTCATTGTCTGCTCGATTTCGCGTGCGGTTAGTCCGATCCCGGCCGCGGCTGTGACCAGTTCGTGCAGCAGCCGAGGGTCGCCACCTTCGGCGTGGGCGCGGCAAGCGGCCCAGAAGAGGGCGTGATTTCGGCTTCCTGGCTGTGCTTGTTCGACGTAGCGAACCAGCGCTTCACCGTTGCTGCGGAGCGGTGTCCTGGTGCTCGGCCGGGCCGTGATGGTTGCGGGTGCGACGCGGCCGCGTAGGTGTGCTGGGAGCCGGGCTATTGGTGTCTTGTTGAGCCAGACGTAGCGGTTGCCGCTCGGGTGGATACTCGGCGGTGCGACGAGGTAGCCGGTTCGGCTTTTTATGTCGATCCCAGATGCGTTTGCCAGCTTGCCGCGGGCTTTGCCGGAATACCGGAACCAGAGGTGCCAGCCTCCTCCCCCGGTGGCGGCGGTCCACGTCGGGGGGAGCTGGCCGAGCTGGTCGAGGCTGCCATTGGCGCGTGGGTCGACGTCGAGCACGATCGTGCCCTCGGTCGGTCGGATGCCGATATTGAAGTTCGGATTACGGGACCACCATTCGCCGATCTGCTCGATATCCGTGGTCGCGTCGAGTAGGCCATGCTCGGTAGCCGGAGCCTTACCTCGTGGAGTGAGTGGGAAGATCTCGAAACCGGCACGCGCGTAGGCGGCAGCGTGATCGGCGAAGGTCACCGTTCCGCCTCTCGGGAGATGATTCTTTCGATCGCTTCGCGGGCCTCGGCTGCGGTCGCGTACCGGTCGGCGTGCGATTCCCAGCCACCACCGACCCGCTGTGAGACCCGGAAGCCGTTGCGGGCGTTGCCGATTACGCGGAAGTCACTACGGGAGAAGACCATCAGGCGCTCACTTGGTCTGTGCGGGTGACGGTGCGTTCAGCGAGCCATGCGTCGATGTCTTCCCACCGGTACCGCACATGCTTGCCCGTCTTGATGAACTTGGGGCCGTTGCCGAGGTAGCGCTCCTGGGCGAGGTATTGCTCGGTCACTCCGCGATAGGCGGCGTGCTCCTTCGGCGTCGCCAAGGGCCTGCGGTCGGTCATTGTTGCTCCCGTCAACTTGTCCACAATTCCCAACCATGCGGTTGGCTCTTGTTTAGTTGTAGCTCAAGTCTTGGATGGTTGCAAGATCAAACCTATGATTCGGATCATGGCAACAAGAAAGGTCGAAACCGACGCGACCGGAGAAGCGGTTCGGGCGAACATCAAGCGACTCCGCAAGGATCGGTGGACTCTGCGGGAGCTGTCGGAACGAATGGAGCGGGTCGGCCGGCCGATGAGTCACACATCTCTGAGTCAGATCGAAACTGGCGCAAGGCGCGCCGACGTCGATGATCTGATGGCGCTGGCTGTAGCGCTCGACGTCTCTCCCACAACACTTCTGATGCCTGTTGCGGAGAGCGCAGATGCGGAGGTTTCCGCTACTGGCGTCGGTACGGTCCAGGCCGGGGCGCTGTGGAAATGGCTCCTCGTTGAACTTCCGCTGAGCGAATCCACGTTTACGCGGGCGGGCAAAGTGTTCGACTGGCAGGTACGTGCCCGACAGCGCTGGGCGTTCCCGTTCCAGATCGGGAGTCCGAAGGAAATGACGCTACGCGAGATCCTGTCCATTGCGCTGAATATGACCCCTGATTCCGGCGAAAATACTGGAGCCGCCGACAAACCGAAGCCGATACCGAAGAAGCGGAGAACAGCGGCGGAGCGGCCCAATGGCGACCGTTGAGCCTTACGAAACGTCCAGCGGCCGAAGGTATCTCGTCCGCTACCGCACTCCCGACAGGAAGCAGACCAAGAAGCGCGGCTTCAAGACGAAACGTGACGCCGAGGCATTCGCAGCAACCGTTGAAGTCGAGAAGATGACCGGCTCCTACGTGCAGCCGAAGCTCGGAATGATAACGATCGGCGAACTTGCTCCGGACTGGTTGGCTCGCAAGGAAATTGACGTAGCAGCATCGAATTACCGGACGCTCGAATCAGCCTGGCGGATACACGTGCAACCTCGCTGGGGAAGCAAGCGCCTTACGGATATTGACCTAGCGGCGGTCGAGCGGTGGATCGGCGACATGGGCCGGGCCGGGTCCGGCGCGACGACAGTCATTCGGGCCTATGGAGTGCTGGCGGGCATCTTGGATGACGCCGTGAAGGCTCGTCGGTTGCGATCGAATCCGGCGAGGGGTGTCGAGAACCTTCCGCGGAAGAGCTCGAAACGGCATGTCTACCTGTCTGCTGACGATGTTGAGCGCCTGGCCGAGGAATCCGGCCAGCATCGGTGCCTGGTGCTTGTCCTGGCCTATTGCGGGGTCCGTTGGGGCGAAGCTGTGGCGCTGCGGGTGCGAGATGTCGAGTTCTTACGGAAGCGGCTCACGGTAGCCGACAACGCTGTCCAGCTCGGCGTAGATCACGCGGTAGGGGAAACGAAGAGTAGGCAGGTGCGGTCAGTGCCAGTGCCCGATTTCGTCCTCCAAGAGCTGTCCGTGCAGTGCAGCGGCCGGGACCGTGACGAGCTGGTGTTCGGCGACGGGTCGAAGTACTTGCCGCGGCCAAAGTCGGATGGCGGATGGTTCGCTGGGGCGGTGAAGCGGGCCAGGGTTCAGAAGATTACTCCGCACGATCTTCGGCACACGTGCGCTTCCCTGGCGGTGAGCGCTGGGGTGAATGTGCTCGCTCTGGCGCGGATGCTCGGGCATACCGACCCGGCCGTGACTCTGCGGGTCTACGCCGACCTGTTCGACTCCGATTTGGACCGTGCGGCGGCGGCGATGGACTCGGCTTATGCGCCTGGTTCACGGGCGAGTGTGCCCAAAGTGTGCCCGTAGAAGCCGGTGTGAGGGCAAAAGATAACTCCCCACCTGGGAAAATAAGCGGGGAGTTGTGGCGGTGGCGGAGGGATTTGAACCCTCGGACGGGGGTTACCCGTCACACGCTTTCGAGGCGTGCTCCTTAGGCCGCTCGGACACGCCACCGCCGCAGACTCTACCGGATCCGACAGCCTGCGTTAAATCGTCCTAGCTGCCGCTACCGGTGATCTTGTCCTTGACGTCGCTTACCACGTCCTTGATGCGGTCAACCGCTTCCGTAGCCGCATCCTTGGCCGAGCTGGCGAGGTCTTCGGCCTTCGACACGACATCGCTCACTGCGTCCTTCGCGTCATCTGCAATACCCATGGGGTTCTTCTCCTAGATTGACTCGTCCGGCGTGCTCGCTGGGTTAGCTGAAATCTTGACACCCGCGCGATAACACGGCGTGAAATCGAACGCGTTCTCGGTTGCTATTTCTGCGCGGCGAAGAAGTCTTGCAGCAACTGCGCGCATTCGGTCGCCAAAATTCCGCCGCGCACCTGCGGGCGGTGATTCAGTCGCCGGTCCCGCACCACGTCCCACAGTGAGCCGGCAGCACCTGTCTTCGGTTCCCACGCGCCAAAGATCAGCCGCGAAACGCGGGCCAGCACCAATGCGCCAGCGCACATCGTGCAGGGCTCCACAGTCACTGCCAGCGTCACACCCTCGAGATGCCAGCCGTCCCTGACCACCGCAGCAGCCTGGCGTAGTGCCAAAATCTCGGCATGTGCGGTGGGATCGCCGTTGGCCTCCCGGGCGTTGACGGCGCGGGCAAGCTCGGTTCCGTCCGCCGCGAACGCGACGGCGCCCACCGGAACATCGCGTGGACCGGCAGTGCGAGCGACCGCGAGCGCGGCCCGAATCATCTGCTCGTCGGTCACCTGGGCAGCTTGTCGAGCACCGCGCCGAACTCGTTGGCGAAGCCGAGCCGCTGCGCGATCATCCCGAGTTGCTCGTCCGGATACAGGTCGGTTTCGGCGACGATCACACTCATTACCGGTTCCGGAAGTCCGAGGTCGGCGAGCACTCCGAGGTCCCCCTCTTCCCATGGCTCGACATCATCGAGCTCGTCCGGGTCGATATCGGGGATGTCGACGTTGAGTTTTTCCAGTACCTCGGCGGCAATGTCGTAGTCGATGGCGGCGGTGGCGTCGGAAATCAGCAAGCGTGTTCCCGATGGCGCTGGCCGCACCACCACAAAGAACTCATCATCGACGTCGAGGAGCCCGAAGACCGCACCTGAGCTGCGGAGTTCACGTAACTGTGTTTCGGCGGACCGTAGGTTGGTCAAAGCGTTCGCGGCCAGCGGCGTGCACCGCCATTTGCCGTCCTCTCGAATGCAGGCGACGGCAAAACCTTCCAGATCGTCGTCTTCGAACGATCCGGTGCTGCGGTAGTTCGCTCCGCTCGCGCTGTTCTTGCTTGAGCGCTGTGCTGCCATGGCCGCAACGGTAGTCCGAAGAGGGGGAATTGTTGAAGTCGTGTGCCAGTCTGTTTCCATGAGCGCTGGCGTCGACCCTCCCGTGTGCGTCCTCGGCCTCGGTCTGATCGGTGGGTCGGTGCTGCGCGCGGCCGTTGCGGCTGGTCGGACCGCCTTCGGCTACAACCGGTCCGACGGGGCGGTGCGGGCCGCCAGGGGTGACGGGTTCGACGCCTCGACGGATCTCGCGGCCGTGCTCGACCGGGCTGCTGCGGCCTCCGCACTCATCGTCATCGCCGTGCCGATGCCGGCCGTCGACGCGGTGCTCGCGGCCATTGCCGAGCACGCACCCGACTGTCCCCTGACCGATGTGGTGAGCGTCAAGGGTGCGATCACGGCGGCCGTGCAAGCGCACGACCTGTCTCGTCGATTTGTCGGTGGGCATCCGATGGCGGGAACGGCGGAGTCCGGCTGGGAGGCGTCGTTCGCGGAGCTCTTCGCCGACGCCGCTTGGGTAGTGGAAACACACCCCGGGGTCGACCCCGAGGTCTGGACACAGGTGGCTCGGTTGGCCGTTCTCTGTGGCGCGGTTGTGGTGCCGGCGCAAGCACGCGAGCACGACCTGGCGGTGGCCCGCGTCTCGCACTTGCCGCACGTGCTCGCGGAAGCGCTGGCGAGCGCCGGGGCCAACGGCGGGGACCTGGCGCTCGGTCTGGCGGCAGGCTCGTTCCGGGACGGCACCCGGGTTGCCGGCAGTGCTCCGGAACTCGTCCGGGCCATGTGCGAGGCCAATTCGACCGCGCTCGTGCATGCGCTTGATGAGACGCTCGACGCCTTGACGCAGGCACGTTCTGCACTTGCCGATCGCTCTTCGGTAGCGGATCTCGTCACGGCCGGCCATCAAGCGCGGCAACGCTATGAGCGTTTCGAACGGTGGGATATTTCCGGGATCACCCCGGGCAGCCCCGACTGGGTGAACCGCATGCTGGCCGCCGGTCGTTCCGGAGGCGTGCTGCGCAAGATCTGATTTAGATCCGCTCAGCCAGGCCGGGGTAGTCGAGGACGAAACCGTCGGCGTCGACGGTCACCGACGAGCTGGAAACCGGCGAGAGCACATGGATGCCGTCACCGCCGCTGCTGTAGGTGAGACTGGCTTCCTGCACGCTCAGGTCCGGCAGGTTCACGTACACGACCGGCACCTGCATGTCCTCGGCATCGTGGTGCAGCGAGTAGCGGCGGATCGGCAACGCATTGAAGAACGGGCTGAGTACGACGTCGACGTCGAGCGCTCCGGCAAACGTCGAGCGCAGATGTGTCGACGGGCTCTCCACCATCCAATAGCCCTCGCCGTTGCGGCTGATCGAGATGTGCCGCTCCCCCGACGCGACCAGTGTCTGCAGCGACAGGCGGCGAGTGACGCCGGCCTCGTCGGTGATCAGGTCGTAAGACGCGCTGAACGCTGGGTGCTCCGGGCATTCGCCGCCAATGATGCGACCGACCGCTTTGATCCGATTTCCGTTGAGCTGTACCCGCACTGACTCCATACGGGGAGCATTGTGGGCCCGCCAGGTGAGAACCGCGGGCCAGGAACGGGCGGATCCGGCCGCGGGCTGCACGGCCCCGGAGGCTGGGGTGGTCACCTAACTACGGTAATTGACGCCACGAGGTGCGAAGCACGGGGGCGACGCGCGTCGTTGAACCGAACCTGTCGGCAGGCTCGAGTAACGTTTCGGGCGAGCAATGTTGGTTCCAGCGACAGCGAGGAGTGGCGTGAGCACTACCGGTTCTCGCATGGTGGGGCTGTTTGCCGGAATCGGCGGGCTGGAACTGGGTTTGGCCGATCACGGCTGGCGCACCGAGTTGTTGTGCGAGATCGATTCGGGTGCCCGCGCCGTCCTGGCCGCACATTTTCGCGACGTCCCGGTTCATCCGGACGTCACCACACTGCGCGGACTGCCGGGCGGCACCGAATTGGTAGCTGCCGGTTTCCCCTGCCAAGACTTGTCGCAGGCCGGACGCACGGCCGGCATCACCGGCGACCGATCGGGTTTGGTGGACGAGGTTTTTCGCCTTGTTCGGCGCCGTCGCGGGCCACGCTGGCTGCTCATCGAGAACGTGCCGTTCATGCTGCAGCTCGGTCGCGGAGCAGCGATGCGGCACATCACCGGTGCGCTCGAGGAAATGGGCTACACCTGGGCCTACCGCGTGGTCGATGCTCGCGCGTTCGGGCTGCCGCAACGTCGTCAACGGGTCCTCATGTTGGCCTCCCGCAGCGAAGACCCGCGCAGTGTCCTCTTCGCCGATGACGCAGGTCCCCGCGAGTACGGCGATGCCGCGACCCACCCATGTGGGTTCTATTGGACGGAGGGCATTCGGGGCCTGGGCTGGGCGGTCGACGCGGTGCCCACCCTCAAGGGTGGTTCGACGCTCGGGATAGCGAGCCCGCCGGCCATTCGACTGCCCAGCGGCGGGTTGGTGACGCCCGGAATCAACGATGGCGAGCGCTTGCAGGGGTTTGACCCGGACTGGACGCTGGCCGCCACCGAGGTGCCTGGCGTCCGGCACGGGCACCGGTGGAAGTTGGTCGGCAATGCGGTCAGCGTGCGGATGGCGTCCTGGGTGGGACACCGGCTCACCAACCCGGGCGAGCCCCTGCCGATGGACGAAAAACAACTCGTTCCGGGCCAGCGCTGGCCCACGGCCGCATGGGGCCGCAACGGCACCGCGCATTCGGTAGCGCTGTCCACCTGGCCGGTCCACGAACCATACGAGGGGCTGGCGAACTTTCTCGACGATGCCCGCCCGCTATCGGCCCGCGCCACCGCCGGGTTCTTGCGCCGAACCCGCGTGAGCAGCTTGCGTTTTCCGCCCGGATTTATTGCCGATGTCGAGGCCCATCTAGACCAGATGGGCGGTTTTCCGCAGGCGGCGGCATGACACCCGAAGGCGAGCGCGAGTGAGGATCGCAGCGCCGCAGGCGCGAGGACCGGAGCGAGTGGGAGCCGAGCCATGACACCCGAAGGCGAGCGCGAGTGAGGATCGCAGCGCCGCAGGCGCGAGGACCGGAGCGAGTGGGAGCCGAGCCATGACACCCGAAGACGGGCTGTTTCCCAACCCCACCGTCGCTTACCCAATTGCCAACGCGCTGAGGCTTTCCGGCACGAAGCCGCCAGCGGACAGCGATCGGGGTGAGAAAAAGAACTACGCCCAGCGGCTGTCCAACCAACTCGCGCAAACCGTCGCGGACGCGCTGCGGCCGCTGTACCCCGACATCACTCCGACGGCCAGTGGGGCCGGCCAGGAAGCCGCGGTCGATGTGGCAAAGGGCCGAAAGCGGCTGGACGTCAAGGCTGTTGACCCGACGCTCGGTCTGATCCTGGCGGTTTCCATCAAGACCTACAGCTTTCAGGATTACAGCCCCACGAGCGGCAGGCTCGGCCGGTGGACCAAGAACATCGTCCGCAATGATCACGAATTACGCGGCGAGGCAATGGTTTTGCACCAGCGTCAGCCCTACAGCGTGTTGGTGGCGGTGATGTTCGAGCCGGTCGCAACGTGCGACGACGGCGACCCGTCCAAGCCTTCCGACGTGGGCAAGTCGTCGTTCGCCCACCACGTCACCACCCTGGCGAAGCGGGCTGGACGCGGCAAGCGACCGGTGCTTGGCGGCGCCGACAAACTGTGGGTGGACCTGGGCGCCGAAGACACCCGCTATGACTTGTTCGAGAAGGTGTTCATCGGCCTCTATGAGCCGGACGGCGCGGTGCGCTTCTTCGACGTGGAGGATGCTCCGCCGCGCAACGGAAGGCCACCAGAATCACAGACGTTGTCCTTCGCCGAGTTCGTCGCGGCGGTTCATGCGGAAGTCGAGCGGCGCAACCGCTTCGCACCGACCTGGTCGGACCCCGACCTCGAGGACGCCTGAGCCGGCCTACCGTAGGTAGGTGCCCAGCACGGATCCGGCTACGAGCGCTCGCCTGAGCAAACAACGGCGCCGCGATACGGCGCCGGAGTTGGCGTTGCGCCGGGAGTTGCACCGGCTCGGGCTGCGGTTCTACATCGATCGTGCGCCGGTTGCTGGCCTGCGCCGCCGCGCCGACGTGGTCTTTCCGCGGCGCAAAGTCGCCGTCTATGTGGACGGCTGTTTCTGGCACCGCTGCCCAGAGCACGCGACCGACCCGAAGAATAACGCGCAGTGGTGGGCGGACAAGCTCGCCGGAAACGTCGCCCGCGACCGGGACACCGACGCCCAACTGTCGTCGGCAGGCTGGACGGTCGTTCGTATCTGGGAACACGAAGCGACACCGTTAGCAGCAGAAAAGGTATTACGCGCGCTCGGCCGATAGTGTGGAAGGGTGCGCAAGGCGGCAGCAGTGCTTATCGCGGTCGCCGGAATCTGTTATTCGTCGTGGGTACTCGAGTTTCTGCTGCCCATCCACCTCGACGCGACCGACTCGTTCCTCAGCGAACTCGACGCAGTCGGGCAGCCGTATCGGGACGTGTTCTCCACCGGGGACACCATCACCGGCAGCATCATCGTTGTGGCTGGCGCCGCGATGCTGCTGCTGTTGCCGCGACGGGGCTGGACCACGGCCGGCTGGATCGCGCTGATCATTTTCGGGGCTTCGACCATTGCGGACGCGAACTGGCCCATCGGCTGCATTCCGACGCCTCAGCATCCGTGCCCCTCCGAACCCAGCGGCCTATTTCCGCAGCTGCACCACTTTCACGCGCTCACCAGTTCCGTGGCCGTCAACGCGATCTTCGTGGCCATGATTACCTTCAGCATCGCCGCGTTTCGGTATCGGTTGTTCCCGGTCCTGCGGGTGATTGGCCTGAGCCTGTTGATCTTGGCGGCGGTGACCACCGCATGGATGCTGATCGCCGACAACTTGTCCGGCGACTATCAGCTTGGCATCGCGCAACGTATTCAAGTCGGGTCGATGACGCTGTGGCTGGTCGCGCTGGGAGTTGCCGTCTGGCTGTTCTCGCCGCGGCGAGTCGTTGACAGGCCATAGCGCTGCTGCGACAGTGAAAATTGTGACCCATCGAGCAGCGGCGCTCGAGTCTGTGGGACCGGGCGGTCGCGCAGCGATCGACATCGGCGATTACGTCGATGGCATTGCCGCATTCATCGGCGGCACCGCCAACGTCATCATGCAACTAAGCGAACCTGCGGTCGGCTATGGAGTGGTCGAAAGCACCGTCGACAGCGGCAAGGTGATGCTGCACCCGGTCAAAAGATTGCGCACCACGATGACGTATCTCGCGGTGGCATTGCTCGGCAACGACCTGGAACGAGTGCGGTTCCGCGATGCCGTCAACAGCGTGCACCGGCAGGTGCGATCCGGACCCGATAGCCCGGTCGCCTACAACGCCTTCGACACCAAGCTGCAACTGTGGGTCGCGGCTTGCCTTTACTACGGCGTCGACGACCTGTTCCGGCGCCTGCGCGGCCAGCCCGACGACGCCCTCGCCGAACAGCTGTATCGGGAAAGCATCCGGTTGGGAACCACCTTGCAGGTGCGAGCCGACCAGTGGCCCCGCGATCGCGCCGCGTTCTACGAGTACTGGAATCGCGAACTCGCCACGAAGACCATCGACGACACCGTTCGCGCCTACTTCAACGACCTCATCGATCTGAAGATGCTGCCGCGGCCACTGCAACTGTTGTTCGCGCGGCCCCAGCGGTTCGTGGTGACCGGCCTGCTGCCACCGCATCTGCGCGACGAGATGCACATGCGGTGGAGCGAACGCCAAGAACGCCGACTCAACCGCATCCTGTCCGCCGTCGGCGCCGTCAGCAAACGACTGCCCCGGGTACTGCGACAGTTTCCGGTCAACTACTACCTGTGGGATATGCGCGCCCGCATTCGGCTGGATCGTCCGCTGGTCTAAAGACCCTCAGACCGAAACGGCGACGGCATGCAGCACGTCGATGATGACGAAGGTGACCACAAAGCCCGCGATCATCCACGCCGCCATATTGCGGCGCATCTCCAGCGCTGCGGTCCCGCCGATCATGGCCACCACGACACCGGCGGCGATCATGGTGACAAGCCATCCACCGTGTGGTGCAAGAGATCCGACAAACCCGGCATGCTCGTTAGAGGCGGCGGCAAACAACATGCTGGCAGGATATCCGCCGCTCATGCGGTGCTCGAAAATCGCTCACGATGCACCGCACTCGACAGCGGCCGGCCAGTGCGCCAACCGAAACGCTCGAGGTCGGGTGTTGTTTGCAATTGCTTGACCGGCCCAACACAGAGGTAGGCGACCGGCCGGATTCCCTCGGGCAGCCCAGCCAGTTCAGCCAAATAGTCTTCCTCGTAGAAGGAGACCCAACCGACACCGACGCCCAGCGCGGTGGCGGCCAGCCACAGATTGCTGATCGCCAAAATCACCGAGTACAGGCCAGTCTCCCCGATAGTGTGGCGACCAAGAATGTGCGGTCCGCCGCGGCCGTGGTTGTAGGTCACCACAATTCCGGTGCCGGACTCGACGATTCCGTCGATCTTGATCGGATCAAAGGTGCGGGCGCGCTCGTCGGGCAGCGTGTCGGCAAACTTCTGGCGCTGCCCGCTCACGTGTATGGCAAATTCCCGGAGCCGATTTGGGTCCTGCACGACGATGAAGTCCCAAGGTTGGGAGTTGCCGACGCTCGGCGCGCTATGCGCCGCGGCCAGCAACCGCTCGAGCGTGGCGTCGTCGATCAGCGCACCGCTGAACTCAGCCCGCACGTCTCGGCGTCGTCCGATCGCCTCAAACACCGACATCTCTGAATCCACCCGCACAGACTCCCATACCGCGCACACCCGAATCGCCGCTAGGCAAATCCGGCAGACCACTCAAACTGTGCGCCCGTTTCGTCCGAATTATCTTTAGTGCGAGGTTCGCTCGACGTCGATTGATCGGTACATGTTGCGGGAACACACATTCCGCCGCGACTCGCGGCGACCTGGAGTACGTTCGCTTGAAATCTGCTCGTACGGGCTCCGGCCCGGAACTAAGGAGGGGAATCAACTTTGCATACCAACCGACCGGCCCGATCCGTCGCACTCCGGGTCCTGATCGCCCTGCTGCTGGGCATGCTCGTACTCACCGGATGTTCGAAGAGCAATAACAACAGCGCATCTTCATCCGCGTCGGGCACGTCCATCCCGGCTGACCCGTCCGAAAGTTCCGGCGACGCAGCACCCATCGACCAGTCTTGCCCGACGTCGAACACCACGTCGTTTGCCAAGACCAAGTTCGTCGCCCACTCTGGGTTGGCGTTTGGCGCTTTCCATCGCTACATGTGGAAGCCGTACCAGGAAGGCACCTTCAAGAAGGGCGCGCACGGTCGCATCGCGGCGTTCGTGAAGGGCGGCCTCGCTGCGCTGTTCATCAAGCGGGAAATTCGTTTGGCCAGCGAGGATGTCAAGGCGAACCCGACATTGTGCAAGGCCATCGGCGCCCCGCTGGCGAAGCTCGGCGACACCATCCAGAGCGCCTTCGACAAGCTCAAGACTGGCGACGCGAGCGGGATCACCGACGCCAACTCGACGATCTCCAGCATCACCAGTTCATCGAAGAAGGACGGCGTCGACATCACCGAAAACGACAACCCAGACTTGACCTCGAACCCGAAGTAGTCGACGCCGAATCGGCCCTTGTGCCGCACTAGCGAAAACCGCACGGGCGGACGTGGTGAACATCACCGCGTCCGCCCGTGGCATTTGGGCGATTTGGTTGAATCGGTATACATTTCAGCGCTCGCGTAGCGGATTCCGCGGCCGTACCCTTCCTCAATGAGTATCGTCCTCGAGCCGGTGAAACGGCTCTTGATCGGTCGCGCACTTCGCAATGAGGCCGAACATTCGCAACTGCTGCCCAAATGGATAGCGCTGCCGGTGTTCTGCTCCGACCCGATTTCCTCTGTTGCTTATGCAACCGAACAAATTCTGTTGGTTGCCGGGCTCGGCGGCGCGGCATATCTGTCGCTCGCCTCGCCGGTCGCGGTGGCCGTCGCCGTGTTGCTGGCGATCGTTGTGCTTTCCTACCGCCAAACCTGCCACGCCTACCCCAGCGGCGGCGGAGCGTTCGTGGTCAGCCAGGACAATCTGGGCGAGACCGCGGCACTCACCGCCGCGGCGGCGCTACTCGTCGACTACGTCATGACGGTCGCGGTGTCCGTGGTGGCCGGCGTGCTGGCCATTACCTCGAAGTTTCCGAGCCTGCAGCCCGATGCCGCCGAGTTGTCCGTGGCGATCGTGGCGATCCTGACGGTAGTCAATCTGCGCGGCTTGAAAGAAAGCGGCAAGGCATTCGCCTTCCCCACCTATGCATTCATAGTGCTGGTCTTCGCGCTGCTCGGGACAGCCTTGTATCAGGGCATATTCGGTGGCGGACTACGACCGGCTTCCGGCGCCACCGAGCACCTCACGGCCGTCGAGCCGGTCGGCGGCTACTTCACCGTCCTGCTTGCCTTGCGCGCCTTCGCCTCCGGGTGCACCGCGCTGACCGGAGTCGAGGCCATCAGCAACGGCGTGCCGGCGTTCCGTAAGCCGAAGGCCCGCAACGCCGCCGCGACGCTGATGATCATGGGAGCACTCGCGATCGTCATGTTCGCCGGCATCACCGTGCTCGCTGAGCGCATGCATGCGCGCGCCTATCCGGACGGTTTCCCGTCGGTGATCAGTCAGCTCGGCGCCGGCGTCTGGGGACCACACTCTGTGCTGTTCTTGCTCTTTCAGCTCGCCACCGCCGCCATCCTGATTCTGGCGGCCAACACCGCATTCAACGGCTTTCCCGTTCTCGCATCGATTCTGGCCAAGCACAACTACCTGCCCCGCCAACTGCACAACCGTGGCGACCGGTTGGTGCACAGCAACGGGATAGTGCTGCTCGCCGGCTTCGCGATCGCGCTCATCATCGGGTTCAACGCGAATATCGACAAACTCATCCAGCTCTACATCGTGGGAGTGTTCACGTCCTTCACACTCAGCCAGGCCGGGATGGTGAGGCACTGGCAGCGACTGCTTCGCGCACCGGAAACCACTGGGCCGCAACGGCTTCGTTTCCGGCGCGCACAAGTGATCAATTTCGTCGGGGCAGTCGTCACCGGAGTCGTACTGCTTGTCGTCATCCGCTACAAGTTCCTCGGCGGCGCATACCTGGCAATGATTGCCATGGTGTTCCTCTTCGTGCTGATGAAATCCATTCGGCGCCACTATTCGAAGGTGCGGGCGGAACTGCACGTGGACGATGACATCCATCTGCTGCAACCCAGCAATAACCATGCGATCGTGCTGGTTTCCCACTTCCACCTGCCCACCATGCGTGCGCTGGGTTACGCGAAAGCCACGCGGCCGGCTCGGCTGACGGCACTGACCGTGAATATCGATGACGCCGACACCCGAGCGCTGCTGCACGAATGGGAGCGCCACGACCTCGACATACCGTTGACCGTGATCGAGTCGCCGTACCGGGAAATCACCCGACCGATCCTGGACTATGTCAACCGAATTCGACGCCAGTCACCGCGTGACGTCGTTACGGTGTTCATCCCCGAGTACGTTGTCGGTCACTGGTGGGAGCAGTTGCTGCACAACCAAAGCGCGCTTCGGCTGAAGACGCGGCTGCTGTTTCAACCAGGCGTCATGGTCACGAGCGTTCCGTACCAGTTGCGTTCCTTACCAGCGGATCCGGCGCCCACCGATCCGGCACTGTCGCGCTGAGATTTTCGCGCCTCACGCGCCGATAGCGGTGGCGATCATCGGCCAGGCGTTGTGCAGGTCGTCCTGCCAGTACGGCCAGGAATGCGTTCCTACCGGATTCAATGCGATGGTGGCCGGCACGTTGGCCGCGCGCAGACTCGCTGCCAGCGTCTGGGTGCATTGGTGCACAACCGATTCCATGACGCCGCCCACGACTGCGCGGTCGGCCAACGCGCCGGCATTGCCGCCGATGCCCGGTGCGGTAAGCGCTTCGTGTGGTCCAGGTGCACCGGTTCCGGCTGCCACATACACAGCCGTACCGCGTAGGCGGTCGGCATGCAGGGTCGGGTCATGGTCTGCCCATGCCGGATCGCCCGGCGGGCCCCACATGTTCGCGGCGTTGCCGCCGAACAGGGCTATCTGGGAGTAGACATAGGCCTGTCCGGCCGCCGAAGCCGTCTGGGTGCATCCGCTGAACGAGGCGGCCGCCTGAAAGAAACCGGGCGCATGGATAGCGAGATCGAGCGCCGAGCCCGCGGACATCGAGACGCCCGCAACGGCATTGCGTCCGGTCGTGGGAAACAGCGAGTTCAGCAAGGGCGGTAATTCGCGGGTGAAAAAGGTCGCCCACTGGTTGCGCCCGAGGATCGGGTCGTCGTGTTCCCAGTCAGTGTAGTAACTCGCTCGACCGGCCAGCGGCACAACGACATTCACGTTCTTGCCGGCGAAGAACGATGCCACGTCGGTCCGGCCGGTCCAGTCGCCGCCGCCCTCACCGCCGTCGACGCCGTTGAGCAGGTAAAGGGTCGGCCCCGCGCCACCGGCAGCGCGCGAAATCCATAGCGGTATTTGCCGGTTCATCGCGGCGGAATACACGGTGATCTGAAACTGCTGCCCACCGAGCGGCCGCACGCCGGTGATGCCGGATGCCGGGGCAGCGGAAGCCGCGACCGGAGTAGTCAGCGCGGCCGCGAGCACCGCGACGATCGCGAGGGGCTTGGCGATTCGTCGCAACGCGGCAGCGGGTGCGCACTTCATTGACAACACTCCAATCGACAATGACCGGCTTCGCCCGATCGTAACGGCCGGTTACCGGGCTACGCTGCAAATGTGTGCCTGACATGCCTTGCCGGCGCAGCGATGGTAGCGCCGTCCGCAGCGCCGGAGATCTTTCCCACGCAGGCGCCCGCACCCGGCTGGCTGACCGGCAAACCCGGCGTCGGAACGATCACCTGGACGGGCTGCGCGGGCTTTCTTTTCGATGTGGAGGGCACCCGGATCTGCGTCGACCCGTTCGTCAGTAATCCCGGCTTCGTCGATGCCTTCTTTCGTCCGGCGCGACCCAACGCGGCCCTGGTGCGACAGAAGTTTCCCGACGTCGCTGCCGCATTCATCGGGCACTCCCACTGGGACCACGCGATGGACGTCGCCGTGCTGGCGGCCGCTGGCACCGTCGTACACGGCAGCACAACGACGGCGGAACTGTGCCGCCGGCAAGGTGTTTCGGATGCACGGCTGGTGCAGGTCGGCGATGGTGACCGGATTTCCGTCGGCCCGTTCACCGTGGAGGTCATCGAGTCGCGGCACGGAATCGTTCCGTTGGCCAGCAAGATCGACGTCATCGAATTACGCGGTCAGGGGATGCCGTCCACACCCTTCCGGTGGCCGCGCGGAGCGGTGTTTGCCTATCGCGTGGAATTCGGCGGCCAGTCGGTGCATGTGCAGACCAGTGCGGGTATCGCCGATGGGCCGCTGGCTCGGCAGGCACCGGCCGATGTGCTCATCGCCTGCCTCGCCGCCCGCCAGGGCACTCCGCACTATCTGCAGCGCCTCGGCGAGCAACTGCGGCCGAAGGTGCTCATCGCGTGCCACCACGACAACTTCCTGCATCCCGTCGACCAGCGGCCGCGTCCGGTGCCGCGCCTGGACTGGCCGGAGTTCCTCGAGTCGGCGGCCGAACTGCGGCAGAAGTACGGCACCCGGCTAGTCCAGCTGCCGCGCGGGGTGGCGGTCGACTTCTGAACTGGGCGCAGCGAGGCCGATTACTCCCCGGCGATCGGGTACCCGATTGGATGGATGGAGGCTGCGCCATCGACATCATCGGCCCGAGCGGAGTAAGGTATGGGATACCTAAGTTCGTCGGAAACGGAGTGAGTCGTGTACGTGTGCATCTGCCGCGCGGTAACCGAGAAAGAGGTTGCCGAAGTGGTGGACGCTGGCGCCCGCACCGTTGATGACGTCGGCGAGCGCTGCGGCGCGGGCACCGGCTGCGGCAGCTGCAAAGAACGGATCTGCGCGATATTGGACGAAGCCGCCAAGTCGAGTGGCAGGATTCTCTTTAGGGCCGCCTCCTAGCATCCGCCGAGCGGCCTTCCAGCGTCGACGCCAAGGAGGCCGGTATGCAGGGCGACCAGTCGGTAATCGAGTTTCTCAACGAGCAACTGACCGCGGAGCTCACCGCGATCAACCAGTACTTTCTGCACGCGAAAATGCAAGAAAATCGCGGTTGGACCAAGCTCGCCGCGCACACTCGGGCCGAGTCGATCGACGAGATGCGCCACGCCGAGTTGCTTACCGACCGGATCCTGTTCCTCGAAGGACTCCCCAACTACCAGCGTCTGGGCACCCTCGAAATCGGCCAGACCGTCACTGAGATGTTTCGGGCCGACATGAAGATCGAGGTCGACGCCGTCGATCGGTTGCGGCGTGGGAGCGCGCACATGCGCGAGGTCGGCGACATCACCTCAGCCCGATTGTTCGAGTCGATCCTGGCCGACGAGGAATCCCACATCGACTACCTCGAAACTCAGCTCGACCTGATCGAGCAGCTCGGCGAGGCGCTGTACCTTGCCCAGCACGTGGAACCGCCGTCGGACTAGAAACCGAGCTGTTCGCTGACGGCCAGCAGCAGCTTGGTGGTGTGCGATATGTGGTCGCGCAAAGCAGCGGTGGCGCAGTCAACATCGCGCGCCAGCGCCGCCTCCATCAACCGCCGGTGCTCGCCAGCCAGGTCCCGGCCCTTCTCCGACCCGAGCGGCTGTGACCAGCGTCGGTACAGTTCGGCCTCGTCTCGCAGTCCGTTGGCCATCTGAAACAGCCGACTGTTCCGGCAGCCCGCAAGCAGCGCGCGATGAAATCCCGCGTGCGCCTCGGCCCACTCGTCGGTCACCCGAACCGGGTCGCAAGTGGTGAGAAACGGCGTGCCTTCCAGAACGTGGTGGGCCGCGACCAACCGCGACTCCCACGCTAGGTCGCCCTCGGTGATCGACCGGGCAAACACCAAGCTTTCCAACTCTAGGCGCGCGTCGGTGAGCTCGGCGAGCCGGTCGGGCGAAAGTTCGGTGACGGCGTAGCCGACATTGGGCTCGTTGGTCACCAGCCCTTCCGCGGCAAGCCTCGTCAGCGCCTCGCGGATGACACTCATGCTCGCGTCGCAATGTTCGGCAAGGTCGCTGAATTTCAATCGCTCGCCGGGCAAGCGGCGTCCGCTGAGGATGTCGGCTCGCAACGAGTCATATACGACATCCCCGCGCGTGCGCTTTCCACGGTCGGCAGCCATGCCAGAAGTGTAGCGGAAATCAGCTCAAGATGCGAAACAGATAGTTATTTTCGAAAATCGCTTGCATTCGCGAATCTGTAGGCGTACACCTGAAGCAACGGCGTAGTGACGGAACTCACTCCCAAGCTCGCCACCTCAACCACCGCGGCCCGGGCCGCCGACATCAAGGAGCAGCAGTGCGTATCGGAGTACTCAATGGACGCACGGTGATCGTGGATGGCCAGCGCGCCGTCGACGTGGCGGATGCCAGCAACGGCCGGTTCGGTCCGGCACCCGCCGCCGTGTACGACGCCTGGACGGAATTCAGCGAGTGGGCGGCCACCGCGCCGACCCCGAACGGCACACCGTACGACTCGTCTGCGCTCGAAAATCCGGTCCCGGAACCGCGGCAAATCTTCGCGATCGGACTCAACTACGCCGAGCACGCGGCGGAGTCCCATTATGCGGTGCCCGAGTTCCCGCCCGTGTTCACCAAGTACCGCAGCTCGCTCGCCGGGCCGCGAGGCGAAGTGGAACTGGCCGGACCGAAAGTGGACTGGGAGGTCGAGCTCGTCGCGGTCATCGGGCGCCCCGCGCACCGGGTGCCCGAGTCGGAAGGCTGGAATTATGTCGCGGGCTTGACTGTCGGACAGGATATTTCGGAGCGGGAGACACAGTTTGCCGCCACCCCACCGCAATTCAGCCTCGGTAAGTCCTTCCCCGGCTTCTCTCCGGTCGGGCCGGTGCTGGTCACCGTCGACGAGCTCGCGGACCCGGACGACCTGGAACTCGGCTGCGACATCAACGGCGAGCAGGTCCAAAAGGGCCGTACATCCGAAATGATCTTTTCAGTGCCGCAGCTGGTTTCGCGACTCTCGCACATCACCCCGCTGCTTGCGGGCGACCTCATCTTCACCGGCACGCCAGCCGGAGTCGGGCTCGGCCGAACGCCGCAGCGGTTCCTCGCCGCCGGCGACGTGTTGCGTTCTTACATCGCCGGGATCGGCGAAATTGAGCAAACCTTCGTACAAGGACAGTGAACCCATGTCGCTGCACCGCTTGGCATCGGTGACCATCGGAGTACCGAACGTCGACGAAACCGCCAGCTATTACCGGGATTTCGGACTCGCCCCCACGGACGGACGTTGGCTGCGCAGCCTCGATGGCGGCGAACAACTGCGGATCGTCGCCGCACCGACCCGGCGGTTGATCGAACTCGTCGTCGGCGCGGACGACACCGATGACATCGACCGGGTCGAACACGAGCTTCGCGCCAAGGGCTTTCTGGCCCAACGCAATGAAGATGAGGTCGTGGCCGAGGAGCCGGTGGCCGGGATCCGTGCGATCGTTCGCGTGGTGCCGCGGCTCACCCAACCCAACATCGAGCGGACACCCTATAACGGGCCCGGCCGCATCGAGCGAACCGGACGAGCACCAGGCGTGCTGCGCACCGGCCCGGTTCGGCCGCGCAAACTCGGCCACGCCGTCATCGGATCCACCGACTACGACGCGACGCGCCGGTTCTTCGTCGACGGCCTCGGCTTCAAAATCAGCGACCACATCAAGGGCCACGGCACATTCATGAGGTGCTCCACCGACCACCACAACGTGCTGGTCATGCAGTCACCAGTCAACTACCTGCATCACACGTCGTGGCAGGTCGATGACATCGATGACGTCGGTCGCGGCGCGTTCGCCATGCTCGACGGCAACCCGGAGCGCCATGTCTGGGGGCTCGGCCGGCATCACGCGGGGTCGAACTTCTTCTGGTACCTCAAGGACCCCGCCGGCAACTTCTCCGAGTACTACTCCGACATGGACTGCATTCCGGAGGACTCGCTGTGGACCCCGGAAGACCTCGAAGGCGCTCGGGGCCTGTTCAACTGGGGCCCGCCGCCCCCGCCGAGCTTTCTGCATCCCGAAGACCTCGCCGCCATGATGACCGGCGCCCACAGCATCCGCTGACACAGACAAGGAACATCGACATGACCGTAGCAACCCAATCCATGACCCGCGAACAGCGAAAGTCTTTGGCGCTGGAATACTTCAAGCGCTTCGACCGCGGCGGCGACGTGCTCGATCTGTTCGCCGACGATGCCGCCGTCTACTACCCGAAGTGGGGTGTGGCCCACGGCAAAGACCAGATCGCGCAGCTTTTCGGCGACGTCGCGAAGCTCTTCAAAACCATCAACCACTCGCCCGAGTACCTGAACTTCATCATCGATGAGGACATGGTGGTCGTCGAAGGCGGATCGACCGGTGTCGCCGCAGACGGAACCGCCTGGCAAGCGGGCGTCACCCACGCCGGACGCTGGACCGACGTCTTCGAGATCCGCGACCACCAGATTCACCGCTGCTATGTGTATCTCGACCCGGACTACGCCGGAGCAGACACCGAGCGCTACCCGTGGCTCGGAGGCGAGTGAGATGCCCGAGAAGGGCGACCACGTCGTCGTCATCGGCGGAACCAGCGGACTCGGGCTCGACATCGCCCGGGCCTGCACCGAACTCGGCGCGCACGTAACCGTGGCCGGGCGAGACATTACCCGCGCCCGCGCCGCCGCGGCGGACCTCGGCGACCTGGCCAGCCACAACTCTTGTGACCTCACCGATTTCGGTTCGATCGAGCGGTTCTTCGCCGGGATCGACGTGGTCGACCACCAGATTCTCACCGCCTTGGATCGAGACTTCAACAGCATCAACGACTTCCGCGCCGACGACAGCGCTTCGACCATGCTCATGAAGACGGTCGGCTATGCGGTTGCGGTGCACGCCGCGCTCGGCAAGTTCAGCGACCGGGCATCGGTGGTGTTGTTCAGCGGATTGTCGATGTGGATACCGATGCCCGGTTCGACCACCATCTCGATGGCCAACGCGGGCGTCATCGGACTCATGAATTCGCTTGCCACCCAGATCGCG
The DNA here is from genome assembly GCF_007489285.1 of Skermania sp. ID1734. Taxonomy (GTDB): domain Bacteria; phylum Actinomycetota; class Actinomycetes; order Mycobacteriales; family Mycobacteriaceae; genus ID1734. The sequence continues at coordinate 144,148 of NZ_VLIY01000004.1, forward strand.
CCCGTCCGGGTCAACGCGATCACCCCTGGCGTCGTCGTCGGAACCAACGCGGTCGACGACGCAGACCCGGTCCGCGCCGAGACGTATGAGCGGCTGCGGCAACGCACGCCCGGCAAGCGGTTGCCGACACCGCAAGACATCGTCTCGGCGACCTTCGCCCTCACCGACAACCCCGGCATCAACGCCGCCAACCTCGTCGTCGACGCCGGCATGCACCTCGCCTGACCAGCGCCCACCGCAACTTCGAAGGAAAGCCATGAACCCCATCCACACAGACGTCTTGGTCGTCGGCGCGGGCCCCGCCGGGCTGACCGCATCGGCTCTGCTCGCACGGGCCGGGGTCGACGCGATCACCGTCACCAAGCACCGGTCCACCGCGCACACCCCGCGGGCGCACATCACCAACCAGCGCGCCATGGAAGTGTTCCGCAATCTGGGCATCGAAGACCGTGTTCGAGCCGCGTCCATCCCGAACGAGCTCATGGGTGAAAACGTCTGGGCCACCAGCTTTGCCGGCACCGAACTCGCCCGCGCGAAGGCGTGGGGTAACGATGTCCTGCGCAAATCGGACTACGAGTCCGCCAGCCCGACCGCGATGTGCAATATCGGCCAGCACAAGCTCGAACCGATCCTGCTCGACGCCGCCCGTGAGCACGGGTCCGACATCCGGTTCGGCACCGAACTCGTCGAGATCAGCCAGGACGAGGACGGCGTGCGCGCGATCGTCCGCGACCGCGACACCGGCGAGACCTACCCGATCATGGCGCGCTACGTCATCGGCGCCGACGGTGGCCGCAGCGTCGTGGCGAGTCAACTCGGCTTCGACATGGAGGGCGAAACCGGACTCGGCTACGCGGTCAACGTGTGGCTCGAGGCGGATCTGGAGAAATACCGTGCACACCGACCCGGAACTCTCTTCTTTACGCTGCAGCCGGGACGCGACTTCTGGCTTGGCTCAGGCACATTCATCACGGTCGAGCCGTGGCACGAATGGGTGTTGATTGTCATGTACGACCCGGCGGTGGAGCAGATCGACCTCAGCGAAGAAGCGATGCTGCAGCGTGCGCGCAAGACGATCGGTGACCCGGACGTGGACATCCGGATCAAGGACATCAGCCAGTGGCAGATCAACCACGTCGTCGCGACCAACTACCGCAAAGGCCGGGTGTTCCTGGCCGGGGACGCGGCGCACCGCCATCCGCCCGCCAACGGACTCGGCTCCAACACGTCGGTACAGGATGCCGCCAACCTCGCCTGGAAGCTGGCGCTTGTCGTTGCAGGCAAGGCTTCCGACGCGCTACTGGACACCTACCATGACGAACGCCGGCCCGTCGGCAAGCAGGTCGTCGACCGGGCCATGGCAAGCGTCGGGCTGCTCGGGCAACTGCCGGCCGCCTTCGGGATCCACGCGGGGCAGGACGAACAGGCCGGCCACGACGCGATAGCCGAGTTCTTCAGCGACACCGATGCCGGTGAAGCGAAACGGCGTCGGGTACGGGAAGTGTTGGACGCGAACGACTACCAATTCAATGCGCACGGGGTGGAACTCGGCCAGCGCTACCGGTCGGCGGCGATTGTCGGCGCCGATCCGATGCCGGCGTATGGACGCGACCCGGAACTCTTCTACCACCCGACCACGACTCCCGGCGCCGTCGTGCCGCACGCCTGGCTGCAGCAAGGCGCGAACCGCGTCTCGACGCTAGACCTGGTTCGAGACGGCGGCTTCGCGCTCATCACCGGCATTGGTGGCGACCCGTGGCTGCGGGCGGCCGAGAAGGTCGCCGAGGAGTTCGGGGTACCGATCGCAGGCGCGCAGATCGGCCCGGCCCAGGAGTACGACGACCCGCACGGCGACTGGAAGCGGCGCAGTGAGATCGGCGATCGCGGCTGCCTGCTCGTCCGGCCCGACCGACACGTCGCTTGGCGCTCCGCCGACCTCACCACCGACCCGACAAACGATCTTCGCGCTGCCATGGCCCAGATCCTGGGACTCGCGGTCGCCGCACAGACAGAGGAGAACTGACCATGGACCTCGGGCTGTTTATTCTGCGGGTGTTGCTGGGCGCCTTGCTGTTCGGCCATTCGATGCAGAAGTTGACCGGTGCCTTCGGCGGCCATGGGCCGGCGGGGACAGCTCCGCTCTTCGAATCCTGGGGCCTGGTGCCCGGCAAGACTATGGTCCGCTGCGCTGGACTCAGCGAACTGGTCGCTGCCGTGCTGCTGCTGCTCGGGCTGGCCACACCGCTGGGTGCCGCGGTCGCCGTGGGGACCATGACCGTGGCCGCATCGGTCAACGTCTCGAAAGGGCTGTGGGCCGTGGGCGGTGGATACGAACTTCCGCTGGTCTACGGAGGGATCGCCGGCGTCCTGGGTTTCACCGGCGCCGGTAGTTGGTCGGTGGACAAGGCACTCGGTTGGTCCGGCGGGAGTGTCGTGGCCGGAGTGGTGGCTCTTGCCGTTGGGCTGGCCGCGGCCGCTGTGGTGATTGGTTACGCAAGGCGCAACAAGAATCGTGCGCGTGAGTTGGCGGCGGCGTAGTCCCCTCATCGAGCGCATAGTTATCGTCGGAAAAATCATGGGCGGATTGACGATTTCTATGCGCTCGATACTTGTTCCGGGTCCTCGCCTACCCGAAGGTTGGAAGCATGGGCCTCTCCCTCGTTAGCGAAAAGCGCGCCGTCACCGCGGCAACGCCCAAGCGATTCGTCGTCGCGGTCATCGTCGTTGGCACCGTTGCGACTGCCTGCAGCGACCGGAGCAACCCGCCTTCAGACGTCTCGGCGACAAGCAGTCAGTCCACAACTGTGCCGTCTGCATTCGTGGGAACGTGGCATGCCCACGAGGAACGCCTCACCATCGACGGCAACGGCCACGGTCGCGAGACCTACAGCGACAGATCGAGTTGCCCGGATGCGCCGATGTCGGGTTGCGGCGTCACTGGAATCGTCGATTTCACGCTCACGTCCTTCGGGCGAGACACCGCCACCGGAAAAGTCACCGCTTCCTCGAACCCGAAAACCCCGATCGGTGGCGCGGTGACGATCAAGCTCTTAGGTGAGGGTCAGGGACTTGAGCTGACCGTCGCAGGCGGGGATAGTGGCTTTCCATTCTGCAACGACAAGGATGACGATCACGCCAGGCACTATTACTGCGGCGCCTGAAACGTGCTGACACGCATTCGCGCTGAAAAGCGCGCCCGAAGGGATTCGAACCCCTAACCTTCTGATCCGTAGTCAGATGCTCTATCCGTTGAGCTACGGGCGCATATCGGTGTTCAGTTGTACCCGGAACTCCGGGGTGTGGCGGAGGCGAGAGGATTTGAACCTCCGGTCCCCGTGAAGGGACAACTCATTAGCAGTGAGTCCCATTCGGCCGCTCTGGCACGCCTCCTGAGCCACCTCGTGAGGGGCACCGGTCCTTTCGAACCGCCGAACGGCAAGGTTACACAGCCCGCCGACGGTAAGCAAAACCGCTGCTAGATGCCGTCCCCTTGCCTGTGCGTGAAATTTCACCGTGGGCGGTGAAATTTCACGCACAGGCGGTAACCGGCCGGCCGGTTACCGCAAGTTCGCGTCGAACCAGTCGAAAATCCTGGTCTGCGCATCCACTATCGGGTCGCCGTCGGGCTCGTCCGCGGTACGTGGCTCATCCGCGCGGTGCCGCAGACCCGAGTAGACCACCACGTGAGTTGCGACGGCCGCTCGCGAGACGGCGTCCTTGAGCGCTTCGACGTGTTCGGTGGGCGTCTCGGGATCATCGTCGCCGTACAGCCCGAGCCACGGCGCCTGCAAGGCCGGAGCGGCCTCGACAAGAGGCGGGGCGCCGTCGGCGAGGCTGCTCGTGATCCCGCGCGCCGCCACGCTGACCGCCGCCCCGATCGGACGGTTCGTGGCGACCAGGAATGCGGCCGCCCCGGCATCGTCGAAGCCCAGAGCCCCGATGCAGTCCCCCAGGACGCCACGCTTGGTCAGCCAGTCGTGACACGCATCGAAGTCGGCAAATAGATTGTCGCCGAACACCTTTGCGTCACTGCCCACATCCTCACGATGGAATAGGTTGGGCGCCACCGCAATCCAGCCCTCGGTGGCAAGCGCGCGCATGAGATCCAGCAACGCGTCGGTGAACTTGCGTGACTCGTGCAGAACCACGATGCCACCGCGAGCGTGGCCCTCGGGCTCGATCACGGTGATCGGCACCTCGTTCCCGCCCGGCTGCCCGTCCACCCCACGAAGGCGTGCGACGTCTTCGAAGATTCCAGACATGTGACCAAGCGTAGGTCGCCGCAACCGCCGTGCGAAAGGGATGTTTTCGCGAGCCTGGATACTGGAGCTGTGACCGCCCGCATCCGAAGCGACCTCGACTCCATCCCGTCCTACGTGCCAGGCCGGTCCTATCCGGGCGCGCACAAGCTCGCGAGCAACGAGACGACGCACGGTCCGCTGCCGGGTGTATTGACGGCTATCAACGCCGCGGCAACGCAATCGAACCGCTACCCCGACAACCGCAACAGCGAGCTCATCGGGGCGTTGGCCGAGTCGCTGGGCGTAGACCCGGCTCGGGTCGCCGTCGGCTGCGGTAGCGTCGCACTCTGCCAGGAACTGGTCCAGATCACCTGCAATCGGCCGGACGACGAAGTGCTTTACGCCTGGCGGTCGTTCGAGGCCTATCCCGTCGTCACCAAGGTGGCCGCAGCGACACCCGTCACTGTCGCACTGACCGACGGAGCCGTACACGACCTCGATGCGATGGCCGCCGCGATCACGCCGCGAACCCGGCTGGTGTTCGTGTGCAACCCCAACAATCCAACCGGCACCGCAGTTGGTCGAGCCGAACTCGAGCGGTTCCTCGACCGGGTTCCGGACGACGTCTTGATTGTGCTCGACGAGGCGTACTTCGAATACCTGCGTTTCCCGGCCGATGACTCCCCGGACGGCATCGAGCTCGGTCGCGCCCGCCCAAATGTGCTTGTGCTGCGGACGTTTTCGAAGGCCTACGGGTTGGCCGGATTGCGGGTCGGCTACGCAGTCGGCGACGCCCGGCTCATCGATGCGCTCGCGAAGGTGCACATTCCCTTCAGCGTCAGCCGAGTCGCCCAGGCGGCGGCACTGGCCAGCCTAGATGCCGGTGCGGAATTACTGTCGCGCACCGATGCGGTTATCGCAGAACGCGATAGAGTTCGCGCCGCCCTGATCGCGGCGGGATACCAGGTGCCACCCAGCCAAGCGAACTTCGTCTGGCTGCCCCTGGGTGCGCTCACGGCCGACTTCGGCGCAGCCAGCGCCAACGCCGGAGTTCTGGTACGGCCGTACGGAACCGATGGGGTGCGCGTCACCATCGGCGACCCACACGAGAACGACGCATTTCTCGCGTTCGCCACCGACTCTTCGACGGCCGCATCGTTTGCCGACGCTACGTCGTCGTTGGCGGGCGCTACCGACCCGGCACGCTGATTCCCAGACCGGCTGCCAGCGTCGGCCAGGCATCGTGCAGATCGTCGGCCCAGTACGGCCACGAGTGCGTGCCAACCGGGCGGAAGTTGACCTTGGCCGAGATACCAAGCTGCCCAAGGCGATCCGCCAGCCGATGCGTGCACGCGTTGGCGACGGCCTCGATAGGTCCGCCGAGCACAATGGAATCTCCGACGTCCGGGTCGTCAACGGTTTCGTGCGGCCCGGGCAGGCCGGTGCCGCTGGACAGGTAGAGCGCCTTACCGCGCAACGCCGCGGCGTGCACCACCACGTCGTGCGCGGCCCAATCGGGGTCGGCCGTCTCGCCGAACATGTTCGTTGCGTTCCCGCCGGAACTCGCTACGACCAGATGCATTTCAGCCTCATCGGGGTCGTCGGCAGCTCCGTAGCAGCCGCTGAAGCCCGCGGCCGCCGCATAGCGCTGCGGGTTGCGGAACGCCAGCATAAGGGCTGCCTGCGCGCCCATCGACACACCGGCCACCGCGTTGCGGCCATCGCCGCCGAACCGTCCGTCGAGAAGCGGCGGCAACTCCTTGGTCAGAAATGTCTCCCAGCGGTAGCGGCCCAGCCGTGGGTCGACGCGCTGCCAGTCGGTGTAGTAGCTCGCCGTGCCTCCGACCGTGAGAACGACATTCACCGGCTTGTCGGCAAAGAACGTGACCGCCCCGCCGCGGTCGGTCCAGTGATTGCCGTTGCCCTCGGCGGTGCGCCCGTCCAACAAGTAGACGGTCGGACGCGGATCGGCGGTGTTTCGCGGCAGCAACAGTTGCACCTGCATCACCGCCTGCATCGCCGGCGAACGCACGAAGACCCGCAGCCAGCGCGGTGTGATCGGGTCGATGCGAACAATCGCCGCGGAAGGAGCCGCCTGCGCGGGCTGGCCGCTCGTGAGCAGGCAGACCAACGCCGTCAGCGCGGCCGCTGCGGCTCTAGATGCCCAGCGCTGCCGCGACGGTCGGCCAGGAATCATGCAGGTCATCCTGCCAGTAGGGCCAGGAATGCGTACCCCACGGCCGGTACACCACCGTTGCGGGCACCCCGACCTGGTTGAGCCGCTGCTGGAACTGATGGGTGCACATGTTGGCGGCCGTTTCCAGCGGGCCGCCCTCGGCGATGACCGTGCCCAGGTCTGGGCGCAGACTTAGCTCGTGCGGCCCCGGTAAGCCGTTGCCGACCGAGAGATACACCGTCATGCCATGCAGGTTGGCAGCGTGCAGCGTGGGATCGTGCGCCGCCCATGCCGGGTCGGAATCCGGGCCCCACATGTTGTTCGCGTTGCCGCCGCGGGATCCGACGGTGGCGCGGATCAGGTCTTTCGAATACTGCTGCGATACGTCCGGGCAGGAACTGAACGCCGCCACCGCCCGGTACAGCTGCGGATGCCGGGTGGCCAGGATCAGCGCACTCTGCCCGCCCATCGACAAACCGGCGATGGCATTGCGACCGTTGCCCCCGAACTGGCTGTCGATGATCGGCGGTAACTCCTGGGTCAGAAACGTCTCCCAGCGGTTCCAGCCGAGCGTTGGATCCACCTGCTGCCAGTCCGTGTAGTAGCTGCCGGTGCCGCCCACCGGCATCACCACGTTGACGTTCTTGCCGGCGAAGAAGCTGACCACATCGGTCTTCTTCGTCCAGGAGCTCTGGATGTCCGGTGCGTCGACGCCGTCGAGCAGGTAGTAGGACGGGCGCGGTCCGGCACCCGCGGGCGGATGGATCAGCTCGATCTCGACAGTCCGGGCCATCGACGGGGAATCGATGTAGACCGCCGACAGGTTCGGCGCAAGTTCGTCGACGCGGACCACGTGGGCCGGGCCCGATCGCATCGGCGGTCCCTGCGTGCCGGGGGCCGTCGACCCGGTGCCCGGCAAGGGAACTGGCTCGGCGGAGGCGACCCCTGTGCAGGTGAGCGCCAGCGCCACAGCCATACCACACGCTGCAACGATCGACCGGCGCATTGAACCACTTTCCTCGACCCCAATTCCCCGGACCAAGGTAGCGCATTCAACGGACAAGATCGTGTCGCGTGGAGAGTGACTCAGGGCAGTAACGGGAGTCGCCACAGTGGCGCGCCGGGATCGAGCAGCCACAACCGGGCAGCGGTCAGCCGCACGATACGCAGGGTTCCGGCGATGAGGACGACGGCCAGCGGCAACTCGGCGAACACAGCCGTGGCGACCGAGATCCAGACGTCGTCGGGCCCGGCCGTCATGATGTCGAACCACGCGTCGCAGATCAGCAACACACCCGTGGCGAAGGCCGTGAGCAGCATCAGTTGCCGGCGCAGCAAGCCCAGCACCGCGGTCGACGCCATCAGGATGACCATGAACAGGTCGAAACCGACCCAGGTTGCCGGCCAGTTGTGCGCCTCGTAGTCGGCCGGCAGCGTGAGCGAAAGGAACACGATCCACGGGATCATTCCGACCGCACCGCCGATCATCAAACCCAGCCGGGTCCAGCGGGCCCGGCCGAGTACGCGCGGGGACAGGATCTCGTCGAGTGGCCTCTCCAGTCGCAAGATGAGCGCGCGGCGCTCAGCTGCGGTCATCTTCGCGATCTCGGCGTCGGACAGCACGAAACTCAGCTTCGTCGCAACGTCGGTGTTACTTCAACTGCCAAGCAGCGCGGTGCGCAATGATGAGCCAATGGAGATCGGTTTCGGGTTGCCAGTGTCGGGATCCTGGGCAACACCGGGCAATATCCGCGAAATCGCGCAGCGTGCTGATGAACTCGGCTACTCGACGCTGTGGAGTTTCCAGCGGTTGCTCGTCGCAGAATCCACGCCGCTCGCCCCGCCGTATCACAGTGTGCTCGATCCGATCGGGCCGCTGATGTTCGCGGCCGCGGTCACCGAGCGCATCCGGCTGGGCACCGCGGTGATCAATGCGCCGTTTCAATCTCCGGCCATGCTCGCTAAACAACTTGCGACACTGGACATTCTGTCCGACGGTCGACTCGACGCCGGTTTGGGTCTGGGCTGGTCGCGCGATGAATTCCAAGCTGCGGGAACCGACTACGCCGCACGCGGGGCCAGAGCAGCGGAGTTCGTCGACTGCATGCGCAAGGTCTGGAGCCAGGATCCGGTTTCCTACGACGGGCGCTTCTACACGATCCCGCTCGCGAGCATCCTGCCGAAACCGCTGCAGCAGTGTCCGCCGATTCTGCTGGGCGGCGCCGCACCGGCGGCGTTGCGTCGCGCCGGCCGGATCGCGGACGGCTGGATCAGTAGCAGCAGAGCCGAACTCGGCTCGCTCGGCGACGCGGTGCAGCAGATCCGAACTGCGGCGACCGATGCCGGGCGTGACGCGGACGCGTTGCGCTTTGTGTGTCGCGGGGTCGCGATGGTGGGAGCCCGCGACGGCATGCTCACCGGCAGCCACGCCCAGATCCGCGACGATTTCGCCCGAATCGCCGAACAGGGCATCACCGAAATTTTCATCGACCTGAACTTCGATCCGTCGATCGGAAACCCGGCCGCCGACCCCGCCGAATCAATGGCCCGCGCCCGCGCCGCGCTGGAAGAATTCGCTCCCGAATGACCGCTTCAGTTGAAACGCCCGCTGCGCCGAGGTCGCCCGGCTAGGCTCGGCACGTCGGGATTCTTCTCGAGGTGAAGGCATGTTCAAGCAGGTATTGACCAAGTCGCTGGTTGTTGCGGCGATCACCGCATCGGCTGCCGTGGCGGCGCCTGCGGCGGCTCAAGCAGACCCCGCCCCGCTGTTCAACATCCCTGTCGAAATCCTGCCGTACATCCAGGTGCCGCAGCCGATTCACGATGCCATCGTCGGTTTCGCCGGAAATGTCAACGACGCGATCGTGGCCTACAACAACGCCAACAGCGCCGTTGTGCAGGGTGTAGCCGGAGCAGTCGGCAACATCTTGTGCCTACTCAGCGCCGGTTCATCGCAGCCGTGCGCGCCGGCGCCGCATCAATAGGCACGCATTAGACCCGTTTCCATCCCGCGCAGGCGGGTGTTCGCACAACTTCTAATTACGCCACCGCAAGTATAAGTTAGTACTAACAAATTAAAGTACGATGGTTGCTAGTTCGACTTCCTCTAGGTGAAGGCGCAAAAGATGGGCCGGCCGAAGCACACTGCCGAGGTTCGCCCATGGACGCCGACGCGCCGTCAAGGATCGCGGGCAGATCGTCAACTCGAATCGATTGAAGCCTCAATTCCACCGATGATCGGCTCCCTTAACTATGACCCCACCGGGAGAGTTGCACGGCTGCACGAGGCCGGCGTCATCGCCGTGGCGCGACTCGAAGCCGGCGTTGGCCAACATCTCGCACCACTCGCCGACTTCCTTTTGCGAAGTGAATCCATCGCCTCGTCGAAGATCGAGCGAATTGACGCAGGCTGGCACGCCTTTGGCAAGGCCCTGGCGGGCGGAAAGGCGTCGGATGAGGCCAAGTCACAACTCGCCGCGGTCAAGGCACTCATCGCGATGGTCGACGCCGCTGGACGTGCAGCCATCACGCTCGAGGACATCCTCACCGCCCATGACCTGCTGATGGCCCCGGACTATTACGCAGCCCGCGAAGGTGGAGCTGTCAGGTCCGTGCAGAACTGGATCGGTGGAAGTGACTACTCGCCGATCAATGCGCTCTATGTTCCTCCACCCCCCGAGATGGTCGCCGATCTGATGGCCGATCTGGTGAAATTTGCCAACCGAGCGGATCTGCCAATAATCGCGCAGGCAGCAATTGCACATGCGCAATTCGAGTCGATACATCCATTCACCGACGGCAATGGACGAATCGGGCGGGCACTTATTAGCGCAATCCTGCGGCGACGAGGACTAACTCAACGCATTACCGTCCCGTTGGCGTCAGTCATGCTCGCCGACACCGCAACATATTTTAGAATGCTCATGGAATACCGTGCCGGTAAAGTCGACAACTTCGTCGAGTATGTTTCGGCCGCCGTTGTACATGCCAGCGCTGCGGCCGAGGAATCAGCCAAGGAGCTGGCTGCCCTACCCGCACGCTGGCGCGAAAAAGCTAGGCCGAGGAAGAACTCGGCGGATGAAACACTTATCGGCAAGCTACTCGACGTGCCCATATTTAACGCAGATACTGCGCTGCGGCTGACCGGAACAACGGAAGCCAGCACTTACGGGGCCCTCAATCGCCTGACGGAGTCCGGCATTCTCGAACTGCTCTCTAATTCAAAAAGAAATCGGATTTGGGCGGCGGTTGACGTACTCGCCGAACTCGATACGCTCTCTGCCGCGATCGGTAAGCGGACCGCCACGATTGACCTATTAAACGAGTAGACCCCGTCGTCGCTGCAATCACGAAAATCGGGGACTTCGACTCGGCATCTCAGCGGAAGCGGAGGGATTTGAACCCCCGGTCGCTCTCACGACGCTCGCTTTCAAGGCGAGTGCATTCGGCCGCTCTGCCACGCTTCCGCGCTAGATTCTAGCGATCATCGCGGCGGCACCCGTCACGTCCCGCCGATCGCCGCATCCACTTGGCCGAAGACCTCTGCGATGACGGCCAATTGGCGCGTATCTAGCAGGTCGATGAAGTGCCGTCGGACGCCTTCGACGTGGGTAGGCGCGGCCTCCTCAAGGCGGCGCCGGCCTTCGTCGGTGAGGTGGGCCAGCACCCCGCGACCGTCCTCTACGCAGTTGCTGCGCCGGACGATCCGCTGCTGTTCGAGCCGGCGGATCTGGTGGGTCAGTCGACTGCGCGACGACAAGACGCCGTCCGCGAGGTCGCTCATGCGCAACGAATTGTCGGCGGATTCGGACAGCAGTACCAGAATCCGGTAATCGGCGAGGGTGAGATCGTGCTTCACTTGCAACTCGCGGTTGAGCGCGTCAAGCAGCCGCTGCTGACCGTCGATAAAGGAGCGCCACGCGCGCTGCTCGTTGGCGGCAAGCCAGCGCGGCCCATCACTTAACGTACCCGGCGGTTCGGACTGCACACGCGCCATCCTACTTATGGGCAAAAGGTTCGCGGGCCTGGAATGATCGCGGGCCTTTACCCCGCTGCAGCGGGACACCACGTGCCAAATTCGCCCCGAAATTGAGCCCTGATGTCCCGCGCGGACTCTCGGCCACAATCGCCATTCAGTCGACACAAATGGCATAAGTTTCATAACTATGTATGCGATCGCGCTGCACGGCGCCGGCGGACCTGAAGTCATGCACTGGGAAGAGGTCCCCGATCCGCAGCCCGGGCCCGGCCAAGTCCTCATCGACGTCGTCGCCGCGGCAGTCAACCGCGCCGACGTGATGCAACGGCGAGGTTTCTACCCGCCACCGCCCGGTGCCAGCGACATCCCGGGCCTCGAGTGCTCGGGCGTCATCGCCGAACTGGGGCCCGGCGTGACCGGATGGTCGGTGGGCGATCGCGTTTGTGCCCTGCTTTCCGGCGGCGGTTATGCGGAAAAGGTGGCGGTCGCAGCAACACAGCTGATGCCGATTCCGGATGGCGTCGACCTGCCGGTCGCCGCGTCTCTACCCGAGGTCACGTGCACGGTGTGGTCGAACCTCGTGATGGGTTCCGGCCTGCGGGCGGGTCAGCTGCTCCTTATTCACGGCGGTGCCAGTGGAATCGGTACCCACGGGATTCAGCTCGCCCGCGCCCGCGGCGCCAAGGTGGCCGTCACCGCCGGTTCGCAGTACAAGCTCGACGCATGCCGCGATCTCGGCGCGCAGTTGCTGATCAACTATCGCGAAGACGACTTTGTCGAAGCGGTCCGCAATTTCGACGGGCATTCCGGCGCCGACATCATTCTCGACAACATGGGCGCTGCGTATCTTGATCGCAATGTCGACGCGTTGGCGGCGGACGGGCAGCTCGTAATCATTGGCATGCAGGGCGGGGCGTCGGGCGAACTTGCGCTGAACAAGCTGCTCGGCAAACGCGGCACCATTCGCGCCACGAGCCTGCGCGGACGGCCGGAAACCGGGCGGTCGAGCAAGGCTGAGATCGTCGCCGACGTGGTCGAGCATGTGTGGCCGCTCATCGCGGACGGATCCATAGCGCCAGTTGTATACGCCGAAGTTCCGATCACTCAGGTCGGCAAGGCGCACGAGATGTTGGATTCGCCGGAAACGATCGGCAAGGTCGTGCTGCGGGTGCGCTGAGCAGCTTCAGAACCGCGCCAGCACCTCGATGAAGCGATCGACCTCTCGGCGGGTGGTGTAGGGCGCGAGGCCGACGGAGATCGCGCCGCCCTCGTCGTTGACACCCAGCGCATCCAGCAGGCGGTTGCCGCCGTGGCTGCCACTGAGCACGCTGATGCGATTGTCGGCCAGCGTTTCGGCCACTTTTTCCGCGTTGTAACCGGCGACCGTCACGCTGAGCGTCGGGATTCGACTGCCGGCACGACCGATGACCGTCACCTTCGGCAGATCCTGCAGGCCCGTCATCAGGTGTTCGAAGAGTTCGTCGTGGTACTGCTGCAGCGAGCCGATCGAGGCAATCAGGCGCTCGCGCCGTGACCCGCTGGCTCCCTCGTCGAGCGCAGCCAGGTAGTCGATAGACGTGGTCACCCCGGCGAGCATCGCGTACTGGTAACCGCCGATCTCCAGCCGCTCGGCGCCCTTGGCGTACGGATTCATCGACAGCGCCGGTATCCGGTCGAGGAAGCTGGGGTCACGGAACACGAGCGCCCCCGCCTGCGGGCCTCCCCACGAGGAGGCGCTCAACGCGATGACGTCCGCGCCGAGATCGGCGATATCAAGGTGCGCATACGGCGCCGCGCCGACCGCGTCCACGACGAGCAGACCACCCACGTCGTGCACCCGATCCGCGGCCACCCGCACATCCGGTGCCGAGCCGACGATCGGCGATGCCGCGGTCAATGCAACCAGGCGCGACGTAGGTCCGATGAGCTCGTCGAACTGCCAGGACGGCAACTCGCACGTCTCTATCTCCACTTCGGCCCAGCGGACGTGTCCGCCGTACCGGTTGGCTATGCGCAGCCAGGGTGCCACGTTGGCCTCGTCATCGAGACGCGACAGCACCAGTCCGGTCCCGAGTCCGAGTCGAGAACCGAGCGATTCGGCCAGCCACGCGAGCAGCACCGCGCGGTCGGCGCCGAGCACAACGCCGGCGGGGTCGCCGCCGACCAAATCGGCGATGGCCTGACGCGCTGCGCTGAGGATGGCCGCGCTGCGCTTGGCCGTTTGGTGCCGACCCAGATGCGTAGACGCTGACGTGCGGAAACCGGTCGAGACCGCGCGCGATACGGCGTCGGGAATCTGCATCCCGACTTGCGGATCAAGATGTATCCATCCGTCGCCGAGCGACGGGATCAACCCGCGAACTCGCGCGACGTCGTAAACCATGCCCGACACTTTAAATCTTCACCCGACGTCGATGTGAGACAGATTTATTTCACACTAGCAACCCCCCATATCGCGCCCTCGTTGGCGCGTATGGCTGTCCAACGGACAAGATAGAACTATGACCCATTCGGACGACGAACGCATCATGGTCATCGGACCCGACGGCCAGCCGCTGGCCGCTGCGGCCGGCGCTGGCGGCGCGGCAGCCGCAAACCAGCGCGGCGGAACCGCGGAAACCCCCGATGACAACGACCAAGAGTCCGTTACCGACATGGTCGAACAGCCGGCCAAAGTAATGCGCATCGGCACCATGATCAAGCAGCTGCTCGAGGAAGTGCGGGCCGCGCCGCTCGATGACGCCAGCCGCAACCGGCTCAAGGAAATTCACCGGTCTTCGATTCGCGAACTGGAAGATGGCCTTGCCCCCGAGTTGCGCGACGAGCTCGAGCGCCTGACCTTGCCGTTTACCGAGGACACCACTCCCTCGGACGCGGAACTTCGGATCGCGCAGGCGCAGCTGGTGGGCTGGCTCGAGGGCCTCTTCCACGGCATCCAGACAGCGCTGTTCGCCCAGCAGATGGCCGCTCGGGCGCAGCTCGAACAGATGCGACAAGGTGCGCTGCCGCCCGGTTTGCATGCCGCCGATCCGCGCGGGCAGCAGGGCCACGGTCACAGCGCAGGAACCGGGCAGTACCTGTAACCCGGGTATGCTCGTGCTCCATGTCCATCGCCGCAGCCGAAACCCCGGCCGCACCGTTGCCAGTCTCCGACTCGCAGACGTTTCGTCGCGCGTTCAAAGACCTCACGGGCGGCTTCAAGCAACACGAGCTGTGGTTATCGCTGGGCTGGCAAGACATCAAGCAGCGCTACCGCCGCTCGGTGCTGGGCCCGTTCTGGATCACCATCGCGACCGGCGTGCAGGCAAGCGCGATCGGAATCCTCTACGCCGCGCTGCTGGGCCAGGACCTGACAACGTTCCTGCCGTACGTGACGGTGGGACTCATCGTGTGGAACCTGATCGGTGCCAGCGTGACCGAGGGCGCCGAGGTCTTCATTTCGAACGAAGGCCTGATCAAGCAGTTGCCGTCGGCGCTGAGCGTGCACGTATACCGACTGGTGTGGCGCCAAGCCCTCTTTTTCGCGCACAACATGCTGATCTACCTGATCATGTTGTTTGCGTTCGGCGTGTGGAAGCACCTGAGCTGGGGCCTGTTATTGGCCATCCCGGCGCTGGTTCTGATCTTCCTCAACTCCATGTGGGTGTCGCTGGTCTTCGGCATCATCTCCACCCGCTACCGCGACATCTCGCAGATTCTGAGCAGCCTCGTGCTGATGCTGTTTGTGCTGACACCGGTCATGTGGACCACCAGCAGCCTCAAGCAGCAGGGCGGGCAGGTGGCCGAGCGGGCCAAACTTGCCGAGTTGGTGCCGACCTTCCACTACCTCGAGATCGTGCGCGCGCCGCTACTCGGCGAGCCGCAGCACCTCTATCACTGGGTGATCGTCTGCGGCTTGACCGCGGCCGGCTGGGTGCTGGCCATCCTCTTCCTGCGCAAATATCGAGCCCGCGTGCCGTACTGGGTGTGAGGACGTAATGACGGAACACGTAAGCATTCATACGCACGGCGCCTGCGTCGACTTCCCCATCTTCGACGCCAAGACGCGGTCGTTGAAGAAGGCCGTGCTCGGCAAGGCCGGCGGGGTCATCGGGCGGACCTCCTCCGACGTCGTCGTAGTCGAAGCGCTGCGCGACATCACGTTGAGCTTCAAAGAGGGCGACCGGGTCGGCCTGGTCGGTCACAACGGCGCCGGAAAGTCGACGCTGCTGCGGTTGCTCTCCGGGATCTATGAGCCCACCCGCGGCACAGCCGTCGTCAACGGCCGCGTCGCGCCCGTGTTCGACCTCGCCGTCGGCATGGATCCGGAGATCTCCGGCTACGAGAACATCATCATTCGCGGCCTGTTCCTCGGCCAGACCCGCAAGCAGATGCTGAAAAAGGTCGATGAGATTGCCGAGTTCACCGAGCTTGGCGAATACCTCGACATGCCGATGCGGACGTATTCCACGGGTATGCGGGTGCGCCTGGCGATGGGCGTGGTCACCAGCATTGACCCCGAGATCCTGCTGCTCGACGAAGGTATCGGCGCGGTCGATGCCGCGTTCATGAAGAAAGCCCGCAAGCGGCTCGAGGACCTCGTTGCCCGTGCCGGCATCCTCATCTTCGCCAGCCATTCGAACGAGTTCCTCGCCGAGATTTGCGACCATGCGATTTGGATCGACCACGGCAACGTTCGCATGCAAGGCGGCATCGAGGAGGTCGTGCGCGCCTATGAAGGACCCGAGGCGGCCGATCGTGTGGCGCATGTGATCTCGAAAAAAGCTGCCGAGGAAGAAAAGGTGTGAACGGCCAGCGCATCATCGCTGTCGTCGTCACGCACAAGCGTCGCGAACTCCTGCAGCAGTCGCTGAAGATCGTGGCGGCCCAGTCGCGACCTGTCGACCACTTGATCGTCGTGGACAACGGCAATGAGCCCGAGGTCCGCGCGGATGTCGAAGCGCAGCCAATCCCCGTGACATACCTCGGGTCGGCGCACAACCTTGGTGGCGCCGGCGGTTTCGCACTCGGCATTCTGTACGCGCTTTCCCTTGGCGCCGACTGGGTTTGGCTGGCCGACGACGACGGCCGACCGGAGGGACCCGACGTCCTGCAGTCGCTGATCGACTGCGCCGACAAGCACGGCCTGGTGGAGGTGTCGCCCACAGTCTGCGACATCGACGACCCCGACCGGCTCGCGTTCCCGCTCCGCCGCGGCGTGCAGTGGCGACGGCTGCGCTCGGAGCTGGGTGACGAAGACTTCCTGCCGGGCATCGCCTCGCTGTTCAACGGCGCCCTGGTTTCCGCGGACGCAATCGACGCGATCGGCGTCCCGGACCTTCGACTGTTCGTCCGCGGCGACGAGGTGGAAGTGCATCGACGACTGGTGCGTTCGGGGCTGCCGTTCGGCACCTGCCTTACCGCGGCCTATCTGCACCCGAACGGCGCCGAGGAGTTCAAGCCGATCCTCGGTGGCCGCATGCATACCCAATATCCGGACGACCCGCAGAAGCGCTTCTTCACCTATCGCAATCGCGGCTACGTCATGTCCCAGCCCGGTATGCGAAAACTGCTGCCGCAGGAGTGGATTCGCTTCAGCTGGTTTTTCCTGATCACCCGTCGCGACCCGGCCGGACTGCGGGAATGGTTCCGGCTGCGCAAAACCGGCCGTAAAGAACTGTTTACCCGGCCCTAGCTTTCTCGCCCGTGAGCGCGGGGTCCCCTGCTAGCGTCAGCGGCAGTGACGGGACTCCCGCTTCCGCGTTTTTGGAGACGCCATGCCAGCTGCAGACCTCGTAATGCTCGGCAATGTGGTGACGGTCAACGACAATCAGCCGACGGCCGAAGGTCTTGCGGTCACCGACGGCCGGATCGTCGCGGTCGGTGACCGTGCCGAGTGCGAGCAGTGGATCGGGCCCGATACCCGCGTAGTCGACGTAGGCGACGGTTGCGTGCTGCCGGGCCTCATCGAGGCGCACGGGCATCCGGTGATGGAAGCAATCATGCTGTCGGATCGCACCGTCGACATCCGGCCGGTCACCTTACGCAGCGCCGAGGAAGTGGTGGCCGCGATTCGCAAGGAGGTCGAGCTTCGCGGCGCCGACGGCGCTTATGCGGTCGGCTGGGACGCCCTGCTGCAACGCGGCTTGCCCGAGCCGTCGCTGGCCTGGCTCGACGAGATGGCACCCGATACGCCGCTCGTGATCATGCATAACTCCGGACACCTCGCCTACTTCAACTCGGTCGTCGCCCGACAGACTGGGCTGACCCGTGACACACCCGATCCCAAGGGCGCTGCCTACGGTCACGACGCCAACGGCGACCTCGACGGCACTGCGTTCGAAACCGCGGCCGTCTTTCCGCTGCTCACCCCAGTGCTCGATCCCGCGACGTTCCCACAGCACTTGCGCGCGGAGGGCGCCCGGCTCAACCGTGCTGGAATCACCACCTGCTCGGAGATGGCGTTCGATCCGGCGCTGCGACCGCTGCTCGAACAGATGCGTGATGAGATGACTTGGCGGCTGCGCGCCTATGAAGTGTCCAACCCTGAGATGCATACCGACGTCACCCCCGGCTACGGCGACGACGTCTTCCGGCAGGTGGGCATCAAGATCTGGGTCGACGGTTCGCCGTGGATCGGCAACATTGACCTGTCGTTTCCCTATCTGGACACCGACGACGTCCGAACGATCGGGGTGCAACCCGGTTCCTGCGGTCACGCCAACTACACCAAGGACCAGCTGCGCGAGATCGTTGGCGCCTACTTCCCGAAAGGCTGGCCGATGGCCTGCCACGTGCAAGGTGACGCCGGCGTCGACACCATTCTCGACGTATACGAGGAGGTGCTGCGTGCGCACCCGCGGCCCGATCACCGGTTGCGGCTCGAACACGTCGGGGCGATGCGACCGGAACAGTTCCGCCGCGCCGCCGAACTCGGTGTCACGTGCAGCATCTTCGTCGACCAGATCCATTACTGGGGCGACGTGATCGTGGACGGATTGTTCGGCCCCGAACACGGCGAGACCTGGATGGCGGCGGGTACCGCTGTTGCGTCCGGTATCCGGATTTCGTTGCACAACGACCCGCCTGTGACTCCAGAGGAACCGCTGCGCAATATCAGCGTGGCCGCCACCCGGATAGCGCCGAGCGGCAAGGTGATGGCGCCCGAGGAGCGAATTTCGGTAGACCAGGCGATCCGGGCGCAGACGATCGACGCGGCCTGGCAGCTGTTTTCCGAAGACATCATCGGATCGATCGAGGTGGGCAAGTACGCCGATTTGGTGGTGCTTTCCGCCGATCCGCGGTCGGTGCCGCCGGAAACGATCGCCGACCTGGAGGTGCGCGCGACCTACCTGGCCGGCAAAGAGGTCTACGCGGCCTAGCCTCGGACGAAGCGCAACGCCTCTTGGGCGAGGTCCGTCCAGTCCAGCTTGGACTGCGGGTCCAGGCTGAGCCATTCCTTCATCGGCGTGCCCTTGTTCGCGTCGAAGCGTTCGCCCTGTTTTTCAGCGACGAGTTCATCTATGCGTTTGCGCGGGAGCTTCACCACCAGCCGGCCGCGGACGAGCATCGCGAAGATCTTGCGGTCGACTTTGAGGGCCGTGGAACCGAAACCGGTCCCGCCGCCCGGCGGCGTGACACCAGGGTATTCGAGCATTGCGTCCACTACGTTTTCGAACCGGCGCTCGGCGTCCATGGTTGCCGAAGCTACCCCGAGGCACCGACATTTCTTGGTGGGTCGATGTTGTGCACACGTGTGTGTAGAGCGGGCGGCGGAACCTCGGCCTGCGATGTGTGTATGCAGGTGTGTATACGCGTTATGCGAATCAGAAGGCAACGCCCACCGAACCCCACCTGCGACCCGCTTCGCACGGTTTGCTCTCATAACAGGATCGCCACTGTGAAGGAGAACCGATGACAGCCGCAACGAAGCCGCTCGCCGGAAAGACCATGATCATGTCGGGCGGCAGCCGCGGCATCGGACTCGAGATCGCCAAGCGCGCCGCCGCCGACGGCGCCAACATCACGCTGATCGCCAAGACCGACACTCCACATCCCAAGCTGCCGGGGACGATCCACACGGCGGCCGCGGAACTCGAGGAGGCCGGCGGCACGGTGCTGAAGTTCGTCGGCGACGTCCGCATCGACGAGCAGGTGGAGCAGGCAGTCCAGCAGACCATCGACCGGTTCGGTGGCATCGACATCGTGGTCAACAATGCCTCGGCCATCGACTTGTCCCCCACGGACGCCATCTCGATGAAAAAGTACGACCTGATGCAGGACATCAACTGCCGCGGCAGCTTCCTGCTCTCCAAGCTGTCCATCCCCGCGCTGCGCGAGTCGGCCAAGGCCGGCCGCAACCCGCACATTTTGACGCTGTCGCCGCCGCTCAACCTGAACCCGCGCTGGGCTGGCACCTCCCTGGCCTACACCATCGCCAAGTACGGAATGTCGCTCACCACTTTGGGTTTGGCGGAGGAACTCAAGAAGGACGGGATCGGCGTCAACTCGCTGTGGCCGCGCACCACCATCGCCACCGCCGCAGTGAAGAACCTGCTCGGTGGCGACGACATGGTGGCGAATTCGCGCACGCCCGACATCTACGCCGACGCCGCCTACGTGGTGCTCACCTCGCCGGGCAAGGAAACCACCGGCAACTTCTTCATCGATGACGAGGTGCTCACCGCCCACGGCGTCACCGACCTGGACAAGTACCGCGTCGTCCCCGGCGACAGCAAGCTGCAGCTGGACTTGTTCCTCGACGAGTGAGGTAGCGCCCTCGGCCCCCTGTGCCCCCCGTGCGTGAATTTTCACCGCCCGCGGTGAAAATTCACGCACGGGGCGGAGGAAAAGTCCCGAACAGCCGGGCCCAGTTTTCTCGACTGGTCAGGCTGGGCACCGCCTCCCGGTAGCGCTGTTGCACCACCGGCGCCTCCTTGCGCAGCCGCCGCAACACCCGGACGGTGCGCAGCAACAGCGCCCGCGCTTTCGCCTTGTCGCGCTGCCGGATTCGTACCCCGGACTGCGACGCGTCGGTGACCACCGCATGGTCGAACAACGCGATGTGCCACCAGTGCGCATCCTCGCGGGTGATGCCGACCGGGCCGCGCTCGACGCGGCCGAACCACTGCCCGATCGCACGCTTCACCAGCACCGGAGTCGGCCGGCTCGGCTCGCCACCCGCCCGGCGGGTTCGCAAGTCCGCGGCACGAACGGGCGCGGCGGTCGCGTCGTGTTTGACAGTCTCCGGATGCTCGGCCCGCGCGGCCCTGACCCGGGCCATCGACTCGATCCCACCGTCGCGCAACACATCTGGTCCGGCCAGGAAGTCCTCGATGCCGGCCAGGGTCGTCTCGACAAGCCCGTACTGCATCGCCACGAGGTGCTGGGATAACTCTTCGAAGAACTGGCGCGCAAGGAATTTCGTGTCGAGGTCACTGTGCAGTGCGCCGACGATCAACGAGTTTCGGGTGCTGTAGTACCGCGCCCAGTCGTCGAACTCTTTCCAGTAGAAGTCGGCGTGCCACACGGCCGCGTTGGGCAGCGTCACGGTCACGAAGCCGGCCTCGCGGGCGCGAATCCCGTACTCGACGTCGTCCCACTGGAAGAAGATTGGCAGCGGCAGGCCGATCTCGGCGACCACCTCGGCCGGGATCAGACACGTCCACCAGGCGTTGTAGCCCGCGTCGACCCGCCGCTCCTGGTTGCGCTTGAGCATGCTCGTATTGCGCAGCGCCTTGGGCACCTTCTGGCCGTGCCGCAGCTTGTGCAGGTTGACATCTTCGGCGCCGACGTTGAGATAGTCAGGGTTCAACAGAAACAGCATCTGCGCGCCGACCAGCGTCGGCGACACCGTCAGGTTGGCGAAAGCATTGAGCCGCAAGACAGTTTCCGGCTCACAGAGAATGTCGTCGTCCATCAAGATGACGTCAGCATGCTCGTTGGCGGCCGATACCTCGTACAACCCACGGGTGAAGCCGCCTGCCCCACCGAGATTCGGCTGGCGGAGGTAACGCAACTTTTCGCCGAGCCGTTCGGACGCCTCGGTGAACAGGGCCCGATCCTGCACCAGATCGGTGCCCTGGTCAACGACATACACGGCGTCGATGGCCGTCAACACCGTGTCATCAGAGGCAAGCGCCGCAACGGTTTTCGCGCAGTCGTCGGCGCGGTTGAAGGTGCAGATCGCGATCGCGACCGGGCGCACGTGGTCGGGGGCGTCGACGGTCCACTCCAGCGATTCGACGCCAAGCGGGCCGCCCAGCGCATCGAACTCGACCCACAGCGCGCCACCGTCGATGAACTTGTCCAAGGCGGCCGTCAGTTCGACGGTTCCCGATTCGGTGAGGTCCACAGCGTCGACCACGCGCCGGTGCCCGGCGATGTCGGACGCAACCAGCCACACCCGCGCGCGGTCACCCACGTGGAGTTGCGCGGTCATGCGCACCTCGCGAACCGTCGTCCAGCGCTGCCAGTAACTTGCCGCAAACCGGCCGAAGTAGGTGTTGGTGTGCGCCTTCACGCCCTTGGCCAGGCGCATGCTCAACCGGGTTCGGGTCGCGTCCCCGTCGACGACGGCATAGAGGTCTTCGCTGATCGTCGGGGTCGGCGCGGTGAACACGCCGCGCTGCACCACCAAGCGGTCCGGCGCGGAGTGGTCGTGCAGCAGGGCGCTTGGTGCGGCTGCCGTGACGGCACCCGCCTCGGCGGAAGACGCCGGTAGATCCATGTGATTCCTCGAAACTTGCTCCGCGCTCGTCGCTGGTCGCGCCCGACGATACCCACCGTCTCCTACACGTGGCTACCAGGAGGTGGCGGCCGAGTGAGCATCGCAGCGCGGAACGCGCGAGGAGCGGAACGAGGCCAGAACCGACCAGACAGCCCGCAGGTGGCGGCCGAGTGAGCATCGCAGCGCGGAACGCGCGAGGAGCGGAACGAGGCCAGAACCGACCAGACAGCCCGCAGGTGGCGGCCGAGTGAGCATCGCAGCGCGGAACGCGCGAGGAGCGGAACGAGGCCAGAACCGACCAGACAGCACGCAGGTGGCGGCCGAGTGAGCATCGCAGCGCGCAACGCGCGAGGAGCGGAACGAGGCCAGAACCGACCGGACAGCCCGAGCCTACGGCTGCACACTATGGTCAACTGACTGCTATCCCAGGTTTTTGGAGTATCCGTGCCCCAGACGCGTACCACGCCGCCGCGTTTCGAACGCGTGCTGTGGTGGCTGGCGATGGTCGCGGTGATCGTCGTCGGCTTCGTCGTCATCGGACTGCACGAGCACCGCTACTTCTACCAGGACGACACCGAATCCGGCGCGATCGGCAACTGGCTGCAGTTGGGCCGGATCATCCGCGCCGGCCACTTTCCGTCGCTGGTGCTCGACGCCTGGATGTCCGGCAACTACCCCGTCGAGGGCCAGGGCGGGCTGTGGAACCCGGTCCAGATGCTCATCAACGTCGTCGCGCCGAGCATCGACAACCTCGCCCTGTTGGCCGCCGGGGTGAAGCTGATCTTTTCGATCATCCTGGGCTGGGGAATTTTTCGGGTCGCGCGCGAATATGGTGCCCGTCCCGGTTGGGCCGCAGTCGCCGGTGCCAGCGCGCCCTTCGCCGGATTCACGCTGTTTTTCGAGCAGCCGTCCTGGGTTACCTCGCTCATCGGGGCGGCGTGGGTGCTGCAGGCCTGGGCCAGTGGAATTCGCTACGCGCGCGGGAAGAGCGGGCCGATCCCGGTGTTCGTCTTCCTGTACCTGGCCATCACGGTCGGTTACGTGCACGCGGCGCTGATGTCCGGGCTGGTGATCGCCTGCCTGATCGCCGGCGAATGGCTGGTGGCACGATCCTGGCGACCGGCTGCCCGGGTGGCCGCAGCCGGTATCGCAGCTGCAGCGGCGGGCGCGATCACCTACCTGCCGGGTGTGCTGAGTTCCGGGGTGACCTGGCGCGACGGCGCGCAAGGTGTGGTCAACAACAACTTCCTGGTGGCGCCGTGGTCTGAGACGCTGACCGCGTCGATCCCCACTTCGGTATCGAGCATCCAGTCGTGGTCGGGCGAAACGACCTACGCGCCCGTCACCTACATCAGCTGGTTCGTCGTTCCCGCGCTGGCCTTCGTGGCCTGGCGATCGGTCGGCCCGGCGCTGCGCGAACTCGCGGCGCCCGCGGCCTTTCTGGTGGCCATCCTGCTGTTCACCGCCGGTCCCAGCGACATCGGTCAGATCCGCTGGCCGGCCCGGCTGCTTCCGTATGCGGCGATCACGGTGCTGATCCTGGTGACGGTCCTGCTGAGCCGGTTCGGCACCTTGCGGCCGCTGCGGCCGCGGCTGGTCGCTGCCGGGTTGATCGTCCTCGTGCTGTTGTTGCGCGCGGGATCGTCGGGTCCGCAGTACTTCGGCAGGCACGCGCTGTCCGCGCTGTTCATCATCGTGGTCGGCGGGCTGGCGCTGTATCTCGCGCGCCGGTACGGGCCCAGATCCGCGGCTGCACTGCTACTTGTTCCGATCGTTCCGATTGCGCTCTACCAGGTCTCGTCCTATCCGCACGTGCTCACCCAGTGGTTCTTCCCGACCACCCAGTCGGCGGCCAAGGCGGAGTTCCCCGACTTTCCCGGCGCCAACCTCCAGTTGGGCAACCGTGGGCTGATCAAAATGGCCCCCGGTCCGCACTCGCCCTGGCACGCGCAGGTCTACGGCAACTACGCCAAGGATCTCGACCTGAGCTACGTGAACAACTACACCCCGGTCGGCCACATCGACTTCTCGCAGTTGCTGTGCATGACCTACGACGGCTCTACCTGCAAGGACGCATTCCACAAGGTGTTTGCGGTGGACCCGTGGACGCAACGCACTTTCGTGGATCTGATGATGATCGACCGGGTGATTCTGCAGCGCAAGCAGTATCCGCACGTCGACCAGCAACCACCGCCGCCCGGATGGAAATGGGTGCCGGTTGCCGGCGAGGCCGGTCGTCAGATCGCTGTCCTTGAACGCGTCGACGGCCCGGTGTCGACGCGCGGCAACCGCATCAGCGCCACAGTGAACGCGTCGGCGACGCCGGAGGAGTCCACCACAAACACCGCACGCGCGCGCGTCAGCTCCGATCACGGCGGGAGTGTGGTGTTCGCCCGGCTGGCGTGGCCGGGGTACCGCGCGACACTCAACGGTCAACCGCTGCAAACCAAAGGTCTGGGCGGGGTGTTTCTCTACGTCGACCTGCCGCCCGGCACGCACGACGCTGAGCTGGTGATTTCCTTCCGCCCGCCGGGGGAACGCCTCGGATTTGCCGGGATGGCGTTCGGTGTCGTCGTGTTGTTAGTGCTTGTCGGAATCGACCTGCGCAGCCGCCGGAAACGTCGTCCGCGAGCGCATCCGACTACCCACCCCACCGACACCAGCGACCCGATCGAGGCCATGCAGCCGATACAGTAAGCCGTGTGACGCCGAACCGTATCGACCCGGATATTCCGGCGCACCGCATCTCCGTTGTCGTTCCGGTCTATCAAGGCGAGCTCACACTGCCGAAGCTGGTCGCCGAATTGGCCGAATGGACCCACGAGCACAGCACGCCGGTCGGACGCCCGATGATCGTCGAAGAGGTCCTGCTGGTCTTCGACCACGGCCCGGATCGATCGGCCGAGGTCATCCGCTCGCTGGCCGAGGAGTACTCATTCGTGCGCCCGGTCTGGCTGAGCCGCAATTTCGGGCAGCACCCGGCGACGCTGGCGGGGATGGCCTCCACGGGTGGTGAGTGGATCGTCACGATGGACGAGGACGGCCAGCATGATCCCGCCACGATAGGCGCGCTGCTCGATACCGCACTCGACGAGCAGGCCGCCGTGGTTTATGCCGAGCCCGCCAACCCCGCACCACACGGTCTTGCGCGCAACGCGGCGTCGAAATCGGCGAAATGGCTGCTCGCGGGCCTCATGTCGGTTCCGGAGATTCGGCGCTACCAGAGCTACCGACTGATCCTCGGCGAGATCGGCCGGTCGGTGGCGGCGTACGCCGGTTCCGAGGCTTACCTCGACGTGGCCATCGGCTGGATCGCCGGCCGAGTCGCGACCACGCCGGTTCTGCTTCGCGAAGAGGGTGATCGGCGTTCCGGCTACCGGCTGCGAACCCTGCTCTCGCACTGGTGGCGGCTGACGCTGTCGAGCGGCACCAAGGGTTTGCGCCTGGTCAGCATGATCGGCGTGCTTTTCGCGGGTTGCGGTCTGCTGTTGGCCGCATACGTTTTGCTGTCTTACGCGTTTTTCCAGAGCACCGCCGACGTACGCGGCTGGGCGTCGACCATGATCGTGCTGCTGTTCGGGTTCGGCGCGACGCTGTTCTCACTCGGCGTGATCGCCGAATACATCGGCGTCAACGTGAAGACGGCCATGGGCAAGCCGCCCTACCTCATCGTGACCGACGCCGCCGACGGTCCGCTGGGGCGAACGCAGGTTCGCGGTAGCCGGTCTTGACCGCCGCAACCGTCAAGAACACCGCGCCGGCCTGGGTAATCGGCAGCGGCGGACTGCTCGGCGGTGCCGTCACTACCGAACTGCGCCGCCGCGGCAGCAATGTCACCACGTCATCGATCGACTGGACGAACGAGCACCGGGCCGCCGAGCAACTCGCCACCCACGCACGGTCCGTGGTAAATGCCGGAGACCGTTGGCGGGTGTTCTGGTGCGCGGGCGCCGGCGTGAACGGCACCAGCACACAACAATTCGCCCAGGAACAGCGCGTACTGCAGTCGCTCCTCGACGTCCTGACCGAGGCGCCCAACGCCGCCAACGGCAGCTTTTTCTTCGCGTCGTCGGCGGGCGGCGTGTACGCGGGCACACCGGATGCGCCGCACACCGAAGCGTCGACGCCGATGCCGCTGGGCGACTACGGCCGCGCCAAGATCGATAGCGAGGCCGCGGTCCGCAGGTTCAGTGAGAGAACCGGCTGCGCCACCGTGCTAGGCCGCATCGCGAACCTTTACGGTCCCGGTCAGAATCTGACCAAGCCGCAAGGACTGGTATCGCATCTGTGCCGCGGCTATCTCCTCGCCCGGCCGGTGCCGATCTATGTCCCGATGGACACGCTGCGTGACCTTCTATTCGTCACCGATGCCGCCGAAATGGTGGTTGACGCGGTCGATGTCGCGCTGGATCGGCCGGGCGACTGCGTCACGAAGATCTTCGCCACCGGGCACAGCGTGTCCATCGGCGCGATTCTCGGCGCGTGCCGCATGGTTTTTCGGCAGCCGCCGCGGGTGATCATGGCCGCTTCGCCGCTGGCCGCGCTGCAGGGCAGGGATCTGCGACTGCGCTCGCAGGTGTGGACCGAGCTCGATCGACGCCCGTTCCGGACGCTGCCGGCCGGCATCGCCGCCACACTGCAATCGATCCGAAGCGCGGTGCTGCGATGAGCCAATCCCCGCCGATGACCGGCCAGCCGGGCCCGTTGATGCGACTGTTCAAGAACCAGGCCGTAGCGTTCCTGCTGGTCGGCGGCTTCAATACCGCGCTGGGCACGGCCTGGTTCATCGGCTGGCAACTCGCGCTCGGCGACCGGTTCGGCTACCACTTCGCGATCGTCGCGGGCTACCTGTGCAACGTTTTGTGCGCCTTCGCCATGTATCGCTACCTGGTGTTTCGGGTGCGCGGACACTTGCTGCGCGACCTGTGGCGCTTCATCGCCGTGAACTTCGGCGCGTTCGTGTTGAACCTGGCGCTGATGACGCTGGCGGTGTCGGTGCTCGGTGTGCCGCCGATCCCCGCGCAGATTGCCATCACCGCAATCTCAGCGACG
Source organism: Skermania sp. ID1734 (assembly GCF_007489285.1). Classification (GTDB taxonomy): domain Bacteria; phylum Actinomycetota; class Actinomycetes; order Mycobacteriales; family Mycobacteriaceae; genus ID1734. The sequence continues at coordinate 171,303 of NZ_VLIY01000004.1, forward strand.
GCCAGCTTCTTCGGCTACCGCGACTTTTCCTTCCGCCGACCGAAAAAGCCAGTTCCTGTCAAGAAAGCCGCCACGCCATGAGTCCGCGCGTATCCGTCGTGGTGCCTGCCTACAACAACGGGCACTTCATCGCCGAAACCGTGCAGTCGATCCTCGACCAGTCCTACCGCGACTTCGAGCTGATCATCGCCGACCATTCTTCTACCGATCACACGCTGGCCGCGATCGAGCCATTCCAGCACGACGGTCGGTTGCGCCTGCTGCACACCGAGGCGGGCGGCGGTGCGAAGCGCAACTGGGATCGGGTCAGCCAGTCGGCGTCCGGCGAACTGCTCAAACTGGTCTGCGGCGACGACCTGATCCACCCGGACGCGCTGGCCGAACAGGTCGAGGCATTCGACGCCCACCCCAGCGCGGTCCTGGTCGCCACCCAGCGCCGGTTAGCCGACGCCCGCGGTGGCACCGTGATTTCCGCGCGTGGCCTTGGCGGCCTGTCCGGCCTGGTGCCGGGTGATCTCGCTGCCCGGCGCGCCGTTACCGCGGGCGCGAACATCTTCGGCGAGCCGGCGTGCGTGATGCTCAAGCGCAAGGAACTCGAGGCCGTCGGCTGGTGGCAAGACACCCACCCCTACCTGATCGATCAGGCCACTTTCATCGCGGTCGCGCTGCGCGGGGATTTTGTCGCGATCCCCAAGCCGCTGGCGACATTCCGGATCAGCTCCAACCAGTGGAGCGTGCGCCTGGCCACCGAGCAGGCCAAGCAGGCGGCCGGGTTTCACGCAAAACTGCGTGCCACCCACCCAGACCTACTCAGCCGCCGCGACGTCTGGGTGGGCGACGCGAAGGCGCTCGCGACCTCGTTCATGCGGCGGGCGGTGTACGTACTGCTGAATCATCGGATGAAGCATCCGCGCCAAGACTGAGTGACGTCGATCCTGTCGGTCGCCCCTGCTACACAGAACAGCGAAGGGGGGTCACCATGGGGAATATGACAGCAACGAACTCCGGGCCCATGACGGTCAAGGACCTGGAGGGGATGCCGGATGACGGACGTCGTTATGAGCTCATCGACGGAGTGCTCATCGTGACGCCGACGCCGGGTACCCGCCACCAGCGGATAGCGCTTCGGTTATTCGCGCTGCTTGATGACGCGTGTCCACCGGAGTATGGGGTGCTCGCCGCGCCGTATGCCGTGCATTGGGGCGACTACATCGAGTTGCAGCCCGACGTGTTGGTGGGCCGGTTCGAGGACTTCACGGCGCGAGATCTGCCGGTGCCGCCGGTACTCGCCGTCGAGGTGCTTTCGCCGAGCACCCGGCTCATCGACCTGAACACCAAGAAGGCGGTGTACGAGCGGCTCGGCGTGCCCAGCTACTGGGTGATCGATCCAGCCGAGCCGCGGCTGACGGTATTCGAACTGGATGACGGCGCGTATCGCGAGGTAGGCATCGCCGTCGCAGCCGAGGTGTATCAGGCGGCGAAACCGTTCTTGGTCCGTGTTGTCCCGGCAGAGTTACTCGGGCGATGGGGACACTAAATCGCCTGCTCACCCTTCTCCGCGTAGCCGCGCTCGGTAACCGCCTTGTGCGGGCGCCACCATGATTCGTTGTCCCGGTACCACTGGATGGTTTGCCGCAATCCGTCGCGGAAGGACTCAAATCGTGGAGTCCAGCCCAGTTCGGTGCGCAGCAGCGTCGAATCGATGGCATACCGCAGGTCATGGCCGGCGCGATCGGTGACGAAGTCGAAATCGTCTGCCGAACGGCCGAACTCTTCCAGGATCATGCCCACCACGGTCTTGTTGTCCAACTCGCCGTCCGCGCCAATCAAATAGGTCTGGCCGATGCGGCCGCGCTGCAGAATTTCCCACACCGCGCGGTTGTGGTCTTCGACGTGGATCCAGTCCCGCACATTGTGACCGGCACCGTAGAGCCGCGGCCGTTGCCCGTCGATAACGTTGGTGATCTGGCGCGGAATGAACTTTTCCACGTGCTGATAAGGACCATAGTTGTTGGAGCAATTGGAGATCGTCGCCTGCACTCCGAACGAACGCGTCCAGGCCCGCACGAGCATGTCGCTGGATGCCTTGGTGGCGGAATACGGGCTCGACGGGTTGTAGGGCGTGTATTCGGTGAACCGGTCCGGATCACCGAGTTCGAGGTCGCCGTAAACCTCATCGGTGGAGATGTGGTGGTAGCGCACGTTATAGCGGCGCACCGCCTGCAATAGCGAATAGGTACCCACGATGTTGGTTTGCAGGAATGGCCACGGGTCCGCCAAAGAATTGTCGTTGTGCGATTCGGCCGCAAAATGCACGACCGCATCCACGCCGCTGACCAATTCGTCGACCAGGTCCAGATCGGCGATATCACCGTGAACGAAGTCGATTTTGTTCAGTACCGGCTGCAAGGACTGCCGATTGCCCGCGTAGGTGAGCGAATCCAGCACGGTCACCGTGGTATCGGGGTGATCGCTGCACACCAGGTGCACAAAATTTGCGCCGATAAAGCCGGCGCCACCGGTGACCAGCAGCCGCATCTCCCCGCGTCTCCATCCACTAGACAACTGTTGGAGGCGACATTACCGGGCAAAAATTCAGGCTATGCGGTCGCTGCGGCGAACGTCGCTGCCGATTCGCTCGGTGATGAACGCCGCCACCTCCCGCAATGCCGCGCGGCTTTCCGGCAGATCCGGATACAGAGCCGGAAACGCATGGACCTGTCCGCGCCAAATCTCCAGGGTGCAGGCCACATCTGCGCGGGCGAGCCGGCGCGCCATCAATTCGGCGTCGGCGAGCAGCACTTCGGTTTCACCAGCCATCAACAGCGTGGGCGGCAGGCCGGAGAGGTCGCGGTTTACCGGCGACTGCATCGGGTCGACTCGGCGCCGGTGGCCGGACGCCAATCGGCACACGGCTGCCACTGCCCGGACGGTCGTGAATGGGTCGCGGTGGGCATTGCGGAAGTAGCGTCTGTCACTGCAGTCGAGATTCAGCAGCGGTGACAAGCCAATCAGCCCGGCCGGCAGCGGAAGCCCGGCCTCGCGTGCGGCAAGAGCCGTGGAGAACGTCAAGAATCCGCCCGCAGAGTCCCCGGCAAAGACGACGTTTTCACCGCGCGCGCCCTGGTCGAGCAACCACCGGTAGGCAGCCAGACAGTCGGCGGTCGATCCCTCGATCCTGGTGCGCGGTAGCTGGCGGTAATCGACGCTCACAACCGGCATGCGGGTTCGCTTCGCGATGCTCGCGACAACTCGGCGGTGAGTGTTGAGACCGCAGCACAAGAACGCCCCACCGTGGAAATAGAGCACCACGCCGTCGCGCATGTCGCGGTGTTCGCCTTCGGGACGCACGATCTCGAGCGGAAATCCGTCCAACTGGACCCGCTCACGGAAAATGTTGCACGGTTCGCGCAGGACTCCGGCAATGCGATCGAGCAATACCGCGACCCGGATACTTTGCATGGTGATCGGGGCACTGGCGATGAACGGACGGACCAATCGCCGGGTGGCGGCGTAGGCAACGCGAGACTGTCGGCTGACCCCACGGTCATCAGGGCCGTTGCGGTACCGAATGATCGGAGACACAGACATTTGCCGCTCCTCGCTGCCGATCCGGTTGCTACCCGGGCCGCCGCTGCCGACGTTTCAACCCGCCCGCGATCACAACCACGATCGCTACGAAGAGCTTTGAACCGTCGGCGTTGACGGACTTGCACACTCTATTACCCCGTACAACGAATCCGGAGGCTTTTCGCTTCCAAGTTGCTTGGGCTGCAGCAAAATCGAAATCATTCGTTATGGAATCGAACACAAAACGGAATCGCTGCTGCGGTGTGGGCTCCATCCGCCTCCGCCACGGATGACATGATCGGCGATATGCGTGGAATCATCCTTGCCGGCGGAACCGGGTCGCGGCTGCATCCGATCACCGTCGGAGTGAGCAAACAGTTGGTGCCGGTTTACGACAAACCGATGATCTACTACCCACTTTCCACCCTCATCCTGGCCGGTATCCGCGACATTCTGGTGATCACGACCCCCGCCGACTCGCCCGCATTCACCCGGCTCCTCGGCGACGGCTCACAGTTCGGCGTGTCGATCACCTACGCGGTGCAGGCGGAACCGAACGGGCTGGCGCAGGCTTTCGTCCTCGGCGCCAGCCACATCGGCGACGACAGTGTGGCGCTGGTTCTCGGTGACAACATCTTCTACGGTCCGGGGCTCGGCAGCCGACTGCGCAGGTTCGCCGAGATCGACGGTGCGGCTGTGTTCGCCTACTGGGTGTCGGATCCGAGTTCGTACGGCGTCATCGAGTTCGACGGCGACGGCACGGCCATTTCGCTGGACGAGAAGCCCGCGCAGCCCCGTTCGAACTACGCCATCCCTGGCCTGTACTTCTACGACAACGACGTGGTCAAGATCGCGCACGACCTGGAACCGTCGGCCCGCGGCGAGTACGAAATCACCGATGTCAACAAGGTCTACCTGGAGCAGGGCCGGTTGCAGGTGGAAGTCCTGCCGCGCGGCACCGCCTGGCTGGACACCGGCACCTTCGACTCGTTGCTGGACGCCTGCAATTACGTCCGTACCATCGAGGAGCGCCAGGGCCTCAAGATCGGCGTGCCTGAGGAGGTGGCCTGGCGTATCGGCGCTATCAGCGATGATGAACTGCGGCAGCGGGCTGAGCCGCTGCTCAAGTCCGGGTACGGTGCATATTTGCTGGACCTGCTGGAGCGACCCCGCGATTAAGGAACTTTTCAGACGATGCAAATAAGGGAGCTGTCGATTCCGGGCGCGTGGGAATTGACGCCACGGCAGTTCGGCGATGACCGCGGCGTCTTTCTCGAGTGGTTCAAGTCCAGCGCTTTCGAAAAGACCGTGGGCCGTCCGCTCGATTTGCAGCAGGCCAACTGCTCGGTATCGGCCGCCGGGGTGTTGCGCGGCGTGCACTTCACCGACAATCCTCCCGGTCAGGCAAAGTACGTAACCTGCGTGCGCGGGGCGTTTCTCGACGTGATCGTGGATCTGCGGGTCGGTTCCCCGACCTTCGGCAGCTGGGATTCGGTATTGCTCGATGACACAGATCGTCGGGCGGTGTATCTGAGCGAAGGGCTCGGGCACGCGATCCTGTCGCTGGAGGACCGCTCGACAGTCATCTACCTGTGCTCGCTCGAGTACACCCCCGAACTCGACCGCGACCTGAACCCGCTGGACCCGGAGCTCGGCATCGCCTGGCCGACGGTTGGCCGCGACGGCCAACCGCTCGAATACACGCTATCGGCGAAGGACTCGGCAGCACCTGGACTCAGCGCGGCGCTCGAGGCGGGGATCCTGCCGAAGTGGGTGAACTAATCCGCTCCAGCAGTCCCCGCGCATCGACCGGCGCACGCACTTTGACGTCGTTGTCGAAGTACACAAACACATCGCGGCGCTCGGCGTGCGTGCGCAGTCGCGCTGCCCATCTATCGAGGGCCTCGTCGGTGTAACCGCTGGTGTACAACTCGACGTCACCGTGCAGCCGCGCGTAGGTGAAATCGCTCGTGACCAGGTCGATGGCTGGAAATTTGCCAGCGGAGTCGGCCAGCACCAGCGCGACGTCGTGGCGGCGAAGCAGCGGTTCCAGTTCGCCGGTGTCGAAGCTGTGGTGGCGCACTTCGACGGCGTGCCGCAATGGCCGCTCCGCGTCGGTCTCGGTCCAGGCCCGGCCGGTGATCCGATCGCTGTGCCCGCGTGCCAATTCGGCGGCGGCCGTCGTGGTTCTGGGCAGCAGGTCGAAGAATCTTTCGAGTCGCGCGGGTTCGAACTGCATCGTTGGCGGTAGCTGCCACAGGAACGGACCCAGTTTCGGTCCCAACGCCAACATCCCCGACGCAAAGAAGGTAGCCAGCGGCTCCTCGACGTCAGCGAGGCGCTTCATGTGCGTGATGAACCGCGAGCCCTTGACGGCGAACACGAAATCGGGCGGCGTCTGCTGCGCCCAGCTCAGGTAGCTACTTGGACGCTGCAGCGAATAGAACGAGCCGTTGATCTCCACCGAGTTCAGCGTGCGCGATAGGTACTCCAACTCCCGGCGATGCGGCAGCCCCGCGGGATAGAAGGTCCCCCGCCAGGGCGGGTAGACCCATCCGGAGGTGCCGACACAGATCACAGATGCAGTCTTCCCCAGATTGCCTGGTTCCAGGCGGAAGCGCGGTCAGTTACGCACCCGCCGCTGCGCCGCCGTGGAACGCCGCTGCCGGAACCGCCAGAACTGCACCGCACGAAAGTCTTCCGACAACTGCGAAACCGGTTCGGCAACGTCGGCCAGCGTCTGATGCAGATCATCGGCCAGGTTGGTCATGTGCGTGACCTTGCCGGCCAGGTGCGTCATGTTGACCAGGAACTCGAGCGTCAGACGCATGGTCGCGGCGAACGCCAGGGCCATCGGGGCGGCCAACACGACCAGGAAAAGCGCTCCGAGCAGCGCGGAGACCTGAAAGATGACGACCGTAAGAACCGTCGGGACCGCGACAGACACCACCAGGCCGAGAACATAGACGGCAGGCAGCAGGGTCGTTGTGGCGACGACACGGAAACGGACATCGAGCAGCCCCCGAAGGGCCGCAGTCACCCACGAGATGCCCGCGCCCAGGAACGTTGGCCGACCGGCGCCGCCCTGGTCGGCAACGGTGTACCACCCCTCATCCTCGGACCAGTCGGCCTCGTCCCAGTCGGAATATTCGCTACTCATGCTCGCCTCCCTCCTTCCTACCCCGGCTGGCACAATCGCCGATCATGCCGAGCCCATTCGATCTCGCCGCCCGACTACAGCGTCAGGCATTGCACGCAATGCTCTACTTTCCGTCGCGGCAGCTTCTGCAGACACCGGCGGATGCAGGTCTGGTCTACTCGGACATCGAGATCGACTGTGAACCCGGTGTTCGGTTGCACGCGTGGTTCGTGCGCGCGCGCAACCCGCGCGGGCACGTCCTCTTCGCCCACGGTAATGCCGGAAACATCGGTGACCGGGTAGCCCACGCTGAGCTCTTGGCCACAGCGGGCTTTGACGTGCTGCTTTTCGACTATCGCGGGTATGGGCGCAGCACCGGGTCGCCGAGCGAGGCGGGCACTTACCGTGACGGGAAAGCCGCGCTGCTGGCTCTGCGCGAGTTGCCGGGCGTCGACAGCGAGCGAATCATCTACCTGGGCGAGTCCCTCGGCGGCGCCGTCATGGTGCAACTCGCCGACGACACGCCGCCCGCTGGCCTGGTGCTGACGTCGACATTCACCAGCGTTCGCGACGTCGCCTCGGCCCACTATCGGGCAATCCCGACACCACTGGTTCCCGACGCCTACCCCAGTCTGCGACGCGTGGCTCGGCTGCGGTGTCCGGTGTTGATCGTGCATGGCTCGGCGGACGAGATAGTTCCGGTAGCGCAGGCTCACCGGTTGTACGAGGCGGCCGCCGAGCCCAAAACATTGCGCCTGATTAGTGACGCAGGTCACAATGATCTCATAGCTCTGGCGGGCCGAGAGTGGGCCCAAATCATCACCGACTGGTGGTCCACGGCCCAGCAATAGGCCCTGACGGCGTACGAAGTATGGAAAACCGCAGGTCAAAACGTTTTCAAAATGCGGCGGGCGTCACAGAAACTTCTTAGTAACTAATCCGGAAGTCGGTGCGATACCCCTAGTGAAGATCGAAGGGCACCGCACAAGAAGGAGACAGAGCGTGCGTACGACGACCGGAACTACTCCAAGCTCGTTGGCTGCCACTGTCGCGGACTACAACAGCCGCGGGTGGGTCGTGGCCGAAACCGCCAACGGTGTTTCCCTGGTCACCGATGAGAACATTTGCGGCATCGAGGTGACCGGTGAGCTCGCCGACGGCGTGCACGAGTACCTCCGCGCCAACAAACTCCTCGGTCCGGTTATCGCCCTTCCCGGCCACCAGCGCCGCGAGGTCCACCTCGTCACCGGCATCGCGCGGGCTGCACTCGCCATCGAGTCGCTGCGCGAGATGGGCGCCACCGTCCACATGGACGGCGCTGGCATCCCGTTGCCGCCCACCCAGCTCGTTGCCGGTTCGTCCCGCTGGTCGGTGAGCCCGGAAGCCGCGCGCTGGACCCCGCCGGTCGTGGCGATCGCCGCCGCGGTCCGCGCCACCAACCACCACCGTGGCAGCACCTGCTCGGAGCGCGCCGCCTGCTAATAGGCCGCAACAACTCGATAGACGCGCCTTCGAGCTCCTCAGTCACAGCGACTGAAACTGCCATCGGCTTCCGACGAGTCCCCTTGGTCATCGCGACCAGGGGGACTCGTCGTTGGTCACGCAATTTTGCAACCGCTTTGAATCTAGCGCGAACCCTATACAAGCCGTCGTGGTCGTTGTTAACGTGGTAAACGTCCAAAACACCTTGTGCGGGAAGGGGGTTTGGTGATGTTTTATGCGGTATGCGGCAGCCTAGGGTCGTGGCTAGGCAGTATGGCCAGTTTCGGTAGTTGTATCTGATGCCTCGAAAATTTCGAGGGAGCGTTCGGGGAGCAGTCGGTTGGAGCCGGGTGCTCCCTGTCGTTCTGTCCGTAGTCGCCTGCCTTACCGCACCGAACATCGCCGCCGCCGATCCCGCGCCGGGCTCCGGCTCCTCGTTCGGTCCCGCTCCGGCACCGCCACCACCGCCAACTCCGCGCAACGGTGCCGCGGTGGACCACATCGACGTCATCAATTCCCGCCAGTGGAACGTGTACGTCTACTCGCCATCCATGAACAAAGTGATCCTGCTGCAGGTCATCCGCCCAGCCGACACCAGCCGGCCACGGCCGACCTACTACGTCCTCAACGGCGGTGGCGGCGGCGAGGACCCGGCCAACTGGTATCGGCAGTCGGACATCGTTTCCTTCTTCGCCGACAAGAACGTCAACGTCGTCACGCCCGTCGGCGGCCGACTCACCTACTACACCGACTGGGAACGCCCCGATCCCGCAATGGGCGGGGTCAACAAGTGGACCACATTCTTTACCAAGGAGTTGCCGCCCGTCCTGGATCAGGCGCTGGGGGCCAACGGAGTGAACGCCATCGCCGGCTTGTCCACCTCCGGGAGCGCGGTGCTTTCGCTGGCCGAGTGGGCACCTGGGTTGTACCGGGCCGTCGGCGCATTCAGCGGCTGTGCACACACGAGCGTGTCGCCCGGCCGAGATTACGTGAATGCAGTGGTCACGGTGGGTGGTGGCAACACCGTCAACATGTGGGGACCGCCCGGCGACCCCGACTGGGTTGCCAACGACGCGTACGTGAACGCCGACAAACTGCGTGGCACCGCCTTGTACCTGGCCAGCGGAAACGGACTCATGGGCCCGCACGACAACCTCGGGGATCCCAGCGTCGCTGGTGATCCGCTCTCCTGGGTGGGTCAGGTTACCGTTGGCGGCGTGATCGAGGCTGCTACCGACCAGTGCACCCAGGAGCTGGCGGCGAGGCTGCAGCAACTGGGCATTCCGGCGACGGTGGCCGACGGCCCCGGCACCCATTCCTGGGGCTACTGGCAGGACGACCTGCACAAGTCGTGGCCGCTCATCGCCCAGGCCATCGGTGCTTAATCGATCTTGAAAATCACCGCGCGCTGAACGACGAAGTTGATCACCGTGGCGGTTCCCTGCGCGACGACATAGGCGAACAGCGTCGAAACAAAGGCCTGCGGCAGGTGGCTGAACAACACGTCGAATATTCCGACCTGGACCCCGAACGTCACCGCGTAGAGCACCACAACGGCCGCGAATCGCGCCCTGCTGGGCGGCGCCTGGAACGTCCACCTGCGGTTGAGCAGGTAGGCCGTGGTGGTGCCAAGGATGAAGCTGATCGACTTGGCCACGGTGTGCGACAGCCCGAAATGCATGAGAATCAGAAGGCCGCCGAAGTCGACGATCGCCGAGAACCCGCCCGTGATGACGAACCGCACGATCTGCGTTTTCAGGTCGACGTCGGTGCCGCCGGGCTCGTCGACGAGCGGCAGTTCCGGCGGCAGCGGCAGGTGCGGATGCTCGGTCACGACTGCTGAGGGTAGCGGGTCAGCCTGCCCGCAACACATCTTCGAGCCGGTTGTAGGAGGTCTGCAGCCCGTCGTTGTTCCCCTGCCCGATCATTCGGTCACGGATCTCGCGGCTTCGGTACTGCGACAGCACTGTCATGGTGGTCACGCCGTCGGCCTCGTCGAGCTCGATGGTTGTAAGTCCCGTCGCGGCTTCGGGCGCGCCCTCGATGGCTTCCGTCTGCACGAGCCGGCGCGGCGCGTCGACCTCTGTGTATGCACCGTGAAAGGCGATCTTGAGCAGCCGGTACCTGACGACAAAGCGCCAGGTACCGCCAGCACGGAGGTCGATGTCACACACTTTCCACGACATCTTCTCCGAGCCCCACCAGCGCTTGACCAGTTCGGGCGTGGTGAGCGCCGCGAACACCGATTCCGCAGCAGCGTCGAACGCCCTGGTGACCCGGATGTCAGTCTCCGATGGCAGTTCCACCACGGCCGATCCGTAGCGGTTCGCGGTCGGGGTTGGGCTCATGTGCAGGTTCTCCCTCGAGTTGCGCATTTCGACGAGCACGGTCGAGCATTCCAGGTGCGGGTCAGCCTTCCCGCAACACGTCTTCAAGCCGGTTGTAGGAGACCTGCATGCCGCTTTCCATGCCCGACTGAATGATCGCATCGCGAATTTCGCGGCTGGGATAGCGGGCAAGCACCCGCATCGTGGTCACGCCGTCAACCTCGTCCAGGGTGGTGACGTTGAGCCCCGCGGCGCCGTCGGGATCCGGGACGCCCTCGTACGCCTCGGTCTGCACGATCCGGTGCGGCGCGTCGATTTCTTTGAACTCACCGTGGAAACCGACCTCCATGCCGCCGTCCACTGCGACGAAGCGCCACCTTCCGCCCACCCGCAGGTCTACCTCGCACACCTTCCACTCGGAAGTGTCGAAGCCCCACCAGCGCTTGATGAGGACCGGGGTGGTCAGCGCCTTGAACACGTTGGCCGCGGGAGCATCGAAGGCGCGGGTGATCAGAATTTCGGTGTCGGTGGGCAATTCCACGGTGGCCGAGCCATGACGGGTGGTGGCGGGTTGGCTGCTCATCGCTGGTTCTCCTCAGTAGGCATTTCGGAAAGCAGATCGTCGAGGCGGTCGAGCCGGGCGTTCCAGGTGCGCTCATAGGCGCGCACCCAATCGTGGATAGGTCGCAGCGCCGGGCCGTTGACCCGGTAAACGCGGTGCCGCCCATCCGTGCGAACAAGCACGAGGTCGACCGCGCGGAGCACGCCGAGGTGCTTGGACACCTGCGGCTGGCTCAGCCCGAGTCGCTCCACGAGCTCGGTCACCGTGGCCTCGCCGTCGCCGAGGGCGTCGAGGAGGTCGCGTCGGCTCGATTCCGCTACGGCGTTGAACACGTCCGTGGTGGTCGGGGTTCGAGCCATATCACAATCATATTCCCATATCGGAATATGTCAACGGTGGATTGCCGCTCCTTTAAGTCTCCTGCGGTAGCCTCTATCCCGATGTCTGCCACGAGTGACCGCGCCGGGTCGAACCCGCTGCCCACGCAAACCCGCACCCTCACCGGATGGGGCCGCACCGCCCCGACCACCGCCGAGGTGCTCTCGACCCCCGATGTCGAGCTGATCGCCAAGGCCGTCGCCGAGGTTGCCGACCACAACGCGTCCAAGCCGACCCACCTGCGCCGCGGCGTGATCGCGCGCGGACTGGGCCGTTCATACGGCGACAACGCCCAAAACGCGGGCGGTCTGGTCATCGACATGACCGCGCTCAACAAGATCCACACGATCGACGCCGATTCCCGGCTGGTTCGCCTGGACGCTGGCGTCAACCTCGACCAACTCATGCGCGCGGCCCTGCCGTTCGGGCTCTGGGTGCCCGTGCTGCCCGGCACGCGCCAGGTGACGGTCGGCGGCGCGATCGGGTCGGACATCCATGGCAAGAACCACCACAGCGCCGGCTCCTTCGGCAACCACGTGCGCTCGATGGAATTGCTCACCGCCAGCGGTGAGGTCAAGACGCTCACCCCCAACGGCCGCAACTCCAAGCTGTTCTGGGCAACCGTCGGCGGCTGCGGACTCACCGGCATCATCCTCGAGGCCACCATCGAGATGACCCCGACCGAGACCGCGTACTTCATCGCCGACGGCGACGTGACCGGCAGCCTCGACGAGACCATCGCGCTGCACAGCGACGGCAGCGAGGAGCGTTACGACTACAGCTCCGCCTGGTTCGACGCCATCTCCCCGGCACCGAAGCTGGGCCGGGCGGCGGTATCCCGCGGGTCGCTGGCCAAGCTCGACGAACTGCCGAAGAAGCTGCGCAAGAACCCGCTCAAGTTCGACGCACCGACGCTGCTCACGCTGCCCGACGTGTTCCCCAACGGCCTGGCCAACAAGCCGATCTTCACCGTGCTGGGCGAGGTTTGGTACCGCAAGGCGGGCACCTACCGCGGCAAGGTGCAAAACTTGACGCAGTTCTACCACCCGCTGGACTTGTTCGGTGAGTGGAACCGCGGCTACGGCTCCAACGGCTTCCTGCAGTATCAGTTCGTGGTGCCGCCCGAGTCGGTCGGCGAGTTCAAGCGCATCATCGCCGATATTGAGTCCTCCGGCCACTACTCGTTCCTCAATGTGTTCAAGCTCTTCGGCCCGGGTAACAAGGCACCGCTGAGCTTCCCGATTCCGGGCTGGAACATCTGCGTCGACTTCCCCATCAAGCCGGGCCTGCACGAGTTCGTCAGCGACCTGGACCGGCGCGTGCTCGAGTTCGGCGGGCGGCTCTACACCGGCAAGGACTCGCGCACCACCGCCGAGACCTTCCAAAGGATGTATCCCCGGATCGACGAGTGGATCAAGGTGCGCCGCGGCGTCGATCCCGATGGCGTTTTCATGTCGGACATGGCGAGAAGGTTGGAACTTCAGTGATCAATGCCGTTGGTAACCCGCAGACCGTCCTGCTGTTCGGCGGCACCTCGGAGATCGGCCTTGCCATCTGCGAGGAGTACTTGAAGAAGGCTCCGCTGCGGGTCATCCTCGCTGCGCTGCCCGACGACCCCGGCCGCGACGCGGCGGTTGCTCAGCTGAAGGCGGCCGGGGCGACCCGCGTCGACCTGGTCGACTTCGACGCCCTCGACACCGGCAGCCACCCGAAGGTGATCGAGCAGGCCTGGGCCGATGGTGATGTCGACGTGGCCATCGTGGCGTTCGGCATGGACGCCGACGCCGAGGAACTGTGGCAGAACCAGCGCAAGGCCGTGCAGGTCGCCGAGATCAACTACACCGCAGCGGTTTCCGTCGGTGTGCTGGTCGGCGAGCGGATGAAGGCGCAGGGCTACGGCCGGATCATCGCGATGTCGTCGGTGGCCGGCGAGCGGGTGCGCCGCTCCAACTTCGTCTACGGCTCGTCCAAGGCCGGCCTCGACGGCTTCTACCTCGGACTGGGCGAGGCGCTGCGGCCGTTCGGCGTTCGGGTGCTCGTCATCCGTCCCGGCCAGGTGCGCACCCGGTTCAGCGCGCACGTCAAGGAAGCGCCGCTGACCGTGGATAAGGACTATGTTGCAGCGCTGGCCGTTCGAGCGTCGGACAAGGGCAAGGAACTGGTCTGGGCACCGGGTCAGTTCCGGTACGTGATGTCGGCGCTGCGCCATGTGCCGCGCCCGATCTTCCGCAAACTGCCGATCTGACGTCCCCGCCCGCCGTGATCACGACCGAATTGTCCGCGACACGCCGTCAAACCGCACCATCCGCTCGTGATCACCGCCGGGTAGTGGTGGGGACGCTTGCGGAAATGGTGGTGGCGGCAATCGTGGCCGCCGTGGTTGCCGCGGTGGGTCTCACGGCGTTCTCAGTGGTGCACTGGCCGGCGTTCAACTCGTCCAACGTCACTCGCGCACTGACGACCGTCGGTCAGATTGTTGCCATTGCGGCGCTTGGACTTTCGATCTATCTGCTGCGAATCCGTAAATGGGCGTGGTTTGCCCGGGTGCTGTCCTGGGCCGCCTTGAGCGGATTCGTCACCGTGACGCTGGGCATGCCGCTCGCGGCTACCAAGCTGTATCTGATGGGCATCTCGGTCGACCAGGAGTTTCGCACCGAATACCTGACTCGGCTCACCGACTCGGCCGCGCTCCACGACATGACCTACATCAATCTGCCGCCCTACTACCCGGCCGGCTGGTTCTGGGTCGGCGGACGGATGGCCGACCTGTTCGGCATGCCGGGCTGGGAAGCGTTCAAGCCGTATGCAATTGGTTCGCTCGCTGTCGCTTCGGTGCTGGCGTTGGTGTTGTGGAACCGGCTGATCCGCTCGGACTGGGCCATCGTGGTGGCGCTGGCGGGCGCGGCGATCGTGCTGGCCTATGCGTCACCGGAGGCCTATGGCGCCGTGATCGCCGTGCTGGTGCCGCCGGTGCTGGTGCTGGCCTGGGGCGGGCTGCACCGGAACTCGGGCGGCTGGGCCGCAGTTGTGGCCAGCGGCATCTTCGTGGGTATCGCGGCGACGTTCTACACGCTCTACGCCGGTTTCATCGCTTTCACGGTTGTCGGTCTGGCGGTCGTCGCGGCGCTGCTAAGGGTCCGGCGCGAGCAGACGTGGCGGGCAGGCCTCGAACAGGTCAAGCGCCTCGTCGTGATCGGCGCGATCGGGCTCGTCATCGCACTGATTGTCTGGACGCCGTATCTGCTGGAACTGCGGCACATCAAGCCGTCCCAGAACGGCACTGCGTTCCACTACCTGCCTGAAGCCGGTTCCCAACTGCCGCTGCCCATGCTGCAGTTCAGCCTGCTCGGTGCATTCTGCCTGCTGGGCACCTTATGGCTGGTGGTCCGCTCGGGCTCGTCGCGGCGCGCACAGAGCCTGGGCGTCGGTGTGGTGGCCATCTACGTGTGGTCCTTCGCTTCGATGGCGTTCACCGCCCTCGGTAGCACCTTGCTGAGCTTCCGGCTGGAACCGATCCTGCTGGTGCTGCTCAGCGCCGCTGGCACGTTCGGGTTCCTCGAGGCGTCGCGGGCAATATTCGCGTCCTTCGGCGACTCGGCGCGGATCAAGTTCGCGGCGCTGGCCCTTGGCATCATCGGCGCGATCGCGTTCGCGCAGGACATTCCGCACACACTCGCCGCCGAGATCACCACGGCCTATACCGACACCGACGGCAACGGTCACCGCGCGGACGAGCGCCCACCGTCGGCAGTCGCGTACTACGGCAAGATCGACTCCGCGATCACCGACCAGCTCCGGAGACAGCGCGACCAAATCGTGGTCCTGACCGCGGACACCAGCTTCCTCGCCTACTACCCCTACTACGGCTTTCAGGCGCTGACCTCGCATTACGCGAATCCGCTGGCGCACTTCAACGACCGCGCCGCCACGATCAAGCAGTGGAGCGAACTCGGCACACCGAACGAACTGATCGATGCGCTGGACCACTGCCAGTGGCGGGCGCCGGATGTGTTTTTGTTCCGCCACTCCGCGGACGGGTACAGCCTGCGCCTGGCCGAGGACGTTTACCCGAACGATCCCAACGTGCGGCGATACACCGTCACATTCGGAAAGTCGCTGTTTGCTGACTCCCGGTTCGTCGTCACCGACATCGGTCCTTTCACGCTCGTGACCAGAAACCGATAGCCATGCTGGTGCCGGGCACGATCATCGCCGGCCGCTACCGCTTGACCGAACTGCTCGCGCGTGGCGGGATGGCCGATGTCTACATCGCCATCGATGAAACGTTGCGACGCCGCGTCGCCGTGAAGCTTTTCCGGCTTGATCCCCATGTCGGCGCCGACGAGCGTCGCGTGCAGAGCGAAATCCGCACTCTCGCAGCGTTGCATCACCCCGGACTGGTCACCGTGTTCGACGCCGGCGTCACCGACGACATCGGGCCGTTCCTCGTCATGGAACTGGTCGACGGGCCGACGCTGTCTCGCCAGCTTGCCGTCGGCCCGCTGCCTGCCGACGACACGATGCAGTTGGGCGCGGTGTTGGCCCGGACGCTGGCGTACGTCCACTCGAACGGCGTCATTCACCGAGACATCAAGCCGGCCAACATCTTGCTCGACTCGACGAACGGCATGGCTCCGAAACTCGCCGATTTCGGCATCGCCCGACTACTCGACAGCGCCCGTCTTACCGACCAGGGCGTGACGGTCGGAACGGCCAACTACCTCAGTCCCGAACAGGTCCGCGACGAACCCGTCGGGCCGCCCGCCGACATCTACGCACTCGGACTCGTACTCATCGAATGCGTGACAGGCCAGGCCGTGTATCCCGGCGGCGGCTCGGAGGCCGCCCTCGCCCGACTGCAGCGAGGGCCGGCGATTCCGGCTGGGCTGCCGGAGCAGCTGTCCGCCGTCCTGACCATGATGACGCGCGACGATCCCGGGCAGCGACCGACCGCGGCAGAGGTGGCCGAGCGTCTCGGAGGTGCCAGCCGGCCCATCGCGACCATGGTCGCAACCCGTCCCGTCGGTGCCACAACCCCGCCAACCACCGTTGCGATACCCCGACGACCAGTGCGGCTCCGCCTGTTGTTGCTGGCCGCAGCCGTCCTGGCCATGCTGCTCATCGCCATCGTCGTGTTCGCCGCGCGTACCGGCAAGGAGAAGGCGCCCGCGCCGGCGGTACCCCCGACCAGCGTCGTGCCGGTAAGTTCGTCGCTGCCGCCGCCGCCGACATCCGAGCCGGCTGCGGTGCTGCCCGGGACCGCGCCAGTTTCTGCGGGGCCACCGATATCTGCTGCGCCACCGATGTCCCCGACACCGCCCGCGCACCCGGGTAAGGACAAAAACCCCGGCCACGGTAATCCGGGCAAGGGTCACGGTCACAACAAGTAGCCGGTCAAAGCGGATGTTTGCGACGTAAAGAATCGTCGGAGCGCGGCTACTGCGCAGAGATGTCAATGGCCTCAATAAGGGTTTGGAGCCAGTCCGCGGCACGGTGCACGTCCGGGACCACGTCATTTCCGAGGCGACTCGCAGCGGCGGCGTAGAGGGCGGGCCAGGCCGGCCAGATTCGGATAGTTGGTGGCCACGAATGACGTTGGCGGCTGGTAAAAATCTCGACACAGGCGGTGCGAATGGACGCGAGTTCATCGTCGTTGACTACCAAGGTGAGTAACTGCAAGTCGATGAGGTCGCGGGCGCGGTCGTTTTCGATCACACCGTCGAGTGGGTCGGTACAGGCGTGGATTTTCTGCGCGATTTGGTACCGCAAGGAGAGGCAGTAGACGGGGCCTCGGGGCGCCAGACCGATGGTGTCGTACTCGTCAACCGTGATCCGGTCGTGTTCGTCTCCTGAATTGCCTTCGGCTTGGCCAACTTCGACTGGAACTGTCGCAAACGGCTTGCCGAGGTAGTCGAGCTTGACCTCGAACCGGCGGGGTTTGATCAGCAACCCGGGAATGTTGATCTCGGTTTCACGTGTCAACCGTCCGGTGAAGCCGCCCCAACCGGCATCGAGCAGTCCGCGGGCTTGAGCCACGAACCTGTCGACATTCCCCCGAACGGCTACATCGAGGTCTTTCGACAGTCGGGCCGGCGCCGTACCGCGGCGCAGGTCGATGGCGGTTCCGCCTTTTATCAGGACCGGCGGCCCATCGGTGCCGAGATCTGCGCCGAGGAAGATCTCGTTGAGAACGAGTGCCGCGAGTCGTCGTTGGACCCTTGTCTCGACTTGGCGGACATCGCGCGCGCGGTTGCGTAGTCGGGCACGCAGGGAGGCAATATTCGGAGGTGGCATGCCCGGTTGGGAGCCCCTGGAATCACGCACGGGCGGCCGTCGAGGTCAGATGTCGGCGCGCGCGCACTTGCGCCTCCAGCTCCTGCGCCTGGTCCTCTGTCAGGTAGCCCTCGCGACGGCCTGTCTCACAGGCTTGCAAAAGTAGTCGGGTGTCCGTGCCCAAGGAGAGGCAATCCTGGATCGAGTTCGCAACGCGGACGACCGGCACACCGTCAACCTGGGTGATTGCAGTCGGCTCGATGGCGCGCCGCCAGATCCGATATAGCTCGCCGCCACGGCGGCGCGGGGCGTACTCGCGCGGGACCGTGACATGAATCAGCGGCGGATTTACGTCGCACAGCTCTAGTAGATCCAGTGCGGACTCGTGCGAGATGACCCCTCGCCCGCGCGTCCAGGCGACGGCTTCGGCGTAGGACGCAAGCGGCCCAGAGGCGAGAATGGGGACACGGTAGACGCCCTGCGCCGAGTGCTCCAACCTGCCCCTGGCCGCCAGCTTGCGGAGCTGAGTGGGGTCGATCCCGGCCGCGACAGCATCCGCGACCGTGACATAGCCGTGGTTGTCCACGGCTATGTCAAGCACACGGTCGAACGCGGTCATGTGCAATACCGTACCAAAAATGCATGGTATTGCACACCAAATTGCCGACTAGGAGCGCATAGTCCACGCCGAGCGCGGCCCAGAGAGCATGGCTTAAGAGATTTCTCAGCAGTCGTTACTCACGGACGGTAGTTCACTATTCGTGGGTTGGATCCGTTTCCCGCGTCGATGTGGATTTCGCCTCTTGGCGCGTTGACTTGCACTTCAACCATGACCGCATGATCGGGATTCGGATAGTAATGGAGGACAGTCAGCGCATTGGGCGGCGAAACACTGAACCGAGCACCGTGCTGGCAATCTCTGCTTATCGCAATGTGCCACTGTCCAGGCGGCAGCTGGAGGTAGGAAAGCTTCGTCGCATCGAACACGACCGGCCATTCCAACCCAAAGTCGATTCCGCAATAGATGTAAGGCTTCTCCATGGGGAAGGGTAGGGGCGTCGTCGCGGGCAAATTCGCCGAGTCCTCAGACAGGCCGCATGAGGACAGCGAGCCGATAATCGCCGTCAAACAGAACGACTGGACAATCCGCGACATGCCGGACAGTCTGATCCTGCCCTGGAATTCGCCATCACAAGGACTACACAGATTTCCGTCCCTGGAACGCATGCGATTGGGAATCACGCACAATTTCTACGCCGTCGCCACTTGTCTAAGGCCTCTCAGACTCAAAGTCACGCCACAGTCATCGCGCCGAACTCACGCGATCGAATACGCCTCCAGCGGAAACTTGCCCGCCTCCCGAATCGCGTTCAGGGTCGAGGTCGGCCGCAGAATGACCGCTTCACCGTGCTGGTTGATGTAGTACGTCCGCGACGTCGCGCAGCTGCCCAGGTAGAAAACCGAATCGCCGAGCTTGTTCGTCATCCGGTCGAGGAACTCGGTGTTGGCGTCCTCGGTCACCTCGAACGTGGTCGCGTTTCGGCGAGCCAACTCGCCGAACAACCGCTTGATGTGGCGCATCTGCGTTTCGATCGTGGTGAAGTACGACAAGCCGCTGTACGAATAGGGACTCGACAGTGTCAGGTAATTGGGGAAATAGGGCACCGCCACGCCTTCGAAGGCCTGGAAGCGGTTGTCGCGCCACCACTTACCGAGGTTGCGTCCTTCGCGGCCGATGATTTCGAACGCGGGAAAGTTGACGTCCCAGATGTTGAAGCCGGTGGCTAGGACCAGCGTGTCGATCTCGGTGACGCGGCCGTCGGTGGTGACGATCCCGTGCGGTTCGATCCGCTCGATGCGGTGGGTTTCCACCTGCACGTTGCGCTTGGTCAGGGCCGGGTAGTAACTGTTGGAAAACGTTGGCCGCTTACAGCCGAAGTCGTAGTCGGGCGTCAGTTTTCGGCGCAGCTTTGCGTCGCGAACCTGCACCAGCATGTGGGCCCGCGCGAGCAGTTCGGCGCCCTTGTTGAGCACCTTCGCCTGCCGGTAATGCAGGACGGCGCTCACCATCATCAACTCCAGCGCACTGGTATTGACCATTCGTGCGGCCTGCTGGGTCACCGGGATACGGGCGAAAAGCTGTTGCACCACACCGGGAATCGGGGCGTCGATCTTGGGCACCACCCAAATTGGCGTTCGCTGGAACACCGTCAGCGCCTTGGCCTTTCGGGCAAGCTCGGGAATGAGTTGCACTGCGGTCGCGCCGGTCCCAATGATCGCTACGCGGCGGCCGGTTGCGTCATAGCTGTCGTCCCAGTCCGCGGTGTGGACGATCTTGCCGGCGAACGAGTCGATGCCCTCGATGTCGGGAGTATTGGGCTGCGACAGGTAACCCGTTGCGGTCACCAGGAATCGGGCGGTCAGCGTTTCGCCACCGGCGAGGGTGACCACCCAGCATCGGGCTTCCTCGTCCCAGCGTGCGCCGTCGACTTCTGCGTTGAAGCGCATGTGCCGACGCAGGTCGTATTTGTCGGCGACATGGTCGGCATACTTTTTCAGTTCTGCTCCGGGGGCGAACAAGCGCGACCAGAACGGATTCGGCTCGAAGGAATACGAGTAGGTGACCGAGGCGATGTCGACGGCAAGCCCCGGATACCGGTTGACGTGCCACGTGCCGCCGAGGTCATCCTCCCGGTCCAGGATCGCGAAATTTTCGAATCCGAGTCGCTTGAGTTCGATGGCGGCGCCCATGCCGCCGAATCCCGCGCCGACGATGAGGGCCTGGTACGTCGGGCTGTTCCGTTCAGTGGCCATCGCACACCTTCTGGCGTTCCAGCAGCATGCACTGACATGCCGCTCTGTATGTAAACGACGGTAGCACCGCTTTACCCAGTGGAAGCAGGGCTCCCCTACTGCACGCTGACGCAAGTAGGGGTCCCCGGCTTCCGTGGTGCCGCACGCCGGCGTCGCGCGTCGGTGTCGCGCCAGGCGCACGCGCAAACCCGACGATTCGGCCGAACAGCGTCGCATCGGTAAACTCGACGCGACCAGGTCTGGAGGACGTGTGACGCAGGTGCAGGAGAGGCTCAGCCTCGCGACCAGCACCGTTGACCGCACCACACCCATCAAACGCCGCTGGTTGTGGCCCGATTGGATCGCCGCTGTCGTCTACCTCACCGCCGCCGGCGCGGTCCTGTCCGGCCAGTGGCGCGATCTCACCAACGGCTACCTGGCCAAGAGCGGCCAGGACCAGACGATGTGGGAATGGTTCTTCGCGGTAGCGGCGCACTCGGTGGCGCACCTGGAGAATCCGCTCGGCACGACGCTGCAGAACTTCCCACTCGGCGTGAACATGATGGCCAACACGGCCATGTTCGGGGTCAGCATCCCGCTCGCGCCGATCACCCTGGCGTTCGGCCCGACGGTGACGTTTGCGCTGGTCCTGACGCTCGGGCTGTTCAGCACCGCGCTGGCGTGGTACTGGCTGTTCTCCCGCCACCTGGTCAGTCGGGGGGCGGCGTTTCTGGGCGGGGCCCTGTGCGGCTTCTGTCCGGCGATGGTTTCGCACGCCAACGCGCACCCGAACTTCGTGGTCCTTCCCCTGCTGCCGATCATCGCGTCGCTGTTGCTGCGCATCGTCAACGGCGACGCCCGGCCGCGCCGGTCCGGCCTAGCGCTCGGCTTGCTGATTGCGGCGCAGATCGCGCTGGGTGAGGAACCGCTGCTCATCTTCGCCGTTGCTTTCGCGATCTTCGCGGCCACCTATTACCTCAGCGCCGCACGGGGCGAACGGCGAGCCGGCATCCGGGCCGCTCGCCAGCGCCTCGCACGGCCATTGGCGATAGCGGCGGCCGTGGCACTCGCGCTGACCTGCGTGCCGTTGTGGTGGCAGTTCTTCGGCGCGCAGAGTTACCGGTCGATCGACCACGGGATGATGGGGAACGACCTGAAGTCGCTCGTCCAGTTCCCGTCTGAATCGCTCGGCGGCATGTTCTCGCCGGGACAGAACGTGGCGATCAACCCAACCGAAGAAAACGCCTACTTCGGCTGGCCGCTGCTGCTCTTGGTGACGATCACCGCCATTTGGCTGTGGCGTAACCGCATCGCCCGGGCCGCGACCGTCACTCTCCTAGTGACCGCGGTGCTGTCGCTGGGCAGCGAACTGCAGATCGGCAAGCGCTCGACCGGCATCCCGCTGCCCTGGCGCTGGGTGGGCAATCTGCCGTTGCTCGAGTCAGTGCTGGAAACCCGGTTTGCGATGGCAGCGGTGCCGGCCATCGCGATCGTGCTGATGCTGGCCACCGACCGGGTTTTCCGCCGCGGCGACCGGTCGTTGCCGCTGCTGTGGAGCGCCGGTCTGGCGCTGAGCCTGGTTCCGCTGGTTCCGACAGTGCTGCCGGTGATCGAGCGCAGCCCCACCCCCGACTTCTTCACCTCCGGGGACTGGCGGCCGTACCTGCATGGTGGATCTATGGTGATCGTGCCGCTACCACGCCCGGAGCACGCCGACGCGCTGCGCTGGCAGCGGGAAAGCGACTTCGGATTCCCGATCGCCGCGGGATATTTCGTCGGCCCGGTGGGCGCGGAGAAGAAGGGCAAATACGGCCCGGAGGACCGCCCGACCGCGCTGCTGCTGCGCAAAGTCCAGCGCACCGGCGCGGTGCCGGACATCGACGCGGCCACCCGCGCGCAGGCGGCCAAAGACCTCAGCTTCTGGCGCGCCGACGTGGTGGTCCTGCCACCGGGCGAGAATAATCCGGCGCTGCGCGACACCGTGCAGCGACTGCTCGGCCGACCGGGCCGGCAGGTCGACGACGTATGGGTATGGGACGTGCGCTGAACGGCGCTCGACACAACACCGACCGGCATCAGGATTTGCTCAGTCTCGGCCGATACCATCTGGCCTTGTGCCAACCGCCGCCAACAGCGTCGCCAGATCTGACGAACCGGCTTTTCGTAAGCGGCAAACCTACCGGCTGATTGCCATCGCCACCGGTTTGCTGGGGATCTTGTTCGCCGTCGTTACGCCGATACTCCCGGTCAAGCAGGACGCCGCAAGCATCAGTTGGCCGCAGGCTGGGGCGAAAAATCTTACGGCGCCGCTGGTTTCCTACACACCACTCACGTTCGACGCCTCGGTGCCGACGTCGACCATCGCCCAGCTCGGCGCCAAGGGCGGAACCCTGCTTTCCACGGTTCCGGTGGCGTCCGGCAAGGCAGCGACCGACGGTTTGGTCATCAAGGTCGAACCCGGCAAGGATGGCGCTCCCGCAACGGTCTCGGTGGTTCAGCGACTCAACCCACTGTTGCGCGCCCAGGTCACCCAACTAGGGCCAGATGCACGGATCACGCTGCATTCCGACTCTGCCAATACTCGTGCGGAAATTACGGATTCTGTTGGCTCGGACGGCAAGCCGCTCGCCTTCGATGTCCCGCGAGACCTGCGCCCGCAGGTGGTCGGTATCTTCACCGACCTGAATTCGGTTGCCGTTCCCGGACTTTCGGCGCATCTCGACGTTGACTCGCGGTTCTCCATGTCGCCCAGCGCGCTGAAGCTGGCGGCCATCGCGCTCGCGGTGGTGTTGACGCTGGCGTCACTGGTCGCGTTGCATCTGCTCGACGGCGATGACGGACGGCGCGCACGGCGTTTCCTGCCGGCGCACTGGTGGCGGGTCACCCCGGTTGACGCGGTGGTGGTGGGCACGCTGGTGCTGTGGCACTTCGTGGGTGCCAACACCTCCGATGACGGCTACATCCTCAACATGGCGCGAGTGTCCGAGCACGCCGGATACATGGCCAACTACTTCCGCTGGTTCGGCGTACCCGAGGCCCCGTTCGGCTGGTACTACGACGTGCTCACCTGGATGACGCGCGTCTCCGACGCGAGCCCCTGGATGCGCTTGCCGGCGCTGCTGTGCGCGCTCATTTGCTGGATGGTTATCAGCCGAGAGGTACTGCCGCGGCTCGGTGCGCGCGTATCCCATAACAAGGTTGCACTGTGGACGGCCGGACTGGTCTTTCTTGCCTTCTGGTTGCCTTACAACAACGGCCTGCGCCCGGAGCCGATCATCGCGCTCGGCGCGCTGCTGACCTGGGCGTCGATCGAACGGGCCATCGCCACTCGGCGGTTGTTGCCCGCCGCCGTTGCGGTGCTGATCGCAGCGTTCTCACTGGCCGCGGGACCGACCGGGCTGATCGCCGTGGCCGCGCTGATCGCGGGTTCGCGGCCGGTGTTGCAGATCATCATCCAGCGCGGTCGGGGCGTACTCGGATACCTGTCGCTGCTGGCTCCCGGCGTCGCGGCCGGCACGCTGGTGTTGGTCGTCGTCTTTGCCGACCAATCGCTGGCCGCGGTGCGCGAGTCCACGCGCGTGCGCAAGATCATCGGCCCCAACGTCGCGTGGTTCGACGAGCGCTACCGCTGGGACTCGTTGATGACCATTTCACCCGATGGCTCGCTTGCCCGGCGCTTCGGCGTGTTCGTCATGCTGCTGTGCCTGCTCGTGTGCATTCTGGTGCTCGTCCGTGGCCGTGGTCGCATTCCGGGCACCTCGCGCGGACCGTCGGCGCGGATCCTCGGCATCGTGTTCGCGTCGCTGTTCCTGATGTGGTTCACCCCGACCAAGTGGACGCATCACTTCGGCGTGTACGCCGGGCTCGCAGGCTCATTGGCGGCCCTCGCCGCGGTTGCCGTCGGCACGGCGAGTATTCGCTCGCGGCGCAACCGGACGCTGTTTGCAGCAGCGGTGGCGTTCCTGCTGGCGATGTGCTTCACCAGCTCGAACGGCTGGTGGTACGTGTCGAGCTACGGTGTGCCGTGGTGGGACAAGCCGCCGATGGTCGCGGGCAAGGGATTTTCCACGGTCTTTCTGGGGCTGACGGTGTTGTTGCTGCTGTTGGCGGCCTGGCACCACTATCGCGAGCCGTACCTGCGCGCCAACGGCCGCGACACCGAGCGGGTGCGCCGCTTCGCCCCCGCGCCGCTGACCATCGCCGCCGCGTTTGTAGTCCTGTTCGAGGTGGCCTCGCTGCTCAAGGGCGCGGTTTCGCAATACCCCGCCTATTCGGTGGCCCGGTCGAACCTCGATTCGGCGGCGGGTGACATCTGCGGCCTGGCCAACGACGTGTTGGTGGAGACCGATCCCAACGCGGACATGCTGCGCCCGATCACCGGTTCGGTCGCCGACGGACTCTCGGCGTCGAATACCGGCTTCACCCCCAACGGCGTGGCCGAGGACCTCACCGCCGATCAGGAAGAGAAGACCGAGGGCACCGCCAACACGATTCGCACCACCGAGGCGAAGACCACCGACACCACCGGCGCCGGCACGGGCGGTGGCACGGAAGCACAGGCCGGCGTCAACGGCAGCACGGTCATGCTGCCGTTCGGCCTCGATCCCAAGACCACGCCGGTGCTCGGCAGTTACCAACAGGGTGAGCAGAAGCAGGCATCGTTGACCACCCAGTGGTACGGCCTCGATCGCGGTGGCCCGGTGCTGGCAATCACCGCAGCCGGTCGCATTCGCTCGGTGGACAAGGACGGCGTCGTGACCTATGGGCAGGACCTGCGCGTCGAGTACGGCACCCGCGGTGCGAACAACAGCGTGCACGTTCTCGGTTCGGTAGTCCCCTACGACATCGGTCCGTCGCCGTCGTGGCGCAATCTGCGCGTCCCGCTCGACGAAATACCTTCGACGGCCAACGTCGTACGCCTGGTGGCGGTGGACAACGACATCACGCCCAAGCAGTGGCTCGCGGTCACCCCACCGCGAGTGCCGAAGTTGCGCACGCTCCAGGACGTCGTCGGGAGCCAGACGCCGGTGTTGCTGGACTGGTCTGTCGGTCTGGCGTTCCCGTGCCAGCGCCCGTTCGACCATCACGACGGCGTGGCCGAGGTGCCGCAGTACCGGATCCTGCCCGACCGAGTCGGCGCGGACGCCACTAATGCCTGGCAGGACCACATCGGTGGCGGACCGCTCGGCTGGACGGAGCTGCTGCTTTCGGCCGACACCATGCCCACGTATCTGAACCATGACTGGCGCCGCGACTGGGGTTCGCTGGAGAAATTCACGCCCTATGTCAGCGGAGCCGAGCCCGCCGAATTGACCGTGACCCGGGTAACACGTTCGGGGCTGTGGAACCCTGAGCCGATTCGAGTGCAATAACCAGCCGGAATCGGCCGGTACCATCTGAAGCCGTGTCAGATGTGGTGATTGATCAGCAGTACCCAGCTCCGGCGGCGCCGGAAACCGCCGGAAACGGCGGGTCGACGCCGACTGACATGCGGGCTCGGTACCGCACCGCCCGGTGGGTCGCGATGATCGCTGGCCTGCTGGGCGCGCTGCTGGCGCTCGCCACCCCGTTCCTGCCGGTGACCCAGACCACGGCCGTGGTGAGCTGGCCCCAGAACGGCTCGCTGAACGACGTCGACGCGCCGCTGATGTCGCAGGTGCCGATCGATGTGCACGCGACAGTTCCGTGTTCGGTGGTGAACCGGCTTCCGGCCGGTGGCGGCATCCTGCTGGCGACAGCGCCGCCGCAGGGCAAGAACGCCGCGCTCAACGCGTTGTTCGTCCGGGTCTCGCCGGCATCCGTGGATGTGGTGGACCGCAATGCGGTGGTGGCCACCGCGCCGCGCGCCGATATGAGCAACTGCTCGACCATCAACATCGAATCCACCATCGACCGCACCACCGCCTCGTTCGGCGGACTCACTGACGCAAACGGTCAGCCGCTGCAGGGACAGCTCGTCGGTGACCTGCGGCCCCAGGTCGTCGGTGTCTTCACCGACCTCGATGCGGTGGCCAACAAGTCGGTGCCGGCGGGTCTGTCGTTCTCGATGACGGTGGACTCCCGGTTCTCCTCGAGCCCCACGCTGATCAAGCTCACGGCCATGCTCGGTGCGGCGCTGCTCACCCTGATCGCGCTCGGCGCCCTGGCCCAGCTGGACGGCACGGACGGTCGCGGACACCGGCGATTTTTCCCCGCCCGATGGTGGCGGCCGACGGGAGTGGACGGCGTCGTTGTCGGCGTTCTCGTGTTGTGGCACTTCATCGGCGCGAACACGTCCGACGACGGCTACATCCTCACCATGACTCGGGTGGCGCCGCACGCGGGCTACCTGGCCAACTATTTCCGCTGGTTCGGTGTGCCGGAAGCGCCGTTCGGCTGGTACTACGACGTGATCGAGGCCTTCGCCAAGGTGTCCACGGCGAGCCCCTGGGTGCGGCTACCGGCCCTGATGTGCGCGGTGCTGTGCTGGATGCTGATCAGCCGGGAAGTCGTTCCGCGCCTCGGTCGGGCAGCCCGGACCAACTCTGTCGCGCTGTGGACCGGCGGACTGGTTTTCCTCGCGTTCTGGCTGCCATATGACAACGGCCTGCGGTCCGAGCCGATCGTCGCGTTGGGCGCGCTGCTCACCTGGATTTCGGTCGAGCGCGCGATTGCGACCGGGCGACTGTTGCCGGCAGCGCTCGCCTGCCTCATCGGCGCGTTCACCCTGGCAGCCGCCCCGACCGGGTTGATGGCCGTCGCGGCGCTGCTGGCCGGCATTCGGCCGTTGGTTCGGATCGTGGTGCGTAGGCGTCGCGAGGTCGGCCTCGTGGCGTTGCTCGCGCCGATCGCGGCGGCGGGCCTGCTGGTGTTGACCGTTGTCTACAGTGACCAGACCTTCGCCGGCATTCAGGAAGCCAACCGGGTGCGCAGGGCGATCGGCCCCAACCTGGAGTGGTACGAGGACTTCCTGCGCTACTACTACCTGTTCGTGCAAACCGCCGACGGCTCGCTGTCGCGCCGGTTCGCCTTCCTGATCATGGTGTTGTGCCTGTTCACCACGCTCTTTGTGCTGTTGCGGCGCCGCCGCATCCCGGGTGTGGCCAACGGGCCGGCATGGCGGTTGATCGGCGTGGTCTTCGGAACGATCTTCTTCATGATGTTCAACCCCACCAAGTGGACCCACCACTTCGGGGCGTACGCGGGCATCGCCGGCTCGCTGGCCGCGCTCACGGCCGTCGCCGTGTCGGCAACGGCGCTGCGGTCGCGGCGTAACCGGACGTTGCTCGTCGCGGGGCTGCTGTTCGTGCTGGCGCTGTCGTTCTCCGGCTGGAACGCCTACTGGTACGTGTCGAGCTACGGAATCCCGTGGTTCGACAAGCAGGTCCAGTTGCACGGCTACAAATCCAGCACCTTCTTCCTGGTCCTGTTCGGCCTGGCTGTCGCGCTGACGGGCTGGCAGTACCTGCGCGAGGGCTACGCCAAGCCGCTGGTGGGCGCGAACACGCAGAAGGGTCGGCGGATCCGTAAGTTCGCGGGCGCGCCGCTGACCGTCGTCGCGGGACTGGTGGTGCTGTTCGAGGTGCTGTCGCTGGCCAAGGGCGCCGTCGCGCAATATCCCGCCTACTCGCTGGCCCGATCCAACTATGACGCGCTGCGCGGCAAGACCTGCGGACTGGCCGACGACGTGCTGGTCGAAAAGGACGTCAACGCCGGCAATTTGGCGCCGATCCCGGATCCGGCGCATCCGCTCAAGGACCCCAACGATCCACTCGCCGGCAGCAACCCGATCGGCTTCGACCCCAACGGCGTCCCCACCGACCTGTCGGCGGACGCCATCGAGGTCAAGCCGGGAACCGGCAACACCGTGAGTCAGACCGTCGGGTCCTCCGTTGCGCAGGGCGAAAATGCCGGCACCGCGGGCGGTGTCGGCGCGCGCGGCGTCAACGGCTCCACCGCCAAGCTCCCGTTCGGCCTCAACCCGGCCACCACGCCCGTGTTGGGCAGCTACCAGAGCGGCATCCAGGAACCGGCGTCGCTCACCTCCAGCTGGTACCAGCTACCGCCGCGCAGCCCGGACTCGCCGCTGGTGGTGATTTCGGCGGCGGGTCGCATCAAGTCCGACATTGCCTACGGGCAGGACCTGCTCGTCGATTACGGCAAGAAGCAGCCGGACGGCACGGTACAACTGCTCGGCACTTACCGGCCCAAGGACATCGGTCCGGCGCCGTCGTGGCGCAACCTTCGGGTGCCGTTGAGCGCCATCGCGCCCGACGCGGATGCGGTGCGGATCGTCGCCAACGACCCGATCTTGATCGGCGACCAATGGCTGGCGTTCACCCCGCCGCGCGTGCCAAAGCTGGAGCCGCTCAACACCTTCATCGGCAGCAAGCAGCCGGTGCTGCTCGACTGGGCGGTGGGACTGCAGTTCCCGTGCCAGCGGCCGTTCGATCACCAGTACGGCGTCGCGGAGGTGCCGAACTTCCGGATTCTGCCGGACCGGCCGCTCGCCGTGTCGTCCACCGACACCTGGCAGGCCGAAGAGTTCGGCGGCCCACTCGGTTTCACCGAAATGCTGGCCGAACCAGTCACTGTGCCAACGTATTTGAAGGACGACTGGGGTCGGGACTGGGGATCGTTGGAGCGTTACGACCAGTACTACCCGAATGCCACTGCGGCGCAACTCGATACCGGAAAGGCGACGCGGTCGGGGTTCTGGTCGCCCGGGCGGTTGCGGGTGTTCTAGCGGTCGTCCGTACGTTAGATTGCGGCGATAAACCGGCTACGTCGGGCGCTCGACCTCCAGCAAACCGTGCTCTTTTACTGCGGCCAAGGACAAGGTCTTATAGCCAACGTCGTCGAAAAGAACGGTGAGCCGGTCAGTTTCGACGGACAACACCACACCCGCGCCCCACGTGGCATGACGTACCGGGGTGTCGACATCGAAGCGGTGCTCGCCGTCCGGATGTGTGTCCGCAGCGATTCCGGCGTCGCAGTTGTCGCAGTTGCCGCATGGATGCGGTAGCTTCTCGCCGAAGTAGCCGAGGATATGTTGTCGTCGGCATTGGGTGGTTTCGGCGTACTCGCGCATCATTTCCAGCCGGGAGGTGATGAGCCGCTGGTGCGCTCGCGCAATGTCTTTCGCTTCGTCGACAGCCTGTCCGGGCGAACGGTCGCCAGCAGGCTGGACGGCGCCCTGCTCGGAGATCGTCAGCGCGCCTGCCTGTTCGAGGAGGTTCAGCGCCCGTTTCTGTTGTCCAGCAGAGGCGTCGAGCTCCGCAGCCAGTTCCGCCCGCGGCACCGGTTCGGCGCGTTCGGCAAGGGTTCGGGCGATCTGCTCAAGCGCCGCTTCGGGCGGCTTGTTGGCGGTC
Organism: Skermania sp. ID1734; assembly: GCF_007489285.1. GTDB lineage: Bacteria > Actinomycetota > Actinomycetes > Mycobacteriales > Mycobacteriaceae > ID1734. The sequence goes on from NZ_VLIY01000004.1 coordinate 201,177, forward strand.
AGGAAGCGCTGCAGGCTCAGGTCTTCGGGCCGGTAGAACAGGGTCACTTCGGCGTGCTCACCGTCGCGCCCACCGCGCCCGATTTGCTGGTAGTAGGTATCCAGCGACTCCGGCACCGACGCGTGCAGCACGAATCGCACGTCGGGCTTGTCAATCCCCATACCGAACGCCGAGGTTGCGATGACGACGTCGAGTTCGTCTGCCAGGAAGCGCTCGTGCACCCGCTCGCGGTCGGAGCCAGACATGCCAGCGTGGTATCCGGCTGCCCGCACTCCCCTCCCGCTCAGTGTCTCCGCGTAGTAGTCGGTGTCATTACGGCTGGCCACGTAGAGCAATCCGGGGCGGGTTGCCGGATCGGCAGTGAGCGCGCGCACCCGGGTGATGACCGCGTCACGCTTATGGTTGTCTTCGGTGAATCGCTTCACCGTGAGATGCAGATTCGGCCGGTCGAAACCCGCTATCACTTCCCGATGGTCGCGCAGACCTAGACGCTCGACGATGTCGCGGCGCACCGGCAGCGCCGCAGTGGCGGTCAAGGCCACCACCCGCGGATGTCCGAGCCGCTCGATCACGCTGCCCAGTCGCAGGTAATCCGGCCGAAAGTCGTGGCCCCACGCTGACACACAATGCGCTTCATCGATCACGAACAACGAAATATCTAGCGCCGCAAGTACAGACAGTCGTTCCTCATCGGCAAGTTGTTCGGGCGACAGGAACAGGTACTGAGCCTCTCCCTCTTGCACGGCGCTCCAGGCATCGGCGCGCTCCCCGGTGCTCTGCGTCGAGTTGAGCGCTACGGCATCGGGCGCATCGGCGTCGAGAAGCGAGTCGATCTGGTCGTTCTGCAGCGCAATCAGCGGTGAGACAACCACGGCCGTTCCGTCCAGCACCAGGGCGGGCACCTGGTAGATCGCCGACTTACCCGCTCCCGTCGCCAACACTGCCAGCACGTCGTGTCCGGACAGCACTGCCGTCATCGCATCGAGTTGTGCAGGGTGCAGCTGTGACCAGCCGAAGTTTTCCGCAGCGACCTGCTGCAGCTGTTCAGCCAACTCGCCCTGGTCCGTCACCGACTGCACATACCACCGCGCGCGGCGATCTGAACCTTGATCGGGCGGTGGATCGCTGAGCGGCGCCGACATTTGCCGGAACCGCCGATTCCGGCAGTCAACATGGCTAAAGCCCTCGGGCACGGGTACGCAGTCGGCATGATCTTCGTACCCATCATCATCGCGATCGTTCTCGCCATCATTATCTTGGTTTGGTATTGGAGCCGCCGCTACAAGAACACCCCCGCTCGTCCCTCCAACGAGTCCGAGGGGTTTTACACCGACAACTCACCGACAGGTCGTGGCGAACGACCACGGTAATGCGGAGCACGCAGCTACTTCACCGAAGCCGTTTGGCAACGGCCACTGGTGCGGCGTGCCCTCGTCGGTAGCGGATTGGCCGCGCTGACATGGCGTTTGCTGCGATGAGCCCGCCACGTCTTCGACCGGTGCTGGCTAGATAGGCATCAAATGATGCTTACGCGGCGCCCGCATCACCTGTTTGTCCTGTAGCAGCCGCAGCGCGTTGCGAATCTGCAGTCGCGTCTGCGCCGGCTCGATGATCGCGTCGATGTAGCCGCGCTCGGCCGCGATCCACGGCGTGGCGATGTTGGCGTGGTAGAAGTCGATCAGCTGCTGGCGTACCACGTCGGCATTGTCGCCGGCCGCCTCGATCTGGCGGCGACCGACAATACTCACCGCGCTTTGCGCACCCATCACGGCGATGCGCGCAGTGGGCCACGCGAAGTTAATATCAGCGCCAAGCTGCTTGCAGCCCATCACCGCGTACGCGCCGCCGTAGGCCTTGCGCACGATCAACGTGACGATCGGAACAGTGGATTCAACCACCGCGTAGAAGAACCGCGCCCCGCGCCGGATCACGCCGATCTTCTCTTCCTCCACACCCGGCAGCACGCCCGGCGTGTCGACGACGAAAACCAGCGGGATCTCGAACGCGTCGCAGATCCGGATGAACCGGGCCGCCTTGTCCGAGCAACGCGCATCGATGGCACCGCTGAGCACCAGCGGCTGGCTGGCCACGACGCCGACGGTGCGGCCGTCGACGCGCGCGAAACCGGTGATCAGGTTCAGCGCGAACTGATCGTTGATTTCGTGAAAGGTGCCGTCGTCGAAGATCCGGAGCAGGATCTCGTGCATGTCGTAGGCGGCGTTGTCGGAGTCCGGAATGATCGAGTTCAATTCCCGGTCGGTATCGGTGATTTCCGGTTCGAGGCCGGGGTTGACGATCGGCGGGGCTTCCTGACAGCTCGACGGCAGGAAGGACAGATATTCGCGCACCCAGGCGAAGGCGTCTTCCTCGTTCTTCGCGATGTGCTGAATGTTGCCGTAGTCAGCCTGGTTCCGGGCGCCGCCGAGTTCCTCGAGGCTCACATCTTCCCCGGTGACGTCGCGGATCACTTCGGGACCAGTGACGAACATGTACGAATCTTCGGTTGCCACAATGGTTTCCGTGCCAGCCGACGGCGCGTACACCGCGCCGCCCGCACACTTGCCCAGGATCATCGACACCTGCGGCACCACGCCCAGCAACTGCTCGTGCCGACGACTCATCTCCGCGTACCAGGCCAGCGACGTGACCGCGTCCTGCACCCGGGCGCCGCCGGAGTCGTTGATGCCCACCAACGGGCAGCCGACGCGACCGGCGAAGTCGACGATCGCCGCAACCTTGCGGCCGAACATCTCCCCGACCGAGCCGCCGAAAACCGTCTGGTCGTGCGAGAACACCGCGACCGGACGCCCGTCGACCGTGCCGTGACCAACGACAACGCCGTCGCCGTAGAGCGCCTTCGGGTCGTTCGGCTGCTTCATCAGGGCGCCGATCTCGACGAAGCTGCCCGGGTCGAGCAGCATGTTGATACGGTCCCGCGCGCTGGGGATGCCCTTCTTCGCCCGCTTGGCAGCTCCTGCCTCGCCGGCCGGCTCCTTCGCCAATTCGAGCTTTTTGTGCAGTTCGGCCAGCTTGTCTGCAGTGCTAGTCACTGTGCGTCTCCCGTCGCTTCGCTCGCCGAGATGCCCTCGAGCTTCTTGGTGAGGTCAGCTGCGATCGTGGCGATATAGGGCTCGTCGATCACCTGGATGTGATCGCCACCGACGTGGATCACCTCGAGGTTCGGGATCGCCTCGCCCCAGCCACCATTCGGCGCGCGATGGGCGAAACGTGGCTCGAGCTCGATGGCGCCCTCGTGGTACCGGTCGGCCAGGTACAGCACAACGTCGCCGTCATAGTGCGTCGGATGCGCGTTGAGCAACGCCTGGTTGTCGATCCACGACGTGCGCTGGTGCTCGATCACCCCACCGGGGATCTTCGCGCCGCTGAGCCGCACCAGATCCATGATGATCTTGATCTGTTCGTCCTCTATTGCGGTGGCCAGCTTATCGTAGGGCAGCGGCGCATCGACGCCGTACGTCTTCTTCGCAAACGCCGCGTACCGCTCCCACCGCGCCCGCACCGCTGCAGGCGAATTGTCTTGCGGCTCCGAGGAAAGCGCCACGTCGATCATGCCGACCACACGCACGTCGGCACCCTGCTCGCGCAACAGCTTTGCGACCGCGAACGCGAGCACGCCACCAAGCGACCACCCGTACAAGACATATGGGCCGTCGCCCTGAATCGCCCGCAACGGTTCGAGGTACTGCCGCGCGCGCTCCTCGATGGAGCCTTCCGCGCGCTCGACGCCGTACATCGGTACATCGTCGGGCAGCCGCTTGAGCAACGGCTCGTAGGCCATTGTCGAACCACCCGCCGGGTGAAACACGAAAACCGGTGTCTTGGTTGACCCTTCGGGGCGCGCACGCAGCGTTCGGACGAAGCCGTCGATGGCGGCGCCCTCCAAATGCTGCCGCACCGTGTCCGCCAGCTGCTCGATCGTTTCCGCGTCCAGCACGTCGTCGACGGTGATGTCGCCCTTGGTCCGCTCCGAAAGTCGTTGCGCCAGTTTCTCGGCGACGTCTTCTTCGAGAATCGGCAAGGTGTTGAAGATGCCCTTCGCCGACTGACCGGTGACCACTGCCCACGTCGCGAACGTAAGTCGCTCGGCGGCGTCCCGCGGGGGAACGTCGGAGCCCGCGGCCTCGGCGAGTGCCTGCTGGTCAGCGATGGTCGGGGACGGCTCCGACGCCGCCTCCGCCAGAATCTCCTCGGCTTCCGCCACGACCGTGGTGTCTTCGGTGTTCAGCATGGCCTCGACCTGCTCGTCGGCCTTCTGGTCTGCCGACTGTTCAGCTTCGCGCTCGGCCTGTTGCTGGTCGGCCAGCGCCTGCACCTCCTCGCGGTGCTCGACCGCATAGCGCAGGTACTTGGCCACCTCCACGAGATTCGCATCCCGTACCGCCTGCAGTTGCAGCGACGGAATGTCGAACTCGTACTCGACGCGGTTCTTGATCCGCACCGCCATCAGTGAGTCCAAGCCAAGCTCGAGCAGCGGGATTTCCATCGGCAGGTCTTCGACGGCATAGCCCATGGACTCCGCGACGATCGATGCGAGCCGATCCTCGAGTGACTGCGAGCCTTCCGGATCCCACTTGTCACCGAAAGTGTCGACCACCTCGGGCAGCGTTTCCGTTGGGCCCGACGAGGGTTCAACCGCGACAACTTCAGCCACGGGTGCGGCAATCGGTTCGCCGGCCGTGACCACCGCTTCATACAGCAGCTGGAACCCGTTGGCCTCCTTGGCATGCACCTGCACCGACCCGCCGCCGAGGTGCGGCGTGAGCGTCGTCGTCAATGTCCCGGCAGCTGGTACCGCACCGTGCGAAACCGATGCTCCGACAGCCGCATCAGCCAGAATTTGCCCGGCGGCAGCGACCGCCAAGGCCGACAGGTCGGTCACCGCGCCGGCATCGACCTCCCAGGCGTGCCGACCGTCGGGCAGCGCCACATGCGAACCCGGCACCTGGCCCGAGCCGCTGGTCGACAGCCGCGCGTTGAGCCACAACCGCTTGCGCTGCAGGCTGGTTCGCGGAATGTTCGCGTAGTTGCCCGGACCCACAAGGGAATACAGATCGACGTGGTGGCCCGCCGCGTAGAGCTGCGCGAGCGCCGAAATGACCCCGGCCTCTTCGTCTTCTTTGCGCTTGAGCGTCGGAATCAACTGCGCGTTGTGCAGGCCGGCAGCGAAAGTCGTTGCGGCAACCTGCATGAGCGCCACCGGGTTCGGCGCAAGCTCCAGGAACGTCGTGTGTCCGGCCTCGACCGCGAGCTTGACCGCGTTGGTGAAGTACACACTGTGCCGCAGGTTCTTCACCCAATAATCCACCGTGTGGACCGGCTCGTGCCCGGCGCGGTAGTAGGTCTCCTTGTCGACAGTGGAGAACAGGCCCACCTTCAGCTTCTGCGGCTCGATGCCGGCCAGTTCGGCGGCAAGCTCGCCGATCAGCGCGTCCATCTGCGACGTGTGCCCGGCGCCCTTGGTCTGCAGCACCCGCGCCATCTTGCCCTCGGATTCGGCCCGCGCGACGATCGCGTTGACCTGCTCCTCGGGGCCGCCGATCACCGTGTGCGTCGGCGCGGCGTAGACGGCGATCTCGAGGCGCGGGTAGTCGGCGAGCACGCCGGTGATGTCTTCGGCGCTGTACTCCACCAACGCCATCCGGCGGATGTCGTCGTCGCTGATCATCTGCTCGCCCTCGCCCATCAGGCGCGAGCGCGCACAAATCACGCGCACCGCATCCTCGAGCGGCATCCCGCCGGAAACGTACGAAGCGGCGACCTCGCCCTGCGAGTGCCCGACCACAGCGGCGGGTTCGGCGCCGTGGTGGCGCAGCAGCGCCGTCAAACCGACCTGGATAGTGAAGATTCCGACCTGCGACGTGCCGACGTCATAGTCCTGGCCATCGTCGAGGATCATCTCCGTGATCGAGTAACCGGCCTCGTCCTGCACCAGCTCATCGACCTCATCGACCGCCTTGCGGAACACCTCGTTGGCCAGGTACAGCTGCTTGGCCATCTTGCGGTGATGGGCGCCGAAACCGGAGAACACCCACACCGGTCCTTGGGCGGCAGGAGAATTCGAGCTGAATACGTTCGGCGCCGGCTTGCTCGTCGAGATTGCGCGCAGCCCGGTGATCGCCTCCGCACGCGTCTTGGCCAGCACGACTGCCCGTGAGCGACCGTGATTGCGGCGCGACAGTGAGCGCGCGACGTCTTCCAGCGGCGCGGTGCTGCCCTCTTCGGTTTCGAGCCAGTCAGCGAGTTCGGCCGCGGCGCGGCGCAGGCGCGACGGCATGTACGCGGAGACCGCGATGATCACGGGCAGCGGTTCGCCGCGTTCGGACTGTTCGGCGGAAGCGGTCGCCGCCTCTTCTGGTCGCTCCGCAGGCTCCGCTCCGGCGCCTTCTGGTCTCTCCGCAGGCTCCGCTCCGGCGCCTTCTGGTCGCCCCGCAGGCTCCGCTCCCGCATCCTCTGGTCGCTCCGCAGGCTCCGCTCCGGCGCCCTCTGGTCGCTCCGCAGGCTCCGCTCCGGCCGGCACATACTCCCGAACCACCACATGCGCGTTCGTCCCACCAAACCCGAACCCGGAGACACCGGCAACGGCCTGCCCGCTGTAGCGCGGCCACTCGGTCACCTCCGGAATCACCCGCAGCCGAGCCCGTTCGAAGTCGATGTACGGATTGGGACCCGCATAGTTGATCGACGGCGGCAGCTTGTCGTGCTGCATCGCCAGCACCACCTTGGCCAGCGCCACCGCACCTGCCGCCGACTCCAAGTGACCGAAGTTCGTCTTCGCTGATCCCAGCAGCGCCGGCTTGTCGGCCGGGCGGCCGCGACCCACCACGCGGCCCAGCGCGTCGGCCTCGATCGGGTCGCCCAGAATGGTGCCCGTGCCGTGCGCCTCGATGTAATCGACGCCCGACGGCGGAATGCCCGCGTCGCGGTAGGCCCGCCGCAGCACATCGGTCTGCGCGTCCGGGTTCGGCGCCAACAAGCCGTTGGATCGGCCGTCGGAGTTCACCGCGCTGCCGGCGATGACGGCCAGAATTTGGTCGCAATCACGCTCGGCGTCTTCGAGCCGCTTCAAGACGACGAGGCCGCCGCCCTCCGAACGCACCATGCCGTCGGCATCCGACGAAAACGCCTTGATGTGCCCGTCCGGCGCCACCGCACCGACGGAGTCGAAACCTAGCGTCACGCTCGGTGCGACCAAAGTATTTGTCCCACCGGCCAAAGCCAGGTCGGCATCGCCGTTGCGCAGCGCCCGGACCGCCTGGTGCACGGCGACCAGCGCCGACGAGCATGCGGTGTCGACCGCCACCGACGGCCCGCGGAAGTCATAGAAGTAAGAGACCCGGTTGGCCACGATCGAGGTGGCCGCGCCGGTCAGCGCATAGGGGGTCTCACCGATCTTGGGGTCGATCGACGCCAGCAAGCTGAAGTCGTGCGACGAGCTGCCGATAAAGACGCCGACCGGCCCGCCCTTCACCGAGCTGGCCGGAATGCGGGCGTTCTCGAGAGCCTCCCAGGTCAGCTCGAGCGCCATCCGCTGCTGCGGATCGACCTGCTCGACCTCCACGGGTGACATGGCGAAGAACTCGGCATCGAAACCCTTGACGTACTCGTCGTCGAGATAACCGCCGCGGGTGTGCGCTTTGGCGACGGCTGCGGCGATGTTGGGATCCGAGGTGAACTCGCTCCAGCGGCCCGGTGGCAGATCACTGATGCCGTCGCCACCATTGATAAGAAACTCCCAGGTCCGCTCGGGCGTGTCGCCCGCGCCCGGGAAGCGTGTCGCCAGTCCGATGATCGCGATGTCGTGCGCGTCGCCAACCTGAGCCGAGGTGTAGTACGCATCGTCGACGGTTTCGGCCGGCAGCTCCGGCTCGCCCTCGATGATCCGCTTGGCCAACGACGCGATGGTCGGGTGCTGGTAGACGATGGTGGCGGAAAGCATCACGCCGGTGAGGTCTTCGATGTCGCCGCCCAGCGCAATGGCGTCGCGCGAGGCGAGTCCGAACTCCTCCATCGGGCGGTCATCGGAAATCGATTCGGCGGGCTGACCGGTGGCCTCGGCGACCCAGTTACGCAGCCAGTCCCTGAGCTCGCCGACCGTCATCGAGAAGTCGGCGCCAGCGTTCTCGGCGGCACTCTCGGGTGCGGCGGTTGAACCCTCGTTGACGATCTCTTCGTTCTCAGCCATCAATTCACCAAGCTACTCGGACACCGCGGCCGGTGGTCGGCACGGTTGATCGGACACGCGGTCGTGCGAAAACCAGGCTTAACCGTCCTCGCTCGTCACCGCGTCGGGGAATGCCGTCTGGGTGTAACCGCCGCGCAGCGTGCCCTCGATGTAGGCCGTCTTGCAGGCACGACGGGCGATCTTGCCGCTCGACGTCCGGGGGATCGATCCGGCCGGAACCAGCAGGACGTCACGGACCATCACGCCGTGCCGCTGCGCGATGGCCGCACGCACGGTGTCGGCAATCGGCTGTGGATCGGCCTTGCCCGCACCCGGACCGCGCTCAGCGACGACCACCAATTGCTCAGAGGAATCGTCGGGGTCGGCTTTCAAGCCGGAGTGGCTGTTCTCGAACACCTCGGCCGGCAGCTGGTTGGCGGGCACCGAGAACGCCGCGATAAAGCCCGGCCGCAGCGCCGAACTCGACTCCTGCGCGGAGAACTCGAGGTCCTGCGGATAGTGGTTGCGCCCGTCGACGATCACCAGATCCTTGACCCGGCCGGTGATGTACAGCTCGCCGTCGACATAGACGCCGTAGTCGCCGGTGCGCATCCAGTTCGCGTCCTCGGGGGTGCCGGCGGCGTGGCTCTCGTCGGCGAGGCGATTGATCAGCTTGTTGTGGAAGGTCGCCGCGGTTTCCTCGGCGCGGCCCCAGTAGCCGATGCCCATGTTGTTGCCGTGCAGCCAGATTTCGCCGACGCGGCCATCGGGCAGCTCGGTCGCGGATTCCGGGTCGACGATCGCCGCCCACTGGCTGCGCGCCACGTAGCCGCAGGACACCTGCGCGATGGCGTTCGGCGCACCCTGCTCGACCTTGACCACCTCGCCGGCGTTCAGCTTGTCGCGGTCGACGTAGGTGACCTTTGCCTCGTCCTCGTGCTTGGTCGCCGAAACGAACAGCGTCGCCTCGGCCATGCCGTAACACGGTTTGATCGCGGTCTTCGGCAGGCCGTACGGCGCGAAGGCGTCGTTGAACTTCTTCATCGACGACGTGGTCACCGGCTCGCTGCCGTTGATCAGGCCGATCACATTGCTGAGGTCGAGAGTCTCGCCCTGCTTCGGCAGCCCGCGCGCGGCCGCGTGCTCGAACGCGAAGTTCGGCGCGGCCGCGAAGGTGCCGGCGCCGTCGGACACCGCGGCGAGTTCCTTGATCCAGCGGCTCGGGCGTCGCACGAATGCACTCGGCGACATGATGGTGATGTACTTGCCGCCCAGCGCCGGCATGATCACGGTCAGCAGACCCATGTCGTGAAACAGCGGCAGCCAGGTGACGCCGCGGGAATTCTCGTTCAGGCCGATCGCGTCGACAATTTGCAGGACGTTGGTGCCGACGGCCCGGTGGGTGATCTCAACGCCCGCGGGAACGCGCGTCGAACCGGAGGTGTACTGCAGATAGGCGATGTCGTCGATGCTCAGTTCCGGGCGGACCCAGCTTTCCCCCATGCTGTCCGGAATGGCGTCGACGGCGATGATCCGGGGCCGCTGCTGAGCCGGCAGTTGGCGGAAGAACTGGCGCACCCCGGCCGCCGAGGAGGTGGCGGTCAGGATTGCCGACGGCTCGCAGTCGCCGAGCACCGCGTGCAGGCGATCGGTGTGGCCGGGCTCGTCCGGGTCGAACAGCGGAACGGCGATGGTGCCCGCGAAGATCGCGGCGAAGAAGGAGATGACATAGTCCAGGCCCTGCGGGGCAAGCACCGCGACCCGGTCGCCCGGCTTGGTTACCTGCTGCAGGCGGGCCGCGACGGCGCGCAACCGGTTACCGAACTCTTTCCAGGTCAGTTCGTGCGCTTCACCGTCGCGTTCGCGCGAGTAGTCGATGTAACGGTAGGCGAGGTCGTTCGCATCGTCGGCGTCTTTGCGGGTGTGCTTCTCGACGTGATCCACCAGGGTCGCACCTTCCGGGATGAAGATGTTTCCCTCGCTGTCGAGGTAATCGTCGAAAGTCTCGTCCATTCCTTCTCCTCGCCAAGTCGCACGCGCGGTCATCGAGACGACCTTCGCGCGCCGACCTGCTTCGCCTCCCACCGATCACCGTCGATTACCCGGCGACCCGTCATGGAAGACGTTCGCCAGGCTCTTCGGTGCCAGCCCACCAAGTACCAGTTCCGCAAGTACCGGTCCTGCAAATCTATTGGCAACTACGCTCAGCGTTCGCGGTATCGCCGACATGTCTGCAAACCAGGAATATGTTACAGAGCGCCAGCGGTCTTACTCACCCCGCAGCAGGGGAATGATCGGCGCGAATGCGTCCATCTGGGTGGGGAAAACACCCACACACGACATTCCCGTGACCTTTCGCACGCGGCGAATCTGGTCGGCGATCTCTTCGAAACTCCCGAATGCTACGTACGGCGAATCCAGGATTTCCGCCACCGTCAGCGGCCGATCCACCTCCAATTGCGGGTGCAGACCGCGTTCGATGGCGTTGACGGCCATCTCGGCGGTGTGCTGCCGGTCGTCGGTGACGACGATCGCCGTGATGGTGTAGCTGAGTTCGATCTCACCGAAGCGCTCGCCCGCCGCCTCGCGGATCACCGCGATCTTCTCGAGGGTCTTGTCCATCGTGATGTCGGAGAGCAACCCCTTGCCGTCCTTCGTGGTCCTTGGGACCACCGAGATGGTGTCGGCGTGCTTTGCCGCCAGCCGCAACATCTTCGGGCCCCCTCCGCCGACGATGAGCGGCGGCCGCGGACCTTGGCGCGGCCGTGGGTAGCCCTTGATCCCGTGCACCTGGTAGTGCTTGCCGTCGAAGGTGCACTCCTGCCCACGCAGCAGCACATCGAGGATGGTCAGCGCCTCGTCGAGTTTCTCGATCCGCACGCCCGGGGTGTCGAACGGGATGCCTGCGCGGTCGAACTCGTCCTTGACCGAACCGGCGCCGATGCCCAGCTCGAGCCGGCCGCGGGACAGCACGTCGATGGTGGCCGCATCTTTGGCCAACACGACGGGATGGCGAAAGCCATTGGCCAGCACCGAGGTACCGATTCGGATTCTTTCGGTTGCGACGGCCAGCGCACCGAGCGCGGCGATCGGCGCAACCTGGTTGCCGAAGCGATCCGGGATCGTGAAGCAGTCGAAGCCGTACGCCTCGGCCTGCTGGGCCAGTTGCACGAACTTGCGAGCGCCGCCTTCAGACGGTCCGCCCTCGCCACCCGCAGCGAAGCGAAACTTGCGCGGTTCGGTGCCAGTCATCGAGCGCCTTCCTAGACGAGTTCTTCACGTGGCCGTCCGAACCCCCTGTGCGCCTGTGCGTGATTTTTCACCGCGGGCGGTGAAAAATCACGCACAGAGGGGGGCGCGCGGGGGCGGGATTGCCACGCGCACTCTATCGGGCTCAGCTGTGCGCTGGATGCGGGGCGGCGCTGATGAGCTGTGCGGCCCAGTGTGCCGTCCACTGCGTTGCGGTGGTCCCGCTTTGATCCACGACGAAGCTGTTGTACTGCGCGTGCACCGGATTGCCGGCCGACGCGACCAGCTTGGCCAGGCTGCCCGGGATGTTAAGCGGGTTCAGCGCGTCTTGCGGTGCCGCGCAGATCATGTCGCCAGGAGCGCAGATGTTGTAGACCTTGCTGGCCAGGTCACCGAATCCGCCCGGGCGTGGACCGGTCATGGTGATGCCGAGCAAGCTCAGGCCCTTCAGCGCGACCTCGGCACCGACACCCGGCGGCGAGGGGCCCACCGCGTTGCCTTGACCCGGCTCCCGGCGTCCATCGGCGATCAACGTCACACCGAGCACCTCGTCTGCGGGCACCGGACCGTTGCCCTGGCCGATCTGCGCGGCGATGTCGCCGGCGATCACCGCACCCTGAGAAAAGCCCACGATGACGTAGGTGGACAGCGGGCAGTCGTGGTGCATGCGGGTCAACTCGGCGGTGGCCCGGTCGGTGCCTTGCTTGCGGCTGACGTTGTAGGATTGCTGCCCGTCGGGCGGGAAGGCGACCGGGTTGGAGAACTGCGCGACGTACGGAACCGTGTACACGTCGACGCGCTGCGGCGGGAACTGCTGCTGCAGTGGTCGGGTGACGTTGAGCAGCAACGCGTTGGGATTGGCCGTCGGGTTGTGCGGGTCATCCGTCGGGCTGGATTCCCAGGTGCCCGGGATGGCCAGCAGTTCGACGTCCGGGCAGCTGGCCGGCTGCGTTGCCGGCGGTTTCGGCGGCGGCACCGGTATCGGGCTCGGTACTCGCCCGCTGATCAGATAAATGATCAGCAGAATGACCGCGACGATGACGACGATCGCAAGTAGCAGCAACAACACCACGTTGCGCAGCGTTCGACGGGACCGGCGTCCCGGGCGGCGAACCATCATCACGGCCTACTTGCAGTAGTGCTTTCGCGCAGTGTCGATGTACACCTGCGCGGCATCCTGCGGGTTCATCTGCGAACCGGTGAGATTGGCCTCGACGCCGGCCATGGCCGTGACGTTCACGTTGATCTGCTGCTGCGGGCTATTGGCCTGGCTCGCCGCGCAGATGTAGTTGGCGATGTCGATGGCGGACTGACCATTGCCGGAGACGTCCACGCCGGCCTTCTTGAGCGCCTCGAGGAATTCTTTGTCCCGCGAGGTACGGGCCGGAACCTCCGTCGGCCCAGGGAAGCCGCTCGGCACCGCTTGCGGCGTCTCCGGCGGCGCGGTCGCGGCGGCCCCGGGACTCGTGGGCGCCGGTGCCGAGTTCTGACCGCCGTTCGGCGCACCCGACGACGGATTAGCCGATGCGGTCACCGACGTCGCCCCCGCTGAGGAAGGCGTGCTCGACGCGGTGGAGTCGTTTCCCCCGCACGCCGCAAGCAGTCCGCTGGCGGCAGCGATGAGAGTCGCCGCACAGATCGGTCGGGCCAGGGCATTTCGGGTCATCGAGCGCGTCCTCGTTCCGGTGGTAATCGGGTTGGGTTCAGGCTACCGACGCTCTCCCGGCCGAACCGTAAGGGTTGGTTAAGGATCCGCGGTTGCTGATCATGTCAGTGGATTTCGGCTTTGCCGTCCTTGATCAGGATGTACCCGAATTGGAAGCTCTGTTGCACACCGCCGGGCACGGGGAACTCGTCGCTGGTCGGGAAGCCGAGCCGGCCATTTTCGAACCCAACCGACTTCCAGGCGTCGAAGATCGGGCCCTTGTGCACCGTCCACGCTCCCGACAGCGGGCTCCAGTAGATGTAGCCGTTCTCGAACTCGTTGAACTTGCCCAGGTTCTTCAGGCCCTGCTCGTCGGACTTCGGGAACCCGAGCCAGCTGTCCTCGTAGCCCAGCGAGGCATATTTCTGCATGATCAAGCCCTGCACCGAGTGGGTGCCGTTGGCCGGGCTGAAGTACATGGCTCCGATCTGGAAGGCCTGCACAGACCCGTCCTTGTGCGGCGTCTTGACCTCCTCGCCCGTCGGGTAGCCGAGCGGGCCACGCTCGTAGCCCTGCTTGCCCCACGCGGTGAAGATGTCGCCACGCACCGCATGCGCACCCACCAGGGGGTTCCAGTAGATCGAGCCGTGCTGGAAGGCCTGGTACCGGCCAATCAGATCTGGCAGCACCTTTTCGCCGCTGGTGGGCAGCCCGAGCGGCCCGTTGGGCCCACCGTTGGCCTGGTAGGCGCCGCCGATGCGGCCGGCCACCACCTGCGGCCCGGTGGCCTGGGAGTAAAAGACGCGGCCGTAGCGGTAATCCTGCGCCACGCCACCGGTGACGTTGTATTCGTTGGTGACGCAGTCACCGAGCCAATTGTTGGCGCCCACCGCGCCCCCGATGGCACCGCCTACAGTGCACGCCGGCTTGTCTGCCTCCACTCCGAGCGCAGCGGCGGCCTGCGGCCAGGACTGGCGCATCTCGAAGTCCCAGTACGGCCAGGAGTGGGTGCCGGACGGCCGGTAGTTCACGGTGGCTGGGATGCCCAGCTTGTTGAGCTTGGTGGCGAAGTTCTGTGACGTGAGCCGGGACAAAATCTCGAGGCCCATGCCCGCGAAGTTGGTGCTGACCCCCGGGATACCCGTGGCCTGGTCGTAGGGCCCGGTCATACCGCTTCCGCTGGACACGTACAGGCTGGTGTCCTTGAGGTTGTCGGCCAGCAGATAGGGGTCGTGGTCGGGCCATGCCTGGTTGGTCGGCGGCCCCCACATGTCGGCCGAATCGAATCCGCCGGCGTCGTTCATCGCGTACTTGATGGCCTCCGGCATACCCAGCGAGGTGGTGGTGAGAAAGCCGGAGTACGACGCCGCGTATTTGAAGAAGCCCTTGTTGCGGGCCGTCAGCATCATCGCGGCGGTGCCGCCCATGGACAGGCCCTCGACGCCGCGCACTTGTGTTGTACGCCATTGACTTTCGAGGATCGGCGGCAGTTCCTTGGTGAGGAAGGTCTCCCATTGATAGTTGTGGCCGTTGTCTTCCTTGAGCCAGTCGGTGTAGAAGCTCGATTGGCCGCCGACGGGCAGCACCACGTTGACGTTTTTGTCCGCGTAGAACGGCTCGGCCTTGGCGTCCGAGGTCCATCCACTCTCGATGTCCGTCGCGCGCAGGCCGTCCAGCATATACAGGGCCGGGAACTTCATCTCCGGCTTGTTGTTCCAGTCACGGGCAAGCAATAGTTGCACCTGAATCGCGGTGCCCATCGACGGCGAATTCACCCACAGCGCCACCCGCCGGTCAGTGAGCCAGATGACCTTCTGAACAGAGGCTCCGGCAGGGGCCGGATCGGCATGGGCGGCGGCCGGTCCGGCATAGCTGGTGGGCTCGACGACGGCGGTTGCCAACCCAGCCGCGACAGGCAGCACCAACGCCGCGGCACACAGGCCGAGGGTGCGTTTGCGTAGTCCTAGTGCGCGTCGCATGGAGTCGAGCCTCACTTTCCATCACGGGGCCGGGTGGAACCGCCCCGGTGTTGCCGCAGGCGGCATCGCCTGCCGCCTGGTGTTGCAAGGCTTTTCTACCGCGAAGCGGTGGCCAAACCGGGGAGGACGCGCTGAGAGTGATGTGACTCGTGTGACTTCAGGTACTACGCAAGCCGCGAGTGCGTCGCTTTAGACACCCAGCGCCTGCAGCAGCATCGGGCGCGACTTCCACAGTTCGCTCTCCCAGTACTTCCAGGAGTGCGTGCCCACGGCGGGAAATTCGAAGCGCGCGGGTATCCCGAGCGAGCCCAGCCGTGCCTGGAAGGCCCTGGTGTTGACCAGCGCCAGCGCTTCCAACCCCATGGCACTCGTGGTGTTGTAGACCGCGATCGGCGAATCGGCCCGGTCGGTGGGGCCGGGCAATCCGCTGCCCGCGGAAATGTACATCGGCAGACCGCGTAACTGTGGCGCGAATACGAACGGATCGTTGCGCAACCACGCGGGGCTCCACGGCGGCCCCCACATCGAGTCGACGTTGAAGCGGCCGGCGTCGAGCATGGCGATCCGGATCGCCTCGCGCATGCCGGGCGCAGAGATGTTCAGGTAGCCGGAGTAGGCCGCAGCCGCCTTGAACTGGTCGCGGTGATAGGCGGCCAACGTCAGCGCCGCACTGGCGCCCATGGACAGCCCGGCGACGGCGTTCTTGGTTGGGTTGACGCCGAACTTGGCGAGGTAGGCTGGCAACTCCTTGGTCAGGAACGTCTCCCACTTGTAGGTGTAGGTCTGACCGTTGAGATTGCTCGGCGCATACCAGTCGCTGTAGAAGCTCGACTCCCCACCGACCGGCATGACCAGCGTGACGTTGTCGCCGGCGAACTGCTGCAGTGCGTTGGTTTCGGCAGACCAGGCATTGCGATCGTTCTGGGCCCGCATGCCGTCGAGCAGGTAGAGCGCGGCGTCACCGCCGTGCGCGGCCCACTGCACCTCTACCTTGACGGGCCCCATGCTCGACGGCACCGTCAGCACGGTGAACCCGGGCGCGGGCAACCGGTGCGCCGGAGCCGCGGTAGCGGTAGTGAGTCCGAGGGTGCTCAGCAGCGCGAGCGCAAGGGTCATCGCAGACATCAGACGCCAACCGACTATCCCCCGACCGATGCTCATCTACCTGTGCCCGCCCTTCTTCGCCCTCGCGCCGCAATCGAACCGTGACCGACAGATAACTTTTTGGTCACGGTGCCGCGAGGACAGTATCGGCTCTCGGCGGGTCGGGCAAGTGGGTGGACCGCGACTGGACAAACACAACTTCGTTCGACAGACGGGAATCCGTCTATCGGGCGAAGTTTCGTTCGACGCGTTGCGCAAAGACGACTGCGCAAAGACGACTGTGGCCCGCCGCTTGATGCGACGGGCCACAGTGCTTTCAGTTGCGCTTAACCGATGCTCTGGCTGAGCGACGGGATCATGCGGTAGACGTCGTCCTGCCACCAGCCCCAGCTATGCGTTCCCACGGGCGGGAAGTCATAGATCACGTTGGTGTAGCCCAGCGACGCCAGCCGGACCTGGAAGGCCTTGGTGTTGGCCAGCGCGACCGCCTCCAAGCCCATGGCATTGGTGGTGTTGTACAGGTCGAGCAGGTTGTTCACGTGGTCGTTGTAACCAGGGATACCGCTACCAGCCGCGATGTAGAGGCGGGTGTGGTTGGCGATGAGGCGCGGTGCGAACACGAACGGGTCGTTGCGCAGCCAGGCCGGATCCCACGGCGGGCCCCACATGCAGTCGAGGTTGTAACCGTTCTGGCTCAGCATCGCCAGTCGCATGGCTTCCTTCATGCCCGGCGCCGAGATGTTCAGGTAGCCGGAGAACGAACCAGCGTAGGAGAACTGGTCGGGGTAGTAGGCCGCGAACATCAGCGCCGCGCTGCCACCCATGGACAGGCCGAACACGCCGTTGCGGTGCGGGTTGAAGCCCAACCGCTGCGCCAGCGCGTCACGCAGCTGGTGCGTGATGAAGGTTTCCCAGCGGTAGGGGAGCTTCTGGGTCGATCCACTCGTGGAGCCGGCATCCACACCGAAGAACTGGCTCGGTGCTTCCCAGTCGGAGTAGAAGCTGTTCTCACCGCCGACGGGCATGACGACGTTGATGTTGGCCCGATTCAGCGCCTCGGCAACGTTGGTCTCGATTTCCCACCCGTTGAGGTCGTTGCGGGCCCGCAGACCGTCGAGAGCGTAGACAACCCGGCTGGTGTTGCCGTCGTAGGCGCGGAAGATGCGCGACTTGAGCGGGACACCGTTCGGGTCATTGACCCAGAAGTCGAACCCGCGCGGATCGAACGCGGCGTGCGCGGGTGCCCCTGCACCAACCATGGCAATGCCCATCGGCAGCAACATCGCCAAGGCGAAAGCGATGACAGTGCGGCGACCCCAACTACGCCGACTTCCTTCGCCCGTTCGCATGGAACGTTTGAAGATCGTTCGCATCTTTGACCTTTCCTGTATTGCGACGCTTGGCCGCACGTGACGCTGCGCAGGTCGACATCCGTCATCAACTGGGCTTTGTTGCCAGAGTTACTGATGTGACTTGCTGACTATCTTTTCGGTTTTCTTTCCTAACGGCAGCAGCCGTGACCGAACCGAAACCGAAAGTAGCGGTAACGATACCTGGTCCTACGCCGCAGCTCGGCCGTTCCCTTATCGCTAGCGGTTCTGCAAGCGTTTCAGTAGCCGCGCTGTAACTTAGGTTTCGGCAGGTCACAGCGCTGAATCTCGTACTTGGGCACCCGATCAAATCGGTACTTGGCAAACTCCAGGGAGCGCCTGAAGTTCTGCTTCCACCGGGCCCAGGTGAGGTCCGAGCGGTACGACGTCAGCAAATCTTCAGTTTCCGGACATTTCAACGCGACCTCGGCTTGCTTGACCCAATCCTCATCCAGATACCAGGGCATCCACGGGTGCTTGTCCACCATGTGCAGATCCGCAATCACCCAGTCCGGATAGAGATCTTTGTCATGCCCGATCCGGCCGTCTTTGAGCCGCACGGTGTGGGCGGCCAACGGGTACGCCAAGCCCTCCTGGTCGATCACCCGAACATCGAGCGGCACGTTCATACTCGTCATGCCGAGGTTCAGGAAGTACACGGTGTGACCCGCTCCGCCGGGCGGGATCGGCAGCGGCGGCGGCGCCACATCCCAGAACTCGAACGACGGGGAAGCCAGTAGCAGGCCGCCGTTCGGCGTCTCGTTGATGTCGCGAAGCATCGCCCGCATGCGCGGGTAGTCCAGATAGTCCTCGGCGAGAATCGGGTGTGCGTGGCCAGTATTGAGGACGTAGTAGGCCCGCTCGTCGACAATTCCGGACCGGCCGATCACCGTCCCGTTCGGCATCCCGACAGTGTTCGACGCGAATATCGCCCAGCCGATGGTCGCGATCCAGCCGATACCGGCGAGCGCGAAGCCCGTCGTCTCGCTACGGGATCGCCAGTCTTCCGGCACCCGGATCGCGATCACCGAAACCGGCAGCAGGAAGCAGAACAGCTGCGGCAACAACATCCGGCCATGCATGAAGTCGCCGCCGACCTTGATCGTGTAGCCGGTCAGCAAAAGGCCGCACACGAGGAACAACGCGACCACCGCGCCGGGGGTGCGCAGCCGCCGTTGCAGACGGCGCCACACTGGCTGCTTGGGCGTGGCAGTGGCGACCACGTCCGCCGGCGCACCCGCTCGGCGACGCAGGACCAGCACGGTCACGACGACGAGCAGCGCCAGCGGCAGCCACAACACATAGGGACCGACCAGATTCCACAAGTAGGTGAAACCCTGACCCCATTTGCTGCCGACCGCATCCTTGGCCACCGCGGTGTTCGGGTACGGCAATGCGTAGTAGCCCATCCGCCAGATCTGGTAACCGACGGGCACGGCCCCGGCGATCAGGACCATGGCGATCCGAGTGCGCACCGGGTTGTGCATCGGAGTGAAGAACAGGAAGGCGAGCGACACCACGGCGAAGATCGTCATCTCCGGGCGCACCAGCGGCCCCAGACCGAGAAGGAAGCACAGCGGCAGCACGGTGGCGGCCCCAGAACGTTCCAACTTGCTCCACCGCATCATCAGGAACCAGACCAGTGCCAGCCAGAAGATCTCCAGGCTGATCTCGAGTCCCGACGTCGCGTAGTCGCGCGCCGGCGGCACCGCGATATACACAATCGCGCCCGCCGGCAACAGCACGAAGCCCGACCGCGGACCGCCCCACAATTTGCCCGCACCCAGCATCGCCAACACGATCGCGGAGACCGACAGAGTCAACGCCAGGCCGAGGACGACGTACTCGATGCGCGCCTGCGTTACCCAGCTCAGCGCGTAGATGAGGTAGGTCCACGCGGTACTCGTGTTGGTCTCGACCCGTTCGCCGATGTTGAACACCGGCCCATTGCCGGCCAGCAGGTTGCGGACCGTGCGCAGCACGATCAGCCCGTCGTCGGCAATCCAGCGCCGCTCCCAACCGCCGTAGCAGAAGAACCCACCGGTGATGGCGATCCCGACAACAAACACGACCCAGCTCGTTACCCGGTTCGGATACCGGTAGCGCACGCGGCCCTTGTCTACCGCGACCTCGGAGAATTCCGCGGTCAACTCCTCACGCGATGTAGACAGCGACACCAACCACTCCGATCCAGGCGATGGCCAGCAGCTGCAGGACCCGGTCCCCCAGTGCAATCTCCTCCGGTTCCCCGGCCTCACCGCCGTCCACATCCACCGCGTAACGCAGGATCGCGATGGTGAACGGGATCATCGAAATGGCGAACCAGGTGGAGTGCTCGTTCTGATCGCGCTCGAAAGCCCACAAGCCGTAGCAGATCACCACCGCAGTGGCCGACAGCGTCCAGACGAAGCGCAGATACGTCGGTGTGTACGCCTCGAGCGACTTGCGAATCTTCGCTCCGGTACTGAGCGCAATCTGGATCTCCGCGTAGCGTTTGCCGGCCGCCATGAACAGCGATCCGAACGCCATGATCAGCAGGAACCACTGGGACAGCGGGATGCCCGCCGCGGTACCGCCGGCCACGGCGCGCAGGAGGAATCCTGAACTGACGATGCAGATGTCCAGAACATGCTCATGCTTGAGACCAAAGCAGTACGCCAGCTGCACGGCGATGTAAACGGCCATCACCACGGCCAGGTGCCAGTTTGCGAAGAAGGACAGCGCGAACGCCGCAATGAGGAACACGACGGCGAGCCCGTAGGCCATGTTCACCGGCAGCACGCCGGCGGCAATCGGACGGTAACGCTTGGTCGGGTGTGCCCGGTCGGCCTCGACGTCGATGGCGTCGTTGATCAGATAGATGCCCGACGCGGCCAGGCAGAAGACCACGAACGCCAACCCGACGGGCGCCAGCACATCGAGATGGGTGATCGAGCCGGCGGCCAACGGTGCAGCCAGCACGAGCACGTTCTTGACCCATTGGCGCGGCCGGATCGCCTTGATGACGCCGCCCAGCAGCGTCTTCGGCGGTCCCTTGACGACGCCTTCGGCCAGATCGTGCCCAGTCGGCTCTTCACTCATATCTCCGCAAACCTCTTCTCGGCAGCCAGCACCGCAGCCGCCGACGCCGCGCCCAGCGCCGAACCGGCGAGGACATCCGTCGGATAGTGCACGCCCAGCACCATGCGCGATAGCAGCATCGGCGGCACGAGCACCGCAGGCAAGGGTAGCCCGGTCAGCCGACCAAGTAGCACCGCCGCCGCCGTCGTCGACGTGGCGTGCGACGACGGGAAGCTCAACTTGCTGGGCGTCGACACATTGACCGCCACGGACGGATGATCGGGTCGCGGCCGGCGGACCACTCGCTTGATCACGATGGATGCCGCGTGCGCGCCGACCGCGCCGACCGCGACCCCACCCCACTGCCGCCGCCGCGCTGGATCAAGGACCGCGCCGACCGCGGCAACACCGACCCAGCCGAGAGCATGTTCGCCGAAGTGCGACATCGCGCGGGCGGTCTTGATCACGCTCGGATGCGAACCCAACCCGGACTGCACCGCGTTGAGGACCGCGACCTCTCCGCTCGATGCCGGGATTTCGATGTCAGTTTCCAAAGACCTGCTCCCACCTCTGCGCGCTCGTCAGCTCTGCGTGCGCCGCCCGGTAGTCGTCGACCAACCCAGGGAACCGCTGCGCCAACTCGCGCCGCAGGCGTACCGCCTCCTTCAGCAGCGCGGCGGCCTTACGCGGATCGCGCTTGCGGTACACGACGCCTCGGCCGTCTGCGGTGGTCACCGTGACGCCATCCACCTGCGAGAGCAGGAACCACCGCGCGTCCAGCGTCGGCACGTTCAGCTGCGGGCGCTCGTGATGCTCAGGGTGCGCAGGTTTGAGGTTGTGCACGATTCCCTTGCCCAGTCGCGCCACCTTCGCCAGCGGATTGGCCGGCTCGCCAACGGCGCCGACCTCGGCTCCCGACGCCGGCGGCAGTTCGGTCGAGGACTTCACGATCACCGCGTCGGGAAATTTTTTGCGCATCGCGTGCACATCACCGAGCGCGGTCGGCAGGATTGCCGCGATGTGCTGCGGGCCCGCCAAGAAATCGCGGATCGCCTGATTCTGGATCGCAACAGTCGAATACTCGAGGCACAGCAGGTGCTTCATGGTGGCCTTGACACTGCTGGCGATGAGCCCGCGGATGCTGCCCGGGAAGTGCAGCGCCGCCACCACCAAGCGGTTGCGCAGGTGGAAGTAGGCCTGCCAGTCGATGGCGTCGTCCTTGTCGCTCCACGCCATGTGCCAGATCGCGATGCCCGGCACTGTCGCCGTCGGGAACCCCGCGTCGCGGGCGCGCAACGCGAACTCCCAGTCGTCCCACTTGATGAACAGCGGCATCGGCAGACCGATCCGCTCCGCGCACACGCGCGGAATCATGCACATCCACCAGCCGTTGCCGTCGACGTCGATACGGCGGTGCAGCAGCTTGGAGTTGTCCCGGTCGCTGAGCGGGTACTTGGCAAAATCGTGGTCGTAAGTGGTGTTCGGCGCGCCGGTCCACATCACCGAGGCGCGGTCGATCACCTCACCCATCGAGTGCAGGTGGCTGCGTTCCTGCAGGTTCAGCATCTGCCCGCCGACCAGCATCGGTTTCTTGGCAAAACGCGACATCGCCAGCGCACGCAGGATCGAGTCCGGCTCGATCTCGATGTCGTCGTCCATGAACAGGATGTACTGGGCATCAGTTGTTTTCAGCGCCTCGTACATGATCCGGCTGTAGCCGCCGGATCCACCGAGGTTGGCCTGATCGTGAATGGCCAACCGATCACCAAGGGCCGCAGCGGCTTCGGCGAAGCCGGGCTCGTCGCGGACCTTGCGGGTCCCCTGGTCGGGGATGATCACGGCCCGAAGCTTGCTCAGCACCAACGGGTCCGACGCCAGTGCCCGCATCGCGTTGACACAGTCAGTCGGGCGATTGAAGGTCGGGATGCCGACCGCAATCGAGTCATCGCCTGTGTCTTCGGGTCGCTCCGCAGGCTCCGCTCCTGCCGCAGGCATCGTCGCGTGCCAGCCGGCCGCCAGCAGAGCCGTGTCCGTGTCGGTGGTGATGTCGAACCAGATCCAGCCGCCGTCCTCGAACGGCCCTAGATCTATTTCGAATTCCAAGCCTTCGTCACGGAACTCCTTGCCCGCCACGTGAATCCGGGAACCATCGGCCTTGGACCGGTACACGTCGACACGGCCGTGTCCGGAAAGCTCCAGCTTCAGCAACACCGATGTCAGTACCGTCCAGCGCCGCCAGTAGCTCGCCGGAAAGGCGTTGAAGTAGGTGCAGAAGGAAACCTCTGATTCGCCGCCGATCTGCAACGAGGTGCGGGTAGGCGCGTGCGCGCGGCGCGCGTTTGTCTTGGCCTCCTCCAGGTACAGCGTCCGCACGTCGAGCGGCTCGCCGGGTCGCGGGAGCAGGATGCGCTGCAGAAGACTTTGGGTCGTAGGGTCCGTCACGACTCGACCTCGTGCAGCGGCTCGCCGGATTCCAGGTACGGGCGCAGCACGTTGTCGAACATGCTCAACGCGCTCGCGATGGCCATGTGCATGTCCAGGTACTGGTAGGTGCCCAGGCGCCCGCCGAAGAGCACCTTCGACTCGGCCATTTCCTTCTTCGCCAGTTCGCGGTATCTAGTGAGCTTGGCCCGGTCGTCGGGGGTGTTGATCGGGTAGTACGGCTCGTCACCGGTCTCGGCGAAGCGGGAAAACTCCCGCATGATCACCGTCTTGTCCTTGGGGTAGTCCCGCTCCGGGTGGAAGTGCCGGAACTCGTGGATGCGGGTGAAGGGAACGTCGGCGTCGTTGTAATTCATCACCGCAGTGCCCTGATAATCGCCGGTAGGCACGACCTCGGTCTCGAAATCGAGCGTCCGCCAGCCGAGTTCGCCTTCGCTGAAATCGAAGTACCGGTCCAGCGGGCCGGTGTAAACGACGGGCGCCTCCGGCGACGCTGCACGCAGCTCGTCGCGTACCTCGAACCAGTCGGTGTTGAGCCGCACCTCGATATTCGGGTCTTTCGCCATGTTCTCCAGCCAGGCGGTGTAACCGTCGACCGGCAGACCCTCGTAGGTGTCGTTGAAGTAGCGGTTGTCGAAGGTGTAGCGAACCGGCAGCCGGGTCACGTTGCCTGCTGGCAATTCCCGTGGGTCGGTCTGCCACTGCTTGGCGGTGTAGTCGCGCATGAAGGCCTCGTAGAGGGGCCGCCCAATCAGCGAGATCGCCTTTTCCTCGAAGTTCGTGGCCTCGGAAGAGTGGATCTCGGCGGCCTGCTCGGCGATCAGCTTGCGCGCCTCATCGGGCGTGAAATACCGCCCGAAGAACTGCGAGACCAAGCCCAGCCCCATCGGGAACTGGTAGGCCTGACCCTTGTGCATCGCGAAAACGCGGTGCTGATAGTTGGTGAATTCGGTGAACTGCGTCACGTAATCCCACACCCGCTTGTTCGAGGTGTGGAACAGGTGTGCGCCGTATTTGTGCACCTCAATGCCGGTTTCCGGCTCAGGCTCGGAGTAGGCGTTACCGCCGAGGTGGTGGCGGCGCTCGACGATGAGGACCCGCTTGCCCAGTTGCGTGGCCGCACGCTCGGCGATGGTCAGCCCGAAGAACCCAGAGCCGACGATAAGTAGGTCGAACTCGCCAGGCGAATTGGTCGAAGATGCACCGGTCACGGGAACTCAGGGTAGCTGCCCGTACAGGCAGGTGCGGTTTGCCAGTCCGTGGACATGACAAACCGCACTCTCTTTCCGGCGACTCCGACGGCCTCCCCTCCAGAAGCAGGGGTCCCCCGGTGCCCGCTGACGCGACCAGCGGTCCCCCGCCTCCGCGGTCTGGACGCGCTACATCCGCTCGGCGTACACGGCCATCGCATCACGCACGAACTCGGCGCCGGACCGACCACCGTAGTTCGCCGCGAAGCGCTCGTCATCGACGTACATCTGCCCCAAGCAGCGAAACCGCTCCGCGGAGGGCTGCTGACCCTGCCAGCTAAGCACGATCCAGTCGTAGTGCCGCTGCACGATCGATTGAACCGTCGGGTCATCCACCGGCAGTCCCGCGTCGCGCGCCTGCGCATAGTCGGCGGCGATGTCGACGTGGGCTTGCTGGAACGCCTTCTTGTCGGCATCGGACT
This sequence comes from Skermania sp. ID1734, assembly GCF_007489285.1. Taxonomy (GTDB): domain Bacteria; phylum Actinomycetota; class Actinomycetes; order Mycobacteriales; family Mycobacteriaceae; genus ID1734. The sequence goes on from NZ_VLIY01000004.1 coordinate 225,880, forward strand.
TAGACCGCCACCAGCGGTCGCTGCTTTCATACGCTTCCTTACCCCAGCGCTCGATCACCTCGTCCTTGTACTGGGTGTGGTCGAAGCCGTCGAATGCTTCTGTTGCCATCAGTGGTTCACCTCCACGGGACTTACGAATGGTTGTCTTGACCGACTCGATTTGGCGGGCGAGCCGGGCCTGGGATTGTTCGAGAAGCTGCAGGTGGGTTTCGAGCGCGGCGACCGGCTCCTGCTCGCCATCGAGAATTTGAGCGATGGCCGGTAAGCCCAATCCGAGGTCGCGCAGCAGCAGGATCCGCTGCAACCGGATCAGGCAATCCTGGTCGTAATAGCGGTAACCGTTGGTCCCGACTCTCGACGGACGCAAGAGTCCGATCTCGCCGTAATGACGCAGGGTTCGACTGGTGGTACCGGCGGCTTTGCTGAGGTCCTGAATCGACCACTCGGGTTTCGCACTCACACAACCCATGCTGCAAGTTGACGTCGCGTCAATGTCAATCAGAATCTTCCATTATTTCGAGAGCAGTGCTCTTGACTTGTCCGAACGAAAGGAGTTCACTAGTAACAACAGAGAGCACCGCTCACAGTGAGGAGAAGGAAATGACCACCTACGACCGCAAGCGCTACCTGGAGCCCGGCACCGGCGCGTTCGCCCAGGTGCCGAACCGCATCATGGCGCGCCTCGCCAAGTGGGGCATCAGCGTCGCTGGCAGCCGACTGCTGCTGGTGCAGGGTCGCAAGACGGGTGCCTGGCACAGCACACCGGTCAACCTGCTCGAATACAACGGCGATCGCTACCTCGTTGCGCCGCGCGGAAACACCCAGTGGGTGCGCAACCTGCGCGCGAGCTCGACAGGACAACTGCAACTCGGGCGCCGCCGAGACACATTCACCGCCGTCGAGCTTGCCGACGACGCCAAGCCCGAACTGCTCCGGGCCTACCTGCAGCGGTTGAACTCGCAGGTATCCGGATACTTCGATGGCGTCGGCCCCGACGCGGACGACTCCCGACTGCGCGAGATCGCGCCCGGCTATCCCGTGTTCCGGATCGCCTGAGCGGGCACCACCGGAGCCACGAATCGTTCGATCAAAGCTCGCTCCTCGTCCGGACTGCCCTCGGGGACGGTCAGCAGCGACACGATGATCCGCACGATCCATCGAGCGACCATCCGCAAGTCGTCGGAGGCGAGACCGGCCCGACCCAAGAACGCCACCCCGAGCGCCTCGATCACCTCCGACGACTGGGCGATCTCGGCGGCGATCCCGGCCTCGCCGAGCCGGAACCAAGCAGCCAGCGTCGGCCGCGCCCGGACCAGCGCGATGGCCCGGGTCATGGCCTCGACGAGCACGGCATCCGGCGCGACCCCCTCAATGCCGCGCGCCACCTCCTCGCCCACGCGCCGCGCCTCCCGGTGCACGAACGCCAGGTGCAACGCTCGACGACTATCGAAGTATCGGTAGAGCGTCGCGCGCGAACAGCCCGCGGCCCGGGCAATGTCGGCCATGCCGGTCGCCTCGATGCCGCGGTCGAGAAACAACTGCTCGGCGGCGTCGAGAATGCGCTCAGCGGCGGCGGCCGAGCGTTCCTCCTTCAACCAGTTCTCTATTGCTCGGCCTCCACTCGCTCCGGTCCTCGCTGCGCTGCGATCCTCACTCGTTGCGGCCTTCGCCGGTCACGCCGCCGCGCGGAACGGCACACTCGTCGGCCGCCGCACATAGTTCCCGCCCGCATAGGTGACGGCGTCGACATCCACGTCGAAATCTGGGCACCGCGCCAGCAGTTCCGCGAGCGCGACTCGCGCCTGCATCCGCGCGGCAGCGGCACCGAGGCAGTGGTGGGCGCCGTGGCTGAACGTAAGAATCTGCTTCGGCCGCCGCGTCACGTCCAAATCATCGGCGTCCGGCCCGAATTCCCGGGGATCCCGGTTAGCAGACGCGTACAGCAGCAATACCTTTCGGCCTGCCGGGATGGTCTTGTCGCCGACTGTCACGTCGGTGGTCGCAGTGCGGGCCAGACCCTGCACTGGCGAGGTGAGCCGCAGAAGTTCCTCGACCGCGTCGGGAATGAGCGCGGGCTCAGCGATGAGCAGCTGCCGCTGGTCCCGGCGCTGCGTGAGCAATTGCACTGCGCCGCCGAGCATTCCAGTGGTGGTGTCGTTGCCGCCGGTCACCATCGTGAACGCAAAACCGAGTATCGACAGCAGGCCGGCGACGTCGCCATCGGCACCCATCCCGGCCGCGACGAGGTGCGAAATCGGATCATCGCCCGGCTCAACGCGACGACGCTCGATCAACTCGGTGAAGTAGCCCATGAGCTCGGTCACCGCCTGCGCGGCCTGCAGCGTGTCGCCGAGAGCGTTTGCGGCGACGATGGCGTCGGTCCACCCGTCGAACCTGCCGCGATCCTGCTCGGGCACACCGAGGTAGTGCGCCACAACCATGCTCGGCAGCGGCTTGAAGAGCTCGGTCACTATGTCGCCCGACCCGGCCGCACGAAGGCGGTCGAGCCGTTCGATGACAAATGCCCGCACCGCCGGCTCCACCGCGGCGACCTGCCGCGGTGTGAATCCCTTCGACACGAGGCGACGAAAGGCCGTGTGGTCCGGCGGGTCGAGCATGACCAGCGGCGGATTGTCCTGCAAGCCAATCTTTTGCAGCTCGCCGTAGTGCACGGTGAGTCCATCGGCCGAGGAGAACGTTTCAGTGTCACGGGCGGCGGCGTACACGTCGGCGTAGCGGGACAACACGTAATAGTCCGCGTCCGGATCACCCGGCGGTACGACGTGGTGGCACGGGTCATGGTCGCGCAGCGCCGCGTACATCGGCCACGGATCGCGCCAGGTATCTCCTGCGCGCGGCACGAATGACGCTTTCGGCAACACCTTTGCCTGCATATCTCAACTATGAGACACATGGACATATATGTCTAGTAGGTTGCGTCCAGCAACCCCGCGTCCTTGACCCGCGGACTCACCGGTCGGTACAAATACGCAAACCCTCTCGCTGGGCTGACGGGAGTCAGGGTGGTATCCGACGTCGTGGACTGCAGCGCGGTGCTCGAGCATCCGCGCAGCGAAATCTGGACCATCCTCAACACCCCCGAGTTGCTCGTCCGCTTTTTCCACCACATCGGCCGGTGCGACAGAGTGACGGCGGATGCGCCGGACCAACCGGCGGTCTACTCCGTGCACGTCGGGACCGCCGCGGTAGGAATTCGCGTCCATCAGATCCAACCGGTGACCGTGCGCGCGAAATCCGAGATGCTTATCGAGGCCGTCGACGCGGACGGCTTCGCGTCGATTCGCCTCGCCGACGCCAAGGGCGGGCGCAGTACCCGCGTGACGGTGACCCTGTTCAAAATCGCCACGCTGCATCGGGCGGTCGCGGCCGCGGACAACGCTGCCGCCATCTCCTGGGTGCTCGACGGGCTCAAACGCGTCGAGGACTATCTGTCTAACCGGCCGACGTCGGTGCTCACCAATAACGGTGACTCGCGCTCGTTGCAGTTGAGCGTTGCCATGACCATGATCCGCACCGGAGTGGTCCGAACGGCGCGGCCGGATCGAGGTGTACGACAACTCAATTCGCTTGCAAAATTCGGCGTCACAGTGGCCGGCGGGTTCGCCGCAGCGGCAGCACATTCGCCAAAAAACCCTGCGATCACCGACGATTCGACAACGCACACCTTCGCCGAGGTGCACGAGCGCTCGAATCGACTCGCCAGCGCGCTCGAGACGCGCGGACTGGACGCAGATTCCACCGTCGGTGTGATGAGCCGCAATCACTATGCGCTCGTCGAATGCCTTGTTGCCTGCAGCAAACTGGGCGTCACCGCGGTGCTCTTCAATACCGGCCTGGGTACCCGACAGGTCGAAGACATCGGCAGCCGCCACGATTGGTCGGCGCTACTCGTCGATGACGAGTTCGACCCGCTCATCCAGTACCTGCCGCACGACATACCGCGGATCAGCCTGCAGCCGGCTTCGTCGATCCCCGACCGGATTTCCACCGCGGAGCTGATCGACAGCGCGGGAACGAAATTCGACCGCCCGGCCGAGCCTGGCCACATTGTCGTGCTCACCTCCGGCACGAGCGGGACCCCGAAGGGTGCGCGGCGGCCGACACCCAAGGGGTTCGGTCCGATCGCGGCCATGCTCTCCCGCATGCCACTGCAGATGAACGATCGCATGCTCATCGCCGCGCCGCTGTTTCATAGTTGGGGTTTCGCGGCCCTGCAGATCAGCACACCGATTCGGGCCCATGTCATCTTGCAATCCCGGTTCGACGCCGAGCAGTGTCTGGCGGCCATCGCGCAGCACCGGTGCACATCACTAATCGCCATCCCCGTGATGATCCAGCGCATGCTCGACCTGCCCGAACGCGTTCGGCGCCAATACGACACGTCCAGCCTCAGGGTTGTCGCGTGCAGCGGGTCACCGATGTCGGCCACGCTCGTCACCGACTTCATGGACGCGTTCGGCAACGTGCTGTACAACTTTTACGGCTCCACCGAGGTGTCCTGGGGGACCATCGCCGACCCTGCCGACCTGCGGGCCGCGCCGATGACCGCTGGCAGGCCGCCGCTCGGCACGACCGTTGCGATAGTCGACAGCCGCGGCCGGGCCGTGCCGCAGGGTGCGCTGGGCCGGATATTCGTCGGCAACGACATGCTTTTCGACGGTTACATTGATGCGTCGGCACCAGAGCGTGCAGACAACATGATGGACACCGGCGATCTCGGCTATCTGGACGCCGATGGCCGGTTGTTCGTCGCTGGCCGTGACGACGAAATGATCATCTCGGGTGGGGAGAACGTCTTTCCGCGACCGGTCGAGGAAGCGCTGTCCTGCTTGCCGCAGATCAGCGAGGTCGCCGTCATCGGTGTGCCGGACAAGGAATTCGGTCAGCGTCTCGCGGCATTCGTAGTCCCGCGCCCGGGCGTACGCATCGATGAAGACATGGTGCGCTCGTACGTACGGCACCGGCTGAGCCGCTTTGCCGTGCCACGCGACATCACCTTCGTCGACGAACTGCCTCGCAATGCCACGGGAAAGGTCCTCAAGCGCCAGTTACCCGGCGCTCGCTGATCGAATCTACTTCTGGGGCAATGCGTTCAACAACGCCGACGTCTCTACCACCTGGGCGCCGAGTTCCTGAGTCCAGATGATGACGCCGCCGGTGAAGGTGCGGAACTTGCCCGCGCCTTGCGGCAGATCCATTTCGGGCCCCAATGGCGCGCCTAGCGGCCCGGCTGCACCGCCGGTCGATTGGTACTTCGCATCAATGGCCGAAACATCCGCATTGACCTTCGTTTGGTCGGGCACAGTCGGGTCGACGCCGGTGGGTGCGGGAGTCGGCGGTTGCGCGGGCGCCGGAGCCGGTTCTGGAACGGGCGCGGGCGCGGGCGCCGGAGCAGGCGGGGGTGGCGGGGTCGCGTTCGTGCCCTCGGCCACGTCGAAAAGATCAGAATCGAGATTGAGTTTGCCGCGGGCGTCGTCACCGCTGCACTCCACGGTGCCAGTAGTCCCCACCACCTTCAGCTTGGTCACCCGACCGGCCGGATCTCGGTCCTCCACCGAAATAGATTGCAAGTCTCCGACATTGAAGGCCGCAGCGATGTCTCCCGCCGATACGGTCTTGGTCCAGCCGCTGTTGTCGGGCGCAGCCGCGTCCCCGGCATCGACCTTGCCGGTGTCGGTGACGCCGCCGGTTGATGCGGAGTACTCAGCGCGGAAGACCTGGCCGTCGCTCATCAGCACCTTGCCCTGGGTCGAGCGAACGGCGTCCGTGGTGCGCGGGTCTTCCTTCGCAGAGCCACCGTAGACCTGGCAGCTCTGGGTGTCACAGGTTTGCGCGTAATCCCAACGCTTTTCGGCGATGGCATACGAACGTGCCGCAATTGCCTGGGCGCGCAATGCTTCCGCGCCACCCTGGTCCGCCCAGCCCGGAGACATCTCGCTCGGCACCACACCCAATAAATAGTCCTCGACGTCGACGTAGTTGATAGCGCGCGATTCCTTGCCATCGAGCGCGACACCGAGGGAACCGCGATAGGTGGTGTCGGTTCCGCACAGCTTCAGGTGCTCGCCGATCGGACGGTCCGGGTCTCGGTTGATCGGGTCCACCCACGGGTTGTCGGTCGACCCCTGCCACACCACCGTGCCGTCGCATCCGTCGGTGACTGTCACGTCCGCGCCCTGCGCAGTAGGAGTCAGGTGCGCGACCTCACCCTGCGCGAAGCGGCGCCCGGCTACGTCGAAACCGGCATCGGATGTCACGACCAGCGGTTTGTTGTCGAGCCCCTCGAGCCGCACCCGGATCTTGGTGGGCGGAATGGTTCCGAACGAGGTGCCGGTGTAGTAGTACGCCAAGATGCGATCGGCCGACCAACCCTGTTTCGCGTAGCCGAACGCGCCCCACTGGCCCATCCCGCGACCATGGCCATCGCCACGCCCGGTGAACGTGTAAGGCGTCTGCGCCGCAACAACTTCGCGGATTGCCACCATCGTGAGCCGGCCACCGATGGCGACCGCTCCGATGAGCAGCAAGGGCACCATCAGCATCGCGGTCGGACGCCACCCGCGACCGTGTCGGCGGCCGCGCAGATACCGCGTACGCCCGGGCGAGGGGTTGCCCGGACGGCGCAGGACCTGGACGGATCTGGTGCGTCCCATGGGTTCTCCTCGGCTGGTCGGAGGGTGCTCTTGCGAGTCATCGCGACGAGACAGAGTCTCAAGTAATAGTTGAGTGTTGGGGTATTTGTGGTTAGTGTGACTGATGTTGCGTTCTGAAGCACGATAAGCGACAGAAGTAACAGCGCCATCACAGTTTTTGAGAGCCATACCGCGTTCGCAGCCTTGCGATCGACCACCGCTGGCACCGCACCACCGAGGGAGAATCTCTTGCCGCACCGTCGACGGAAGCCTTCGATCGTCCTTGGCGTCGTCAGTGCGATGGCCGTCGCCAGCCCATTCGGGGCACACTTTCTCGCATCGTCGTCATCGCACGTTCGCAACACCGACACCACGTCCGCGGCAATTCCCACGAAGATCGCTCAGGTTGCACTCGCGTCCATGCCGGACATCGTCATTCCCGTCAAGGAACTGACCGGCCTCAACCTGCCCGACCTGCACCTGTCTGATCTGAAGAAGATCAAGCTGCCCGACAAGATCCCCCTGCCCGACGGACTGTTTCCCGCGCCCACGCCAGGTGACACGTCTGCACCTGTCCAACTCGGTCCGGATCAACTACCGTCGGGCGTCAGCGATTTGGGTGCCACGGTCAAGGAGATCACCCGCGATTCGCCATTCAGCATGATCGCCCTCACGGCTAAGTCACTATCTAATTCCGTTGCGCACGTGCGGGTTCGACTTCCCGACGGCACCTGGGGGCCGTGGGTGACTATCGATCCGTTGATGACCGGCGGGTCTGACAAGACCGGTCCCAACGGCATTTTCGGTACCGAGCCCGTTTATGTGGGCGACACCAACGCTGTTCAGGTGCTGATCAGCCACCCGGTGTCCGCGCCCGTGCCGCCGCCCGCCCCCGCCCCTGCGGCCGCACCGCTGGGCTACCGGCCGGCAGCCTTCTCCCAGCCGTTGCGCACCGATTCCGACAATTCCACCGCCAACGGCAACGCGAGCGCCAACGACGGCGACCCGTCGATCACGCTCATCCAGCCCGGAACATCGCCAGACGACGGCAATTTGGACCAGCAAGCGCAGCCGCTGCCGGGCGGCGGACCGCGCGTCATCACCCGGGCACAGTGGGGTGCGGACGAATCCATCCGCTGCCAAGGGCCCACCTACGACGACGGACTGGGCGGCGCGGTGATTCACGACACCGCGACCAGCAACGACTACTCGAAGGCCGATTCCGCGGGGATCGTGCGCGCGATCTACGCCTATCACGCCCAGACCTTGGGCTGGTGCGACATCGGCTACAACGCTGTCGTCGACAAGTACGGCCAGATCTTCGAGGGTCGTTACGGCGGGCTCGACAAGAACGTGGAGGGCGCCCACGCCGGCGGGTTCAATGAGAACACGGTCGGGGTGTCGATGATCGGCAACTTCGACAGCGTCGCGCCCTCAGACGCCCAACTGCAGTCCGTCGGCCAATTCTTGGGCTGGCGGCTCAAACTGGCCAACCTGGATCCCAAGGGCCACACCACCATGTATTCGGAAGGAACCTCCTACACGCCCTACAAGGAGGGCGAGGCCGTAAATCTGCCTATCATTTTCGCGCACCGCGACGTCGACAACACCGATTGCCCGGGCGATGCGGCCTACACCAAAATGGACGAAATTCGCGATCTTGCAGCGAAATACGCCAGCGGATCCGGCGATCCCACCACCGGACTGCAGCAAAAGGCCGGTGGCGCACCGCTCAGCGGGCCGATGCAGGCATTGGCCGACCTGGCCAAGCAACTTCAGGCCAAGTCCAATGCGCCCGTGACGCCGCCCGGCGATGCACCAGCCCCGCCGGCGCCGCCCGCCGCACCCGCACCCGCCGCTCCACCGGCTCCCCCGGTACCGACCACTGCGGCGGCAGCACCGGCACCGGCCGACCCCCCGGCGGCTCCCGCACCCGCTGCGCCACCCCCCGCACCCGAGCAGTCCAAGCTCGGCGACGGCCCGAACTCGCTGCAACCGCTGCTCGACGTGGCCAAGGGCTTCCTGCAGGCGAACGGCATGAACCCGGTCGCGCAGCGGTGGGTCGCCACCGGGGCGGAGAACGGCCCGCTCGGCAAGGTGGAATCACCGCTGCTGCCAGCCAAAGAAGGCCAGCACTATGCGAAGTTCGCCAACGGCTACGTCTTCACGTCGTCGTCGGGAAAGACCATCGTCGTGGCCGGAAAGATTCTCGAGAAGTTCATCGAGATGGGCCTCGACGCGAGCAAGTTGGGTCTGCCGCTGGCCGAGGAATACGTTGTGCCAGAAGGGATGCGGGCCGACTTCGAGCACGGGTCGCTGATCTTCAACCAGGCGACGGGTTTCGTGACCACGCTGCTCAACACCTACACCAGCAGCTACGACCAGGCGTACAACAGCCCAACCGGCTAACCGCTCTACGTTGCCGCGCGCCAGTTTGCGCTGTGGCGCAGGGTTTCAGGGGTGCAACGGCGCAAGAACGCGCGCGGCGGTGACCGGAGCTGTCAGGTCCACCAGCGCTCGAGCACCCGCGCCACGCCGTCGTCGGCATTCGACGCAGTGACCTCGTCCGCCACCGCCAAGGCGTCCGGATGCGCGTTCTTCATGGCAACACCATGGCCGGCCATCTGCAGCATCGGCACGTCGTTGGGCATGTCACCGAATGCGACGATCTGCTCAGCCGGCACCACCAACCGCTGCGCGACTCGCGCCAGGCCCGATGCCTTGGTCACCCCGGGTGCCGACACCTCGATCAGCCCGTTGTTGGTCGAATAGGTGACGTCCGCGCGCCCGGCGATGAGCGGGCTCAGCGCCGCCCGCATCTCCTCACTCGACGCGCCGGGCAACCTGATGAGCAGTTTGATAGCCGGCTCGGCCACCACTTCTTCCACCGACACCTCGGTGTTGTCCGGGTTCAACCAGGCGTGCTCGTAGTCCGGCGAGCTGACGAACTGCGGTGTCGCCGCATCGTGTGCGCTGACGCCAATCCGCTCGGCGGCCAGACCGCAACCCGGCAACGCGTCGTAGGCGAGGTCGGCAATCCAGGCCAGCGTTTCGACGTCCACCGATTCCGCGTGCAGCACGCGGTCGGCGCCGCTGTCATAAACGACGGCGCCGTTGCCACAGATCGCGAGGGGGGCGAAGCCGAGCCCGTCGACCACCGGTGCGATCCACCGTGGCGGACGACCCGTCGCCAGCACGAACGACACGCCGTCGGCAACCGCCGCCGCCACCGCGGCACGCGTACGCGCAGTGACCCGCTCATCCGGGTCGATGAGTGTGCCGTCCACATCGCTGGCGATAAGGCGCGGCTTGGCCAAAGGCGTCACTTAATACAGTCTGCCCGACAACTTGCTGCCGGACGCCCGCAGCCGTGCGAAGTCACCCGCAACTTTTGTGTCGAACAGCGGTCGATCGAGTGCAGTTGGTCCACAACGTGCGGGTGACTTCGCAAGGAAACCGCAGGCGATTTCCTACAATTACGAGCAACGTGAAAGGAACCGATGGTCGGCTTTCTGCTTCGACGACTCGCCAACTATGTCGTGTTACTGCTGCTTGCCTCGTTCCTGACGTTCACGCTCGCCTCCGTCGCCTTCCATCCCCTCGACTACCTCGAGCAACGCAACCCGCGCCCGCCGCAATCGGTGATCGACGCCAAGGCCGACGAGTTGCACCTGAACGAGCCCATCCCGCAGCGCTATGCGACCTGGCTGAACGGGGTTGTGCACGGCAACTTCGGCAACACCGTCAGCGGTCAACCGGTCGGGGATGAACTCGGCCGACGAATCTGGACCAGCCTCAAACTGCTGCTCCTCGGTTCGATCATCGGCGCGGTAGTCGGCGTGCTGGTCGGCGCCGCCGGAGCGATTCGGCAATACAAGCTAAGCGATTACGTCACCACCATACTTTCATTGGTCATCCTCAGCACGCCAGTCTTCCTCGTCGCGACAATCCTGAAATACGGTGCGCTCGAAGCTAACTCGATAACCGGACAGCAAATCTTTCTCTACACCGGCGAATCGTCGGCCGGGATCGTCAGCGGCTTCTGGGATCAGTTCGTCGACCGCGCACAGCATTTGGTGCTGCCGACGTTGACCTTGGCGCTTGGGTCGATCGCCAGCTACAGCCGGTATCAGCGCAACGCCATGCTCGACGTCCTCGACAGCGACTTCATTCGGACCGCCCGCGCCAAGGGCCTCACCCGCCGCCACGCGCTGTTCAAGCACGGCCTCCGAACGGCCCTGATCCCGATGGCGACGCTGTTCGCGTACGGTTTCGGCGCCCTGGTCACCGGGGCGACCTTCACCGAAAAGATCTTCGGCTGGCACGGCATCGGTGAGTGGCTGGTCATGGGCATCAACAGCCAGGACGTGAATATCGTTGCGGCCATTACCTCTTTTATCGGCCTGGTCATCCTGTTGTCGGGACTGTTGTCCGACATCGTCTACGCGGCCCTCGATCCGAGAGTGCGGGTGAGCTGAAGTGACGGCCCCGGACACCGAACTCGTCGCCCAAGCCGAGCGCCCGATCGAAAGCGTCGGCCGCCGCAGCCTCGTCTGGCGCCGCTTCCTCCGCAACCGGCCCGCGCTGCTCGGCGCCGCCATCCTCATCCTGATGTTCCTCGCCGCGTTCGTTCTGCCGCATTTCCTCAAGTACGACTACGACTCGATGGATTACACCGCGCTGCTCAAGCCGCCGAGCCTCGACCATCCCTTCGGCACCACCCAAATCGGGCATGACGTGCTGGCCCAAACCCTGCGCGGACTGCAGAAGTCGCTGATCATCGGCGTCTGCGTCGCGTTCTTCACCACGACCATTGCGGCGATCGTCGGTTCGGTCGCGGGGTACCTCGGCGGCTGGCCGGACCGCGTCATCATGTGGATCGTCGACCTGCTGCTGGTGGTGCCGAGTTTCATCATCATCGCCGTGACCACTCCCCGGGTGAAAGCGACGGGATCGATTGCGCTGCTGATCGTTTTGCTCACGGTCTTCAGCTGGATGATCACCGCCCGCATGGTGCGCGGCATGACGCTGAGTCTCCGTGAGCGCGAGTTCGTGGTCGCCGCCAAATACATGGGTGCGTCTACACCCAAAATCATTGCCACCCATATTGTCCCGAACATTGCCTCGATCCTCATCATCGACACCACACTCAATGTCGGGGCGGCGATCTTGGCCGAAACAGGCTTGAGCTACTTGGGATTCGGCGTCCAGCCACCCGATGTGTCGCTCGGTTCGCTCATCGCGGTCGGCACCCAGTCGGCGTTGACCTACCCGTGGCTCTTCCTGTTCGCCGGCGCACTGTTGGTCATCACAGTGCTCTCGGCCAACCTCGTCGGCGACGGGTTGCGCGACGCCCTCGACCCGTCGGCCAAGCGGGCACGGAAGCACAAGCAATGAGCGTTCTCGACATTGCCGACCTCACCGTCACCTTCCCCAGCGAAGAGGGCCGCATCAGCGCGGTGCGCGGCGTCAGTTACTCCGTCGGCGAGGGCGAGGTCGTCGCGATCGTCGGCGAATCCGGTTCGGGCAAGTCGGTTTCCGCGCTCGCCGTGATGGGCTTACTGCCCGATCATGCCCGAATCACCGGTTCCATCCGCCTGCAGGGTCGCGAACTGCTCGGTATGGGCGATCGCGAGCTGTCCCGGTTGCGCGGCAGCACCGTGAGCATGGTGTTCCAAGACCCACTGTCGGCGCTGACGCCGGTCTACCGGGTCGGCGACCAGATCGCCGAGGCGCTGCTCGTGCACGATCGCGCCGAGAACCGCGCGGAGGCGGCCGAGCGCGCGATCGAGTTGCTGGATCTCGTCGGCATCGGCAATGCACGCGAACGCTCCCGTGCGTTTCCGCACGAGTTCTCCGGCGGCATGCGTCAGCGCGTCGTTATCGCGATGGCCATCGCCAACGACCCGGCGCTGATCCTCTGCGACGAACCGACCACCGCGCTCGATGTGACGGTGCAGGCACAGATCCTGAGCCTGCTGCGCAAGGCCCGGGACCTCACCGGCGCGGGCGTCGTCATGATCACCCACGACATGGGTGTTGCCTCGACCATCGCCGACCGGGTGCTGGTCATGTACGCCGGGCGCATCGTCGAATCTGCCACGGTCGGCGAGATTTTCGCCGAACCGCAGATGCCGTACACGATCGGCCTGCTCGGCTCGATCCCGCGACTCGACTCACCGCCTCGCCAACCGCTCATACCGATCGCCGGCGCGCCCCCGGCCATGCATGATCTCCCGCCCGGATGTCCGTTCGCGCCCCGCTGCCCGTTGGCTATCGATGCGTGCAACGCGGCCGAACCGCCGCTGGTGGCGGTAGACGGAACCGACCATCGCGCTGCGTGCATCCGCATCCCCGGGAACTGGGCCGATCACCCGGTGCCGCTCGTGGAGCGATTGACCGCATTCGAGGTGCCATCGACGCCAGCGGCGGAACGGACGCGCGGCGACGTGGTGCTGCGGGTGGACGGCCTGCGCAAGACCTATCCCATTACCAGCGGTGTGGTCTTTCGCCGAAAGCGCGGCGAGGTGCACGCGGTCGACGGCATCAGCCTCGAACTGCACGCAGGAAACACGCTCGCCCTGGTCGGCGAGTCCGGATCGGGCAAGTCCACCACGCTGACCCAATTGCTCAACCTCACCGCGCCGGAAGCCGGCACCATCGAGGTTCTCGGCCACGACGTCGCGACGCTGTCCCGGCAACAACGCCGCACACTGCGTCGGCGTATGCAGATCGTTTTTCAGGACCCCACCGCGTCGCTCGATCCGCGGTTGCCCATCCACGACGTCGTCGCCGAACCCCTGCGACTCGACGGTCGCAGCAAGCAGGAGATCCGGGCCCGCGTGCCGGAACTACTGCGACTCGTCGGCTTGCGGCCCGAGCATGCGCAGCGCTACCCGGCCGACTTCTCCGGCGGCCAAAAGCAACGCATCTGTATCGCCCGCGCGCTCGCCCTGGACCCCGAGATCCTCGTGCTCGACGAGCCCGTGTCATCGCTGGATGTCTCGATCCAAGCGGGCGTGCTGAACCTGTTGCGTGAATTGCAACGAGAGCGGGGCATCGCCTATCTGTTCGTCTCCCATGACCTTTCGGTGGTTCGCAACCTCGCCCACGACGTCGCAGTGATGCATAACGGAAGCATCGTCGAGCAGGGCCGCGCAGAGGATGTCTTTACCGCGCCGAAACACCCCTATACCCAGGCACTATTGGATGCCATACCTCGTCCGCCCGAAAACGCCTGGTCAACGGCCTGATCGTTGACCATTGAAATACTCCCGTGATTTTTTGCCCTTCTTTGCGGAGATGTTGTAACGTCCGTCGCAGCCGTCACGATGATGACGTCGAGACACTCCGATTACCTCGGGTGTGATCTCGCCCAGGTCGTATAGCGCGGCTTGGGGCTGGCAGTCGGGGAAACCGCCTGTCGCGCAACAACTGACGAAAGGGCAAAGAAATGGCACTCGGCAACTTGATCTCGAGCTTCATCAGCGGCGGCATCTTCACCAGCTTCCAGAGCCTGCTTGGCGGCTTCGGCACCATCCTCGGTGGCACCCCGCTGGGCGGCACCTGGTGATCTCTCACCACTAGGTGAGAAACCGCTGATAGACACGAAATCCCCGAGCACGGCTATAGCGTGCTCGGGGATTCGTCTATTCTGCCAACGGTTCCCTCGAAATAGGTGTAACCAGGCCGCACAAAGATTCGCCAAGAATCTTGTTTGGGCAGGTTAATTCGCAGCGAAAGGCGATCATGCGGATCCGTCGAGCCAGCAATCGTGTCGCAGCCTTTCTCGCCGTGCCGATTCTTTCTGCAACATTGGTGCTAGCCGGTTGTAGCAGCACTACCGCGCCGCCCTCGGGTGCCGGGTCGATCGGCACCAGCAATGACATCAATCCGCACCCGGTCAGCGATCTCCGGGACGGCGGCAATCTGCGCCTCGCGCTATCGGCATTCCCGGCCAACTTCAACACGCTGTCCAACGACGGCAACGACGCCGAGATCGCCGCGGTGGTCCGGCCGATGATGCCGCGGTCGTTCGTGAGCGACGCCGCGGGCCGACTGAGCGTGGATCACAACTACTTCACCGACATCGCGCTCACCAACACCAACCCGCAGCAGGTCACCTACACGATCAACCCGAAGGCCGTGTGGTCCGACGGCACCCCGATCACGTGGGAAGACATCGCGTCGCAGGCCAATGCCATGAGCGGCCGCGACCCCTCCTTCCTGATCGCACTCACCTATGGCTTCGACCGGGTGGCCAAGGTTGAGCGCGGTATCGATGACCGCCAGGCGATCATCACTTTCAGCAAGCCGTACGCGGAATGGAAAGGCCAGTTCGCGGGCAACTCGATGCTCTACCCGAAGTCGGTGACGGCAAATCCGGAGTCGTTCAACCACAGCCTGCGCGACAACATCACGCTCACCTCGGGCCCGTTCGTGATTACCTCGATAGATCGCGGGCAGAACCGGATCACTCTCGGCCGCAACCCGCGGTGGTGGGGCGCGAAGCCGAAGCTCGACAACATCACCTTCAGCGTTCTCGATGATTCCGCGCGGGTTCCGGCACTGCAGAACAACGAGATCGACGCCGTCGGGCTGGGCACCATCGACGAGGTGAAAACAGCGCAGGAGACGCCGGGGATCGCGGTCCGCCGCGCGCCGGCGACCCAGTGGTCGGCCATCACGTTTAACGGAGCCCCCGGTTCGATACTGGCCGATCCGAAACTGCGGGTCGCGATCTCGAAGGCCATCGACCGGCAAGGCATTGCCACCGCCATCCAGAACGGCCTGATCAACGATCCGAAACCGCTGAACAATCACATCTATCTGGCGGGCCAGGACGGCTACCGCGACAACTCCGCACCGGTTGCGTTCGACCCGCAGGCAGCAGCGAAGCAACTTGACGAATTGGGCTGGAAGCTCAACGGGTCGGTCCGCGAGAAGGATGGCCGCAAGCTGGAAATCCGCGATGTCATGTACAACTCCGTGACGTGGGTGCAAATCGCCCAGATTGTGCAGGCCAACCTCGCGGCGGTCGGAGTGAAGCTCAACATCGAGACCAAGCCCGGTGCCGGCTATTTCACAGACGTCATTCAGCCCGGCAATTTCGATATCGCCCAGTTCTCCTGGGTGGGCGACGCCTTCCCGTTGGGCAGCATCTTCCAGGTGTACGGCTACAACCCGAATGACCTGCAAGGCAACTACGGTCGCATCGGCTCACCGCAACTCAACGACCTGATCGAGAAGACGGTGTCCGAACTTGATCCGAAGAAGGCCATCGACCTGGCCAACCAGGTGGACCGGGCGGTCTTTGCCGAGGGACATTCGCTGCCCTTGATGCAGTCGCCCGGCAACGTCGGGGTTCGGGCCAATCTGGCCAACTTCGGCGCCACCGGTCTGGCCTCGCTCGACTACACGACGATCGGCTTCCTGAAGTAGCGTGACCCGCCACCCGCTGCGTTATCCGGCAATGGTCACGTCGTATGTCCTGCTGGGTTGCTGCGTGCTGGCTGGCGTCCGGGTCACGGCCACCGCCGATACCGACCCCGTCGTCGCCGCCCGCGCGGCCGATGACGTGAGCGTGCTGCTGCTGGTGTCGCTGATCATCGCGATCGGTAGCGGCTACACACTGCTGGCCGCGCTCGTGCATCCGGTCGGGAAATCGTCGGCAGTCACCGTCCGGCGCGTGCGGCAGCAACGCGGGCTTCGCAGCCGGTCGTGGGTCGAGATTGACGACGGCGAACGGTCACGGTGGATGCCGGTCTATTTCGACCCGGTGCTGGTGACGGTTCCCTCGCCGACTCCAGCGACCCTCGTGCGCACCGGCATTCGCCCGCTCGTGCGAATCGACGGCCACCGCCTCTTCGCCGCCGGCAAGCTGCGGGAACGCGAACCGGCGGGAACGCTGATCGACAATCCTGCGCGCGCCGATCCGCAGAGCCGCGAGCGCGGCGCACAGGTGGCGCGGCTGCCCCGCAGATTGATACTGGACGCCCAGTTCGCCTTGCCCGCCCCGATCATCGGCGGGCTGTGGGTGTACCTGCGCGGTGGCGGGGTGCTCACCTTCGCGCTGTCCTGTCTGGTCGCTGCCGGCGTCGGAATATGGCTTGCTGCCATCGCCGGATCGGACCCGTCCTAAACTCCCATGTGTGACCGGTGGTTCGCTCGGGGGCGACGGCCGCGCAGTGCGCGGTCGCGAGACTCGGCTGTCCCGCGAATTCATCATCGACACGGCAATCGAACTGATCGACAAGGCCGGCGTTGCCCGACTGACGATGCGGCGTCTCGGCACCGCATGCGGCGTCGAGGCGATGGCGCTGTATCGATACGTGTCGGGTCGTGATGACGTGCTCAGCGGGGTGGTCGATCGAATTGTCGATCGGCTTTATGAGGAGAACCTCGCCCAGCGTCACAGTCAGGACAGCTGGCAGGACTACCTGATTCGGTTGGCGCACGGGACGCGACGCATCGCGCTCAATCATCCCGAGCTGTTCCCATTGATAGCGACCCGGCCGCCCGAGGCCCCGTGGATTCGCCCGCCGCTGCGCAGCCTGCGCTGGCTGGAGTCGTTTCTCGACACACTTATCGGGCACGGCTTCAGCGACTCGGGGGCCGCAGCCGCGTATCGCGCCTACACCACATTTCTGCTCGGCGACCTACTGCTCGAAATTGCCGGCAAGGGCATCGAGCTCGGGGCGGACGAGCTGCATGCGGCCGACCTCCCTGAAGAGCTCGACCTCGCCGATTATCCCAACCTGCAACGGCTACAACCGAAGCTGACCGTTGACACTGCCGCGCAGGAATTCGAGGAGAGCCTGGAGAACCTACTCGATCGAATCGAGCTGCTCGGACCGCGACAGCGCAGACACCGCTAGTTCGTCGCGTCTCGATTTAGGCATAACTTCCCACATCGGACACCCATGCAGGTAATTTGTGTACAGCGTTACCGGCGTTCCAGTTCCCCATTGGCCTGGCGTTGAGCGTGAAAGGCTGACGATGATGCGTACCGGCGGACTTCTTGGCACCCTGCTTTTGATCTGGCTCATCATCGGCGCGATCGCCTGTGGCCAGCGTGACTATTTCAGCAGCGATCAAAAAATGAACTGTGCAGACTTCGGCACCATCGTGGTGACCGTGCTTGCCGGTCCGTTGAACTACTTCGGCGTCAATCCGAAGGTCGAAAACTGCAACGTGCCTCAGCCGAGTCAGTAGGCGCGGGCCCGGTTAGTAGCCCTACGGGAGCGTGATGCCCCCGATCGGGTGCGGATTGAACGCAACCTCCCACCGGAATCCGTCCGGATCGGCGAAGTAGCCCGAGTAGCCGCCCCACTCGCGTTGTCGCGCTGCGCTCACCTGCGCACCGGCCCGCCCTGCGTCCGCGAGCACGTTGTCGACCCCGGCCGGTTCAGCGCAGTTGTGCGCGAGGGTGAATGGCGCCGCGCCACCGGCGTTTACCGGACCTATTTCGGCTTCCGCGTGCTCACGCGCCCACAGCGACAGGACCACCTTGTCCGCCACCGCGAACATGAGCACCTCTCCGGGCACGTCGAGGGCCGGGGTCCAGCCGAGACCGGATACGTAGAAGTTCCGACTGACCGCAAGATCCTGCACTACCAACGTGACGAAGTTGATGCGCTGCTGCATACGGTGATCCTCGCACGACATGGTGGTCTGACCACTTGACCAATCGGAGTATTCGACGGAGACTAGGTCCATGCCGCTACAGCCCGTCAGTCGCCGCTCGGTTCCCGAGGAGGTCTTCGACCAGATCGTCGGCGAGGTTCTCGGCGGCGGCCTTTCGCCGGGCGAGGCGCTGCCGAGCGAACGACGGCTCGCCGAGGTACTCGGCGTGTCTCGCCCGGCGGTACGCGAGGCGCTGAAGCGGGTTGCCGCCGCGGGCCTCGTCGAGGTTCGTCAGGGCGACAACACCACCGTGCGGGACTTTCGCCGCCACGCGGGCCTCGACCTCTTGCCGGCACTGCTGTTGCGCGGCGGCGAACTCGATGTCGCGGTGGCGCGCAGCATTCTGGAAGCGCGACTACACAACGGACCCAAAGTGGCCGAACTTGCCGCCTACCGTCGCGGCGCCGCTATGAAAGACGTTCTGCATGAGGCTATTCAGGAGCTAGCCTCTGCGTCCGACCCGATTGCTCAGCAGCGCGCCGCGCTGGCCTTCTGGGATCGGGTCGTGGACGGCGCGGATTCCATCGTCTTTCGATTGATGTACAACACCCTGCGGGCCGCGTACGAACCGGCGCTCGATGCACTCGCGGCGGCCATGGCCGGCGAGGTCGGGAACCTCGACGCGTATCGCAAACTCACCGACGCGATCGTGGCCGCGGATCCCGCTGCCGCCGAAATCGCCGCGCGAGAACTGCTCGAACCCGCCACCGCGACGCTCCTGGCCGCCTTCACCCTGTTGGAGAACCAGAAATGACCGAACAGACGAGCAAGCGCGAGACCGACATGCGGGCCCGCGCGCGACTTCGTGCGGACGAGGCAGCCATTACGGGCGGCCGCCGGCGCGGCACCGATCTCTCGACTGTCTGGCGAGAATTCTGGCGGCACCCGTCGCCATGGGTGATCGCGTCCCTGCTCGTCGGCGCGTTGGTCGCGCGACTCAGCGTCGGCGACTGGCAGCTCACCGACGCCATCGTGCCCGCGGCGATGGTGGCCGGATTCCCCTTCTTCGAGTGGATCGTGCACGTGCTGATCCTGCACTGGCGGCCACGCCGATTCGCCGGCCACCTCATCGACCCGCTGCTGGCCCGCAAACATCGCGAGCACCACGCGAATCCACGCGACATCCCGCTCACCTTCATTCCGTGGCAAGCGCTGCTCTGGATCATCCCGGTGGTACTCACAGTCGGATTTCTCGCCTTCCCGCGTCCGGGTCTCGCGCTGACCTACATCCTCGGCGTCGCGGTCCTCGGCATGATCTACGAGTGGTCGCACTACCTGATCCACACCGACTACAAGCCGAAAGGTCGGCTGTACAAGATAATTTGGCGCAACCACCGGCTGCACCATTACAAGAACGAACACTTCTGGTTCAGCATCACCACGGCCGGAACGGCTGATCGGGTGCTGCGAACCTACCCCGATCCGGCGACGGTGCCCACCTCGCCAACCGCGAAGAACCTGCACGCGTTGGGAAACCGCTAGCCGGTCGCGCAACTGCGCCGACAAAACGTGTCCGGATAGACGGGATCCCGTCGCTCCGGCCGAGTCGTGTTGGCGGAGTTGCGCAGGGACTCGGCCCATCCGGTCAATCCGGACCGGATTGAAACATGTGGTTGTCGAAATCACACCGGTGTTGCATGATCACAACACCGCTACGGAAGAGCAACAACGCTGCAACACCCACGCCAGCGTCGCCCGGTCACGACAACTCGAAAGTCGGTCGCGTCAATGAGGATGTGGAGACGTCTGCGGTTCGGCCTACCAGCGCTCACGGTGATGGCTCTGGTGCTTGCCGGATTCGCCGTACCGACGGCCGTGGCGCAACCGGCATTCAGCGGATCAACGGCCCTGCCTCCGGACGGTGGATCGCTCGCCGCCCAGTGGACAGCAACCCAAGACGCTCCACCGCAGTACCCGACCGTGCACATCGACTGGGATGTGCCGATCACCATGAGTGACGGCACCGTGCTGAAGGCCAATGTGTACCGGCCGGCGGATTCGGCTGGGCGGCCGATCGACACGCCGACGCCGACGCTGGTCAACATGACCCCGTACACCAAGCTCATTTCGATGCTCACCGACTCGGCGCAGTCGATTCCCGGGTTCTCCGACTTCCTGCTCAATTGGCTTGGCGACCTGAACTTTTCGGGTACACCATTCAGCGGCTTCACCGAACTCACCCAGGCGCTCAACGGTGGTTTGATGCGCAACTTCACCGTCGACCGCAAGCTGATTCAGAGCGGCTACACCCAGGTGGTCGTCGATGTCCGCGGAACCGGCTTCTCCCAGGGCATCTGGCAGGTTTTCGGGCAGCGCGAGCAGCAGGACACGGTCGAGGTTATCGACTGGGCCAGCAAGCAGCACTGGTCCAACGGCAAGGTCGGGATGACCGGGGTGTCCTACTCGGCTATCAACCAGGTCAAGGCCGCCGAGATGAATCCGCCTGCGCTCAAGGCAATCTTCCCGGCCGAGCCGGGCAGCGACCTGATGCGCGACGTGCTGGCTACCGGCGGCGGACTCGGTGTCGGCTTCATCCCGCTGTGGCTCGCGCTGGTGGACACCCTGAAACTCGTCCCGAACGTGCAGTCGATATTTCAGGGCAACTTCGACATGAAATGGCTAGCCGACCGGGAAGCGAGCCCGTTCACGTTCTTCGACCTGCTGATCGCCGCGCTTACCACGCCGTCGGTCAACGACATACCGCCGTCACTGCAAGCGCTGCTCGAGGATGGCACCCCACTACGCCAAGGCATTCAGGGTGATCCGTCGAAGATCCGCATTCCGACGTTCGTCATCGGCGGCTGGCACGACATCTTCACCAACTCCGAACCCACCATCTACAACGAGATCCCGCTGCCCACCACCGAGAAGAAACTCATAATGGGCGACACCTACCACCTCAACGGGGGCTCGGGATTCGGTAAGCCGGGCAACCCGCCGCGGCTCGACGTGCTACAGCGGGCGTGGTTCGACCACTGGCTCAAGGGAATCGACAACGGCATCGAGAAGTACGGCCCAACCACGCTGTGGCAGCAGGGCGGTGGCTGGATCACCTCGCCGACCTTCCCGCAAGCGGGCGTCGACTACCGGCGCATGTACCTGTCGGCCGCCCCGAGCGGCACTACCAACACGAGCCTGCACGATGGATCGCTCACCCCGGCGCCGGCGCCCGGCGACACTCGGCTCACCGTCGGACCGGGAGTGATGAGCCTGTGTTCGCGCGACAACGCGCAAATCACCGCCGGAGTCAGTGCGATCATCGTCGGCTGCACCACCGACGCGCGCCCGAACGAGCTGAACGGCTTGACGTTCACCAGCGCGCCCGTGAATGCGCCGACAATCATCTCCGGCCCGGTGAACGTACATCTGAACACGGTCCTCGACGCCACCGACGGCTACTGGAACGCAACACTCAATGACGTTGCGCCTGATGGTCGTTCGACGGTATTGACCTCCGGGCAGCTCACCGCGTCGCTGCGTGCGCTCGATCAGTCCCGCAGTCGCCGCTCGGCCAACGGGGATCTGACCGAACCCGTGCACACCCTGACGCTGTCGACGCGTCAGCCGATCGTGCCCGGCCAGCCCACCGCCCTCGACGTGGGCCTGACCGCGACCGACGCCGTGCTGCAGCCCGGACACCGCCTGCGGGTGGACGTCTTTGCCGGCAACTTCCCGCGCGGGTTGCTGCTGCGGCCGCTGCTGAACGAGAGCGGGCTGCGCCAGCAACATCTGCAGCTCGACCCGAATTCGCCGAGCTGGGTGAACGTTCCGCTCAGCCAGCCGATCGCCTGACTACCGGAAGATCTGCTCGGCGAAATGCAAGGTGTCGGGCAGGCTTTCGAAAAACAGTTCCGAGTGATCGCCCGGGTAGACCCGGAAGGTGAGATCGACACTGTTGGCGGCGAGTTGCGCGGCGAGGACAAACGTCAGCGGAGCCGGCACGGTGGTGTCGCGGATTCCCTGGGCCAGGAAGATCGGCCGGTTATAACCGGTGGTCGGAACCGCAAGTTCCTGGCGGACAGCGGCGTCGAGGGGCGTACCGGATATGGGCCGGGCGAACAGACTACCGATGGAGACGTTCGCGAAGGCCTGATCCGCCTGCGCCGCGCACATAGTTTCCAGCTGATTCACGACGTTGACGCCAAGCGGCGTCAGGTAGCTGTTCACGTCGAGATCCGGTCGGGAGGCGCGCAATCCGGTGAGGATGTAGCCGACGTACGTCACCGTCCCGCTGAGCGGCAGCGGTGGCGTGTACGGATTGGCTACCACCGTCAGGTCTTCCAGATGCGACGGCGGCGCCAACGCGATCGCTCCGCGTAGGTCCAGTTCCGGTGCGTAGCTTTTCGCCATGTTCGCGGCGAACAACGACGCATGACCACCCTGCGACAGGCCGATCGGCGCCCATCGCGTCGACAGGTTCGGGTCGATGGCCCGTGCGCCGCGCACGCTGTCGATGACACTGTGCGCTTCCGCTGCGCCGTCGAGATAGGGGTGCACCCCAGGGGTGCCAAGACCGACGTAATCGGTTGCAATAACGGCAAACCCGTCCCGGTTCCAGTTGCCGATCCAGTCCAGCACCCCTTGGCCGACACCGGTCACGGTCGGCGCGCAACTGTCGCCGATACCGGTCGTGCCGTGCGCGCGAGCCATGATCGGCCAGCCGCCGGGCGGCGGATTCCCTTGCGGCAGATACAGAAAAGCATTGCTCTGCATCGGCCGGCCATAGCCGTCCTCGGACCAGTAGGTGAATACCAGCGAGCGCGCGGACCCCGTGGCCCACTGCTCCCGCGGTAGGCCACGGGTCGCTGTCACAGTGCCGGGTGTCGTCGGGTCCGCGTGCGCCGGACTCATGGGCAGGACTGCGCTGAGCGCGCACATGCAGACGATCAATAGGTAGCGGCGCATGTCGCGCCGGACCTTCCCCCCGGATGCCGTGGCCACGGCGCCAAGCCTAATCCTCGGAAGGCTGCTTACCCGGACGTTTCACATGGCGGGCGGCGTACTCGGCCTCTTCGAGTTCGGCGGCGCGAGCCAGGTCCGGCGCACCGCCGCCGAGCCGTGCCGGCACCCAGGGTTCACCGGCCGGCGCGGGATAGCCCTCTTGGGCCTGTTCGAGCAGCTTCTCCATGGCCTCGCGCAATCGGGCCGTGAGGGCTGATGGAGCCTCGCCCGCTTCCGGATGAATCGGCTCCCCCACCTCGATGTTGATCGGGATGTTGTGGCGCCCGAGTTTCCGCGGGAAGCCTTTGGTCCAGATCCGGTGTGCGCCCCAAATGACCATGGGGATGATCGGAGTGTCGGACTCGAGCGCCATTCGTGCCGCGCCTGACTTGAATCCCTTCAGCTCGAAGCTGCGGCTGATCGTCGCCTCGGGATACACCACCACCAGTTCGCCGTCCCGCAGCGCATCGACCGCGCGGTGATAGGACTGCGCACCCGCATTGCGGTCGACCGGAATCGCCTTGCACTGGTGCATGAGAAACCCGACGATCCGGTTCTGCTCCAATTCACCCTTCATCATGTAGCGCACATTGCGCCCCGAGTTGCGCCCAACCAGTCCGATCTCCAGAAAGTCCAGGTAGGCAGTGTGATTGACCGCGATGACGCCGCCGCCGGTGCGCGGAATGTTTTCCTGGCCGCTGATCTGGATCCGCAGGCCTTGCGCCGCGATCATGGTCCGCCCCAAGACGTTCAGAACGTCGTATACCAATTCGCGTGCCATGGGCTATTCCGTCACCGCCTCCGTGTCGACAGCAGTGGGCTTGGCGGCCTTGCGTTTCGCCGTGTCGGCGGCATCGAGCGCCTCGGCTTCCTCCAACGTCGGCGCGCTGCCGCCGAGCCGCGCCGGCACCCAGTACTCACCCGGCGGGTGTTCGTAGTCTTTCTGCACGTCGGCCAGCAATTGCTGCATGGTCGACCGCAACTGTTCGGTGAGCGCCACGGCGTTGGTGCCGAGATCACCGGCGTTGGGGTGTGGCGGATACATCGGCTCGCCAACCTTGATGGAGATGGGTGTGTTGGTGCGGCCGAGCCGTTTGGGGAAGCCCTTGGTCCACACGCGCTGGGCACCCCAGATGACCATGGGGATGATGGGCACTTGCGCCTCGATGGCCATCCGCGCCGCGCCGGTCTTGAACGACTTGATCTCGAAGCTGCGGCTGATAGTGGCCTCGGGGTACACACCGACGAGTTCACCCTTGCGCAGTGCGGCGACGGCCTGTTGGTAGGAGTCGGCACCGGCCGTGCGGTCGACCTCGATGTGCTTGAGGGCCCGCATGATCGGGCCGGAAATCTTGTTGTCGAAGACTTCTTTCTTGGCCATGAACCGGATGTAGCGCTTCTCGGTGCGCGCCGGTATCCCGGCATAGACGAAGTCCATGTATCCGGTGTGGTTGATCGCGATGACGGCGCCGCCCTTGGCCGGGATGTGCTCGTCGCCAGTGACGGTGAACTTCAGTCCCTCGAGCGCCAGCACAGTTCGTGCGAGGCCGATGATCGGGAAATACACAGGTTCCACAGCGGTCAGCGTAGTCGGCTGGCCGCCCTTCATCGGGAGGATGGGGACCCCTGCTTGCATAAGCGATCAGTGGGGGACCCCCGCTTCCGCGGACCTGCGCATGTTCTCACTCGCAGCGCCGACCGCCTACCCTGGTTAGCTGCAGTCGGTTACCAGGAGGCACTGTGCAGGTCACCAGCATCGGACACGCCGGATTCCACATTCAGACCAAAGCGGGATCGATTCTGTGCGACCCATGGGTGAATCCGGCGTACTTCGCGTCGTGGTTCCCGTTCCCAGACAACTCCGAACTGGACTGGGCGGCGCTGGGCAACTGCGACTACCTCTACGTCTCCCACCTGCACAAAGACCACTTCGACCCGGCAACACTGAGCAAGTACGTCAACAAGGACGCCACCGTGCTGCTGCCGGACTACCCGGTGCCGGACCTGCAGCGCGAGTTGGAGGCGCTCGGCTTTCACAAGTTCTTCGAGACCGAAGATTCGGTGAAGCACCGGGTCGGGGATCTCGACATCATGATCATCGCCCTGCGCGCCCCGGCGGACGGCCCGATCGGTGACAGCGGCCTGGTGGTGTCGGACGGCGAGACCACCTGTTTCAACATGAACGACGCCCGACCGGTTGACATGGACGTGCTGCACGAGCAGTTCGGCACCATCGACATCCACCTGCTGCAGTACTCGGGCGCCATCTGGTACCCGATGGTGTACGACATTCCGCGCCGCACCAAGTCGAACTTCGGCAAGCAGAAGCGCCAGCGCGGCATGGACCGCGCCCGCAGCTACATCGAGCAGATCGGGGCGACCTGGGTGGTGCCGTCCGCCGGCCCGCCGGTGTTTCTCGACGACGACCTGCGCTACCTCAACGACGACCGCGGCGACGAGGGCAACATCTTCCCGGACCAGATCGTGTTCCTCGAGCAGATGCGGTTGCACGGCCAGGACAACGGACTGCTGATGATCCCAGGTTCGACTGCCGATCTGCGCGGGGCCGAGGTTTCGGTCACGCACCCCAGCGACCCAATGGAGATCTTCGACAACAAGGCCGCCTACATCGAGGAAATGGCGAAGCGACGGGCGCCGGAACTCGCTGCGGAGAAGGCTACGTGGGCCCCCGCCGAGGGCGAGCCGTTGTTGGAGCCGTTGAAGGCGTTGTTCGAACCGTTGATGGCGCAGACCGACTTGATCTGCGACGGCATCGGTTACCCGGTGGGTCTGGTGCTCGGCAACGAAACCGTGGTGCTGGACTTCCCGAAGCGTGTCGTGCGCGAGCCGATCGAGGGTGAGGGCAAGTACCGCTACGGCTTCCGTATCGCGCCCGAACTGGTGCGGACCGTCTTGCGGGACAACGAACCCGACTGGGTCAACAGCATCTTCCTGTCCACCCGGTTCGAGGCGTGGCGGGTCGGTGGCTACAACGAGTTCCTCTACACCTT
The DNA here is from genome assembly GCF_007489285.1 of Skermania sp. ID1734. GTDB lineage: Bacteria > Actinomycetota > Actinomycetes > Mycobacteriales > Mycobacteriaceae > ID1734. Next base: position 252,170 of record NZ_VLIY01000004.1, read on the forward strand.
CTTCAAGTGCCTCTCCGACGAGCGCATCGCCTACGCCGACGGGTGGTTCGCCGAAACGCACGACGACAGCGCCAGCACCGAGCTCGACGGCTGGGAGGTGCAGCGACGCTGCCCGCACCTGAAGGCCGATCTGTCCAAGTTCGGTGTGGTCGAGGGATCGACGCTGACCTGCAATCTGCACGGTTGGCAGTGGGATCTGGAGAGCGGACGGTGCAAGACCTCGCGCGGGCATGAGCTAAGGGCGCGGAAGCTGTAGACCGACCGTCGGAGGTGGCGTCGCGACCGGAACCGACCGAAGAGCCCGCAGGTGGCGGTCGCGACCGGAACCGACCGTTGAATTAGGCGTTTTTGACGGTTTTTTCGCTTGGGGCGTCGAAAACGCCTAACTCGACTCGCGCCTAGACCACTGAGAACGACTCCCGCAACGGGTGGCGGCCCGTAAGTGCTCCGAGCAGGTGCGCGCCTTCACCCAATTCGACGGCGATGCCCGCGGCCAGCTCGGCGGCGGCACCCAGAACGTCACTCGGCACCTCATGCTCGACACCGGTTGCGGCGACGATATCCAGACTGTGGACGGCCAGCTCGAAGGTTCGCGTCGGAAGGTAGGCATCCAGTCGCATCCCGCCGGCAATCGTCTCGATGATCGGGGCGCCCGTGACGCGGCCCAACCGGCTCAGCGCGCCATCGCACAGCGCCGCGACGGCAGCGGCCGGGTCGTCGCCTAGGTCTGCGCCAGCTTGCCGCCCGCGCTCGACGATGCCCGCCGCGGCAGTTGAGTCTCGCGCGAGCACCGGCTTGATGGCGACGTAGTAACCCTGCGGGCTGGTGATCTCTTCAACCGAGGCGGGACGGTCCAGGTAGGTCTGCACCGTGACGAGCGCGCGGGCGGTGTGCCCGACGAGCGAACGAACATCCCACTCCCCGAGTCCGGGCCCATCCCAGCACTCGTTACCCAGCTTGTGCACCAGGTCGACAAAACTGCGCGCAGCATTCTCGAAAACCTGGCGGGGCTGGGTCACGAGAACGCCAACTCCGGCGGAACGGTGATGACCATGTCTCCCCACGGCGTTTGACAAAGAAACTTTTGCGGAGGCGGTGGGTAGATCAAGATGGTCGGCAACCACACGCACGGCAGTGGCAGATCGGCCGCCCGAGCCGGCAGTGGCAGATCGGCCGACCGAGCCGGCAGTGGCAACTCAGGCTGAGCGGCCGCGGGCAGCGCGGGAAGCACAGCCATCCCAATCGCCGCGATCGCACCCGCTCGCGCAAGACACCTGCGCACGGTCATTTGAGCTCACCGGTGAGGTAGCGCTGCATCGTCGGCGCCAGCGCATCGACCAACCGGTCGCGGTCCATCGAGGCAATGGGGTCCGAACGCACGCCGTAGCGAATCATCCCGACACCCACGAGCTGCGACGCACACAACTGGGCCCGGAACATCACGTCGTCCGCTCCGAGCGCGGAAAGGAGGCGCTCGAATATCGGGGCGACTTGGCTCTGGATCAAATCGGTCGCCTTGCTGGCACCAGCGGCCCCGGCGGCGCTCGCAGCGAACGGCCCCCCGCCGGCCTGGTCCCAGGTAGTGAACAAAATCTGGAGGGTGCGCCGACCGGCCTCCGCCGTCGCGCCTTGGATGATCCGATCGATGAAATCGGGCGTCCCGAATGGCAGTCGCAACTTCGCGGCCAGTCCGTCCAGCGGACTGCGCGGGTGATCTCCTTGAGCGCTCACCCTCGAAGAATGGTGCCGTTGGTAGTGCGTTGGCAAGCGACAGGCCGAAACCCTCAGCAATTACCGCGCTACCGAAGATGTTTCAAGATCTTGCAAAACCGGGAACACGACATCAGAAAGTTCCGTCCCACAGAAAGGCGTATCCATGAAGCGCACCACCGTGAGGGCCATTTGTGCGTCGGCGATTGCAGCACCTCTACTGATTCTCGGCGCCGGCTATGCGGCCGCCGCGCCGACGCTCGGCGCCGGTACCGACCCGGGCACGGTCACGATCGGCCTCGACACGGCCGGAAAAGCCGCGAAAGAGGGCTGGACGTGCATCCTCGGCGGCGCGGACAACGGCGGCGGCATGCACGTCATCATGGGCAACAGCGGCGACTCACCCGGCGGCTTCGCCAACGGCGCCGCTGTCACGGCGGTGTGCGGAGGCATGCAGTCGCCGTACGTCACCATGATCAACGGCACAGCCCAAAAGGGCACGTAAATCGGCTCCGGGTACGCCTCTGGCGAAGTTCGTAATGTCACCAAACCGGGAATACGGCAGACGAACACATCCCTCGCAAAGGAAGGCGTACCCATGAAGCGCACCACAGCTCGAGCCGCTTGCGCCACGGCCGCCACGGCATCCATGGTCTTGCTCGGAGCTGGCTACGCGGCGGCCCTGCCGACGCTGATGCCAGGCCCCGGCAACGGTCAGGTCAGTGTTCAGCTCGATCAGCAGGGCACGGCGGCCAGGGAGGGCTGGACCTGCGTACTGGTCGGTTCGGCCGATACGGGCGGACCGCGGGTCATCATGGCCAATTCCGGCCAGACCCAGGGCGGATTCGCCGCGGGATCAGCCGTCGGCGCTGGCTGCACAAGCATGAGTGCGCCGTATGTCGGCATGGCCAACTCCGTCGCCGGGGGCCCGGCGGCCAGCACCTCAGGCTAGGCACGCCGCCGTACGGCCGCGGGCAACGCCGCGACAACGACACCGCCAAGCACCACGACGACTCCCGCCACCGGCACCCAGGTGAGGTGGTGGCCGACGGGTGTCACGATGTCGAGCACCACTGCGCCGATCAGCTGACCGGCCACTGACGCGAGTCCCAACAACAGCACGCCGATCCAGCGGACCACCACCGCGGCAATGGCGATGAACACGAGCCCGAGCACACCGCCGACATAGAGCCATGCTTGCGTCGGCAGCTGCCGCGGCCAGCCGCGAACGGCTCCCGCGATTGCGAACACGCAGACCAGCATGATCGTTCCGGCGCTGAAGTTGACCCATGACGCCACCGCCGGGCCGCCGGCCGTGGCTACTCGTCCGTTGACGGCCTGCTGCCACGCCAATCCCATCCCGGCGAGCGCCGGCAGCAAGGCAAGCACCAGATCGCCCGAGTCGAGGGCGAGTTGTCCCGCACTGGTCAGTACGACTGCACCCAAGCCCAATGCGGCACCCACAACTCGGGTCACCGTCAAAGGCTCGGCGCCTGCGGGACCTATTCCGGCGCGATCAACCAGCAAGCTGCTGAGAATTTGCCCGCCCACCACGGCGACCGTGAATTCGGCGACGCCGATGGTCGACACCGTAATGCCCTGACAGGCAACCAGAAATGCGCCGAACAGCCCACCGCTCAGATGCCAGGGGCGCAGCTGGGTGCGAGCCAACGCCGCCCGCACCTGACGGAGTCCGGCGCGCATCCGGGGACTGACGGATAGCCCGGCACAGAGCAGCACCAACCCGACGCCGAAGCTGATCAACGCGGCCGCTATCCCGTCGTTGAGGCGGGCGCCGAGTTCACCGTTGATGCGGGCCTGCACCGCTACCGCGAACCCGATGGCCAGCGCCGCAGCCAACCCCACAACGTGCCGATTCACTCCTGCCACTGTGCCAGCACGCGAGGCGCGCCTCAGCTGACGCTCGACGCGGGAGCCGTCCACGTGTTGCACACGTCGAGCGAATCGCGATCGACCCCGCGGGTGAACCACATGCCGAAGTTCGCGGGCTGGCCGTGATCAGGCGTACTGCCCGGCTGGTCTCCGCGCGACCAATTATCTTGCTGCGCAAGGCGAACGCTGCCTGCGTCGAAACTTGCCCCGATGAACATGCCGGCGAGGCATTGCGCCTGCAATTCGGTGCGCCGAGATTCCTCGAGGCCAAGCGGCGACTGCCGGCCGGCCTCGTTCATGGCGGTCACGACCGCCGGCAGCAGTCCGCTGAGTTGCTGCAGGTGATGGCCGTACTCGTGAGCCAACAGGCCGACAGCCGCGGCTGGGACGGCCTGCGGGCCCGCGTTGGTGCCGAGGAAGCTGGCCGGATCGAGGTAGATCGTGCCTGCGCAGTAGAAACTGTTGCGCTCGGGTGGTCGACCGCAGTCGTCACCCGCGACCCCGCCTAGCGCCACTCGCGCCGGCTGGAATGGCACCTTCAGCGCCGCCAGCACCGGCTGCCATGCCGTGTCCAGGCACGCCAGCGCCGCCTGAAGAAACTGCTGCATTGCGACGGGGTCGGAAATCCACGGCGGGAGCGGGCAGCCACGACGCGCCACCGATTGCACCGCCGAGGAAAGCGGGTTGGCCGCCATCGGGGCCAACGGGTCGGCCGGTGTGGTGGTCGTGGCAGTCGTCTGCGTTGTCGTGGCGGTGACGCTCGGTGCAGCGCTTTGGGCGAGCGCCGTGGTCACCACCACCGCGTGATCCGAGGCCGTCGACGTTTCCCCGACACGTTCTGTCCCATCGGATCGCATCACCCGCACGGCAATGATCAACCCGATAAAGGCAACCAGCGCCACGACCAAGACGGCCACACTGGGTCCGAGATGACGCTGACGATGGCTACCGCTCACCTAGGTTGCCTCCTGGCCGCGCGCTGATCTCGAGCGAATCTAACCTGTCATTGCACTATCCGAGACAACAACCTCCACTTCTGCATGCCGGCGTGGCTGGTGGCGCGGCAACCAGCGCGGCACGGCGGTAGCGGCCAGGGCGACCGGAATGCCGAGGAGGGCAACCACGGTCGGCAGCGAGAACCACATCGACACCAGCGCGACAGCACCGAATACGGCCAGGGCGACGAGTTCGCTGAACAGGCTCGCGACCGAGGTCACCGTGGCGCGCGCCGCGCCAGTGATGGCCTCCTGCAATCGCACTTCCGTGACGATAACCGCGTTGTTGATCGCGCCATAGGCCGTGCCGAGCGCCACGAAGCCAAGCGCGCCAATCACGCCCGGGCCACCCAGCAGCGCGCCGATTGCGAGCAGACCGGCCGCGGCGAGCAGCACCGCGACCATCGTCCGTGCTCTCATTGCCGCGGTGCGTCCGGCCAAGGCCGTCCCAACGACCTGTCCGGCGAGCGTGATGCCGACCAGCAGCGGAATCGTCGCGATGGCAACGCCCTCGGCGCGGGCGAGCAGACCGAAGTACTCGTCGAAGGCAGTGAAGCCGTACAGCAACGCGGCGAGCAGGACACCGAACCGAACTCGCGGCCGGGCTAGGAACTCCGCCGCGCCGCTGCGCAACATGCCCAGGTACGCGCCGACGGGCTTGGTCGCCGAGTCGGCCACCTCGAGTGCTTTCGGCGCGCTGGGCATTGCACCCGCAGCGAGGCAGTGCACCAACGCAGCGCCGACACTCAACCAGCCCACCAGGCCGTAGCCGCCCCAGCTGTACATCGGCGCTGCGGTCAACGTGGCCAACAAGGCCGCAGTCTCACCGGCTGCGGTCGAATAGCCGATGATGCGCGCATAACTGTCGGTCGTGCAGCGCGCCGTAAGTTCGTCGTACAGCAACGCCTCGAAGGTGCCCGATTGCAGCGCACCGCTGGTTCCCCACAACACGAATCCCGCAGCGAAACCCCAATACGACGGCACCAACGTCCAGATCGCGAAACCGAGAGCCAGTAGCGCGGATCCCAGAATCAGCAGTGCCCGTCGCGACACCGTGTCGGCCCAGGCGCCCGAGGGCACCTCGAGCACGAAGCCGGTCAACGACCAAATGGCCAACAGCGACGAAATCTGGGCGGTACTGAGCCCATGGTCAGCGAAGAGAACCTCGTACAGGCCGTAGAGCGGGATCAGGTCACGGGTTGCGCTGAAGACGATCGCGCGCAGGAACAGCGATCGCTGGGAGAGAAGTCAAGATTCGCCATGGCGGATAGTCATGACGAACACTCTCCCGGGCCGACTGGTGGCCGGTCAACCGAATTTCGACGGCCGAACCGGGCGGGGCAAGACGCCGCGGGTCATTTCTCCGCGAAATCCGTGGGGGCTTGCGGACGTCCGTCGCTCAGATCCAACTGTTGATGCTGTGCAGCCACGGTGGCCGCGACATTGGCGAGCTTTATGTTTAGTTCTTGGGAGGCGCGGCGGAGCAGATCGAAGGCGTCATCGGCGCTCAGTTGGCGCCGTGCCATGAGGATGCCCTTTGCTTGGCCGATCACATCGCGGCTGTCGATCGCGGCCCGCAGCTGGGTGGCTTGCAGGTCCGCTGCGGTGACCGCGCTGGTATGCGCCAGCGCGAGCGAAGCATGGGTCACCAGAAGCAGTGCGGCGGCCCGGTCGTATTCCTCGAACCCGCGCGGACGACGGGTGTAGAGATTCAGCGCCGCAGCTGAGGCCTGACCGATCGCCTCCGGGTACAACGCCGTGGTCAGCACTGCGCAGATCCCGAGTTCGACGGCTTCTCGGGAAAACTTCGGCCACTGGTTGTCCTTGTGCAGATTGACCGATTCGGCCGCTCCGGGACCGTCGACGATGGCCGCGTCGACGCAAGGTCCCTCCCCGAGCTCGTATTGCAGTTCATCGAGCCGAACAGCGACCTCGTCGGAGTACACGGGGGTATGGAAGACGCCCTCGGGATTTCGGATGGTCACGCTTGCCACGTCGACATTAGGGATGACCACCAGCGCCGCGTCGACCACATGTTGCAACACGTCACCCACCGATTTGACCTGGAGCAGTGATCCGGTGAGCGCCGCGAATTGCAGCGCCAACGGGCCCAGGCCCAGCGTCTCGCCGGTGGCGTCGGGGTCGGCGAACCGTTGCTTGTCGGCGTGCCAGTCTTGTTCATTCCCCGTCAACACGGCTAATCCCTTCGACCCAGCCAGCGACGAGCGCCGCCAGTCCTCGCGATTTTTGGCGTGGTGCCGCAACCTCGCCGGGGCCCGATTTCCCGATCCACCAGGAAAGCAAACGCTCCACGCGACGCTCGCAGGGTCTGCGCGCCGCCGAGCCACCGGACTTGTCACAGATCGTTACGGAAGTGATTTCTGATGCTTGTGAGGTTGCTGTTAACTTGCAGAGTGTGTCTCGATCGCGCACCGGCCTGCTGCTGACCGTCGTGTCATCGATTGCGGCAACCCTGTTGGTGTCGGTTGCCGCGCCGCACGCAGCCGCCGACGGGTGCGACAACGGCAGCAGCGGTAGTAGCAACGGAAGCTCCGGAAGCTCGACCGGGTCTGGTGGCAGCCTTGCCCCGGGCGCCGCAAACCCGATTCCGTGGCTGAACGGCCACGATGGCAAGCTGCCGACATTGCGCGGCAAAACCACGGCGATCGCACACCTCACCGGCCCGATGAGCCCCAACGACACCACCGGACGATTCAGCGTGCTCGGCACCGACCTCGGAATCATGTGGGACAACGGCAAGGGCCAGATCCTGACCGCGTTCGGCGATACCTTCGGATTCGTCCTCAACCCGTTGTGCGGTTTCGTCGGCGACTGGCGCAGCAACGTCCTGCTGCGCAGCGGCGACCGGAACCTGAGCGACGGAATGAGCTTCGACAGCGCGCCGGAAGACCGGCCGGGACACGCCAAGCAGATCATTGCCAGCCAGAAGATCTCCGGCGTCGAGGTCACGACGATCCCCACGACCGCGATCAGCATCGGCGATACCCAATACATCGACTTCATGTCAGTGCGGTCGTGGGGCAAGCCGGGCGAATGGGTGACGAACTACGCCGGCCTCGCCTTCTCGAACGACAACGGCGAGAACTGGACCGTCGACCCGCTCACCGTTCGACCGAACGTCGCCGGCACCTTCGAGAACTTTCAGATGGGCGCGTACTTCCGCGACAAGGATTGGATCTACGAGTTCGGCACGCCGCCGGGACGTGCCGGCGATGCCCGACTGGCGCGGTTCAAGCCCGAAGACATCCGAAACATTCCGAAGTACGAGTACTGGGACGGCACCACATGGGTGCCCGGCAACCCGACCGCGGCGAAACCGGTGATCCCTGGACCGGTCAGCGAAATGTCTGTGCAGTGGAACGCCTACCTGGGCAAGTACCTGACCCTCTACACCGATGCTGGCAACTCGATCGTCATGCGAACATCCGCCACCCCGACCGGGCCGTGGAGCGACCCCACCGTCCTGGTGTCGAGGCGCGACGTACCCGAGCTGTACGGCGCCTACATCCATCCCTGGTCGTCGGGGTCGGACCTCTATTTCCTGGCGACGACTTGGTCGGATTACAACGTGATGCTGCTGCGCACGCAGTTGTGACGACTGGCTGAGCGAGCACGTGCCGCACGGTCTTTTTTCTGCGCACAATCGGAATTAGGACAGCGTTCACAGACAGTTACACCCCCGTAATAAACGCTGGGAAAACTTTCGCATTGCCAGATACCAGACAAATAACCGGTTAGCCGATTCGCTTTGGCCAACCGAACCAGACGCGGTGTCGGTCGGAACAATCACTTCCGGGCTCAGCCGGAAGTGCCGAATCGGTTGGCGTCACCCTGATGCGTCACTCAAGGAGAGCTCATGAACAAGATCCGCCGCGCCGCCGCCATTGCGGCCTTCGCAGTCACCGCCTCGGCGCTCGGGACGGGCATCGCCGCAGCAGCACCGGCGCCGTCCGAGGCAGCGCCGGCCGCACCGGCGATCGTCCCCGCGCCGCCGGCGTTGCCGTTGCACAATGTCGATGCCACTGACGACTTCAACAGCGCGTTGAGTGTCGCGGCCACCCAGTTCGGGTTGGCAGCGACAGCCGGGTCAATGGCCGGTGGAGGCATCGGCCTGGCCATCGGGTGCCCGCTCGGCGCCGTAACCGGCGGTCTTGTGGGCCTGCCGACCGTCGTTGGCTCCCCCATCCTTGCGGGCCTGGGCTGCCTGGTCGGCGGCGGCACCGGCGCGGGCATCGGCGCGACGATCGGCGGCATTGCGGTGGGCGCACCGGTCGGCATCGCCAGCGGCGTGCAGTTCTACAACACCCTGCACTCGAAGGGCGAAATGTAAACAGTTGTGTCGTGCGGGGCTTCCTGCCGGAGGCCCCGCACTGTCAACCCTGTGCGGTCAGCACCTTGACGCCGACAAACGGCACCAGGGCATCGGGGACGCGCACGGAACCGTCTGCCTCCTGGTGGTTTTCGAGCAAGGCGACGATCCAGCGGGTTGTGGCCAGGGTGCCATTGAGCGTCGCGGCGATCTGCGGCTTGCCGTTCTCATCTCGATAGCGAATGGACAACCGACGAGCCTGGTACGTCGTGCAATTCGACGTCGACGTCAGCTCCCGATACGTCTGTTGGCTGGGAACCCAAGCCTCACAGTCGAATTTGCGGGCCGCCGAACTGCCGAGGTCGCCGGCCGCCACGTCGATCACCCGGTACGGAACATCGATGGCAGCGAGCATTTCGCGCTCCCACGCGAGTAACCGCTGGTGTTCGGAAGCCGCGTCTTCGGGCTTGCAGTAGCTGAACATCTCCACCTTGTCGAACTGGTGGACGCGAATGATGCCACGGGTGTCCTTGCCGTAGCTGCCGGCCTCCCGCCGAAAGCACGACGACCAACCGGCGTAGCGCTTCGGCCCTGCGCTCAGGTCGAGGATCTCGCCGGAGTGATAGCCGGCCAACGGCACTTCGGAGGTGCCAACCAGGTACAGGTCGTCCTCCTCGAGGTGGTACACCTCGTCAGCATGCGCCCCCAGAAAGCCTGTCCCGCTCATGATTTCAGGTCGCACCAAAACCGGCGGAATCATCAGCGTGAATCCGTTAGCGGTGGCCTTCTGGGCAGCGAGTTGCAACAGCCCGAGTTGGAGCAGCGCGCCGTAACCGGTCAGGAAATAGAACCGCGCACCCGACACCTTCGACCCGCGCCCCATGTCGATCAGACCGAGCGACTCAGCCAACTCGAGGTGATCCTTCGGTTCAAAGTCGAAGCTGGTCGGCTCCCCCACGGTTTCGAGGAGCACGAAATCCTCTTCGCCGCCTGCCGGAGCGCCCTGCTCGACGACATTAGAAATCGCGCGGTGCGCCCGGTCCAACGCGGCATCGCCCTCGTGCTGCGCGGCCTCGGCGGCCTTGACTTTGGCGGCCAACTCTTGAGCACCAGATAACAGCGCAGCGCGCTCATCCGGCGACGCCTTGCCGATCTGCTTGCCTAACGCCTTCTGCTCGGCACGCAGGTTGTCGGCAGCGGCGACCGCCGCACGCCGCGACGCGTCGGCCTCGAGCAGCGCGTCGACGAGCGCCGGATCCTCCCCCCGGGCCCGTTGCGACGCACGCACCAGCTCGGGGTTTTCCCGCAGAACTTTCAGGTCGATCACGGTGTGCAGCCTACTTGGGAGCGCGGTCGGCCCAGATAGGTGGAACCGGGCGGTGGTCTGCGGCGTCGTATCGCAGTGACGGGGCACTGAGCTGTCAAGGGGGGAATCGCCATGGAATCGTTTGCTGTCGACTGCGCCGAAATCTTCGGCATGGGCACGCTTGCACAGGAATTGGCGGTGCGTGCCGAGCAGGCTCGAGGCCTGCTGCCGCTGGCCACGCACAGCGACGGTTATCACGGCCTCATGTGGGCGCTGAAACCCGCGATCGACGGATTCGCCGCCGATACCCAAACCCGGTTGCTGGCGCGTCAGCAAGGACTGGAATCGCTGGGTTTCGATCTGCGGAAGGCTGGCTGGCGGTACAACACCCAGGATCGGGCCAATGCCGACTCGATCGCCGATCAGCACGCGCGCATTCAGGAGGGTGCCGAGGCACGGTACTCGGTCGATGAAATGCCCGGCGCAGCACGGTTTCCGCTGTCCGAACCGTCCGACCTGTCACCGCCCGAGGTCGCCGCCGCGGACGTGGCCTCGGTCATCGATGAAACCCGCGGCGTGGTCAGCGGTGTTGACGCCGCGATCCGCACCATCACCGGCTGGATCCGCGACGAACCATGGAGTCCGCTGCTGATGGTGATCGAACCGCTCTCGGGCAACTGGACGGAACTCGAGCGCGCCGGGGAAATTTTCGCCAAGTCCGGGAACGCTTCTGAGGACGTCGCGAAGAACCTCGATCGTGGCGCGGACCGAGTTAATTCGACGTGGGATGGCAAGGCGGCGTTGGAATTTTTGGATTATGCCGGTCGGCTCGCCCGGGCTCTCGAATGGGAAGGGCCGCTCGGGCGGATCGCCGAACGCGTCCTGCAGGCGACGTCGGAGCAGATCCAGTCCGTTGCCACGGTGATCCTGCAGAAGATCAACGACGTGGTCCGGAACCGGATCGTGAAGTCCGGGCTGCGCGACGTATTCGCCAAGGTTGCGACGACACTCGTACCGGGTGGCTGGGTGGTGACCCTCGGTGTCCAGGCCTACGAAATCGGTTCGGCGCTGGTGGACCTGCACCACGAGATCCAGCAATTACTCGACCAGATCAAGAAGGTCATCGAGGACGCCCGTGCGGTGCTGGACACCCTGCACAACCCGGCCGACCTGACGCCGGCGAACCTCGTGCCGCTGCGCGAGAAGGTCCGCGACGCGGCCGACGGCGCCAGCCTCGCAGAAGACCTTGTTCGAGTGGCAGGTATCGGAGCCGTCCTGCGCGCGCCTACCAGTAAATACGCTGCGCCACAAGGCAGCTCGGCGTGGGAGAACGCCAGCTGATGAACATGCCCTCGCCAGCGACCGACGCCGCGCTGCAGCGCTTCGAGAGTTCGCTCGGCGGCCTTGCCAGCCGCACAGCGGAATTCGCCGCTCGACAGTTCAGTCCGACGCCGCTGAACCGGATCGACAAAGCCGACCTGATGCGGATGGCTCGGTCTGCGCAGGCATCGAAGACGCTGCAGCAGGCGGCTTCCGACGTCCTCGCGGGTAAGCGATCGTGGCGCGACGTGATCAGCTCTGCCGATTGCCCGCCGGAGGTCAAGGCCCTCGCCGGACTCGGTATCCACGTCGACGTCGCCGAACCGCAGACATCCAACCGACCAGATGACTTCGGGCCACCGGATAGCTGGCTCGTCACCGACAAATAGGAATCACCGTGCATACCATCGTCTTCCGACTGATCGCCCTCGCCACGACCGCGGGATCGCTGGCTGCCTGCGGCAACCAGAACGACAATCGTGCCGCGCCGACCGATTGGCTTTCCACCGACACCTGTGCACTGGTCGACTCCAGCGACCTGGCCACCGTCTTTGAAAACCCCGCGCAGGTTCGTGCGACCAGGCGAACTGATCCCACCGGCCCGTTCTGTGAGTGGACCTCCATGGCAGGCTTCAACTCGCTGCAGGTCGGCCTCATGACCGCGCCGCCCGGGTTCGAAAACGTCAAACCGATGCAGGTCCGCAGCTTCGGAATCGGCGGCCACACCGTCTCGGTGGGTTCTGAAGAACGGGGCAATTGCAACGTCGGCATCTTCTACGACAACTACCGGCTCACCATCTCCATTCATCCGGATCGGGCCAAGATGGCTGGGAGCACGGCAAATTGCGACGCGCAAAAGCCGCTCATCGAACGCATCACCGCACGGGTCGACCAGATTTAGCGGCTGCACTAACGTCAGCTGCCATGGCGACAACCACGCAGGTTCAGGAGTCGGTCCAGGTCGCGGTGCCGGTCGACAAGGCGTTTTACGGCACGCTCCCGATTCCCTTGGAATCGCTGTTCAAGTACCGGCACGGCCCGATCCCGCCGATCAAGAGCGTGCGTAACCAGAACGGCGAGTGGGGCACGCCCGGCCAGACGCGCGATGTGCACCTCGCCGACGGCGGGAGCATCCGCGAGGAACTGCTCACCGTGGACGCGCCAAGCTCGTTCTCGTATCAGCTGACCAACATTCGCGGCCCGCTCGCGCTGTTGTTCTCGCACGTCGACGGGCGCTGGCTGTTCGAACCGGACGGCACGGGCACGCGGATCACCTGGCAGTGGACGCTGCGGCCGCGCAGCGGGGCGACGCGACTCGTCGCGCCGGCGTTCGCAAGGTTCTGGCACGGATACGCGAAGAAGTCACTGCGGGAACTCGCCAACCAGCTCCAGTCGGGCTAGTCGGCCAAACACTATTTCTCTTGTTCCGACCGCTGCCGCAGGTGCGAACGCACCCGCCAGACGATGAGCCCGATCACCACGATCCCGGCGACGGCCAACGCGGTTACCCGGCCAGCCTCCTTGGAGACGGCCTCGTACGAATTGCCCGCGATGTAGCCGAGCATGACGAAACCGATTCCCCAGCACACTCCGCCGAGCATGTTGAAGAACAAGAAGCGTCGGTACGGCATCTTCGATAGTCCTGCCAGTGCCGGCATCACGGCCCGGAAGAACGCGATGAACCGGCCGAGGAACACGGCCCACCCACCGCGGCGAGCGAGCAGATCGCGAGCGTCGTCGAGTCGGCTGCGGTGCTTGTCCAGCAGTTTGATCGAGAGCACCCGGGGTCCGAAGATCCGGCCGATCTCATACCCGACGCTGTCTCCCACGACAGCTGCCACGACCACCACGGCCGCGATCAACACGATGTTGACGTGGCCGCGACTGGCGTCCACGCCGCCGAGCACCGCAGCGGTCTCGCCGGGAATCACAAAGCCGACGAAGATGGCGTCCTCGGCGAATACGAGTAATCCCACCACGATGTAAACCCAGATAGGCGGGATGCTGAGGACCTTGTCCACCAGGTCATGGATCACATTGCCCCCATAGTTAGGCCGCACCGCACCCGATCAGCCTATGGGCACGCTCGCGCATCTCGCCCAAACCGGCAACAATTGGCAACACGAGGAACTACCTACCTCCTCGCAACCGCATATGGACTGGCTTGTCGCCGACAACTACTGGACCGGGCGGCTGTTGTTTCAGCGGGGACTCGCCGCCGTCTACCTCGTCGCGTTCATTGTGGCCCGAAATCAGTTCCGAGCTCTGCTCGGCGCTCATGGGCTGATGCCCATCCCGGCGTACCTGGCCCGCACCCGTTTCCGCAGGTCGCCAAGTCTATTTCAGCTGCGCTACTCCGACGGCCTCTTTGCGGCGGTGACCTGGATCGGCATGGCCCTGGCGGCGCTGACCGTGGTCGGCGTAACCGAGTCGCTGCCGCTGGCCGCCAGCGCCATTATCTGGCTGCTGCTGTGGGTGCTGTACCTGTCGATCGTCAACGTCGGGCAGACGTGGTACTCCTTCGGCTGGGAATCGCTACTGCTGGAGGCCGGATTCCTGGCGGTATTTCTCGGCAACGCCTCGACCCCGCCACCGCTGCTGGTGTTGTTCTTGATCCGCTGGCTGCTGTTCCGGCTCGAGTTCGGCGCGGGGCTCATCAAGATGCGTGGCGATTCGTGCTGGCGCGACCTGACCTGCCTCTACTACCACCACGAGACGCAGCCGATGCCCGGGCCGCTGAGCTGGTATTTCCACCACTTGCCCAAGCCACTGCACCGCGTCGAGGTCGCGGCCAATCATGTGACGCAGCTCGTGGTGCCGTTCGGACTGTTCTTCCCAGCCCCCATCTCCGGCATCGCCGCCGCGCTGATCATCGTCACCCAACTCTGGTTGGTGATCAGCGGCAACTTCTCCTGGTTGAACTGGACGGCTATCGTGCTTGCGCTGTCTGCCTTGCCCGACGAGTGGTTGGGTGCCCTCGTTCCGACGCAGGCCACTGAATTGCACGCCACCCCAACGGTGTGGATCGGCGTCAGCATTGCGTTGACCTGCACGGTCGCAGTGCTGAGCTACTGGCCGGTGCGAAACATGCTGGGACACAGCCAGGTGATGAACGCGTCGTTCAACCAATTGCACCTGGTGAACACCTATGGCGCATTCGGGCACGTCACGCGACAACGCTTCGAGGTGATCATCCAAGGCACCTCTGACGCGCACATTTCCCCGGACACCACCTGGCAGGAATACGAATTCAAGGGCAAGCCCGGCGAGCTGCGCCGCTGGCCTCGCCAGTTCGCGCCCTACCATTTGCGGCTGGACTGGCTCATGTGGTTTGCCGGAATCTCGGCGCATTACGCCCATCCATGGTTCACCCGGCTGCTGGAAAAGCTGCTGCGTAACGACCGAGCGACGCTGAAATTGCTGCGGCACAACCCGTTCCCAGATCAACCACCGCGCTATGTGCGGGCGCGGCTCTACGAGTATCACTTCACTACCCGCGCCGAACGACGCGCTACCGGCGCGTGGTGGAAACGCGAACTGGTGGGCCAGTTCGCCCCGGTCGTGGCGCTGGCGGATTCGCGGAGCGAATAGCGGGACCAGGTGCACTGGACGTCCACGCTTGGTCGGTTGCCAGCGGCATCCCGCCTGCAGGACACGAAAAGTGGACACTCAATGCGCGTGCCGCATATAGGAGAGGTCACGGTTGAGTATCAGTTCGGCCGTCGCCACTGATAATCTTTGCGCCCATGAAGCGCGCATCGCTGTCCCGCCGATTCCTCGCGGTGCTGCCGCTCGTTCTCACCGCCACCCTTGCGGTTTCGCCGGTCGCGAGTGCGGACCCGCCGATGGGACCCGACGTCTCCTCCTACCAGCACCCTGATGGCGGCCCGATCAACTGGGCCGCCGCAAAAGCCGGTGGCGTCAACTTTGCCCTAGTCAAAGCCACCGAAGGCACCGACTACGTCAATCCGCATTTCCACGAGGACACCGCCGCGATGCGCGCGGCCGGAGTGCTGCGCGGCGCGTACCACTTCCCGCGCTTCGATGAGAACCCGGAACAGCAGGCGCTGTTCTACGTCAAGGAAGTATTCAGCGAGAACGCCCTCGGCTCACTGCCGCCGATTCTCGATGTCGAGCGAGACAACGGTCAGCCGCCCTCGGTGATCATCAACTGGATGCACCGCTGGCTCACCGAGGTTCAGTTGCTGACCGGCCGCAACCCGATCATCTACGCCTGCCCGGGTTTCTGGCGCTCCAGCGTTGCCGATTCCGCGGAATTCCACTCCTACCCGCTCTGGGTGGCCGACTGGAACGGTGGCCCAGCGCCCGATGTTCCGGGCGGCTGGCCGGGTTGGGTGTTCTGGCAGACCACCGACCACGCGAACATTCCGGGTATCGGCGTGCCCGTGGACCGCAACGTCTACAACCCGGCGTTCGGGCCACTGGAGATCTGGGCGAATACGCCCTACTACCTGACTCTGGGCACGCGCTGACGATCGTTGCCCCGGTTGGCTGCACAGCAGCCGCAGAAGCGGGCATTATGGAGCGCGATGTCCGAGCAAGATGTGCCTCAAAACAAGGGTCTGTTGTCGAAGCTTCGCGGCCTGATTCCGTCGGGCCGCTCCAAGCCTGACGCGAGCGTGCCGCGCGTATCACTCGATACCGAGGACGATCCGGTTCCGCCGCCGGCAGAGCCGGCCGAGCCGGTCGACGCTAGCCGGGCGCCCGCCGACGAGCCTGCGACAGCGCCGGTCGAGAAGCCGGTCGAATCGGCGAAAACAGAGGAAACGGCGGGGGATACAGCGCCGGCGGATTCAGCGCCAGCGGAATCAGCACCGGCTGATTCACCCGCAGAGTCGCCAGCCACCGACGCCGTCGAAGAGTCCGCTGAGGCCGAGGACACGGACGGCGAGACGCCCAAGCGTCGGCACATCTCCGCGGCCACCACCCGTCGCGCACTGGCCGCGGTCGCAGTCGGGGCCGTGGTCGCCGCCTTTGCCACCATCTTCCTGACCGGCGGATTCAAGACGGACAACGATCTGCAGACCCACCAGCCCGGCAAGGCGACCTCTACCGGCGCGGTTGCAGGCGCGGCGTTCGGCACCGCCGTTCAGGGTGACTGCCTGACCTGGAAGAAGCCCGACGCCAGCGACCTGAGCAAGGTCGACTGTAAGCAACCGCACCTGTTCGAGGTCGCCGCGCAGATCGATCTGAGCAAGTACCCGGGGGCAGAGTTCGGGCCCGGCTCGAAGTTCCCCGGCGTTCTCCGATTCACCGAACTCAAGGACGAGGACTGCGTCCCAGCGGTACGCGACTACCTCGGCGCGAAATTCGATCCCAACGGCAAGTTCGACGTCGGCCTGATCAATCCCGGCGAGGCCGGCTGGGCGGCCGGTGAACGGACGCTGCGCTGCGGGCTCCAGTTCTCCGGGACTACCGGCGCCCTGATGCCCATCGTCGGCACGGTCGCCGGCCAGGATCAGTCGAAGGTATGGGATCCGGGCACCTGCATCGGCATCAACGGAAACGTGCCGTCGGATCCGGTTGATTGCAGCCAACAGCACGCGTTCGAGGTCGTCGGCGTGATCGACCTGGCCACGCAATTCCCCGGTGGCCCGCCGGCCCAGCCCGATCAGGACAAGTTCCTGGAAGCGGCGTGCACCAAGGCGTCCACCGACTATCTGGGCTCACCGGACACCCTGCGAAACAAGACGCTGACGCTGTTCTGGGACAACATCGACGCCATCAGCTGGATCGCGGGAAGTCGCAAGGTCAACTGCTCGGTCGGCAAGGAGGTCGACGCCGGCGGCTTCGCGCCGATCGTCAATTCCGCCAAGGGCGACATCCTCATCAACGGTCAGCCGCCGGTTCCGCCGCCGCCGCTGCCCAACGGTCGTTCGATGCCCGCGCCGCTGCCGGGCGCCGCCCCTGCGCCGATTCCGCCGTCGGAGCCGGCGGCACCCCCGGCGGCCGCACCGCCGAACTGACCAGTGGCAGTGGCGATGACCGCCGACCGGTTCGATGAACTGGTCGGCGATGCTCTCGACCTCATCCCGGCAGAACTCGCCGCAGCCATCGACAACGTCGTCGTGCTGGTCGAACCACGACACCCCGACGATCGTGGGCTCCTCGGCCTCTATCACGGCGTGGCGCTGACCGAGCGGGATACCCACTACGGCGGCTACCTCCCCGACACCATCACCATCTACCGCGACGCGATCCTGGACGTCTGCAACAGCGAAGCGCAGGTGGTTCAGGAAGTGTCGATCACCGTCATTCACGAGATCGCGCACTACTTCGGCATCAGTGAACAGCGCCTGCACGAGCTCGGCTGGGGTTAGCAACTTTCGCGGAACCACTCTGGGTGTCGACGCGTCCAACTCTTCGACGGGACTTCTTGCCCGTCGCTCTCGCGCAGAGGAGGACGCCGGTGCCCGGTCATGTGTTGGTCATTCCAGAGGTGGTGCTCGCCGCGGCGGCCGAATTGGAAGCACTCGCCGAGCGGCTCACCGCTGCGGCATCAATGGCAACACCGGCGACGCATGTATTGCCCTCCGGTTCGGAGGAGGTATCGGCGCTGGCCGCCGGATTCTTCAATCGCGCCGCCGCGACGCATGAGACCGCGATCGCGCACGGCATCGCCGAGTTGCAGCACGCCGCGGCGACGTTGCGTGCGCAGGCAGCCGAATACGTAGCTCATGATGCCGTGCACGCCACGTCGCTCGGCGCGGTTGGCGCATCGATCTAAGCAGCTGGCGAAACGGGGAAACCAGACAATGACACTCGGGGTGACTGGCGTGGTGTGGTTGCCGCGCAAGGCAATTGGCAACTCGACCATGCTCAATAGCGGCGCGCGTGCAGTACCGATTGCCGCCGCGGCCAGCGCGTGGTCGGCGTTATCTGCTGCGTATACCGATGCGACCGCGACCCTCTCGCGGGTGATGGCCGAGCTCGCCGGCGGTCTCGAAGGCGTGAATGGCGTTGCCGCGCTGGCTCGATTGGGTGGCTTTACCGCTTGGACCGAAGAGCTGGCCGCCACGACGGCCGCAGTCGCCGCGAAGGCGACCGCCAATGCGGCCGCGTACACCACGGCCTCCCTGGCGATGCCGAGCCCCGCCGAGATTGCTGCGGTCTACGCAGCGAAGACGGCGGCCTATACCACCGGCGGCGCCCTGAACGGCAGCGCCGAGGCGGCCGAAGCCGCCGAGATTGCCATGGACATTCGGGCCGGGCTGGTGATGGAGGCCTATGAAGCTGCCACGACGGCCCTGGCCACACCGACCGAATACCCGCCCGCACCTCCGATCGCCAACGGTGCTGGCTCACCGGGTGACGTGCAGATGCCTGGCGGCCCTGAAGCTCTGCTGCAAAGCCCAACAGCTGACCAGGTGGCGACGGTCGCTGGCCGGGTCGCCGGATCTACCGTGTCCGCGGCCGTGTCCGGTCTTGCCGATGCGGTGACCGGTGCTGGCACCAGCTTGACCGCGCCCCCGCCGGTTGCTGAGCATGCCGGTATCTCCTCGTCGGCCGCTGGAATCGGCGGCCTTGGGGTGGCAGCAGGCGGTGCCGCCGCAGTGCCGAAGGTCCGCAGCGCCAGCCTCGGTGCATCCGCGCCGGTGCCGGCCAGCCGACAGTTGTCGAGCAGCGTCATCAGTGCAGCGAGCGTGGCTGAACAACCGCCCGCGCCACAACCGACTGCGGCGCGACCAACTGGACACCCACAGACCGGCACGCCATTCATCGGTCACCGCCTCGGCGCCGAGGACGACGAATCATCCCGTCGGCCTCAGCAATACCTGCACACGGTCGAGCACTTCATGGACGGCCGCACCGTCGTGCCGTCGGTCATCGGCGAGGAATGATCGACCTGGGAACGGCTCCGAGCGTCTTGCCGGCCATCACCCTGACCGCGGACGAGTTCGACCTACTCGTGGACCGGCTCGGCTTGACCGAACTGCCAGTCGTGCTCGCCGCGGTGCCCGGACACGCCGGTTTGCGCACGGACGCCTCACTCGCGCGCGGCGACGAGATTCACCCTGGCCTGGTCCGGCGCCTACAGACGCTGAGCCGCCCGCACTGGGTGATCGCGATGCGGGTGTTTTCCGGAACGGTGACCAAGCGCTTGTGCGTAGCGCATGACGACCGAGGCAGTGTCGTCGCGATGCGGAACCAGAACGGCTACCTGCTCGATGACATCGTTGGTGACGTGTCCGCACCAGTGCTTGGCGCGCTCGACCCCTGCCCCGCGCTGCGATTGGAAACCGTGAACGTGCCGACCGCAGACCTGGTCCCGGTGTTTGATGGCGCAGCAAAACGCGATGGAACGCGAGAGCGGCTGCGGCGGTTGGGCATTCCGTCGGAGCCCGCCGCGACAATCTCCGAGGCCCTGGCTCGATGCCACGCACACTGCCAGATCGTCGGGGTTCGATACGCGCCGGGAATCCGCGAACGGTCAGAGCGCAACATCGCCGTATTCGACACCGCGGCAGGCCGATTCGTGGCGACCGCCAGCCACGCCCACGACGGGCGGAAATGGACGACGCTGAGTTCGGGCACCGATGCGCGAATACGCCAAGCAATCGGGGACCTGGTTGCCGAACTGGCAACCGCAGATGCACAGCAAGCTGTTTAACCCATCGGATCGTCTGGCCGGGGGCTGACGTCGGCTTCGAACGGCGGCGTGTGCAGACCCCACCGGGTGCAGCGCCAACCCGTAGCCGTCGGCTCGAGCTCGATGGTCTGGGTGTTGTCCAGGTGGTTACTGGCCGCGAACTGCCCCGGGACCGCCGCAAGATAGCGACTCACCAACCGAATCGCTGCGCCGTGGCTCACCACCACAACGTTGCCGCGGTCGGTGTCGAGGTACTTTGCGCGCAGCTCGCCGACAACCGGTAAAAACCGATCAAGCACTTCCTGTCCGGATTCCCCGCCCGGCAACCGCGCGTCCAGATCACCGAGGTGCCAGGCCCCAAACACCGCCTTGAGCGCCTCATGCGCGTCATCGTCGGCGCGATCCTCGTAGTCGCCCGCCTGAGCCTCGTGCAGGCCGTCGAGAACCTGCGTCTCGACTCCGGTCACCGCCTCGATGTGGCTCGCCGTCTGCTGTGCACGTAACGCACGAGACGCGATCACCGCCGCCGGCGGCACCGTCAGACCGCGCGCGAACGCTTGCGCCTGCTCCACGCCGCGCGACGTCAACGGAGCCCCCGGCAGCCTGGTGTCGAGTCGCCGGGCCACGTTGCCTTCGGTCTCACCGTGCCGCACCAGAAAGAGAGTGCTCATGGCTCGGCTCCCGCTCGCTCCGGCAGCCGTCCCGCCTGCGCCCCTGCGCGCCACCCCAGCCGTGCGTGTTTCTTCACCGCCCGCGGTGAAATTTCACGCACGGGGGGTGCGATCCTCACCGCCTCGGTGCTCATCGCTCGGCTCCCGCTCGCTCCGGTCCTCGCGCCTGCGGCGCTGCGATCCTCACTCGCTTCGCCTCGGTAGTCATGGCTCGGTTCACGGCTCGGCGTTCCCTTTACGCAGGTCCGCCAGCCAGCTCGCGGCTTCGTCATCCGACGGCGGCGGCGTCCCGATCGGGGCCGACGCCGGCCACGACCCGAGGTAGCGAATCGACGATGTCCGCCACAACGCCTTCAGCGCTTCGGCCACCAGCGGATCCTCGATGTGTCCCACGCAGTCGATGTAAAACCGATAGGTCCCCATGCCCGTCCGCGTTGGCCGCGACTCGATCCGCGTGAGATCGATTCCGCGCGTGGAGAATTCGCCAAAGGCGCGCATCAGCGCGCCTGGTTCGTTCGTCAGCTCGAGAACGACACCCGTGCGGTCGGCGCCGGTTGGCGCGGGAGCGGTTGTGGGTCCGGTGACCAAAACGAATCGGGTCCGGGCGCCCTCGTAATCGGCGACCCCGTCGGCCAACGCGGCCAAGCCGAGCCGTTCGGCGGCCAGTCCCGTCGAGACGGCGGCATCCGCCAAGCCGTTGGCCACGTCCTCCGCGGCAGCGGCGTTGGACGCAGCTACCTGCACCTGCGCATCGGGCAGGTGCTCCGCCAACCACATTCGCACCTGCGCCGCCGCGACCGGGTACGCCCGCACGGTTCGCACGTCCCCCAACGCCACCCCCGGCCGGGCGACGATGGTGAACGCGACCTCGAGTTCACATTCGGCGATGATCTGCAACCGCGGTCCCACCGCGAGTGCGTCGAGCGTGGACGGGATCGAACCCTCCACCGAGCTTTCGATAGGAACCACGGCCCCGTCGACGGATCCGGCGCGCACGAGTTCGAGCGCGGCCGGTTGGCTCTGCGCGGCAACGCGTTCGACGGCACCGGCGAAGAGTCCGGAATCCTCGAACTTCGCCAGCGCCATCTCGGTGAATGTTCCGGGCGGACCGAAATAGGCGATGCGCTGCACGAAATCGAGATTAACGGTTACCGGCGGAAACCAGCGACGCAATGTGCGCGCGCGGTGACAGTGCTGGTTAGCATTGCCCATGCCGATCGAACCAGCCACCGAACCCGCGCCCGTGCAGGCCGACGCCGCCATCGACGAGGGCTACTCGCGCGGGCTAAACGCCCGGACCGTCCAGATGATCGCCATCGGCGGCGCGATCGGCACCGGATTGTTCTACGGCTCCGGCGGTGCGATCGAGAAGGCCGGGCCCGCGCTGATCCTCGCCTATGCGGTTGCCGGCGCAGCGATCTTCGTCATCATGCGGGCGCTGGGCGAACTGCTGATCTACCGCCCGGTGACCGGCAGCATCTCGGAATACGCCGAGGAGTTCCTCGGTCCGTTCATGGGTTTCCTTGGCGGCTGGACGTATTGGGCGGTGTGGACCACCACCTGCATGGCCGAGATCACCGTGGCGGGCAAGTACGTCAACTACTGGTGGCCCTCGATTCCCGGCTGGCTGACGGCGCTGGTTGTGCTGACCGTGCTGTTCTGCGCCAACCTGATCTCGGTGCGAATCTTCGGTGAGGCTGAGTTCTACTTCTCGCTGATCAAGGTCACTGCGATCGTCGGCATGATCGTCATCGGCATCGCGGTTCTGCTCCCAATCGCGGGTATCGGTCCCGAGACCGGCCCGTCGGTCACCAACCTGTGGAACGACGGCGGATTCTTTTCAACGGGCTTTTCCAGCGCGTTGCTGAGCTTGCAGATCGTGATGTTCGCCTATGTCGGCGTCGAGCTTGTCGGGGTGACGGCCGGTGAGGCGGAGAATCCGAAAGCGACGCTACGCAAGGCCATCAACACCCTCCCGTTCCGCATCGGGTTGTTTTACGTCGGCGCGCTGCTGGTGATTCTGACCGTGCGCGGATGGCGCAACTTCCACGCCGGCCACAGCCCGTTCGTCGATGTGTTCGGCTACATCGGCATCCCCGCGGCGGCGGGAATCGTCAACTTCATTCTGCTCACGGCGGCGCTGTCGTCGTGCAACTCCGGCATCTATTCGACGGGCCGGATGCTGCGCAGCCTGTCGCAACGTGGCGACGGACCGCCGGCCATGGCGTCGCTGAGTTCGCGTTCTGTGCCGTGGGTCGGCATTTCGATTTCCGCGGCGGCCATGGTGATCGGCGTGCTCGTCAACGTCGTCTCCCCGGACAAGGCGTTCGCCTACATCACGTCGGTGTCGACCATCGGCATCATCTTCGTCTGGGGCTCGATCATGGTTTGCCACGCGGTGTACCGGCGCCGGGTGCGCGCCGGCGATCTGCCGGCCTCCGACTACCGCCTGCCGGGTGCGCCGTACACGACGGCGTTGACGCTCGCGTTCCTGGCGCTGGTGGTGGTGTTGCTGTTCTTCAGCGATGACGGACGCGTCGCCGTGGTCGTCGGGGTGGTGTGGTTCGCGGGCGCGAGTGCGGCCTACTTCCTGCGGGCCCGGGCGCGCGAGCGTTACTCCGACTCGTCGTCGAGGTGATCGACGGCGTTCACGCCGTTCAGTCCGGCAAGGATCCGAGCGGCGTCCTGGACGCCGGTTCCGGTCAGTTTCATCGTCACGCCGACATGACCCGGTCCAGCAGCATGTGGCTCGGCCATGTCGAGCGCGCCGCCGGCGGGGTCGGCGATCAACGAGTTGAGTGACCACCCCCGCGCCCCGCAGGTGTTCATGATTTCGCGCAGGACTCCCTTGCCGTCCTCGTAGGTCACGTGCAGGCGCACGGAGCCGCGAATTCTTGCCGGAAACTTCCGGACCAGCGGAGCGAAGCCCAAGACGATCACGAAGTGCAGCACGGTGACCACGATGGCCAGCAGAATCAGACCGGCGCCCGCGGCCATGCCGATCGCGGCGGTCTCCCACACGGCCGCCGCGGTGGTCAGTCCGTGCACGGTTCCCTGGCGAGTGATGATCAACCCGGCGCCGAGAAAGCCCACACCGGAAACGATCTGCGCAGCGACACGCGACGGGTCGAGCTCGACGTCTCCGACGTGCAGGACATCGCTGAAGCCGTACTTGCTGACCAGCAGGATCAGCGCCGCCGAGGTGCCGACGATTGTCTGTGTCCGCAGCCCGGCACTTTTGCTGCGTAGCTCGCGTTCGAGACCGATCAGCGCCGAGAGTCCGAACGCCGCCAGCAGTTCGATCAGCTGGCGGACGCCCTGTCCGGATCCGTTGAGCAGTCCGGTGGTCTCGGCGAGAGTCACGCGGGTTCCAGCGATTCCGGGGTGAGCTCACGGTGGCTGGCGTACCCGGAGAGCGCGAGGGTGAGGTCGAGTTCGGCAAGCAGCGACCGGAGCACATGCTCGACCCCGGCCTGGCCCGCGAGCGCGAGCCCGTACAGGAACGGCCGTCCGATCAGCACCGCTTGCGCGCCGAGCGCCAGCGCCTTGAACACGTCTGCGCCTGTGCGGACGCCGCTGTCAAACAGGACGGTGAGGTGGTCGCCGACCGCCGCGGCAATGGCCGGTAGCGCGGCGAGCGAGGCCCGGGCGCCATCGACCTGTCGGCCGCCATGGTTGGACACGACAATTCCGTCCATGCCGTGCTCGACGGCCAATTCCGCGTCCGCGACCGAGCAGATGCCTTTCAGCACGATCGGCCCGTCCCAGTTCGCGCGCAGAAAGCCCAGCTGCGACCAGCTGAGACCCGGGTTGGGGAACATTTGCGCCCAGTGCATCGCCGCGGCGATCGGGTCGTCTTCGACCGGCTTGGCGAGGCCCGCCTGAAACGCCGGGTCGGTCAGGTAGTTGGCGATCCCCTGCCCGACCAGGAACGGCAAGAAGCCGCGGTCCAGGTCCTTGGGCCGCCAGCCCAACAGCGTGGTGTCCAGTGTCAACACCAGTGCCGAGTACCCGTTCTCGCGGGCCCGCTGCAGGAAACTCAGGCAGACGGATTCATCGGTCGGCCAATAGAGTTGATACCAGCGCGGGGCTTCGCCAGCCGCCTCGGCGACCTGCTCGAACGAATGCGCCGCTTGCGTCGAGTGGATGTACGGCAGTTCCAGCGCGGCGGCCGCACGAGCCGAGGCCAGTTCGCCTTCCGGGTGCGCCAGGGTCTGCACCCCGACGGGAGCCAGCATGATCGGCGCCGGCATCGTCGTCCCGAGGATCGTGCACGACAGGTCGCGCTGTGGCGCGCCACGCAGCATCCGCGGCACGATCCGCCAGTCGTCGAAGGCCTCCCGGTTCGCGCGCGCGGTGGCGCCGCTGCCCGCGCTCGGCACGATGTATCCCAGCGCCTCTTCCGAAAGCACCTGCGCCGCCTTGATTTCCAGGGCTGCGAGGTCGGTGGTCACCTCGGGTACAACGTTGCCGAACATGCCCTGGGCGTAGATGCCGAGTTGGTAGTCGCTGAAGTTGACCGGGCGTTCCGTCATGAGTGGAGGTCCTTCGTGAGCATCGCAGCGGAGCAGCGGGCGGCGGGGCGGGACACTCGCAGAGCGGAGGGAAGGACCGCAACGGCAAGACTCATGAGCGCACGATACGTGGAGGTATCGCGCTGCGCGCGCAACTCAGCCAACGAAACTCCCGCTGTGCGACGGGATCCCGTCTCTGGAGGCGAGTCGTGTTGGCGCGGTCGCGCTCAGCCTTGCCCTCCCAGCACATGCGAGTTAGTTTAGGATTACCTAACTAACTGGAGGTGTGATGCCTGCCCTTGCCAAGCAACAACGACCTACCACCGAAGAGCGCGTTCGGACCGCGATCCTGCGCGCCCGCGACGCCCGACTCGCAGTGCCTGGTCAGGACCCGGAACCGACCGTCGTGCACCATCTGCGTGCCGGCGATGTCGTCGTCGGCATTCCCACTGCGTCGCTGAACTTCATGCCCGGCACGGCAGCCGTCCTCGAACTCACCGATCAGACACCGCTGAACTTGCGCGAACCAGTTCGATCCCTGGTCTGGCTGCGCGGCGAACTGTTTCCACTCGGGTCGGCTGAACGCTCGGTCGCCGCAGACATCGCCGTCGAGAATCCCGACCCTGCGCTGCTCGACGTTGGGCGTTCCGTGACGCTGCTTCGCCTCATGCTCGACTCGGCGGTCGTTGCAGACTCCACGGGAGCCGAATCTGTCACACCGGCAAAGCTTTTCGCCGCCACCCCCGACCCGTTCTGGGAGTGCGAGACGGCATGGCTGCAGCACCTCGACTCCGATCATGCCGACGTGATCGAGTTGCTTGCGCGCCGGCTGCCGCCGCAGCTTCGCGGCGGCTCGGTCCGGCCGCTGGCCATCGACCGGTTCGGGCTGACATTGCGCGTGGAGAAATACGGGGAGGATTTCATGAGCGACGACCGCGACATTCGACTGCCCTTCAACGAGCCGGTCACCGACGGCGAAGGCCTCAGTCGTGCGATCCGCATTCTGGTCGGCTGTCCATTCCTGAACGGGATGCGCCGAGGCTAGACCCGTTCGTTTGATTGGCCCGGCACAATCGCTGCTGTGCCTTTCGACCGTCAACAGCTCGATGCCTGGCTGCGACCTGCGACGCCGGAGTCGGCCGCGACGCTGACGGAACCCGCCGCGCGGCGGATGGCGTACGTGGAGATCTGGATAGTCTTGGCGGTCACCTTCGGCCTCAGCGGCCTCAGCTCCGCCTTGTCACTCACAGATTCGTTTCTCGCGGGCAATCTGGCCAGCCAGTCGGTGGCGCTGAATCCAACGAGATCCAACGTCTCGGCCATCGACTTTCTGTGGCAGTTGCTCAGCATCGTCCGGTTGTGCGCGTGGGCGGCGCTGGGTCTCTACCTGCTGTGGCGCATCGGATTCAGCCCACGCCGAGTCGGGCTGATCCGCGACCCGCGGAACTGGCCGCGCGGCCTGGTGCTGGCCGCGGTCATCGGTCTGCCGGGATTGGCGCTCTATCTCGTCGCGCACGCGTTGGGAATGAACCTCACCGTGATCGCGAGCGGTTTGACCGACCACTGGTGGCGGGTCCCCGTCTTGGTGCTCGCCGCGATCGCCAACGCAGTGGCCGAGGAAGTTCTGGTGGTCGCGTATTTGGTGACCAATCTGCGGCGACTCGGGTGGTCCGAGAATGGCTCGTTGGCGGCCTCTGCGGTGCTTCGCGGGAGCTATCACCTCTACCAGGGAATCGGCGGCGGTCTCGGCAACCTGGCCATGGGTCTGGTGTTCGGGCGTTATTGGCAGCGCCGAAATCGACTGTGGCCCCTCATCATTGCGCACGCCACGATCGACACGGTCGCCTACCTCGGCTACGCGTTCCTGCACGGTCACGTGTCCTGGTTGCCATAGTCAGAGCACCTGCGGTCACGACCCAGTTGTGCGCCGAATCGGCGAAAATCTGCAGTGTCTCGGCGAAAGTGGTCGCTCACCGCAACCGCAGCAGGACGAGGGATAGGTAGAGTCGTCCTCCGTGACCGGCGATCCACGCGGCGACAATCCCGCAGGCCAGGGACGTCCGCCGCAGCGACCGCCGGGTCCCAGCGAGCGGCGGTTTCCGCCGCCTCCGCCACCCGACTACCAGCGTCGGCGGCCGCCCCCACCGCCGCCCGAGGGCACCCAGGTCATCCGCCGCGACGGCCGGCCCTACCCGTCGTCACCACCCCCACCGCAGGCGTGGTCACAGGCGCCGAGCCCGCCGATGACGCATCAGCCGCCGGTTCAGCACGCACCACCACAGCGACCCCAGCCGTATCGCGAACCCAGCCGACCTGGCGGCGCCGCACCGCCGCCCCGACGCGCGATCAATCGTCCGGCAGCGACCCCACCCCCGCCGTCGGCTCCGCCGCGGCCACGCCGCAAGCGCCACTGGGGCCGGCGCATCGGCCTGACACTTCTCGTGTTGCTGCTGCTTATCGGCGGCGGACTGTTCTACCTGGACCGCCAACTGCATCGAACCGACGCCCTGGCCGACTACCCGGACCGCGTCGGCGACACCCCGGGCACCAACTGGCTGCTGGTGGGCTCGGACAGTCGCAACGACCTGAGCCCGCAAGAACAGCAAGACCTCGCGACCGGCGGCGATGTCGGTAATGCGCGTACCGACACGATCATCCTCATCCACATACCGAAGTCCGGCCGCGCCACGATGGTGAGCATCCCGCGCGACTCCTACGTGAGCATTCCGGGCAACGGCAAAGACAAGATCAACGCATCTTTCGCGATCGGCGGCGCACCACTGCTGGTACAGACACTCGAAACGGCGACCGGGTTGCACATCGACCACTACGCCGAGATCGGCTTCGGAGGTTTTGCCTCGGTGGTGGATGCGGTCGGCGGCCTCGACATGTGCCTGGACCAGCCGTTGAACGATCCGCTTGCCGGAATCAACTTGGCCGCCGGCTGCCAGCACCTCAACGGCGCGCAAGCGCTCGGTTACGTGCGCAGCCGGGCATTTGCCTCGGCCGACCTCGAGCGCATGCAGCATCAACGGCAATTCATGAGCGCGCTGCTCAAGAAGGTCTCGAGCGCCTCGACCTTGTTGAACCCCTTCCGGATTTTCCCGCTGCTCGGCGATGCCGCCAAGTCGCTGCAGGTCGACAACGGTGATCACATCTGGAATCTGCTGGCGCTCGCTTGGGCGATGCACGGCAGCATGATCACCACGACCGTGCCCATCGGTGGATTCGAGAACACTTCCGGTTCGGGGAACGTGCTGCTGTGGGACCGGCCGAAGGCCCAAGAATTCTTCTCCGACCTGGCCGCCGATCAACCGCTGCCGGCCGATCTGATCAGCTCGCAATCAGCCAACTGACCTGCACGTTTACCGATTTGCCCGATAGGGTATTCGGTCGGCGACGAAAGGGGTGGCCATGATTGTCGCCGGTGTGATTCTCTTGCTTCTTGGGTTCGTGTTCGGCGTTCCCGTGCTGTGGACGCTCGGCATCATTGCGCTCGTCATCGGGCTCGTGCTGCTGTTGCTGGGCTCGATCGGTCGGCCGGTTGCCGGGCGCAGGTACTACTACTAGTTCCGCCGCTGAATCGGGCAATCTCGGCACCGCCGCTGGAGGGAGAGGTCCCCTACTCGCGTTGACACGCCGTAGGGGACCGCCGCTTCCAAGAGGTTAGGATACTCTGCCCTCAATTAGGCTGAGCTTGGATGACAGGCCTGTTGACCTGCGTTTACTCTTGCGGCCATGACTCAAGCCAGCGACGGTTCGCACAGCAAGTTCCACGCCCTGCTTCATGATCAGATTCGCCACGAATTCAACGCCGAGCATCAGTACATCGCGACGGCAGTATGGTTCGACAACGCGGATCTGCCACAGTTGGCGCGGCACTTCTATGCGCAGTCGGTGGAAGAGCGCAACCACGCGATGATGATCATCCAGTACTTCCTCGACCGGGACATGTCCGTGGAGCTGACCGGCGTCGACCCGGCGAAGTCGCAGTTCGCGGACGCGCGGGAGCCGATTGCGCTCGCGCTGACGCAGGAGAAGACGGTCACCGAGCAGATCATCCACCTGGCCAGCACCGCCCGCGAGGAGGGCGACTACCTCGGTGAGCAATTCATGCAATGGTTCCTCAAGGAGCAGGTCGAGGAGGTGGCCAGCATGAACACGCTGCTGACCATCGCCGACCGTGCCGGCTCCAACCTGTTCGACCTCGAGGAATTCGTGGCGCGCGAGATGAACAAGCCCAAGGACGCCTCCGGCGCACCACCGGCCGCGGGCGGCGCTGTGTAGCTAGCGCAGCGTCACCTGCCGGCTTCGCAGCCCATCCCGGGATCGCCGTTCGGCGGCCGTCAGCGGATCCTGCACCTGCAGGGCGGCGGTGAGCCGCTCGCCGAACTCCGCCGCCGGAGCGGTCCACTCCACCGGGTGCCGCTCCGGATCCAGGTCGAAGACCGGCACCAGTAGGCCGTGCGTCCGGAATGATCCGGCGAACCGCGAGCCCTCGCCGACGTGCAGCCCACCCGAGGCATGCAACCGGGCGAGCGCCAGCATCAGGTCGTCTTCACTCTCCGGGCGTACCCACCGCAGATGCGCTTTCTCGCCCGCGTCGACCCACCATGCGGCCCGGAGTCCGTCGAGCCGTGCCGACGGCATGATCAGTTCGTTTGCGCGCTGCACGGTGGCGGCGACGTCCGGCGCCGGCTCGACCCCCTCTGGGATCCACCAATTGAAGTCTTGATGGACAGTCACTTCCAGGTCAGCGTCGGGATCAAGTACGTCGCGCAATGCTGCGCCGGAGGTCGGGTCCGCCGCCGCCAGGGAGTCACCTGGCGCGGCCGTTTGCGCCCATGTCGCCGCGGCCGCCAGATCGGCTGCCGGATCGTCGGACTGCGCCTGCACCTGAAGTCCGACGTAGCCGACCGGTTCGCCGTTCTCCTCGCGGACCAACGCGGCGACCGCCCCCGGCAACACCGTGGCGAGCACGATCTTGCGACCATCGCGGCCCGCCAGCGGAGCGGTTGCTGAGGGTACAAACTCGCGCAGTGCCACCAGATCGCATTCGGCGACAAACCCTTCGAACGGGCGCGCATTCACCCGCTCCGACTGCTCGCGGACGGCCTGGCGATGCGCAAGACGCTGCGCGCGGTTGCTCTCCGCCTTCGGACGGTTGCGTTTGCTTTTACCCACGCGGCAAACCTACACAGCGCGTGGTCAGGCCGATTCGGCCAGCCAGGCTTTCGCCTTACCAGGCATGTTGGTGGCCACCCAGCTGACGCCGAGCTCCTTGCACAGGGCGATGTCGTCCTCGTCGTCGACGGTCCAGCAATATGTCGCGCGCCCGGCCGCCGCCGCCCGATCGACCAGTTCGGGATGGTCGCGCAGGGTCTTGATAGACGGTCCCACCGCGGTCGCGCCCACGGTGGTCGCGGCGCCGCCGCCGAGGTAGACCGACGAGTCGCCCAGCAGCACAGTCGGCAGCATCGGCGCAGCCCGCCGGATGCGCCACACCGCCGTGGCCGCGAACGACATCACCACAGCGCGGGCGTGTGCCGCCGATGGCGGGGCCGCAATACCGAACCGCTGCAGCTCGGCCAGCAGCTTCGCTTCCACCAGCCCGCCATAGCGCACCGGGTGCTTGGTCTCGATGAATAGCTTGACCGGCAGCGATTTCCAGTCCAGCACCAGGCCGATGAGATCGCGGAGGGTGAGGATCGCCGCCGGCTCGCTGTCGTCCCCGAAATTGAGCTCTTGCAGTTCGTCGAGCGACAGTTCGCTCACGAGACCGGTGCCGCTCGATGTCCGATCGACCGTACGGTCGTGCACACACACCAGGTGGCCGTCGCGGGTGAGCCGAACATCGCACTCGACGCCGTCGGCGCCCTCGCGCAGGGCAAGGTCGTAAGCCGCCAACGTATGCTCGCGCTTTGTCGCGGAGGCGCCACGATGTGCCACCACGAACGGTGCGCGGCTGTTGGGGCTCACCTGGCCATAACCTCCTGCTGCGGGTCCTGCTGAGCAGATTCTGCGCCATCGCGCGGCGCTTCGACAGCAGCGACGCCGGTTTCCTGCTTCGCCGGTCTGATCGGCTCGATCACCGGCGTGACCGGACCCGTCGCGATCACCCATCGTTTGGGCATCCGCTTGTGCCCGAGCAGGTTTTCGCCTTCGAAATCCTTGATCAGCAGCAGCGTCAGCACCGCGACCCCGGCCGCGACGATGTCGGTGAACGCGGTGAACAGTACTCCGTTGGCTTTGGCCTGCAGCGAGTCGACCGACCGCCACGACAGGGCTGCCACCACCAGCGCCGCGTTGAAGACCCACGCCAGCCACCACCACCGAATCAGCCGGCGCTGCCGGACTGTGGCCGTCGCCGCAATCTCGTTGAGGAAGATTCCGGGCGCAACCAAATTCAAGACAGGTACGACGCAGCCCAGCACCACCGTCCGGCGGCGGCGCGGGTCACGGTGGCCTTGCGCGGCAAAAATCCGAGCCCGAACCGAAATCAACCAACCGCTACACGCGATGGCGGCGGCGAGTGCGGCGAGCAACGCGACGATGGCGACCAGCAGCACGAACGCATCGGACAAGGCCAGTACCAATGGCGGTACCAGCCAGGTGCGGTTGTAGAGCAAGACGCCGTAGCGCAGGCATTCGGCTATCGCGGAGAGCCCGAAGAAAACGGCCGTCACGACGAGCAGGCGGGGTGCGCGTTTGCCGAAATCGACGAGCGCGTCTTTGCCCGCCGTCGCGCGGGCGGTCTGATCCGCTAGCCCCCACCGCGGGATCTCGCTGTATCGCGGGGTCTGACCCGGCCCGGTCGCGCGGCGTCGCGCTGCGGGCGGACCGGCGGGACGGCGAGCCACCCAGCGAAAGTTCCGTTGCTGGGGCGGGGTGTTGCGTGTCACCGGACTCAGCAGCACGCCATGGCAGCGCGGACACCATTGCGCAGGGGCGCCCTGAACCGGCCAGCGGGTGCCGCAGCGGGCACACACCTGCACCGAGTTCGAGGGATATCCCGCCATCAGTAGATCTTCGCTTCCGCGTCGCCGTCGCACACCAGCGGCTTACCGGCCTTCTGCCACGCGACCATCCCGCCGCTCACGTTGACGGCTTCGATGCCGATCTGGTTGAGGTATTGCGCCACCGCGATCGATCGGCCGCCCTGCCGGCAGATCACGTACAACTCCGCGTCCAAGTTGATTTCATCGAGGCGGGCGGGCACGTCGGCCATCGGGATGTGCAAGGCGCCGGGCGCATGACCCTGCACCCACTCGTCGTCCTCACGGACATCAAGCAGCACCGTTTCGGTGCCCGGCTCATCCGGCAGGTCGGCGACCGAAACCGAGGGCGGATGCGGGTTACTCACACAATCGATAGTGTCACGCCCGCCGTGGTGTGCAAACCAACCTCGAGGCGCCGGTTCAGTTCGGCCTTTCGCGCCCCTCGCGCCAACTTTCAGCGAACATCGGCAAACTGCCCGATTTATCGTGACTTCACATGATTGAGACCAGATTTGTGAGCCCAGTCACTAAATTTCTTGGTGTTATCCACAATTTCCACAGGCCGATCCACAGACATGTGTTATACGGCGCGCGCGAGATAACAGGTCGAAGCTATCGCAGCAAACCTGCCTGCCAGGTTGGCTCGGGATGAGTAGGCTACGAAGCGTGGGAGCTGCTTCGGGGAGTGGCCTCGTTCTCGAAGTCACCGCCTTGCCAGGATCTGCGCTGATTTTGCGCATCAGCGGCGATATCGACCTGGCCACGGTAGAGGAAACCGCCGCAATACTCGATGACGCCACGGCGCAACTGCCGCCACCCGATTTGGTGATCGTCGACCTGTGCGCGGCCTCGTTCCTGTCGGTTGCGGGGGTTCGCGCGCTGGAGCGGTTCGCCTCGACCGCTGCCGAACGAGGGGTCCGAACACGCCTCGTCGCGCAGGGCGGCACTGTCGTTCACCGGGTCATGCACATCACCAGGCTTGACCGCAGAGTTGAGGTGTTCGAAACCATCGACTGCGCGTTGGCAGCCCGGGGGCGCAGGAACTGACCCGCGGAGGCGGCGATGAACTTCGATGACCCGCAGCCCGGCCTCAGCGCCGACCAGGCCGCCCGAGCCGAGCAACTCACCAAGGAACTCGCCGACCTCGGATGCCACGGGATCGTGCTGAGCTGGGTCGACAACATCGGCGTGAACCGGGTCAAGACCATTCCGATCCAGCGGCTTTCCACCGTCGCCGCCTGGGGTGTGGGCATGTCACCGTGCTTCGACACCTTCCTGGCCGACGACTCGACCACCATGAGTCCCCTGCTCGGCGGCCCGGACGGCGATCTGCGGCTCATCCCCGACCTTGACAGCGTCACCGCCCTCGCCGCCCAACCAGGGTGGGCGTGGGCGCCGGTCGACCGGCTCGCCCAAGACGGTGTCCCGCATGTGGCTTGCTCGCGCAGCATTCTGCGACGAGTGCTGCGCGACGCAGCGGCCGTGGGCGAGAGCTACCTCGCCGCGCTCGAGATCGAGTTCGCGCTCGGGCTTGCCGGTGACTCCGACGACTTCGTGCCCGCCTGCCATGGGCCCGCGTACAGCATGACGCGGCTGATCGAGCAGTCGGAGTTTGGCGCCGACCTCCTGGACTGTCTCGCCCAGCAGGGCATTCCGGTGGAACAACTGCATCCCGAGTACTCCACCAGCCAGTACGAGCTCTCCGTCGGCGCGCTGGACCCGCTCGGCGCGGCGGACCGCAGCGTGCTGGCGCGGCAGACAATTCGCGCCGTCGCCCGCCGCCACGGATTGCGAGTCTCGTTCGCGCCGGTGGTGGTGGCCGGAACGGTGGGCAACGGCGGGCACGCACACATCTCGTGCTGGCGGGACGGGAAGAACCTGCACGCCGGCGGCTCTGGGCGCTACGGCATGTCGGCAGCGGCCGAGTCGTTCGTTGCCGGACTGCTCCGCGAACTGCCGGCGCTTACCGCTATCTCTACGCCGAGCCCGATCAGCTACCTCCGCATGCAGCCGTCCCAGTGGGCCGGGGCTTACACCTGCTGGGGACGCGAAACCCGGGAGGCGGCGGTCCGCGTCATCACCGGCATGACCGGCTCGCAAGCCCATGCCGCAAACGTCGAGTTCAAGTGCGCGGACCTCACCGCAAACCCCTACCTCTTGCTCGCCGGAATCGTTGCTGCGGGCCGGGCGGGCATAGCCGACTCGCTACCGTTGGGCGCGGAGATCCACGGCGACCCAGCGCTGCTCGACGAGCAGCAGGCCGCGGCGCTCGGCGTCCACCGGCTACCGGTTTCGCTGGACGCGGCCGTGGATGCCTTCGAGAAATCGCCGCTGCTGGCGCAGACCTACGGCGAGGCGCTTTCGGGCGCGATCATCGCCGTGCGCCGCGCCGAAGCTGACCGCGTCCGCGAGTTGACGCCGGCCGAATTGGCGTCGACTTATCGGTGGGTGTTCTAGGCACCCAACCCGACCGGGCAGCTGACGCCGGTCGCGTGCACCGGGCAGTACCCGTTCGGGTTCTTGGCCAGATACTGCTGGTGATAGTCCTCGGCGTAGTAGAACTTGCGCAGCGGCGCGATCTCGGTGGTGATTTGGCCGTAGCCGGCGTCGGTCAGGCGCTGCTGGTACGCGTCCGCGGTCTCCTGAGCGATCTTGGCCTGCTCCTCGTCGGTCGTGAAGATCGCCGATCGATACTGGGTGCCGAGGTCGTTGCCCTGTCGCATGCCCTGGGTCGGATCGTGATTTTCCCAGAACTGTTTCAAGATCGACGAGTAGCTGATCACCTTCGGATCGAAGACCACCAGCACCGACTCGGTGTGACCAGTGCGTCCCGAGCAGGCCTCCTCGTAGGTCGGATTGGGTGTGAACCCGCCCGCGTAGCCGGCCGCTGTCGAATAGACGCCGTCGAGCTGCCAGAACTCCTTCTCGGCACCCCAGAAGCAGCCCATGGCCACTACCGCGGTCTGCAGTCCCTCGGGGAACGGCGGCACGATCCGGTTGCCGTTGACGTAGTGCCGTTCCGGCACCGGCATCGGGGTCTCGCGACCCGGGAGCGCCTCTTCGGGCGTCACCATCACCGATTTGGCGCCGACTCTGCCGAGGATTTCGCTGTACCAGGACATGGCGCCATGCTACGCGCGGGCTTGGTGTTCGATCTGGCGCTTAATAGACGGGCTGAAAGCCAACGGCTGGCCGGCACTTCGATCCAGCGGTAACCGATTTCCGACACCGCGGCCGTGACGATCAGGAACAGGATTATCGAGCCGGTCGGGGTGAGGAACTGCACCGTCTCGTTGTAGATCCGGTACAGCGTGAGCGTGTGGAACAGGTAGATCGCGTAGCTGCGGGTGCCCACCCAGTAGACGAATCGCGAACGCGCGATCGGGCCGTCGCGCCGGATCAGCAGCAGGACGCACACCACCGCGAACAACATGGTCTGCAGGTAGCGGTCGCCACCCCAGTAGTCGCCCATGAGGCCCGCGAACCAGACCACCGCGAACTGCGCGACGGCGGCGATTGCGAGCCACGGCCGGCTCGCGAGTTTCGTCCACTGCAGGTAGATCACCTGGCCCAGGAAGATCACCGGCATGGTGGTGGCGATCTTGCTGAGCACCGGCACCGAGGCGACCTCGGGGACGAAGTGGTTGTAGACCAGGATCACCGCACAAATCGCTGCGCCCAGGATCGGCGACACGATCGGGCGGGTGCGCAGCAGCGGCCGCACCGCCGTGCAGTACAGGTAGAACGCGATCTGCGCGAGCAACGTCCAGGTGACGCCGAGGACCGCCACCTGTGGCTTGAAGAAGAATCCGCCGAGCACAAAGCTCAGCGCCGCCTGCGCGTTGGAGATGCCGGGTTGCGGGCTGAACATGCCGTTGATGTGCAGCCGCACCAGGACTATTGCGCAGGCGATCGCCACCCACAGCAGCGGCAACAGCCGAACCATCCGCTTGATGAGGAAGGTGCGCGGATTTTCCCGAACGGCCGAACCGGTGATCAGCGCGCCGGTGACCACCATGAACATCCCGACGCCCAGGAACGAAAGGTGCTGGTTGACCTGCCCGAACCGCACGAAGATCTGGTAGACGACATCGATCAGCCACCAGCCGGTGCCGCGGTCGTCGATCAGGAAGTACGAGATATGCGAGTAGATGACCGCGAGCGCCGCGATGGTACGAATGAGGTCGACACCCGGCAGCCGAACGCGGGGCGCGGGATCGCGCCGAGGCGGCGCCGGCGGTGGCGACGACTCCGGCGGTGCGCTCAGTTCCGCGCCGACTTGTGTCACGCCGATCGATGTTAAGCCGTCGTTTACCGGTTGTCCCAATCGTCGGCGCGCCGCTCAGCCCAAACGCCTTATCACGTTGACTCGCGCGCCCCGCGCCGGGACCACGGTTATGCCGTGCATGGTGGCCCGTTCGGCTCGTTTCTGGTCGGGTTCGAGTTCGACGCGCGCCAGTACTGTGCGCAGCACCGTATCCATTTCCGTCAGCGCGAACGTGGCACCGAGGCATCGCCGGTTGCCGCCGCCGAAAGGAATCCACGCCTGCTGCGGCGGGTCCGGTTCGAGCCAGCGCTCGGGCCGAAACTCGGTGGCGTCCGGGCCCCAGATCCGTGGGTCGGTGTGGATGGCGCCGATCGACGGCAGGACCAGCAGGCCCGCCGGCAAGGTGTGTCCCGCCAGTTCGACCGGTTCGGTGAGCCGGCGGGCGACGTTGTAGATCACCGGGCGGATGCGCAGCGCTTCCTTGATGACTGCGGTGCGGTAGGGGTCGTTCGGCTCGTCGAGGCCGTCGCGAAGGCGCTGATAGACACGCGGGTGGCGAAGTATGCGTTCGAAGGTCCAGGCCAGCGCGACCGACGTGGTCTCGTGACCGGCGACCAAAAGCGTCACCAGTTCGTCGCGAACCACTTCCGGCTCGGGGTCGCCGTCGAGGAGCATCGACAGCACGTCGCGGCGCTGGGACCGGTTCGGGTCGGCCCGGCGGTGGGCGATCTCGGCGTAGAGCAGGGCGTCGGCGCGGTCCAGATCGGCGACGACCCGTCGCCACGGCCAGCGGCGGCCGAGGCTGGGCCAGACCCACATCATCAAGGCCGGCATCGGGACGCCGAGGACCGCGCGCAAAGCCTTGCCGAGTTCGGCCGCATCGGCTGGCTTGTCGACGCCGAGGACGACCCGGACGATGATGTCGAGCGTCAACTCCTGCGTTCGTTCGATCAGTTTGAAGGGGCGACCCGTCGGCCAGTTGGCGATCTCCCGTTCGGTCGCCTGGGCCATCAGGTCGGTGACCTGCGCGATGCGCTCGCCGTGGAAGGGCGGCATCATGCGCCGCCGTTCGATCTTGTGCTCGGGAACGTCGAGGGTGAGCACGGAATGGGCGCCGACGATCGGTCGCAGCAGCGAGTTGCCCTCGCCCGCGTGGAAGGTCGCCGGATCGCCGCGGAAGACGGTTCGGATGTCGGCGAAGTCGCCGAGGATGACGACGTTGCCGATCGGCTCGAGCCGCAGCGTGAAGGTGTCGCCGAAGCGGCGGTGCAGTTGCGGAAGGTAGCTCTGCCGGTTACCCCAGAAGCGCAGCATCTGCCACGGCATGGGGGTGCGTGGGCCCGGCGGCAGACCGTCTCTGCTTCGAACGCCCGGCCCGATGCCGGTCAGTCGCCAGGTGTGCAGCCGGTCGCTGGTGGTCGAAATCGTTGCCGACACCAGTTCAGTATCGCCGCCATGCGGTGGTTGGCGCGTCCTACTGCGGGAGGAAAAAGGCTGGTTGCCGGAGATACTGGTTGATCATGACTGTTGCACGCGGTGTACGAATGTTAAAGGGTGGATACACCCATAGGGCTTGATCAATCAGGGCGCACTGCCCGACGAGGAGGGATACACGTGGCTGAATACACCTTGCCGGATCTCGACTACGACTACTCGGCCCTCGAGCCGCATATCTCGGGCGAGATAAACGAAATCCACTACACCAAGCATCACGCCGCCTACGTCAAGGGCGCCAATACGGCGGTGGAGCAGTTGGCCGCGGCCCGCGAGTCCGGCGACCACGGTGCCATCCTCTTGCACGAAAAGAACCTCGCATTCCACCTCGGCGGCCACGTTAACCACTCGATCTGGTGGAAGGTGTTGTCCCCCAATGGTGGTGACAAGCCTGAGGGCGAGCTGGCCGCCGCGATCGACGACCACTTCGGCTCGTTCGACAAGTTCCAGGCCCAGTTCACCGCCGCGGCCAACGGGCTGCAGGGCTCCGGCTGGGCCGTGCTCGGCTACGACACCCTGGGCAAGAAGCTGCTGACCTTCCAGCTCTACGACCAGCAGGCCAACGTGCCGCTGGGCATCATCCCGCTGCTGCAGGTGGACATGTGGGAGCACGCCTTCTATCTGCAGTACAAGAACGTGAAGGCGGACTACGTCAAGGCGTTCTGGAACGTGGTCAACTGGGCCGACGTGCAGGATCGGTTTGCGCGGGCGACAGCGCAGACGACGTCGGGGTTGATTTTCGGCTGAGTTCTTCACGCATAAAGGGGCGGTTCGGCTTTCGGCCGGGCCGCCCTTTTTGTGTGGTGGCTGCCCGACAGCCCGTGACCTCGACAGGGCGCGGTCCTGAACACATCGACATCGTGCGGAGCAACGCCTGGGTACGGCACTCTGCGTTCAACCGACCTGCCGATCGGCAAACATTCGCGGTGTCATTTATTCAGATGAATTTATGCCGTTTACGCTTTCCTGACTTGCACATGAGTCGCCCCATGAGCTTATTCTCTTGATGGTTTTCGGCTGGCCGGTCCGACAATCTATTCTCTACTATCACAATCAGGAAAGGCGAACAATGGACGCCAAGAAAACTGCTGCGCGCGCGAGTATCGCCTTTATTGCCCTCCCCGTACTGCTGCTTACTGGCTGCAACAAGGGTGGAGACACCGCATGCGGTGACTACCTCAAGGCAAGCGGCAAGGACCAGACCAGCATTATTCAGAAATGGGCTAAGGACCGCAACGGAAGCGAGCCCTCCGGACTCAAACTCACTGCTTACAGGGAAGAAGTCAAGGCCTACTGCACCGCAAACGGCGGCAAGGTGTCCGACGTCGGCGATTTGAATGACAAGGTCACCGGCAAGGTCTCAAAGAAGCTTGGCAACCTGCTCGGAAACTAGCTCTGAGCGTTTGCGTGGCTGATCGTCGGACTGCAGATTGATTCAGGGGCCCTGCTTCTAGCGCGCGGGACATT
This sequence comes from Skermania sp. ID1734, assembly GCF_007489285.1. Taxonomy (GTDB): domain Bacteria; phylum Actinomycetota; class Actinomycetes; order Mycobacteriales; family Mycobacteriaceae; genus ID1734. The sequence goes on from NZ_VLIY01000004.1 coordinate 291,746, forward strand.
AGGTGTCAATTTCTGGTTGGTTTTGACACTTGATGTCCCGTCGGATCCTTCATTCAACCCGATATCGATCAGGTCGACATACCAGCCACCCGAAAGACTGTTGCTAGCGCGTCATCCGATTAAACGACAGGCAGATCGCTGTCGTTTAATCGACGGATTGCGCTGCATTTGATCATCCACTACTGTTCGCGTCGAATTCTAGGCAATGAGGACACGGGAATGGAAAACCTGAAGAAGGTCGGGCGCGGCCTCGGTAAGACGATCGATGGAATTGATTCGTTTTTCTCATTCATTATGAGCGTAATTTACAATGTGGCCTTGGTCGGTGCGGTCGTCCTCGGCGGCTACATCATTAGCCTCGGTGCGCTGGCATTGGGCGCGGTTCTGATCCTCATTGCGTTGGGTCTGCTGGCGTTGTACTGGACGACTGGATTCATGATTCTGCCGGGTTGATTCGCTGTCCTCTCAAGATGTTGCGTCGGACGAACGGGTGGTTTTCGACGCCGCACGATGACTACCTGACCACCCGTTCATCGAGGCCGGCTCGGCGTCATTCGTTCGGCCGATTACCAGTTTGCCGTCACGATCAATCGCTTCCGAGAAGCCGTTGCTGTACCGCTTCGTCTGTTGTTGAGGTCGCCTCCCCCGTGTGGTCGATGCCGATACGTCGCGTCTCGGTATCGGGATCGGCGACGACGATAGTGGCCAACAGCGAGCGATTCGGAGGCAGAACGCGGACCGCGACGCTGCCGGCGCGAACGGATTCGAGCTCGTCGATGACCTGATTGCGTAATTTGGCTCGAACATCGCTTGGTGCATCATCAAGTCCGTGATCGTCGACGAGAATCACGTCGATCCCGCGTGCGCGGGCGCCGCGAGCCGCCTGGGCGATGGCCACATCGGCGAGTGCTGGGGCGCGCAGCGAATCACGTAGTTGCGCCTCGAGCAGCGCGCATTCGAGCCGTTCGTGTGCGTGAAGCGGTCTCGGCTGAGTGAGACGGAGCAGCACGGGACGCATCAGCTCGTCGATTCGGCGCGTCTGTTGGGCGTGTTCGGCCAGGGTGGCTGCTGTCGCCGACTGTTGAGCAACCCGGCGGGTTGATTCCTCTCGCAGTTCGACGATTTGCTTTGCCGCTGGACGTATGACGTAGGCGAAGAAGTTCGCCATCAGAAGCGGCGCGATATTCACTGTCTGCGGCAATACAGTTGGCGTCGCTCCCACGCCCGTGGCTTCTCCCCATATTCCAGCGATGGTCAACATGCCCAGCATGTCGAGCCAGCCGGCCATCGGCCGCCCGCGCAGACACAGATAGACCGTGCACGCGGTTCCGGCAGGGTAGGGCCACAGCTGCGCGGACGAGCTGGCCGGTGCGGGAATCACCGACAGCACCAGTGCGCATGCGAGCGGACCGCACGCTGCGATCATGAGGGCTGTTGCGCGTGGCAGCGGGTCGGTGCTGGTGGCCAGCAATGCCATACCGGCTATGGCGGTGACCAACAGCGCGATGACGATGGGCCAGCGTTGCGACACATCGCTCCACGACGAGATCGCCGATGCCGTCAGACTAAGCAAAAACAGGCCCGCGACTGACCACGCCTTCTTCGTGTGCATGCCGAGCAGGGTTCTCGTGTCGCCAACCGGCGCTGAATAGTCGCTCACGCCGCTCGTGACCAGCCCAGCTCGACGGTCGTCCCCGCGCCCGGAACAGAGCGCACCGCTACCGCTCCCCCGGTCAGCGCACGCATCCGGCCGATGATGCTCGCTGCGACGCCGAGTCGGTCCGGCGGCACCGTCGCGACGTCGAAACCGACCCCTCGGTCACTGACCACGACGCGAAACCCGTCTCGGAAGACGACGATCTCGACACTCGGCGAGGCATCCGGACCGCCATGGCGAACGCTGTTGCGCAGCGCTTCGCTCGCCGCCGAAGCGGTCGCCCGAACAGCGTCACCAGGAAAAGTCGACTCCTCAACGTCGTCACCGAAGGTCGCGTGGATCGGAGTGGCAGGGTCCACTGCGTTGATCGCGACACGCAAATGTGCCAGAAGGCCCGAGGTGTCGAACCGGTCGTCGTCGGTCCCGATCTCATCGAACTTGGTCAACGTGATCCCGGCTTGGCGCGACACCTCGGTGTTGATGCCGTGTCGACTGGCCGCGAGCAGTGTCGACATCACCCAGTCGTGGAGCAAGGCATTGAAGCGTTGCCGCTGCACATTTCGTGCCTGACTATCGGCAGCGGACGCGGCCGCGGCATAGGCCGCTGCGCGTGTCTGGTCCAACAGCCGCCCGGCATGCATCGCCGCGAGTGCGGCGGTGACGAACAGCAGTGGATAAGACAGCATGAACAGCGCATCGGCGATCGGCGGAGTTTGATGGTCCGGGGTCCGCGACTGTTGATTGGCGAGATAGGCGGGAAGCTCGGCGGCATAGAGAACCGTTATGGTCCAGCGTGGTCGCCACACGGCCGCGGCGAGCATTCCTGTCATAGCGGTGACGTCGCCGAACCATAACCCGTCACTCGGTACTTGCTCGCCATTCCAGGCTATTTCCCACGTCCAAGCGGCGACCATGTATCCGAGCGCCGATACGACACCGACGTGACGCATTAGATCAAATCGGCGTCGGAAGGCCACCACTCCGAAGACAGCGGGCGGCACGAAAACAAGCACCACCGCCACGGGAGTCCACACCCTCGCGGCATAGCGGGCCTGCCCGATGATCATGGGCAGCATGATGATCAGGTAGAACATGTAGCCGCTTGACACCAACACCGCTAGCAGTCGAGTGATCCGTTCCTCGGCGCTGTGCTCTGCTGCCATCTCCGCTTCCGACGCGGCTACGGTAGCCATCTACCCTCCAGAGCCCGTTCGGAGACTTGGTTCGGGTTCTCGCGTGATTTTGCACGTCGCCGTTTGCCCCCGGGTCCAAACCACATGTGCCTGTGTCGTCGGTCTGCCCTGACCAGTGGAATTCTTCGTGCCTGTGGCTGGGCTCAGTATTGCTGATATCAACCGCGTTGAACGCGTCATCGCGCGCGTCCGCCGCAACGACGTGCTCCGATGTATTTCCAGTGCCCGGCTAACCGGGCGATCGGATCACCTGCGGCACCTGAACACTCATGGAACACTGGCGATCGTCGCTTCCGATCAGACACGGATGACCAGTAGCAGCAATCGGACCTACAACGCATCCCGCCAAGGTCGAAGGCATCTCGCGATGCCGGCCAACTAGCTCGGGTACCTCGGTGTCCGGTTCGCATCGGGGATGGATGGGCGGAAGTTCGAAAGATCCGGCGGCGTGTCTCGCCGTGCTTTGTAGGTACCGTTAGTCCAAAACAAGACCGACGGTACGACGACAAGAAGGACCATGACGCAAATGATCACGGCCGTCATCGCTGGACTCCGGGTCGCTCGATAATCACGACATGCGCCTCCGGATCTTCTGCCCGTACAGCATGACCAAGGCGAACTATAAAAGCTTTGTACATCCCGTAGCCGCGCATTTCACGCGGTGAGACAGGAATGAAAAAATACGTCTGCTGACTTGTCTTGTACCGCTCGATGTACGACTTGCCGGTGCTTCCGTAACGCGAGTCTGCTATCTGCATCTGAAACGTCAGGTATTCGGCCATATCACCCCACCCGCGCACCGAGAAAAGGGTGCAACCGGGCTGGGCTCCCTCGAACCGAACATTGATGACTTTGTTGCCCAAGTCGTCTCCGACGGCCTTGGATAGCTGTGCCAGTCGCTCGCCAGGCAGTCGCGTCTGAATGTTGATGTGCGAGGCGTGAAATTTCTGCAGCTTGGCCATAATTTCCTACTTCAGTCTTGAGTCTGTTCGCAGTTTGGGGCCATCATGTCGTGTTACGGTGCGTGGAATGTCGGTCGTTTGAATGACGGGATTCTGGACCGAAATAATTCAATTGAATGACAGCTGAGGGAAGCTTGGACGGGTCACATCATGCTACGGTTTTCTGCACCTGCCGTCAGCCAAGATTATCTCCTGTGGGAGACACCGTGAATACTGCCGTAGTGCGCGCATCTACAGTTGTATTTCTTTTATCCTGCCTTGGAATCAATTACCAATTATCGATCGAAGGAGTAACCGAATACCCGCACGACGAACCCTTCGACTGGTGACGCGTCGACCTCAACCGACTGGGTTTACCTTCGATCCTTGCCGTAGTCGCAGTGATTTCCGGCGCCGTCATATTTGCGCTCGGGCGGATGCACGACCGCAAGACGCTCGGTCCGTTCTCGCCGGATGCGCCGCAAAATACGCAGCATTAACGATGGTGGACGCTGACCTGCGCCCATCCAACGGGTGGTTTTCGACGACGCTACTCGCGCGATGTCTACCTAATCATCGGTTCATCGACGCCGACTAAAGGCATTCACTTCGATCAATCATCAATGTGCAAGGTCTGGGCAGGAAGTCCAATGCGTGCCCCGTGCCGCAGAGCCTGTGTCACCGCACTAGACCTCAATGGAACGGAAGTCTCTCGTGAAATTTAATCCTCCACCGGAATGGCCATCCCCGCCAAGCGGATGGAAGCCAGAGCCCGGATGGCAGCCGGACCCTTCCTGGCCGCCGTTGCCCGCCGGTTGGATTCTCTGGATCGACGACGACGCTCGATCGAGCGCCAAGCCGGGGAACCCAGGCCCCTACACCGCAACTGCCAACGCCGTCGGCGGCGCTTCACCCGGTTATTCTCTTCGCCCGCAACGAGGGCTGTTCTTTGCCATTGCCGTATTCACTGCGGTAACAGCCCTAGGCACAATAGTCGGGCTTGGTTACTGGGCTTATGCTAATTGGAGCGCGAAGAAGGTCGTGGATGACATCTCAAAAAGCATCGACTCGGCAGCGTTGAAAATCGATCCCAGCGGCACCTGGACTGGATCACATACCGGAGCGGCAGACAAAGTCGTCCTGGAGATCAGCAGTTCGACCCAATTGAGCGGCGCGATCACATATTATGGCAAGAATGACAGCGTTATCTGCGTGGAGAGCTGGACAGAAACGAGTCGCGATTATAACACTATATACGTTGATGAAAAGAGGGAGAGCGGTAGCGATAAATGCAGCGATACAGAATGGAAAATAACCGTCGAGGGCAACACTCTTACGGCAGAAAAGAACTGGGACTCCACTGGAAAGACCGATAGCTCGTTATCGCTTCACAAATCAAGCTAAATAACATCCTGATACCGACGAAGGATCGATCAGATATGGAGATACTGATCCCCTTCGTGTTGTTTGTGAGTCTGGTGATAGTATACCTCGTCCGGTACAGCGAGTACGCGGAGAAACCAAGACGACAGCAGAGCGCGCGACGTGAGGAACGCGAGCGTCGTACCCGCAACCGATCGATCGGGCGTAACGGTCGACAGTCGTCCGATTATCGATTGTTGGATACGCGTCGGATGGTAATGCGGTGACTGCAGACTGAGTGGCCGGTCACACTAGCGTTCGCAATGGAATCAACACCATGGTGGTAACTGCACTCGTTCTTGGATCGGGTTGCCTGTCCTCTCGCTATACCGTTCAGCCGCGCAGCGCGCAGTCAAATCGCCAGAACTGGCCAGCAGCGGGCGGGACCGGTGGCTTGCCGGACTTGTCCTCGGCTACCTCCCACTCGTGTCGCTCGCCACTTTCGCCGTTACGGTTGTCCAGGTATTCCGTGCGTGACCGCGACCTACGGCATAACCGCTTGAAAGTGTTGGGCGCCCTCGTCATTGATCGTTGCCGGCGGACAAAGGTCCATACGACAGCGCAATCGCATTGACAGCCCATAACTGTTGACATAGCCGGGCAGGAGTCGATTGACAGCGCCTTCCACGCGCACCTTTGTAAGTGAAGTCGGTCCCTGCACTGCTTGGCCCACGCGAGTGTCCTCACTGGTACCGCCTGCCACGTATTCGCTCGATGGAACGCGCGAACCACAGCACACAGTGGCATTTTGTGTCGGGCTAAATTAACTGACTCGATTTCCACCCCCAGTGACGGCTCACCGTCGTCCGTTTGTCGCTTCACCAGGTTTATTTGTCGCTTCACCAGGTTTATCCGCCAGCGGTAACTCGATCCAGCATGGATAGCCCCTCGTCGCCGATCGTTCCGAAAACCGCGTACTGCGGCGGCATCGAGGAGTCGCGCGTCCATCGAGGCCGCTCGGCGTCATTCGTTCGACTGATTACCAAGGCGACGCCTTGTCGGTAGGAAAGTTCAATGCCTGTTTTGTGCCGTCGACTCAGCCTTGCTGCGGCGCTGCTTACTGCGCTCGTGTTGACCGGTTGCGCAACGACCACCACCGGTAACTCGGGCCCGGTCGCCACGCGGCCGAAAATCGTTGTGCAGCCGACGGTCTTGATCCTGGATGCCTCTGGCTCGATGACCACCGCCGACGCCCCGGGGCCGCGAATCGACGCCGCAAAACGGGCCGCCGACGGACTGCTCGACGCCTTGCCTGACGACTCCACACTCGCCCTAATGACCTACGGCACTGGCACCGGCAGCTCCGACGCCGAACAAGCAGCCGGCTGCCAAGACGTCCGCACCCTGACCCCACTCGGACCGTTGCACCGGGCGTCGCTCAAACAGCAGGTCGACTCACTCCATCCCTCCGGCTACACCCCGATCAGCCTCGCCATGCGCAAGGCCGTCGAGATCCTGCCCAACGATGGCAGTAAACAAGCGGTCGTGCTCGTGTCCGATGGCGAAGACACATGCGGGGTACCGCCCTGCGATACCGCGAAGACGTTGAAGGCACAGCACCCCGGCTTGACGATCTCGACGGTCGGCTTCCGCTCCGACAGCCCGGCCAACACCCAACTCGGCTGCATCGCCACTGCGACCGGCGGACTGTTCGTGCCGGCCGGCAACGCCAATCAACTCGCCGCGCGACTGCTGGCCACCCAAGACATCGACACCGCCAAGTCGTCGCTGTCCCCGACGGGATACCGCGACATCAACATCGGATCGAAAATCAGCGACGTCAAACGGGCGCATCCCGACTTCCCCGACGTGTCCGCATCGGGCCATACCGTGGCGACCTGGAAGGACTGCAATTTCGGGTTCACCGACGGTGCAGTGGACTCGATCGCGCCGAGCTCAGGCGGGCGCACCATCGACGGCCTGGTCCCCGGCGACCCTGTGAGCCGAGCAACCGAACTCTACGGAAAACCGCTCGACCACACCGACATCAACAACGGCTCAGCAACGCTCACCTACCTCGCCGACAAAGATCTTGGCACGGCATACCAAATGGCCATTAGCAACGCGGCTCAGGTACAAGACAACTGGGCGGGAACAATCAAGTCGATCGTGCTGTGTCGATGTCTGCCGAAGCAGGCAAGCGGGCCACAGATCGTCGTGCTGAGACCTGTTGATAAGCAGGGGAATACGACTGCTGGGTGGTTGAAGAATACGACCTACAGCTGGGCCGATGACGCAACGGGCCACCAGATCGACTGCACGTATGGGGAAGTGTCAAAGCACACTGTTACTCCTGGCGTATTCGAATGTTCCCCAAGCGCCGCAACGGCAGACGCCTGCTGGCCGACTGCATCCGGAAGATATGCGTTGTGTCTCGTGGATCCGCTTTCCCACCAAGTCGTCTTGTACTCAGCGAATTTTGACGACACCCCGTCATCAGCCCCGTCGGATCCATCACCGATCGAGCTGGTGCTCGATGACGGATCGCACTGCCGAGCACGCTACGGCGGCGCCTGGTCGCGCCAGGAGCAAAATCCAGATCTCGTCGGCACCTACGGTTGCAGTACGAATCCCAGTAGTTTCGTTGCTGTTTGGGGTGACATTCAGCGAACCGCCGCCGGCTGGAGCGTGGAGGTTGGCGGCTCGACCGGCCCACTCCATACCCAAGAGGTCGTCACCGCATACTTCGTGGGAGTGGCCTGATGCGACGAGCACTTTTCACGATCACCGCAACGGTAACGGTTGCGCTGACTGGATGCAGCAACTCGTCCAGCAATCCAACCACCGCACTGCGGCCCACTCCCGCCAGTCCCTGTCAAACCTCTTCGTGCCGAATCGTTTCGAAAGCCGACATCAACGGTGACGGTTCGCTCGACCTCGTCGGTTTGGCTTTTACTCCCGACCAGACGAGCACTCCTGAGTTCCCCGAGGGCACGCTAACAGTCCGGGTCAGCACCCCCGACGGCATTCAGCAAACCCAGGTCGCGAAGTCGAGCGGTCCGGCGCCGAACAACTACTACGTCGGTGCCTTCCGAATCAGTCGCCGCTCGGGTGCCGATCTCGTTTTCCACACGGTCGAGGGCCTCGGCAACGCCGAGCAATTCGTCGTCATCGGCTGGACGGACGGGCACCTCATCCAAATCCCTACACCACCCGACCCTCAACCGGTACAGCGTGATCCGAACATTTGGTACTTCAACTCCTCGCACGGACAACATTATTGGGCCACATGTGGCAGCGGCGCGGAGGTCACCCTCAACAAGCTGCGCGCCGCAGTCGAGGAGGGCATTCCGATTCCCGGCGGCGGTCTGCGCGAATCTAACCATTTCGCGTTCCAGAATGGCTCATGGACACCGACCGGATCTGAGAACGTCGCGGATAACACCTTCAGTTACACCGACTTCCATCCCGACACAGACACCTTCCAATGCGACCGGCAGGACCACCAGTAGTGGAGCGATATCCGGGTGCGCCGCCCTACCGAGAACGCCGCGCGCTCAACGGCATGTCGGTCGTGGCGATTGTCAGTTCACTGCTGATCCCACCGCTCGGCATCGCATTCGGGCACTTGTCACTACGTCAGATCAAGCGCACAGGCAGTGCTGGTCGCGGACTGTCTACCGCTGCTTTGGCTTTCGGATACCTATTCACGGTTCTCGGGATAGCCGTGCTCTTGCTGGCTTTCACCGTGACAGCGCGGATCGTTGTCCACACTGGAGCGAACCCGTCGATTGCGATAACCCGGCCTTCCGCAGATCCGCTCGGGACAGGCAAGGCGATTCGGAGCACGACACCGGGTAGTTGTATCCATCGCGAGCCAAATGACTCCACCACTGTCCGGATCGAATCGGTTTCGTGCGATTCCGCTGAAGCCACGGACCGGGTCACCGCATCGACCGACGACATCGGCGGGTGCTTGGGCGACTGGGTGCGCACGACGAATCCATCAAGGAACCCCGAAACCGTCGTGCTGTGCCTGACGCCCAAGTGAATGATCGAACGTCAGCGCGGGCGGTACTTGGTTGTCCCGTCAGGCCCGCGCGTATTGCTGACGAGCTTGGCAAAGCATTGGTCAGCCGCGATCTGATGGGAGTCGCACCACCCGTTCGCGTCATCGGGGTTGTTGAAGGTGACGCCCGCGATTGTCACCCACCAGCCCTTGAGGTCGAATGTCGCCCAATCATCGCTGGCGACTAGGCGGACCTCGGGGTGCTGCATCCGTAAACGCAAGTGCTGCCGCAGTATTTCCGCGGCGGTCCAGTGCATGGGAGTACCGTCGACATCCGCCGCATCCAAGCCGACCTGCTTTGCGGAAATTTCTGCCGCCCAGTGGTCGGCCAGATCGGACTGGACCGATGGCCGATCCGCGTTCGCTTGCGCGCGAAGAGCATCCATAGCCGTCGCCTCGGGATCGGACGGTGCGGCAGGCGCCGCCGCGGCTATAACCGCGTCACCACCCGACACATCAGATGGCATTACTCCACTCGTAGGACCATGGCTAGTCCCTTCGTCGTTGACGTCGACGTTCTGGTTGCTCGCCGCCGTCGCCGATGTCGCGCCAGTCGATGACCCGAGCGTGTTCGGCAGCCGCCAAAACTGTCCAAGCGGGAACTTCAACTCGCGTTCGACCCGTTGCGACGACGAATCGCTACTCGGCAAAAAGACCGGCGCAGCAGCGAAATTGAAGACGCCGGAAGCGATCTTGCCGCCGGAGTCAGAGATGGACACCTTCATCGCATCCGTAGAGACAATGTCACCGCCCTGGCAAGCGGCACGTAATTGCATCCGGACAATCAGGCCGGTCGAATCCGTGTGGTATTCCGCGGGTTCCATCGCGGGAGCCTTCGCGCACTTGGTCACGCTTGCCGATGCAACACCACGGCTGAGCACGCCGGGCGGGCCCGACGGACCACCGGTCGGCGCGAAGTAGGTCAACCGATCCTTGTTGATCGTCGAAAATCCTGCGCCAGCGGGCGCGATCGCTTGGTATCCAGAGCCGCCCGCTGACGCTGTCCAGTCTGTTGACCCGGTGTTGAGATTGACGGCAACAACATTGCCGTCTGCGTTATCGGCGACGATCCGCTCGCCATCCGAAACGAGTCCTTGAAATCGCGAGACTCCGGTCGAATCGGATTGCCACAGTTGTGCGCCGGTGTCGATGCGGTACGCCACCGTGGCCGTACCGTGCTGCTGGTTCCCGAGCACGACATCCCCGATCTGTCTTTGGAGGTCGACGTCGTGGACTTGCCACAGCGGGTGACCGTCACCCGGGTCATAAGCGCCGTGCGAGGTGAGTACTGGCCCTTCCTGGTCGGATGGCACGAGCCACCGATCGACCGCATAGTCGCCCGGGACATCAAATTGCGGTGAACCGCTTGCACCAGTGACTTGTGCGGATATCTCGCCACGGCCTTGGCAGGCCGTAACGACCCGCACGCCGCCCGGCCGCGCTGATACGCCATTCGTCCACTGCTCGACCACAGGTTTGCCGTCTGACGCCGAAACTACGAAAGTGCCAGCCGAGCTGTAGGAGACAAGACCATCGCGCACTGTCAGTGACGTGAGGTCGCCGTCACCGACGCACCGACTGTCGGTTGTAAGCGTCCGCTCCCACGACGCGGACGGGTTGGTGTCGGAGCCGCGGCTGACCGTCGTAAGGGCGGAGTTGTCGTTCACAATCGTTTTCGCGGTGAACAGAGCACCGTCGGAAACCTCCACGAGGGCGACGCCCTCCATGGCCAGACTGTGGTCGACCGCGCCGTCCGCCATCCTGTAAAACCGGATGACGTCTTTTGAGACGCACGGCAGCAACCCGTGGAGACTGCTGGTCGCGCATGTCACCTTGCCGTCCAGCGACACCCGCCAGCGGACATGCCCACTGGTACCGTCGACAGCCACCAACGTCGACGCTGGACCGCCTTCCGTATCTCCGATCCCGGTGACGATCGTGTCCCCGATCGCGGCAAAGCCCGGGGAACTACCCACACCGGTCCGGCCGAAGTCGCCGCCGGTGAAAACCGCGCCAGGCTCTAAATCGCCGGCCTGTATCGACCAGCCAGCGCTCGGCTTTGTCGGATAGGTATTTCGCAGCTCTCCGGCAACCGTGCCCGACGATGCCTTCGGACGCGTCACGAAGTACACCGTCGTCGCTGCGACTGCCAGGACCGCGACAATTCCACAAGCCAGCAGCACCCACACATAGCGTTTGGGAGTCTTCTCGGGCCGTTCGATGATGTATGGGAATGACCCTGGAGGTGGTGGCGGGGGTGGCGGATATTCGATCATCGATGGTCCGCCCCTTCGTCAACAGCCCCGGCACCGCACGGCCGAATGATTCCAGCCATTGGCAGCGACCGGTATCGGTCGACCGAATGACGCTTAGGCCGGATCGACGGTGAATTGCTTACTGGTATGCATCGTTTGACCGTTGGCTATGTCGAGGTCGACGGAGATCGTGTAAACGCCCGGATTGTAAATGCGGGTGCCTGTTCGTCCCGGATCACTCCGCATAGAGCCGTCGCCCCAACACGCATCGAATTTCGATTCATCGAAATGGCTCTGCAATCCCGGTCCGGTAACCGATATGTGTGCTCGGCAATCTCCCGGGCGGCCGTTCGTCCAGGTCAGCCACCAGTGGTAACTGAGCTGGACGTACGGCGGCCCTTCATCGGACACATGCATCCGGTAATGGTCGGGCCCGACGGTGTCGCCCCACCGCATTGTCGGTGCGTTTGGTGCTCAGATTGAGCGTGAGATTGTTCGTGTCCGGCGCGCTGGGCGCCGCCGATGTGGTCGATGGTGGGGTGGTTTCTTTCGGCGTGCCCGTCAAGGTGAATTCCAGGTGGTTTGCATCATCGAACTCGCCGATTATGCCGTCGATGTTGGCGGCCAGCTGAGCGGGCAGCGTCGTGAAGATCGAGATCGCCGCGCCCATCCGATGCAGAACCTGCGATTCGTTGTCCCCGACCGCCGTGCCGGCGATTGTCGATGCGCAACTGCCAACGTCGCCGAGCGCGGAAATGAATTCGTCGAGGTTCTTCTTGTCGGGATCGGTAAGGCTTGCGAATGCGGTTTTCATACAGCCGTACGCACCACCGGGGGTGCTGAGCGCATTCTCGAGAACCTTCGACACGACGCCCTCGCCCAGGAGCATGTCGACACCTGTCAGGATCGTCTCGATTTGCAGGGCCGCCGGATCAACGTCAAGGTTGATCGATCCTTCCGTCGTTCCAGCCGGTAGCTGCAGCGCGCCCTTGCCATTGGGAACGAGCAGGCCGACCGGACGTTGCGCCACCGCGTACGCAAACGATGCGAGTGCACCGGAGAAGTTCGGCGGTTCTTGAAGCGTGAACTTCCCAGCGGGTTTCGATTCCACCGCGTAGTACTGTGGTGACGTCGACGTGAAGTCCACATCAATACTATTGTCCCCGTTCGCTTTAAGGCAGCCTCCGACGGGACCGGGCTTCTTCGCAGTCAGCGTCAACTTGTTGGTAGGCGTGTCGAGGTCACTGCTTTCGGCGCATGGCGGCGGTGGCGAGGCGAGGTGGGGTACCGACTTGTGCGCGGCGTCGGTGAGGACCTTGCCGATGTCGATAAGGATCGGTTGGAACACGCTCAAGCGTAGGGTTCTCGCTGTCAGCGTCTTCGCCGACGAATCCCAGTGCGGGGCAAGGTAATCAGTTGGCGAGCCCTTCACCGGATCTAACGCGATCAGCGGTCGTACGGAGTCGCTGATCTGGCGGTAGAAGTCCGGGTCGTTCGAGAGATCGAATGTGAGAGTTATCGGTTGCTTAGGCTGCTCGTGATCTCCCAGAGTCACCTTTACGGAGTCGACGGTCGCGCGTTGGCCGGCCACCTTGGCGGATTCCGCAGCGGAGTCGATCGACAAGTTCGTTCCGGACGCTGCTACATCCTTCGGCGCCGACGCGGTAACGCGAACTGGGCCCGACTCAAGTGACACAGTTGCGCCGTTCGAACCGACCGTTGTTTGGGACGGCGCATTCGTTGCCCCCGGGACGGGTACGGCGAGTCCGGATATGTGGTTGCTGCACGCTGCGGCGAGCGTGAGGGCCGCGACGATAACGGGAACGATCCGGACACGACTATGCACGGGAGCGGATTTTCCTTCATCGACGGCGTGTCTCGGTATCGGCCGAACGACCGACAGAGCGGCTTGCCCCTCGGCAGCAGGTTGTGCCCGCCCGTAGGGGACTATGGATCGGTGACGTCTACGAATGGCGTACTTACTCACGCCAGAGCGGACTCTTCGTCCGCCGGCTCCCCGGGTTTGACACGAGCACTGCGCCTGACGATTTATGCGGCGTGGATAATCGCCCTCGTTGGAATTCCGCTGGTCATAGTCGATGTCATCGGCAAGGGCATGATCGACCTCAACGTGTACCGCGACGGCGGGCACGCTTGGCTCGATGGGATTCCGCTGTATGCGAACGGCTTCGGTGAGCGACCGGGCGCCCACCATCTCCCGTTCACCTATCCGCCGTTTGCCGCCATCCTGTTCTCGGGGCTCAGCGTGATCGGCGGCCCCGCCGCGCAGGTGCTCATTGCTACCGGTTCAATCCTCGCCATCACCTTCACAAGTTGGTTGGTGCTGCGACGGATGGGAGTGTCAGAGCCTTGGCAGTGGCCGATCGCTGCCTTGGCGTCGTTGTTTGCCTGGGCCATCGAACCTGATTGGGCCACACTCGGTTACGGTCAGGTCAACCTGCTGTTGATGGCTCTGGTGGCCGTCGACTGTTTGGCAGTGCGCGTTCCACGCTGGCGTGGCGTACTTGTTGGCGTGGCGGCTGCTGTCAAGTTGACTCCGGCAGTGTTTGTCCTGTTCTTCCTATTCCGGCGCGACTATCGCGCAGTTGCCAACGGCGTCATTGGATTTGCCGTCTGCAGTGGCCTTGCATGGTTGCTCTCGCCAAAAGACAGCCGGGCGTACTGGTTTGACGCCTTGCTCAATCCGAATCGTCCAGGCGGACTCTCATTCGCGCGCAATCAGTCAATACGCGGAGTGCTGCACCGACTCCGATTGCCCGCGCATGAGGAGTTGCTGTTGTGGGCGCTGGCGTCGATCGTCGTTGTGTCGTTGGCGTGGCTGGCCAGCCGTCGCTCCGAGCCGGTCGCCCTGGTCGCGGTGGCGTTCGTCGGATTGCTGGTTTCTCCGATCTCGTGGGATCACCACTGGGTGTGGGTGGTTCCGGCGGAATTGCTGATCGGGTGGCCGTTATGGACTGCCCGGGCATGGGCGGGCTTGATCGCTGCCGCTGGTTTTGCAGTGGTATTCGTCGCGGCGCCGTTCTATTGGCTGCCCAGCGAGCACGGCGCCGAAATGCATTGGACGGTTCTGCAAAACATCGCCGGAGGCGGATACGTGTGGGTTGGCTTCGCCGCGTTGATTTGGTTGGCATTTGGCCGACCGGACCGCCGCAGCGACGACCGGCTCAGCAAGCTCAGATCCGCTCGCCGAACTGGACGCGAATGCGGTGGAGCTCCGCATCGCGCCATTGAGTAACAGTCCGTCACGCAACTGGAGGGTGACGCAAGCAAGTTGTTTCTGTTGTCCAGGCCTTCCACTGCCGGCCGCTTTCTCAATTTGGTGAACTCAGCTACCGAAGGTACGGTGCCGGATCAATTCGGCCGTTAAATCCATTATGAAAGTTGGGACTTAGCGGAAGCACTTCGAAATGCAAATGCGGACCGGTCACGTACCCGGTATTGCCGCTGTACCCAATAAGCTGGCCCTTCGATATCTTCTGGCCCTTATTTATTATCGTGCGAGTGAGGTGCGCATACCCGGTGTAAATGCTCGCGTGCTTGATCAGAATGCAGATTCCAGCTTCCTGCAGCATCCATGATGAATTCTGTCCGAAGCCCTCGAAGTCAACTGTCCCATCCGCAGCGGCAAACACCGGTGTATTCAAGTCAGCCTTGAGATCGATGCCAGGGTGTCCGCCCACACCGAATCCTTGGTTGATCCTGACGCTATCCAGCGGCCATCTAAGTGTGGCTTGTGATGGCGGCGCGGGACTGGCAGCCTGCGGTGGCGATTGTTGCGCGGGCGGACAGTCAGGCGCCACGGCAGAAAGCGTTCCCGTCTCGATGTCGACGTCGGCGACATAACGTCCATCGGAAACCTTGTACCACAGCGAATCCCAGCCGCCGTTAGGGATATTGAAGCTGAAGTATCCCTTGACCGCCTGGCCATGCGTGGAGCACACCAAATTCAGCTTGTCACCGACGTTGTACCAGCCGTCTTGTTGAGACTTCAGGCTCGCTGCGGTCATGCGTTGCGTCTTCGCCTTAACCGTTCCGGTCACGGCGGCGTTCGCCAATCCCGGTGAAACTACGAAGCCGGCCGCGGTCGCAGTGAGCACACTGGCGACTGCAAGCCCGACCGTACGGCACCGGTTGCGAAGCCCACCGTTGCCTCCGACGCCAGACGATCGAGCCGTGGTCCGCACATTTTCCATGAGATCGAATTGTTATCTATGGATCTCAGGACTGGTATAGAGCGAACAAACGACAGGCACCCAGCACCTACCGCCGCTGCATCACGGTACTGCCCTCGACCGAGTGCGTCGTGCTGACCAACTTGGCGATGCAGTGGTCGTAGTCGAGCTGGTTCGAGTAGCAAAACCCCAGGGCCGCATCAGGATCTGAATACGTTTGGCCGACCACCGTGACCCAGAAGTCGGGACTGTCGAAGGTGCTCCAGTCACCGGACCACAACAGCTTTACGTTGGGATATTTGGCACGCAGTGCAAGGTGTTCACGCAGAATCTCGGCATTGCCCCACGTGGTTCCTTCGGCTACGAGCCCAACGCGTTTCGAGCTGATCTGCGGTATCCAGCGGTCGGCAAGGCCGGAACTCACTGCCGAGCGATCGCTATTGGCGATCGAGCGGAGACTATCTCCTGCCGTTCCGTCTAGATTGCTCACCGGGGCTGCGGCCGAAGCGAGAATGACGCCGCCATTCGGCGACGATGACTCCCCAGAAGCTACCGATTGACTGCCATTCTCGGCGATGGAAACGTTCAGGCCCATCCCCGACAACAGATCCGCGGGCATCCAATAGCTGTCCGCAGGAAACACAAAGTCTCGTGCCAGCCCCTGACTCGGTGGTACCAGAAGGGGATTCTG
The DNA here is from genome assembly GCF_007489285.1 of Skermania sp. ID1734. Classification (GTDB taxonomy): domain Bacteria; phylum Actinomycetota; class Actinomycetes; order Mycobacteriales; family Mycobacteriaceae; genus ID1734. The sequence goes on from NZ_VLIY01000004.1 coordinate 308,107, forward strand.
ACTCAGGTCGAATATTGCGGAGGCAACGTCGGAGCCATTATTGGTGATCGAAATGCGCATTGCCGTGTTTGCGAGAACGTCACCACCGCTACAAGGCGACGATATCTGAAAGTCGACGTCGAGACCTTGCGGCGACTCGCTCGTATGAACCACCTGCAAGGACGGCGCCGTCGGGCATTTCGTCACGGCCACCGGGCCATCTGAGCCGCTGGCCGCCGCGCTTTCCCCACTCCCCTTGGGCCAGAAGACAACCAGCAACGTTGCGAGAAGTCCGAGCACAAGGACAACCGAGGCAGCAATAATCGCAGTTCGCCCGCGCGAGTTACCGGGCGCCGTCGACATTGCCGGCGACGGCGCGCTGATTCCACGCTCCATCATCCGCGGTGACGATCCATACGGGCCAGGACCTTGCGGTGGTACTGACTGCGGTATCGGCGAAGCTGTTTCGGCGGCCTCGAGCAATGCCGGTTCCCAGTCGGTGGCTTTGGGCCGGGCAGCCGGATCCGGGGAGAGCGCCCGAACGATGAGGTCCCGCACAGCGGCGGGAACGGTGGCCGGCAGATGATCGGGATGACGGGCGCCTTGATCACCGACGAACAACCGCAACGCCAACAACCCGAGCTTGAAATTATCCGACGCCGCCGTACCCAACTCCTCGCCCGGATTCACCGCCCGCACCTCCCACCCCGGTGTCTCCAACTGCGGCGTCACCGACCGACCCTGAAACCGCATCGCATCACAATCGATGAAAACCTTCGGATGCGGAACCAACGCAAACAACAAATTGAACCGTCACGGGTTTTCTGCCGCTCCTGTTTGAGTGCAGGAGGATGCAGTTATGGGCAAAATAATCGACCCCGCCGTGAAGGAACGCGCCTTGCGGTTGATCGCTGATCATCGTCAGGACTACCCGAACGACACCGCTATGTGTCAAGCCATCGGCAACAAGCTCGGCCTGGGCAAGGAAACCATCCGGCGATGGCTGGTCCAGGCCGACGTCAACGCCGGATCCCGCCCCGGAGTGAGCACCGACGCGCAGGCCGAGATCAAGGCGTTGAAGGCGGAGGTCCGTAAACTCCGCGAG
>NZ_VLIY01000040.1:0-2500 GCF_007489285.1 Skermania sp. ID1734
GGTGGGAGAAACCTTATCTTGGAACGGGCTTCCCGCTTAGATGCTTTCAGCGGTTATCCCTTCCGAACGTAGCTAACCAGCGGTGCTCCTGGTGGAACAACTGGCATACCAGAGGTTCGTCCGTCCCGGTCCTCTCGTACTAGGGACAGCCTTCCTCAAGTTTCTAACGCGCGCGGCGGATAGAGACCGAACTGTCTCACGACGTTCTAAACCCAGCTCGCGTGCCGCTTTAATGGGCGAACAGCCCAACCCTTGGGACCTACTCCAGCCCCAGGATGCGACGAGCCGACATCGAGGTGCCAAACCATCCCGTCGATATGGACTCTTGGGGAAGATCAGCCTGTTATCCCCGGGGTACCTTTTATCCGTTGAGCGACACCGCTTCCACWTGCCGGTGCCGGATCACTAGTCCCGACTTTCGTCCCTGCTCGACCTGTCGGTCTCACAGTCAAGCTCCCTTGTGCACTTGCACTCGACACCTGATTGCCAACCAGGCTGAGGGAACCTTTGGGCGCCTCCGTTACATTTTGGGAGGCAACCGCCCCAGTTAAACTACCCACCAGGCACTGTCCCTGAACCAGATCATGGTCCGAGGTTAGACATCCAATACGATCAGAGTGGTATTTCAACGACGACTCCACAAACACTGGCGTGCCTGCTTCCCAGTCTCCCACCTATCCTACACAAACCGTACCGAACACCAATACCAAGCTGTAGTGAAGGTCCCGGGGTCTTTTCGTCCTGCCGCGCGTAACGAGCATCTTTACTCGTAATGCAATTTCGCCGAGTCTGTGGTTGAGACAGCAGAGAAGTCGTTACGCCATTCGTGCAGGTCGGAACTTACCCGACAAGGAATTTCGCTACCTTAGGATGGTTATAGTTACCACCGCCGTTTACCGGGGCTTAAATTCTCAGCTTCGCCCATTGCTGGGCTGACCGGTCCTCTTAACCTTCCGGCACCGGGCAGGCGTCAGTCCGTATACATCGTCTTACGACTTCGCACGGACCTGTGTTTTTAGTAAACAGTCGCTTCTCTCTGGTCTCTGCGACCCGTCCCCGCTTCCCAGGCCAGCTGGTGCACGGGCGCGGGTCCCCCTTCTCCCGAAGTTACGGGGGCATTTTGCCGAGTTCCTTAACCACAGTTATCTCGATCGCCTCGGTATTCTCTACCTGACCACCTGTGTCGGTTTGGGGTACGGGCCGTGTGCCTGCTCGCTAGAGGCTTTTCTCGGCAGCATAGGATCATGGAATTCGCCTCATTCGGCTATGCGTCACCTCTCAGGCTTAAATGTTGCGCGGATTTGCCTACGCAACGCCCTACCGGTTTACACCAGTGTTACCACTGACTGGCCCCACTACCTTCCTGCGTCACCCCATCGCTTGACTACTACCAGCACAGGTCCCGTGCAGCCCCCGCCCGTCCCCCGAAAGGGATCGTTTGGGTTTTGGACGGTTAGTAGAACTGATTCGTCAGGGGCGCTTGCACACGGGTACGGGAATATCAACCCGTTGTCCATCGACTACGCCTGTCGGCCTCGCCTTAGGTCCCGACTCACCCTGGGCGGATTAACCTGGCCCAGGAACCCTTGGTCATTCGGCGGCGCAGTTTCTCACTGCGCTTTCGCTACTCATGCCTGCATTCTCACTCCCACACCCTCCACGGCTGGCTCACGCTGCCGCTTCCCTGGATGCAGGACGCTCCCCTACCCACCCACACCACTACACCCGAACCCGAAGGCACGGGTGGATGACTTGTGTGAGTGCCGCGGCTTCGGCGGTGTACTTGAGCCCCGCTACATTGTCGGCGCAGAACCACTTGACCAGTGAGCTATTACGCACTCTTTCAAGGGTGGCTGCTTCTAAGCCAACCTCCTGGTTGTCTTCGCGACTCCACATCCTTTTCCACTTAGTACACGCTTAGGGGCCTTAGCCGGCGATCTGGGCTGTTTCCCTCTCGACGACGAACCTTATCGCCCGCCGTCTCACTGCTGCGCTCTCACACCCCGGCATTCGGAGTTTGGCTGATTTCGGTAAGCTTGTAGGCCCCCTAGACCATCCAGTAGCTCTACCTCCGGAGTGAAACACGCAACGCTGCACCTAAATGCATTTCGGGGAGAACCAGCTATCACGGAGTTTGATTGGCCTTTCACCCCTACCCACAGCTCATCCCCTCAGTTTTCAACCTAAGTGGGTTCGGGCCTCCACGACGTCTTACCGTCGCTTCACCCTGGCCATGGGTAGATCACTCCGCTTCGGGTCTAGAACACGCGACTATGGGCGCCCTGTTCGGACTCGCTTTCGCTACGGCTACCCCACCCGGGTTAACCTCGCCACGTGCCGCTAACTCGCAGGCTCATTCTTCAAAAGGCACGCCATCACCCACCACCCCCAAGGGGCGCACGGGCTCTGACGGATTGTAAGCGCACGGTTTCAGGTACTATTTCACTCCCCTCCCGGGGTACTTTTCACCTTTCCCTCACGGTACTTGTCCGCTATCGGT
>NZ_VLIY01000041.1 GCF_007489285.1 Skermania sp. ID1734
TTATCTTGAGTTCTCGACATCAACGAGCCTGTGACCTGGCGTTTTGCGATCTGGATATGTCATCGACGGCTGCTTTCAGCACGGTCCGATCAGCGCGGAATTTCTCCTCTTCGGCGTGTCGCGAACGCTGCCCTGGATCTGGGCCGCTCGGTTTTCGCCCAGGGCCTGGGCGAGCGCTGCACGGAGTTGCTTGTTGTCGGCTTCGAGTCGGCGGATGCGAGCGTCGGCGACTTCCAGACGACGCAGAAGCGATGCCTCTGAAGCCCGTTGCCGGTCGGGCAATGATCCGGATGCGGTTGGCCGGTGCCGTTGACGCAGACGTTCGATCTCCGCGCGGAGGTCTGACTGGTTGTAGAGCCACGAACGTGACACGTTCGCCGCTCGGGCGACTGCGTCGAAGGTGATCGCGTGTCCGGCGTCGTCCAGTCGCCGTAGCGCCGAGGTGGCGCGTCTGTGGGTGGCCTCAGAGCGACGGCGCGCTGCGGCGACGATGTGCTGGGAGTTGTCAGCTCGCATCGGTAGCCCCGTTCCCCTTCTGGCTTTCCTCGGATTCCAGCGCCGTGATGATCTTGCCGAGGTTGTCTAGCACCTGCTGGTTCATCTCCACGACCCGTGCTTGTCCTCGGGCCTCGGCGGCTGAGATGAGCTGCAGCAGCTGGCCGTGCTGTGCTCGGTGCTGGGGCAGGAACTCGGCCGTCGTGACGAACATCGGACATGTCAAACACGCGTTGGCATGCGGGCAGGACCGCTGCAGCGGCAACTCGCAGTAGCCGTTCGGCAATGCCTGGGTGACGCGGCCAAGCCGCTGCTTGGCCCAATTCGCTTCTGCCAGCTGTCCTTCCGGGCCGACAGTCACGTTCTCGCCCTGGATATTGACCTTGCGTGCGGCTTCCCAATGCCGACGGAGGGTTTTCTCGTTCAGCCGGGCGTAGTGTGCCGTCATCATGTGCGAATCGTGATCGAGTAGAACCCGCACGACCTCCTGCGGGACGTCCCGGTTGATCAACCTGGTCCCGAAAGTGTGACGCCACTGGTGGGGCGTGAGGTGGACCGCTCGGCCGTGTTCGTCGCGGATTTTGCAGTCATCCAGCCAGCGCCGCAACGCAATTCGGTAGGTGGAGGTGTTGATCGGCTTGCGGCCGTCGGGGTTGGCCCGTGGCTGCGGAAACAGCACAGGTGTGCCCTCCGGCCAGCGGGCCAGGACCCGACGCTGCTGGCCACCGATGGCCTGCTCAACCTCCTCGTCGACCGGCACCAACGCTTCGCGCTTCATCTTGTGGTTGAAATACCGCAGGTAGGGTGCGGTATCGGCGTCACGAACAACGCAATCGAACGGGAGCTTGAGCGCGTCGCCCACGCGAAGACCGCACCGCATCAGAATGAGCGTCACCAGCCTGCCGGCGGGGTCGGGCCATCGGTCGAGGTTGTCGTCGCGTTCGAGTTGCGCCATCACCTGTTCGGCCAGTGCGCGTGGAAGCTGGCGCGGACGCTGCGGGAAGTCCTCGGAGAAGAACATCACTGTCGACGGCAGCGAGTCGTCCCAGCGGTGCTGGCGGATTGCCTGGAAGAAGGAGTTGACCAGGCCGATGTGCTCGCACTGGGACTTCACGCTGTGATCGAGCGTGCTCACAGCGGCCAGATACCGTTCGAGCACCGCCCGGTCGACCTCTGCCAGGGTTCCGGCTCCACCGGCCGGTGAGGTGAGGAACTGACCGAAGCGGGTGAGCACTTTGACGCACTTGTATGCCTGACCGGCGCTGATGCCAGTGCCCAGTCGCCACCGGACCCACCGTTTCACCAGATCCTTCAACCACGGCTGCGGAATGCCGTCGAAACGGATGTGGGCGTGCGGGCTGTCGATGCCGAGGTTGCGCAACCGCCATGTGTCTCGCGGATACTCCACCTCCCACCCGATGCCGGAGTGCAGTTCCTCGACTCGACGGCGAGCGTAGAGCAGGAATGCCCGGGATGAGGTGGTGGCTCCGTTGGAGGTCCGTGGGAATCGTTCGTCCCAGACTTCCTCCGAGCAGTCGAGCAGGGAGTTCGCGCCCGAACGGGCGACGAACAACACGACGTGCCGGACACGTCCGGGCGCGGTCCGTAGCTCCCCGTCACCGTGGCGGCACTGCACCGCGTATTGCATCTCCAGTTTCAACTGCCTGCTCAAACCGTGAAAGTTGAGCCGCTCATGGCCAGGAGTGTCGTCATCGTATGCGGCGAGGTACTCGCCCAGATCCGGCTTGCCCTTGGAGATCCACCGCCGAGCGTGCGACTCGCACAGCAGCTGGCCCTCGGCCCGTGCCCACAGATCGCAGTAGGACACCCGGCACCCCTGCGGCGGCGACACCGGCGCTCGAAGATCCGGCGGCAACGACCCAATCCACGCAGTCAGCTCAGGCTTTCCGTCGCGGTCCCACTGCCACCAGTGCCGGGAACACAATCGAGCTGATCGTTGGCCGAATCGGCAGTCCGGCACCCGGCAGGGCGACAAGGGCGCGTGACCGCGCAGCAAGGGATCCGTTGTGGTGCTGAACAGCTCCAAATCGGGTCGCCCGGTGTTCAACCAGCGATTGTGGTGCCCCAGGCACAGATTCCGGGTGCGACCGACCCGGCGGCAACCACGCACTCTGCAATGGCTGCCGCCGAATACCGGGTCGGATGGATCGATATCGATCAGGTCGGCGCGGAACTCCGGACGCACGGCGGCAAGCAGCTTCTCGAGCAGCCCCGGGTGTTCCGGTCGGATCGCGTCAGGCACCGATGTCACAGCTGCACCTCCCGGCCACCGAGGAAGCCCGCGGCTTCCAGCGCATGGCGGGCGTCCTCGGCAGTGAGGTGGCCGTACGTCTCGAGCGTCGTGGTCACGCATCGATGGCCGAGGAGCTTGCTGACCACCTCGATCGGTGTGTTCGCCCGCAACAGCCGAGTGGCGTACGAGTGCCGACACCAGTGCGGATCGAAGTCCACTCCGACACGTCCGCGCAGCCGCTTGACGAGGTCATAGACCGCCGCATAGGTCAACGGATGCCCGTGAGGGCGACCCCACAGATTGACGAAGACATAGTCGGAGTCAAGAGCGCCGACCTCCTCGTGGAGATAGTCGGCATACAGTCGCATCAGGCCGCCGTCGACCGGGATTGTGCGCGGTTCCCGCGACTTGGTGCGGGCACCGTTGTCGTTGTCCCGCAGGCAGATCGTGATCTCGCACTCGGCGACGGCGATGTCCTCGTGCCGGAGGCCCAGGGCTTCGCCGATCCGACAGCCGGTCTCATGCAAGACAGCGAACAAGAACCGATCCCGTCGGCGCTCGCAGGCGTTCAGAATCGATTGAATCTCCGCCGCGGCAAGGATTCTCGGGTGTTTGCGCGGCGCCTTCAGCCGGATCGCCGACCGAGATTGCGGCTTGCTCTTGCTGATGTGGTGCAGAAACGGCCGCCATGAGGTGCCCCGCCGCCCGGCCGGTTGCCAGGTCGTCAGCAGATCCCCGAGATCAACGCCGTGACGAGCATGGTGCTGGTAGAAGGCGCTCACCGCGGACAGCTTCCGGTTCACAGTGCTTGCGCCGCAGTGATGCTCCACCGACGGGAGCACACTCACTCGGCCGGCCCGCCCTTCCGGCGGCAGCCGGAGCCACGCCACGAACTCGCCGACGTCCTCCAATCGCACCTCACGCCAGTCCAGGTCGTGCCGATCGAGAAAGACGAACCAGTCCTTCAAATCGTGGGCATACGCCTTGACCGTATTCGGGGACCGCTCGATATCGGTCAGATACGCCAGGTACCGCTCGACCCACACGATCGGCGCCGCGTCCGCGCCGAGAACGGTCCACGACTCACGCCGCGAACCGGGCATCACCACCCGCTGAACATGCATCAGACCTCCTGAGAACCCGCGTGCTGGACAGCCGCAGATAACCACGTCCGCCAAGCGAATTAACGGAACCCAACGGTCCGTCATACACGTCCAAGACACCCCGTGATCGACTCCAGATAACG
>NZ_VLIY01000042.1 GCF_007489285.1 Skermania sp. ID1734
TGTCAGCGGTCACGTAATTCCCCAACTTGATGGGGGTTTCCGTCACGTAATTCCCCACCCGGCCGTCACGTAATTCCCCACCCTGGGGCGTGTCGGCCGGGGTTGGGCTGTTGCCGCAGGTTCGCTCCGAACCGGGCCTTCCGCCAGGTGGCCCGGGAAGGGGCCCGAGGTGGCAAGGAGAACGTGGACGATGATCGATTTGATCGAGTTGTTCCGGCATTGGCATGCGGGCCGGTCGCAGGTACAGATTTCCGATGGTCTGGGGATCGACCGGAAAACGATCCGCAAGTACGTCGCGCCGGCGGTGGCCGAGGGCTTGGCTCCGGGCGAGGGGCCGTTCGACGAGGCGGTGTGGCGTGCCCGGATCGCGGGCTGGTTCCCGGAGGTGCTCGATCCGGCGGCGCGGGCGGTGACGTGGCCGGTGATCGCCACACGTCACGGCTGGATCGAGACGCAGTTGGACGCGTCGGTGACGGTGGCCACGATCGCGCAGCGCCTGCGCGACGACCATGGTGTGGAAGTATCGGAATCGTCGGTACGACGTTACGTGGCAACCCATTTCGCGGACCGGATCGCGGAGGCCAAAGCGACAGTGCCGCGCGGGGCGGTGCCGGCGGGGGCCGAAGCGCAGGTCGATTACGGCAAGCTGGGCATGTGGCGGGATCCGGGCACAGATCGGCGGGTGACGGTGTGGGCGTTCGCGATGATTCTGGCGTGCTCGCGGATGCTGTTCGTGCAACCGGTGCTGCGGATGGATCAAAGTTCTTGGTGTGCTTCGCATGTGGCGGCGTTCGAGTTCTTCGGCGGGGTCCCGTCGCGGGTGGTGTGCGACAACCTCAAGACCGGGGTGACACGACCGGATCTGTATGACCCGCAGATCAACCGCGCCTACGCCGAACTCGCCACTCATTACGGGGTGCTGATCGACCCGGCCCGCGCGGGCAAACCCAAGGACAAGCCCCGCATCGAACGGCCGATGCCCTACATCCGGGATTCCTTTTGGCGCGGACGCGAATTCAGTTCACTGGCGCAGATGCAAGACGCTGCACTGGACTGGTGCACGCGCGTGTACGGCCGCCACCAGCATCGCGGGTTGGACGGCGCGGCACCGGCGGTCGTGTTCGACGCGGTCGAGAAGCCGGCGCTCGAGCCGTTGCCGAGGCGCCCGTTCGAGCCGGTGGTCTACAGCCTGGGCAAGGTGGCCCCGGACTGCCATGTGAAATCGGGCAAAGCGCTCTACTCGTGTCCGTGGCGGCTGATCGGCCAACAGGTGCTGGTGCGCACGGTCGGTGACGTGGTGCAGATCTTCCACAACGACCACGTCGTGGCCACCCATGTGCGCCACTTATCCGGGCGGGCAACGAATTTCGAGCACTACCCGCCACACAAGACCGCCCACACCCTGCAAACGGTGTCCTGGTGTCGCCACCAGGCCGAGCAGGCCGGACCCCACGTCGTGCAAGTCGTGGCCGAACTGTCCCAGATCAACGCGGTACATCGACTGCGCGCGATCCAAGCCATCCTGCGGTTGCGTGAGCGCCACGACGACGCCCGTCTGGACGCGGCCTGCGCGCGCGCCCTCGAAGTCGGCGACCCCAACTATCGCACCATCAAAGGCATCCTCGCCGCCGGCACCGAACACGACGGCCAACCCGCACCAGCACCGACACCGACCCCGGCGTTCCTGCGCGGACCCGACGCCTTCGACACCGAACGCAGCGCCTGACACCCCTCGGCCAGCGATTGATCGAAACCGTTGAACTGCCTACATATTCGGAAATTCACCCACCCCGCCACATATCAGATCGAGGAATCAACCATGACCATTCACGACCCCAGCCTGCGCGCCGCACTGAAAACCCTCAAGCTCGGCGGCATGCTCGACACTCTCGATGCCCGCCTGGCCCAGACCCGCGACGGCCAACTCGGCCACCTGGAATTCCTGCAAGTGCTGTGCGAGGACGAAATCGCGCGCCGCGAGACCGCCGCGCTGGCCCGCCGGGTCCGGCGAGCCCGCTTCGAACAACAAGCCACCTTCGAAGACTTCGACTTCACCGCCAACCCGAAACTGCCCGCCGCAATGCTGCGCGACCTGGCCGCGTTGCGCTGGCTCGACGCCGGCGAGTCGGTCATTCTCTACGGTCCGGTCGGTGTCGGGAAAACCCATGTGGCACAAGCACTCGGACATCAAGTTGCCCGCCGCGGCGGCGACGTGCGGTTCGTCAAATGCGCCCGCATGCTCGCCGACCTCGCCGGCGGCCACGCCGACCGCACCATCGGACAACGCATCCGCGAATACACCCGCCCGCTCGTGTTGATCGTCGACGACTTCGCCATGCGCGAGCACACCACCACCCAGTCCGACGACCTCTACGACCTCGTCTCCGACCGCGCCATCGCCGCCAAACCGCTGATCCTGACCAGCAACCGCGCACCCAAGGACTGGTACCCGCTGTTTCCCAACCCCGTCGTCGCCGAATCCCTACTCGACCGACTGATCAACACCAGCCACCAGATCCTCATGGACGGCCCCTCCTACAGGCCCCGCAAACGCCCCGGCAACCGAGCCACCGACACCGGCCGAACCAGCCCGCTACGCTGAACACGGCACACCCGAACATGGGGAATTACCTGACAGACACCCCTGGGGAATTAACTGACCGTCGACATC
>NZ_VLIY01000043.1 GCF_007489285.1 Skermania sp. ID1734
TGTCGCCGATTCCTGAAAAGTAGACCTCTGGGGGTCCCGGAAAACTGACCCACTTGGTGGTCTGTTGGAGGGATGATTTCTGTGGAGGATTGGGCGGAGATACGACGGCTCCATCGGGCGGAGGACGTCCCGATTCGTGAGGTCGCTCGCCGGTTGGGGATCTCGCGCAACACGGTTCGGGCGGCGTTGGCGTCGGATCGGCCGCCGCAGTATCAGCGGCAGGGCCGCGGTTCGGTTGCCGATGAGTACGAGCCCCAGATTCGGGTGCTGTTGGCGGAGTGGCCGAAGATGCCGGCGCCGGTGATCGCCGAGCGGATCGGGTGGCCGTACTCGATATCGCCGTTGAAAAAGCGGCTGCAACAGATCCGCCCGGAGTACGTCGGGATCGACCCGGTCGACCGGTTCGTCTACCGTCCGGGTGCGATCGCACAGTGCGACTTGTGGTTTCCCGAGCCACGCATCCCGGTCGGCGAGGGCCAAGACCGGGTATTGCCGGTCCTGGTCATGGTCGCGGGATTCTCCCGCACCATCAGCGCGGTCATGATCCCCTCGCGGCAGGGTGGAGACATCCTGGCCGGGATGTGGATGGTGCTACGCGAATGGGGCAGGGTCCCGAAAACGCTCGTGTGGGACCGCGAGGCCGCGATTGGTGGCACGGGCCGGGTCTCCACATTGGCGGCGGGATTCGCCGGAACGCTCGCCACCCGTATACAGCTAGCCCCGCCTCGCGATCCTGAGTACAAGGGCATGGTCGAACGCGCCAACGGCTACCTGGAGACGTCGTTCCTGCCCGGCCGGCGATTCACCTCTCCGCACGACTTCAACGATCAACTCGCTGAGTGGCTGGTCCGCGCGAACACTCGCACGGTGCGCTCGATCAGCGCCCGCCCGGTCGACCTGTTCGAGACCGACCGCCAGGCAATGCTGGAGCTGTCTCCGGTGGCCCCGCAGGTGGGTTTGACCACCCGTATCCGCCTGGCCCGGGATTACTACGTGCGCCTCGACACAAGCGACTACTCCGTCGACCCGCGGGTGATCGGCCGCTTCGTCGACGTCATCGCCACCCCGGCCGAGGTGACCGCCCGATGCGACGGCCAGCTCGTCGCCCGCCACCAACGGTCGTGGGCGACCCATGTGACGGTGACCGACCCCACACACGTCGAGCTCGCCGCCGGACTGCGCTCCGCACTGGCCGACCACCGACAACGACGAGCCCAGGCCGCCCGCCGCCACCACGGCGATGGCCACCCCGTGGCGCTGCGGGCCTTGCCTGACTACGACGCCCTGTTCGGCGTTGATTTCGACTCCACCCCAACAACAGTGAGGAACAGTTCATGACCACAGCGACCAAGAAGAAGACCGCGCCGGCCCCGCCGTTACCGGCCGACACACCCGTACTGGCGTCGGTGCCCGCCGACGGATTACCCGCCCAGCTCAACTACCTGACCCGGGCGCTGAAGACCCCCACGATCGGGCGGGTATGGGAAGACATCGCCGAACAAGCCCGTGACGAGAATTGGTCGCACGAGGAGTACCTCGCCGCGGTCCTGCAACGCCAACTGGCCGACCGGGAAGCTTCGGGCACCACCATGCGGATCCGCACCGCGCACTTTCCGGCCATCAAGACGTTGGAGGACTTCAACCTCGACCACCTGCCCAGCCTGCGCCGAGACGTGCTCGCGCACCTGGCGACCGGGATGTTCGTGCCCAAAGCCGAGAACGTGATCCTGCTCGGACCACCCGGCATCGGGAAAACCCACATCGCGATCGGGCTGGGGGTGAAGGCCGCCTACGCCGGCTACTCGGTGCTGTTCGACACCGCGTCGAACTGGATTGCCCGCCTGGCCGCCGCCCACCACGCCGGCCAGCTCGAGGCCGAGCTAAAAAAGATCCGCCGCTACAAACTGATCATCATCGACGAGGTCGGCTACATCCCGTTCGACCAGGACGCTGCGAACCTGTTTTTCCAGCTCATCGCCTCCCGCTACGAGCAGGGCTCGGTCATGGTCACTTCCAACCTGCCGTTCGGGCGGTGGGGAGAGACCTTTTCCGACGACGTCGTCGCCGCAGCCATGATCGACCGCCTCGTGCATCACGCCGAAGTGCTCACCCTCACCGGCGACTCCTACCGCACCCGCACCCGCCGCGAGCTCCTGGGCAAAAATCGGGCCACCAACGACTAACGACTTCGGGTTCAGGTGCGCGCTTTGCGCACCCGGCCCGCTGTGGGGTGGTCTAGCGTGACGACGGTGGCAACAGTTGACGCCGACGTTCTACAGGCGCAGTACTTCCTCGCCGAACTCCAACGGGCCTCAGACACGCTCACACGGCAGATCGAACACATTCAAGGCGGTCACGGCGATGCCCGCAAGGAACGGCGCTGCCGCGCCGAACTGCACGAAGTACGCCGACAACTGGCAGCCATCCGGCACCGGTTCGCCGACCAAATCTAGAGCCCGGGCTACGGCCCAAGTTCCCAACACACACCCTCCAGAGGGTCACTTTTCAGAAACCCACCAGGGGTCAGTTTTCGCGAACCGTTGACA